>NZ_JBBDLU010000009.1:171982-214269 GCF_040878665.1 Candidatus Nitrosopumilus sp. | reverse complement strand
ACAGGCGACTGCTAGTCCGAAAGGATTTGTATAGTCGCTGAATCCTGGCCGGTGCCGGTACCTAAAACTTGGGTTCAACCGAGCTAAGGGCCGGTTAACGCCGGGAGTAACTCTGACTCTCTTAAGGTAGCCAAATGCCTTGTCGGGTAAGTTCCGACGCGCATGAATGGAACAACGAGAGCCCCACTGTCCCCGCCTACAACCCGGTGAAGCCACATAAGGAGGACGAACAGTCCTTCATCTTCCATCGGGGAGAGAAGACCCCGTGGAGTTTTACTGCAGCTTGTGCTTGTGATATAGTAAGAATTGCACAGGGTATCTGGGAGCTATGCTTAACGTTCTCCGGGATGTTAAGAAGCAACGATGTAACACCAGACTCTTTTTGCAGTATCACTTATCCGGTGAAGACCGGAGACACGTGCAGGTGGGCAGTTCGGCTGGGGCGGCACCCCTTTGAAAAGATATCAAAGGGGCCCAAAGTTGAGTTCAAACGGGGCAGAAATCCGTTGAAGAGGGCAAAGCCAAAAACTCGACTGAATGGATTTCCAAACGCACGGAATTCATAGACGAAAGTCTGGCTTAGCGATCCTTCGTGTGCCCACTATTGGGGCCCGGAGGTGACAGAAAAATTACCCCAGGGATAACAGGCTCGTCGCGGGCGAGAGCTCCTATCGACCCCGCGGTTTGGTACCTCGATGTCGGCTTTTCCTATCCTGGTCCTGCAGCAGGGGCCAAGGGTGAGGCTGCTCGCCTATTAAAAGGGAACATGAGCTGGGTTTAGACCGTCGTGAGACAGGTCGGTCTCTGCCTGATGGAAGCGCGAATAACTGAGGGGAAGTTGCTCCGAGTACGAGAGGAACAGAGCAGCGTGGCCACTGGTTTACCGGTTGTCTGATAAGGCAGGCCGGGCAGCTAAGCCGTTTAGGCTAAGTGCTGAAAGCATCTAAGCACGAATCCTATCCCGAGACAAGTTATTCTTTCGTAAGATGAAGGTCGGCAGCAAAATACTGCGTTGATAGGAAGGTGGTGTAGATCACAAGCTTCGGCGAGTGGTGAGCCAGCCTTTACTAATAGACCAACACATCGGTTCAGCCACTTACATAGAGACTATGCGCGATGAATCATTTTCAATTCATCAAGTGAAAATATACACGACTTGTACGATGATTTTATTTTTAATCATACATAGCGTAAGCTATGGACGATTAATTGATAATTACTCCTAGCGTAAGCTATGCTAGATTACTCTATTATTGAAAATAATCTACAATCACTTGCTGCATTGTATCAAACAAGCAATTTATTATGACAATGGGAATATCTGAATCTTTTAAAAAATCTACAACATTTACTATATTATTACCTGTTTGACAATCTTGTCTTCAAAAGTTGTTGGCACACTAAAGGAACTAATAAAATTACAACTGTCCCCTTCTATTGTTGGTTCAGTTAATGGGAACCAAAAGTGCATTGCATAGTCTCCAGGTTCAACATCCAAAGTGAATTTTCCTATCCATCCATTTTGGTTTCCTATTTCGGAAATAGGCTCGAATGTAAAATCAACAGAACCTTCTCTATCTTCAGGGTTTTTCTGAATCAAATCATCTCCGCTGTCTGGAAATGAGAAGTATTCTGAGATGGTGGAAATTATTACCGGATCGATTTTTTCATTAGGATCATTTTCTTTAAACCATTTGTTAGTTGCATGAACTTCTTCATCAAAGAATTCTAATGCGAATTGGCCTGGACCTGGCTTTGGAACGGATATTCCTATTTTCATTCTTGCATCATCATGTATTACTCCATTAACACACTCTCCAGTAATTTTAAACTCGATTTCTTTTGGTTTGTTTTTCTTGTTAGGATCAACTATTTTTAGATACACATCTGGACTTCCATCAAAATTCATATCTAATGTTCCTTCATGTTCAACTATTTTCATTTTTTTAAAGTGTGGATCTTTGAGTGATTTTTTAATTAAATCCAAAGATTTTTTGAAATTTTTAATTGCGTTATCATAATCTCCATCATCTAATGCCTTACTACCTTCTTCAAATTTTTCTATTGCTTTATTCAGTTTATTGAGTCCTTTGTCACTCATAATCATATTTTCAACACTGTCAATTATATTGCCAACAAGTATTTTGTCTACATTTAGAATTTTGATGTTAATTTGTAATATTTTTTCTTTGATTGTCTCTATTTCTTTTTTGTCTTTCAAAACTGCATCTAATTTGTTTATGGCATGACTATCATCATTCAATACATTTTTCCCATGTTTAAAATTTATCGTTGATTCGTCCTTCCAGAATTTATCATCTAAACTCTTTTCTAGTTTTTTGATTGTTGAATTGATAATCTTCTTTGTTTTTTTACTAGTTTCTGAATCTAACTCTAATTCTTTTAACTCCTTTATGATATTTTGTTTTTCTTGTTGAATTGAATCTGCAAAGATTTCAGAATTGGTTGAAAAACTCATTGATAATAGTAAAATTGAAAATAGAATTGTTGGGATTTTTTTTATATTCATACTTTTTTTCATTTTCTATTCCTCTCTAACTCTTGGTTGTAGACTATATTACAATATTTTCTAATCTTCCCATCTTTGGGAATTCTTTACTCTTCTAATTCTATATCTTTTTGAAGTTCTTTTGGCAATCCTACCCACCACTGATTTTGGTTTTCAGACATTACTCGCAAAGATCTAAAGTTGCTAATAGATCTGTTGGTTAATTATTCACAGTAATCATTCAAGAAAATCTGACAAAATTCAATCTTTTATGAATTTAATGTCTGTTTCTTTAATTTTCACAATTAATGTGTCTCCTAGTTTGTTGAAAATTCTTTGACGTTTTTTATTGGTTAAAATCCATCCTAAGATAACGTCTAATGGAAGTAAAAATGACTTTCCAAAACTACTTATCACAATACTTTTCAAATCTGGATTGCCTCCTTTCATATTGGTTATCTTTAGATTGAGAATTTTTTTCCCTATTGTTTGACCTGTTTTGTATTCTAAAATTGTCCAATATCCAAAAAACAACAAGCTAGTTGGAATGTATTGAATACTTTCTATCCAAAATCCCTCTTCTTCAAATTCATAATATATCGACCCAAACAATACAAAAATCATCATTGTAGAAATACTTGAAATTATGATAAAATCAATCAACCATGCAAGAATTCTATCTGTCCATTTAGCGATTATTATTTTTGATGATGTTTCAGAGTCTAAATCATCCATATCTTTCACTTTAAATTAATAAAACATATTGATTACTAAACATTTGATGTATCATCATTGATTTATCTAATACTTATTCATATGAAACCATGAAAACAAAATTTACCACCTCTTGTTCATCTTGTGGTGATAAAATTTAATCTGGAAGCAAGATTATAAAAATAATGATGAGAACTGGGTGCATAAACACTGTGTGGATGATTCAGAAGGTTTGCCTTAGAAATTAATAGTGTAGATATTCAAACCTTTTTAGAATTATTTTTGGTATCGATAAACCCCCTTGATCTATTTTTGTGGACATTTCGCAGAAATGAAACAGATGTTGTAAAACTCTATACTTCTCTTTCTCCAATAATGCAGTTGGCAACTGGTGGGTCTATGCTTAATTTTGGGTTTTGGTCAAAAGATCATCCAGATCCAATTTCTGCTCAAAACAATCTATGTGTGATTTTTGCAGATATGGCTGAATTGTCTTCTGCAACACACGTTGTTGATGTGGGTAGTGGGTTATCTTCTCCATCCAAATTGTGGAGAGACACATATCCAGATCTCAGATTATATGATGTAAATATAAATTTCAAACAATTGACATATACTGGTCAAGAAAAAAATATTGAATTCCTCAACTCCACTTCTACTAAATTACCGTTTGTTAATAATTCCATTGATCGTGTTTTAGCATTAGAATCTGCACAGCATTTCAAACCTCTATCTGATTTTATTTCTGAATCCAAAAGAATTTTAAAAAAATCAGGACTACTTGTGATGGCAGTTCCTGTTGTTATAGAATCTTCATCCATTGGAAAATTAGGACTTTTAAAATTTACTTGGTCATCTGAGCATTATAGTTTTACTTATCTCAAAGAATTAATTATGTCTTTTGGATTTTCAATATCTGAAGAAAAATTCATTGGTTCAAATGTTTATGAACCTCTTGCCGAATATTATTTAAAATACAGATCAAACTTAAAAGAATCTATTTCAAGTAATTATGCTCCATACGTTGAAAAAATTCTATGTAAATCAATTCAAAAAATGAAAAAGGCATCTGAAGAAAAGATAATAGATTACGTGTTATTGAAATGTCATTTGTAATCGATTTGATCTTTTCTAGGCTAGGTTTTTATTTTTGATACTTTGATTATAAGATATGTCTGATCTTAACCCTACTTTGTATTTGTATACCCAAAAATGTACTCAATTATTAGGAGAGCCTGAAATTCGTTTTGCAGGAATTGTTGATAAAGGCGGTCAACTCATTGCAGGGGGATTTAAAGAAGGACTTGTTCCTCATGAAGGTGACGAGACCCGTTTACAGTCTTTTCTGGAATTTGTTTCTAAAGCATCAATACGAAAAGAATATGATGAAAGTTTAGGTCCTATTAACTATCTTGCTGCACGTAGAGACAAAGCAGTCTTGGTAAGTTTTCCGTTTCCAATCACACAAATCTTACTACTAATTTCTGCAGAACCTTCTGCTAATATTGAAAGTTTAGCAAAAAAGGTTGTAGAAATATTCACCGATGTTATTTAACTTCTTATTAATCTAGAGCATTCTTTAATTATACGGGCAAAAAATTAGTGTTTGCACATGAATCCGTGGTTTGTATTTTTTACATCCTTGTTGCTTATTCCATCAGTGTTTGTTACTTCGTTTGCCACTATCACTGATTTTACTACTGATAAAACATTGTATCATACTGATGATTCAATTGTTCTCTCTGGAAACGTTGTATATTCTCCTGATCTTTTTTCTATAATTGTTCAAATAGTTACTCCAAGTGGAAATGGTATGGCACATGTTGATAGTATTATTCCAAAAAATGATGGAACTTTTACAAAAATTATCAATGTGGGTGGACCTACATGGTCTGAAAACGGTCAATACAAAATCAAAGTTTCATATGGTGGAAATCTTGAAAAATTCATCAGTTATGAAAAAACATCCGATTACATTCCACCTAACTCTCAACAAAGTAGCACTCCAATTAATAATGTTCCAAAAAGCAATATTCCGATTAATGACACTCCACAAAACAATGTAATTGATAGTTCTTTTACAGAAAATCCAAAAATGTTAATTTCTGGATTTCCATCTTTAGATCAATCCCCACAATACTATATTGATAGATACAACAATGAACCTGAATTCAAATCTTGGTTTGATTTACAATTTTCACTTTATAGTATTGATGAAGTGGTAGGATATCCTCCAACCATTATTCAAAATTATTTTTCTTTAGATAAATCCCCACAATACTATATTGATAGATACAACAATGAACCTGAATACAAATCTTGGTTTGACTCTCAACTTCCCGGAAAAACAATTTATTTTGCTTTGGGATTTTTTACATATGTTCCTGATTGGATAAAGACATATGCTCAAAATTGGGCTATGGGGGAGATAACTGATGAAGAATTCATTTACGGTTTAAATTTTATGTTACAAAATAAAATAATTGTGCTTTCAGATTTAGATGATTCTTCTCCTATGGTTGATGATCTTCCTTCATGGTTTAGAAATACTGCTTTTTGGTGGTCTAATGATTTAATTTCTCAACAAGAATTCATCAATTCAATAAAATATCTTATTCAAGAAGATATCATTATAATTGAATAATTAGAATCATTTTAATTCTATTCTTTGTATGACTCTTTATGAAAGCAACTTTTGGTGCAGGATGTTTTTGGCATGTTGAAGATTTATTCAGTAAGACAAAAGGAGTAAACTCAACTGCTGTCGGATACATTGGTGGACAGTTACCTAATCCAACATATGAAGAAGTTTGTACAGATAAAACTGGCCATGCAGAAGCTGTAGAAGTTGATTATAATCCTGATGAGATCTCTTTTGAAGAATTATTAAAAATATTTTGGGAAAACCATAATCCCACAACATTGAATCGTCAAGGACCTGATGTTGGAATTCAATATCGTTCTGCAATATTTTATCATGATGAAAAACAAAAAGAAATTGCAGAAAATTCAAAACAAACACTTGAAAAATTAGACAAATATTCTCTTCCAATTGTAACTGAAATTGTTCCTGCTCCAACTTTTTACAAGGCAGAAGAATACCATCAAAAATATTTCAAAAAGCACGGATTTTCTTAGATCATTTCACTATTACTACAGGAATTTTTGCTGTATGTATAACATAGTTGGATACACTTCCAAAAAACATCTCTTTTGCTGAGCTTCTTCCTCGTGATCCCATAACAATCATGTCAAAATGTTCTTTCCCGTGAGCAAATTTGATGATATTGTATCCTATGTCCCCGTTAATGATTTTCTCTTTAAACATAATTCCATTTTTTGCTGCTAGTGTTTTGGCCTCATCCATGAATTCTTCTATTTGCTTGTTAAATGACTCTCTTACTGAGCCTGTTCCTTTAAATTCTGAACGTGATGGTGTGTTTATGGAATATATTCCGGTAATTATCGCCCCGCAATTTCTGGCTAATGTGATTGCCGTTTCTAACCCTCTTATGGAATTTTGAGATCCATCTAATGGAACTAAAATTTTTGAAATTTTCTTTTTTATCACATGTATGACTTATTTATGATCTTAAAAAACATATTTCTAATTATTCATATTCTGGAGATCTTCATGAATCATAAACTCACTGATCGCCAAATTAACTAAAGCTTATCTAGTGATGATAATTGTTGCTAAAATAGTGAATGAGAAATTCCTTCAAATTGATGGACACAAAATTCGATATTTAGAATCAGGTAATTCCAAAAACACCCTTGTATTGATTCATGGATTAGGTGCATCTGCAGAAAGATGGAATAGAGTAATTCCTTTATTTTCAGATTCATTTCATGTTGTTGTTCCTGACTTGATAGGATTTGGATACAGTGACAAACCTACTATTGATTACACTCCTGATTTATTTTCAGAATTTCTTGAAAATTTTTTTATCGCAACTGGAATTGAACGTCCTAATATAGTCGGTTCTTCTTTAGGTGGACAAATCTCTGTAGAATATGCATCAATACATTCTCAAGAAATTGAAAAATTGGTTCTTGTCTCTCCCGCAGGGATGATGAAACAATCTACTCCTGCACTTGATGCATATATAATGGCTGCACTATATCCAAACGAATTAAGTGCAAAAAATGCTTTTGAACTTATGGAGGGATCTGGAAAAAGCGTTGATGCTAATATCGTTAATGGTTTTGTCGAACGAATGCAATTACCAAATGCCAAACTTGCTTTCATGTCGACAGTTCTGGGATTGAAATATTCAAAATCTATTGCTTCTAAACTTAAGTCGATTTCAACCCCCACATTGATCATATGGGGTGGTAATGATCCAGTAATACCAATTAATTATGCTGATGATTTTGTTTCTGCAATACAAGATTGTAGGTTCTATAGAATGGATGGATGTGGTCATACTCCATATGTTGAGGATCCGCAAACTTTTGCCGCAAAGGTTTTGGAGTTTTTGAATGGTATTTAGATCACTTTAAATACCACTTAATTCCTACCACTACCAATGAATGGTAATCAAAACCTTTATGATCCTTCTGAGATGTTCAAATCTTGGATCCAAAAAAGTGGACGTGCTCAAGCAGAATTTATGAAAAATTTTGGTTCTTTGATGATCAATCAAACCAGCCAAACATTCAATCCTTTAGAGACTCTCAAAGGTGTTTCTGACAGTGCTAGACAAACTCAATCTGACATGATGAATAACATGTCCTCGATGCAAAGTAAAAGCATGGATACTATGTTTAACATCGGCCAAATGCTTCCTTCATTCATGAATTGGGGTGCTTACAAAACTACCATTAGTAGTAATGGGAGAATCTCTATTCCTGAAGCTGAACGTAATGCACTTGGTTTAGGCGATGGTGATTTAGTTCAAGTCATTATCCTACCAATCGCAAAAAAATCAAAAAATAAGGAGGTGAAACAATGAGTAAAAACGAAACAACACAAGGAAATTCTAAAGATATATTTTCTGTATATCAAGAAAACGTCGACAAACTCTTCAACGGTATTAGACAATCAGTACCACAATATCATCAATCAATTACTAACGTACAACAGGAATACCTACAAGCATATGAAAACGTAGTAGATTCAGTTATCACACTACAAAAAGATTATGTAAAGAAAGCAGGTATTGCAACAAACATTCCTGAAGCAACACTAAAAGTAATTCATGATACAACTGAAGAATTTGTAAAGGCATCTTCTATACAAAATCAAGTAGCACTTGCAACTATCGATGCAACACAACAAAATATCAAAACATTCAACGATAATGCAAAATCATTCGCTGACTTGAACAGAAACATTCTTCAATCTTGGATTTCTACATTCGCCACAAAGAACAACTAGTGGTAAATCTATTTTTTAATCTTTTTCTTTTTTATGATCTTTCAGCTAGCCATTTTCCTAGCTCTGGTAAGACTTTATTCTGTGATAAAGAACTTGCAATCATTCCCACATGTCCTGTAGGATACATTCTTAATGTTTTGTCTTCGCTTCCGATGGCATAATGCAATGGCATACTGCATTCTGGTGAAACCAAATGATCTCCCACTGCGATCTGTGTAAAAGTTGGCATGTTTATTTTCTTTAAATCCACATGTTCTTTGCCTACATACATCTTATTTTGAATAAGCAAGTTGTCTTGATAGATGTCTTTAATCCATTGTTTGAAGAGCTCGCCTGGGATTGGAGGGGTGTCTCCTAACCATTTTTCTATTCTAAGAAAATTATCTACAAATTTTTTATTATCTATGTTTTTGAAAAATTTAACATATTTCTCAATTCCTTGCTCAAATGGTTTGAGTACTGAAAAACAATAATACATGAATTCAGGAGGCATGTTTCCTATCGTATCTACCATTTTATCTACATCCATATGTTTTGCAAGATTACTAATCACAGTAGTATCTCGCCATCCATCAATTACCGGTGCTGTCGCAATGTAGTTTTTCACACTTTCTGGATGCAGTGATGCATATGCAGTTGAAATAGTTCCGCCTGTACAATATCCTTGTAATGAAATTTTTTCAGTAGATGATTCATTTTTAATATATTCTACGGATGAATCTAAATACCCATTCACATAATCGTCAAAATCCAAATACTTGTCCATGCTAGTTGGCGTCCCCCAATCTAACATGTATATGTCAAAACCTTGCAGCAGTAAATTTCTTACCCAGCTTTTTTCTGGTTGAATATCTAATATGTGGTATCTGTTAATTAACGCATACGATATTAGCAAAGGTGTTTTGTGCTGTTTGTCTGTAAGTGGTCTATAATGTAACAATCTGGTTTTATCGATTTTTTGTACTGTGTCGTGTGGTGTTACTTCTAAACTGATTTCATCTGGTGCTGAAACTAATTTTGGAGCATCAAAAACATTTTTACTGAATTTTAAAATCTCCTCCAAAATTTTTGGGTCTATTTTTGACTCGCTATGCATTCTTTTTTACCTCTTTTTTCTTTACCTCTAATTCTAGTTTAGCAACACGTTTTTTTAGTGAATGGAGTTCCTTGTACACTTCGTCTATTTCTTCTTTACTTGGAAGGTTCGCAGATTGTAAAATCACATTTACAATATTGTTCCAATGTTTTGTAAGTTCTAATTCTTTAGATACAAGTCTTCCATAATTTTCCCCAAATTTTTCAGAATCAAACAATTCTGTAAAATCGTTATCAAAAATATCTATCCAAATTCTTTTGAATGATTCAATTTGTTCTACATCTTGGGGTATATCTGGTGCCTTCACATTGACTTTTTTTTGAGCTACTCCCCACGTGTCTGCAAGTTGCTTGTAGTATTCAGTAAGATATTGATTAAATCCTATTAGATCCTCATTAATTTCAATTAATTCTGTTGTGATTTTTTTTGAATTTGCAGCAAATGCTCTCATTGGCCCTGTTGATGCTAATGCTTGCGGTTTACTTGACATCAAATGTATGATGTCTGTCCAAAATAGTGACAAATGCTTGTAATAATCTACAGTGTTTTTTGATACATCTGGTTGCACAGATATCGATAATTGCAGATCGCAATAAATAGTTCGCTTGTTAAATTATACTAATGGACAGTGTTGAGGATCTAGAAAAATTATGTCAAAAAATCATAAAATTAGATCCAAAAATGCGTTCAGCTAGGCTCATCAATAACAGGGGGCATCTTATTGCTGGAGGGATGAAAGATGGCATCTTGTCCCTAGAAGATCAAAAACAAGATGAAATGATGTTCATGGAACTTGCATTACGGGTAAGAATGAGGCATGAGTTTGATGCTGAATTTGGCGAAGTCCATTTTTCAATGTCTTATAGGGACAAAGTAATCGTTATGAGTTTTCCATTAAGTAATGATGATGTACTGTTATTATCTTGTGAAAAAGATATTGCTTTTGGAAAATTACCTTTCAAAGTTCTAAAACTTATCACATCTTTGAAAAAATCTCCGATTAAGACATTTTAATGCCAACAACTTAATTCTGACTATTAAAAAATAATTATGGCTTTGGAACAGTATGTTGATTGGTCTGAAATAGAATCTTTGATTATGATTCTGTCTGATCTTATCAGAAAATCTCCTAGATCTTTTTCAACTATCACAACTTTAAGTAGAGGGGGATTGATTCCTGCTCGTCTATTGGCCGATCATTTGGGAATCCAAAAAATTCTTGTAGATCCAACAACTATTTCTTCTGATTCTTTAGTTGTTGATGATATTTTTGATTCTGGAAATACATTTAAAAAAATTCAATCTTTAGTTGATGATTCGTCTAGATTGTTTTTTGTTACTTTGTTTGCAAGACATGGAAAACAATATCCAAATCAACTAGTATATGCTAAACAAACTAATGATGATGGCTATGTTGTATTCCCATGGGATAGATTA
The DNA here is from genome assembly GCF_040878665.1 of Candidatus Nitrosopumilus sp. Taxonomy (GTDB): domain Archaea; phylum Thermoproteota; class Nitrososphaeria; order Nitrososphaerales; family Nitrosopumilaceae; genus Nitrosopumilus. Next base: position 203,130 of record NZ_JBBDLU010000009.1, on the reverse strand, counting down.
GAATTCAAAAACTCGCAAAACTAGAATTTTATTTCATACATTCAGGATATTTTCCCTCATGACGTTTTTTGTAATCTATAATTAACTCATTTTTACTCTTCTCATAGTCTATATCTTTTTTATATCTAAATCTTGATGCTTTTGAAATGCATTCTTTTGATTTGTCTACTTCGATCGATTTTTTCATATTTTCAGAACCTCCAATAAATAATATTTTCATATTTTTATGCATCATATACACACCTGGAACTTGTGGGATCCTTGAAATTAACTCTTGATTAAAATCAAACCACTCTGACCATTCGTTCTCTGACATTTTTTAATCATTAAGCATTTTTCGTAATCCTGCACATCTATTTCTGATGGTTACTTCTGTAACTCCTGATGCTGTTGAGATATCTTTTTGTGATTTTACTTCTCCTGTACTAATACATGCAAGATAAAGTGCAGCTGCAGCTATCCCCATTGGATCTTTTCCAGCCACCATGCCTAATTCTTTTGCTTGATTTAAAATAGATACAGCTTTGCGTTTACTTTTCTCACTCAAATCTGCGATACTTGCAATTCTGGAAACTCCTTTCACAGGATCAACTACTGGCATCTTTAATTCAAGCTCTCTGAAAATTAATCTGTAACATCTTGCAACGTCTTTTCTTCTAATGTTGATTCCTTTGGCAATGTCATCCAGCGTTCTTGGTGTTTCTGTATTTCTACAAGACGCGTAAAGACATGCTGCAACTAATCCTTGAATTGAGCGACCTCTTACTAGTTTTTTCTCCATTGCCTTTCTGTAAATGTACGCTGCTTTCTCAATAACTGCATCCGTTAACGCTAATTTGTCTTTCAGTTTGTCCATCTCATTTAACGCTTGTCTCAAATTTCTATCTGCAGAAGAATGAGCTTGACTTCTACTGTCCCATGTTCTTAGTCTTTCAATAGAACTCTTCACACTGGATGATAATGGTTTTCCAGTTGCATCTTTGTTGGCTGCGCCAATCACAGTTGATAATCCCATATCATGCATGGTCAATGACGTTCCTGCTCCTACTCGTGTTCTATTTCCTTCGTCATTGGAAAATGAACGCCATTCCGCACCTGTGTCTGTAATTTTATCTGTGACAACCAATCCGCAATTTCCACAGAATAATTCCCCAGTGTTTTGGTCTGTGACCATTTTTTTATCTCCACAAGATGGACATTTGGGTCCTGAAACTATTGAATTTTTAAGCATAATATTGATGATTTGGCCTTTTTCCTTATTATCCGTTTTACCTAATTTCTGCAGGTTAATTGTGTGTAGGTCAAGCTAACCCTCATTCTAATTTTTTAGAATATGATCTGATTTCTTTGCATTAACTTAGGAGACAATATGCATACGATGGTGTGAATGATGGATACATGATATTGTTTTTGTCATCTATATGCTTCAATCCAATTGAATGACCTAACTCATGAGTCATAATTGTTTCTACACTTTGCACGTCGTATAATTGGAAACTACCGTCACAATTGTAATCTCCTAATGTTACTTCTACAACCCCTTTTCCTATATGTGCATGTCCTAGAACTCCATCCCCGATGTTTCTAACTACCCATGTTACCCAGACATTTGCTTCGTGTTTGAGTTTGGTTACTTCAAATTCCATTCTTGCTTTTTGATTGTCTGTTGATAATTCTTGTTCTTGCCAAAACAAAAAGGAATTCTTCAATGTGCTTACATGATCTAATGGAAGTCCTGATGGTTGTTCATTTATGAATACTTTGTAACGAATAATGTATGTCCCGTTATCTATTCTATATGTAGGATCTGGGAATTTTTCAGATGCTGTTTTTACCTCTTGTTCAAAATTCCATTTTATATAATCTCTGAGAAACTTCTTTATTACATCTTGACTTGGATTTGGATATTCGATATATCGTTTTTCTTTGGAAATATTGTTTGAAATATCTTTTAGATATCTTTCAAATAAATAAAATTCATAATTTAGTTCTTCTTGAGATTTTTGAGTATTTTGAGATTTTATCTTAACCAGTCCATTCTCCATTAAATATTGTATACCTAAAACAAACGCATCATCATCAATTTGTTTATCTGCCCACCACCCTGCATTATTTTTTACCCATTCAGGAATTTTTTCTTCATTTTGATTTTGTTCTTTGACAGTAGGAATTTGAATAATGTTGTGTTCTATCAAGTAAGTCAATGCCGAATTGAATTCTTTATCTTCTATATTGTCTTCTGACCACCATTTTGCAATTGGTCGTATCCATTCTGGTATATTTGTGATAGGATTTTTTTCTAAATCTTTTGGTTTTTCAGTAGAAATGTATGGGTATTTTGCAATTACTTTGTTGATGAAATTTTTGTAATTATTTATGACTATGTTATTTGGGTTTTCATTTGCTGCTCTCTCAAAATATTTTTTTGATTCTTGGTATTCTCCAAGATTTCCAAATCCCACCCCCATACCAGCTAATGATACAACGTCGTTTGGTTTATGTTGTAATACTTTGAAGAACTGTTTAAGTGAATTATCATGTTCTTCAAGATTACTTAAAACTATACCTTTCATCTTAAGTGTTGAAATATTATTTGGTACAATTTCTAAAATTTCATCATAAGTTGTCAGCGCTTCTTTATACTCTCCTTTGACAAAATGTTCTTTTGCTTCATTAAACATAGCTTCTGCATCTTCTTCAGATTGAGCAAAAACTATTCCTACTGTAATAGAAAAGCCACACGTAATTATTATTAGCAAATAACCTAATATCATTGTATTATTTTTCATATTCTTAATTTTGTTTATAGTTTATTTCTAATTTATACTGAATATGTGGGTATTTTTAATTTTAAAAGTATGTTACTCTGTTAGAAAATCTTTAATTCGCCATTGAATAGGTGATTCTGTATTGGCAAATATTGGAGCAGGAGAAATAATATATGATCTACGTAAAAAAATCCAAGAAACTAAATCAGAATTGAATCAATTAGGACTTGTCTCCGATATTCCTGAACTAATCACTTCTGCAAATTTATTACGTTCAAATGAATATTTGTTGAAAGTAAATGATAAAAAAACTACATTAATTTCTGCATATGAGATATATTCTAAATCTTTAGAGGAATTATTGTTATCTGTTTTTGAGATTCAACAAGATCTCAAAGAAGTTCTAAAAGAGCAATCTTTTCTAATTTCTAAACAATCTAAGAAAAAAACTAAATCTAAATCAAAAACCCGAAAAAAATAACACATTATTTTGATAAATGGATTACATCTCCTGCAATTATTCTATGTGTTTTGTCATTTTCTACTATTAGTGCACCTTCATCATCGATCTTGATTGCTTTTCCTTTTATTTTTACATCTCCTGTGTTTATCTCTACTTCTTTGCCTATAGTTGAAGATCTTAATGTCCATTCGTCAATAATATTTTTTGTTTGTTTTGCATTAAGTAATTCATAGACTTTTTCTAACTCCACTAAAAAACTTTGAACCAATGATATTGGTTTTATGTTCTTTTTTTGGTCACTAATAGAGTATGCACCATAAAAATTCTGTGTTCCTTTAAGTGATTTTTCAATTTGTTTTACATTTACATTAAAATTAATCCCTACACCTAAAACTAACTTTTCAATTTTATTTGATTCTAATGATGCATCTACTAACATCCCTGCTATTTTTTTCTCTTTTATCGTTAAGTCATTTGGCCATTTTAATTTTGGTTTTATTGAAAATATTTTTTCTAATGCAATAGATAATGCAAGAGCAGATGCAATTGGGAATAATGTTGCAATGGATATGTCAAATTTTGGCTGTAAGATAACTGATAACCATATTCCACCTTTTGGCGATATCCATTTTCTCCCAGATCTTCCTCTACCGCTTGTTTGTTTTGATGCTGTTATTACAGCTCCATCATTTGTAGAGTCACCTGCCATTTTCAAGGCTTGATTTTGTGTTGAATCAGTCGTGTCAAAATAATATGCTTTTTGTCCAATGATCTTTGTTTTTAGATTTGAGGTGATTTCCCACGGTAATAATAAATCTGAATTTTCTATAAGCTTGTAACCTATTTTTTGTTTTGATTCTACTGTGTATCCTAACTCTTGAATTTTTTTAATGTGTTTCCAAATTGCAACTCTACTGATGTGTAACACATCACTCAAATCTTGACCTGACAGATACTCTGTATTGTGAGTTTTTAAAAATGTGAGTACTTTGACTAGTCCTGTATTGTCAAATGAATTATAATTCAACTACTAGTTGATTTCATTTCAAGTATAAAATACACACTAGAATCCAATGTCAAAATCAAATCCTCCACCATCCGTATCTCCCCCCTCCATACTGCCATCGCCTGTATCTGGAATATTTTCTGGTGCTACATAATCTGACATTGCCATTCCCATCATACTAAACATCATACTAAACATCATCATATCCATTATTCCAAAGAACATCAAAGAGGGAATGATTCCTTTGTTATTTTCCATTTCTTGTTTTAATTTTTCTTTATCTCCTGTTTTATACATCATTGCCATTTGGTTCCATTTTGTTTGTAATTCATGAACTCTTTGGTCTACCTCGTTTACCCCTTTTTCAGTAATTGTAATCTCTGTTTTTACTCCAAACCATCCTTTTTTCTCCTTAGCTTGAATGAATCCTCTATCTTCTAATTGCTCTAAAATTGAATTAAGTTCTTCAGGTTCTATCTGTGTCATTTTTTGGATTTTTTCAAATTTTTTAATTCCTTGTTTTATCGCTCCTAAAACTATGACATCTTTTGGCTCTGAATCCATAACAAATCATTTCTAATGTGACTAAAAAATTCTTTGTTTAGTTACAAAAATTATATTCTGTGTTATTGTCTAGTTGATATGGAACAAGATCTTCAATCTGACGAACAAATTCGTAAAATTTTATCTTTGAATCGAATTGTAGTAGTTGGCATGTCTAAAAACTCTTCCAAGGCCGCCCATTATGTGCCTAAATATCTTTTAGAACATGGGTATGATATTACTCCCGTTAATCCAACAACTGATGAGATTTTGGGGAAAAAATGTTATTCTTCTATTTCTGAAATAACCGAAGATGTAGATGTTATTGATGTGTTTAGACCATCTGATCAGGTTTTATCTATAGTTCAAGAAGCGATAAAGAAAAAACCTAAAGTGATTTGGTTTCAAGAAGGAATTCATAATCTGGAAGCTGAAGAATTGGCAAGACAATCTGGGATTCAAATTGTTTTTAATCGATGTATGCTAGCAGAACACCAAAGACTATTACAATGACCAATTTTGAAAACTTCTATCATGATTTATTAGAATTTACTAAAAAATATGAACAACAAAACATTCCTCTAAAAATAGAAAGAGATCTTGAAAATGATATAATCAAAATATTTGGTGAGAAAATAACTCCTCTCTCTAGAGCCCAAAATGGTCTTAATGATGTAACTGAACTAGCATATACTGCTGCAGAACATCATCCTTTTTGGAATTTAATATACAATTGCTCAGAAATTACAAATAGTGTATTAGAAAAATGGAAAGATTCTCTTTCTGAAGATGACTTGTCTGATATTGAATGGTCCATCAAAGAACTCAATCAAACACTTGAAAAAATAAAAAAGAATTCTAAATCTTAGGCAGAGATAAATATTCTGCAATGTTAATAACTGTGTGCCAATCAAGCTTGGTTTAATTGGAAAAACAAACACTGGAAAAACAACTTTTTTCAATTCAGCTACTCTTTCTTCAGAAGAAATTTCATCCTATCCATTTACTACCAAGTCTCCTGTATCTGGGGTAGCTAATGCAATCACTCTTTGTGTTCATCCTGAATTCAAAATTCAGGATAATCCAAATAATTCTAAATGTCTTGATGGATGGAGGTATATCCCAATTGAGCTAATTGATTTGCCTGGCCTCATTAAAGATGCTTGGAAGGGTAAGGGTCTTGGAAATCAATTTTTGTCTATTGCTGCACAATCTGATGCATTACTTCATGTTGTTGATGCATCAGGTGGAATTGATTCAAGTGGAAGAATATCTGAAGTTGGAACTGGGGATCCAATATCTGATTTTGCAGATATTGAAGAAGAATTAACTATGTGGTATCAGAAAATTCTGGAAGGTAACAGAGATAAAGTTTCAAAATTAATTAAAACTGGTGCTAATATTATAGATGCCATTACTGATCTTTATCGTGGCATTGGCGTGAATAAATCTCATGTCAAAAAAACACTTCAAGCTACTAATCTTGAAGAAAAAGATTTTGACAATTTTGACATGATAGATAGTAAAAAATTTGCATTGTGTTTACGAAAAATATCTAAACCTACATTGATTGTTGCAAATAAAATTGATGTTGAAGGTGCTGACAAAAATTTTGCTAGATTACGAGAGCGATACAATGATTCTATTGTAATCCCTGTAAGCGGAGATAGTGAATTTAGTCTTAGACGTGCAGAACAAAAAGGTCTGATAAAATATTCTCCTGGTTCTGAAACCTTTGAAATTATTAAATCTGATGAACTAAATGAAAAACAAAACAATGCTCTAAATTTTATCAAAAAAGGAATAATGGGTGAATACATGCGGACTGGAGTTCAATTTGCAATTAATGTTGCTGTGTTTAAATTATTAAAAATGAATTCTATCTATCCTGTGGCTGATGAAAAAAATCTTGCTGATAAGAAAGGTAGAGTATTGCCTGATTTACTTTTACTAAAAGATGGGGCAACAATTAACGACCTTGCAAAAGAGATTCATACTGATTTAACAAAGGGTCTTCTTTATGCAAAAGATTTGCGATATAATCTTCGATTACCTGTAGATTACCAATTAAGAGATAGGGATGTCGTGTCTCTGGTTAGTGCTGCCAAAAAGTGATCATATTTACTTAATTTCTTTTAGTTTTATCAAGACATTATTTGTCATTTTTAACAAACTGTCTATTTCTTGGTCTCCTGCAAAAGTTCTTGTCATATACAATAATTTCCAAAATTGGGGATAACCACTAGTATGTTATGCTATATGACAGTCATTTTTCTGAACCTGCTCTCAATCATTTCCAATTTTCACAAATGATTTGTCTGAAACCTTCAAATTCACAAATTTTTCAGGCTGAATGATTTTTGCAAGAATCTCTAATCCTTCTACGGTTCTAATGCTAGGTTTACTGAAAAATGAGTTTGCATCAACTGCAAAAACTCGATCCTTTTTTACTGCATCTAGAAATTCCCACATTTTATTTTTTTTTAGATTTTTTTTGTATTCTGAGATTGTTCTGTTAATGTCAAAACCACATGGCATCAAAATAATTATGTCTGGATTTGATTTTATTATTTCATTAATTTCAAGTCTTCTTGATTGTTCACCTGTTTTGCTTATCAGATTTACTCCTCCTGCAATTTCTATCATTTCTGGAATCCAATGACCTGCAGTGAAAAATGGTTCTAGCCATTCTATTGCAAGTACTTTTGATGTTTCGTTATTGACGTTATTTTTGATGTATTTGATTCTCTTTTCAAGTGATTCAACTATTTCATTTGCCTTTTCATTTTTATTTAGTATTTTGCCTAGTTCTATGACTGATCTTATTATTTCCTTCATATTGCGAGGATTCATGTAATGTATGGTTGGTTTTCCCCCAAGGATTCTAATCGCTTCATTTACTTGACTAGTATATGCTGCACAAACCTCGCATGTTTCTTGTGCTATAATTAGATCCGGATCAGCATTTTTCAAATTATTTTCTTGTATTACAAAAATATTTTTCCCTTCATTTAGTAATTTACATGTCATGACATCGATCTCTTTACTGTCTAATTCATCTGATTTTATTACAGAATTGATTACTTGTGGTTTCAGTGATGCTTCTTCTGGGTATTTACATTCATGTGTAACTCCGTATAGATCATCCTCTACTCCAAATTCATAGAGTAATTCAGTTGCACTTGGCAAAAAAGAAACAATTCTTTTTACTTTCATATTTTCAATATAGTATTTTCCATTAAATATTGTCTGTTCACAAACTATCAATTTTATGAATTGGACAGGTTAATAGACACATTTTTACGCATAAATTACAATGTTCTCTGATTCTCAAAACATACGACGGGCAATTCTTGCTAGATGGCATGAATCCCTTTCAAAACATGGTAACCTATTTTCATCTGATTCTATTAGTGGTACTAGTCCACCGTCTGTTTTTGTTGGTTCGTATAATTATCCTAAAGTCTCAGTGGGTCCAATGGTTCCCCCTGTTCATGGTGATACCAGCTTACTTGATAGTCCTGAACAGTGGTCAGGAAAATCTTTGGAAGATATTGTTAATTTCAGATTAAGTTTAGTTCGTGGAATTCAAAAAATATCTGTTGACAATGTCGATGGAAGATACATTGAAAATCTTCAAGAGGTTGCCATGTCTTCCAAACCTCTTGATTCTGATTTGATTTTCACAAAATCAACTTCTCAAAACATTTCACTTGATGGTGAAAGTGCACCTTTTGGCCCTATCGGTGAAATAAAATCTGCAAAATTTTCTGGAATCACTCCTGTTAAATCAATTGAAAAAATATACTATGACAAAGATTTGAATGCTCAAGATGCTGTGGTGAATTTGTATAACTCAGGAATTGAAATCTCGAAAATTCAAAAATGTTTCAGTATTGGTATGCTGGGTAAAAAAAGAAAACTTGTCCCAACTAGATGGAGTATTACTGCAACTGATGACATAATCTGTAAACATTTGATTGATGATATTTTGAACTATAGTCTAATTGATTCTTGTAGAGTTTTTTCATACACTCATCTGGCAAATATTTTTTCGGTTGTTTTATTTCCACATAGGTGGGTTTACGAAATGATTGAAGCTTGGTATTCCAATGATGTTATGGGATTTGGTTCTGATTATGAGGATGCACGTGGAATTGATCATCCTCCTGCAATTGCAGGTGCTTATTTTGCAGCTAAATTAGGCGTTTTAGAGTACCTTCACAAAAAGAAAATTCAAGCAGGAGTTGTTGTTCTACGTGAAATTAGACCTGAATATGCTATCCCTGTTGGCGTTTGGCAAGTTCGTGAAGGTGTTCGTAAGGCAATGCTTCAAAATCATACAATTGCAGATAATTTTGATCATGCTTTGAATTTGGCATCAAATAAGATGAGTGTTAGTAAATCTGAATGGCTTTCTCATGGACACATTACTGGATTAATAAAACAAAAAACGATGTCTGATTTTTTCTAACTATAATTTTTGTATCAATATTTCTATGTAGACACAGTTGCTGTTTAACACATAATTTTACAAAACAAGGAATTTTATCCTTTAATAGATACCATTTTTTCTTTCTTATCTATCCGTTTTTTCTTAATTAGACTAAACATAATCATTCCAACATTAATAATTGAAATAATTTCAATCAAATCTACTCCGTAAAGTAACCAGTCTAGCACCGGATTTATCCTGGAGACAATCCCTGCTTCTAACATAATGTCTGCATTCCATATCATATGTGGAACTTGGATGAATTGTATAATTGCAATTATAATTACACTTCCAAGTATTTTATTTTCATACCATTGCCAAAATTTATTCCAAGTATTCATACCATATTGTATTTTTTTATTCTATTAAACAATGTGAAAATTAGATTAAACTAATTAGACTTCCCTAATTTCTTCAAGCATAAAAATGATTAGTCTAAACTAATTCTTAATTTAATTTTAATCATCTGCTTTGATTTTTTCTTTACGTATCCATATTGTTTTTCCTTTATGATCAATTAGTTCTACATTCATTTCGTTTAGTCTATCCCGTATCTTATCTGCATTCTCAAATTGTTTTTCTTTTCTATATTGTTCTCTATCTATGATCAATCTATCAATTTCTTGTTTTTCATTTTCAGTAATTTCTGGTATGGATAATCCTAGAATATTTTGCATTCTCTTTAACTCTGTTTTGATATTTTCTACATCATTTCTGCCTAGTTTTTCATCTGCTGCCAATCTATTGGTTTCTTTAATTAATTGAAAAAATGATGACAATGCAAGATGTGTGTTTAAATCATCTTCTAATGCATTGTCAAACTCTATTCTTATTTTTTCAACAATTGATTCATTTTCCAAATTATTTTCTTTATTTGTATGAATTAATTCATAATGACAAATCTCTGCCTGTCTCCATTTAGTTAAATTTTCTTTTAGCAGTTCTTCAGAATAATCAATGGGTTTTGAATAATGTCCTGATAGACAAAATAATCTTATGACATTGGCTCCCCAGTTATCTAAAACATGATTGATTGATTTTACATTTCCAATTGATTTTGACATTTTTTCACCATTAATCGTTACCATTCCCACATGCATCCAAATCTTAGCAAATTGAACTCCTGTACATGATTCAGATTGGGCAATCTCATTTTCGTGATGTGGAAAAATAAGATCTCGTCCTCCTCCATGAATGTCAAAATTCTCTCCAAGATACTTTATGCTCATTGCAGAGCATTCGATATGCCATCCGGGTCTGCCTTTTCCCCACGGACTGTCCCATACTGGTTCGTTATCTGATAATTTCCATACTGCAAAATCCAATGGATCTTTTTTTTGCTCATCGATCTCTATTCTTGCTCCTGACTGAAGTTCATCAATTTTCTTTTTAGATAGTTTCCCATATTCGGGGAATTTTGACACTGAAAAATACACTCCATTTTTTGTTGTGTATGCAATATCTTTTTTAATTAATTTTTCAATGAATTTTATGATCTCATCAATATGTTCTGTTGCTTTTGGGTAATTTGTTGCACGTTTAACGTTTAATCCGTCAAAATCTTTAAAATAATTTTCAATGTATTTGCTGCTAATTTTATCTGCTGTTGTATTTTCTGCATTAGCTCGATTTATGATCTTATCATCTACATCTGTGAAATTTTGGATAAATTCTATCTTACTGCCTTTACTTTCCAAATATTTTCGAAGAACATCAAAAACTATTATGGTTCTGGCATGACCTATATGTGATTCATCATAAACAGTCACTCCACACAAATAGATTTTCAAGTTTTTTGAAACATCTATGTTTTTTTCAGATTTTGATAATGTGTCTTGTAATTTCATACTTATTCTGTCTCAAGTTTTGCTGGCAACATTCTTTTGTGTTCACTGTCTTTGTTTAACTGATTTATCTTTTCTATGGTTGTTCTGTCTATTTGCGTTACTTTTTCTGTTTCATCAATAGTTAATTTTTTGTCAAACATGCAATACAAAATGGAATCTATTTCCTCGTATTGTATTCCTAACTCCTTTTCTGCTTCATGTTCTTTCCATAAATGAGGACTGCTCTTTTTTGAAACAATCTTTTCTGAAATTCCAAGATGCCTTGCAATTTCCCTAACTTGAAGTTTGTATAGTGAAATAATAGGCGTAATGTCTGATGCTCCGTCTCCATATTTAGTAAAATATCCAATCAGATATTCACTTTTATCACTTGATCCTAATACTAGGTAGTTTCTAATATTTGCATAATAATACAAAATATTTGTTCTAATTCTTGCACGTAGGTTTCCTCTAGACTTTTCATTTGGTTCAAGATACATTGAATATTCGTTTATTATTGGATGTATGTCAATCAGCTTGTATTCTATTCCTGTAAGTGAGATAATTTTTAATGCATCTTCAGTTTCTATTTTGGGAGTAATTGATGTATCTGGCATTATCAATGCAAGGGTTTTCTCTTTTAATTTTCCTCTACAAACGTATGCCAAAACTGCTGAATCAATTCCTCCACTTAATCCTAAGATGACTCCCTTTGCATGATTTTTTTCTATTTGTTCTGAAACAAATTTTTCTATTTTATTAGTAATTGAGGAATAATCTTGATTTGTAATTTCATCTATAATCTCTTGATTCAACAACTATTTTTCAGAATAAATGAGAATAAAACTTATGCCTAATTTTGAATCTGAATTCGTTCATTTTGAACACACATTATTCCTTATACTAATTTGATATAGTATTATTACAGAATAATCTGTGCCCAACAATCCATACCTAGCAAAAGAGAGTGCTTCTCTCTTTTGCATTCATACTAAACTTTACTGTATATGCTGTATCTTTTTTAAATTCACAATTAAATATCTACATAAATTCCGTCGTCTCTTGCTTCCACAGGATACGTTGCAAGTTTTACTTCTTTGAGATAATCTACAAGTTCGCCTGTTTTGATGTTATAATGCCAAAAATGTAATGGGCATTCTACAATATCCCCTTCTAATTTCCCTGGTGCAATTGACCCATCTTGATGAACACAAAGATCATCCATTGCATGATATCCATCTTGATTGAAAATAGCAATCTGTTTTCCGTCTATTTTGAATGCTTTACCTTTTCCAGACACGACAGATCCTTTGTCAGCAATTTTCTTCCAAGTCAATATTTTTGTGATATATTTGTCATTTATTTACATTCGCATGATAGAATTTTATAGTCTGATTTTTGAATTCATTTATTGAGTAAAGTTAAGACTAGTCCAAAATTAATCAAAGATGGCAAACTATCGTATGAATGGGCTAGATCTCATATGCAAATTCTAGATAATACTATTAATCGTTATAAAAAATCAAAACCTCTCAAGGGAATCACTCTTGGATTCTGTTTGCATATTACTAAAGAAACATCTGTACTGTTAATGGGTGCTAAAGAATTAGGTGCAACCGTTGCATGTTGTGGTGGCAATCCTCTTACTACTCAAGATGACATTGCTGCATTTTTGGCATCACAAGGAATTCATGTGTATTCTTGGCATGGACAATCTGTAAAAGAATATGACTGGTGTATTGATCAAGTGCTAAAACACAAACCAACAATTTTAACTGATGATGGAGCTGACATGAACATTAAAGCTCATTTTGATAAGCGATTTAACATGATGAAAATTTTAGGCGCGACTGAAGAAACCACTGCTGGTGTTACTAGAATTAGAGCTGTGGAAAATCAAGGCAAACTTCGTTACCCTGTAATCTTAGTTAATGAAGCTTACACCAAACACATGTTTGATAATAGATATGGAACTGGGCAAAGTACTATTGATGGTTATCTTCGTGGAATGAATCTACTCATGGCATCAAAACGTGTTGTAGTAGTTGGATATGGTTGGGTTGGACGTGGTGTTGCATCTAGATTTCATGGAATGGGTTCTAAAGTTATTGTTACTGAAGTAGATCCAATCAAAGCTTTAGAAGCTCACATGGATGGATTTGAAGTAATGCAAATGTCTCAAGCTGCAAAGATTGGTGACATGTTTGTTACATGTACTGGAATGACTAGCGTCATTAGAAAAGAACACATCTTACAAATGAAAAATGGTGCAATTATGGGCAACGTTGGTCATTTTGATGTGGAGATTGATAGTAAATTCTTACTAAAATCATCAAAATCTGTGAAAGAGGTAAGACCAAATCTAGATGAATGTACCTTGAAAAATGGAAAAGTGGTTTACCTTATTGGGCAGGGAAGACTTGCAAATTTGGTTGCAGCAGAAGGCCATCCACCAGAAGTTATGGCTCAATCTTTTTCAAATCAAATTTTATCGGTTTTGTATATTCTTAAAAATCACAAGAAAATGGAAAATAAAATTATCAATGTTCCTGAAGAAATTGACAAGCAAGTTGCAGTTGATGCGCTAAATGCAATGAATGTTAAAATTGACAGACTTACTCCTGAACAAGTAAAGTATTCTAACAGCTGGTAAACTTCTTAACCTCAATTACGCCTTTAACTAATATCTAATGAACAAAAAAGCTATCATTACAAGTGCCTTACCTTATGCAAATGGTGAAATTCATTTGGGACATGTTGCATCAACTTATCTTCCTGCAGATGTAACTACAAGATTCTTGAAACTAAATGGCGTTGAGGCATACTATATTTGCGCGTCTGATGATTTTGGCACTCCTATTCTAATTCAATCTGAAAAAGAAGGTAAAACTCCCTCTGAATATGTTGCTCATTGGAATAAACGTGATTATGAAGATTTCTCGGCATTTGGTATTGAATTTGATTATTTTTACAAGACTAGTTCTTCTGAAAATATTGCGTTTGTTCAAGATGTGTTCAAAAAACTAAATGATTCTGGGCATATCTATGAAAAAGAGATTATTCAATTTTATTGTAATAATGATAAGAAATTCTTACCTGATAGGTATGTAAAAGGTATATGTCCATACTGCAAAGCTGAAGATCAATACTCTGATTTATGTGAAAGCTGTGGTCGTGTTCCTGATGAAATAACTGATCCAAAATGCTCATTATGTGGTCAGCCACCAACCAAAGAAAAAACAAAACATTACTTTTTTAGACTCTCTAATTTTGGCGACTCTTTATCAAAATGGTTAGATGAAAGCGAATATCTCCAAAAAGATGTCAAAAAATATGTTCAAAACTGGATTAAATCTGGTTTAATTGATTGGGATATCACTCGAGATATTCCATGGGGTGTTCCTGTGCCGTTAGATGACGCAAAAGACAAAGTTTTCTATGGTTGGTTTGATAATCATCTGGCATACATTTCAACTGCTCTAAAATTTCTAAACGACAAAGGAATCAACGGCAAAGAATTTTGGAATTCTGCTGACATTTACCACTTTATTGGGAAAGATATTGTGTATCATCATTATCTCTTCTTACCTGCAATGCGATTGGGCATAAACAGTGAATACAAATTGCCAGATTACATCCCAACTAGAGGTCATCTAACACTACAAGGAAAAAAAATATCTAAAAGTAGAAATTGGTATATTGGATTAAAACAATTCTTAGAATATTATACATCAGATTACCTTCGTTTTTATCTTATTTCTATAAATCCATATTCTCAAGACGATTTGAATTTTGATTGGGATGATTTTACTTTGAGAATCAATTCTGAACTAATTGGAAATCTTGGAAATTTTATTAATCGTGCACTTGGATTTACTAAAAAATCATTTGATGGTAAAGTTCCAGAAATTGAATCATTTGATGAGAAAGATCATGAAGCAGAACAGAAAATTAAAACACTCTCCACTGAAATTGGCTCTCTTTTAGAGCAGAATCATCTTGACAGGGCATTGAAGAAAATTATGGAATTCTCATCTTTCTTTAATCAATATTTTCAGCATAAGGAACCGTGGAAATTAGGACCTGGAACAACAAACTGTGTGTTTCTATCAGTAAATGCTGCAAAAAGCATGGCTATTGCACTATCTCCGTTTCTTCCTGAATCCTCTCAAAAAATCTGGACTCAACTAGGGTTAAGCGGAAATGCTAAAGATTCTTCATGGAATGATATTTCTAAACTGAGTATTTCCTCAGGACACATGTTGGGTGATTCATCCCCATTGTTTACAAAAGTTGAATTATCTGATATTGAAAAACACAAAAAGAATCTGGGACCTTCTAAATAACAATGAAACCCGTCCCACGAATTTCAACACGTGGATATTATGATCTTACTACTGGAAAAACTCTCAAAACTAATTCATACTATCTGTACCCAAAAAAAGATTTCAAAAATTTGATCGATTCAAATGATCTCACAATAATGATTCATGGATTGAGAAATGATAATGCAGGAGCTATTGCTAAAGTCTTACTTGCAAAAAAGCAATTACATAAACTAGGATATCGTCATCCTGTAATTGGATTCAGCTATGATTCTAACACTACTGGTGCTCATCTAATAAAACATGCAAAGCGGGCACTTGCTGTAGGCCAAACTATTGCAAAGAAAAATGGGCGCAATCTGGGAAAATTCATTGAAGATTTCAAATTATCAAGTCCTAATACAAAGATTCGATTAATGGGACATTCTTTGGGGTCTCAAGTTATCTTGAGTACTATGGAATATCTCTCAAAAAAGAAACAAAATTTCGGTGTTGTTGACAGTGTGTATCTTTTTGGCGCATCTATAACTGAAGATGTACCATCCTCTAAAAAATATGGAAAAATTATCAATAGTATTATTGATAAAAAAATTCTAAACTATTATGCTCCAACTGATGAAGTTCTATCTTGGGCTGATAATGAAAAATATGTTCGAAAACCGATTGGTCTCAAAGGAGCAGTTGGAAAGCCAGTTTCAAAATATTCTCAAAAAATGGTAAAGCCAAAAAATCATCGATTTGCAAGCTATATAGCTGTTCTACATTCGTTTTCGTAGATTCTTAGATGCCTTTGAGTGTAGTATGATTCATACATTATTCTTTAATATCAAATCAAGTTCACGTAGTATCATGACTCTTCGAATGTCTAATAATTCACATGGGAATGCAATATTATATCATCTACACATTCTAGATGAATCTGTTGAAATTCCTGAAGATCTTTCTGAATATCCTTGTTAGCATTTACTAGTATAGTTTTTAGAGCCAACTTCCATCTAGTCAATATTGGTAAAATCTGTAAACTTTGTAGTCTTGGGTAAACAAGACATTGCGTCTGAATTTGGAAAAAAAGGAACTGTTACTGATCTTTCTCTTTATGATCGAAAAGAATCTGATATTATCAAAACATGGGTAATTCCTAGTGGGTTCCCAGATAAAATTCAACCATTATTCCAGGCAATTAATTTGGCTGAATATGTCATATTTTATGTCGAAAAATTAGATAAATTTACTGGCGAACAAATCATAGCACTTGATTCTCTAAAAAAAGATAAAGGAATATTGTCCCACACGTTTGATGTTGACGAATCAAAATTAGATACCATGATCAAAGGAACTGTGGTTGAAAAATATCTCAAAGTTGAACCCGAAAAAATTAAAGAAGAGATGGATAAACTAAAACCATTAACAAACAATGATCCTCCTGCGATGGTAGTTGATCACTGTTTTGATGTTAAAGGTGTTGGAACTGTTATTTTAGGCAAGGTAACAAACGGCACAGTAAAACAATATGATAATTTGAAATTGTATCCATTGGGTATTGATGTTTTAATTAAATCCATCCAAATGCATGATGATCCAGTGAGTGAATCTGTTTGTCCTGCTAGAGTTGGGTTAGCAGTAAAGGGAGCAAAACCTGATGAAGTGAGTCGTGGAGATATAATTTCTACAGAAGGTGCAGTTGATGTTAAAACTGAAATTGAACTTGATTTTCAAAAAAGCCCTTTTTACAAAAATGATATTGCAGAAAATCAAGGATGTTTGGTTAGTGTCGGTTTGCAAATCAAAGCTGCCAAATTTTCATCAATATCACCTCTAAAACTGACATTTGAAAAACCAATTGTATGTAAGAAAGGACAAATTGCTGTAATTTTAAAACCCGAATCTCCTATAATCAGAATACTTGGCAGCGGTTCAATACAATAAACTAAATTAAATCTAAATCTCCACTTATTTATTCATGGAACCTGTAAGATCCTGCCCCATTTGTCCCAAATGCGGTTCAAAGAGATTTATCCGATTGTCTGGTGATAAAGTCACTGTAAAGTGTCGTGCATGTGATAATATTATTGAAATCTAAATCATAGTTAATATTTGCAGTATCACTGCAAAAATCATGGCAAAAACATGGAAAGATAACGAAATCAGTCTTGATCCAATCAAGGATCAAACAATTGCTGTAATTGGTTATGGAATTCAAGGTGATGCACAAGCAAACAACATGAAAGACTCTGGTCTAAATGTGATTATTGGTCTTAAGCAAGGCGGTAACAGCTGGAAAAAGGCAGAATCTGATGGTCACAAAGTAATGTCTGTTGCAGATGCTACAAAACAAGGTGACATTGTTCACATATTGATTCCTGACATGATTCAAGGTCAAGTATACAAAGATGAAATCGGACCAAATCTTTCAGAAGGAAAGGCATTGTCATTTTCTCATGCAGCTGCAATCTATTGGAAATGGATTGAAGCACCAAGCAACGTTGATTTAATCATGGTTGCACCAAAGGGACCGGGTTCCAAAGTTCGCGAAACTTATCTTGATAATTTTGGTACTCCTGCAATTGTTGCAGTTGAACAAGATTTTACAGGAAAAGCTTGGGATAGAACATTAGGAATTGCAAAAGCTATAGGTAGTGCAAGAGCTGGATTAATCAAAACTGCTTTCAAAGAAGAAGTAGAAACTGATTGGTTTGGTGAACAAGCTGACCTTTGTGGTGGAGCAGCTTCTATGGTTACAAATGCATTTGAAACTCTTGTCGAAGCAGGGTACCAACCAGAAATTGCATACTTTGAAGTTTTACATGAGCTCAAACTCATCGTAGATATGATTCAGAGATATGGAATAAATGGAATGTGGAGACGTGTTAGTGAAACTGCAAGATATGGTGGGTTAACACGTGGACCAATGGTTATGGATTCTGCAAACAAAGCGAACATGAAAAAAGTTCTCACCATGATTCAAGACGGTACCTTCAACAGTGAGTGGATATCTGAATATCAGAAAAATGGTAAAGATGCATTTGATAAACACATGAAAGTATATGACGAACACCAAATTGAAAAAGTTGGTAAAGAAATGCGTAAAATGATGTGGCCTGATTCCACAGAATAATCTTTTTTTCTTAAATTTTTCTTAATTTGGATACGCCAGTTGTGATATGATCAATAATTGTAGATAGTGGTGTACCTGGACCAAACACATGATCTACTCCCGCTTTAACCAAATCTTTGTGATCTATTTCTGGAATCACGCCTCCTCCTACTATTAGAACGTCATTGATTCCTTTCTTTTTTAGTGTCTTGACTACTCTTGGAAAAAGTGTTCCATGTGCCCCATTTAGTAAACTCATTGCAATTGCATCTACATCTTCATCTTCTGCAATTTGTGCAACTCTATCTGGAGTAGCAAAAAGACCCGAATAGATTACTTCCATTCCTGCATCTCTGAATGCCCTACAAAGTACAAGGGCTCCTCTGTCGTGGCCATCAAGACCTAACTTGGCTACCAAAATTTTGATGTTTCTTGATGCTGCTTTCTGCTTCATGATTATAGTTGTATTTGTGGATATTTTAAAAGGTTTATTGATTTTCTTATCTTCAATATCTTCAAATATATTGATTCCACTATTAAGAGTCGTAAAGATATGACTGATGATGTATGTGATTTTTGTAAAGGCGTTAGTTCTTCTTCATATGTCTGTGTGTATTGTAATGGGACTGGTGAATGGAATCAAGCTGCACAAGCTTATGTTAAAAATCACATCTGTCAATGTATTGTGCTTGATAGAAAATTCTGTCCTGTATGCAACAAAGCATGTCATCATGATACAACGTTAAATCCTAAACAAACAATTGATCCTGGGTATGGAGGCATGTCCACCCCCGAAATTACTGTTATTGCATAGTTTGTAAAATTGGCTTTTTCTATTGAGAAATACTCACCCTTCTTATACCTGAGAAACGTTTCAAAATTATGTTTGAAAGTAATACAATTAACTATACTTTGATGATAAAAAATTCAATAAACAGGATACGTCTGTAAGGAAACTACCATGGATAATTTCAATAAAAATTCTAAACCAACATGTGCACGTTGTGGCAAAAATTCTTTACTAGTTGACGAAGTTACCGGAGAGCAATTTTGCGGAAAATGCGGATATGTAATTTCTGAAAAAACACAAGAATCTGGTCCTGAATGGAGATCATTTCAAAAAGATGGTGGTGCAGATCCTGCTAGAACTGGTGCTCCTTCATCATTAATGATTCATGATATGGGATTGTCCACTGTAATCAACCCATTAAACAAAGATGCTTCTGGTAAACCTCTTTCAACTTCTATGAAAAGCACTATTGAGAGACTGAGAACTTGGGATAGTAGAAGTCAAGTTCATGCCCCTGTTGATAGAAATTTGAGACAGGCTCTTAGTGATCTAAACAAACTAAAAGACAAGGTTTCGATTCCTGCCAACGTTCTTGAAAAAGCAGCATACATTTACAGAAAAGCATTGGAAAAGAAATTGGTTCGTGGAAGATCTATTTCTGCAATGATTGCTGCATCATTATATGCTGCATGCAGAGATACTGAAACTCCAAGAACTCTGAAAGATGTAGCAGATGCTGCAAATGTTAAACGAAAAGATATTGCAAGATGTTATAGATTATTACATCATGAATTGGAATTAAAAATGCCTGTTGTTGATTCAATTCAATGTATTGCAAGAATTTCAAGTAAACTTGAGATATCTGAGAAGACAAAACGTTATGCAGTCAAAGTACTCAAAGAAGCACAAGAACGTAAAGAATCTGCAGGAAAAGATCCAATGGGGCTTGCTGCAACGGCACTTTATTTATCGTGTGTGAAAAATGGTGTATCTATAACACAACGAGATCTTGCAGAGGCAGCTGGAGTTACTGAAGTTACTATAAGAAATCGTTACAAGGGACTTAAAGCAGAAACAACTCTCAAATCTTAATAATTGTGTTCACTAAAATCTGTCCCTAATGCAATTGTCGCAATGACTGTTGTTTCTGTTGTCTGACACTTCATTTCTGAATTCGGTAAAAATTCTCTGAATATTTCTTGTAATAGTTGTTCTGTAAATATTGACCAGTTGCCCCCCAATTCATGTTGAATAATAAAATGATGTAATTCTCCTTCAATTCTATGATCTGACTTCATTCCGGATGCTCGCATATAGTCTTCTAATGTTTCAATACACCTTTTCAAATCATATTTGCCTTTGATAAATAACACTGCATCTTTGATTACGGGTTTTATCATGTTGACTATCTCGTTGATCTCTGCCGAACTCATCTCTATTCCCAACGTGTCTAGAATTTTTTTTGGGACTGGAATCATTCCAATCTTATCTGCAAATCTATCCCACTGAATGTACTTTTCTAAAATTTGTCTTGCCATTACATTGTGAGATATGTTGTTATTCATAGCTTCAGTCTCAATCTCTTCGACTAATTTTACAGGTAATCGATATGTTACACTACGGGTTTTTTCTTTTTTAGGCGAATGTTGTTGACGTTTTATGATTGAATCCAATTATATCATTTTCCGGATCAAATTCAATATAAAGATGATTCAATCTCTGTGCTGATTTCATTCTCAAATTTGATAATCATAACTCATTCTAAAATAAATAAAGTCATGTGGATATTTTGAGGGAATTTTGATGCAAATATTCGCATTAATTCATTTGAGATATGGGAAAGTATTGTAAAAACTGTGGAGTTTTTATGAAAAATTCAGAAATGACTCATTGCTCTGATGAGTGTTTATTGTCATCTATTCGAAACAGTGACTCATTAACTGCAGATGGTGTAGATGCAATTACTTGGGATGATAGATCTGATCCATGGATTTAAAACCTGAATAGAAAATCTACTTAAAGTGTACACAAAATACTTCAAATGTGGACACAATTCCAATTAACTATCAACTAACATTTGAACCTGACCTTAAAAAATTCACATTCTCTGGAACTGAAACAATTTCTGTAGATTGTAAAAAGCCCACTACAGTCATAACAATGCATTGTGCAGAATTGAAGATTACTTCATGTCAAGTAAAATCTAATGGAAAAATAATTAAATCTGTACCTAAAACAAATGAGAAAAAAGAAGAGCTAGAAATCAAACTAGGCGAGAAAATACGAGGCAAGGCTAGCATTGATTTGCAATTTCAAGGAATTCTAAATGATCGACTGCTAGGATTTTATCGTAGTAAATACATTCAAAATGGCAAAACCAAATATCTCGCAACTACACAATTTGAAGCAGCTGATGCAAGACGTGCCTTTCCTTGTTGGGATGAGCCTCAAGCAAAGGCAACATTTGATATTTCAATCATTGCAGATAACAAATTCACTGCAATTTCTAATATGCCAATTAAATCAAAGAAAAAAATTGGCAATAAAACAATATATCATTTTGTAAACACTCCTGTGGTTTCTACATATTTGATCTATCTTGGTGTGGGAGAATTTGAATATCTTACAGGCAAAACTGGTAACATCCAGATTCGTGTAATTACTACAAAAGGAAATAAATCAAAAGGAAAGTTTTCTCTAGAATTAGGAAAAAAGCTTCTCACTTCTTATGAAAAATATTTTGGGATAGCATATCCGTTACCAAAACTTGACTTGATTGCAATTCCTGACTTTGCAGCTGGCGCAATGGAAAATTGGGGAGCAATAACCTTTAGAGAAACTATCTTGCTTTATGATCCTAAAACATCTTCTACTAGAACTAAACAATTCATTGCAGAAGTAATCTCACATGAGATTGCACATCAGTGGTTTGGAAATCTTGTTACTATGAAATGGTGGAATGATTTGTGGTTAAACGAAAGTTTCGCGACATTTATGGCTACAAAATTTGTTGACAAGTATTACCCTGAGTGGGATTTATGGGATCAGTTTGTTGAGGATGCAATGAATGTGGCAATGGGACTTGATTCACTTAAAACAACACATCCAATCGATGTTAAAGTAAATACTCCTTCTGAGATTAGGGAAATCTTCGATGCAATATCTTATGATAAGGGTGGGTGTGTGCTGCGGATGCTTGAGCATTATGTTGGTGAGCCAAATTTTCAAAAAGGTTTGAAAAAATATTTGTCTGATTTCAAATATCAAAATGCAAAGGGTCAAAATTTGTGGGATGCAATTGGAAAAGCATCCAACATGCCTGTTTCATCAATGGTCAACACTTGGCTAAAACAATCTGGATTTCCACTCGTTGAGATTAATCAAGAAGGAAACACTCTGAAATTAAAACAAAAAAGATACTTGGCAGAATACGATAATAAATTTAGTAAGGGATTGTGGGCAATTCCTTTATCTTTAGGATTAGAATCTGAGATTTCTAAAAAACTATTCACTACAAAATCCATGTCCATGAAACTCCCTCCTAACACATTAGGTTTTGTTGCAAATTATGGACGAAAAGGATTCTATCGTGTAAAGTATGATGAAGGAATTTTACTTGATTTAAAAATGCTAGTGGATGAAAAACGTATCTCTGCAATTGATAGGTGGGCTATCCAAAATGATCTGTTTTCTCTTTGTGTTTCAGGCTATGAACAAGTGCGCAATTATCTTGATTTTTCAGATGCTTACTTTGATGAAGATAGTTATCTTGCATCAGTCAACGTTGCCCATAATTTAGCTGCTTTGTATTTCCGTGCATTTGATGAGCCCTTTGCAGAGGAAATTCGCGGTTATGCTGTAAATTATTTTAGAAAACTTTTATCTAATTTGGGATGGGAGTCTCAAAAATCTGATAAACACACTGATGCATTATTACGGGGATTTGTAATATCCGTGTTAGGTAAAATGAATGATGAAGAAGTTACAACTGAAGCTATTCAAAGATACAAAAAATTCCTAAAATCCCCTAATTCTGTTTCTCCGGATTTAGTAGAACCAATATGTTCTATTGCTGCATGGAATGGAAATTTAAAAACTCATGCCGAACTTACAAAATTATACACAAATGCAAAAACAATGGAAGAAAAACTTCGATTTCTAGGAGCACTGTGCGGATTCAAGAATAAGAAATTACTTCTCAAATCATTAGATTTCTCTCAAACTCCTCATGTTCGTTCTCAAAATATGCAGTTACCAATAATGAAAGTAGCTGCAAATCCTTACGGTGATACAGTTTTGTGGCCATGGTTGAAGAAAAATTGGAAAAAAATAAACAATAAGGTAGGTCATGGCAATCCACTCTTTAACAGAATTGTTGCTAGTATCTCATCTGTAGTTGATGATTCTAAAGAAAAAGAAATCAAGGCATTCTTCAAAAAGAATCCTACACCTGGTACAGAACGTACTCAATCTCAAACTCTAGAACGAATCCGAATCAATTCAAAATTTATTCGAAACATGCAAAAAGAGTTCAAAGATGGCTAAAAAACTAGGAGCTCCAATATTTCTTGGTGTGTTTACTGTTCTTGCAATTATCTTTTTGACAGGAGGTGCAACAGACGATAAAGACATTCTTCGTCAAACCTTTCAGATAGAAGCAATATACTATGATTCTGGCTATGTTGAAGTTTCTTTTTTTGACACTTCTGATAAAACCAATTCTGTTGTACTGGAAATTCTAGGAATGGAAGAGTCTTTTCAAAAAACATTTTCTGGTTCAGAGTTTATCGAAATTGTTCAATTTCCATATCAACCAAAATACGGTTGGGCGACACATCCTGTTGTATTGGAAGTTGATCATGATGAATTCGGATATGTTCAGATAAAAACTGAGATTCATCCACTTGGAGATCCAGTACCACCTGTAATCTATGCGAGACAGTAGATCTAACACAAGATTTTATTGCACCTCTAACTCATTCACTATATCTTGGATATGTTCAATGATTTAAAAAAAGGAAAACGTGGGGCAATTGCAAAAGCAATCACTATTGTTGAAAATGATCAAAAAGAGAGCAAAAAACTATTGCAGGAGATTTTCAAAGACAGTGGGCATTCAATCATTATTGGAATAACTGGACCTGCTGGTGCAGGAAAAAGTTCATTGATAAATAAAACTGCAATGGAGATGAAAAAATTAGGCACAAAACCTGCTGTCTTGGCAATTGATCCTACAAGTCATGTGACAGGTGGTGCAATATTGGGTGACAGAGTAAGAATGAGTGAATCTACTGACTCTGGAACATATATTCGAAGTATTGCCTCAAGAGGAGCTACAGGTGCAGTATCTAGATCATTGCGAAACAGCATACGTGTTTTAGAGTATGCTGGATTTAATCCAATAATTATTGAAAGTGTTGGTGCTGGACAAACTGAAGTTGAAATTTCAAACATTGCAGATATTATTGTTGTAGTTTTTAATCCAAACACTGGTGATAGTATTCAAACACTTAAAGCTGGTTTAACTGAAATTGGTGATATCTATCTTGTTAACAAAAGTGATCTTAGCGGAACAAATCAACTCTTTGACGCTGTACGTGATTTCATTGGAGATTCTGAGAAAAATCCCACAATTCTCAAAACCTCTGTAAAAAACAACTCTGGAATTACGGTCTTTGCAAAGACACTGAAAGATATGATGATTTCAAAAAAGAAATTCAAGAATGATAAAAATCATGAACGTTTAGAGGCTGAACTCAAAGATATTGTTTTAAATAACATCAAAGAAAAGATTGATGATATGTTGGTTTCTGATAAAACATTTTCAAAATATCTTAAAAAATTGCAATCAAAAGACATTGATCCATTTCAAGCTGCAGAAAAAATTGTAAAATCTCTGATCAAGTGATATCATGGCTGTAAAAAAATCTACAAAATCCAAGACTGCTGAAAAGACAATTTTAACTGATTCTTCTTTTCCAGTAAAGCGAATATACCAACAATCTTCTAAAAAAAGACCCGTTGAAGATGCAGGAAAATTCCCCTTTACTAGAGGAATTCATCCTGAAATGTTCCGTGAGCGATTTTGGACTATGAGACAATATTCTGGATTCGGTGATGCAAAACTAACAAATGAGCGATTCAAATTCATGCTTGAAAAAGGTCAGACTGGCCTAAGTATGGCATTTGATTTACCTACTCAAATAGGATATGATTCTGATTCCACACAAGCTGAAGGCGAAGTAGGAAAAGTTGGTGTATCTATTACATCTATCAAAGACATGATGATTGCTTTTGATGGAATTCCTCTTGGTAAAGTCAGTTCTTCAATGACGATTAATTCTACTGCATCTACATTACTTGCATATTATATTGCAGTTGGAGAGTCCCAAGGATTCAAAAGTCATGAACTTCGTGGAACTACTCAAAATGATATTTTAAAAGAATACATTGCAAGAAATACTTACATCTATCCTCCTCAACCCTCAATGCGATTAATTGGCGATATGATAGAATATTGTGCAGAAAAAGTGCCATCTTGGTATCCAGTATCTATATCTGGATATCACATGCGCGAAGCTGGTTGTACTGCTACACAAGAAGTTGCGTTTACATTAGCAAATGCAATTGCATACATTCAAACTTGTTTAGACAAGGGATTGAAAATTGATGACTTTGCACCACGTTTATCCTTTTTCTTTTGTTGTACTATAGAATTCTTTGAAGAGGTAGCAAAGTTTAGAGTTGCAAGAAAAGTTTATGCAAAAATACTAAAAGAAATGTTTCATGCAAAAAACCCTCGTTCATTACAACTAAAATTCCACACGCAGACAAGCGGTGAGTCATTAACTGCACAACAACCAAATAACAATATTGTTCGTGTTGCAATTCAGACAATGGCTGCAGTTGCGGGTGGCACTCAATCACTTCACACCAATTCTAGAGATGAGGCATTAGCATTACCAACTCAAGAATCTGCAAAAATTGCTCTGAGAACTCAACAAATTGTGGCACATGAAAGCGGTATCACAAAAACTGCTGATCCTCTTGCAGGCTCGTATTATCTTGAGGAACTATGTGATCAAATCGAGGAGGGTGTGTGGAAATACCTTAAACAAATTCAGAAAATGGGTGGCTCTGTTAAAGCCATTGAAAAAGGATTTTTCCAATCTGAAATAAGAGCTAATGCATACCGCCTTAAAAAAGAGACTGATGAAGGTGAACGAGTGATTGTAGGTGTAAACAAATATTCTGAAGATGAAGAACAACCTGAATTACTACGAATTGATGGGAGGATTGAAATTCAACAAAAAAAGGCACTCAAAGAATTACGCTCATCACGTGATACAAAAAAATGGGAAAAAGCACTCTCTGCCATAAAAAGTGCTGCAGATACTGAGCAAAATCTTATGCCATACATTGTCACAGCTGCTAAAGCGTTTGCTACTACTGGTGAAATCAGCAATACCTTCCGAGAAGTGTTTGGTGAGTATCGTCCAAAAGAAGTCTTTTAATTAAATTCATGATTTGATGTCTTTGTTGTTAAATCCTCACGAAATGATTAATACATCTAAAGGGATACATCGCTAAGTGTGTAGATTTGAGAAAAATTGAAATTGTTTGCTATGATCAACAAAGCCAAAGTGTAGTGTTTATTTTTAAAAAATATAAAATTCCATTTCATGCTGAATTAACCATGGCAGAAGATGAAAAACTTCTTCGTTACATTGGTATATGTCCTGATTCGTTAGCTAACGGATTAACAAATGAATTAAACAAAATTATTGATACTAGAAGAAAAGAATTGTATGTGACGAGTTTAGCTATTGAAGCCACATTATCGGACTATCTTTCAAACTATGCAAAAGAACTTGAAACAAAACAAGTCAAAGTCAAAAAGAAAAAATTAATCGAAGAATATGAGTCGCTGATAGAACCAAATGTAAAATTCAACAAAAACCTTCTTTTTATGATAGTTATAGCTGCTGGCGTTGCAGTAGCTGGACTTTTTGCAAATAATGCTTCTTTGGTTATTGGCGCAATGTTGATATCTCCTTTACTTGGACCTATCTCTGCTTTTTCATTTAACACTGCAGTAGGTAAGACTGACAAAATGCTCAAGGCCCTGTTCTCTGGATTAATTTTACTTGTTTCAGTTATTGCAACTGGTGCTATTTTGACTGGAATTGCTGTACAATTCGTAGATTTACCCTTGACTGATGAAATATTGTCTAGAACTATCGTTTCTCCCGTATTTTTAGCAGTAGCAATAGCGCTTGGTCTGGCAGGTGGAATTGCACTGTCTACAAACATTCCTGGAATTTTGGTTGGTGTCGCAATAGCTGCAGCTTTAGTACCTCCTGCTACAGTTGCAGGAATTGGGATTGCATTATGGAATTTTGAAGTTTTTTCAAACGCATTAACTCTTACTGGAGCAAATATTATTGGATTGGTGTTGGGAATGATGATTGTATTCTTCATCGGCGGTGTCACTCCAAGAAAGTTTTACGAAAAAGAAAAAGCTCAACAACACATGATAATAACAATCACGATTTTCATCGGATTGAGTATATTTTTGGGATTTTTGTCCTTCAAGATGTAATTCGTTTATCTGATTGAAACTCATTTTTAGTTTTTCATGTTACTATATTCCAAAATAATCTCTTAGTTGCCTTCTTGATTGGATATTACTTTACGCAATATCTACACACAAATTAAAATAGTCAAGAAAATCATCTACAAAGAGGTATTTTAAATGAAAATTGATCATATTGCAATTGCAGTAAATGATGTTGAAGAATCTGCTAAAATATACCAACAAGCGTTGGGGGTAGATAGTGTAGAATTTGAAACAGTAGAATCTGAAGGCGTTAAGGTTGCAATAATTCATTTGGAAAATGGGCGAGTAGAATTAATGCAACCTACAAACGATGAAAGTCCTATCAAAAAATTCCTTGATAAAAAAGGACCTGGATTACATCATATGGCATTGGAAACTGATGACATTGAAGGTGATGTAACACGTATGGAAGGATGTGGAATCCAATTCTTAGGTAAAATAAGACCTGGTTCTGCAGGAACCAAGGTTACTTTTATTCATCCAAAATCCCTTCATGGTGTTCTAGCAGAACTTTGCTCTCATCCAAAAGAACAGTCTTAGAATTTATCTTTGGATTCTATAGTTTTCTTTATTCCGTTTCTTTTTTCATATTCTATTTCTAAATTACGCTCTATTCGCTTCACAGTTTCTTTGGATGTTGGATTTTTTATCTCCATTTTCATATGCTCTTCAAGTTTTTTGATTCTTTGCTCGTTAACTTTTTCTTCATCATCTAACAAGTCTAATTGAATATCACATTCTTTGCAGATTGATTTTCTATTTGTTTCAGTATGAAATTCACCATTACATCTTTTACAGATTAAACTCAATTACAAATTTTATGTAGACATTCTAAACTTAAGCATTTAGTTACGAAATATGTTGAGATTTGATGACTATTCCATCATTTTCAAAGTATCGGAAGCTGTAATGATTCCTACAATTTTTGATTTTTTTGAAACTAGGATACATTTTGAGTATCTAATTAAAGGCACAAGAACATTTGCTGGTGTATCAAAATCTACTATTGGTGGAACAGGATCCATAGTATCTGCAAGTTTTGCTTTTTTTAATTCTGCTTCACCCAAATCTACCAAGTGTTTTACAATTCCATCTTCGGATATCACTCCCACTACATCTGAATTATTAAATACTGGAATTTGACTAATTGATAATTGATGCATTTTTTTAATTGCGTCATGAAGCGTATTTGTTGGTTTTAGTTTTACAATATCTTTACTACAAAAATCCCCCGCTGTATGCGATGATGATTCTCCTTCTAATTTTGCTAGACTCTCAAAAATTTTTTTTGCTGTGTCATAACTTGGCTGGCTTCTTCCAGACTCTATTTGATTTATCATTGATGTGCTAACTCCTGTCATAGTGGCAAGTTTTTTTTGTGTAATGCCAATTTTCTGTCTGATTTGTTTTATCGAATCAATTCTTGGTAACAATCTAGTTTGAATTGAGAGTGATTGGCTTTAAACCTAATTTTACTGATTCCTAATGAATGGATATTTTTCTAATCTACTCTGATGATGCCTTGACTAGCTAGAAATTCAATTCCTTTGATAAAGTCACTCTCAGAAATCAATCCTTTTGCCCACCATCCTGCATTATTTTTTACCCATGACGGAATCTCTTGAGGTCCTACCTGTTTAGCTTCTGTTATTGGGATGCTGATTATCTTTTCTTTAATTAAAAACTGAATTGACTGGACAAATTCATTATCGCCTGTTATATCTTCTGCCCACCATCCTGCATTATTTTTTACCCATGACGGAACGCTTGTGACTTTTTTGGTTGGTGTGTTTGTTTGAGAAATACTGAAATCTGATTTTGACGTAAAGAATGTTTCAAAGTTTTTAGAGTTTTGTCCCGTTAAAATTAATTTTAATTGATATTGTCCGTTTTCTGGAATCAAGATTGATTCTTGTGTCACTCCATGTGGAGATGAGATGCCCAGAAGTGTTTTTCCAGTACCTATATTTGACCAAATTTCCTTTCCAGAAGAGTCTGTAACACTATATGCAAACAAAATATCTTTTGCTGGATTGTTATTTTTATCAAAGAATAAAAATGTCATTGGTATTTTGCCTGCATTTAATTTAGAGTCCCATGATACATTTGCATTTAAACCATTTTCAAATACAAAATTGAGTTGGTTGAGATTTGTTTGTCCTCCTGATATGATTTCCATTTTTATTGTGTCTTTCTTATTTGTGGATTCAAGTTTCTTTTCAATTAACAACATTTCTTCATGTGAAATGTTCACTCTTATTATATTTTCATTAGGTGATGACACATCAAACTCATAAGAACTAGGTTGTAATTTTACATCTTCTGCAAATATTTCTACATCATATCCTTGTTTAAAAGATGGAAAGTCTTTTTTCAGTGATATGATTTGTTTATTGTCGTAACCGTGTAATTGATCATGATCTTTACTATGGGCTATTTCGTAGGATATTTTTTGTGTAATGTCCTCATACTTCAAATTAGAAATTGTACTGTCATATGATTTGATGTCTATTGGAAATTCCTGTGCATTTGCTGTTTTGATCATAAATGTTTCTTTTTGTGGAATGTGTAAAAAAGTCTCAAAAAGAAAGTCTTTTGTAGTAAGTGTTTTTGGGTTTGTTGCACCTACGATGGAGACTTTGATCTCATACTGTCCACTCTTATCAAATACTGGTCCTTGGATTATTGGTAAAGATTCCCCTCTTGCATAATATGCTCCAGCTATGGCATGCTTTTCACCATAATATTTTGTACACTTCCAAAGATTTTGTTCTAAGCATCCTTTTGTGGGTCTAATCTCTACTTCTAAATTTCCATCTTCATCAAAAAAATATTCATTAGCAAGTAGATTCTCATCTTGAAATATCTGTATTCTATATGTTACACTTTTTACATTTACATTGGTATCGCTGTCAAAGAACCTAATTGATAGATTGGCATTTTTTGCATCCTCAATGGTAAAGTCTTCTGGTGTGAGAATTGTTATTAATGCCACTCTTAATCCATCAAAATCGATTGGTGGTGCAAGAGCACCTGAATGATGTTGTGCATATGCTGGAGTAAATGAAATGACAAATAATACTGTAAATACTATCAAAATTATCTTTGGAATCATATTTTAGATATTTTGAAGAGATTAAAATACAATTGGAATTGTGATTTTATCTTTATCTCTTATGTTGAGTTTGATTGTGATTAAAACAGTATTATCTTCGCCT
>NZ_JBBDLU010000009.1:33788-171882 GCF_040878665.1 Candidatus Nitrosopumilus sp. | reverse complement strand
TGCTTTTACCTTTGATTTTGCTTTTACCTTTGATTTTGCTTTTACCTTTGATTTTGCTTTTACCTTTGATTTTTTCTTTATCTTTACATTATTTGGTTGCTCAATAGCTGCTTGTGCTGCTGCAACTATTGCAATTGGTATTCTGTGTGGGGATGCACTAACATAGCTTATATTTTCTCTGTGGCAGAATTTTATAGAGATTGGGTCTCCTCCATGTTCTCCGCATATTCCAACTTCCATATTTGGTCTTACTCCTCGCCCTGCGGCAATTCCCATTCTTATCAAACTGCCTACACCATTAACATCAATTGATTGAAATGGATTTTTTTCTAGTAATTCTTTTTCCATGTATTCAGGTAGGAATTTTCCTTCTACGTCTTCTCTGCTGAAACTAAATGTGCCTTGTGTCAAATCATTAGTGCCAAAACTAAAGAATTCTGCTGTGGCTGCAAGCTCGTTTGCAGTCAATGCTGCTCTTACAACTTCTATCATGGTTCCAAAGTTAATTTTTAATTTCATTTTATGTGTGGTTTCCATCTCTTTTTTGATTGAATCATAAATTTTCTTTATGTGGTTTAATTCTGCAACACTGCTGATCTGCGGAACCATGATTTGTGGATGTGCATCAACTTTGTTCTTTGTTAGTTCTACCAATGCTTCAAAAACTGCACGAATTTGCATTTCATATATTTCTGGGTACGTGATTCCAACTCTTACACCTCTATGTCCCATCATTGGATTGACTTCTGCTAATTCTCGTGCTCTTTTCAGAACAATCTGTGTTTCTCTAATTTCATCTGTTGCATTCTTTAATTCTAATTTGTGAATTTTTTCTGCCAATTCTTCTGGATTTGGTAAAAACTCGTGTAATGGTGGGTCTAGTAATCTAATTGTGACTTCGTATCCTTCCATCGCCTTTAAGATTTCAATAAAATCGCTTTTCTGTAATTGTCCTAGTTTTTGTAAAATTTTGTTTCTCTCTTCAATGTTCTCAGCCATTATCATTTCTACAAAGAGATTAATTCTGTCACTACCGTTGAACATTCTTTCTGTTCTGCATAATCCGATTCCTTGACCTCCAAATTCTCTTGCAAGTTTTGCCCCTTCCGGTGTGTCTGCATTTGCTCTGACGCCTATCTTCTTTGCTTTCTGAGCCCATTCTAAAATTTGCTTAAAATCGGAATTTACTTTTGGTTCTATTGTTGGAATGTCTCCAATGTAGACATTGCCAGTACTACCATCAATTGTAATTGCATCTCCTTCATGAATTATTTTTCCATCTACACTGCATTGTTTATTCTCCAAGTCTATTTTCAAATTAGAACATCCTACGATGCATGGTTTGCCCATTCCTCTAGCTACTACTGCGGCATGAGATGTTTTCCCACCTCTGCTAGTTAGAATTCCAACTGACTCGAAGAATGCTGGAACATCCTCTGGTTTTGTTTCTTCTCTTACGAGAATTACTTTTGCACCGTTTTCTCCAATTGCAGTTGCTCTTTTGACATCTAGTACTGCAATTCCACTTGCTGCACCTGGTGATGCTGCAATTCCTTTTACCAGATGTGTATAGTTTTTAATTTCATTTAGATCTATTGTTCTATGTAGCAATTGTTCTAGTTGTTCTGCTTGTAGTCTGGTGATTGCTCTGTTTCTATCAATTAGTTTTTCTTTTACCATGTCTACTGATGTCTTGACCATTCCGACTGCATTCATTTTTGCATTTCTTGTTTGTAGCAAATAGAAATGACCTTGTTCAATTGTAAATTCAATATCTTGTGGTTCTTTGTAATGTCTTTCTAATCTTTCACAGGTTTCTGCTAATTGTTTGTATGATTCTGGAAGATCTTTTTTCATCTCATCAACTTGTTTTCCAGTTCTTACACCAGCTACGACATCTTCGCCTTGCGCATTAATTAGATATTCTCCGTAAATATTACGTGTTCCGTCTCCTGGGTTTCTTGTAAATACTACTCCTGTTGCGCTATCCTCTCCCATGTTTCCAAATACCATTGATACAATGTTTACTGCAGTACCGTCTGCGATATCTTTTGTAATGTTATTTCTCTCTCTATACACAATTGCTCTTTCTCCCATCCAACTACCAAAAACTGCTTTGATTGCAAGTTCTACTTGTTCTGTTGGATCAGTTGGAAATGGTCTTCCTGCATGCATATCACAAATTGCTTTATACTGTGAAACAATTGCTCTGAGCGATTCTTCATTTAATTCACTATCTCCTTCTACACTCTGCTTTTTTTTTGCTGCCTCTAAAACATCATCAAATTTTTTATCATCTACACCAAATACAACTTTGCCAAATAATTGGACAAAACGCCTGTATGAATCCCATGCAAATCTTGAATTATTGCTTTTTTCTGCTAGTCCAATTACTGTTTGATCATTTAGTCCTAAATTCAAAATGGTATCCATCATACCTGGCATGGATATTGCTGCTCCTGATCTAACTGACACTAGTAATGGATTTGTTTTTGAATTCCATTTTTTTCCTGTTTTTCGCTCTATTTTTGTAATGTTCTTTTTTACTTCAGCCATGAGTGTATTTGGTAATTTTTTACTATTCTCATAGTATTTTTTGCAAACTTCAGTGGTAATTGTAAATCCTGGAGGCACTGGTAACTTTAATCTGGTCATTTCACATAGGCCTGCCCCTTTTCCTCCTAGGAGTTTCTTGTTTTTACCGTCTCCTTCATCATAAAAA
This sequence comes from Candidatus Nitrosopumilus sp., assembly GCF_040878665.1. Lineage (GTDB taxonomy): Archaea > Thermoproteota > Nitrososphaeria > Nitrososphaerales > Nitrosopumilaceae > Nitrosopumilus. The sequence continues at coordinate 169,160 of NZ_JBBDLU010000009.1, read as the reverse complement.
TAAACTTGTTTCATTTTTTACGATTATCCAATCCCCAAAAGGGGGTATTAAACCATTGACTTGGCAAATTCTGTCATTATCTTACTCCAATCCTTTGCTTTGATTATTCCACTTGCAACTAGAATTCCTTCTGATCCTAGTTCTATTGCTTTTGCAACGTCTTCTCCTGAAACAATCCCTGCGCCGCAAAGTAATTTCGTACTATTTTTAGCATTTTTTACTGCATCTGCAGCCTTGGTAATTAATTCTGGTTTTTCTTTAGATACTGCTTTACCTGATCCAATTAATTCTGGTGGCTCTATTGCAATATAATCTGGATTTAGTTTTACATATTTTTTAACTTCTGCAACATCTTTTACACATAATATTGATATCATTTTCAGATCTTTTAGTTTTAAAATTAATCTTTTAATTTCTCTGCTTGAAATTCTATGCTCACTATGATTGATTAGTGATCCTTTCACTTTGGATTTTTGTAATAGTTCTGGTATGACAAAACCTGTAGTACTCCCAACTTTTGAATCATCAACATGTTGGGCCAAAATTGGAATTGACCTATTTGATACTAGTCCGATAAGATGTTGTGGTGGGGATATCGCAATTTTTATTTTATATTTTTTAGAAATGCTTTCTGCAGTTTTTACAAACTTGATTATTTTGTCTCCTGCTACCTCCTCATAATTTTTACAATTAATGACAAACATCTTTCTTTGAAATTTTATGCATTGTATTTAATCCTTGATTGCTATTCTGATGTTTTAAATCTAACATCGTATCTTTTTTTCATTCCTAATACAATTATCATCAGGGTTAATCCTGACATGTTTGTACCAATTATGAACACATCTGATATTATGATGCCGTAAATGAGCCACAAAATTGAACCTGCGGCAATGAAAATCATTAGAAATTTTGAAACATCTTTGAGTCTTTTAGTCTTGTAACCTTTGTAGATTTGCTCCACCCATCCCATCAAAATCAAAATTCCTGCTGCTATTCCTAATATGGTTAATAGTGTTCCATCAATTTCCATGCCCTAACTCCAAAAAAATTCATCTAATCCTGTTTGCTTTGGTTTTCCTAACATTGTATCAAAATCCAAATCCATTGATGATGTTATCTGCTCTAATGTTGATTCCATAAACTCCATGTATTTTTTAGAGTCGATCTCTTCTTTTTTTGCCAGCTCAACTGGTTTCACACCTGGCTTGTTTAGAATTTTAATAAACGAAATTTTGTCTCCTTTTTTGACTTCTCTTATTGCTTCTAATTGTTTTGCAGCTCTTATGTGTTGAGGAATTGTTTTTGTATACTCTGATGGTGCTTTGCTTAACATAACATTGAATGTCAAATCTTCTAATGGAATTTCTTTTGCCTGTACTCTTTTACCACACGTTGAGATTTTTTCTGTAATTTCTTGTTTGGCTTTTTGAAAATCCTCTATTGTTTGAACTTTGGATAATACTTCAAGTAGTTCATAGAATAGTTTTCTGATAAATGGTGGTGTGTGAGACTTTTTTCCTGTTAATCCTTTTACATCTACTTTGCCTGATTTTGTAACTCCTAGATAGTTTTTCTTTCTATTGCTTAGCACACAATATCTGTAAATTTTATCAATTTCTAAATCTACACCATGATCTTTTTTTGCTTGTTCTATTACTACTTGAATTTGTTCATCTGTTGGTTTTTTGATAAACAATGAATCTGTGTCTCCATACAGAACTTCAATTCCTACTGCCTCACATTTTTTGATTGTCTCTAAAATAGTATGTCTTCCAATTGCTGTAGTTGCTTCTGCCACTGGTAGGAAATATAATGGAAATATCTCTGCACCCATTACGCCGTAACTTGCGTTTAGAATCACCTTAAGCGCTTGACTGACTACCGTGTATTGTTGCCTTTGATCATCTGTCAGTGTTTCTTTCTTTGATAGACTCTTGTAGTAGTTGACTCTTAAATCTCGTAGTGAGCCAATAATCATTGATGTTAGTCCGTTTTTCTTTGTGCATGCCCAATGGTTTGTTCCTGGAATTGTGTTTTTTTTACACTCTTCATGAGTACATCTGACTGTCTCATATGACAGATTTCTAACTTTGATAATACTAGGATATAGACTTGCAAAATCCATCACCACTACCTCGAAGTGTATTCCTTCTTTTGGTTCAACAACAAGTCCTCCCCTGTATTTTTTATCTTTGATTACCGCATCTGACATTACTCCTTCGGATCTTATTTGTAATTCTTCTCGTTTTGGAATGATACAATTCCTTCGTCTATGTTCATAATACAACAAACTTCTAATCCATTGAGACACTCCCATTCTTGCAATGTCGTCAATTGGCATTCTTCCAATTCTTGCAATGATTACCAGCAAATCCATCAACAGATCTTTGTTGAAACTGGTAAGCTCATATGTCAACAATGCGTCATTATAACAATAATTTGCGGTTTGATAGAGTGATAGTTGATCAAACTCTAATCCGTAATCTATTTTTTCTTTTCCTAGCAACGCTTTTGATACACTGTTTAATGAAAAATCTGTGTATTTTTGACTGAATGCATAAATTTGAAATGAACGATTAGATAGAGTTCTATACAAATCCAAATGGACTCCTTCTTTGAGAGTTGCAGAATCTCTCATCATGTAAAACGGGTTATCTGAATTTTTTATTCCCAATCTCTCTGCTCTGTTATACAGATACGGTAAATCAAACTCATCTCCGTTATATGTTACAACAAATGGAAATCCTTTGATTATCTCAAATGCATCTTGTATCATCTCTTTTTCTTTGCTTGCTTCGTAGAATGTGATTTTGATGTTTTTCTCTAATTCATTTATTCCTTCTTCAGTTCCTTCTGTTCTGAGCACAAAAATCTGGTCAAAATCATTAGAACCTTTCAACCCTATGGCTGTCACTTTTTTTTCAGCAAGTTTTGGATCTGGTATTCGTCCAATTTCTGCTTCCACTTCAATATCTACACTTAGTCTTTTTATTTTTGGAATTGGTTGATTCAGTAAATCCGCCCACTCAGAAATATATTTTTTAAATTCTTCTGCATCAACCATACTTTCACTGTCTACTTTGTCCCATAGTAGACTCTTTAATGCAATTTTTACTTCGTCTGAGATTTCTATATTGTGTTCTTTTAGTTTTCCATTTTCTACTTCATAATATCTCCCAACAATTAATCCTCTATCATACAAATAACTCTCATAATATTTGATGTCTGATTCCCATGTTTCAATTATGTTTCTAATGCTTTTGTCTCCTGTCGTACCTCCAATTGTCAAAGGATCTGCAACTGTAATTTTTGACATGTTTACCTGCTCGTCTTTTATCAAATCGTATTTCTGAACAGTTTTGATTTCAAGTATGTCATCTCTTTCTTGTAGAAAATCTAACTCTTCTGGATTTAATCTTGAATAACAATACGGTTTATGGTTTATCTCATCAATCCATAAGAGCAATTTTTGGGATTTTGGATCATAGAACTTTAGAACAGCTGATTTTGTATTGTTATCATATGTAGCTGAGACCAACATTGATGCTGGCATTGATTCGATCTTCTTTGTCTCTGGCAAATCTACTTGCATTTTCTCACTCTGGTTTTTCGTATTTGCTGATTAGTGCTTTTGCCCATTTTGTAATTTTATTTTTGTCCAAACTTATCACTTCCACTCCTGCCTCTTTTAACAAATCATAATCTGTTTCCGGATATGCATCAAGACAAACAAATTTTCTAATCCCAATGGTTATTGCCATTTTTGTGCATTCTAGGCATGGTACAAATGTTGTGTACAGTATTGCTCCTTCTATTCCTGCCTCGATTCCTAAAATTGCGCAATGCATGATTGCGTTGGCCTCTGCATGATTGCATAGACATCTATCTAATGATGCCCCTGACTCAATCTTTCCTTCCATTCTAAGCTGGCATCTCTTACATCCTCCATCAAAACAATTTTTGATTCCAGGTGGTGTTCCGTTATACCCTGTCGCTAGCTGTCTATGATTTCTAACAATTACAGCTCCTACTTGTCTTGTCATGCAGTTTGATCGAAGTTTTGCAAGTTCTGCTTGAAGCATAAAATATTCATCCCAATCTGGTCTTTCAAAAGAACTACTCACATGGTTCCTGTCTGTTTGTTCAATATATGGATCACGATAGTTGAAAACATGTTTGCGATCATTATGAATAGTCTTACTTGGAACCGTGACTAATAGATAATCATAAAAGAAATTTGAATTGTAAAATTAGAAAAATCTGAGGATTATTCATCCTCAAAATCATAGTTTGATTCCGAATCGTCTTCGTCATCAAAGCCGTCGTAATCATCTTGAACTTTTTCCAAGGATCTCATAGCAAATCTGGGTTATGCCTATTGGATTTAAACCCGATGAATGATTTATTCTATTTACACTTGTTTTATTTTTAGAAAATAGATTTAGAGTGTAGTAATAGCTCAACAATTCCATACGAAAGCATAAAATCGATAAATTATGATCCCATCTTATCTGATGGCTGAATTTGTTGAAAAAAAATACATTCAAAAGAATTCCATAGAGAAACGTGATTACCAAATTAATCTTGCAAATCAAGCAATTGCTGAAAATTGTATTGTAGTATTGCCTACCGGTCTTGGTAAAACTGCGGTTGCCTTACATGTGATTGCTGAATATCTATCAAAAGGAACTGGCGGTATATTGTTTTTAGCCCCCACTAGAGTTTTAGTGCATCAACATTACGAATTTTTAAAAAATAATCTTACTTTGGATGATGTATCTTTGATTACGGGAGAAGACTTGATTCAAAAAAGAACAAAACTTTGGAACAATAGTGTTATTTGCGCTACTCCAGAAATTGCACGAAATGACTTGATTAGAGGAATTGTGTCTTCTGATCAATTCTCATTAGTAATTTTTGACGAAGTTCATAGGACCGTAGGTGATTATGCTTATTCTGGGATTGCTGAAAAATTTGTTAATTCTTCTGCAAGGATTATTGGAATGACTGCTACACTACCCAGTGAAAAAGACAAGGCTACTGAGATTCTAACTAGGCTTCGAATTTCAAGTGTTGCTGAAAGAACTGAAGATAGTCCTGATGTTAAACCCTACACGCAGGAAACTAACACGGAATGGATTAACGTTGAACTTCCCCCTGAATTAAAAGCAATTCAGACATTGCTAAAATTAGCTTTGGATGAAAGATATGATGTACTCCGAAAGAATGGAATTCGTTTAGCAGAACAACAATCTCTTTCAGCACTTCTTCGAATTAGGCAGTTTGTATTAAATCAAAACAGACGTTCTGCAAAACCATTATTCACTGCTATTAGAATTCATTATGCTCTGAATATACTTGAAGCTCATGGTATTACTCCTTTTTTGAAATTTTGTGAACGAGCTAACGCCAAAAAAGGTGTTGGTGTGAAAGAATTATTTGAAATTGATCCTAATTTTACAAGAGCAATACATTTAGCTAAAGAAGCACAGTCACGCGGTATTGAACATTCAAAAATCCCAAAACTAAAAGAAATAATTGAATCTGTTCCTGGAAAGTCTTTGATTTTTACTAGCTATCGTGACTCTGTTGACATGATTTTCAAAAAATTAACTGAACTGAATATTTCTGCAGGCATTTTAATTGGAAAAGCAGGTGATGCAGGATTAAAACAGAAAAAACAGATTGAAACTGTACAAAAATTTCGAGATGGAGATTTTCAAGTACTTGTTGCAACTCGTGTGGGTGAAGAAGGATTAGACATTGCCGAAGTAAATCAAGTAATTTTTTATGATAATGTGCCAAGCTCTGTCAGATTCATTCAAAGAAGAGGTCGAACAGGAAGAAAAGATACTGGCAAACTTGTTGTCTTGATTGCAAAAAATACCATTGATGAGACATATTATTGGATTGGCAAACGTAAGATGACTGCAGCAAAATCAATGGGTGATAAAATGACTAAAGTTTTAGAAAAAAATCAGGAAATTGAATCTAAAAGATCAGGCTTAGATGCATTTCTCTAATTTTTGTATTTTTCAGTTATTTTGTCTAAAATCATTTGCTTTCTTTGAATTATTTTATTTTTCATTCCTGATTCTAAATGATGAATACTGCTGTTCTTTGCAACTAGCAAGTTCTCTAGCCTGATGTCAAATTGATTATGAATAAAACTCTCTACTCCTTCAAATCCTCCATCCATCTCTAAATTTTCAAAAGAGTCTTTTGCTAAATTATTGATGGATTTATCCAAATATTCAAGAATCTCATTTAATATTTTTTCATCTATTATCATAATTGCCAAAATATTGATTACGCAAAAAATGTTGTGTATTTAATTTTGGTATATTGGGTGTGAATTTTGATAGTCCTCTTCTAAACTATTTGTCTTGATTCTAGTTTATTGATAATTGATAAATCCAAAGAAATGAGGGATTTGATTCAAAAAGAGAAAAAACTCCACAAAGCAATTCGTACAGATTTTAAAAAAATAAGTCAGAAAATAAATGATGATTTTGAGAAAATCAAACAAACAAAGTCTACGAAATAATTTATCCTAGTCTTTTGATGATGTGATATCCGAATTCTGATTTAACTGGTTCTGATATCTCTCCAATCTGAAGTTTGAATGCCGCTTCTTCGAATGGTTTTACCATCATTCCTTTGGTAAAATATCCCAAGTTTCCTTCTTTTTTACCACTACCTGTATCTGTAGAAAGTTCCTTTGCTAGATTTCCAAACTTATCTCCAGCTTTGATCTTCTCCAAAATAGATAATGCTTCGCTTTGTTTTGCAACTAGTATGTGGGAGCATTTTATCTTGGCACTCATTACAATTTTTTGATTATTCTATGTCTTAATTGTTTTGGGTCTTGAATTAGATAGCATCTTTTGAGTACTAGTGATGCGAAGCACTTTTCAATGATTCTTTTACCATCTACACATAGTGCAAAAATATTATCTGATTTTAATCGTAATTGTCGGAATTGCCTTGACTGGTGCGGTGTTTGGTTCGTTGTATCTTGCTAATAATTTGCCTCAAAGTGACTTGATGAACAATCCGGAAGACAATGGGTCTGTAAATCCTGATGACTTTGTCTTTTCCTTTTATCATCAGATAGCCAAAGATGACAACACATCAAACATTTTTTTCTCCCCATTTAGCATATCGACTGCGTTTTCTATGGTGTATGAGGGCGCAAATGAAAATACTGCAGACCAGATAAGGGACGTATTTGATTTTGCTCCGGATGACAAAACCCGCTGGGACGACATATCAGATGCCATGAAACGGCTAAACCATGAAAATGGATTTTACGCTCTGGAGGTTGCAAACGGCATATGGCTTTCTAAACTGCATGAAACAAAACCAGAATATGTCGACATCGTGACAAGTCACTACAATGGAACCGCAAAGTCTGTTGACTTTGTTAGTAATGATGGTGTAGATGAGATAAATCAGTGGGTAAAAGAAAAGACCCGAGATAAAATACAATACATACTGGAACGAGGTTCAACTGACGATCTCACGCTGCTTGTCCTTACAAACTCTATATACTTTAACGGAAAGTGGTCCAACCAGTTCAACCCGGACAGGACCAGCGAAGAATCATTCTGGACCGGTGACGGCAAGTCAGTAAATGTTCAGATGATGAAGATTCCAGTTGACATGTTCAACTATGCTGAGACTGACACGGTTCAGATTCTTGAGATGCCATACCTTGGGCATGACATATCGATGATTGTGATTCTTCCAAAGGACAAAGATGGACTGGATTCTCTTGAGATGTCTCTTGATTCTGACAAGATGAATGAATTCAGAGGCATGATGGAAAGGCAACCGCTTACGGTTCATATTCCAAAGTTTGGATTTGAGAATGAGTATGATCTTATTCCGTTACTTGGAGCACTTGGAGTACATGATGCATTTGATGAGCATGCAGCAAACTTTGCTGGAATGACCGATGAGCAGGTATTTCTGAGTAAGGCAAAACACAAGGCATTCGTTGATGTACACGAGAAAGGAACAGAGGCTGCTGCAGTAACCGTAGCCATTGGTACATTGACAAGTGGCCCGCCTGATCCAAGATATGAGTTTGTTGCAGATCATCCATTTGTGTTTGTAATACAGGAAAAGCAAACGGGACAGATTCTGTTTATTGGCAGAGTGATGAACCCTACACAGTAAAAAAATGAAAACTAGAACCCTAATCCTTATTGTTGGAATAATTTTAACATCGATAATTTTTGGAACCTATCAATCAATACTGTATCAGTGTGGAACTATGCCTGTATTCATGGAAACACCAAGAAGTCCAACATTGTGGAAGTGTTTGGACATATGGAAACATCAATCTAATCAACAAAGTTTGCCATCTGAACCTGAACTAGCATCCGCCTTTGAATCTATGCAACAACAAATGAACCAACAAGAGAAACTTCGTGTACAAGAAATCGTATTGGCTGATACCAGAGGAACTGAAAATAAAATTAACGCAATCAAAGAGTACAGGGACAAATTTGAAACTGGTTATTTTCTAGAGCAGTTTATCCATCCAACCAAGCAAAATTTTGAAAAAGATCGATTAATGCATTTTATTTCTGGGGAATGGGGATTCCAACCAACAGAACACACATCTCCCAAGGTAACTGTCTATTTCCGATCTTATGAAAACTATGACAATATAGAAAAAATTAACGAATGACAAAAACCTCAAGACGATTCTTCCTATATCATATCTCCTGATTTTGATGGGTATTTGATGATGGATTTGCAAGGAATGTCTCCTGCAATTGGACTCCATGAAACATGTACAATTCCCGGCGAATACAGAGTTTCAGCATCAAACCCTGATGATAAATCCAAAGTGACATGGGGTTATTTTACATGCCAAAGAGACATGTTAGTTGGAGAACCTCCACCATGGATGGAGCTTCCAGAATAGAAAATGAAAACCAAATTTTTTAGGTATAACTGCGTTCCGTTTTTGACCTAAAAATGATAGTAGAACCCATGTGGAATTGAATCTGAAAATATTTTTTAAAATGTAATGTCAGTACACGCATAATTATTTAAAACACAAAGTCAATTAGAACATTTTATCTTGATTGACATTTATGATTTTATAATTATTCCATGTCTTAATTGTTTAGGATCTAATTTTATCCTCTAGAAAGGTTTAAGCCTTTTTAGATTCTTGATTTACTTTAAGCGAATAGTTACTGCGATGTTACTTGGTATGGTTATTCTTACCTACTAAGTAAGTAATTACTACTGACTTTAAGTACTATGCAAGCCATATTATTTCATGCAACAAATAATCCAAAAAAATGAGCATTTCAACCAAGATCATGGTTGGTTAAACACATACTATCACTTTTCATTTGCAGAATACCACAATCCTAACAAAATGAATTATGGCCCTCTGCGAGTTTTCAATGATGATATTGTTCAACCAGGAAAAGGATTCGGGTTTCATCCTCATGAAAACATGGAAATCGTAACATATGTTATTGATGGTAATCTAGAACACAAAGACAACCATGGAAATCATGGCATAATAAGTTCAGGAGGTGTACAAAGAATGAGTGCTGGAACAGGCGTAGTCCATTCTGAATTTAATAGCTCTGACAAAAATCCTTTGCGGCTATTACAGCTTTGGTTTCTTGCCAAGAAAAAAAACTTGTCTCCATCTTGGGAAGAACGACAATATACACAAGAAGATAGACAAAACAAATTGCTTCAAGTGATTACTGGTGACGTTATGGATGATAACTCTGCAATGAAAATACATCAAGATGTAAAAATTTACGTATCATCACTTACAGAAAACACTACCCTTTCTCATAAATTAGAAGATGATCGAAAATCATACTTGTTTATAATTAGTGGTGACCTTGATCTGGATGGAAATTCATTGAAAACAAGGGATGCTGTAATGATTGAAGATGAAAAAACAATATCATTTACTGCAAAAAAAGACACTGAATTGATTTTGTTGGATCTCCCAACTGAATTTCAATTCAATCAATAATTTTTTTATTTTGATAATTAATTATTGGTTCCATCTGTCTGCCCATTTTCCCAAGTCTTCTAATATGGATTCTAACTCTTTTGCTCGTTTTGTTAGTTTGTATTCCACTTTGGGAGGAATTTCAGGATAAATTTTCTTCTGAATTAGTCCTTCTTTTTCTAATTCGAATAGTCTACTTGACAAAACAGTACTGCTTAAACCTGGTTGCTGTTTTTTTATTTCTGAAAATCTCATTGATTTATGCGTACTCAAATTTTTTAGTGTTGACAACGCCCACCGCTTTCCTAAAATTTGCCAAATGTCTTCTACCTTGCATTTTTTGATTTTCTCCTTAGATTTTTGTTTTTCTTCTTGGTATGAAAATCCCATCAAGTAATAATTTATGATTTAGTATTAATAACTGATCAATTTCTAGGACTATATTTTATTACTTGTGAGTCATTAATACTCTATTGGAAAAGAATGCCTCGGATATGCATGATATATCGATTTGTGATATTATGAAAAATAGGACGTCTGAAATAGTCCAAAAAATGGAATGTCAGCTTCCACTTGTAACACAGCAATACTCTGATCTGTATTCTGCATATCTTCACTCATTTGATGACATGTTTGGAACATGCTATATATCTCAAAAAGAGTTTTTTGATAAACTAAACATATCACAAAAGACTCTAAAAGATTTTGATAAATATCTTGAATCTATAAATAAATCCTATCATAATTGGATAGATCTTAACGCTAAATTTTGGCAAAATTATGTTCAGACAAAATTATCTGTAATAAAGTCGTATGATGAATTTGTTCATATGGCATTGGATTCTTATGCAAAAACTTTGACTCGATACAATTCAATGATTAAATCTACAAAATCTCAGAAAGAATAAACATAATTGAATAGATGAATAAACCATGAAACCAAAAATTCTTGCATTTGCAGGTAGCACACGTACTGATTCATTTAACAAAAAACTAGTCAAGATAGCTGCTGCTGGTGCAACAGAAGCTGGTGCTGATGTAATTGTGATTGATCTTCGAGATTTTCAGATGCCTCTTTATGATGAAGATTTCGAAAAAAAAGAAGGATTACCATCTAATGCTCGTAAACTAAAAGATCTAATGCTATTTCATCAGGGGTTTCTTATTTCATCACCCGAGTATAACAGTTCCATTTCTGGTGTTCTAAAAAATATGATTGATTGGACATCAAGACAGAGTGATGATGAAATACCACTTGAATGTTTCAAAGACAAAGTTGCAGGATTGATGAGTGCGTCACCTGGAGGTTTGGGAGGGCTACGAGGATTGGTTCATGTACGTTCAATTCTTGAAAACATGGGCGTACTTGTAATTCCAGAACAGATTGCAATATCAAAAGCACATGAAGTCTTTAATTCAGATGGTTCCATGAAAGATCCTAAACAAGAGCAACGAGTAAAGCGTATTGGTGCTAATCTTTCTCAAATTCTGCTAAAACTAAATTCCTAATATTCATCCATTTTTAATCTCAATTTGGTATCTGAATTCTTTTATATTGAATCTAAAAATTATTTAAAACCCAAAGTCAACAAGCGCATTTTATCTTGACTGGCATTTCTATCTTTGAATTGTATCGCGTCTTTATTTGTTAGGATATTGAACTAAAACAACAATTCCCTTTGACGGACTTGATCTGATGGTTTTACCTTATTTGAAACTTTTATTAGTCTCCAAGAAATCAAACTGACTGATACCTCATAGTAGAAGAAATTCTTGAACAAATTGGGATACTTACTCCTGTATTGGCAATGGGGCTTGGACTTGTAGTTGGAATACAACATGCGTTTGAGCCTGATCATGTAGCTGCTGTTAGCACGCAAATTTCAAAATCAAAATTTAAACAAAAAACATTAAGACAATTACTCAAAGAATCTTTTACAAAATCCTCAATTCTTGGTGCATTCTGGGGTGCAGGACATACTACAACACTTGTCTTGATGGGCTTTTTGGTTTATGCACTTGCAATTACAATTCAAGATGAAATATTTTCAGGACTAGAGTTTGCAGTAGGAATGATGCTTGTGTTTTTAGGAGTAAGTACAATTCTAAATAAGAAAATTAGATTTAAACACAAACATCCACACCAACATGAAGATGGAACTGTCCATTTTGATGAACACACTCATACTGATTCTGAACATGACCACACTCACAGATCATATTTCATTGGTCTTGTTCATGGATTGGCAGGCAGTGGAAGTCTTGTAGTGTTTACTGCTGCAACTCTGGATAATGTTGGAATGATATTGGGATTTATTGTGATCTTTGGAATCGGCTCTATGATTGGAATGGCGCTTGTTGGAAGCTTTATGGGCATCCCATTTGTTTTTGCAACTAAAATTAAGACGCTTCAAAAGATTTTCAGATGTGTGGCAGGACTGTTTAGCTTGATAATCGGGTTTAACATTTTATATCAAATCGGAATAGTTGGGCATTTGTTTGGGGTATAATTTAAAACACTAGTCAACAAGCACATGTTATCTTGATTGGCTCCTGTCTTTGAATTATTTCATGTTTCTATTTGTCAGGGTGTTTGGAGGTTCTAAAACAAAAACTATGCAGAACAAATTAGTAAATACATGTGTATTCAAGTGGTAAATATGGGATTCAAGAAAGGGATTCACAAGTGTGTAGAATGTGAGAAGAAAAAGAAAGAGGATCCACAAGATATGGGAATGTGCAGTAAGTGTAGTGTATCTGAGACCCGTCTTGAGAGAACAATGTTCAAGGAAATGCTAGACGATGGAATTTTTCCATAACAAAAGAGAAATAATTCTCTAAGTATCTACTAGATTGAAGTACTTTTTCCTAGATGTTTTTTACATTGATTCAAAACTTTCCCAAATTTATCTCAAAAATGATATGTAAAACTGATGATGACAAATACTATACAGAGCCAAACTTATTTTTCGATGTTTGTTCAAATGAGCAAACTTCTTCTTATCAATTCCACTTCATTTCATATTGTATGAAAATTCTTCATGTGGAAGACGTACCTGAAATAAGTCAAATCTTTGCAGATATTTTATCTACCAAAAATTATGATTTTGAGAGTGTATCTGATGGCAGAGCCGGATTAGAGTTGGCAGTTTATCATGATTATGATTTGATTTTGCTTGATATATGCATGCCAAAATATAGTGGTGTGGATTTTCTCTTAGATCTGAAACACAGGCGACCTACACAACTATCCAAAATTGTAATTGTCAGTGCATTAGAGATGAGTCCACTACAAGAACAAGAATTACTAAATTTGGGGATTCGTTCTGTTCTAAGAAAACCAATATCTGTTCAAGCGTTGCTTTCTCAAATTCAACAAGAAGTTGTTTTCTAACTTAATCCCCAACTCACTTTGTGATTTGGAATTATTTTCAAAAAAGGCGCTTCCTTTTCATTCCAAGGATCTTTTCTAACCCACGCAAATTTCTCATAAAACATATCATAAAATTTCTTAAACTTTGAACCTTCTTCAATAATTTCTGCCTTGCCTTGTATACAAACTGCTTTGTGCCCTCCTGATTTGTAAATATCAATTACCACACTAGTGTTAGAATTTGATTTTATGTTTGTAAATGTCCGTGTTTTGTAATCTGTAGCTATGATTATTGAATTGTCTTCAAACACAAATGACACTGGTTTGACGTGCGGAATATTGTCATGTGATGTAGCTATCCGTGCTTCTTCTAATTCTTTTAGAAATTTTATTTCCTTGTCGTTAAATTCTATCAATTAAAAATTCGTTCTCTTATTTCTGGTATATACTTGTATACGATATCTCTTACTTTGATCTGATCTTCTTCGGTTGGCATCTCTTTTTGTGTGCTTAGCACTGCTCCGCTCATTCCAAGTGCCATCCCCATAACTATTCCATAAACAAACTCTTGTGGATTTTCAACTTTTAACACTTCTTTGTTTTCTTTAATCTCTTCTAAATATGATGGAATTGTAGCTACTGCACCATTAATTACTTGAGTAATTAGTGATTCTAATTGGTCTTCACTCATAAACACTCTCAAATGAATTTCTTAATAAATTTGCACCTAAGATTTTTAATCTCTGTTTTCTAGATGTAATTCATGTTCTCATTTTTTACCACAAATGAAGCCAATGACGCATTACCTGATGTAATAAAGAAATTCGAGTACTCATTGGCAAAAAATAACGAAGTAAAAAAAATTGAACAGGAGTTGCAGATAACCCTCTCTACTACTAACTCATTTGAGTCATATGTGACTCTGAAACAAAAGCTAAATTCTGCAATCACAAAATTCTACGAATCAGTAGAAATATTGGAAAATACAGGCGTGGTAGTCAAAAGCATCGAACAAGGCTTGTTGGATTTTCCTTCAAAAAGATTTGATGAAGAAGTTTGGTTGTGTTGGAAATACGGTGAAACTGAGATAAAATTTTGGCATGAAAAAGATTCTGGTTTTATGGGAAGAAAACCAATTGAAGTCAGTGATGACTCTCTAGTTTGATTTATTCAAACCGTGATCTATTCTTAGATCGTTCCAACTATTTACTAAATGTGCACAGAACTCGTCTCTACATCTGGTACTATATCCACAACTGCATCTGCTCATTTCAAATCTGCCTCATCTGATTCTGTGTTTGTCCACATATTGTTAAACAACAATGCTTTGGAATAGATTATTGTTTCAGAGTTTGTCCAAATTGCTCTCATCTCTTTATTGTTTCCCTCATTTTTGATAAAAAATAATACCTCGTCATCATCTTTGATCAAAAAGCACAAATTCTCTTTTACTGTTGAACAAAGTGATCGTACTTTAGATTTATCAGTGTCTTCAAAGATGTATTTTGATTTTTTTGAAATTGGTGTTAAAAGCTTGTAATCTACATTATTTTCCTCTAATGCATCAAGAAAATTTGCATGATAGAATTTCATGAAATCTTTTTCAGATCCTAAAATTCTGCATTCTTTTTTGGCATTTAAAATCATGTCAAAAATTTTACTATTCACTTGATTTCCACCTTGTAATACTTTGAATTTCTCTTCTCCGTCATCCTCTTCATTTGATGTGACTCCTGGAATCTTTTCCCAGATTTCTTCCAACACTGGACCTGATTTTTTCAGTTTGTTTAGACGTTCAGTCTCTGTACTAATTAGTAGATTAACTGCTTTTTTGATGGGAAGTGCTGTAAATTGAATTGGATGTTGAAACGATGCTTCTACAATTCCTTTGTTTTGTAATGCTGTTAGTAAGTGATATGTCTCACTTCTTGGAACATTTACTGCCTTTGCAATATCTGATGCCGTCTTTGCTCCGATTTTTCCTAAATAAAAGAATATTTTACTTTGATTTGGAGTTAGTCCAAATGATACTAGTGCATCTCTGATTTCCTCATAGTTTGTTTTGTCAACTGGAAATGTTCCTAATTGCATCGTGTTTGCTATGATTACCATTAATGGAAATGATCGCACTTTCTCTTAAAAGCCTGATCGTTCAATCGTAAACAATTAACTACAAATCACTACATGTGTTGTCTTTTCTTATAATTCTGTATTTTTTGTGCCTATTTTTTATTTTTTATAAATTTGGTTGCAGTTTATTTTTTTATTTTTTAATGTGTTTTTGCTATTTTCATTTTTATGAAATAACTACTTGTGCCTAACCTGCACCAATCCATCCTTGGAAAATAACGTTTTCTTCTAGTCTCTGTGTGATTGAAATATTTGATTTATGTTTTCCACGTTTGACTGATTTTTTATTTTTAGTGGAACTGATTATTGTGTCTTCTATTTCATGATCTTTTCCTGCAAGTCTATTTCTTAGTAGAAATATTCCGCCTAACACCATTGCCAATGATATGATGTCTATTGTACTGATTGCCTCTGCAAGGAAGACTCCTGAAAAAATCACCCCAAACACTGATGTTGTTGAATACAACAGCACGGTTCTAACGGTTCCAATCATTTTCAAAGCCATTAAGAAAAACAATGTTGACATCCCTATTCCTAAAATTGATATTGCAAAAATACCAGGTAATTGAGATATATCTACATCCATAGGAATTTCAAATATCACTATTAATGAGATGGCCATTCCTGCACAAACAAATGACACTACTTGTGTTACTCTTCTTGCATCAAATTTATCTCCAACATATTTGCAAAATGTTATGTCTATTGCATATAATATTCCTGATAAAATAATTAAAAGATCGCCTGTCACAACATGTCCAAAACTAAAGTTATTTTGATAAAGGTCATTTCCAATTGGTAATGCCATCATTCCAATAATTATCATTGAAAATGGGATGCATTCTCTTATTTGCAGTCTTTCTTTAAACACCATCATTCCTATTACTAGCGCAAAAATTATCTCACTATTACTAAATATGGACGCATTAACTGCTGTGGCACTTGACACTCCGTAAAAATAAGTTATTAGTGCTGAAACTTCTGCAATTCCAATTAATCCCATGAATGTCCAATCCTTTTTACCAAATTTGGAAATGGAATTTGTTTTTTTTGCCAGAGGCGTAAAAAAAATCCCCCCAATAAAATAAATCAAAAATGCCATAACTATTGGGTTAATTTCTATCATATTTTCTGAACTCTCAAGCATTGGTTTTGAAATTACATGTATGAGAGCTGACAATGCTGCAGCTAAAATGATCAAATAATAACCGTACTTTGATTTTCCTAATGAAAGGCTTCTGGAGAGCATTGATTCCCATATTTGGAAATAAGATTATCCTTTATAGGTTGATCCTAGACTTTTTGGGAATCTCGTGCGTATTTTTTAGATCTTACTGATCACCTATTTTTACTATTTCAAAGGAAAATCCAAGCTTATTGTATTCTTCATTTATTGCTCTATATCCAATTTCATTTAAAATTGCGTTCATTTGACCTACAATCAAAAATGGCCAGTTTTTCCCCAAATCGTGTTGGATTATGATTTTTTTTACGCCATTAACGATCATTTCTCTATATTGTACATTTGTACTGAGGCATCTTTTTTTGAACAAATCTAAAATTGAATCTAAATCGACGTAGCCATACAGATAGTTTAATGAATTTTTTAAATCTGATGTTGCTGTGGTCTCTGCAATTTTTTCAATTCTGTCTTTGGAAACTGAGTCTGCTAATTCTCTAAAAGTAGATCTAAATATTGAAACCCATCCCATCTCACTAGTTAACTCATGCCAGTTGACTTGTTTTTCTAATATATGGTTAATGAGCGTGTTGAGACTAATTTTTTGTTCTAAGCATTTTTCATGTAGCTTATTGCTTAGATCCGAATCTATTCTAATTGAAACATTATCTGTTTTCTTTAGAATTTGTTTTTCTTGGGCAGTCATACTTCTATCCTCTGATCCCTCTTTCTATTTTTGTTCATTTCTTAATTATCTTATTTCCAATTTTGGTGATATGGATTAGTATGTTATTTTCGATACTTACAACATTGTACAAATGATTACAATGTATTGTATTGTGATCGATCAAAAACATTCAATATGAATGATCTTATAGAAATTTTTTAGTATAAAAAGAAATGTTTGTCATAAAAGTTTTGACACATTGTTTATAATCTATATTATTTCTATAATTGATAATGGAAAATGGTTTAGATAATTTACTGGTTCCCTCATTACGAAAATCTATAGAGGAAAATTTGGGTAAAGAAACATTAAACAAAATTGAAGAAAGACTAATGGAGAGACATGGTCTTGGTTTAGTTCAAGCGATTAAAAATTTTAATAAATTTGATAGTGTTCTTAGAGAATTTTTTGGTGCAGGAGCTGATGGACTAGAACAAAAATTCTTGAAAACAATAGTTGATGTTGAAAAATCAAAACAATCTGATTCTAATTGGATTCACATGAAAGATCCTGAACTGTCTAAAACCTTTTTAGAGTCTTTTGCTGATCAAGACAAAAAAGCAATTCTTGGTTCTGTAATGGATGATTCTTTAATTATTGCTAAAATTCTTGAATCTTGTAAAATTCCACAAACTTCTGGATATCGAAAAATTAACTTTTTGATAAACAGCGGATTGCTTGTAGCAAATGGTTTTGAATTGGCGCATGATGGTAAAAAAGTTAAAAAATACGAAACGATCTTTGATAATGTCAAAGTTGACATAATTAAAAATGATATTGCAGTTAAAGTTCAACTTAAGAAAAGTTTGTTAAATGAAAGTTCAATTTTACAAACCATTCAAATCTATTCATAATTTAGCAATTTTTTAAAATTTTGTTTTTTGTGATTGAAATTTACAGCGTTTTCTTGTGTTTGATTAATGCATATATTACAACAATGTATCCAGAATACCAAAACATGTTTACTGGATGTAGTAAATCATATCCATCAAATAATTCTAAATTATAATACCAAAGATCTCCAATATTGTTAAGTAAAATCCCAATCACAAAAATTAACCATGCTTTTCCAATCACGCCTTCTTTGAAGATTGATGCACCTACAACAGCAACAGCTAAAGTGAGTGTTGCTGAATAGACAAACACTATTCCATAATAGAAATCAAATTCTAATATGCTAATCTCGCCCGCAGTTGTAGATAATATCGAATATCCTAGTAATACCAGAAGTGGCATTACAATTATCCATATTTTTGATTTTTTTCCTAAATTAGGGGCAAAAAATCTGATATTTTTGAAAAGATAAATCAACAACAACGGATACAACATAAAAAAGAAAATATCTGCAATAGATGGATATGGCTCAATATCATAAACAATGTCATATACTGCATACGTAACTTCTGCAAAAAATATGCTCAGATATGCTAATGATAATGCTAGATATGCCTTCCCAAAAACCTGTGCTCCTTTGTATTTGAGAACTACAGTAAAACCAATTATTGCAAGTGTTAGTGGAATAAACATTGAAAAAATTGAAACCACTGTATCTGCATTATCTTCTGATATAAAATAATTAATTCCTACATGAAATGTTATTACTAGTATTGCAATTCCAAGAAATGCTTTGTAATTAAATGAACTTTTTATTTTATCTGGAACCACTTCTGGTATCTCTTTTGGATCTATCTTGTCTTCGTTCATACTATTCACTAGTTTATTTTTATAAATCTCTATTGGTTCTAATATCATCACATTATATCAATTTAACAAAAATCGGTTGTAATGAATAAAAATTACAGAATGGTAGTTGGTTTGTATTCGCCTTGATTTTGTAATCTGGTTAATCTTTTGATCACAAATCTTGCTGTTTCTCTGACATCTATACTTGGATCTATTTCTGCATCTCTGATTAAATCCACTGCTTCAAAAGCACGCATCAGTCCTAAAGATTCTATTGCTTCATGTTTTGTAAGTATACTTTTATCATTAAGGGCTGATTCTACAAGCGTTGGAATTTTACTTCTCATGTTTCTACCTGCAATTTGATAACAAGCTTCATGTTTTACTACGCCGTTGTCATCGTTTTTTAGTACCCATTCCATTAAATCTGCTGCTTTGACGAACATTGGATCTTCTGAATTTTTATTTTCAGCAATTTCACCAATTAACCATATTGCATCCCAACGTTTTGATTCATCATTATCTGATTTTATGATGCGCTCACATACTTCCAGTCTTTGTGTTTCTGGTAGATCCCGTAATTTGTTTTCATCATAGATTTCTATTGCCATTTCCATTTTTGGGAATTAGTTCCTTTTAACGATTTCGAAAATTCTAGGCTCGGTTTTTATGATGTTCGTATTTGTGTATGTTCTTATGTCTACTTTGTTTTTCTAACAAAATTTTTGACGTCTATAGTTTTTAGTGGCTTTGATGAATCCCACAAAAATGAACACAATGTGAAGATATTGTCTACCATCTCAGATGAGTTTGTACATAGTGAAAAATCTGATTCAGAATTGGAATTTTGAGCAGATGCTGCAGAATCTGACATTATCATTTTTTTATTGACCTGGACTACCATTCTTCCCTTTGATGGAAGTTTCCCAATTTTGGTTTCTGTAGCGTTGAATCTTTTTACAAATGGTGCTAATTTTGGATCATTCATATCAACTAGTAATCTTACAATACCTCCATTTTTTTCACAAATGCTTATTTTTTCAGGAATTGTGCTGTGATACATTCTTGAGACATCATCTAAGGTTGTTGCAATATATGTTATTCCAGTTGAATTTTCAATCAGATGAGCAATATCTGCGTAAATGTTTTGACGGCCCTGAACCACTCTGAATGTTGGAACTGAACTGATTTGGTTTGTTGTAATTTCATTGTTAATTTTATCAATAATTGCCTCTCCTGATTTTTTGATTTTATTTACTTCATCTTCTTTTTTCCCTAGCGCAATTTTTAATGCATCGTGTGGATCTGCTGCAATACATAATTTTGGACTGGACAGTGTTGTTGAGATAATGTTTCTGCTTACTAGTTTGTCTACTGTTCTATACATTCTTGCTCTGTCAATATCTAACTCTTTTGCAAGTGCACTTGCAGTGATTGGACCTGCTCTAAGTAAATTAAGATAAACTTTAGCTTCCAAATCATCAAGATCTAAAATTTCTTCAAGTTCTGACGCAATTCCACTTACATGTTCTTGGTATGTCATCATTTTATTTTGTCATCCTCTTAACCCTAGGTTCATTTTGAATGATTGCATTTAGTACTTTCGTATAATTTCTTAGTCTTTCATAATGTAACATTTCCATATCTGGTAATTACTAAAATCAAATGGCACTAAAGGATCTGCTTGTTAGATCAATTAATAACAGCAAAAAACTGTATTTTTTAGTAATTACCATTCTATCATGTTGATAACATATTATGCTATGACTTGTTTATGGGATATTTTGAACAATTTTCTCAAAAAATGTCTTAATTGATGTCTATAACGGAATGTTAAATGCTATTACAGCAATTACAATCATGGCAACAACATGTTTTGTGCCTGCAACATATGATCCAGCTCCAATTTTACCTGCTGCCAATCCTCCAAATAATGCTTCAATAATTGCCATGTTAAATAGTGCTGATTCTAATTTATCAATTTCCATGCTTGCAAGTGATCCAAATAGCCCTTCAGTTCCACTTCCAGATGCAAGTAATCCATCCTGAACTTTTTCAATTTCTGTGAAAAAACTTGTAGTTAACAAAACTGCTACTGCCAAAAACACTCCAAATGAAATGTAAATTGTATATGTATATGGGGCTAATGCTGATTTTCTGCTTTTTTCAATGTTTTGCATTTCAGATACATGTTTTTGAATCATTTCTAGATTTTCTGATACATCTCCTCCGATTTTCATTGCCATTTCTAGTAGTACTGTGACACGTCTTGCCACTCTGGTTCCTGTTCTTTCTGCAAAATTCTCAAACGCGTCTTCAATTGGTGTTCCCCAACTAAGGTTCGCTCTAAGGTTTTTCAATTCTGGGGTTAATGCTCCTAGATTTCTTTCCCCTGCTTGTTCTATTGCTTTGATCAAATTGGCCCCACTTTGTACTGAGCTTAACAAAGCTAACAAAAACACTGGTAGATTTCTATCTATATTGTCTCTTCTTTGAACTTCTTTTAACTGATGTATAGTTAATGGTATTATCCCTACCATTATTCCAAAAATTAATCCTACATCTCTAATTGTAGTCGAGTCTGAAAATTCTGAAAAATAGAAACTCATTGTCAGTACACTGATAGATGCAATTAATGAAAATGTGATTGTCTTTAGAATGTTATTTTTTAATATTGATTCTGAAGGCTCTAATTTACTAGTTTGTTTTCTTTTTACTACTTCCATATCTTTACCTCTTTGGTACCATAGTGTCCATCATTACTAGCATCAACACTCCACTAAGTGGAATTACTGCAAATGTTAGTATGTTCATTAATGTGAGTAGATCAAATCCTGCAAGACTGGGACTCATTATACCCATAATTGATAACATAATTACTGCGAGTAATGGAAACACAATTAGTAAAATAGTATAAATTTCCGCAACACTGCCTAATGATTCTGTAGTTTTCTGCATTAGCATTTTTTTTTCTTCTAGCTGAACTTTTGCAGTTGCGTTAAAGTATTCTTTAAGATCTCCTCCTGACTGAACAGTCACAATTGCACCTTCTAATAATTCTGAATATGGTCCAACAGGGGTTCTGTGAACTAAATCTCTGATGGCACTAATCAAATCCATACCTAAAATATCTATATTTCTGACGATATATCGTGCATCCTTTACCATGTCCTCATCTGTCTCTTCTTTTGCAATGGCTTTGAAAATTCCCTCTAAAGTTAGACCACTTGTAGCTAGTGTTGACATGTACCCAATAAAATGCGGAATCTCTTCGATGAGTTTTGCTGATCTGTTTTTTACTCTGATTGCTGGAATGATTTGTAACACCACAAATGTCATTCCAAACAACATTAATCCACTTAACAATGGAAGGATCATTCCAATGCTGGCTGGCTGAATGTTGATAAATTGAGATGCAATTAATCCCATAACTGCACCACATGCACCTGCAATCATACTAAAGAACACCATGCTTGAAACATACACTTCAAATGGAATTGGCATCATTGCCTGTTTGATTGATTTGTCTAGCGATGTTAGTTTTGGATGTAAGAATTTCACATGTTCGTTTAGTAGTTTATAACTATACACGTGTAACTGTCCTACCGATTCTTCTTGTTCTTTTCTTTTTTGTTTACTGTTTGCTAGTTTCAAACTTGTACCTCTAATCTTTTTCTTTCATAGTATCTTTCAGGGTCTGCATAATAGTCCATTACATTTGAAGATACTTCCTTATGATCTCTGATATCATTTTTAACCATCCATTCTAATGCTAATCTTCTCTTTGTCAATTCATAGTTGATCTTCTCTTCTGTATCTCCATCTCGCTCTTTGAGTTTTTTGAAAATTACGCTATTTCCCATGTATTCATGAATGTCTGTTTTTGGATTCCATTTGAAAATCTCATGAGTTTTAATTTGGCCTGTTGTTTCATCAATACCATCAATTTCCGAAACCTGAATGATTCTTCTCAGAGATTTATCTCCTACTCTGATCTTTAATTGAAGTGTAATCAAATCTAGACTGTTTGAAATTAGTGCTTTTGGTACATCCATTGGAGACGAGGTTAATCTTGTTAGTGTTGCCTCTACAGAATCTGCGTGAATTGATGAGAATCCTCCGTGTCCTGTAGCCATCGCTTGAAATAGTGTGTATGCTTCTCTTCCTCTGGTTTCTCCTACGATGATGATATCTGGTCTCTGTCTTAGAGCTGCTCTGAGAAGGTCGAATTGATTAATCTCTCCTACCTGTGTATCTGTAAAATTTTGTCTAGATACTGCTGGAATCCAGTTCTCATGAGGTAGGTTAAGCTCCTGTGTGTCTTCAATGCTTACTACCTTTTCTCCTGGTCTGATAAACGTGGCAAGTGCGTTAAGGGCTGTGGTTTTCCCGCTGGCAGTGCCTCCTGCAACAAGCATGGTTGATTTTTTTTCTGCCAAATACCACATGTATGCTGCAATATCTATTGACATTGTTCCAAATTTTATCAAATCAATGACTGTGATTGGATCAGCCCTGAATCTCCTGATTGTAAATGTACTTCCTCGTTTTGTAATCTCATGACCTAAAGTTAGATTGATTCTGCTTCCGTTTGGTAAAGACGCATCGATGATCGGATCTGCCATGGAGACATGTTTCCCACAAATATATGCCATTTTTCTTGAGAAGTTATTTAGCTCTACATCTTTTTCAAATATGATATTAGTTGGCATTGATTCATGTTCTCTATGCCAAATGTAGATTGGAATATTTGTTCCATCGCAACTAATCTCTTCGATCATATGATCCCTCATTAATGGTTCAATCTTTCCAAGGTATACAAAATCTCTAACTGCAAAATAGTTAATCTTTGCAATATTTTTTGGTGGTATCTTTAATCTGTATTTTTTTATCATTGATGTGATTTTCTTTTTGAGTCTTCGTTCTGCATCTTTTTTTGATTTAATGTCGTGTAACGAAACTGTAAGCTCTGTCATCAATAATTTTTTTATGATTTCAAAAGCCTTTTGGTCTCTTTCTGAAAGTACTGGTTCTATCACTTGATATCTTAATCCTCCCTTGGCTGTAGGGTCTTTGATTATCCCTGCATGAATTTCATTATTGTCCCAATCAAGCTTTGATAATGTCATGTATTTTGGAATGTTGAAATCGTCTTCTAGTTCCTCTGAAACTGTTTTATGATGTATTTTAGTTGGTTTGTGTTCAAACATGTTTACTGGTTGCAGTTTTTGTAACACTGACAAACTATCTTTAAAAATATTAAATTTCAATTTCAGCATATGTGCGTCAGATATGCGTTTTAACACTTGTTCGTTCATTTGAACAACATTTTCCTTTTACTCTCTGCAGTGTATAGAAAACTACCATGGCAGAGGATATGTTCACATTGTGTGAGGTAGTGATATAATGTTTAGAAAAAAAGTAGCGCCAGATGTATCTTTAGATGTAAAATCTGGGCACAAAATATCTAATCTTGGAAACATATCTTCTATTTTTAAAGGAAATTCGAATAATTCTAATGAATCTGAGCCTCAACCATCTTCTGTTGAAGAACCCATTTCATTAGAAACTGACGTTATCAAACCTTCTACAAACAAGGCTGTAAGATTAATTCAAGAAGTTCAAAAACTAGAAGATAGGACAATCAAACCATTTGTAGATTATAACAAGGGTCTTTTACTCTATCCAATTTTATCAAAAATAGATGAAATGCAAGACAATGTTTCTTGTCTTGATGATCTGGTTTCTGATGGGATTTTAGAGAAAAAAGTATATGAAAAATTAATTGTTTGTCCTGTTCATCCTGAAACTTTTTCATCTAGCATGCGCCTTTATTGTCCAAAATGCCATTCAATGAATGTTGAAAAGCTTAATCTATTTGAACACAAAAGATGTGGTTACATTACTGAAAGTACAAATTTTGATTTCTCAGATCATGAAAATTCAATCTGTCCTTCATGTAAAAAACAAATTAAAAATTTTGAAAAAGAAGTACGTGTACCTGCAATGTGGTATCAATGTAATGATTGCAATGAAAAATTTGACAACGCAGTAATTAAATTACATTGTAGAAAACACGAACATGATTTTGATACTAATTCTGGGCAATTCATTACAACTTTTAGCTACAAGCTGAAAAATTCAGAAATCTCCATCAACTCAGATACCAATCAAATCAAAGATGAACTGTTAAAATTATTACAGGGATTCAATTTTGATGCTAAACTCAATATTTCAATCAAAGGAAAAAGCGGTAACATTCATGAAATTCCAATATATGCAAAAAGCAAGACAACTGGTGAATCTATTTTAATTTTCATCCGAAATCAACCAAGCGGCGTTGACCAATCTGATATGAATTCTATATTGGTTCCAAAATTAGATATTGATCCAACTAATACCTTATTGGTCACTGTATCTGGTGTTAATGATGGAATAGAGAATCTGGCCACCCACTATGGTATTCATTTGATATCTGAACCTGATTTCTCACAAATTCTCTCACGCGTTGAAGAATTTGTTTCTGAATGGTATTCTAAAAATGGTGGAAAAAAATGAGTCATGGTTTGTCTTATTTTCCAAAAAATAGGCGTGCAGTAAGTCAAATAGTTGGCAGTGTCGCAATTTTGGGAATTGTTGCCTCTGTAGGTTCTGTAATTTTGTTTAATGGTATGGAAAGTATTAGTGCTTTTACATATGATTTATCTTTTCATGAAGCATCAAAGAACCAAATTCATAGAGAAGATATTGTGTTTGAACATATCCGATTTGAACCTGGCACGAATAATCTTGAAATTGATTTAATAAATGTCGGAACTGTTGATTCTGATATTTCCACAATAACAATTGTAAATATAGATAATCAGGAAATTGTTGCAAATTGGGTTGACATAAATCAATTTATTCAAATTAAAGACAATCAACGAATCTCTTTAGGCGGCACTGATATTTTATTGCCTTTAGGTTCTGGTACTTGGGATGAATCTGTATATCGTGATGCAAATTACAAAATATCATTAACTACTGTCCGAGGTAATTTTTTTACAACTATTGCTAGTCCGTATAATACTTAGAATTAATATGAATGAATCAGTACAAAATCCAAATTTAAAAAAGAAAATCTCACCTCGTCTAAAACATCGACGTGCAGTAGCTGATATTATTAGTACGATGTTGTTGATGGGTGTGACTGTAACTGGTGCTAGCACTTTGACTTATTTTATGAATGATGCATTTGTCTCTGGTACTCTTGGGACTGCAACGACCTTGGATTCTTCGTCATTAAATGTATTGCTACTAGCATATGATACACGTGATGCTTCATCCCTAATGTCTTTGAGTACAATTAATAATGAAAATACAATTAACAAATTTTTATGTGGTGTCACCTGCAGTGGAAATCAAAATCGTATTCCTCGTGATAGTCCAGGTGGTACTGAGTTTATTGTATTTCAAATTCAAAACAACCACCTTAACTCTCTGTTTCTTGAAGATGTTATAGTTAATGGTGTTGTTCATTCTTGGGATCCGCTTACAGGGAATGGTGTCACATTAGATGCTTCAACAAGTGCTCCACTTAGTGGAAAATATCCTGCAGATGGGATGTTTTCCATAGTTCCAACTAATACTCTAATTCAAAAAAATAACATCCAAATTCAAAGTGGGGAAATTGCAAATATTTTAGTCAAATTAGGTCCTGACGATTCTGATATTGACCTCAATAAGGGCATTCAAGTCAAGCTAAATGTTGGGAAAATCCATCTTGTGGAATTCATACTTGAAAGTGGTGACGCACGATAATCCTTACAAAATCCACTTGTATCCCTCAAACTAGGCGTGGAATATCATCTGTAGTTGGGGCACTGTTTTTTACTGTCTTAATGGTTGCTGGCTTTTCAGTATTGAGTTTAGCGTTGGATGCTCAAACTGACATTGTCACAACTCAGAGAATGATATCTGATATTGAATTAAAAAAACAGCAAGAAAATTTTGGAATCGCTGTCTCTACTGATGCAAATAACCTGCTTAGTATTTCTGTCACTAATTTGGGACAAAATCCTGTTGGAATTGAAAGTTTTTGGATAATTAATAAAACCTTGACAGCAGAACCTGCCACTCGTTATGACATTAATTATACTGATTCTTTTGTAACTGGAGGCGCAACTACGCAAATTCTTACATCTCAATCACTATACATGATTCCTGACATATATGACATCAAAGTAGTTTCTTCTTTAGGTACAATTGAGATTGCTGAACTTGATGTTGGTGTTGGTGGCTCATCTAGTAACAGTTTACGTTCTGTATTGGTAACTGCTCCTCCAGATGTTGTTTTAGGACAAAATGTTACAATAGGAATGGTTGTGACTAACATTGGACAATTACCGATTACCGATGTTACTCCTTTACAACCCGCTGTCAATCCTTTAGGTGTTGTAATTGAAACGTCTGGACCAAATCTATCTTCAGTTGATTTGATACCTGGAGAATCATTTTTGTTTTTGTGGGATTATGTTCTTGATGGAACTGCTGACACTGTTGTGAATTTTTCAAATTACGCTACTGGTATTGATCAAAATGCTAATTTAGTTCAAAGTAATATTGCAACTGATACTAGTATTTTACGAGAAGATGCAAATGGTGATATTGCTGAAACAGAATTAATTATATTGACACAAGATCTTTTAGCTAAACCTGAACTTTTTATTATTATGCCTGCTCCTTTTGGTGAATCTGGACAACAAGGAGTATGGGGGGTTAATGTTGTTAATCCTGTAGATAAGGATCTTGAAGTAAGTAAAATTGTCTTTACTGCAACTTCTACAAGATATACTGGTGGGGATGAAATTTTTACAGACAATAATGGCAATGCTTGTGGAGCTGCTCATGTAGATGCAAGTGTTGGTGGGACTTGGAGTTGTCCTATGCCTAACCAGTTAATGTGGAAAAATTTGAATGATCCTCTTACTGTGCCTGGATTTTCAACTGTATCTTTTTTGGCTTACGTTGAACCTGGATTCATAGGCAGTAGTGGAGATTTTCTAGAAACTGTTCCAGTTGATATCACCGTATATACAACATTAGGACAATTTGGTAAATCCGGCTATGCAACGTCATACAATGAAGGTTCTACAACATTACCTAATGTTTTTTTAACTGATGAACCTGGCTCTATTGCTAGTGCAAATATTCTTTCAAGTCTTAATGGAATTCCTAGTGGAAGTATAGTTAAACTTAATGCAACTTTGACTGATTTTGATACTACTGTTACTAGAGTAATTCAAGGAATTGATTCTAGATTGATTGTTAATATTCCCAAAGGCTGGACAAATCCTTCAATAATTAATGCGCCTGGATTTACTATGGATCCTATAGCAACATTTGCAGATGGTTCATCACAAATTGTTGGTGTGCTAAATTCTGACATTACTGGTCCTGCAGATACACAAACAATTGAACTTCAAGTCACTGCACCTGATGTTACTTCCACACAACTTTACGTGATGTATATTTTAGCAGATGGTATTAGTAATTCTGGTAATGGAGATGTTGCAGTGGGACCTTTAGCTGAAGTAGTCTTACAGGTAGTTCCACCTTAAAATAAAGTTTTTTTGGTGTATTTGAAATATTTTTTCATTATTAGTTAAAGTTTTATTAAAAATAAAAAAGGTGTTATGATCCAAAAGTCGGATCAATCATGATGTAGTTGACTTTGTGATTTTTATCATTATCCATTTCAGGACATCCAAGCATTACCATTAGATTATCTGTAGGATTTGCAGGTGATTCTCCAAAGTTATCTATTAAGAACATTGTATTATTATGAGATATTATTCTCTCTAGCTCACATTTGGCATCTTTTGAACCTTCCATTAAATCTACATCGGTTTGTACTACACTAAATAACACAATAGTGGTAGTTGATTTCAATTCAGAATCTACTATTCCAATATTTCCGTTATCATCTAATATCTCCACACATGGCATCTTTTGAATTCCATCCACAAATACATCACAACTATCTAATGTGTTTGCATCATTGAGAATTATTTCCATTGAATTATTCTGGAATACAATGCCTCCTGTTCCTCCTATTGAACCGTCCCCATTATCATCATTGTAAATTGTACATGAAATGGTTTTTCCTTTTTTAATGGAAATTGGCTCGCCAGTCATAGGTGGACATTTTTCATCCCCTGTGATTAATACTTCAGTGTATGATCCGGTTCCTGCAATTGTTTGACTTAATGTGTAAGTTCCTTTAGGAACTTTTACTTCATTTAATGATGGATCATTTATGTTTTGAATTAAATCAAATTCCACGCCTGAATCCACATCGATCAATTTGTAAGTAAAGTCTTCAAACATTGCGTCTCCACCATTATCATTTGTCAATGCATTCTTTATCACGATAGTTCCTGTTTGTTCTGGTGCAGGTTCATCTCCACAAGTCAAAGGATTTGATTCTGAAATTGATGTTTCACCATTTTTCAAACCATCAGAGATTTCTAATGAATATCCCATATCCATGACTGTCAATCCTTTGTAAAGAGGTTGTGAGCATGATGTATGCACTTCAATTGAAGAAACTAATATGTTGTCTTGTCCTTCTACAATTTTATAAATTGCAAAAACAGTGTTTGGATTTAGTTTATCTTTTCCAAAACTGGATGATTCAATTCGATAATCTCCCATATTTGTAACATCTACAATACTGGTCAATTTTTTATCTTCATTACCAATATCGTTTAGTTTTTTGTAAACTTCAATTTTAAATTCACTGTTTATTTCTGCACTTGGTGTAGAAAATTTGAACTTTAGTGTATCTGGTTTCTCGCAATCACATGGATCTTTAGGTGTATCTTCATTATCACAATCATCATTATGGTTGTATCCATAATTCCAATTATCACAATCATCATCGTCATCATCATGATGACCACCGTATGTTGAAAATGCATTTGGAGTTGCTGTAGCAAAACCACCAATAATCAATATTGATGCAATTGCTGAAACTGTCAAAGTCGTCATTAATTTTGTCATTACAAATGAGGTTGTTCTATTACATTTACCCTCATTGTTGTACAGTTTGAACAACATTTGTAACCAGCTGTGTTTTTTGAACAAAGATCTCTTTAACATCTTTTTCAATTCTAAGAAATTCAGAAATGACAAAACTACAGTCAAAACAAAACAAGTTGACTTCAAGAAGAGCAGTTGCTCCAGTTATCGCAACACTTCTTTTGGTAGCAATCGCAGTCGTTGGTGGAAGTATTGTCTTTGTGTTCTCACAAGGATTCTTTAGTTCTGCTCAAGTCAGCGGTTCACCAAACATCGAATCATTGAGAATCATTGGATATGATGCAACTGATGGCACTACCTTGAAAATACATGATGGAACTACTTCAACAGTACTTTCAGGTGCAACCGGTAACGGATTAGCTGATGGTGAACGTGTTGCCATCTATGTTCAAAACAATGGTGTAAGTAAAGCCACATTAGGTGAACTTAGATTTGGAGGCACAGTCTATGACTTTGTCGCAAATTCAGGTACTACATTAGATGATTGGGATGCAGCACTTGATAATGGAATTATTGGACTTCCTCCAGGTGCCGGATATGTAATTCTGACACAAGGTCCTGATGCAATTCTTGATGCAACTTCTGGAACCATTCAACCTGGTCAACAAGCAACGATCATACTTGAACTTGATGAAAACGTCAAAACAGGTAGAGATGCACAATTCAAGCTAACTACAACAAACGGTGCAGTCTTCGTTGGAACTGTTATCGCAGGTCAACAAAGTGGATAACTCCACCCTTTTTTCCTTTTTATGAAAAAAAAACGGAGTAAAAAATGAAAAATGGAGAAAAAAAATGAACACAAAAAAACCAATCCTCTTCTTACTTGCTTTATCTCTTTTATGTGGGGCAAATCTACATTCAGCATCTGCCCAAAATTTAGAAGCATTATCTGATTATTCTATTAAACTTGCAATATCTCCCTCACACTTGGAGAGTGGAATTGCAGAACATCAAGTTGGCTATCTATTCGTTTTAAGCAAATTTGGTGTTCCTATTACATCGTCATATGATGTGCCAGTCAGTCTCAGTTCGGATGATCCTTCTATTGTGTCAGTACCTAACAAAATTATTCTAAAGGCAAATCAAGAATTTGCATCATTTCCTGTAACTACAACTGAGAAATCAGGAACAACTACAATCACTGCTAATCTTAATGGAAAAATCACATTTCAAAAAATTGAAGTGGGAACTGACGAAACACATCTTCCTGATGACTTGATTTTGGAATTAAATCTACCAACAAATAAAATGCATGTAAACTCAGAAATGCCATTTACCGTATTTCTAAAGACTTCTGATGGAATTAACATCCGTGCCCCTAATGATATTGACATTCTCTTAGAATATGATGGAATTTTGGCATCAAGTGATTCTAAAGTTTTGACCATTCACAAAGGTGATTATTACGCGTGGGGCATATTACATGCTCATGATAAAGTTGGAAATACATTCCTACGCATAATTCATGAGGATTCTGGTCTTGATGTTGCAAAAAGTATTCAAATCTCATCCACTCTCCCTACTGGATTAAAATTATCTATATTTCCAAAATTAATTCCTGCAGAAATCGACAGAACATTAGATATTTTTGTTAGCGTTGTTGATTCTGATGGTAATCCTACAAAAACGCCTAATGACATACCACTTGATTTTTTCTCTAGTGAGCAATATCCAATTGGTGAAAATTTAGATAAATTTGGAAAATCTGAAAAACCAATGATCAAAAAAGATCAATTTGGTTATTTACTTCAACAAAAATATAGTTTACAAAGCTTGCTTAAAAATAATATTTTAATCGGTGTAAGCTCCAAAGGACTGGGTACCGCTACTGACACTTTCCGTACAGTAGGTGAATCTATTGAAACAGATCAAAATCAACGCACATCAAACTTTCAGTTTAGTTTGAAAGATTATGATACAACGGTAAATGTTTTTGGATTGGATAAAATTCCAAGTAACGCAACAGCATTTTTCACATATCAATTATCTTTAATTGAAGATGATGAAGATGATGATGGAATTAGGCCTGATGGAACTAAAATTAAAATTCATCCAGATTGTGCCGAAGTATCAGATGACAATCTTTCTGGCTCATCTACTGAAGGCGTAACTCATAATACAGAATTAGACCCTGAAGATATGATCTTATACACTATTGATTGTTTAGAAGACGGAGAACTCTATCCAATACAATCCAATGCAAATCTGTACACTGATGGCTTTGTACAAAAAATTAATGTCATTTCTAGTGATGATAAATTAGCTACAATAGAGGATGGTGGAAAAATTGTCAGTTCATACTCATATGGGACGGCAAAAATCTCAACAGGACAAAAAACAGGCCCTGTGAAAATATCTGCATCCATTAATGGCATGGGAACAGGCTCATTTACTTCAGAAGTCATTAACACATTGGAGCAAAAAGAAGTACGATTGTTTTCTCCCACTGGTGAGAATGGCATAATTTTTGATCGTGATGGGTTTTTTGATATCTTTCTAATTGCGCTTGATGAAAAAGAAAGACCAAAAATAATGAAAGAAACTGAAAAATATTTGGTAACTCCAACAAATGGATTGATTGAAATTAACAAAGGTTCCTCATTTACTTTTGCCCAACTAAGAAGTGACTCTTTCAATGTTTCTGAATCTGAAACAGAAATCACTCTTACTGTTGAACCTATTGGTGAACATGCTAATTTGAACTTGGAAGGAAGTAAAACTTTTGTTACTCATCCAACTTCCCAAATGCAAGTTTCACTTCCTCTAGAGAAAATTAATGCAAATCATCATCAAAATATGGGAATTGTTCAACTAGTTGATTTACAAGGAAATCCAGTAATTCCAAAATTCGATGTAAAATCAAAAATTGTATCCTCCAAAGATACGGTTGTTCAGATTATTGATGATGCTATAATTCCTACTGGTTTTTCATATGCAACATTTCCAATTAAAACTACAGGTTCTGTAGGGAATGCAATAATTTCGGCAAGTGCAAAGGGTGTTAATGGAACTTCATTACTCATAAACACTGCATCCTCGCAAACACAATTACAAGTATTTACCGGAGGTTTAGATAATGAGATTCCTGTTGACACACCAATCGAATTTAGATTATTTGTAGATGATGATAATGCAGATTCTATTTCTGGTGCATCAATCAAAATAGTTGCAAATGAAGAGGATGTATTGATCACACCAAATGTTATAAGAACAAGTTCTGATGGAAGCGCCATACTAAGTTTAACTGCATTAAAAGGTCCAAACATTTCTTTTGATATTATAGCTACTGCTGAAGGATATGCTGAAGGAAAGGATAGTTTCACTGTTAATGTTGATGCTCCTGAACAAACATTTAATGCAATAGATTTGGAGCTACCTGAATGGATAATCTATATTGTTATTGGTGGCATCTTGATGGTAGGTGTAATTGTGATTATGTTCTTAAGAAAATCTAAAACCGATTTGGAAGAAGAATGGGAAGAAGAGGAAGAACTTTAATCTATTTTTGAATTCTTTTTTTTATCTCTACAAATCCCACAAAGATAATTTTTTTCAAACAAATCTACTTCTTTTTTAAATGGATCAGTTCCATAGAATTTTTCTGATGTTTTTAAACCTCCAGGCACTTTTTTTCCGCAATTAGTACAATGTAACTCTAAATCAAATTTTTTTATCTTTTCATTTTTATTGATTTTTCCAATAATCATGTCTGAAATACTCTTATTTTTGATATAAATTTGATTTAAATCAAAACTCATGAATATTATATTGAAAAATCCAACCTTCATTACATGTTATCTGTGTGGTTTCGTGTGATTAGAGTAAGGTTTCTTCTCGCATCTGTAATTGCAGTTTCTGTAGGATTGGCATTAAATTGGTGGCAAAACTCTACAATACAACCATTTGAGGCAGTTTTAACTTTTGCAGGAGTGATGGCACTTCATGCAAGTGTCGATTTGTTAAATGATTTTTGGGATTTTAAACGTGGTATTGATACTAGAACCACTAGAACAAAAATGAGTGGAGGTACTGGCGTCTTACCAGAAGGACTACTCAAACCATCTTCAGTGTATCGTGCTGGAATTGCATTTTTGATAATCGGTTCTTTGATTGGAGGATATTTTGTAATTACTGATGGAATAATTATTGCTGTAATTTTGGGATTTGCCATAATCTCTATCTATTTTTACTCTACAAAAATTGTAGATTCTGGTTTAGGTGAATTTTTTGTTGCAGTAAAGGGCTCAATGATTGTAATTGGAACTTTCTTTATTCAATCAGGGCAAATATCTCTGGAGTCAATTCTTGCAGGAATAGTTGTAGGTTCTTTATCTTCTCTAGTGCTGTTTATTGCATCATTTCCTGATCATGATGCAGATAAATCAAAGGGTAGAAAAACTCTAGTCATTGCAGTTGGAAAACAAACTGCTTCAAAATTATTCTGGATTTTTCCTCTAATCTCTTACTCTGCAATACTCGTAGGCGTTTATGCAAATTTGTTTCCCCTGTTTTCTTTGATTAGTTTTTGCAGCTTGCCATTAATGATAAAATCTGGACTTGGCTTGCAAAAAAACTATGATTCAGTTACAGAACTTGTCCCATACATGTCCTCGACTTTGATGTTTGGAAGAATTACTGGTGCATTGTTTGTTATTGGATTTCTGATAAAATTCTAATGCCCTAAACATAAATTCAGCAAATGTTGAGAGTATACATGATTTCAGGCAATGCAACATTGGAAGGAACTACAAAATTTGCTGAAAATTCAGGCATAAATAAGGCAAATTTTAAAAAATTTGCAAATCTGTTGCTCTCAAATGTCGGTGTGGGGACTTATCTTGGTGATGCTGATTCTAAAACAGATGAATTAGTAACAAATGCTGTAAAACAGTCTATTCTATCTGGAATTAATGTCATAGACACTGCAATTAATTATAGATCCCAAAAGGCAGAACGTTCTGTTGGAAAGGCAGTTGCAGAATTAATTGAGGAAGGGAAAATTTCACGTGATCAAATATTTCTAAGCTCAAAAAACGGCTATCTTACTAATGATGCTGATGTTCAGTTAGGATTTTGGGAGTATGTTAAGGAAGAATATTCTAA
Source organism: Candidatus Nitrosopumilus sp. (assembly GCF_040878665.1). Lineage (GTDB taxonomy): Archaea > Thermoproteota > Nitrososphaeria > Nitrososphaerales > Nitrosopumilaceae > Nitrosopumilus. Next base: position 133,867 of record NZ_JBBDLU010000009.1, on the reverse strand, counting down.
AAAGGGCATCATCAAAGAAGGTGACGTTACATCTGGTTATCACTGTATGACTATTCCTTATCTCTCTGATCAATTAGAAAGAAGTTTGAAAAATTTGAATCTTGAGTGTCTTGATTTAATGTATTTGCATAATGCCGTAGAGGGTCAAATCAAAGATATATCAAAAGAACAATTCTTGGAGAATCTAAAATCTGTCTTTGAATTATACGAACAAAAACGAAAAGAAGGAAAAATTAAATTTTATGGGATGGCTACATGGGAATGTTTTAGAGTTTCCTCTGATAATCCACAATATCTTTCACTTGAAGATACCGTAAATATAGCAAAAGAAGTAGGTGGAGAAAATCATGGTTTTAGATTTATTCAATTACCTTACAACATGAATTATGATCAGGCATTACTTGGAAAAACTCAAACAATTGGAACTGATTCTGTATCTGTTTTAGAAGCCGCAACTAGTTTGGGAATTGGTGTTTTCACAAGTGTCCCATTTATGCAAGGAAGATTGTTACAGCCAGGGGTAATGCCAGAATTTAATGATTTGAAACCATCGTTACGTGCTTTGCAATTCATTCGCTCATCTCCTGGTGTGATTGCCCCCTTAGTTGGGCAAAAATCTTCAGAACATGTATTTGAAAATCTTGAAATTATGAAAATTTCACCATTAACTGAAGATGAATTTTTAGCATTGGTGAAAAAACTGACTTCTTGAAATTGTTCGCACAGACATAGATAGAAAGATAATAAACAGGTACAATTTATCATGACATATCACTTTGTCTGCAAAAATTTACGACTATTCAAAAATCTGTAGTTCTGTTTTGTCAATTGATCCTAAAATTAGATTTGCAGGTGTGATAAATGAACGAGGACGTTTGGTTGCAGGTGGAATGAAAGAAAATGTTGAACCCTTAGAAAGTGAAAAAGACGATGAAATGATTTTCATGGAGCTTGCATTGCGTGTAAAAATGAGAAAAGAGTTTGATAAACAACTTGGCCCAGTAAATTTTGCAATGGCTTCACGTGAACGTGCACTTGCAATTAGTGTATTAATCAATGATGACATTTTGTATGTTGTATCAGAGCCTGACGCTGATTATGGTGTCTTGCCAAAGCAAATAATTAAAATAATTAATTCTTGATTGATCTCTTTTCCAATTTTGGGACTTTGTGATCTTCTTAATTAGTAATACATTCTGATTTTCATTATGACCGTAAATGAAAAAATCGATTTTGATTATTTGGCCATATCTGAATTAACTAAAGAAATTGGTTCTATCGTTGACAATTCATTTAGTATTGGAAATGCCAATTTGACTCCTTCAGATATTGAACATATTTTAAAGATCACCTCTGATGTAACCTCTAGGATAAAATCACAAATGTTGGAATTAACAGCATGAATTATTGTTGTGATCGTCATGATCCAACGTATCAAATAACATACAAACTAACTCATCCAAATGCTATTCCAAGTGAATGGCTTGTATGTGAAAATTGTTTTGGAAAACAAGAATTTTTTGGCGTCGCCGATGAAATCGAATCAATCGTATCCTTACGTGGTTTGAAAATTCCACTTGAAATTGATCAACTCGTAATCATGACTAGAACTGTATCAAAAAAACTCAAAAAAATTCTTTTAGTCAATTAGCTTCTTTCGTATCTAGATGAATCTATAAATAGAATTTAAAAGTGGAAAGTTTGTGCCAGTAGATCCTGTTTGTGGAATTGAATTAGATGAAGATTTAGCATTACTGCATGATCATGATGGAAAGAAATTCTATTTTTGCTGTAATGGTTGTAGACGAATTTTCATTAAAAAACCACGCAAGTACAAAAGTAATTCCTAGATGGGAAACGCGCCACACATTCTACAAAATTTTGATTCTCCCACTCCATGTTTACAGTATGGGCATTTTTGTTCAGATGTACTTTCAACCGGTGTTCCAAATAATTTTTTAAAAATCTCATAATAATGCATAGACTCTCTGCTTCTGATTATGACTCTGTCTTCTTTCTCAACTGTTAATTTCTTTTCTACATATTTTTCTTCTGTAATTACCGAATTGAACAAATCTGTTAATCCTACTGTACCTGCACCTTCTTGCATGGGTGATTTCTCTCTCCATACAATTTGTGATGGTATGTATTTTTCAAATGTTTTACGCAGTATCCATTTTCCATGTCTTTTTTCGTTTTCTTCTTTTACCTTCAAACTTACTGGAATTTCATTAGCTAGTTTCATGACTTTTTCGTTTAGAAAAGGTGATTCGATATTAACTCCTAGTGCTTTTCCTATTTTTTGTGTTGGAAAATGCATCACACTACAAATCCTTTTGATCTCTTTTTCCAATTCTTCTTCTGATTTGTTTATAAGGAAACTATACCCTGCAAATAATTCATCTGCCCCATCTCCTGTGATGATTGATTTTTCTCCGTTATCTTTTGCCCACTTTGTTGCTAGATACATCACAACATTGTTTCGTATTTCAATATCGTTAAAATTTTTTAAAATTCTGATAGTTTCTTCTATGCCTTCTAGAATTAAAGATGTTTTGACATTGTAAATTGTTAATGGTAACTGCATTTCTTTTGAAATCATTTGACAGTATGTCAAATCTGTCGATACAAAATCTTCCGTAATCACCGCAACAGCTTTTGGCTTTTTTTGTTTTAGAAAATATGCTATAATTGAACTATCTAATCCGCCTGATAATGAAATTAAATTTGATTTACACAAATTACATGATTCTTCTAAAACATTGTAGATTTTTCTGGAAAATTCTTCCAATAGTACGGGTGTGTTGATGAAATTAAAATAGCTATGCCTAATCACGCCCCCAGATGAATCTTAAATATTATTGCAAACTTTAAATTCGCTATTCCATCCTTGAGAGTTATGTTACTTCCTGCTGAAATTGAATCAAAGACTTTGATTCCTGCATTGCGAGCTATTCTTGCCAAAAGACTTGCAGAAGATCACAATATTAGAGAAGATGAAATTTCAAAAATGTTGGGTGTGACTCAAGCTGCAATTAGCAATTACATTAGAGGCACTCGTGGGGATCCTTCTTTGATTGCCAAACTTTTGGCAGAAAAACAAGTTGCAATCATGATAGATGAATTAAGCGACAGTCTTTCTTCTGATATGGCATACACCCCATCCAGCCTTTCTAAATTCATTGGACTTTGCAATTATATCAAATCAAGTTTGTTAATCTGTGAAATTCATCACAATTTGGAATCAAACATAGATGAACAAGTATGTAAAGAATGTGAAAACATGCTTCTCAAAGGTCCTGGTAGTATTTACTAAATTTTATTTAAAATAATTTGTATTGTAGATGTCATATTGCCAATTCCTGCGGCTGCTACTGTATCTAAGATGATTTTCTCTACTTTAGAATTGCCTTTTAGCATTTTTTCTGTAATTATGTTTGCCACAGCTACTGCATTAGGGATTGAATTTCCTCTTGATTTTAGAATTATTCTTTTTTTCTTACCCAAAATTGCTAATACCTCTATAGCTGATTCCATCACTGGATAATTTCCAATTTCTATAATGGCTACATCAGACTTGTCGGTCTGCTCTTGACCATGTGGTATGTTTGTCTCTTCCATGAGCATTGTTCAATTACCAGAAATTTTATGTTCTTTTAAGTTTTATCGACCATTGATTCATTTTTCAAAGAAGTCAATTGGTATATTTTGATAATCTCCATTTGGGAGTACTCTTCTAATTGTTATTGGGATTACTCTTTCCTCTAGTTCCTGCATCGAAATATCTAATGATATTCTTGCATTTTTTGGTATTGGGATGAACGGTGGTGCACCTAATGATAACTGTAATGCTCTTGCCCCCATGATTCTTGCTTTTTCAAATCTTGTTAATGTTGGTGGGCCGATTGTGATCTTTCCTTTCTCACAAGGAATTTCTACTGCATCATGCTCTTCGATTTTTTCAACAACTTCTCTTTCTTCAATCTCTTTAATTCTTTTTTCTAAATTGCTTTGTTCTTTTTCAGTTAATGGGTCGCCTCCTTCATTTTTCTCAATTAGTTTTCGATAAGTATCAATTGCTTTATTTAATCCTGCATTTTCTTCTGGCTCTTCATCCAGATTCATGTCTGTTTGTAACTCTTCTTCTTCTGGTTGTGGAGCTTCTAACAATTCAGTATCATTGAAATCAGACAAGTAACGAAATTTTCTTAAAACGTTATATAATCTAATCATTTTAAAGTACGAATTGAGTACATCATCAGTCTCGAGAAAACAACTTGTTTTAGAAATTCGAGGAAAAGCAAAAATTTCATGTGATCTTAAACGTCATCTATCTCCTAGAACTGTTGGAAACATACTAAGATCTTTACCTCTGGAAGGACATGCTCATCAGTTGGGAAAAAATATTTTCTATTTTGAAACAAGCGTTGATTCTGGAATTGAAAGGTCTAGAACTGAATTTAAAAAAGGCGATGTTGCATTTTTACCCTCTACTGGAAGTATCTGTTTTTTTCTCAATGACGTTGATTCTGGAAAAACTATGACTCCACTTGGCAGACTAGGTGAAAACATTGATGCATTAAATGATGTTAAATCTGGTGATGTTTTCTGTATCTATGAAGAAACAGATTGATACAAGTAATGACCTGAATATCCGCCAACTCTTTTTACAATTCCTTTGTTTGTTGCTTCTCTTAGAAATGCATTTGCTGCAGATATTTTAACTCCTGTCTGTCTTGCTAAATCTTGAATTGTGACAACTTTTGAACTTTGAATAATTTTGAGTGCTTGTTGCTCATTTACCTTAACTGTGATTTCTGCTTTCTTTGGTCCGCCTTCTCCTTTTTCTTTCTTACCTTTCTTTGTGTCTTTACTGCTTGCAGATTTGTCTTTACTTGCAGCTGTTGGTTTTTTTGCTCCACCCATAAATTAAGAAAAAAATATTCCTCTTATAAACGATGAACCAATTCTAGTCTCTGTAACTCAATGATTTTTTTCTCAAGTATAAATAACATTCATGCTATTATCTTGTATGGGCGTAGTTTCAAAAGGTGCAAAATGCAATGTATCTAATTGTGACAAAGATGGTGCACGTTCTCTTAATACTAGTAAAGTTGAAAATGCTGGTCTTAGTGTAAATTCATCCGGCAAAAAAACTGTTCTTTGCAAAGAGCACTATAAAGAATACAAAAAAGAATCTAAAGATGATCGAGATCTTGAACGTGCAAGATTTGACAAGTTTTAGTTTCTTGATTTCTTTTTCTTGTTTGCTGGATTTTTAAAATAATCTTCACTTAGTTTTTCATATAGTTTGTTTAATTGTTTGTACAGCCTTTTTGGTTTTCTTGCTTTTTGATTACTAAGAACATACAATGCAAGAATTGGAAACGCTATTGTGGCATCTGCATATACTGTGATCATTCCATTATGTGCATCTTGAACTTTGCCCCAACTCTTTCCTTCTTGAAGTGTTGCACCTGACAATCCTCCGGTATCTGGACGTGCATCTGTAATCTGAATGATATAGTCTTGTCCTCCATCTTCTCTTTTCAATATTTGATCCAATAATGGCCCTGTTTGCTGCGCTGTGTTTTTTGGCACTCCTCCCCCTAATTCTAAAATTCCTGATTTTTTTGAATTGTATAGAATTGCCGCTTGTTCAATTATCTCCCTTACAAAGTCAAGATTGTATATTTTATTTTCTAATCTATGGACTGCTAAATTAAGTGCCAATGAAGAATCTTTCATAGTTGAAATGTATACTGGAACATCATAATCATATGCACTTGTTATGAAGCTTTTTTCTGGATATTTGGCGTTTTCTTTACTTAATTTTCCCATCAAATTACAAAACTCTGCAGTTGTGAATGGTTTATCTGGAAAATCCTTACCAAACATTTTTTGAACAAGCGCATCTTGTGCTTCTAATGTCTCATGAAATTTGATATACACGTCTCTGATCCTCACAATTTCATTTTCATACAATTTCATATCATCTACATCAAAACTTCCTTGTTTTACTGGTAGGCCCCATGCAAAATGATCTTCGTGATAGACATTGGCACCTGTAGTGACTATCCAATCAATGAATCCTTTCTCAATCAGTGTCTTTATGATTCCACCAAAACCCACAGGGGTCATTGCTCCTGATACAGTAAGACAAATTGTAGCATCTTCATTGATCATTTTAGCATAAAGTTTTGCAGCCTCTCCTAATTGTCTTCCATTATACCCTGAACTTGCAAAAACATCTACCAAGTCTTCTATTGTCATTTTTGGATCTAATTTTATGTGTGGAATGTCTTTCCCATGAAATTTATGAGGATCCATATTTTGCAAACTGTTTTTTCACTAAATAATACTATCGCATGTTTATTTTATAATCATTTGAATCTCTCAAGTACTTATTTAGGAACAATTCATCATCTAATCATTGAACATCATTGATTTATACGATCCACAAAGAGTTGATAAAATCCCAGACGATGTCAAAGTCTTACTTGATTCAGGAAATTTTATTCAAGATGAATTTAAAATTTTAAAAGTTGAATTGAGACTGTATGTTGAAAAAACTGATCTATCTTTGGGTACTTATTCCTTGATTACTTCATTTGTTCAAACTGACAAAGGCTCAATTGAGATGATTTATGATGAGGGATTCAGAGGAGAGGATTCCCTTTTAAGATCTGCTGACTTTCTAACTTCCAATTTAGGGGTATCTGGGTTGATTTTACGCTCAATCATATCTCTTCGTGAAAAAATAAATTAATTCTTGCGTTTTACGTCTGTTATTAGAATTACAAACTAGTGATTTTATCGTTAATTTAACTATCTTGCTTAGTATGAATACATCTATTTCACAAGTTGAAAAAATATTTGATGATGAAGCTCATAAACTAAACACGGAACTTCAAATTGCATTGTTGAAATGGAAGATAAGTTCTATGCAGAAAAAGACTACATTTACATTTTAATTATTTTGAATGATTACCACGGTTTACCATGTTTGACTAACTCCATTTTTGCCTCATACGACATGGTCTCTAATGTATGTAAATCATAGTTTGCATTTGTAAAATTCACAGATGTAAGAATTGCACCATCAAAATTTGCATGTCTGAGATTTACTCCACTGAGATTTGCATCTTCTAAATCTGTGTTTCTTAAATCAGTATAAAATAAATCCGCTCCACTAAGATTCGCATCCTTCAAATCAGCACCGTATAATTCCGCATCCCATAATTTTGCATTGGACAGATTGATTCTTCGCATATCTGCTCCTCTTAGGCTGACATAAAATAATATTGAATCACTCAAATCTGCTTCAGTGAGATCAGTGCAACTCAAATCAGCATTGTGGATGTCTCTTTTTTTAAGATTGGCTCCTTTCATATTGGAATCTGATAAATCCCTTCCAATCAATTCCTCATACTCAAAATTTATCTTTGTAAGATCTCGTTTTCTAAAAACATCTGATGGATTCATCGTATGCTTGATTATCAGAACTAACACATTTGAATTTAGATCTATCTTATTTTTGATATCTAATTGAACAGTTCCAACTCTTGTAAGATTTTACCCATGGAGTGTTTCCACCGTCGCATCTCTTCTACTCCGTGAGGCCTGTTATCTTCTAATTCTTTTTTCTGCTTTAGTAACTCTTGATGTCTTTTGGAATCATTTCTTTTTGCATGCACATCTGGTATTGTTCATTTTTGAATAAATTTCTATTCAATACTGCTAACTCTGCCTCTTGCTAGAATCTATTTGGTATGTCATTTTGTATTCAAATATTCATATTTTTGAGAATCTATTGTTTTGAGAATCGTATATTTATGCCACTTTTAACATGTCTAAACATGCGCATATTGCAACTTCACTGTGATAATATTGAATACACTCCTACCAAAAAGGAGATACAATCCGCTGAAGATATTGAAAATCCTCAAACTCAAAGACTAGAAGAAGTGGTTGTTGTATTTGTTGCAATAGAAAATGGCGATGACTCATCAGTTGCCAAAAACGCTATTTCTCAAATAAAAAACTCTATGGAAAAAATTGGCTGTAAAAAATTATTGTTATATCCCTATGCTCATCTTAGTTCTAATCTTGCAAAACCGTCAATTGCAATGAATCTACTCCAAGAGATGGAAGATGGTGCATCTGATCTTGAGGTATCTCATTCTCCCTTTGGATGGACTAAATCATATAAAATACAAGTTAAAGGCCATCCTCTTGCTGAAAGCTCCAAAGTTGTTACAAAGGATTCTGGTGACTCAAAACCTGATGAAGAGTTAACCTCTGACGCTTTAAAAGGTGAATCTAAAATTCGCTCTTATTGGAAAATACTCTCTCCTGATGGAACAATGACTAACATTGGTGATTTTGATTTCTCAAAACATAAAAAATTAGAAATTTTAGCAAAATACGAATCTGCAAAAATTCGTAAAGTTGACCAACCTCCGCCACATGTTGCATTAATGAAAAAAATGGGAATTGCAGATTATGAACCTGCATCTGATTCTGGAAATATGAGATTCTACCCTAACGGTCGTTTGATCAAATCGCTGATTGAACGTTATGTTACTGACAGAGTCAAAGAGTATGGTGGGTATGAAGTTGAAACTCCAATCATGTATGATTCAGAACATCCAAGTATGGTTAGTTACTTTAATCGATTTCCAGCCAGACAATACAATATCGACTCTGAAGGTAAAAAACTCTTCTTGAGATTTGCTGCTTGTTTTGGGCAATTTCTTATGGCAAATCAATATCAATTATCTTACAAGAATTTGCCCTACAAACTCTATGAACTAACTCGTTACAGCTTTAGACGAGAGCAGTCAGGTGAACTTGTTGGTTTGAGGCGATTAAGAGCGTTTACCATGCCTGATTGTCATGCATTTTGCAAAGATATGCCTCAGGCAATTAATGAAATCAAAACTAGATTTGATTTATCTCAAAGCGTTCTTCGAGAACTTGGAATTGATGATTCTGATTATGATATGGCCATTCGATTTACAGAGGACTTTTACAATGAAAACAAATCTGCCATCACTGAACTAGTTCAAAAGCATGGAAGACCTGTACTAGTTGAGATGTGGAAAGAGAAATTCTTTTATTTTGTCTTGAAATGGGAATTTAATTTTGTGGATAGCCTTGGGAAAGCATCTGCATTATCTACTGATCAAATTGATGTTGAAAACGGAAATCGATATGGAATTGATTTTGTTGATGAAAATAACGTAAAACACAATCCAATCATTTTGCATAATTCTCCTAGTGGTGCTATTGAAAGAATAATCTACGTATTATTGGAAAAAGCAGCAAAAGACTCCTATGAAGGGCGAAAACCACAATTTCCTTTATGGTTGGCACCAACTCAAGTTAGAATCATTCCACTTACAGAAGACTTTGATGATTTTTCTGAAACATTAAGAAACAAAATTTCTTTAAGCAACATTCGTGTGGATATTGATGATAGAAATGAAAGTATTGGAAAGAGAATACGTGAAGCAGAAAAAGAATGGATACGATATATCTTGGTAATTGGAGAAAAAGAAACAAATTCACAGAATCTAAGTATTCGTGACAGACAAACCGGTGATGTTAGGGATCTCTCTTTTGATGATTTTATTAGTGAAATTAACAATCAGACTAGTGGAAAGCCTTTCACCGGTTTGAATCTCCCAAAATGTCTCTCAAAGAGACCCAACTTGATGGTGTAGATTATGAGTTTTCTTGATTTATACATGAACAAAAACCCTCTGATTACTGCATCTGATTCTGATTCTGAGCCTGTAGCTACAATATTTGGAATTCCTTTTGATGCCACACACTCTTACAAACCTGGATGCAGATTTGGACCTGATGCCATCCGTGATTCTTTTAATAACATTGAAATTTTCCACCCTGATCTTAAGATTGATTTAGAGACTGTAAATATTGAAGATTTAGGAAACACTCGTCATACTGTAGTTGCATCTGAAATGATGGATATGGTAAGAAAAATCACTACTGAACTTGTAACAAGACAAAGACAACTATTCATCTTAGGTGGCGAGCACTCTCTTACATATGGTACGTATACTAGCTTTCCCAAAGAGACTGGGTATGTAGTTTTTGACGCTCATTATGATTTACGAGATGAATTTGCAGATATAAAATTGAGTCATGCATCATATTTACGAAGAATTGTTGAGGAAAGAGGCCCTGAAAACATTTTACATGTTGGCGCTCGAGCTTTTGTAAGAGAGGAATTAGAATTTCTCACTGAAAACAAAATTAAAACAATTTCTGATAGAGAAATCCGAGATGGAAAAGGACCTCGACTTTTAAAAGATTATGTATCTACATTTGATACAATTTATTCTAGTTTTGATCTTGATGTTTTGGATCCTGCATATGCTCCAGGTGTTGGTAATCCTGAAGCATCTGGTATTACTTCTAGGGAATTATTTGACATGATTCATTCTTTTGACAATATCAAAGTAACTGGTGTTGATATTGTTGAATTAAATCCATATCATGATAATGGTGCAACTGCTTCACTTGCCGCAAAAATTATCTCTACATTAATCGCATTAAATTTATCTCAAAACAATTAATTTTTTTTAGAATACGTCTTTATGTAAATTGTAAATAATCTGCCAAAACTTGTAATCCCTGAAATTACAATTTTAAGTGCTACATCCATGCATGTTATCATATATGCATCAGATTTACTATTTCAAATGTTGATATATTCAGACATAATTTTGGGCATTTTTGTGCTGTTTTGCCTCATTTTCACTCCTGTTTCCTTTATTAGATGGTATTTTGGGTGTATCACGTGTTAAATAATCTAAGAGATGCTCTGCGTCCAACTCTTGAGAAAATTGGAAAAAGATTCGCATCTACAGGTCTGTCTCCTAATTTTTGGACTGTGGTTGGATTATCCTTTGCATTGATATCTGCAATTGTTTATGGATTGGGAGTTGAATTTGGACTAGTTATTGGTGGTATTCTGTTACTTGTATCTGGATTCTTTGATATGGTTGATGGACAGGTTGCTAGAGTAACTGGCAAGACTACAAAAAAAGGTGAATATCTTGATTCAATGTTTGATAAAATTGCAGAAGTTGCAATCTTTTTAGGAATTTTAGTTGGTGGATATGCCGAGCCATATCTTGTGTTACTTGCAATTACTTTGTCATTGTTGGTAAGCTATGCTAGAGCAAAATCTGATATTATCAACATAAAACTCCAAGGTATAGGTATTGGTGAAAGAGCTGAAAGGCTTTTGGTAATTGCAATTATTGGAATTATTGGTTTTATGGATTATGCTGTAGTTATTGTGGTGATAATATCTGGAATTACTCTGATACAAAGAATGATTTTCACTGCAAAAAATATTAAAGAATAATACTAACGAAGTTTTCCACGTTTTCTTCTGCTATCTTCTGATCTAATTTTGAGAATCTTGAAGTGAATTGCACATGAAATACAATAATGTTTCAAAACTGTTGGGGATGCAATGTATGCTCCTTGTGCACGTAGTTCTTTAGCTAATGTATGCTCTACTAGATTTAATCTAGATGTGACTTTTTTTGCTTTATCTTTAGGAACTGTTTGTCCACAGTTTGTACATTGTACTGTTCCTGTTGAACCTTTTCCTCCTTTTGTACGACCTCTACTTGCACGTTTAAGTGGCATGATGATGAGCAAATTTGCCTACTTATATTCTTGTAGAATTCTCATAGAAATTTGGTAATTGGTGCCTAAAACATGAGAAAAACACATCATGTTTTAATTATAGGGCGAATTAATTCAATCGATTATAGTGCAAGGCTTGTGTCATAGTTGCTTTAGATCCGGGGTTGACTTGGAAATACACAAAGGCAGGATTCTTTGTAAGGATTGCCTTGACAAAAGTAATGCAAAAAACTAAATCCACATCCTCCTAAATCAATGAAAATGAAATTAGCAATTTTTTCACATTGTGCAATTGACACCATAACAATTAATGGAAATAACTACGAACAAATCGGTGGTGCTGCATGCTACTGTGGAATCACTGCAAGACAATTCAAATTTGATGTTGATTTGTTTACGAAATTTGGTTCTGATTTTCCAAAACAATATTTGACTGAACAAAAAATTAATTTGATCAATTCTAACTCTGAAAAAAATACTACTAAATTCACAATATCAATCACTGACTCTGATAGAACTCTTACACTTGAAAATGAATGTGATCCTATAGAATATTCTAGTATTGGTGCAGATGGTCATCTTGTTAGCCCGATTTTTAATGAGATTTCTAGTGTCGCTCTACAAAAAATTAAAGATGACTCTAATTTTTTATTTATTGATCCTCAAGGATTTCTAAGAAGAAAAGATTCACAAAATAATATATTTCTAGCAAATACTGATTTGGATTTGTCAGATGTAAATGCAATTAAAGTAAATCCTGAAGAATCACAATGCATTGTAAATGGAACTCATGATGAAATGATGTTGTCTTTACAGAAAAAAGGAGTTGAATATGTATTGTTGACAAATAAAACGGATGTGTCTCTTTTGGTAAAAGACAAAATTTATTCTATCACTCTTCCTATTGGAGAAATACATGACACCACGGGAATTGGTGATATTTTTTGCTCTGCATTTACTTGTACAATGCTTAAAGAAAAAGACTTTTTGTGGGCATTGTGTTTTGCAGGCGGTGCCGCACAAGCTGCATTAGAATCAAAAAATGTTGGATTGCAGAAAATTCCTAAAAAAGGAACAATTCAAACTAACGCATCATATTTCTATAATTTGGTAAAATTTCGAGACATATAGTGCATTATTCTTTTATTGAAGCCAATAGATTGTCTCTTCTGTGCAAATAGGTATCTATGGTTTTGGAACTGCTAGCAATGCAGCAAAAACTGTCAAAAAAATTCTAGATGATGCAGGTATTCATTCATTTCCAATATCAAAATCAAAGACAAAACAGGCAGATATCATAATTGTCTTAGGTGGCGATAAGGGGGTTAGAAACTATTTTCACCGGACATTTGATTCTACTTCTCCTGTTCTTGGAATCAATGAAGGTGAGGCGAGTGGGTTTTTGGCTCAGGTTGAACTAAGAGAATTTTCAACATATGTTAACATATTAAAAAAACAAAATTACACTGTTGAAGAAGTTCCACGATTAGGTGTAAAAATTGATGGAAAAAATGTTTATCCTGTTTTAAACGATGTGGCAGTGTTTTCATCTAAAAGTGCAATGTTGATGGAACATACACTTCGGGTTAATGGTGAAGAAGTATGGCACGACAACAGTGATGGGATAATTGTATCTACTCCTATTGGGTCTTCTGCATATTCAATGTCTGCTGGAGGTCCTATACTATTTCAAGATTCTGCAGTGTTTGAGATAATCTCTGTAAGCTCACTTGATATAACAAGAAGACCTATCATAGTATCTAACGGAAGTTCAATTGAGATTGATGATATTTCTGCTAGATTACACTGTGAGGTAATTCTTGATGGTTTGGATAGATACAAAGTAAACAAAACTGTTGAGTGTACTCAATTTTTTCCTCCTGCAAAAATTATTAGACTAAAAAAAGACTCAACTGCAATTTCTGCACTAGCAAAAAAAGTTCATCTTGCTGAAGAATTACTTAGTATGCCACCTAGCTCAAAACTGTTATTGAAAACTCTAGAGTATGAAGGGGCCTTGACACAAAAAGACTTGGCAAACAAAACACTACTCCCTGACAGAACAGTCAGATTGGCTTTGAGTAATTTATTGAAAAAAGGTTACGTCAAAAAGAAAGTCTCAATCCGTGATGCCAGACAGAAAATTTATGAGATTTCAAAGATTGAATGATTTTTAAAATTATTCTGAAGCTGCTTTGATAAATGCTGTAAATGCTTCTTCTGGGAATCCTGGTCTACTGTTAAATTCAGGGTGAAATTGTACTCCTAGATAGAATTTGTGGCTAGGTATCTCAAGAATTTCCATTCTTTTTCCATTGTCACTGTCGGCTGAAAATATCAATCCATTCCTCTCAAATTCTGGGATGTATTCTTGATTAATCTCGTATCTGTGTCTGTGACGCTTGCTAATTATAGAAGCGTTGTAAATTTTCTTGGCATTTGTATTTTCTTTGATGATGACATCATTAGCACCTAATCTTAATGAACCTCCCATATCTGAAACATCTTTTTGTTCTGGTAGTAAATCCACAATTGGATTTTTTGCATCTGCCTTAATTTCCGTAGAATTGACATCTTCTAATTTTAATACACTTCGTCCAAATGCAATAGCAGCTAATTGGAATCCAAAACAAATGCCCAGATATGGAATGTTTTTCTCTCTTGCATAGTCTGCAGTCTGGATGATTCCTTCCGATCCTCTAGTTCCAAATCCTCCTGGAACTAAAATTCCATCATAGTTTGATAAAATAGAATAATCTGTGATTGATTCTGAATCAATCCAATCAATATCGATTGACTTTCCAATTTTTGCACCTGCATGCTTTAGTGCATGATTCACACTAACATAACTATCTGTAAGTGTAACGTATTTTCCAACCATTGCAATCTTTACTTTGGAATTCTCGTGATTTATCATGCTTTGAGATATGGCATTCCATTTATCCCAATTAGCTGATGCGTTAACCATTCCAACAATCCCAAATTTTGTAAATATCGAATCCATTATTCCTTGATCATATAATATCTGAGGCACTTCAAAAATTGATTTTGCGTCATGACATGACAGTACATCTTTTGGTGTTACATTTGTAAACATTGCAATCTTTTGTTTAGTTTTTTCTTCTAATGGTAATGTGCATCTAACAGCCAAAAAATCTGGCTGAATGCCTATTCTTCTTAATTCCTGAGCACTGTGTTGAGTTGGTTTTGTTTTTTGTTCACCAACTACATCTAGGGAAGGAGCTAATGTGACATGAACGAATATTACTCTTTGTGGACCTTCTTCAACTTTCATCTGTCTTAATGCTTCAAGAAATGGCAATGATTCTATATCTCCTACTGTGCCACCACATTCTACAATCAAAAAATCAAGTTTTTCATCTTCAGCAATTTTTCTGATTCTATTTTTGATTTCATCTGTAATGTGAGGAATGATTTGTACACATGCCCCTAGATATTCTCCTTTTCTTTCAGCCTCTATTACTGAGGAGTATACTTGAGCAGTTGTAATGTTGTGACTTTTTGGAATGTCTTGATTTAGAAATCTTTCATAATTTCCAATATCCATATCACATTCTCCGCCATCATTAGTTACAAAGACCTCTCCATGAGCTACAGGATTCATGGTTCCTGCATCATAATTTAGATATGGATCTATTTTGACACAGGATACTTTTTGATCTGCCAATTGTAATAATTTTGCAATAGATGATGTGGTTACGCCTTTTCCAAGGCCTGACATTACTCCTCCTGTGACAAAAATAAACTTCGTCTGCACATTACTGAAACACATATCTGGTTTTTGTATGTTTTGTCGACTTTATCAAAACTAATGTCTTTAGATCATGATCAGTTGAAATACTGGTTATTGTCAACTACTATGTGCACACTTTTGTTTTTGCCCTACCGATACTGATTGCAATCATGTCCGTTTCTACTGGATTTGCTTTTGCAGAATCTACTTTTGAAATACTGATCCCTTCTGGAGCATCTGACCCTGGTGCTCCTTATTTTTGGTCTGAAAAATCTACTGGGGTAACAACTGGGGTGATTACGGTATATCCAGGTGACTCTGTTAAGTGGAAAAATGCTGATACTGCATTTCATACTGTTACATCTGTAACTCAATCTGGTGAGATTGATGGTGTTTTTGATAGTGGGTTATTTACTGCAGGTAGTTCATTTGAACAAAAATTTTCAGAGTTGGGTGATTTTTACTACTTTTGTACTCTTCATGAATGGATGAATGGAGTGGTTCATGTTGTAACGAATCCTGGAAGTGTCCAGTCTATTCATAATGTGGGTTCTGGATATAGTGATGATGGTTTAGGATTTGAGGTCAAATACATTCTTGACACAACTCTTCAAAAAGCAGTACATCTTAATCCTGATGCAAAGAGTATCACATTTACAATTTCTGGTGAAACTCAAAATGAACAAATCACACTTACTCTACCTACTAAACTAATTGAAAACCCAAACACTGTTTTAGTTGATGGTACAATGACTGATTTTGATTCAGAGGTGACATCGTCTGGAACAAAGCTAGTAATTCCTATTACTATTGGTACTAAAGAAATTAAAGTTATGGGTAGTAAGGTAATCCCTGAATTTGGATTTTTGGTATTAAGTATTCTAAGTGTTGGTCTTGTCTCAACATTATTTTTGACACGCTCAAAGTTATCCGTATTTCGATAACACAATCTTTACACTTGTGAAGAATTTTTATCTTTTTTAAATAAATTTTAAAAATTCACAACAAAGTTTTTTTATTTTTCTTTGTGTATTGTATAGTGATAACCTCTAGTTTGGCGGCCATAACTAAAATTGAGTTTCCCCTCCATATGAACTTGAAAATTTGACCGCCAACTTTAACGATTTTTAATATTAAATGATGGTTTGTTTCTTGAGGTTTTTTGTAAATAATGCAATCTTTGATTCAAGCTGTTTTTGAGGTGTGTTTTCTATTAATTTCAAATATGCGCTACCAACAATTACTGCATCTGCACCTGCATTGATGTATTTTTTTACGTCGTCTGGAGTAGACACTCCAAATCCTACTCCTATTGGAATTTTCCCCTGAGTTTGTCTTTTGACTTGCTTGATAGCATCAATTGTGTATTTTTTAATTCCAGTTTTCACTCCTGTTGTACCAAATACTGCTACAAGGTACAAAAATCCCGATGTTGCTTTTGATATTCTCCTAATTCTCGATATGCTGGTGTTAGGTGAGATTAGAAATATTGTATCTGCCTTATTTTTTGCGGCATTTAGATATTCTTTTGATTCTTCAATAGACATGTCAGGCAAGATAAATCCATCAATTCCTGCTTTTTTTGCATCTGTGATGAATTTTGAATATCCTCTATGATATAGAATATTTGTGTATGTCATTAAGACTATTGGGATATCTGTTTCTTTTCTGATCTTTTTTACAAGATTAAAAAATTTTGCAATCTTTGTTCCTTTTTCAAGTGATATTGTACTTGCATTTTGAATAACTGGCCCATCTGCTAGTGGATCTGAAAATGGAAATCCTAATTCTATAATGTCTATTCCTCCCTTCACTAATCCTCTCACCACTGACATTGTGGCTTGCTCATTTGGAAATCCTACCATGATGTATGATATTAGAGCCTTTTGATTTTTTGATTGCAATTCTGCAAACTTTTCTTTAATTCTTGTCATGTTTTTCCAAATATTTTTGTACTTCTTCTACGTCTTTATCGCCTCTTCCAGAAAGTGTCACAACAATTGATTCTGATTTTCTACTTTTTCTTGCAATCTTGATTGCTTCAGCTATTGCGTGTGAAGATTCCAAAGCTGGAATAATTCCTTCTGTTCTTGTCAACATTAGAAATGCATCAATAACTTCAACATCTGTTGCAGAGTGATATTTAATACGTTTAGTATCTTTATAGTATGAATGCTCTGGTCCTACACCTGGATAATCTAATCCAGCTGAAATACTGTGGGTCTCAGTTATTTGTCCTTCGTCATCTTGTAGCAAATATGTCATCATACCGTGTAATACTCCTTTACTACCAGCTGACAGAGTAGCTGAATGCATTTTTGATTTTAATCCTTGACCTGCAGCTTCTACTCCAATGATTTCAGAATCTGTATCAATTAACGGATAAAATGTTCCAATTGCATTCGAACCTCCACCTACACATGCAATTACGGTATCAGGTGATCTGTTATTGATTTTTTTCATCTGTAATTTTATTTCATTTCCTATTACACTTTGAAAATCTCTAACCATTACTGGGTATGGATGTGGGCCTACTGCTGAGCCAAGCAAATAATACGTATTTTCAACATTTGTTATCCAATCCCGAATTGCTTCATTAATTGCATCTTTTAGTGTCTTGGAGCCTGATTTTACTGGATGAACCTTACAACCAAGCATGTTCATTCGAAATACGTTTAGTTTTTGTCTGATGGTATCTTTGTATCCCATGTATACTTCTGCTTTCATCCCAAGTGCTGCACATGCCATTGCAGTTGCAACTCCGTGTTGTCCTGCTCCTGTTTCTGCAATGATTCTTTTCTTGTTCATCTTTTTTGCAAGTAATGCTTGGCCTAATGTGTTGTTGATTTTGTGAGCTCCTCCATGTAACAGATCTTCACGTTTAAGGTAAATTTTACCTCCTCCTAATTTCTCAGATAAATTCTTTGCATAGTAGAGCGGAGTTGGCCTTCCTGCATATACTTTGAGATAGTAATCTAATTCTTTTTTGAACTCTTTATTGTTTTTGAATTTAAGGTAATTCTCTTCTAGTTCCTCGACTGCTGGAACTAGTGTCTCTGGAATATATTTTCCACCAAATTCTCCAAATCTGCCATTTTTAGGATATTTCAATATGCATTCACCAATTTTTTTACTTGTTCTTCAATGTTGTCGCTTTTCATTATGCTTGATCCTATTAGGAATGCATCAGCCCCACACTTTTTTAGATATTGAATGTCTTCTGGAGTATCTATGCCACTTTCTGATAGTATTGGTCTTGATTTTTCCATTCCTGCTAGAATGATTTCAGTAGTTTTAAGATCAATCTCTAATGTATCTAAATTCCTGTTGTTGATTCCAATCAAATCCGCTTCTGTACTTAGTGCCTTTTCTAATTCTTGTTTTGTATGTACTTCAAGTAGAATTTTCAACCCTTGTTTGTGACCATAATCGATAAACTCGTCAATATCTGAGAGAAATTTTTGATCATAAAGTGATTGAATAACTAGCATGTAATCTGCACCAATTTTCTTTGCAGTATCAATTTGGATTTTGTCGATCATGATGTCTTTCATGAGCATTGGCACATCTACTGCCTGTCGTACCTTTATGAAATACTCTGGAGATCCATTAAACAGATGTGGTTGAGTTAGAACTGATAATGCCTTCGAGCCTCCGGCAATCATTTGATTTGCAATACTTACAGGATCTGTTAATGTTTTGATTTTACCTAGAGATGGCGATGAAAACTTTATCTCAGTTAGTAATGTTGCATGAGGGTTTGTTTTGATAATTTGAATAAAGTCTTTACTTGATTTTTGTAAATCTACATCCACATCATAAACTCCATCATCTATTGCTAATTGAGAATTGTTTACCAGTTTTCGTAAAATATTATCCGCCATCAATAATCTCCTTCAATTTTGAAATATCTCCTGTATCTTGTACGAACTTTTCTAATCGTGTAAATGCTTTTCCACTTTTGATTATATTTGACGCAATTTCTACTCCGTCTTCAAAATTTTTAGAAATATTTGCAACAATTAACCCTCCCGCCGCATTTAGTATTGTGGTTTCAATCATTGCCTGTGGTGCAGTATTATTCAACACTCCCACAAATGATTCTATTGCATCTTCTTTTGTTTTTATTTGAATATCTTGTAATGATGATTTATGCAACCCTACAACTTCTGGGTCAATTGCATTCATTACTACTTTGTTATTTTTTAACATCCCTATACGATTAACTGCACTGGTGGAAAACTCATCCATGCCGTCATCAGAACGAACTGTCATGATGTTTTCAGCACCTTTTCTTTTTAGAATTAATGGCAATCTATCTAAATATTCTGTAGAGAACACCCCTATTAGCTGATTTTTTACTCTTGCTGGATTTGATAATGGTCCTAAAAGATTAAATGCTGTCCTTTTTCCTAGTTGTTTTCTAGCTGCTGCAACATGTTTCATTGCAGGATGAAATTTTTGTGCAAACATAAAACAAATGTTATGTTTTTGCAAAATATCTGCAATCACTGCTGGTTCTGAATTCAAATCATATCCAAAATACTCAAAAATATCTGCACTTCCAGAAATTCCTGAACTTGAACGATTTCCATGTTTGGCTACCATTCCACCAGCTGCTGCTACAACAAATGATGCAGTAGTGGATATGTTAAATGTCTGGAGTTTGTCTCCTCCTGTTCCGCACATATCAATTACGGTTCCTTGATTTTTAACCTCAACTTTTAGTGAAAATTCCTGCATTTTATCTAACATGGCAAGTAATTCGTCATCGGTTTCTCCTTTTTCTGCAAGATATGAAAGAAATTTCGAATTCTGGATATCGTTTGTTTTGCCAGATAACATGTCTGTCATGATCTGATTCATCTCGTCATATGAGATATTGATTTTTGCTTGCAATTTTGCAATTAAATCTGAAATCATTTTCTCTCCTTTACTTGTTTTATGAAATTGCTTAGAATTTTCTTTCCATCTTCTGTCATTATTGATTCCGGATGGAATTGTACTCCTTGAATTAGATATTTTTTATGTTGAACAGCCATGATCTCTCCATCATCAGAAGCTGTTGCTGTTACTTCTAATATGTCTGGAATTATTGTTTTATCTCCTACCAAACTATGATATCTTGTTGCTCTAAACGGATTCTTTACATCTTTGAATAGTTTTGAATCTGTATGATTGACAGGACTTGTTTTTCCATGTCTCACACATCCTGCATTTGTAACTTTGCCTCCAAATGCATCTATAATTCCTTGATGTCCTAAACATACTCCTAGTATTGGAGTTTGAGGACCAATATCTTTTATCACCTCACTACACACTCCAAAATATTTTTTATCTTCTGGAGTTCCAGGACCTGGAGAAATTATTATCGCATCATATTTTCTTTGTTTGATCTCTTGCAATGTTATTTTGTCATTTCTGATAACATCGCATTCAACTCCTAACTCTCCTAAATATTGTGCAATATTGTATACAAATGAATCATAATTGTCAATGATCAAAAATTTCAACTTGATGCCTCCTTTAATGCTTGAAGCATAGCTCCTGCTTTATGTTCAGTTTCTTTGAATTCATTTTGTGCAATTGAATCTGATACGATTCCTGCCCCTGATTGTACAAAGCCTTTATCGTTTTCAATGAATATACTTCTAATTGCAATTGCAAAGTCACAACATCCATTATATGAGAAATATCCAACCGCTCCAGCATATGGCCCTCTGGCTTCAGCTTCTAACTCATCTATGATTTCCATAGCTCTGACCTTTGGTGCTCCTGACACAGTTCCAGCTGGAAATACTGCCTGAAACGCATCAAACATGTCATTTTCAGGTGCCAAATTTCCTACAACATGACTGACAATGTGCTGAACATGACTAAATCGCTTTATCTCCATTAATGATTCCGGATGTACTGTCCCATACTTGCATACTTTTCCAATGTCGTTTCTACCCAAATCTACTAACATGGTATGCTCTGCCAATTCTTTTTCATCATGAATTAGTTCTTCAGCTAGAGATTTGTTTTTTGCTTCATCATCTGTTATTTTTCTAGTTCCTGCAATTGGAAATGTTTCTACTTTGCTCCCTGTAATCCGTACTAGCATTTCAGGTGATGCTCCTATGATTGTCTTTGTATTTTGTTTTAGGTGATACATGTATGGTGACGGGTTTAGATTACGCAATGTTTTGTATAACGTAAGGCTGTCTCCTTTGGTTTCAAATGCAAACTTTCTTGATAACACTGCTTGAAAAATATCTCCTGCATGAATGTATTTTTTTGTTTTGTTTACAATTTCTGAGAATTTCTCCTCATCCATATTCGGTGTAACTTCACTTGAATAAAAATCTCCAAATTCTTCTTCATTCATCTTTAATTTTTCAAATCTATTCTCGTCATGATAAAAATAAAACAATTTTTCATGTATTTTGTCATATATTATACCGTCATCATAAATTCCAAACTCCATCAGTGGTTGCGGGGAATTATGTGAATCTTTGATATTCTCTACTAGTCTAATTGCATCATAGTTTACTACACCAACTGCACCTCCAAGATAGCGATATCTCTGATCATCTGATTTACCTAGTAGTTTTTTTAATTCTTCAAATGGGGTTGTAGTTTGAATTGTTGTTGTTATTTTATTTTCTATTGTCTCTACTTTGTCAGAATATCCTTTAAAAATTATTTTGGGATCAAACCCCATAACTGATGTCTCAGATAATACCTCAGGCCCTGTTAAAGATTCGAAGAGAAAAGAATGTGAATAATTCCTTGAAATTTTATTATAAATTTGAAATTGGTTTTCAGATAAATCTAATGGTATTACTTTTGCTTGAGTCTTTCCAAAGATGTCCACCCATAAACCAATTTCTAATGGGTTATTATTTAAAGTGATGACATTGTTTGAATCTTTTTTATTTTGTTTGCGATTATTGCTCAGTCAGGCATACTGTTATTACCGTATAGTACGGTACCTTTATAGTCTAGTTTGATCTAGTGATTATATCATGCAGGGGGTAAACCAAACAATCATCCATGACATGCAAATTCTCAAAACACCTCGTATTCTTACTTCTGTAAGCAAGGTGGAATGCTATGTTTGTGGGAAAGGACTAGAAGATGGACATTCTATAACTGCTAAAACATTACCAAATGGTATAGTTCTGTTTTGTGATGTTCATTACTCATTACAGTGAAAAGAACTGATCAAAATTATTTTTTGATAATTTCAAGAATAACTTTAAGTAAAATTTACTGAATAAATATTTATGATAAAACTTCTTGTTGTGTTTTTTGGAATAATTTTACTTTCTCATAGTTTTACCATTTCTTTTGGTCAATGGACTGATCACAATGAAACCAATCCTGGAGTAAACCAAGAAATTCCTGATTGGATACGAAATAATGCTGCATGGTGGGCTAATGGTTCTATAGATGATCAAACATTTGTTTCTGGAATTGAATATCTCATCAAAGAAGGTATCATTTCAATCTCTACAACGCAATCTAGTGAAAAAACTACCGATGAAATCCCTTCATGGATTAGAACAAATGTAAATTGGTGGGCAGATGGAATGATTTCTGATTTTGATTTTGTGAAAGGAATTGAATTTTTGATAAACAGTGGAATAATTCAAGTAAAACAAACAACTCAAACCCAACCTGATCCTCCATATCTCGATATTGATGTTGGACCAAATAATGACACAATTAATATCCAATATGATTTATGTTCAGGAAATGCAAGATGTATTTCTGGAACTATAGTTAAAGTTGTTGACGGAGATACAATCCAAGTTGATGATGAGATTGTAAGGTTTGCGTTGTCTTCCGCTCCGGAACTTCGAGGATATGGTGGAGTTGAATCAAGAGATTTTATCCAAACTCTTTGTCCTGTTGGTTCTAACGTTATAGTTGATGAAGATGATTCTCAAACAAAAGGTAGTCATGGCAGAATGGTTGGAGTAGTTTACTGTAACGAAATAAATCTAAATAAGGAATTATTAGATATAGGATTGGGGTATCTATCTGTACAATTTTGTGATTCTAGTGAATTCAGATATAGCGATTGGGCACAAAAACATGGATGTGAATCATGATCTACTATAAATGGTTCAAGCTTCTATGGACATGAATCTAAAATAAAATTAACCTCAAATTTAAAGAAAATAATAGTGAAAAATTGACAGTCCATTACAATAATAAAACGATTCAAAGTTCCGTTGTGGAATACACTTTTTGTTTAAAATTCCGCCATCATTAACTGCTTTTTTTATATTGTATATTCATGGTACAATGTCCTCACTGTGAAATGAATCTAATTAGTAAGGGATTTCTAAATAGACATTTGAGAGCAATTCATCCTCCTGAACGATTTATCTCTACATTACGTTAATTGAAAAGCAAAGAAAAATTCCTTTGCTCCTTTTTTAGATAGTTCTTTGTTTTTGGTTTGGCAAAAATTTGTACTGAATGTGCATTTTGGACATCCTCCCCAATTTTCATCATTTTGATTTTTGTCAGTTGGACAATCACAATCATTTATCAGTGAGAATCCAATACTCAATACTTTTTCAAATTCATCATAGATGATTTTACTGCATCCGTTGAACCCGTCTGAAGAATTATCATAAATATGGATTATTCCTTTTTCATAATATACATCAATATCACTTGATTCTGACTTTGTAAGAATTTTACTTGCGTTAACTAGTACGTGTGATATTGTGTGAATTTTGGGGTCATTAACTATGGGACTTTTTGAATCTGAAATATGTTTTGAGATGAATTCTGCAGGGAGTGTAATACTAACACAAGAGTGTTTTGATTTCCAATGGAAATTTCTCCATGATGATATGTTACTACCATTATACATCTCAAACTTGTCTGCAGATTCGTTATAGTTTCCTTTCATATATCCTGTAATGGTTTTATCTAGTGAAATTATTCCATAGCGAAGAGATATTTTTTTGTCCTTAACTTTGATTTCTTTATGTGTTGCACTGCCTTCTGATGTTTGAATAATTGATGTTTTAACTATTGGAATAGTTTTCTTTTGTTTTTCATTCGATCTAACAAGATATGCTCTGGCCCCATTTTGAGATTTTATCAAAGAGTTTACCTCGTAGTTTTGTTTATTGAAATGATAGATTGCCTTTTGATGCAATTGATAATATCCTACTGGCACTCCTCTGGTTCCTATTTTTCTTGAATTATAATATATGGCAATTTCGCCTGATGCTCCTCGTAAGTTGACACTATTTGCAAAATCAAAGAATTGTGATTTGTCTGATTCATCTGCAGATTGGTCTTCAATCGCTGCTGATTCTTCGTGTTTTTCTGAAATGATTGGGTTTTGCTTGTTAATCGGTATGACATGATCTTGTGATAGATACTCATCAATATGACGTGCAAAATAGTGACATGCAGCATCATCTGGATCAAACACGCAAATAGCATATGATTTCTGACCCATTCTTCCAGCTCTACCAATCCTCTGAATAAAAGAATCAAATTCATTCTTAAATGCCGAAATCACTACGTCTACATGCCCTATGTCAATTCCTAATTCTAGTGTTGGTGTACATGATAAAACATCTAGTTCGCCTACTTTCATTTGAGATTCGTAAAGCTTTCTGTCGTTTTGGTCTAACCCTCCTCTGTGTACTTGGATTCTAATTCCATTGTTTGTTTCCTCTACATTTGATGCTAAAAATTCTGCATCGTTATGCGAATTACTGAATACTAATTGTGTAGAATTGTTCTTGTAACAAATAGATGATAACATCTCCATCGTGGTTCTTTGTTTGAACTTTCTTGGCATGATAAAAAACATGTGCATGTTTTGCTTTCGTCTGAATTTGCTTTTGATATATGTGAATGAATCTTCAGGCAAATCAAACATGTTTGAGAAAAATTCTTTTGAGTTATCTAACGTAGCTGATGACCCAACAAATTGAACTTTACTCATATATCGCTTCATCCTTTTTAATACATGATACACGTTAGAACCATGAAAACTAGTGTAGGAATGAGCCTCATCCATGACTATGATTTTTGCATTCTTGAATAATTCGTTCCATTTTTTATCTTGTAAAATTAAATGATAATTGATAAAATCAAAATTTGTTGCGATGATTAGAGATTTTTGACTAACATCTGAAATTATCATGTCCTTGTATTCCGTACTCTGACCACCGTGAATGGAGTAAACTGCAATTTTATTTGCTAGATTACATTTTTGAATTAAATCTGAAATTTTTGATACCTGATCATCAATTAGTGCATTAAGCGGGTATACAAGTAACGTAAAGACTCCTGGGATTGGATTTTCTGAAATTTTTTGCAAAATTGGTATTGCAAATGCTTCAGTTTTTCCAGATCCTGTAGGTGCTGAAATAATTGAATTCTCTCCCCTTAGAATTGCTCTTACTGATTCCTCTTGAAATGGTAGCAATCCTGTGAATCCATACTTTGCCAATCCTTTGATAATGTTGTCTGATAGCACATCGCTAAGAGTTTCAATAGGAATTTTTTCTGCTTCTGGTGCGATTAGTCTTTCATAATGAACCAATGCAAGAGATTCTTCTTTATGACCTTGAATAATTTCTCTGATTATCTTGTCATTGTCAATTAATGATTTTGGAATTTTAGAAATATCATACATGATACTTTCTGGCAGCGGTATTTTGTTTTCAGATTCTTTCGGTTTTGGTTTTGCGTATTTTTTTATCTCTTCAGGGTAGTATGATGTTTCTGATTCAATTGAGTCTTCACATCTATGTGGTTCATCAGTTCGTGCATCAATTGGGATAAACTTTCCACTGTCTGACTTGAATCCCTCATCCCAGTAAATTTCAGCACCACAGCCTTTGGAACACTGTTTTGTTT
Organism: Candidatus Nitrosopumilus sp.; assembly: GCF_040878665.1. Taxonomy (GTDB): domain Archaea; phylum Thermoproteota; class Nitrososphaeria; order Nitrososphaerales; family Nitrosopumilaceae; genus Nitrosopumilus. Next base: position 107,526 of record NZ_JBBDLU010000009.1, on the reverse strand, counting down.
TTCCAGAATAGTTTACACCATAAGTTGGTATTTTTATCATGATCTTTTCAGGATTACATTTTGGACAAACCCATGGACCTCCGACATCTTCATAGCCTTGAACGAGTCTGGAGTCACAATTAGAACAGAATTTCATGAATGAATTTCAGACCAAATTACCATTAATGAACATATGATATTCTATGATTACCTAGTTTACAGGTTTTCAAATACATTTAAGACTAAGTTTTATACAATTATGTTATGGGATGGAAAAAAACCTTAAGCAAATTCTGTGTAATGAAAAAGGTTCGAGACAAGGCAAATACCTCTGATGAAGAATAGTCTTCAAATTTATTTAAAAAATTATTAAACAATTCACCACATTTCTAATTATGCCGTTAGATAAAATGTCTGATCCTGATGAATTTGTTTTAACTCATAATTCTAAGGTATTACATACAAAGGGAAATCCGGTTGCATGTATAATTGATAATGAAAACGATTCTCGGTATGCATTACTGTCTAATGATTCCTCTTTAAAGGCAAGTCTAATTGGATTTTTGAATAAACATGATGATTTAGGATTATTGATGGGTTTTAAATTAAAGATTAAAACTGATACTGAATTTTTTGAGTATACTGTGTATCCTGATGAGGAATTCATAGATGCAGTAATTCTTAATGAAACAATTCATATCATCAACAATTCCATGGAAAATCTTTTTTCATTAAGAAAAATTGTAACGGATCAATTTGTAAAAACAAAATCAGAGTTTGATAAATTTAAAAAAATGATACTCTAGAATTCAAATCATTCAATAACTCCTATTGTTAGAAATTTTTAGTGGCAAATTTTACACAAATGCTCAAAGCACGAGAACCAGTACTTTTGGATAGAGAAGACGGACATTGGTATAAGACAAAATTTGACAAGATTTATCCGTCAATTAGCACGATATTGTCTGCAACTGCACCTGAACATAAGAAAAATGGACTACAATCGTGGAAGGAAAACGAACCCGCTCACGAATACATCACAAAACAAGCACAAGATATTGGAACTCAATCTCACAAAATCATAGAAGATTACCTATGTCATAATTTGTCTTTGGAGGAATTTGACTTGCTACCTGTCGCACATTTTAATAATCTAAAGCCCTTTCTTGAGAATATTTCAGATGTTGTATGTATTGAACAAAGAATGTATTCAGACAAACTTCAGGTTGCTGGAACTAGTGATTTGATTGCAGAATACAATGGAGAGTTATCCATTATTGATTACAAAACAAAAAGAAAACCCCAGATTGATGAATATATGTATGAATATTATCTACAAACTACCTGTTATGCTCACATGTTTGAAGAAGTAACTGGTCAGAAAATAAATCAAGTAATAATTCTAGTTAGCAGTGAAAAAAATACCAGACAGGAATTTATTAAATCATGTGATGATTATGTAGAGCCCATGATGGAGAGAATTGAAAAATATTATTTAAATAATTTAAAATGATTTTTAGGATAAACTATCTAATTTTTTATCCAAATCTTGAATTTGTTTTGTCAAATCATTGACTATGTTATCTAAAATTTCTGTTTTTTTGTCTTCAATCCGTGTTTTTCCATTTGCCCAATCAAGCATTGCATCTAGAATTTCAGTAGCTTGTATGGCATTGTCAGCTAAATCTTTGATATTAAGCTGTTTTTTCATTTCTTCATCTTTAGGATAAATTATAATTTCTCCTGATTTGTGAATTCTATATTGTTGTTGTGTGATGGCATTTGTAAAATCAAGTAAAAATAATCCTCTGATGGAGTTTTGTAGTTTTTCAGAATAGTTCATTTTTTTACAAATTCTATTAATCATTTGTTCCAATGTTGTATCTTTACCAAAACCTTCTTCAAGCTTTATTGGGTTGGTTATGATCTTCAGAAATTTCTTTATCAAATCCAAATGTGAATTGATGTAGGATAATTCTAAAAAAGTCACAAAAATACGCATCTCTCCATGACTGGTTTGCAATATGTCTGATTTACTAATCAGTTCACTCATTGAATGCGAAAATGCTTTTTTAAATTGAATAAAATTTCTGAAAAAACCTTCATCAAGGTACTCTTTGTTGAATTGAACTAATCCATGTAATTCTATATCATTTAAAATAACTAATGTGGCTTTATAATTAGGATTTAGGCTCACATTTTTTTTGAATTTTCTGTGAACTTAAGCTTATTGATCTATGCTCTGAGTGTATCAAAATAATCAATTTGTTGTAAACTATTTCTTTATGAAATTTGAAAGGTAAAATTATTGGCCTCTATATTGTATTATCATGAATACAAAAGAAATCAAAAATCTAAAAAGAATTACTTGGAAAACTATACTCTATAGACAATTTGTGTTTGGATTGTCACTTGAAAATTTTATTTTGAAAAATTGATTTTAATCTTAGTTGAGACTAATTAGAAGGAGCTAATTAGGAGACTCTAATTTTACTAGTGTTTAAATTGAATAATATGCATTCTAATTTATGAAACAAGATTCATGCAGACGATGTGGAAATGAGTTAGAAGTAAACAAAAAATGTGATGTTTGTAATAAAGAAAACCAATTCTATTGTCATAAATGTGGGTATGTGTCAGAAGAGCAAATTCACTTTCAATGTATGATGACTAGACGTAGATCCTTGCATACTAATTTGATACAGAAATAAATTGTACTATAGTTAATGATATTCATGGCAGATAAAATTACTGCAAAAGAGCTAATGTCACAAAAAAATGATTTTGTCATTATTGATGTCAGAGAAATAGATGAACTAAACAGTGGAATCATTGAAGATTCTGTTCATAGCCTTTAGGCCTAAGCATTAAAAATGCAAAGAAGAAACAAATCGAAGAATATAGGAATAAGAAAATCTGTACCTACTGTGGAACTGGTTATAGAGGAAACATTGCAGCTGATGAACTAGTCCAAGAAGGATTCAATGCAATTACTTTGGAAGGCGGATATACTCCTTGGAATCAATGCTGACTTTTATTCATTCCAAACTGTTTGGGTTTTAAGCCAAGTGATCAAATCTTTGTAAAGTTTGCTTTTTTGCATGTTTAGCACTCCAATTTCAAGATTGGTAGATGATTTTACTGTCTTTGTATATTTTTCATACCCTGCAAAAATTATTTTATCTAGATACATTTCATTTTGCATCTCTTTCTTTGCTAATTCTTCAGATTCTGACATTGCAAAACTTGCAAACAACACACCATCTACCCAATATGCATTTGTAGCTTCTAATGATGACATCATACCTATTAGATCGTCTAGGTTTAGTTTTATCATGTCTCGAACATAGATTTTGTCATATGGTTTATGGATAAATTCTGTCATGATGTACTTTTTTTGTTTGGTTTAAAGAACATTTGGAAATTTTATAACTAGTTTTCCATAAATGGTATTATGAGTGAAACTCCTGATGTTTCTGAACATGATATGTTTGTGACAGAATTTCCAAAAAAAGGATTTGGTATTGTAGACTATCTTCAAGGCAGGGTACATTTTTCAATAATGGATCAAATGAAATTAATGTACAAATCTGGAATGAGTCAAACCCAAATCAAAGATACAATACTTGCAAGTGTATCTGAAATTATAGATAATTTTGAGCCTGAATCAAAGAATCCTTGATTCCAATTTGGATGATTCTGCCATGATTATTTTGTGACAATGGCAGTAACAATTAGTATGTGGCATATCATTGTTCATTCTATACTTACACTCTTTGGTGTGATCAATCATTGACATATTTGGGATTTTATTTTGTATGTTATAGTGTTAATGAATTGATCGATAAATATTATGAATTTTTTATTGTAATGACTGCTTTAATTCAAAATCCTATGTTGATGCATCCTTGAAATCCTTTAATTTTTCCTATCATATTGGATTCTTTAAGGATTTGCCAATTCCTCTCAATGTTTTCTTTTAGAATAAACAATGTTCGTTTATCGTCACAATGCATAATATTATCTTAAAATCTGAATTTGTTTATTTATGAGTATTATGAATTAAAAAATAAATGCTTAGATGATTCTAAAGCAATTCATCAGTCTTATTGGGGTTATCTAATTTACACCAACAGTTTGGACTACAGCCATTCTCTGACATTTTATTCATCTGAGACAAGCCAAGAGAGGCCTATTACTTCTTCCCAGTTTTGTTGATTATTGTTATCTTGCATATCATATAATACAGAAATTTCTATTTAACAAAGATGAATGATTTCTCAGTATTGTTCATTCGTAGAAAAGAGTAGTGATGCTTTATATCTAATTTGAATGATTATTACTAACCGACCATACCTGGTGAAGATTCAATCCTAGATTCATTTTGAATCTCACCTTTTTTAATTCTATGAATTTGCAGTTTTTTCATAATAGTATTCTTGTTTCTTCAAATCTTTTTCAGAGATTATTCTGCATTTTCGCATTGGGACTAGTCGTGAAATTTGTTCATAAGTATTCATGTCTCTTACATCTGCAGCATATGCTATTTGCAATAATGGTGATTTTTCTTTTATCATTGGTTTTGCCTGCTCATATCCACCACTTTGTCTCATTCCTGTTCGAAATAATCCTAAATGACTATCATTTTTTGAAATTTGAGGATCTTGGTAACAACAAATTGCAAATTCATCATTTTCCTTCTCAATGATTGTAAGTCTAGTAAACTTGTCACTCCAATCCTCTATTTCCTTAGCAATTGAAATTGCTTCTTTTTTATCCTCAAATACGGTTGATATCACTAACCTGTCTTTTTCATATGCCCATGAAATTCCATAAAAATTCTTTTTCCAATCAATCTCTAATGACATGTATGTTGTCAAATAATTATCAAATTAATGCTTTCTAATTACAACGTGGTTTCTGGACAGTTTGTTTTATGATCCCCTTCATGATCCATACCTAACTCACATCTGCAGTTATTTTTTCTAAAGTAACATCTAGGTGGTACTGGGAAAAACATGCTTACTCACATTTTGTTACTGGACTTAAACTCATCTACCAAATCACACTCAAATCTGAGCCTGAATAAAAAAACTAAACTAGCATTGTCTTTCGCATTCGCATTGTCTACTTGTAAACAGTTTTTTGAATGCTTCAAATTTTGACTGACCAATTGTAGGTTTTTCTCTTCCAACAATTTTGAATAAATTGATTCCAGTCTCAGCGCTAGTTCCTTTTAGTGCCCATGACCCATTTTTCATAAGATATGGCTGTGGGTTTTTCATTGACACTTTTTTTCGTGCTTTGATATCATATGCCTCTATGTTTGACATGTGCCCTTATTGCAAAGTTACTATTACTTATTCAAAGTAAATTTTTCCTCATCGATTAGCTGAAAAAATCTTTCATTTTGTCTTTGAAATATTTTCTATATGCTATTCCTATCTCAATTCCACAAAATGGCTTTACATTGAAAATTGTTATTGTTTTTTGATTTAAACTAAACAAATGTTTGAAAAATGATTAATCTGTATTTTATATCTCGAGGCTAGATGATATGTGACGCCTTCGATTAGTGGTCTAGGCATGCTATAAACGATCACTATTCCAAGACGTTGGTTAACTTCGTTTTTTTAATAATGCCTCTTCTGGTGACTTTTCTTTGTTTTCTTCCCAATGCCAACTATGATGTTTTTTCCAGTGTATTTCTAATTCTTCTGTGGATGGCTCTTTTCCTAATGGTGTACCGCACAATTTACACTGAATCATTTTTGACATCTTCAATTTTTTTCTTTTTAGGTTTCATCGGGTGACACTGTACTGGTAAATTCTCATCATCCATGATATGTTTTGAAATCAATTTTAAATTAAAAGAGTTTTCTTTTGTCTTGACTGACACATTTATTTTTCTGTGGCGTGTTTTTTTGATTTATATTTCTCTCGCTTTCTTTTTCTTTCCAATTCCATGATTTCGTATTTTTTTCCATATTCGCAGAGTTTCATCTCTCCAGAATATTCATCGTGTACTGATTCAAATGATCCATTTGATAATAATTCCCCTACTATATCCCATGTCCTATCTTTTGACACTTCAAATTTGTATGGTATTGTTGAAACTTTAGTAAAAAATCCACTCTTTGAATTTCTCATTATGAAACTTTCAACTTTTTGTTCAATAGTTTGACTAGGTTCTCTCCTTTTGAAATTTCTGTATGGTTTTCTGTCTGACATTTTTGTTCTCTCATTTTGATGTGCTATTCTGCATTAAGCGTATCTGGATCATTATTTCCTGGTAAATATCTGTCCCCTAAGATGTTTGTCATTTTTTCATCAAATTCCTCTTGTAATCTTGTAAGATACATCTCAGCTTCTGTTTCATCATTTGGAATTCCTGTATTTGTATCATAGTTAAATCCAGTTGCTAAATGATAAAACGCTTCAAAAAACTCTTTACAGTCAATCACATCTGCTTTTTTGTCAATTGATGCTACTAGACAATTATTATCGATTCTAAAATTAAGACATACTTCTTCTTCAATCATGACATCTGCCATAACTGCCATTAGATATGCTACATACTCTTCCTCTAATTTCCCCTGACCCTTGTTTGCAATGCATAACTCATTACCGTCTAGCATATAGTCAAAAGTTCTAACTACCACATCCCGCACATCTGAATCTGGATATGCCATTTTTGATTTCCAAGAGTTCTCTTGAAAATTTTTAGGCTCTACATATACTAGATCAAATCTTAAATTTTCATTTACTTGCTCAAATTCCCAAATCTGTTTGTTGGTCCACATTGGTGAGAACTTCTCTATAATTTTTCTAGTTGTTTGATCCAATAGACTGTTTTTATTTATCTGTTGTTTAATCTTATCTTGAACTAGTTGGTCTCTGATTTAAGAAACTCTATGGTACATTCAGCAAGCTCTTTGCTTGAATGTTTCTCAATACTGTGTTTACAATTAGGACAAATACCTGTTGACTCTTCATCAAATTCCTCCCCAACTTGTTTCATACAACATTCCATTAATTCATTAGTTGAATGTGATTCCATTGCAAGTTTACATGTTGGACATATTGTCAAATTACAGTTTCACGATGTTCTTATTGCTAATAAATTGTTTTTTGTAGTAAGAATAATTAATTAATATTGATTTTGAACTACGTGGATTTAACTAAATTTCAAAACAAAATTTGATGTGTTTGTAATGATTTTGTGATTTTGATGTTATTGCTAGCATTGAATGTGATTGAATCTCTTATGTAGTGATTCAATGTCCAAACTGTGGAAAGTTATTTCCAGTAGATGGTGATGCCCTGCTTTTTCCAGTATTTCAAAATTGTTTCAAAATACTCTTCTCTTTATTCTGATGATAAAAAATTGACATACAATTCTCATTTACCTATTTGATGTATTGGCCATAGATAAAATTGGTAATCAATATAGAATTGCGTTAAAGCGATTACCAATATACATCTCTTCTATGGCAATGATTCTTTTTTGTATTTTTTCATAAAATAAAAAAAGTATGTAAAAGCTGATTCGAAAACTCAATAAATCCAATCCAGCCTAAAATCTTGTTGTTTTGATAGAAAGTTTTAGTTATTGTTATTTTGTTGCTTTATTATTGAAAGTAATTTTTGTGATAATTGTATCCATAGTTATTGCAGGTTATGTAATGTATTCTGATTTATTGCCTATTGATTTTGAAAATCCTGTCAAGGCATTGTCTCCTACACCTGAAAAAATTCAACAAATTTCTAATGCTATAACATCAAGTGAAAACGAAGTCATCTACTATTCGTTTGATGATGTTCCATCTGTACCTGATAAGCAAATTCCTGTAAATGCATTAAAAAAAGCAATTCAAACATGGGAAACAAGCAATCCTAATTTAAAATTTGTACAATCTGAAAACGCTAACATTGAGATTAAATGGCAAGTATATGCCGCATCTACACATACTGGGCTTGCAACATGTAACTCTGTACTGTATGGAATTTTGAGTCATTGTATCTTGGATATTTCTATTGGTGCTGAAGATTGTAGTGGTAATTTTGTCCAAAACGATGAAAACATGGTATCAAATATTTTGATGCATGAGATTGGACATGCACTTGGTTTGGGACACACTAGTGAATCAGGACACTTGATGTATTCTACTGAATCTCCACAAATTTCTTTTAATACTAAAGGGTATGTGATTCCTGATAGATTTGAGGAACTATATGTTGGACAATCGGTATTAATACAACAAGAAAAAGAGATTCGTACGGAGATTGATTTACTTGAAATCAAAATATCCAGAGAACAATCCCAATATGACGAGTATAATAAACAATACAATTACTATGATGGTAAAACACTTTCTCCTGAAGAATATCAAAAAGCTCAAACAGCTTTTAATAAACTAGATTCTCAAATTAAAAAAGTAAATGGAATGATTGATCAACAAAATGAATTAATTGAAAGACTCAATAATATTATCAATGATCTTGGATGTAATCCTAACTTTGATATTGTGTCTTGATTAGCTAAATAGCAAAAATAATCCAACAACTAATGCTGAAACAGAAACTCCCATCCAAATATAGAATTTTTTCATCATAGTTGTGTTAGAAAATTCACTGAGATTAATAGTTTAGAATTGTGAAAGCAAGCAAGTCTGATATCTGTTATCATCTACCCTTTGGGGGTTACAGTTAGATATCACACCCGCAATCATCTTGCTTTCAATATTTGTATTGATTTATCTTCTCAAAAATTCATAAAATAAAACATGTCTTGAAATTTGATCAAAAAGGGTTGAAAAAATGATCCTTGTTTTGATTTTTGTAATGTTGAGCCTGAAATGTGAGAAATTACTTGATGAATGATTCTGTTCAAATCGCACACACTATTTCTTTTAGTCTAATTTGTATATCATATGTTGAGTCATCTGTTTGACGGCGTTCATATATTTGCCTTAACTGACCATACCCTAGAATTCGTTAGCCGTCAAACACTCATCTTTTAGTGTCTGTAATTCTGTATAAAATAGATCTAGAATATAGGATAAAGAATAATTTATTCTCTATCAAAACACTATTTGTCATGAGTGAGAATCTTATTTTAGATTGGACCAAGGGTTATTTTTTAAAATGGTCTGACTTTAAAGCCGAATCTAATCCTGCAGTTTATGAGGATTCTCACAGTGTTATAAAATATCGATTCACTTGGACAATAAGCTCTGATATTGTTGATGGTAAAATTATGTTTTTAATTGACAATGTCTCTCTTTTTGTAGAGTTTCATCCTTTATTATCTTGGGTTAGATCTGAATTAACTGAAGAATTACTATTGCATGAGCAAGGATGTTTTGATTTAGCTGAATTAGTTAAACGTGAAAATTTTAAAAACTTACAAGAGCAATTTCATCTTCAACATTATTCTACAAGAGGTAACAACGAAGAGCAAAGAAAGCAGTTCGCAAAAGAAGATTCAGGAAAAATGATTGCAATTGAGGTTGAAAAACTACAAAAACTATATGATGAACAATGCAAAAAATATCGAAAAGACACAAATTTTGGTCAAAATATAGACGAACAATCAAAATATAATTTGATTTTTAAACAATTAAGAGTCTGATTGTCTTGCAGTGTAATCTGATTCTTTATATCTAATTTCTTTTGTAATCCTTCATGGACACTGTAAAGTTACCAAAATTCAAATGGAATGAATTATCTGAATTAAATTCAGGTCATACCGAAAATGAATGGGGAATACAAAAGAAAAAATCAAATCCTATCACATTTGTGTCTTATACTGTATCTTGGGATATCTAAGTTCTATTCTCAAGAACTTTATTTTCAGGAATTGAACTAATGTAATTTACCAATCCTCTATAGTATTTTAAATGAAATTCAATATCTTTGATTTCTGTTGCTTTTAGCTCTTCTAATTCTGGACCAAAATCTCTACTGTCTAATTGAATGTGATTTAATGTATTTTCATTAACTTCAATCATATGAAATAGACTGTGGAGTACCTCTCCCTTTGTGAGTGTTTTCTCGCATGATTTTTTGAGTAAGACTTCAACCCAATCCATGATTGCATTTCATATGATTGTATATCCTACCCAGAATTTGAAATTTTTTGACTTTTACTCTATTTTTTTTGCTCTAGACTGTAGTGATTATTTTTTCCCTTTTTTTCTGTTCATTATTTCCTTGTTTCTTTCAATATCTGAATGAATCTCTACATGGTCATACAACTGTTCCTTTGAATCAAATATTTGTTCGCAATAGTAACATTGATGCATTTCTGTATTACGTCTATCTAAGTTAAATTACTTTTCCCGTTTTTTGAAGAATCTGTTCCTGATATTGTGGCATAACTGTTGCTTTAAAATAATATGGATGATAATCTGAATCGATTATCTCCCATTCTGTTCTCTAACTTTTTGTGCTAAATCACCGAAAGGATCCTCATGCCATTTTTCTTTATTTAAATCGGCTCCAAAGGTTCCTGTCTTTGGTAACAATCCCTGTTCTGCTGCAGGAGCTAATACTGCATCATCAGGAATGTAGTTTTTTTGGTTTTCAGTACCATATGCGATTGCTGCTGCCATTGCTGCAACGCCTACGACAATACCAATGTAAATCATCGCGTTTGACATGAGGTGATGAGTTGATCTTTCCTATTAATCAAGTAAGACTTCAGTGCAATGCACTGAAATGATCTAATGTGTTTCTATCTTTATTTCTGAATTACACACAGGAATATTTCCTGTCTCTTTTTTGAAATTTTCAATTAATTGTGATTGCATCTCTTTTGGATTCTCTGCAAACACTCTTTGATATAAGGAAGTCTTTTGTTTACATTCATTTCCTTCAAAATCTGTGTCGTAATATTTTGTAAATGTTGTCTCTAAATTATCTGTCTCGCCAATGTATATGGGATCTTTATTTCTATTATATAGAACATATACTCCTGGAGCTGGTTTTACATATTTGGAACTTTCCACCCAAACTCTCATTTTATCATCTAACAATTCCATGACATTTTATAATTCAACTAGATATTAAACTAGATTGTGAAAATGATGATATTACAAGCACCTTCATGCTTTTAATATTGACAATGATGAGATGTAATCCTGTCTCTTTTAGAAAAATTTCCTGATCATTTCACTCCTAGAGATATTCAAAAAGAAATAATTTCCAAGATAGAGGAGAAATTAAAATCAGGATACAAAAAAATTATTTTATGTGCTCCTACTGGAGTTGGAAAATCTCTTGTTGGTGCAACCGTTTCAAGATATTTTGACAGTTCATTTACTGTAACTGCGTCTAAACATCTTCAGGATCAATACATTAAGGATATACCATTTTTAAAATCAGTAAAAGGAAAACAGAATTTTCCCTGCCTCAAACTAATGTCTATTGAGAAAGTAGATAATGATAAGCGAGCCATGAGATGGGGTTTGACGTGTGATAAAGGTGAATGCCAGGAAAGAGTAACTAAAAACGGCAAAGAGATTTTTGAGGTATGCAAATTCAAGCCTACAATTAAACAAGTTGAGGAAAACACGCAGGATTCTCAGGTTTGTCATTACTATCTGCAAAAATATCACGCTCTAGTGGCAAAACATTCTTTGTGGAATTACCATGCATTTTTTACAATTATGAAATTTAACAAGAAACTTTTTGAGGAATATCTTGATAGGCAGGTAACTGTCTTTGATGAAGCACATAAAATTGAAGACCAAATTATTCAATTTGTTGGATTTGATATATTCAGTGGACAGGTAGATGAATGCAATCTTACTTCAGAAAAATATGATTTTAGAGATTTAGATTCTATAATACAACTAACTGATGATATGGCATTTTCATATGCAAAAAAAATCAAAGACATCAAGGAAAGTTCAGCATTTCAAAAAGAGCCTGATTATGAATTAATTGCAGGATTAGAGCGCCGTTATGATAGAACTGCACAAGCTAAAATCGATATTTTATCTGACAAAGATAATTTTGTTGTAAATGATCCTGTAAAAGATTTGAATGGAAATTTCAGAACCATCTCTGTAAAGCCAATCGATGTATCGAAATTTGCAAAATCTTTTTTTGACACAGATTATCAACTCTTCATGTCTGCAACAATTGACAAATCAAGTTTTTGTGAAAATATAGGGTTGGAAAAAGACGATGTGGCATTTGTTGATACTGAAAAATCTCCGTTTCCAATTGAACATAGAAAAATTGACTTGCTTAACATTAGACGATTAAGATATGGCTCTACTGATGAAGATGAACTTGAAGTAATTAAAACAATTGATAGGATAATGGATGAACATTCAAATGAACGTGGATTGATATTGACTTCATCAATTCCTAGATGTCATAAAATCATACGATATCTTTCACCAAAAAATACTCGACGAATACGACTATGTCATAGTAGGAATCAGGATGGTAAAACACAAGATGAAGTAATTTTAGAACATGCATCTGATCCTACAGGCGTTTTACTCTCTTCTTCTCTTTGGGAGGGTGTTGATTTGAAGGATGATTTATCCAGATTTCAAATTATTGCAAAGATTCCATATCCAAACTATACTGAAAAAAGAACAAAAGCAAAGATGGATAAATTTCCATTATGGTATACTTCTCAAACTCTTACAAAGATCTTACAAGGATTTGGCCGTTCAATTAGAAGCGATGATGACTGGGCACGAACATATGTTTTAGACACTGCTGTTAATAACGTCTTTTTCAAAGGACAACAAATGATACCTAAAGCATACTATGATGTATTGGGAATAGAAAATAACTAATCTTAAAAAATTATTTTCTTTGTGCACAACCACATTTTACATAAACCATTTTGAATTTACCGTCTGTTTTGATATTATGTGACATTGGTCTACGACATTGTTGGCATTCTGTAAATCCAAAATATTCTTCCACATGAACCGTTTCATAGTCCCACGATTTTTTCTTTTCATTCCAAAACACAGAATTTATTTCAGATGGACCTTCCATGCTTCTTTTATAGACTATACCTTTAATTAATTTCCTATGGATTCAAATTTTTAAAATCTAAACATTTTGAATCAAACTCGTTTAGATATTTTTTAGCATTAATTTTTTGGTCTATGATGTATAATTCACATGTTTCTGAATCTATTAATTGATTAGAATTGCTATTACTTGATACTTGTAATGCCAGAATGCATACTAGTACAATGATGACTATTATTGCAAATTTGTTTGAATAAATGTTCACTGTTTTTCTTTAACTATTATGAACTTAAGTTTAATCTAATGCTTGTTTGAATGGATGTATTTTTTAAGAAAACCTGTAGTAGACAACAGTAGTATGATAAGCATAATGTTATTTTTTTCTGTTATCTCTGAAGAATATCTTAGATTGAGATCTATAAATCTTATGGATAAATCGTTCATCTATGGATTTGCAGTTGTAATTGCACCTTGTGCGGCTGAGCCTACAAGTGTTGCATATTTTGCAAGAGCACCAGATGTGTAGTTTGGTTCTGGTTTTCGCCACAATTGTTTTCTTTTTACTAGTTCTTCTTCTGAAACATGAATGTCTATGATACATGTTTCAGTATCTATTGTAATTTCATCTCCATCTTTGACTAGTGCTATTGGGCCTCCCACATATGCTTCAGGTGCAACATGTCCGACCATGAATCCTCTAGTGCCTCCTGAGAATCTTCCATCAGTAACCATTGCTACTTTTTTGCCTAATCCTTGACCTACTAATGCTGCAGTTGTTGCAAGCATCTCTCTCATACCTGGTCCTCCTTTTGGACCTTCATATCTAATTACTATAACATCTCCTTCATCAACATCTCCTTTGGCAACTGCATCAAATGCATACTCTTCTCTATCATACACTTTGGCTTTACCTGTGAATTTTGTCATTTCAACTCCTGCAGTTTTAATTACTGCTCCATCTGGTGCAAGACTTCCTTTGAGTACAACTGCGGTTCCTACTGAATGTAATGGATTTTCTATTGGTCTGATAATTGATTGCACTGGTTCTGGAATGGTCATTGAATCAAGATTCTCTTGCATCGTTCTACCGGTAACTGTAATACAATTTCCATTTAGTAATCCTTTTGATGCTAATTTTTTGAGAACAAATGGAATTCCACCGATTTTATCAAGACTGTTCATCACATAACTTCCGCCAGGTTTCATATCTGCAATATGTGGTGTCTTTTTTCTAATTTTCTCAAAATCATCATAAGTTAATTTGACTCTGGCTTCATTTGCCATTGCCAACAAATGTAATATCCCATTTGTAGAACCTCCAACTGCGTTTAACATAATGATTGCATTTTCAAATGCGTCATACGTCATAATGTCTCTTGGTTTAATGTTTAGTTCTAGTAATTTTGCACATGCTGCACCTGTATCGTACACCATTTTGTTACGTCTGGCATCTTCTGCAGGAGGACTGGCACTTCCTGGTAATGCTATCCCAATAGCTTCGGAGATTGATGCCATTGTATTTGCAGTAAACATTCCACCACATGATCCTGAACTTGGGCAAGCAGTGTTTTCAATATTTTTTAACATTTCTAAAGATATTTGACCTGCATCATATGCCCCTACAGCTTCGTATACATCAACTACTGTTAGTTCTTTACCTTCTAAAATTCCTGGCATGATGGTCCCACCATAAACAAACACTGATGGTAAGTTTAGTCGTGCCATTGCCATCATAGTACCGGGTAAACTTTTGTCACATCCTGCAATACCTACAATTCCATCATATTGGTGTGCTCTAACCATCAATTCTATTGAATCTGCTATAACTTCACGAGAAATCAACGATGATTTCATTCCTTCATGACCCATCGCAATTCCATCACTTACTGCTATTGTAGAAAATATTCTTGGGGTTGCACCGTTTTCTGCCACTCCTCTTTTTGCTTCTTCAGCAAGTGTTGGAAGTAAGATGTTACACGGTGTTGCTTCATTACCTGTATGGCAAACACCGATGAATGGTTTACTAAGATCATTATCGTTTAACCCCATAGCTTTGTACATTGCTCTGTGTGGCGAGCGTGCTGTTCCATCTACAACATTTTTACTAGAAATCTCCATAATACGTAAATTTTAGATTGCTATAATTTAAGATTTGTATTTTACAATCCCTTGATGCTAAATCAGATCTTATTTGCCATACACTGTCTGAAGAACAGTACTGTTTGCAATTACTTCTTGCGTGAATTGTACATTGACAGTTATTTTGTTGTTAAAATCAATATTTACATTATCAAAGAGTGATTTGTACTTGTCAACTGTTCTTTGATTTGCAGTATACTCATGTCCAGATTTTATCAACAATCCATGCTCAATTAAAAAATTAATTTTTCTGTATCCAGATGTGGTAGGAATGTGCAATTTTTCTAAAATTTCTGTAATTGTCCATGGCTCACCAATAGAAGAATTGAGAATTTTTGACATTTCATCATCGCCAAATGCCTTGAGGATTGTCTGACTAAGTACAGGATCAGATATTGTGAATCGATTCTCAACTTTGTCTTTTTTAGACTTGATGCTACAAATACGGTCCATGAATTTCTTCTCTAGATCTTCAGCACCTGCTCCAAAGAATTCCCGCAATACAGAATCAAGTTTTGTAAATTCCTTTATTGATTGTGTAATTGATGTGCCATATTTTTCAAACAGACGGTTCTGTATGCTGCGATATGTGGTATCGCCCAAATTATCACGTATCATATTTTCAAGGGATGATGCAAAAAAAGTATCTATCTCAGCCATTATGTTCACCTGTTAATACTTTCATATTAATTCTTATAGGAAAGACACGCTCAAACATGCACAATCTCCGATAATTTACGAATATGACTGGTATCATTTTGCATGACCAAATCAAGGGCTCTTTGCATTTCCTCTTCATGTGGCTGTAAAGTTTTTTGTGTGGTTACTATCTCGCACTCCTCAATAACAGGTAATCGTTTAAAGTTTCGATATTGGGGATATGTCACAGTACACAAATAATAGTTAATGTCATCTTGGAATTTGTAACGGATTTCAAACGGTAAAATAGGATTGCCTTCAGAAGATAGAACTACATCTATGATTCGTTTTATTTGAGCAACATCAAATGGCTTGCTAATTACTGGCACGTGCAACAAATCAAAGAGGTTAGAGTGTATTGCGTCAAGATTTCCTGTAACAACTACTAGATTAGCATCAGGATTCAAATCCTTGATGGCTTCGACTGCATAATAGCCATTGTATATTGGCATCTGCAAATCAGTAAAGACGATATCAGGGTTGTGTTTTTCATACAAGTTGACTGCGTCTTTGCCATTATTACCAGTTGCAAGAACATTAACGTTAATCATATCCAACAAGTCACAAAACACGTCAATAATATTCTGATCATCCTCAATGATGATACAGTTGAGCTTTCTGAGAGTTGGACTGTCTTTCATATGTTACATAAAATAATACATTCATAATTTATATAATTTTCGTAACTTGTTAATTCCATATTTGGGAATTTCCATAAAATGTATGTGAATATTTAAAATTACATTTTAATAAATACCGCAGCATTACAAAATAATCATGAAATATTCATTTGATGAGAATCCATTCCAGCGATCTGAGGTGTCCATATCCATAAAAGAAATTATTAAATGTCAAAAATGTCTCTCAAATGACGTTCTTTGCTGGTTTCATACAGAGTCATTAAAAACAAGCGTTATCATCGATGTGCAAAACTGGATTAATGACAGCAAAACAATTCAAAAAAATGAGATTTTGCGTGATTTTTAATATAGTTTCACTACTATTTGTTTTGCAGAAATGATGTCATCCTTGTCATATGCAATGATGTAAAGAAGAGCATTGCCGTTTGCAAACGCGGTAATGTTGTGCAGTATTATTTTATCATGAGTTGTTTGCTCTGAGAGGTTAGGAAAACAGCTCACACATCCTATCTCATAATGAGATATACCGTCATCATGATTCCAAATTAATTTAACTGAAATTTCAGAACTCTCAGACTCAAATGGAATTGCATTGACATCCTCCAATGGTTGAGCATGTGCAACATTTATGAAAGCAAATACAAAGACACTAGCAATTACGCCTAACAGAATTTTAGAATTCATTTGAATCTCTACTTATCATAATGTTTTAGTTTTATCTTTTAAGCATGTCGCAGTATTCATACGTTATTTAATTCATAGATCAATGCAAAAAATTTGAGCAATTAAATATGATGCATGCATAATTGAACCATGGAAGAAGATGCTATCCGATTTTGGATTATTCCAATCATATGTTTAGTTATTGTAATGGGATTTTTTGTTTTTTCAGTAGATTATAAAATAAACACAATTTTTCCTAATGCCGAACTAGAAAGACAAGAGATGAAAGAAATGTCTTGCCCTGAAATTCTACTAAAAGATTCTTCAAATAGATATTGGACTTCAGAAAATGCCCAGATAGGAAAAGCCAAGGCTCTCAGTTGCGAGGGTCCGCAAGAAAGTCAAAGTTCTGGTCTTAGTCCATATGTTGAGTTTTGTACTCCGGGAGGATTTGCACCTGTTAAAAAAATTGAAAACAGCACTTACTTATTTAATCATGATACATGTGTCTGGGATTTGAGATAAACCCTTTTTGTTCTTTTATTCTTGGGATTAAGTAAAAATCTGTTTTCATTTCTTGCTATGTCTGAGAGGTTCCTATCACATGTATTGTCGTTACATTCTCTTCCAATGTGATGTTCATTCTATCTAGGAATATTTTTAATAGAATAATTACACTATTAATGTTCAGAATATTTTGCTTGTGAGAGTAGCTTCAGCGTAGTTTTTTTGATTTGAAAATTTGAAAAGATTAATCTATTTTGTATTAATTCTGTACTTTTCAGTTAGTACTTTTTTTATCTCATTTTGATTAAATGGCTTGTAGATTATCTCAGAGATATTCAGATCATACAGTCTTTGCTGTGTCTCTGATGAGACATCTGCAGTTATGGCAACAATTTTTGCATTCGAATCAATCTCTTTTATTTTTTCAATTCCATAAAACCCGTCATATTTTGGCATCATGATATCTGTGAATAGGATGTCTGGTCGATGTATTTCATACAGATTTACTGCTTTACCGTCATGTCCTATTGCTAGTATTTCCAAGCCCATAAGCTCCAAAATATCAGATAATACCTTTGTAATGTTATAATCGTCATCTACTATGATACAACTGATCATGATTACGACATACCATATCATAATATAAACAAAAGTATGTTCATATCCAATATAATTTGGATTTGTTTTTTAGTGGGACAACTACTAAAAATTATGACGTGATTTTTAATTTCAAATCAAAACTTGTTATAGGATTTTTAATAATTTTAACAGTAATTACAATATATGAAATATCCGTATATGAGATAAAAAAAATTCCTTTAGACTACAAGTTAATTTCAGAGCACGAGGGTGAAGACAGGATACTTGAATCCCTTGATGGAAACCTGTCTGAACCATTTCTAATTCGTGAGACTTTGAGACAGTACGTTACAAATGTGACAGGAGACATATTGGAAATCAAGGCCACGATTGTTGGAATAGACCCTACAACAAACAACATTGTCTTTAATAGTGAACAGACTTTTTTTGTTGATAGAGATTCAAGAAAGCATGCACAGACAAACGAATATTTTGCATTTCCGCCAAATGTGAAAAAACAAGACTATGAGTTTTTTCATCCAATGATATTTACCACTACAACTTTTGTTTTTGAAAAAACAAACAAGATAGATGATCTTGAAGTGTATGACTTTTCGTGCAGGTATGCAGGCATTGATGTGTCTTCCGCTTTCCCACAATTTACATCAAAACAAATACTTTCTGATGGAAAATGCATGGTTTCAGTAGAGCCTGTAACTGGCATGGTTGTATCGTTTTCCAAGGACTGGGATGACTATTTTGTTGATGAAGGTATACGCGGAGCGCAGGTGGAGTTTGGAGGCAAGCGCACAACTGATTATTCTGAATCAATTCTTGTAGATAGTGCCAAGTCTACAAAATCACTTTACCACTTTTTTGATGTTGTGCTGCCAGTACTTGTTGGTATAATCGGAATTATTGCATTATTAGTAATGATATTGTTTGAAAAAACAAAAAACCAGACAAGAATGATACTTCAGGCCCAAAACGACCTGATAAAAAAAGAAAAATTATCTATACTTGGTGAACTAACTTCAAGAATTTCACATGATTTGAGAAATCCGCTCAGCGTAATTCAGTTGACAATTGACAGTATGGAATCAAGAATCGATAAAAAATTAGATCCAAAACTAGATGAATACATTCCTATCATTCGTGATGCAATGTTAAGGATTAATCACCAAATAAGCCAGGTCTTGGGATTTGTCAAGACCCCTCTTCCTGAAATGAAACTGGTATCAATTTTAGCAATATTACAAGAATCTATTGCAAGTACAAACATTTCAAAAAACATTACAGTTGAACTACCAGAAAATGATTTCTCATTAATGGCAAATAAAATTCAGTTGCAGGCAGCATTTGTAAATCTCTTCTCCAATGCCGCTGACGCAATTGGAAAAAACGGTGGAAAAATTACCATACGTGCAAAAAATCAAAACAATAATCTGATCTTAGAGTTTGAGGATTCAGGAGAAGGTATATCAAAAGAGAACCTAGAGAAAATTTTTGAGCCTTTATTTACTACAAAGCAGCAAGGGACTGGACTTGGACTGGCAAGTGTCAAATCAATTATCGAGATTCATGGTGGAAGTATCTCTGTAAGTTCTCCTCCAACAGTCTTTACAGTAATAATTCCAGAAAACGCTGAAAAACTTGCAAATAATATTGGTTAGATAGTATCAAACGACATTAAGCGATGACCTAATTACAATAAACAACAAAAACTCAAAAATGGTTTAAAATCTTCTAAAAATACATTACCAATAGTATGTATCAGAGAGAAACTTTCAATATTCATGCAAGAAAAAACATTGGAATTATTGAAACAGGATATTCTAACATATTGGAAGGATTTGAAAGAGGGAGATTTTATGAATGATGAATTCTTAAAGGAACTTAACGCATGTATTGGTTATTACAATGAGTATAAGCGTGGACAATTAGTAAAAACAAAATAAAATTAAAACCGTAAAATAATTATGTCTGTCTATTAAAACAAATTATAAGAGATGAGTTTTATTAGTAACTAATTATGACTGTAAATCATAAAGTAATTGAAATTTTAAAAACTAAATCACTAGTGCCAACCTTTGATCCAAGCATGAAAACCTTGATGCGCATAGTAAAATTTATGACTGAAAATTCATCTGGAGGAAAAACCCAGCTAGCACTTGATACTAAACTAAACTATGCAAGACTTGCAAAACACATTGTATGGATGGAGAAAAAGGGCCTTGTTGAATCTACAATAGACGAAAATAAAATCAATGTTGCTTTAACTGAAACTGGTAGAGATTTTGCTAAAATAATCTCAAAAATTCTTTGATATTCAGTTAATGATACTGACAAATTTGTCTGCTATCCTACTACATGTGTTAATCAAACACTCATTCATGTCAGCGCCGCTTAATACGATATATTCAATTATATCATCATGACAAAAACAAAACAACTTCTAATACTTCCTGTATTAGCAGCATTAATTTCTGTTTTAGCTTTTTCTGCTCAAGATGCAGCAGCATTAACTTTTACAGTCAATGATAAAATATCCTGTGAATCTCCAGCAGTAGGTGGAACATGGAACTCTATTACTTCCACATGTGCAGTTGCAACTCTTGTAATTGGACCAACTGACACACTAGTAATTGCATCAAATGTTAATTTTAACATTGGAACAATAACTAGCAGCGGTGTAATAGTCAATAACGGAACAATTAACATTGCAAGTGGCGGTGTAATTACAACTTCTGGTACCTTTATCAATAACGGTGTTATTGATAATGTCAGCGGTACAATAACAAATAGTGGACCATTCAATAACTTTGGTGAACTAACTTCATCTGGTACAATCACTAATGGACCTACGGGTGTTATACAAAACAGAGGTCACATGACTAGCACCGGTGTAATCACATCATCGGGTGCAATCCAAACAAACTGGGGTAGTGTATTGATTAGTAGTGGCACCTTTACCAACTCATTGAATTTGGTCAACAACGGCAGCATCATGACTTCTGGTACATTTACCAACAGTGGTCCAGTTATGAACATAGGTGACATCCTAAATCAAGGCTTGTTTACCAATAGTAACACAATCACAAATTGGGGAGGAATATTCAACCTATGTGGTGGATCAATCACAAATTCAGGAACGATAGCGGTACGCACAGTAATAGACATCTGTGCAGCTTAAGATAAACACGCTATCTTTTTTTATTTTTTTTATTAATTTTTTTAAATCTCATTTCATACCTATCTGTATCCATTTCTATCTCCAAAATGGTGGCGAATCTATGTGGTGTTTAAATGAAAACTACCAAATAATTTTTAAATGTAAATTATTAGATTAGAATCTAGGCTTTGTTGATATTATCTATTTGAAAAATTTCATTGAGTTTAAATTGTAAATATTTTGGATTATTTTATGGAACAAAAAACTCTGGAATGTCCAGTATGTAAAAGCAATAAAGCTGAGATTGCAGGAGAGAATGTCAAACTTAGTGGACGATTTGAAGATAAGGAATTTCTTACTACTGAACTCACTGTTTTAAAATGCACAAGATGTGGATATTATATGCTATTTGATAAAATGGCTCAATTCACAACAAAAGAAGAATCTGAAAATTCTATTTAATTAATTCTTGATTGTCTAATTGTAACAAATATGATTCAATTTCTTCAGGTGTCTCAGAACCAAACACAACTAAGATTCTATCTCCTTCCATAATCTCATAATTTGTTATGTCTGATACTTGTTCTCGATTGATGAAGAACTTTAGTGTATATTCGTCATTAGTACAAAATGATTTTCCATCTGGAAATACATAACATTGATCATCTATACCAATACCTATGGTGTCAAACAGATATCCTAAATTCACACCTGTAGCGTGTTTGTGAATTGTGGTTCCATCATTTCCTTCAAAATGAATCCAAGATGATTTGATTTGGAAAGCTGGACTGGAAAATTCAAACGTATCTCCAAAAATCTTCACCAAAATTGCTGCGTGTGAATGCTCACTGCCTAATGCGCCTGCATTTTCTGGTCCACCTGGTGCTGTTTCTGTCATGTTGATAAATATCCAACTTGCATATCCTACAATTAATGCAATTCCAACGAAAACTCCAACTGCAATTAATGTCTGTTTTCTTTTTTCATTCGAATGTTTAGTAGCATAGTTTTCACGTTTTTCTTCACGTTCACGCCTTTCTTTTCGTCCCATTGGATAGTAAAACTCTAAAATTTACCCTAATTAACTATTCGACACTTTCTATGTAAAACTCGCAATATTTTTTGAATATTGAATCACACATTTTATGATGTGTTGGCGTTTATGAAAAGAGTCAACCTTTGATCGATATTGTTGTTGACAAGGTACTTTGTATTATTATTCAAATCATAGTCTATGTGAGTTGCAAGGAAGGATTTATTCATGATTTTGTGTGGTTTGAGATATTATCATCAAAAAGATGCATGCATTGTGGCCAAGAAGAAATCTAGGAATATAGGATTTACTTTTTACAGTTAGGTTGTCTGTCTGTTCTTAGATCTGATTATGTCTAACTAGAAACAATAAATAAAATTACAAGATGCATCTCTTTATGGGTTGTATTTTTTGTGACATTTTAGAAGGAAAGAAAGATGGTCATTTTCTATATGAAGATGAACATCACGTAGCATTTTTAGATAAATATCCTATAGATGTAGGTCATAGTTTGGTAATTCCAAGAAAACATCATGAAAGAATCACTGATATGGATTCTCAAGATGTTGGAAATGTGTTTGCCATAGTTCCAAAAATTGCAAAAGCCATTCTAGATGCAACCGGAGCTGACGCATTTAGTTTGGGCCAAAACAATGGAAGGGCAGCAAAGCAAATCATTCCGCATGTTCATATTCATATTATTCCAAGATACAACAGTAAAGGAACAGTCTGGACAAAGCGCCAAATATCAACTGATGAGCAATTGTTAGAACTTGCAGCAAAAATCCGTGCTTTTCTTATTTAGAGTGTCCTGGATTATATCTCAGGATTGCACCTACTTTACCTAAACTTGCAAGCATATTGCCATGTTCTGCACTTCCAGAAATGACCTCTAATCTAGTTCCTGTTTTTGCTGCAAGTAATTCTAAATAGTCTACAATGTCTTGTTCGTTAGCTTCAACTTCCATGGAATTACATCCTGGACATGGGTTGTTTGCAAATTGTGTTTTTTTTGGAATGACTAGTGGTCTTTCAACTATTTCCTCTTGAAGATGTTGACATCGTTTACATTTTCCTTCTATTCGATTCAAGTTTGTGTTATCTGTAATTAGTAACACGTCAACAACATTGTTTTTTAGATATTCTATGACTTCTTTTAATCCATATGATCCCTTTCCAGTGTTATTGTTAATTTCTCTAAACAAATCTTCCACCATCTTTTTTTCTTCTACCATTCTAAAATCTCCTAAAATGTCGGCAGATTTTACAAAAGCTTCTCGTATTCCCTCAGCACCTGAATATGATGCATCAATAGTGTTTATGATGTTGTTTTGTAATCTATACTCTAAATAATTTCCATTAATGAAATCTTCTTTTGTATGTCCCGGACCTGAAATTATCAATCCTTTCACTGGATAAATGTCAATAAAATACTCTCTTGTAGTCTGTGCAACTCTGTTGTAAAAATAACTTAACTCCATCTCTCTGAGTTTTTGGAATCTCTTTGCTGATTGACCCCCCTGCCTGTGTTTTCCTGCTACTCCAGACCCTGTTTGCCCTAACACTTCGATTTTATCTCCGTGTAATAATCCCCATCCTGCATCTTTAGCATCAATTGCTAAAAACCCTATGAGGTTGTCATCTTTTAACATGTCTTTTAGAATGTCTACATGAAAATGATCATCGCATCTGTACAAATATTGATTCAGGTCTTTTGGAGGATCAACCTCCCACACTGTCACAACTTCACTTCCAAGTGGTCCTCCTTCTTCTGGTGGTAATGCTCCGCAGAACACCACTAGACCTCTTTCTGGTGTTTTTTTGTATAGTTTTAATCTCTGAATAACTTTACCAAGTGAATCAACAACATGTGATCTTGTTAAATCTGATTTTATGTTATCTGCAGTTCCTTGTTCTTGTTGTAGTGAGCTGATAATTTCATGGAGTTGCTTTCCCTTTGGAATATACACTGTGATGAGCTCTGTGCCTCTGCCTGATTTATGAGATAATTCTTCAAGTGTTTTTCTGATTTTATAGAGTTTGACTGAATCTTGTTTCTCTACGTTGATTTTTTCCATTTCTCCTCTTACTTTAATATGCGAATATTAATTGATTCACTTCTGATTTCAAAATTACATTTCATCAAAGGTTTTGAGAAACACTTCTAGAGGTTGATTCCCTCTTATTTTGATAATTTTTTCATCATTGAAGACTAAAAATGATGGTGTGGCATCAATTCCGATCTCTTTTCCAAATTCATGTAATGTAGTTACTTTTTGTTCATATTTTTTTCCATCAAGGCATTTGTTGAATTCATCTAAATTCAAATTTACAGTATTTGCAAATTTTTCAAGCGAATTTCTTGTTATCCAGCCTGTTCTCTCGCCTCCCCAATTTTTGTATAGTTCATCATGATATTGCCAGTATTTTTCTTGATCTTGAGCACAATATGCTGCTTGTGCTGCAAGAAATGAATCTGGTCCATTTAGGGGAAAGTCTTTAAAAACTAATTTCACTTTACCTGTTTTTATAAAATCTTCATTAATGATATCTAAAGTACTTTGGTGAAATTTGTAGCAAAATGTACATTGATAATCTCCCCATTCCAGTATTGTAATTGGAGCGTTTGAATTTCCAAGAATTGGTGATCCACCACTAATTAGTTTTGTAGTTGTAAGTAAGTTTGAGTCTGTTTCTGATTCAGGATAAAATGCCAAAAACACTCCAGTAACAATTCCAATTATTACTGGAATTGCTAATAGGTAAAATTTTGTCATTATGGAATTGTAATCAGTTCACCGTAAATATCTTATCTATTTTATCTGAACTTTTGTGATTAAATATGATTTTGTAATATGATCATCACTTCAGAGAGTTTTTGACTAATGTCTTTTTCCTCTTGATTTAGATTAATTTTTTCTAATTTTTCAAAAATCGCAGAATTATTTATCATATAGTCTAACACATCTAATGAAAATGGTTTTTCAATTACTGCAATTGCCTTGTTGAGTTTTGTTAATACTTCTAATAGTGTTTTTTCAAGATATCCTGACGCAAAAATTATTTTTTGTTGAGGATTGATGTTTAAAATTTCTACTGCAGCTTGCAATCCTGTCATAAATGGCATTTTCTGATCAAGTATCACAATATCAAAATGACTCTCTGCTTGTTCTGAGGAATTTTCTTTTTTGTATATGTCCACGCATTTTCTACCGTCTGTCGCTGTTGTTACTTCTCTGCCTCTGCCTTCAAGAAATGTCTTGTATAATGTTAAAATTTCTGGTTCATCATCTGCAATTAGAATTCTCAACGATTTTTTTTGAATTTTTTCTTCTTGATAGATATTTTCAATTCCAATTTTACTTATTTCTAATTTGATTGGATCTAAGATCTTTGATTCTGCCAATCTTCCAAAGACACTTTCTGCTAATGATGCAAATAACTCATAGTTTGTTGTGATTTCTTTTTCTTTTTTTCCAGAAATTTTTGTCATTGTTTGCATAATTGATTTGTATCCGTTTGCACCATACAGATCAACAAGTTCTCCCTGAATGATCTCAGAAATTTGTCTTTCATACTGTATGTCGTTATTTTCTGTTCCTAAATTTCCCATTTTACAAAATTTTATGGAAAAAATGAATCAAAAAGACACGTATGTTAGATCTGAGAATAACAGTTTTTTTATGCCTAAATTTTGACTTTTTATTGATTCTGACATTATCCAAGAGCTTAAATATATTCAGAGAATCATGTTTTTCATGTCAGAATCACAACAAATCAATGTATCAAAATCAAGTGTTTCAAAAATAGCAATTCTGGCATTATCAATAATCTTTGCAGTAGGATTGTTTGTTGTTGGATTTGATCAAGGGCATATCTTTAGTCTAGTTTATGGTGAACAAGCATTCACTGACCTTTACATTCATGAGCTTACCCACGATATGAGACATGCCGCAGGATTTCCTTGCCATTAGCTCACTATTTTTCATTTCTTAAAGTCCATAATGCTGTATTGATTGCTGATATTTCTGCTACAAATTTATCATCTGATGATGTGATAATAATCACATCTCCATCCTTTGGGTCTAGTGTCTTGATTAATTCTTCTTTAGTTTGAAATTCATCTAAAAAACAAACCATGTTGTCTCCTGAAAAAACAAACTCATTATTTTTGAAGACAAGTGTCAATGAATCACTTGCTCCATATAGAATAGCATAGTCACGTTGTTGCATCCCATTTCCTAGGTTTGAAACATATTCTTTCTTTAATCTGATTGCATAGTTGTATTTTCCATTAGTTATGTTGCAGTTTTTTATGAAATTTTGTGAAGGTATAGCTCTGCAAAATTCTGTAGCAAATTTCATTCCTTTTTTTGTAAGAAACGTTCCTGATTTTATCGAGGATACTATTCCATATTCTTTCAAATGTGAAATTAGTGTTTTCACAGCTCCTTCTCCTAAATGGATTTCTTTACAAAATGTTGCACGACTAACATATTTTTGATCATTAAAACAAAAAATTGATTTCAATACATGTGGTGTGCTAAATGTTAATACTCTGCTTGATCCTTTCCGTGTGACTATATTCTGTAGTGTTTTGATTTCTTGTTCCACAAAAATATGTTAATTTCATAGTATATAAATTGGATAAAACATCCAACTGTTTAAATAATGTCTGAAAATATTTTACGTATTGTCAGAATCACAACAAATCAATGTATCAAAATCAAGTGTTTCAAAAATAGCAATTCTGGCATTATCAATAATCTTTGCAGTAGGATTGTTTGTTGTTGGATTTGATCAAGGGCATATCTTTAGTCTAGTTTATGGTGAACAAGCATTCACTGACCTTTACATTCATGAGCTTACCCACGATATGAGACATGCCGCAGGATTTCCTTGCCATTAGGTGTTTGATTTGAAAACAATCTTTTTCATAACTATCGTTTTAATATCTGGCGCATTTGCTGGATTAATCCATGGCACTGTAAATTTTACAATTGTAGAACCATATCTGGATGAAGCAATAGGAATTGAAAATCACAATTTGTTTGAATCTGGTGAAGAAGAAGACACTCCTAAATTTTGGGTAGAATATGAGGAATATCGAATATGGCAAAAAAGTGGACAGATTTTAGCCGGTATCATTCTAGGAACTTCAGTCGGCGCCCTTTTTGGAATAGTGTTTTTATTCTCTAGAAATTCTCTTCCTGGAAATCATGATGTAAAAAAATCCGTTTTACTTGCAGGAATTATGTGGATTACTTTGTATTTCATACCTTTTCTCAAATATCCTGCAAATCCACCAACTGTGGGTGATGGCGAAACAGTAGTTCTTAGAGCAATTTTGTATCTTTCTTTTATTGCAATCTCTGGAATAGGTGCTCTAGCATTTTACAAACTATCAAAGAAATTTAAAAACAATAAAAAATTTGTATCTTTAATTGGTTATGGAATTTTCATTAGTGCTGTCTTTTTCATAATGCCTGAAAATCCTGATGAAATTACCGCACCTATGAATTTGGTAAATGAATTCAGATTCATGTCCGTCTTGGGGGTTTCATCTTTTTGGATTTCCGTTGGAATTATTTTGGGATTGTTTTGGAATAGATTTGAATCTGAGAAAAAAACTATAAAATATTCATAATTATTCTAACTCTATAGAATGAGAACAATGACATCTCGTTTAAATATATGACCCATATTTCTGATATTTGATGTCTAGAAAATTAACATTACCTCAATTAAAAAAATATGATATTACTCAAAGAGTGATTGAAGCCTTGGCTGATTCTGAATCTCGTGCAATTTTATTTTCAATCATAAAAAAAGGAAATACTGCCGCTGAACTTTCAGATAAATTAAAAATTCCTCTTAGTTCTGTGTATAAAAAATTAAATGATCTTGAAGAATTGACACTAATTGAAGTTGAAAAATGGATGCTGTCTGATAAAGGTAGAAAATACAAAGTCTATCGAAGTAGGATTAGCAAAGCTGACATTTCCATTAGAAAACCTGATCCTGTTCTTACATTGATTCCTAACTGAGTGATTTGATGCAAAATCCTAACATTATTCAATTATCTGAATTTGATATAACTCAGAAAATTATTGAAACTTTGAGTAATGTGTGCACAAGATCAGTGTTATTTTCAGTTAAAAACGAATCAAAAGATGCAACACAAATAGCTGATGAATTAAAAATCTCACTTTCAACTGTTTACAAAACTTTGTCTACTTTGGAGGATTTGGCACTTGCTGAAGTTGACAGATTTGTTATTTCATCTGAAGGTAAAAAAATCAAGCTGTATCGTAGTAGAATAGGTAAAGTCGAAATTACTATGGATGACATGGAACCTAGTTTGAACTTGTATTCTAATACCTCAAATCCTAAATCTGCTGCCTAACGTTTCAGTATTAAAAAATAATTACAATGTTGGCTTTTTTCCATTTTTGAAACATTGGTGATAATATTATATAGAAAAATTTTGGATTAAAATTAACATGAATATCTGTAGTGAAGCCCATACACCAGTTTACAAAATAACTTACAAAGGTGCAAAAGGTAGTAAATACAAACCTGAATGGCTAGTTTGTGAAAATTGCCATGAAAAAAAATATTTTGGAGCTTTTGATGTTGTCTTGAATATTGAAAAACTTTATTGATCTTGATTTTCATCTGATGTTCATTCTAATAGTTTAGAATCAAGACATTCTGAGATTGCCCAAAAGTATTCTTACTCAATGATCTGAAATTGGTGGATTATTCTAGCCTTACATCTTCTTTGAAGATCATAGATGCTGTAAGACAAGAATTAGAAGTGTCTGAAAAGGCTGCAGTTCTAATAGAGTTATAGATTATGTTGTAATCTTCTCTAACTGATTGGATTCTGTGGCAGTTTTTACTTCTCTTGCTATTCTTTTACCCATACTCATTGTCTCATTAAACAGTAATGAATAGTATGGAGAGCCATCCATGTAGATATTACTTCCTGCAACAATCCTTGCAGAAAACTCAAACGATGTGAATTTGGCATTTTCATCATAAACACCTTCTATACAAAACGGACCGTTCATTCCAGGTGCCACTATTCTTTTAGCAGCTTTTACAAAATTTTCTCCCATATTATACACTTCATCTAATAATGATTCGCGTAACACTAGAGGACTATTCCCAATGACGTTAAATGAAGGAACTTTGTTTGATTTTAACTGTTGTTCTGCAGGAATTCTTCCTAATCCTTCAATATCTGATTCATGTCTTTGATCAACTCCAAAGAATTCTAACTCTTCTTTCAACGGAGAATAGAAAAATGTCAAATATGCCAAAACACCAGCTGCATATTCTTGAATGTAAAGTGTTTCGTCTTTTGAAATCACTCCTTCTATAATTAACTGATTTCGTTTTGTATTGTAATCATTTTCATTTGCTGCCATAAAGTATCCTTTGCCACCAGCTGCTCCTTGTCTTTTTACAATGACCAAACTTTCAATATCTTTAGGATCACTCACTGGTTTTGGAACTGGAAGATTTGCTTCCTTCATTAATTTTTCTTTCATTACTCTATCTGATTCCCATCTTAAAATCCATTTGTTACCAAAGATTGGAGTTTTAATTGACTCAATCTCTTCTGAACTCATCTGTGCAATTAATGTTCCATGTGGGATTAGCACTGCATTATTTTGTTCAAGAATTGATTGACATTTTTGATCAAGAACTTCTTTGAAAGAATCTACAAGTATTAGTTCATCAATAAATGGAAATCTACGATATAGTTTTTCGCGTTTGTTTTCACATATCAGAATGGTTTTCAATCCTTCATCTTTTGCACCTTTTAGGACTTGTAATGAACAGTGAGAGCCTAGAGTTGCTATTGCTGTCAATAGTGTAGATATTACTTTGCACTTTATGAACTATGTGCGGAGGAGACATACTGGAATATTTCATCTATCAGCTCTGTGCTTAGTTCTGATTTGATATCTTCCGGTATCACTTTTAACACAAAATCATACATTGATGTATTTTTAGGTAAATTGCCTCTTTCTTGTAACAGTGAAAAAACTGCAATACCATTTGAAATAATTGCCACCATTTTTTCCTTGTTTGAAAGTGTCATAACTTTATGAATAATTATGGTGATTTAATATAAATTCGACTTAGAATTTGATTATATGATTGATTTATCTAGTTTGGATATTTGTAGAATCTGAACTACTGAATCATGATTAAACACATCTAATTCTGTTTTGACATCATGTCCTTCTGCTACCTCAATTGACTGTTGTGATGCATGATGTCCTACATATGCTCCAGTGATTATGAACATTGCAATAACTAGGCCGATTAAGATATTCATGCTGTTTTGATGTGGATTTTTTGTTGGCTATAAGCATTATGAAAATCAATGTAATGGTTCATTATTTTGTATAAAAATTAATTACACCATGATATCTGGAATAAAGTAAATTATGATTAAAACTGATTTAGGAACTTTACGTCGATCTCATTACTCTGATGAAATCAATTCTTCCATGGATGGGGCTGTGGTTACTGTCATGGGTTGGGTCTTGACAATTCGTGGACATGGAAATATCAGTTTTGCAACAATTCGTGATAAAAATGGCGATATATCCATTGTAGCAAAAAAAGGGGATTGTCCTGATGACATTCGTGAAAAAATATCTTCACTAAAATCTCATTCATCAATTGCAGTTATTGGAAATGTAAAATCCTCTGAAAAGGCACCTAATGGATATGAGATTGTCCCAACTGAATTACGAGTTTTCTCTGATGTTCAGAAAATTCCTCCTTTTGAGCCTACAGTAAAAACTGTAAAAAATATTGACACTAGATTAGAGGTTAGACCTATTGATCTTAGACGTGATGTATTACAACATATTTTCAAAACTCGAAGTCTTGTCTTACAATCAATTAGAGAATATTTTGCAAATCAAAATTTTGTTGAAATCAACACTCCCAAAATGATTGCAACTGCAACTGAAGGAGGCGCTGCACTGTTTCCAATATTTTACTATAACAAAGAAGCGTTTTTAGCTCAGAGTCCGCAATTGTATAAAGAACAATTGACAATGAGTTTTGAAAAAGTATTTGAAATTGCACCCATCTTTAGAGCAGAACCATCTAGAACAAATCGTCACTTAGCTGAAGCAATTTCTATTGATTTGGAAGAAGCGTTTGTTGATTACAATGACGTGATGAATAGAATTGAAGAAATTATCAAAGTTTCTATTCAGACTGTACATAATTATGTCAAAGATAATACTGGTGCAGAATTTGTAGTTCCTTCCATTCCTGAAACAATTCCAAGATATTCTTATGATGAGCTGATTGACAAAATGCAAAAAGCGGGGGCAAAAACTGAATGGGGAGATGACTTGTATCCATCAAACCTCAAAAAGATTGGCGTTGAAGGATTCTATTTCATAAAAGATTGGCCTCTTGCTCCAAAGCCATTTTATGTTAAAGACAGTAAATCCAATCCCAAAGTTTCTGAATCTTTCGATTTGATGTTTGGCGATTTAGAATTGTCCTCAGGTAGTACAAGAATTGAAAAACGTGATGAGTTAGCTGAGAGAATGAAAAATAAAGGGATGAACACTGATGCGTTTGAGTATCATTTGGGTGCATTTGATTACGGTGTCCCACCACACGCCGGCTGTGGAATTGGTTTAGAGCGACTGATAATGGCACTTACTGGCACTGAAAATATTCGAGATGTAACATTTTATCCAAGAGATGTCGATAGGTTAACCCCGTAATTCTCGACCCCTTTTTGTAGCTTAATGGATATTTTAGGCATAGATGTCAGGAAAAACCATAGAAATTATAGAAGAGTTTGACCCCAAGAAAAAATACAACATTCCTGTCAGAAAGCAGATTGCAAAAATAATCTTGATTTGCACAGAAAATCTAAGAGAACAAGGCAATTTCTGAAAAAGACAGGATATCCCAGCAATTCTTTGGGATGGATTGCAAGGAAACGGATTTTTTAAAACAATTTGCAAGTTTTGAATATTTGTGTTATAGTACAGTCCTGAGACCCTTGCACCTATTTCTTATTGTCACTTCAGTAATTCCTGCCGCATCGGCAATGTCTTTTTGAGTTCGATTCTCATCCAAATCTATACTTGCAAGATATAATGCAGATGCTGCTAGTCCCATAGGGTGTTTTCCAGCAAGGGCGTTTTGTTTTTCTGCCTTTTTTAGAATTTCTACGGCATGGCGTTTTGTTTTCTCTGATAGTTCGGCATTACTTGCAATTTTTGCAACACATAAAACAGAATCAACAACAGGTATTTTCAGTTCTAATTCTTTGAAGATTAATCTATAGTTTGCAGTAAGTTCTTTTCTTTTTATTCCAATTGATGATGCAATTTCTTGCAATGTACGTGGGGTCTCAGATTCACGACATGCAGCATAAAGAGCAGCTGCAATAAGGGCAGAAATAGAGCGTCCTTTGATCAGTTTTTTCTCCAAAGCTTTTCTATAGATGTAGGATGCTTTTTCTACAACTGCATCAGGCAAGGACAGCTTTTCTTTTAATTTTAAAAGTTCTGATAGTGCTTGCTGGAGATTTCGCTCATCATTGTTTTTCATATGGCTTCTATTATCCCATCTTCGAAGGCGTTTCAAGGAAGATTTCATTGAAGCAGATAATGGATTTCCAGAAGAGTCTTTGTCAAAGGGATTAATCATAGTGTTTAGACCACGATCATGTCGTGTCAAGGTTGCCTTGTCACCAGTATGAGACTTGCGTGTAGTAGAATTTGTAAATGTCCTCTCAGGTCCACTGTCATTTACTTTTTCCTCTAACACCACACCACATTTGGAACAGAGTACTTCCTGAGATACTATATCTGTGATAACGGTGTTTTTTCCACATCTGGGGCACCGTGTTTCTTGCAAACTCATAATAAAATCAAAAACATTTTGTATTAGTTTCCTGCAGCTCTCTTTAGTTTTTCAGACATTGTGATTAGACTGCTTTCAAATATTTTGGGGTTTGCAATGTAAAAATCCGCATAAAAATAACCGTCATCTTCAAGCCCTTTTGTATCAATTCCCTTGTTATGCAAAAGAGTGACTGTCTTGTGTTTTTCTTCCGCATCTGCAAATCTTCTCTGTCTGATGGGTTTTAGATCATTTTTTACAAGAGAATAGCCATAGTGATCAAAGGTTTTCTCAATTTTTTCCATGTCAAAAATCCTCAAAACAGAGAATGCAAATACGGGGCCTTTCTCTGAGAATTCTAAATCAGACTGTTGTTTTTTAATTAACTCAAAAAGATTTGAGAATGCCTTGTACCCAATATATCCAACGCAGCCAGTTGCAATTATCATATCTGATCGTGGCATATCTTTGATTGGTATGCTCTCAGATTCCAAATTGACACATATTCCTTTTTTGCAAAGCCCTGTGTTTTCAGAGAATTTGAGTGCAGGCTCAGACACGTCTATTTGATAAAAATCAAGTGTGTCATCATATGGAATATTTTCAAAGATTTGTTTTGATTCTTTGATTGTAGGCTCTTGTTCTAAAAAGAAATCATCCAATTCAGACATTTTCAAATCATATTTCATTAGCGCAGAATTGATTCCATAAGAGCTTCCAATGTCTATAATGTTAATTTTTTTTGAAATTTTTTTGTAAATTTGTTTTGCAATAGAAAGATACAGTGGCTTTGTTTTATCAGGAATGCGATAGTCCAACCTCTTCATTTCTTTTAGATATGCATTTGGAAATTGCTGCGTGTAAATGTTTGTAAATTTTCTTTTTACTGCCAGCTCTTCCATGTTGGCAAAATGTTATCATGCCACCTGTTATAAAACCATCGATAAGGTAACAATACCGTATTTACCCTAAATGACATTGTCAGGGAAATTATTTAAAAATCATAGATTTGGAGAAAGAGAAAATGACTTTGATTACAGAAAAATACTCAAACTTGCAAATTTACGGACTATTTGGATTGTTCTTGACTAATGCTGTGTGGACATTTTATGCTATAACCTTGTGAAACTAGTCCCAAATGTAAGCGATACTCTTGGTTACTTGTATGAGATAATTCCTATGTTTGGAGTTTATGTTGGAATCCCACTGATTGCTTCATTGTTAATTTCGTATAGAATGCATACTCGTAGCATGTTAGTCAAGTCAAACTATGTTGTTGTATTATTAATTGGATTTTTGACGAGTTTGATATTTATGATATCGGATTATCTCTTATTGTAAAAAATGAAACCACTGCCGAGATGGAGCAGCAGATAGTTGTATTAAGTGAAAAAAAGGTGACAGTGGATATTGAACATTTGCTTGGAAACTAAAATTAAAGATGCAAAACATCAAAAGAATTAATCAATAACGGAATAACCCATAGTATGATACTGCTATGAAAGTATTTTTCAATAGCCTTCTTCATTTGGATCTAGTTCGGCATCAACTTTTTCAAATGTCATATCCCTTCTTTGACAGGATTCACATTTTTCCATAATGCCAAATTCATTCCTGTATTGACCTTTCCCATCACATCTAAAACAGACCAACATGTTCTAATGGGGTTGGATATGACTTAAGGTTTTGAGAATTTAATAAAATCCCTAATAAAGATTAGAAATTAATTGTTAGTAACAGTACCATCTAATTGTTTCATACTTAAAATCAGGATTTGGATGAGGTCATTAACTCACAAACTACTTTAAATAAAAAATTCAACAAATCTCATGATCAAAGAAAACCCCAAAGCTCTTGTTCCAATATTTTTCAATAATACGTCTAATTCGTATGATAGAATAGTAAATTGTACTACTTTGGGAAAAGATAGTTTTTGGAAACATAAAATTCTAGAGCAATTATCGACTGAAAGAACTGTATTGGATCTTGCGTGTGGTACAGGTATTCTCACAAAACAAATTGTAGAAAAGCTTCCACATTCAGAAATTATGGGTGTAGATATTACTAAAAACTATCTTGAAAAAGCAAAAGAAAAATTGATTTCATACCCAAATGTCTCTTTTGTAAATCAGGATGCGGAGAAACTTAATCTAGGGAAAAAGTTTGATTGCATTACTGCATCGTATCTACCAAAATATTGCATAGCTGATGTTCTGGTCAAAAATTGCCTCGAACACCTTAATGTGGGTGGAAAAATAATTTTACATGATTTTACATATCCAACGAATAAATTAATACGAAAAATGTGGAATTTTTACTTTAAATTACTCTATTTGGCAGGATTTTTTATTCCAAATTGGAAAAATGTCTTTGTTGATTTACCTCATCTAATACGAACCACAAATTGGGTAAAAGAATACGAAGACGTTATGAAAGATTATGGGATGAAAATATCCAAGCAAGTTCTGACATGTGGCTCTTCAACTATTATTGTAGGAATCAAGACTGTCTAGTCTTATTTCTTCTAATATAGTAAACCAAACTATTCCATTATGAGTTATTTCATACTCTCTTGATACTTTATTCTCATCAGGATTGCGATTCAAGGATATGATATTTCTGACAACGTTAATGCCATTTACATTAAGAATGGTTCCAACACCACGTTTTTTCTTTAAAAGATCGGCCATGATAAATTCAGGTAAAACAGTAGAGTCAAATTTTACGTTAGCTTTTATCACAGGTAATTCATTTGCAGTAATTGAGACCTTTCTCACAAATTGGTTAGGGGCTACAGTATTCTGTTCTATTACTTTTAGTTTAATACTACAGTCAAGGATCTCCCCAAGAACAGTAACCACCTGACCTACGGGCGCATCTAATATTTTATTTAACAAATCTTCAGAAGATATATTCACACAGTATTACCTTGTTTTAATGAATTAAAGATATCTTAAAGCAAAAAAGAGAACTGTACCAAATATTACACCAGAACTTACAATCTTGAGAATTACTTCACTTTTGTAATATGTTTCATAATTTGCATTTTGTTGTTTTAGAACTTTATACTTTCTAGATGTTACTATCAAGATATAACTTGCAAGACCCGCAATTGCAGAAAATATTATTGTTTCAACAGATATGGAATTAGATTGGATTGCAGCGCCTGCAAAAACAGGTAAAATTCCCCAAGATATGACAAATGATACATTGTTGTGAAATTTACCACGAAATAATTCTAGATTATATGCAAAAAGAAAAAATCCCTCAATTAGTCCTATTGGAAATAATAACCAAGAATCCAAAAATGCGTAATACAATCCTATAGAAAAAGCTATGATTAAGGAAATTATTGACGCTAACCAAAGCTTTGAGTGTGATATGTCTCCCCAAGGTTTTTTCTTACTTCCCAATGCATCAAGACAATGTGCAGATATTCCTATAGCAAAAAAATAGAGCAAACAAATGGATACTAGTCTATCCAGACTAAATTCTACTGAAAGAGAGCCCCATATGGTAAAGGATACTACCATTCCAGTGTAAGGTAAAAATAAAATTCCTATTGACAATCTAAAATTTCGAGAACCGAATTTTGGAACAAACCATTCCGATAATCTGTCCCCTTGCATTATTTTTTAATAACAACGTTACATTAAATGATTTAAACAAAAACCCTGTGGAAATTGGAATAAATCTGAAAAGATTTTACGTGAATTTCCAAAAATAACTTGATGTTGTTATAGTTGTATGTTGTCTCTTGTCCATCAAAAATAATTTAATCATGTATGTCCATATCATTTTATGTCTATTAAACGTCCAATGCCAAAACCAGGAATCCCTACACTGAAAAAACCCTCGATATCAAAACAAAAACGCCTTACAAAAAGAACTTCATCTGTAGTGGAAAAAAAAATTCTTAATAATCCTAAACAAATTGTCCAGAAAAAAACTAAGAAATCTGTTTTGGGTACTTGTTATCTGAACAAAAATTGTAATGCTGTACTTTCAAGACATGTTTCAAAAATCCAATGTAAGAGTGAAGGTGGGAAAAGCTGGAAAAAAACAGGAGGCCCATGTGAAAATATTTGATCCTTTTTAATCTAATTTCTTAAGATACTGTAAAGTTGTCAGTTGATCATGAATAGAGTTTACGAGTCATCAATTACAGATTTGACAGCCAGTTTGTGAGTGATTTTATGACGTTTTGTCGTAAAGATTAATTTAGTATTTGAGATATTGTCATAACCTGTTAAGAGATAGGTGGTGGATACTGTTTTATCGACAATCAGTAAAAATGGTATGCCCCACATTTAGGACAAGGTTTTTTCTTCTCATCTGGAAGAGTAATTTCTAAAGGAGTTTGACAATCTAGACATGATTCTGTTGCATTTGTTGACATGAGTTTTTTGATATGCTGTGAACTTGAGCGTATTGAAGTTTAGAAGTCATTATTATCTTGATACATTTTTCTTGAATTTTTCTTTATTGTCTTACTATCTTTCTCTAATTGATTTTTTTAATTCCTCAAAGGATTTCGAATATTCCTTTCGTATTAGATTTTCAGGTTTTGTTTTATTGTTCTTATTCTTTTGTTCTAATTTTTTCTTTGTTTTGGATTTGTTTGATGTTTTACTCATATCGAATGTGATACTGTGTTAATTTAAGGATTTAGAGTATAGAATCAACTGATACATGGGAAGTTGTATTAAATCAATGAGATACACTCTCTAGTTTTACCCAAAAACGGTTCAAGGCTATGCAGATTTGAATCTAAAATATGGTTTTTAGACACAAACGAAAAAGTCTATCTTTTTTCAATTTTTAATCTACTGATGATGACACAAGAATGTAAAATATATGATATCAAAAAAATAGACAGGTGTTATTTTATTCCAGATACCACAATCAAGCCATTATGGAAAAATTTTCTTTATGCAAATACTGTAATTGAAAATATCTATCATTTGATTTCAACTACGATTATATTTTTGGAAAAACATGGGTGTTATTTAGTAATGCTTAATTCGATATACTCTTTCTATATGTCATGATCGATGTAAAAGATTTGAAAGTGTGCTCTAACTGTGGAACCGTGTATTATGAAAAATTTTCCAGAGGATTATGTCCTAATTGTCACACCAACAACTATGAGCAGGTATCAGCTGACAACGGCGTAGGAAATTTAGATAGATAAAATTAGTCAATTCAAAATCCTGTATTTGATCTTTATAATGTATACCTAAT
This sequence comes from Candidatus Nitrosopumilus sp., assembly GCF_040878665.1. Classification (GTDB taxonomy): domain Archaea; phylum Thermoproteota; class Nitrososphaeria; order Nitrososphaerales; family Nitrosopumilaceae; genus Nitrosopumilus. The sequence goes on along the minus strand of NZ_JBBDLU010000009.1, from coordinate 68,948 downwards.
ATACAGAGTAGACTCTATAATAAATATGAAATATTGCCATGATTGTCTAACTCCCATAAATCGATACAACAAAGAAGAATATTGTGCATCTTGTTTATGTGATAGAAATACTAGGGAAATCCCAAAAAATAAAACATAAAGTTAATCTACCTCAAAAACTTCTAACTGTTTTACATTGACAATAATTCTTGCAGGTAGATATATCTTGAAAAATATCTTGATGAAAATAACGAGTTGAATTTTGCTCAACCCTATGACAACAATGGCATGATTATTGATGATCTTCAGAGAATTTATGATTGGTGTGATTATATTGGTGAGAAACCTGTTGGTATTTTAGCTGGAGTAACCAAACTCATCATATTGATTACAAACAATGTGAATGGTATGGATGTGATGACGGTGAGATTAACTTTCGTGGTGTTTGCATGACTCCTGAAGCAAAAGAAAAAGCACAGTCTGTTGGAAAATTAGAAAATGAAAACTATTGATAATCTTATTTGTCTTGGTTGGTGTAATTTTTGGAATTTTTCTTATTACGAACCCTAACACAATTCTACATTTGATGTATTCTGATAGATATATGTTTGATACATCTATCTTTTAGAAATCTGTAAATTCCTGCACTAATTGCGAGAATGGATGTGTTCTGAAATTTCTTGTAATGTTAAAAATTTAAGAACATTCAGATAAAATTTTGTAGTAATCGAATAATACTTGGTTTGTTAATTAGTTTTTTAACTATGTCTAAAATCTCAAAATTTTTCCTAATATATTCAATCTCTGAATTGGATGGCAGATGCAATTAACCTTGTTTTAGAATAGATCTTCAAACAGTAATGGTTGGTCTGCAAATAATGCAGTGAATCCAACTGTCATTTTATCTATCAACAAAGCAAACAAAATTGTTTTTGTCGTTCTAACTTGTATTTTCTAAAACGATTTGTTTTTTCCAATTTAATGCAACACCTAATGCCACAAGATAGATCAAAATTCCTATACTCAATGCGTATGATGCACCATGCAGTATTCCCACCACTACTGTAAGCACCGCACCAAGTACTGAAAATGCACCGTTGATAGCCCACATCCAAGGAATGTATGTGGGCAAGTTTGATTTTAGCACGCGCATTCCTGTGGGCAGTGGCATTCCCATCAAAAATCCAATAGGTGCCAGCATTGCAATACTCACTGCAACCTTTACCATAAACTCCTCTGAGATTACAGAATGTATCAAGAGGGGCAGCATCATTACATAAAAGAATCCAATTCCGACAATTCCCAATATTGCAAACGTTAGATTTCGAATTCCAACTTTCATGAACTTTGTACTTGCAAGACTTCCAAAACCGCTAGACAGTAGCATTGTAAAAAGCAAAATTGCAAAAGTCATTGTAGGATTTCCCAAAAGCAGGATTAGTTTTTGTAGCAATGCCAGTTCTATGAGAATAAATCCAGCGCCAAGTGCTGCAAAATACAATACAATGCCTGATACCCTAATGGATGAGGATTTTTCTGCATCCTTTCGCAGCCATACAAAAGGAATCACAAGAAACGAGATTGCAATGACAATAGAGACATACAACAATGTTTCCAGAATCTTTGGAATTGGTTTTTCAAATGACAAAAAGAATGGACTATCATCAGTCACAGGATGTATCTTGGTTGGAAATTGCTCATTGAATTTTTCCATCGGAATATTGTCACGCAACAATGATGGATATGGTTCCAACATTACTCTATCTGGTATCAAAATTGACTTGTAGCCATTTCTTTCAAATGAGTCTGCCAAAAAAGATATCTCAGATTCGGTAAAAGGCTCCTTTGAAAGTATAGACATTGTGACACTTGGATCCTGTACTGCGGATTCTGATGATACAGTGATGATGTGTCTGTGTATGTCGTCTCTGCTAATATTGTTATTTTCTAATAGTTGCGTAAATGTTGTTACAAACCTTGGAGCATCAATGAGCCATCGTACAGCTACAATCTTTCCACCCTCTTCTAGATGGTCATAATATTCCTGAAATCCTTCCACGGTGTAGAGAAAATTTTCAGATACTCCTAAACCGCCAGAAGAGACTGATGCCCAGGTATCAACAAACGGTATGTAAATGATGTCAAATTTCTCAGTAGAACTTGAGACAAAGCTTCTGCCCTCATCAACGTTAGAGTTCACATACTCATGATCATAAAGATTTCCTGCCCTCTCACCGTAGCTTCTTACTGTTTGAAAGATTATTGGATTTATCTCCACTGTGGTAACATCGGTGCTTCCACTTGCTATTGCAGCAACTACATCTCGTCCCCCTCCTGAACCGATAATCAAAATCTTTGGATCATCTTTCATTGTAAATGGAATGTACTGCATCCATGAAGAAAGATCTTTTCTGCTTTCTGGATTGCCGTCCCAAGATATTATGTTGGTTCCTGCCCCACCATCGATGAAAATTTTTGCCACCAACCCTTCTTCTGCACATTGCGATGGGTTTCTCAGATCCAGTGCAGGAATACAATTCCCTGAGATTCCCTCCACCACGTCAATTCTGGAAAAGGAATTCCATTGTGTGTTGACTATCTGTGAGCCTGGATTCTCCCTTAAGAAAATTGGAAGATCCTTGTTTGCAGTAGGATCCGTTTGAATTGAAAATGCCTGTGTACTTGAATTGACGGCTAGCAGCGATATGGCAAATACAACAAATGCCAGACTGATTATGGTTTTTTTCTTGCTTTTAGTTATAATTGAAAAAATCGTGGCACATATGGCTGCAATTACACCCACTAGGAGTGTTGTTCCCTCCCCACCAATCAATGACAAAAACAGTACTACTAGTATTGCACCAACAGATGCTCCAATAAGATCCGATGCATAGAGTCTTCCTGCAGTTTGGGCAAACGCACTAAATGCTGCAGATATGACTACTCCTACAAAAAAGAATGGAATTGCAAACAGGAACATGAATAATGGAAGATACGTCACCTGTGACGCAAGAGAATGCATAATGAAAAGCGTTATTGGAAGTACAATGCAGATCCCAATTGATGATGCGATAGTAATGTCTGCAGCCCAGTTTTCCTTGATTTTCTTTAATCTATAATGAACCAAAAGCCCTGATGAACCCAACCCCACCAAAGCCACTGAAACTGCAACAAATGCAAAGTGATACCATATTGCTGCAGAGAAGATTCTTGTAATTGCAATCTCCAATACCAATCCCGCAAGTGCGGTAAGAAAGATTCCTACAAAGAGTAGTCTTTTGTCAATCAGGGAAGGTGATAATCCTAATTTAGACAAATTGTTTGTGGTCTTTTTAGTTCATATATTATTCTTTAAGCCAACTTAGTTCCAGTCTATTGGGATTTGAACGATATAGAACTGTATGAAATTTACCATGGTGGATCTGTGAGTTTGATACAAAAGATTCGAAGCACTTTTCAATGATAGAATAAGCAGTATGACAAGATGCAGTTACAAAGTTATGCAAAAATTGGCATTTGTGTAGGTATTGGAGTAGCTGTAATTTTTACAGTGATAGGTATAGTTGGTGCAAGCAATAATCTTCAGGAAAACTGGCTCCTCTTGACAATAAACAAGGACAAACTGATGGAGAAGATGAAAGTGCTTCCCTCTGTAATGCTATTTGCAGAAAAATATCCTGATCACTACTATCAAGAGAATCTCAATAGACATAATACTCAACTTGAAATGTATGCGCATGATTTTGATACTGGAAATAGACTACGATTGAACATTAACTATGATATTTGGAATGAAAGATTTGAAGAATATGTCAGATGCGATATTGAGGATAACAAATACAGAAAGAGTTTAGGTGCTACTGGGGAATTTACAGGTGGTTTCCAAGTTGAGATGCTATTACAAGAAGGACGTGCAGAAGACCAATACGCATATGACTTTATCAAATATACCAACTGCTTAGAAATGGGTTCTGATGATGTATCACAAGAGCCTCAGATAGTTGCACCAGAATACGGAGACATTCCAACTTTTACCATATCAGTTCCGCAAGGAAGCTCAGTTCCGGGCTGTGAAGAAATTGCACATTGCTTTGAGCCTGAAGAAATTACAATCAAGGTTGGTGAAATTATAGAGTGGAAAAATTATGATGATGCAATGCATACAATAACTTCTGGCAATCCGGAAGATGGTCCCACATCACTATTTGATTCAGGACTGGCAGAGCCTGATGCAACATATGCGTTAAAATTTAACAGCGCTGGAACATTTGATTACTTTTGCATGGTGCATCCTTGGCAGACTGGATCAATTACTGTAGTGGAATAATCATCTTGGGATTTTTGTCTAGTGTTAGAAAATGAAAACTAGATTTCTAATTCCAATCATAATTATTGTTATTTTATTTGTTGGATTTTCTGTTCTTAATTTAATGTTGTACAAAACATGGGGGTAACAATGAACATTACTATGTTCCTTTTAATGGCATGGAGATAGTTTGTGATGTACATCTGTTTCAGAATCCATCGAATTGTCATCCAATTAATGAAAAAGGAGAAATTGTAAAATGGCCTGAAAACTACCCTCGTCTGGGAAAATAAGAAAATGAAAACTGGTCTGAAACTAATTCTCATCGGAATTATTTTCTTTTCTTACTGGACAATTACAACTTATGTACGAATAATCACCATTGAAACTATGACTCTGGAACAACATTCAGAAGATGTTTCTATGATGAAACCTCTTGCATATCCATGGTGGTGGTTTGTAATTTTAATTAGAAATTATGTTGGTATGGCAAGCTTTGTTCTCATTGTCGTAGGGATTGTAAAGGCGTATTTGGTTTGGAGATTTGAAAAATGAAAACTAGACTATTGATAATCAGAAAAAGTTTTTGACTGTACTTCATTGTTAGAAATAGCCATAAACACATGATTAAGATTAAATACAAATTTTGTATATGACAAGTATGACAAGCAAGCACGACTATTTCAAAGCAGATTGCTCAAAGAATGAACCTGAAATACTTGTTGCACATTCAAACGGAGAGCAATTTTACAGGTGCAAAAATTGCAATTACTTTGGCACCATAGAGTCATTTACAAAGCCTTTTCATACTTTTGAAATATTACAACAGCATTAATCATTAATCATTAATCATAAAATGAAATTAATTCTGTTGTTATAATTGGCAGACCTGCAACAAGTTGAGAGTTTCCCAATTACTGATAAACCTGCCAAAACCGGGAATCATTAGCATTATATCAAAGAAATTGATTTCTAAATTATGATAAAAATGACGCAATTTTATGATTTTTACGCACGAAATGCCCAACTAGTAACAAAAACAGGTAGCAAAGTGCGAGATGTCGATAGGCTAACACCATAGGTGCATTGAATGGTTACTAAAGAAGAAATTGAACATGTTTCAAAATTAATGAAAATCGAGATTACAGATCATAAAGAATATGTCGACAAGGTCCAAAAAATCTTGGACTATTTTGACGTTTTAGATTCTGCCGGTGTGGAATCAGAAGAAATCTCAATGCATGAAATTTCAATTACAAATCTTCGAGAAGACAAATACATTCCATTTAATGATAAACTAATTGAGAAATTAAATCACTATAAAGGGACATATGTTCGCGCACCAAAGATGTCTTCATGAATCTAAAAATATCTGCGCTTGATTTTATTCAAGAAGTAAAAACTGGAAATATTTCTGCTGAGGATTTTGTTGCAAAAACAATGGAGCAAATCAAAACTATGGATGACAAATTACATGCATTTTTATCTGTAAATGAAAAGGCAATTGATCAAGCAAGAGAGGTTGATAAAAAAATAAAATCTGGTCGAGATGTTGGTGCTTGTTTTGGAATGCCGATTTCTATCAAAGATAATATCTGTATCAAGGATTCAAAGACTACATGTGCATCAAAAATGCTAGAAAATTTCATAGCTCCATATGATGCAACTGTGATTGCAAAATTAAAACAGCAAGATGCAGTATTTGTAGGCAAAGTCAACATGGATGAATTTGCCATGGGGCTTAGTACTGAGTTTAGTGCATTTGGTCCAAGTAAGAATCCGTGGAATACCGAATGCGTACCTGGCGGTTCATCTGGAGGTAGCGCAGTCTCTGTTAGTGCCTTTGAGTGTATTGCTTCACTAGGTTCTGATACCGGTGGATCTGTAAGAAACCCTGCAAGCTTTTGCTCAACCGTGGGGTACAAGCCAACATATGGTTTGATAAGTCGATATGGTCTTATTTCATATGCTAATAGTATTGAACAAATTGGACCACTAACAAGAACTGTAAAAGACACTGCATTTATGTTAAATCTTGTTTCAGGAATTGATCCTAATGATAACACTACAATTGATAACAAAAATACTGACTATCTTTCAGATATAGAAACAGGTATCGAAGGCAAGAAAATAGGAATAATCAAAGAAATGATTGGTGATGGAATTGATTCATCTGTTTTATCTGCAACAAAAGACGCCATCTCAAAATTAGAAAGCCTTGGTGCAGTCTGTGAAGAAATTTCACTTGAAATGGTGAAATATTCAGTTGCAGCATACTATACAATCACTGCAACTGAAGCAGGTAGCAATCTTGCAAGATATGACAATCTAAGATATGGATACGATTTCCCTCTTGAAGGATATGAATTTAATTCTTACATCTCAAAAGCCAGACGTAATTTTGGTCCTGAAGTTACTAGAAGAATGATCCTTGGTGGATTTGTTCCATCTGCAGGTCATGCAGGGAAATATTTCCTCAAAGCATTAAAAGTTAAAAGTAAACTAACAAAGGAAATCAATAACGCGTTTAAACAGTTTGATCTTTTAATTTCCCCAACTGTCCCAGTATTGCCATTTAAAATTGGAGAAAAAATTGACGATCCTATATCGTTGTTTTTGATTGATATCAATACCGTAACTGCAAATCTTACTGGAAAACCTGCAATTTCAATTCCTTATGCAATTTCAAATGGACTTCCAATTGGAATTCAACTCATGGCAGATTCAATGAATGACAAACTGTTACTTCAAGCTGCATATGCCTTGGAGCAGACTGTCAAATTACCGGAGATATCTATATGACAATGATTGGTTTAGAAATACATTGTCAGTTAACAAATTTGCAAAGTAAACTGTTTTGCTCATGTAAGGCAAATTATCGAGAATTTCAAATCAATGAAAACATTTGCCCAATTTGTATGGGATTGCCTGGAAGCTTACCACGATTAAATCAAGAGGCAGTTAAAAAAGCTACAATGATTGCAATGGCTCTAAACTGTACCACTCCTGAAAAAATTGCGTTTTTTAGGAAAAATTATTTTTATCCTGATTTGCCAAAGAATTTTCAAATCACTCAGCTAAACATCTATGGTGATACAAGTATTGGAGGAACAGGTTCCATAATGATAGGAGATAAAAAAATCAGAATTACTAGAATTCAACTGGAAGAAGATCCTGGAAGGCTAATTTATGAGGGAAGTTCATCTAAAAATCAAATAACTCTGGTTGATTATAATAGAGCAGGCACGCCATTAGTTGAAATTGTCACAGAGCCCGACTTTGAAACTCCAAAAGAAGTAAGAGATTTTCTAAATGTTTTATCTGATTTACTTGCTAATCTTGGAGTTGCGGATCCTAGCTTAGAAGGTGCAATGAGGGCTGATGCTAATGTTTCAATTGAAGGTGGGAAAAAAGTTGAAATAAAAAATATTGGTTCTTTTCATGATTTAGAAAAAGCAGTTCATTTTGAAATCACTAGACAAGAGAGTTTGCATTCTCGTGATATTGAAATTGCTCAAGAGACACGCCATTGGGACGATAAACGAAAAATTACTGTATCTTCACGTTCTAAAGAAGAAGATCTGGATTATAGATATTTCTTAGAAGGCGATATTCCTTGGGTTACCATTGATACAGATATTCAAAACAAACTCAAATCCGAAATGCCTGAAAGTATTATCTCAAAAAAAGAAAGATATGTTTCAAAATATAGTATTCCTGTACAAGTAGCCGATGTGTTATCTTCTGATAAATTTTATTCTGATTTATTTGAAGAGTCTCATACTGAATCAAATGCAAAAGAGGTTGCAAATATAATAACAACAGAATTAATGGGCTTAGTTGATACTAGAGAAAAACGTGAATCTTCCAAACTCACTTTTAGACATTTGAGAGAATTGGCGAATGCTATACAATCTGGAAAAATATCTAGAAATTCATCAAAAAATGCATTACATGCAATTTTAAAAACTGGAAAGGATTTGAATGATATCATTACAGAGTTAGATCTTGGAAATGTTTCAGATGAATCAGAACTATTGGAAATTGTAACTAGTGTGATTTCTGAGGAATCAAAGGCAGTAGATGAAGCAAAATCTAATCCTCAAACAATAAATTATTTGGTAGGTAAAGTTATGCAGAAAACAAAAGGAAAAGCAGATCCTACTCTCACGCTAGATTTATTGAAAAAACAGATTGGTATTTGATGGCTGAACTTTCTTTAGAAGATATCGAGTTTATCAAAATTTTGGCAACCTCTGATGCCACAATTCTCCAAGCCGGCATGAATGATGCTACTAGGCATAAATTAGACGAACAAGTAGGCGTGATTTTAAGAGAATATTACCGTGAAAATACTATGGGCACTAAAACTGAATGGACTGACAAATTACTCCGTGTTGGAATAAATGAAGATGATGGCAAAGCGGCAATCGCATGTGCTCGTAGACTGGGAATTGATATTTCATAAAAAAATCTTTTTACCTCTTTGATTTTTAAATAAACATTGTCTGATTTTGAATTTATACCAACTGAAAAACAGATCCAAGAATCAAATATCTATCAATTTATGCAAAAACATCACATTTTATCATTAGATGAATTGTCACAAAAAGCTAAGGATGATTTAGAATGGTTTTGGAAATCAGTTGATGAAGATATTGGAATCGTTTGGGATGTGCCATATTCAGATGTGTTGGATATGTCAAAAGGAATCGCATGGTCTAAATGGTTTGTAAATGGTAAAACAAACATTTACAAATCATCAGTTGAAAAATTTGCAAAACAAACTCCTCAAAAAATTGCATATCATTTCATATCCGAAGACGGCATTACATCCAAAATATCTTACTCTGAACTTGATTCTAAAGTATCTAAACTTGCAAATGGATTAAAGTCACTTGGAGTACAAAAGGGAGATGTGATTGCAATTTATTTGCCGATGATTGAACAGGCAATTTTGGCAATACTTGCTGCTTCAAAAATTGGTGCAATACAAACTGTAATTTTTTCAGGATATAGCTCAGAGTCATTACACATACGTTTACGAGATTGTAATGCAAAAATTCTTTTCACATCTGATGGATTTCATAGAAAAGGAAAGTCTGTATCTCAAAAAGAATCTGTAGAAATTGCAATAAAAGATACTGCAGTTGAAAAAGTAATTGTAGTTCCATACAAAGGAATTGATGTTTTTGCTGAATCCCAAAAAATTGTATATTATGATGACCTTGTTTCATTACAAAGTGCTGATTGTGATACAGAAATTTTGGATTCTGAAGATCCTTTGTTTATTTTGTATACATCAGGCACAACTGGCAAGCCTAAAGGAGTAATTCACACACATGGTGGTTTTTCTGTTTTTGCTGGTCATCAAGCCGCATATCTTGTAGATATTCATGATTATGATGTGTTGTTTTGGCCTGCTGATATTGGTTGGATTACTGGATTAGTTTGGAATGTGTATGGATTGCTAATCATGGGAGCAAGTGGCGTGATTTATGATGGAGCACTGGATTTTCCAACAACTGATCGACTCTGGAAAATGTTACATGATTATAATGCAAGTATTTTTGGAATCTCTCCAACTGCTGTAAGACTATTTAAAAAAAACAATGTTGAACCATTAAAATTATTTTCACTGGACAAAATAAAAAATATCCCTACTACTGGCGAACCTATTGATGAAGATTCATGGTACTGGTTATATGAAAAAGTTGGCAACAAAAAAATACCTATCATAAATTTATCTGGCGGTACAGAAATTGGTGGAGCTATGCTTTCTGTATTTCCTGGAATGAAACTAAAACCTTCCACTGTTGGAGTTCCTGTACCTGGCATGAGTCTTGATGTATTAGATGATGATGCAAATTCTATTAGAGGAAAAAATGGCTATCTAGTTATAAAATCACCATGGCCTGCAATGACTCGTGGATTATTACATGATGATCAAAGATATATTGAAACATACTGGTCACGATTTGAGAATATTTGGTTTCATGGAGATTATGTGTATGTTGATAAAGATAATCTCTGGTACATGCGTGGAAGAACAGATGATGTCATTAATGTTTCAGGTCATAGAATGAGTACTGCTGAAATTGAGCATGCCGTAATTTCACATGATAAAATTTCTGACGCTGCATCTATTGCAATACCTGATGATATGACGGGTGAATCAATCGTAGTATTTTTTGTACTTTACAATACATCTGATGTTATCTCACAATCTGAAATCTCTGATTACATATCAAAGAAAATTGGTAAACTGGCCAAACCAAAATATCTTTTTCAATTAACAGATCTTCCAAAGACTCGGACAGGAAAAATAATGCGTAGATTACTTAAATTGAAACTATTAGGCATGGAATTAGGGGATTTGTCTTCTTTAGAGAATCCTGCAGTTTTAGAAGAAATTCCACAACTACAAACTAAATGTTGATTTCAGATTTTTTCTCTGAGTTATTTTTAATAGTTATTTTGATTGGTTTTTTTGGAATTTTAAAAAAGAATGTCGTTTGAACATTTTCTTCACTTTCCACCCAAATCTTACCGCCTAATCCTTCTACTATTCCTTTACATATTGCTAACCCTAATCCACTACCACTTCTTTTTCTACTAGCTGAGGTATCTATTTGATAGAATTTTTTGAATATCTCGTTTTGATTAATTAATGATATTCCTGTGCCGTTGTCTTTAACAAAAAATTCAACGTTTACTGGATCTTCTTTTACTCCGATTGTTATTTTTCCTGTATTTTCGGGGACAAAATCAATGGCATTTTTAATTAAATTTGAAAAAACTTGATTAATTCTATCCTTGTCTGTGATGATGTTTGTGTTACCTTTATAATCATGTGTCAAAAGGATCTTCTTTACATCTGCACTTGGTTTGAATTCCTTAATTACGCTGTTTATTAATTCTGAAACACTGACTTGTTCTTCATTGAAATCTAATTTTCCTAAATCTAGTTTTTGTGTCGTAAGGATGTCTCCTACTAGTCTTTGTAGTTTTATTGTTGATGTATAAATTTCATTTACTGCATCTAACTGTTTTTCATTTAATTCTCCTAAAAAATTATCTTTTTGTAACATCTGAACATATCCTAAAATTGGAACCAACGGAGTTTTTAACTCATGAGATACCATGGATGAGAATTCTAGTTTTTTTCTGTCCATATCTTTTAATTTTTGAACATATTCGTTTTGCACCTCTATTGTCCTTTCTACTTTTTCTCCCATACTTTCAAAATTTTCATTTAATTCAAAAATCTCTTTAACATTAGTTTTAATCTGATTTTTATTTGACATTTTATTTGTCTTTGAAAATTCTGTCATGCTTTGAGCGAGTTTTTCTATGGGCTTTGTAATGCTCTTTGAAATGTAAACCGTTCCCAACAACGTGCCTGTGGCTACGAAAACTGAAAATATCAACAAAATCATCCCAGTCGATTGTTCTACAGATGTTAGGAAATTTACTATCCCCATGTAAAATATGATGAAACTTGATACTCCTGATACCAAAAATAATGTGTGTTTAATTGGAAGCATTTGATTGCACTATTACAAGTTTGCAGTGTCAACAAGCTTTGCCAGTAAGACGTCTATGTCAATTGGTTTTAGAATATATGATGTCACACCTCTTTTTACAAGATCATCTAATTCTTCTTGAGTAATTGTTGATGCTGTAAACACAATGATTTTATGATTTTTTAACATGTCATTTTCTTCAAGATCTTTGATTACTGAATAACCATCAAACTCTGGCATGGCTAAATCTAGCAATACCACATCATGCCTATTTTCTTTAACTAACGCCAACCCTTCTTTGCCATCGTTAGCCACCGTACATTTATGCTCTTTTAATTCTAGAAATGTTGTTAACATCTTTGTAATTTGCTCGTTATCGTCGATGATTAAAATTTCCAAACTCTTTATCTCTTCTTTTTGTTTGCTTTTTACCTTGTCGGTTTTACTCAATTTCTACCCCTCGTGTTTTCTAGTACTTGAAAATGTTCTTGAAGATAGTTTAGAATTCTCTTTTCTTGTTCTATTTCTCTTAGTCTATGCTCATATGTGATTTCGGAGCCTAGCAAAGATTCAGCGTCTGTTTCATTAATATGATGTGATTTTTTCCACATCAAACTAAACAATGATCTTAATGTTGTTACAAATGCTTTAGAATCAGTCCACACTGCTAACATCTCCTTTACTTTGTTATCGCTGATGAAGAAAATTACCTCGCTGTCATCTTTGATAATGAAACAAAAATCTTCTCTATTTTTGTCTTCGATTTTTTTGACTTTTTTAGGTAGAATGCTTTCAAAAATATGTTGTTTGTCACTTGAATGATCAGTTAAAATTCTGAGTTCGGATTTTGTATTGTTTAGTAATTCTGTAAATTCAGTGAAATAAAATCTCTTAAAATCTGCTTCTGTTCCTAAAACTAAGATGTTCTCTTTTGATTCTTTTATCATCTGTTCTAATTTTACTAGTATTGAATTTCTTCCTTGCAGTGATTGGAATTTATTATCTTGTGATTCATCTTCACTTTCTCCGTATTTTGGTATGATGTTCCACAATTTGATTAGACTGCTTTTCCCTAACTCTAACTCGTTAATTCTATTTTTCTCATTATTGATTAGAATCTCCAGTGATTCTTCCAATCCTACGGCATTGAATTTTGTAGGTTTGCCAAATACTGAAAAAATTATTCCTTTTTGTTGCAATGTTGACAACAAATGATACGTTTCGGTTCTTGGGATTTTTAATGCCTTTGATATTTCTGAAGCAGTCTTTACCCCAATTTTACTCAAAAATAAATACACTTTGGCCTGATTTGGAGTCAAATCATATCTGACAAGCATACGATTGAGTTCGTGAATAGGATTCTCTGTTTGAAACATTCCTTCTTCAACTGTTTCAGTTATTGTCATTGAATCTGTTCTATTGAATTATGACATAAGCGGGTGTATGTTATTGCATGTTACAGATCGAACTTGTGTTTGAAATTACGTGCCTAGAAATTTGGTCAGTATGATATCTCCAAAGAATAACTGGATCACAAATCCTCCTGTTATCAATAAGAGATATGGAATTCCTGGTGTAATCCATGTGTTTGGGGTGGTGCAAAATTCTTGATTTTCTGCATGGTGTATTGTTAAATCTATCTTCTTTTTACCGTTCTCTGTTTTTTCTATTGCAAATCCGAATTTTGGGTTTTTAGATCTATATCCCATGAATGCTGCAACAATTTTTTTAATGGTACTCTCATCAAATCCTTCAAAAATATTCTCTCCTTTGCTCTGGGATATCACATTTCTAGTGATGTTGATCAAAAATGGAATGACAAACAATATTGCTGCATTGGACAGAGTAGTAAATGGTGTTACTGGGTTTTCAGTGAATGTTGCCATTGGGGCAATTACTGCTAATGCTATTAGAGCAAATGCGTCTGCCCCACCAAACAACCCAATTCTCCATATTAAGATCACAAATGGCGCAATAATTAATGCAAATCCCATCATCAGTATATTTGGAATTATTTCTGAACTTAGAAACACCAGTAAGAATCCAATTATTCCAAAACCAATCCAATAATAATCATGAATCTCTCTTTTCCATACGTCGATTATTGATCCTAGGATTAACATGATTAATCCTAGCCCAATACCGACAATGTGATAATTTGTTAATGATTCAATCATGCTACATCTATCACAATCAACATTTCAACTTTGTTTGAATAATTACATTCATCTTGTTCATTTTATAATTAATGTAATTAACGATTTCGTATGTCGGAAATTCTTTCTTTTATCTCTTCAAATTTATCTCCGATTGGAATTCTATCTGTAATTAAATCTAATTTATCCATACGCTTTAAGAAAAATAGCGTCCCTCCTACTGCAACAGGAATTATGATCAACATTAAAGTCATCATATCTAGTTCAAATCCAGTTGATTCCTCTACAATTACTTCTTCTACAACTGGAATGTTTAGTATGGTGGCAGTTTTAGTTAAGGTTGATGAACTAAGTCCGTTTCCTGATACTTTGGCAGTTATTGAAACAGTATCTTTATCATTTGCAACAATATTTAGCGTTGCTATGCCTTCACTATTGGTCACTTCTTCTATGGATTTCACTTCTCCTCCTTCAGTAATCCACTCAACTTGAAATCCTGCCAATGATGTTTGAATTTCGGGTATTTTTACTGACAATTTTGCTTCAATTCTTTCATTCCAATTCATTGTACCTAAAAGATCTAGTGAAAGTATGGGGCTTATGTCTACCACATTGATTTCATATTTTGATAATGCAAAATCTTCAGAAAGTAACGCAAGCTCAATTTTACCTTCATTTGTAGTTTCTAATTCAAATGTTACAAAATATTCTCCATTTTTGATAGTTAGCTCTTGAGGAACTTGTAAAACTCTCTCATCATTTGAAACTAATTTTATTTGAATATCTTTTTTTGCATAAACTGGATTTCCAGCTGAATCTAACAGTTGGATTGTTGCTAAAGTATTAGCATTTGCCAAAATATTTTTTGGAAATGCAAGATACACTTCTGCTGGATCGGTTGTATGACTGACAATATTTGTGACTCCATCAAACCCCCCCATCTGATATGATATCGTTGTTGTTCCAACTTCATTTGACATCATATCCATTATTGCGTATGGTTGATTTCTTTTAATAATCAAGGAATTTACATCTACAGAATCATTTGCTGAAAAAGTAAGTATCCCATCTTCAATAAAATAAGTTACTCCTAGTCTTGGATCTCCTTCCTCTCCTTCGTCTGTATTTACAACCTCTTCTCCTTCCCCCTCTCCAGATTCATCTAGATAGGCTAGTGCTGGAAACTGATTTTCTGCTAAAATCATCGGTACAAGTGGTTCTACTCTAAGAGAAATCCCATCTCTAATTGGACCAATTGCATTCCCTGTAATTGTTTTGACACCTTCATTATCAGTAATGTAAAAAGTTATTGAGTCATCTGATGCGATGGTTCCAGTTTTTCCATAAACAATCACTGCATTTTGACCTTTTTTCATTATTGGATTAATCGGGTTTACTGTATCTGATTCAGATGAAGAAAAATTCACTTCATGATCATTTTTTGCTTGAACCGGTACTGTAACTGTAACTAATTCCCTGCCTGTAGTTCCTTGAAGACTTGTTCCTGTTTGTCTTGAAACTTCTATATCTGTTTCATAATATGTTACTGCTATAATCTCTTCATTTCCTGTAGTGAGAAATGGTAAAACATCTGTAAATGATGGACCTTCTCCCTCCAGTGCTCCTATTTCATCATGAGTAATTTTGAATGAATCCCCCCCTGTCAAAATATTGTTTGCTGAAATATACATGCTATATTCTTGTTCAAACGACTCTGTAAATTCACCAATGTTGGGTCTAGGGGTAAATTTTGTAAATGTTGAATATTTACCTTTTTCAATTGTTAATTGAGTTTTATCAAAAGTCACTTCTTCAAAATTATGACTAGTGTTAACTGAAACATTTGGATTCTCAACTTTTAATTTAAAATTAATGTCTTCTTCAGCTATGACTGGAATTCCATCAGAATCTAATAATTGAATGATGGCAAATCCAGTGTTTACACTAAAACTGTTAAAGTTTTTTGGAAAAACAGATAATTGTAATTTCAGTGGAGTTGAAGCTTCAAGTATATTTACTATGTTACTGATTTTTTTCATACCATTAGTTTCTGCAAATATAATTGCATCTCCAGATCCTATGATTTCGAATTCTGTTATTACATAATAATTACCAGCAGAAATTATGACATCTGAATCTTTTAGTTTTATCACATCTTTATTTGGTGTGTCTAGATGTATCATAATGTCATCTGATGCAAGTGTGGGTAATCCCCCAGTTGTAGCTATCTCCAAAGCAATATGTCCATATCTTGGTCCATCAATTGGAAATTCTTCAGGTGTTGTTTTCATCAATAATTGCGTCGGATGATTGTTATTGTTGAATACTTGTAACGTTATCTCTTTTGATGAAAAGCCCGGAGCTGCTAATACTATATTTGTTATTCCAGGTTTCTTTGCTTTAATTATGATATCCTTTGTGAATCCATTCCCATCTTCCTCCACAGATAAAATTTGAATAATTGAATTGTCTGAGCTTATTACCTTTAGATTTTCAATTTCTTTTGGAACCATCATTTCATTAGATGTGACAAAAATCTGTAATGTCCCTTCTGTGTTTTCTAATAATTTTTCAGGATGTAACTGATATCCAAACTCTGATGTAGTTTGAGCGTTTGCTGGTATAACAAACATGCTCAAAACAATACTGCATAAAAGAAAATATGATTTCAATTTGAAATATGTTTAAAGATTTTTGTTATATTGAACAGTATGAAACATTACAATACATACAGTTATCCGAATATTGCCGAGACACTGAAAATTTTCATTTGAATGATAAGTATGGCTCCAATTGATATGCCTACTAAAAATATTGAATACATGAATCCTCCTGAATAGGATCCTGTAGTAATTTTTCCTAAAAATAATCCTGAAATCCATGATTGGACTAGTATTGCTATTCCTAATAACTCAAATCTTGATTTTGCTTCAAATTCTAGGGCAGCTCTTTTCACATCGTCTTTTTCAAGCTGTGCTCCTAAACTTGTTAGGGATTCTATGACAAGTAATGTCGTAAATCCTGTAATGGCAATTAACATAAAACCTACCATGACATATGGCTTTAATTTGTCTCTCTTTGTTTTTTCAATATTGTGCATTTTTTCTGCGACTCCTGCCAATGTGTTAAGAGTATTCACATTACCTCCTCCTGCAGAAATGATTTCAAATAAAACCTTGAAATTAATTAGAATTTGGAAACTAGATACTTCTTTTTTAATGAACCCAAAAATGTCATCTAGTGTCATACCCCATTCCAATTTATTTGCAATTCCGTTTGCAACTTTATTGAATAATCCATAATCTTTTCTTTTGGTTGTTCTGATGACGCATTTTTCTGGTCCTAGTCCTGCTTTTCGTGCTTCTGCTACATCTCTCATAATTTGTGCTGTGCCTGATTCTGCATCCAATGAAAATTGATATTTATTTTTAAAATTTATTGCTGGCCAAATTGCAGATATTATCAAGGCTATTCCTAAAACATACAAATTGTAATCTGGAAGTATGCTCAACGGATTTAATGCAGCAGCTGCCAATATTCCTGGGAGTCCAAATGTCAAAATTTTCTTCCAATCTAACTCCTTTACTTTTGACTTGTTTAACTTGTGTGCAATAAACAAAAAGAAAGTTGACACTAGTGGTGGCATTATGATTACCATGTATAGCGGATCAATGTCGTTAGGACCAGGTGCTGTTCCTACTCCATCAGTAGATGTTGCAGTAATAATGATGTAAACTGCCAATACTACCACTTGCATAGTCATGTAAGTTTCTATTACAGTTTCAACTTTTTTTGCAAGTTCTCCCTGTTGAGATTCATATATTTCAAATGCTGAATTCATTTTTGTTGTAAGATAATTGACTACGTCTCCTCCGCTTTGAATAGCTGAAACCCATCCATTTAGAAAATCCCCGAAACTTGATCCTCTTTCATTGGTTTCAGACATTACTATTAGTGGGTCCTTTCCTAGAATGTCAATTCTTTTTAAAATCTTCATTGATTCTAGTCTAACATTTGGTAATAAATCCAAATCTTTAATTTTTAAAAATATTGTATATGGACCAAATCCACTTGTTGCCAGTAATGTAACTATTGTGATAAAAAATGGTAATTCTGAATCTATCTTTTTGTTAGATTTTTTCTTCTTGTCATTTCCTTCAATTTTTTTTAAAAATGACAATTCTATACACCATATTCAATTTTCTTTATGAGTGTTTGAGGATCTCTATAGTATTTGCCTATGATTTCTGCAACTTTATCATATGCTCTCTCTCCTCTTTGAACTAACCATTGTAAAATTATTTTTCTTCTTTCAAATTCTTCTAAAATTTCATCCATGCTTTTTCCTGTTTGAGTTGAAATCCTACCTAGCATTTCACTGTCTTCTAATTGAGGAATGAAATAATCTGATTTTGGATCCCATTTGAATGCATTGTGAAATGAATCTGATGTCTTGATTTCTTGAACTGATATTGCTCTTCTAGTACTTTTCCCGTCCTGACCTTTGACTCTTCTAATTACAATTGCACAATTCATCAATGCCATATATGATGCAGGAATGTCCATTGGCTTTTGTTGCAATCTTTTACTTGCAGATTCTAAACTGTCTGCATGCATAGTACACAATCCTCCGTGGCCTGTTGCCATTGCTTGAAACATCACATATGCTTCTGACCCTCTGATTTCACCTACTACGATATAATCAGGTCTGTGTCTTACACCTGATTTAATCAAATCATACAATCCAATTTCTCCTTCTCCATCATTTCCAAATCCTACTCTGGACACTAAACTAAACCAGTTTTCATGTTTGATGTTAATTTCTGCTACGTCTTCGACTGAGAATATTTTATAATCAGGATTAACTAAACCCGTAATTGCATTTAGGATGGTTGTTTTTCCACTTCCTGTAGAACCTATTACCATGATAGACATCTTTTCTTCCATCAACATCCACAGATATGCTGCAATATCCACACTAATTGTTCCAAATAAAATTAAATCGACTACTGAATATGGGTCCTGTTTGAATTTTCTTATAGTAAAACTAGTTCCCTTTGGAGTAACTTCTTTTTGATATAAAACAGAAATTCTATGGTTGCCTTGCAATGCTAAATCTGAAATTGGATGTGCTGAACTGATGTGTTTTCCTGCTCTAAATACTATTCTTGATACAAACGAGTTTAATTTTTCATCTTCAAAGGTAACATTACATGGAATACTGTCGTATTTTCTATGCCATACATAAACCGGTGTGAGAATTCCGCTGCAACTGACGTCTTCTATGTTTGGATCGTTCATTATTGGATCAATATTTCCAAATCCGTCAATATCTCTTTCAAGATAATATTTGACCTTTTCAATACTTGCTAGAGGTTGCTCTTCAAATAATTTTTTATTTTCTTTAAGGATTTTGTTTACAAATGACATGAATCCGAAATCTTTTTCAATATTTTCTGGTGAATCAAGATTTTCCTCTATTAGTCGATAAAGCTGATTATACACAATTTGTTCTGCCTGATTTAATTTAATTTCATCAACTTGATATGATATACTTCCTGTTTCTTGGTCTTGAAGAATATTTGCATAACTAAATGGTGGTTTTAGAGGATATTTTTCTAATAATACGGACCCTTTTGGGGTTTCGTTGTTTAACTCTGATAGAAATTCACTTTTTAAAAATGTCTCTAGCCCTTGCTCTTCATTCTTTTTCCCCATTTTATAACAAAGTTATTCTTGGTTTTTTGGTTATATCGAACAGTATGAAACATTACAATACACACAATTAGGGATTTTAAAAATAATGAAAAATATTTTTTGGATAAGATAAAAAAATCCCTCTTATCCTAAGGGGATACGCCTGCTACGGTAATGCTTGATGGACCGCCAGCTTTGCCAGCAAATATGCTGACAGTTGTTGAAATACCAGAGTCAAGTGATGTGATTGTGCCATTAACTAATTTGAAGTAGATCATGACTGATTGACCTGGATTAAGAGATACTGGACCTGATGCTGCATTAGCACACAAAGCCGCTTCTCCACCTGCACCGTCAAGATCTGATTGTAGTGTTTCTGTGCCACAATCGCTATCTGGGTCATCTTGCACTAAACTGCCAGTTACTCCAGACCATCCTGTATGGTTAAGAGCAAGTTGGAAAAGATTTGATGTTACAGATGTATCTGGATACCACAATGAAAATGGAATATCTGCACCTCTAATCTGTATCTTGTCTACTGATACAACTTTGTCTCCTGTATTTCTAATTCCTGCTGCGCCCCAAGCTAAACCATCAGGTGCTTCAGTATGTACCCAAAGCTTAGTTCCTGCGATTTGAATGTTTTCTGTCTGTGTACCGCCTTGGAACAGACTAGTACCATACAAAACAACACCTGAACCAAGTACAACTGATGACACCAAGATGATGACAGTTGTAAGTACTGTACTTATTGCACGTTTTTTGCTTAGTTTGGTTTTCATTTTATTATTAGCACTTTTGGTTAATAGAATATCTAGTCGCGTATGTAATTTTTTTGAATTACAAATCAGTTAATTTCACTCCCTTGTGCCTGAATTGAACATTTAATTGAATTATTATGAAAAAATAATGTCGATTTGATGCTATTTGGCGCCAATTGTGATAGTTTGTGGACCGCCAGCTTTGCCAGCAAATATGCTGACAGTTGTTGAAATACCAGAGTCAAGTGATGTAATTGTACCATTAGCTAGTTTGAAGTAGATAATGGCTGATTGACCTGGGTTTAATGCTACTGGACCAGATGCGGAATTGGCACAAATAGGTAATTCGCCACCTGCTCCATCTGAATCTGATTGTATTGAGTTGTTTGGTGTGAATGTAACATCATTGCAGATTTCATCGGGGTCATCTTCTAATAACATGCCACTGACACCAACCCATCCTGTATGGTTCAACTCTAGCTGATACAAATTAGGCGTTATTGCAGTATCTGGGTACCATTGAGTAAATGGAATTTCTTGACCTCTTACCTTGATTTGATCTACTGATACAACTTTGTCTCCAGAATTTCTAATTGCAGATGCTCCCCATGTCAACCCATCTGGTGATGTGGAATGCACCCAAAGTTTTGTTTGATCAATTGAAATTGATTCTGTTTGCGTACCACTTTGGAAAAGACTGGTACCATACAAAATTACGCCTGCACCTAGTACAACTGATGACACCAAGATGATGACAGTTGTAAGTACTGTACTAATTGCACGTTTTTTGGATTGTTTCAATAACAAATTAAGATGTTAATAATCGTTATAAAAATCAGAACCAAACTTCCCAATTATGGATATTTTTTTCAGTTGTCATATTTACAAAAGTCACATTACATGTCATCTCCTGCAAGCAATGTATATGCATTAAGAAATTTAGCTACTGTTTTTCTCAATCCTTCATAAGGCATACACATTGAAAAAATCTTTGTAACTCCTGCAGGCATCCCAATTGCAACAACACTGATTCCTTTTTTTCTTGCTGCTTCTATTGCTTCTTCCATCTTTTTATCTGCTTGATAAGTCCCTAAGGCTTGTCCGTCTGTAATCAAAAAAATATATCTTCGTTCTATATTCTCTCTTTCCAAAATTCTAGAACATAATTTTACTGCATCTGCGATAAATGATAATCCCTTTATCTCAATTCCACCAATTCTTGATTTTGAGTTTTGATCATAATTTTCATAATGATCTTTTACTATGGTAAAATTATTGTTAAATGTGAAAAATCCCCATTTCCCATTTTTAGAATTTACTTCATTTGCAGCCTCACCTAGGCAAATAGCAAATTTCTTCATCTCATCAAATTTCAATCTCATACTACTGCTTGTATCAACCACAATTGCCCATTCTTCTTCTATTCGCCTGTAATCGTCTTGCTCAAAGATCTGAATACTGTTATTTTGTGCTGCCACTGCTTGAATGGCAGCTTGCATCTGTAACAATCCCATGTCTTCAGGCATCCCCTCATCCATTACATTTGGAGTCATCTTCATCTGTGATGACATTTTTTTCAAAAACAAGTGTGTTGCATTTCTCAGTCTTAGATATTCTCCAATGTTTTCGGGTGCAAAGTCAATCTTATCAAATTCTAAATCATCTGTAATTCCACCGTATTTTTTCCTAACTTTTGCTCTACGTTTTAACTGTTCAAACCATACTTCTCCGAATCTTTCAACTAAATTAAAAAACACACCATCTGTATTGATTATGATATTTTCATTCCATTTTTCTATTCTTTTTGGATGTGAATAATGATCTGCAAAAGGCAATTGATAATCAGATAAAATGTTTGATGATTCGTATATGGTATCTGCTATTTCTATGAATTTTTCTTTGTCTTTAGGATCTATGTCTAGAATTTTTTTCTTTAAAATTTCTCTCTGAGTTTTGATTTTTGTAAGAAATGTGTTTGAAAATATTTTTTTTGATGATGTGGTGATGTCTTCTAATGTCTTTTTTTCGTAGATAATTTTGAAATACTCTTCAATTTTTTGAATTTCAGAATAATACTCTGGAAATTCTTTTTCTAATAATTCGTTTACTCTAATGTCTTCTATAAATTCAAATGTCTCATATGCACGTTTTTTGTTTTTACCTTTCATCCATTGCTTGTAGTTTGAAAAATTAGTTATTTTTGCATGGCCTGCAGCATGGCAAACTGATGCAAAAAATAACGAAAATATGGTATGTTGTGATTTTTCTAGACTTGAAAATATACAACCTTGAATTGTTTCTAATCCTTGTATTTGTCTTGGCATGGGAAAATACACTGTCATTCTTGGCTCATAGTTAATTTTTGGAAAATACTGTTGCTCTAAAAAGAACATGTCAATATTCATAGGTTCTTTTCCACAAATGTCAAAAAACAGCTGGTGTGCTATGTCTTGAACTGTATCTTTCAATTATGTACACCTATTGCTTTCTTGCTGCAGCCTGGCTTTCTAGCACTTTTTTGACAATATGTCTTACTTCGTCTTGAACTTCTGGATCATCACTGGTCATTGGAACTAGTGTCTCATCTCCTCCTTCTATAACGGATGCACCATCTGAACAAATTTTTGCCCAATTAACTAAATCTCCAACTGATGGACCATAAGGTAAATCTCCCATTTTATATTCTTGTCTGAGTTTGGCTCCTATCTTTACAATGCTTTCTGCATCAATTAATGGGATTCCACCTCGCTCTGAGACCATCTTGATTTCTTTTTCATCAATGTTGTCCCCGATACTCATATAGTCAAAATTCAACCACACACTCATTCTTCTCCTCATAGCAGCGTTGATTGGTTTTGTACCTGCAAATTCTGAAGATACTGGGTTCATACTGATTATCATGTATGCATGTTTGTGTCTGTGAATAATCTCACTGTCTTTTTCTGTTAATACCATATGACCTCTTTGGTCTAACAACGGATTGAGTTTAGTTGCAACGTCTTGCTTCATCATGTTTGCTTCATCAAGATATAATATTCCGCCTTTTCTACACCATCCTGTAATTAACCCATCAATCCAGTTTTCCTTTCCCAACCCTACATATCTTCCAAACAAATCAAAAACAGATGTTGCAAGACCACAGTTAATTTCCCACATTGGTAATCCTGCCAATTCTGCAACAAGATATACAATGTGTGTCTTTCCTGTTCCACTCGGACCAATCAATGCACATTGTTTGAAAAATTTCAAAGCTCTGCCAATTCTTTCTACATAATGCTCGCCATTATCCAAGTATGGTGGTGTATCTTTTGGAATCATTTCATCCATCTCTTCAGGAAATGTCATGTCTGATGAATCCATGTATTTTTTAAAATCATACATCTTTGATAGTGCGTGTGTGTCTTTTTTGATCTTGGAAATGGATACTGAAAGATTCACTTTATCTGAATTAATTCTAGATCGATTTGTTGATGAAATTAGCTTGTTTTTCTGTTCCAACGGCGCTTGTTTTATACCTGGATATACTTAATGCTGTTATGTGTGTGTGGATATTACATACACATTGTAATAATGAATTTTCTGTAAATTCATTCACAATGAATGCACAAATCGAGCTTACTTCCATTGCCATGAGTAAAAACGATCCTACAATCACTAAATTGGATAAATATGATATTGAAGCAAACATCGAAGAGGTGGATAATGGGGAAAATCTATCTGTATTCAAATATGGATTTACCGCACTATCTAATCCAAAAAATGTGCGACTTGCAATAGAAGGAATCGCTCGAATTTCTGGTGATTCTGAAGAAAGAAATGAAATTTTAGAAAAAGATGAAAATGATGTCCCAAAAATTTTAACTATGATTTACCATGAACTTTTTCCTACATTCTTTTTACTGTCAAAAAATCTGAATGTTTCTTGTCCTCCACATGTAATTGGTTCTATGGGAAATCTTGATATTTCAAATACAGATGTTTTTCAGAATTCTCAAAGCCAAACAATAGTTGATGCAGTTTTAGATTCCGATTCAAAACAATCTGATACTGTGACAAATTCTGATGTCTCTGATGTAGAAAATAATGATGTTATACAGCCTACGGTGTAAGTATAGTATCTTACATACTAGTAATAATAGGATAACTTTCAGATGAGTTCAATGCTGATTGATGGTAATTAACATGTTTATACTAAATCAAAAACATTATCGCAGAGGACTTGCAACTGTTGTAACTAGTGCCATTCTTTTATCTGCAACAAGTATTATGGGTGTGATGTTGTTGGGATGGTCTCAAACAAGTTTTTCTGCACAACAACAGGAAATGGAAGATACATACAATACACAGATAAACAAAATAAATGAGGATCTAGTTTTTGATAATGTTTGGTTCTCTGCAACCTGTCCTGGAAATTGTGTTAACATTACAATGTCCAATGTTGGAATACTGGGATTAAATGTGACTCAAATGAGATTTGATGATGGGGCAACTCTAGAAACTTTAGTTAATTTTTACTATACTGATGCAGGAATTGTTCCTTCTGAAACATTTTCAACAAATGCAACATATGCATGGACTACTGGTCAAGACATAGATATCATCGTATTTACCGATAGAGGGAATCAATTTAGAACTCAGGAGATAGTCCCATGAGAAAGCATAGAGGATTAAGTGCTGTTGTAGGAACTGTCTTTCTTGCAGCTATAATGGTTGGTGCTCTTACCTATGTCTCTTATAGTATGGATTTGATGGGACAAATGTCTGAAATGCTAATTGTTTCAGAAACTATGCAACGAGACCAAATGAATGAAGCATTTGAAATACAATCTGTGGAACGAGATATTGCTGGAAAATTAGATGGTGTTATATCAAATTCTGGCGAGATTCCATTGGAAATTAAATCCATCTATATTGAAGAAGATGGAGTTCTCGAAACTAGTAAGAAATTTGATGTTAATACCACAATATCTCCTGGAGATCAAGCTGATTTAGGAAGTTTGGTAGATTTTGATCTGGATGAAACCAAGGGTTATGAATTTAAAGTGGTTTCAACTAGAGGCATGGTAAAAACATTTTACATCAACTCGATAGGATCTCAAAGCCTATATCTTAACATGAAAGCCATTCCTGAAACTGTTTCAACAGATTTTGTTACCACTTTATTATTGATAGTAACAAATAATTCCACAAATAACGCCCCAATTTTAAATTTAACTCCTGAAGAACCTACTGTTGATCTTTCTGATTGCAGTGTAACTGGATGTACGTCAGTTAAAGTTCGTGGACCTACGCCAACATCATATCCTAATTTGAAGCCTGGAGAAACAGCTACCTTTTCATGGGATTATACTGTTTCTGGGAATGATGGTGATGTGATTGTTTTTGAATCATCTTTACTTGGCGGTCTTGATTCAAATACTGCATCATCTGCTGTAACTATTAAAGAAGTTGTATCAGCTTTATCATCTGGCACATCTTTATCCTCATTGGGTTTGGAAGAACTGGTTGAGTCTGATGATCTTCTTATATTTCATTCTGAAACCGTCGATGTCCCATCTCCTGGGTATCAATTATCTCCGACCTCTGCTGAAAGAACTGGAATAACATTAAAACTATCTGAGACTGTTCCTAGATTTTTTACAAATAATTCCACATCTGCAATAGATATTCCAGATGGTCAATGGACTATTTATTCAAAAATAATGCATGAAAATTTGCCTGATTCTCTTATGTATAATGATGACAATGACGACAGATCAGTAGACATGATATTTCATTTTACAACTAGCGATAATGTACAAAATGATTCTACTGGAAACACAAATGGATTTGATAAAGATGGCACTAATCCAACGTTTCATTCCTCAGGGAGTCATGATGGGAGCTCATATTTTTCTTTTGATGGTAATGATCGTTTTACAAGTATTTTTGATTTGGATAATGATTCATGTCCTGGACCTGATAGTGACTGTGAAGATTATGCCGATATAGAAGGTGCAGATGACAGTACATCTTTGTGGTTTCGAGTACCTATACCATACGATAGTAATTCAAGAAATGTGTTGATTAGTTGGAATGATAATGATTATGATTATCATGATGCTGAATTTTATCAGATTCAAATGGGTGATGGTAGCACATCTGGCAATCGTGGTAAAATTATATTCTCTTATGATGGCAGCGGTAATGGAGATCCAAGTGGCCCTACTAGTGATAATGCTGCAGTTTGTCCTAGTAATTCTAGATTAGATGATGGTGAATGGCATCATGTTGTAGCTGTAAGGGATGGATCTGATGATTGTAAGTTGTATATTGATGGTGTATTACAATCAACTGAAATAGAGGCTAGTGGAAATTTAAATGTAGATTTGGATGGGGTTAATACGGAAATTAATATCGGTTTTAATGGCTCGGGAGAATATTTTGAAGGAGATCTTGATGACATCATGCATTGGAATGATCATGCATTATCCCAACCACAAGTAACTGATTTATACAATGCAAATTTTGGTGATGATGCAAGCGTCATTGATATATTCATTTACGAAACTGATGTAGACGGTAATTACGTTGAACCAGCTATAATAAGCATGACTGACGTTTCAATACCATTCCAAGATTCTTTTAATCTTTTAGAATCTGATGATTATGATACTGATTCATTATATCTTAATTATGTTTTTTCAGATACTACAATTGTCCCTATAATTATTGATGCCCAAAATCTACTCCATGTAACCTTGGTATACAAGAATGGATTAGACACACTTGTCAGAATCGACGATGAAACAATGTCTAACCCAAAATCAACTTACCTTCAATTCCCTATACCCAGTGAACAATTTCAGGCTTTTTTCACTTATGATAACGATGAGATTTTGAAAATAATTGCTCAAAATACAGGGGATGTTGGTGCTTGGTTTACATATCAAGGAACTAGAGCCATATTTGAAAATTTGAGTGTTGGTCCTTCATACGCTGGAATTGTTTGCTCTGCTAACTCCACTGATATTGGAGATGAATGTGATACTGGAGGTGGCAATACTTGGAGGATAGATGAGGATAGAGACAGTATATTCGTAGATAAAGGTGAGGTAATGAATTTATATTTTTTTGAAATTCAAGACAGACCCGACAGAAATTTCAGTGGAGGTAACAAAATAGTTGCTGGGGACTACCACATGTATGTATTCATAAGCGGATATGATGAAACAGGACAGTCCTTCCTTAGGAAAATTGATATTGGTAAAATTACAGTAACTGACTAATCAGTATTTTATCATAAATTCTAAATATTCTCGTTTCAAAATAGGCTTCATCTTATTGTAATGATATAACATGCATGCACTTATCTTCTGTAATATTAAAATACATACAACTTTTAATGTGATCTCTAAGTGTTCGATAATCATTGCAATCCTCAGAATCTGCAGATAATCATGCATCTACAGTAGAACCATCTAGAGAAAATCTATCTTTAGACCCTTCAGATATTAATGCAAAAACACTCACACAGTTAAACACCCTGATGGAGGAATCATTACAAATCTATGAGTTAGAGGATCAAAAAACAAACGTTATTGATGATCTGCATAATGCTTTACAAGTAATTACTCAATTTTTAGGATTTTCAACTAATGTTCATCCAACAATATTCAATCTTCCACCAGATGCTACTATCACCATGTTGCCAAATTTAAAATTAATAATCAAATTGATAAATGGTAAAACTGAAACAAAGAAATTCACGGATTATCCTCCAGAAGTTATTACACAAATTGTTGAATATGTCACTCCACAACTATTAGAATTAATTAAAACTCAAAAAGCATATCTTACTGAGAAAATTACATTCTTGCGAACAGCAACCAAACAACTTAGTACATTAAGCCAACTAAAAGAAAACTTACCATCACTAGTGCCAATTGATGAATCTTGATAAGTCTAATTAAAAAATATAATTCAGTCAATTCTCTGAAAACTAGTTTAGAAAGAGAGATTGAAGATACTGAGACAATTATTCAAGATTACTCTAATCTTTTAGGTGAGAAAATCAGGACAAATGAAGAATTTTCTGCAGATGATCCTGATTTTTTGGCATTAAAAGCCAAATTAGATGGCTCACAATCCGGAAAGAAATCTTTAGAAACAATACATGGTGATAAAAAATCAACTGAAACAACACTTGATGACGAAGAAGCTGAAACAACTCCAGACAATGAGGAATCAAAGATTAAAAAAATAAAGGAAAAATCTCAAGACATAAAGAAAAAAGCAGAGAGAAAAAGAAAAGGTAAAGGTGTCAGTGACAAATGGTATGATCTGAATGAGATTCATATTTACAATGGAATTGGCTTGAAAGGAGAATTAGAGCTGTATTTTAAAGCAATAGATGAGTTAAAAACCAATTTGGAAAATCTTCAGAGATGTCTTGCTACATTGAAAACTGTGATCGAAAAAGGTCTTAAAGAAGACATGGTGTGTATTGTTTTTAGAGGATCTGACGGCGTTCTGGAAATTGCATTTTTAAAATCATCTGGAATGAGGCAAAATTTTTCATTAAAATCGATCTATACTGGACCTGCAATACATGTTGAAAACATGATAAAAATTGGAGTTTAATGAATAATTATGCCTGAACAAATATTGAGTTTTACTCAAAAAACTGACAAAAACGATCAAGCCGATCTAACAAATTTAGCTATACATGAATTTAGACTAGTATATTCTAACGGAGGATCCTGAAAAAACATGGCAAAAGAAACAACACAAACTTCAATATTTGACTCTACACCAGACTCACAAATGTATGAGTACAAACTATCTGTTGAAAAAGTTCAAACAGAATTATTACAATATGGATTAACATCTAATCAAAGTAAGGTATTCATTTATCTTGGAAAATATGGTGCAAAGACTGCTCCTGAAGTATGTAGGGCACTAAAACTACCCAGAACTGAAACATATCATTTACTGTCTGCATTACAAAACAAAGGAATTGTTTCAGCGACTTTTCAGCATCCTATTCAATTTACAGCGTTACCTCTAGACAAGGCAATATGGATTCTGGTAAATTCTGAAAAAGAACGAGTAAAAACATTAGAACAAATGGAAGAAGGTCTGTCAAAATTATGGCAAGATATTCCAGCTTTTGATTCCATACATGATGAGGTTGATGAAAAATTCCAAATGTTACAAGGCTCCAATCAAATTCATTCAAAGATTACCGAGATGACTGATAGTTATAATGACGAATTTTTAATTCTTGGCTCTGAGAAAGATTATCTTAAATTATATCATGGTGATTTCCTAGAATCTTTTGTAAAATCAAAACAACAATTTAGATTACTTAGTGCATGTTCAGAAAAAACAGCGTATATCTTTGATGATTTGGAAAGAAAGAACATCAAAAAACTTAGTGCTGATATTGAAAATCACCTATATGCTTTATCATAAAAGATAATGGTGAAATGTTGTTTTTTACCAAAAATGCAAACTCTAGTGAAGAGTTATTTGCAATGTGGACTAATTCAAAATCCATGGTCTATTCAATGAAATTACTCTTTGAATCATTGTGGACAAATTCAAAGAACATCCACCTATAATTTTATCCACAATCTTTTGTTAGAATCAAACTAGTCTCCGTCTTTATATAGAAAATTATGCTAGTGTTTCCATAGATATGGATTCAACATATTCTAAAGTAAAGACAGGAATTCCCGGATTGGATTCTGTGATTTCAGGAGGTATGAAATCTGGTAGGGCAGTAACAGTTTCAGGTCCTCCAGGTAGCGGCAAGACCACATTTGGGTTACAATATCTCTATTCTGGCGCAACTGACTTTGATGAACCTGGAGTTTACATTACAATGGCTCAAAATATTGAAGAAGTAAAAAATGACTGCAAATCTTATGGATGGGATTTTGATAATTTAATTTCACAAGATAAAATTTTAATGATTGATGCAAGACCATTTAAAATTCATGATGATACTATCGGAAAAGACGATTCTCTGTATCGTGGAGAACAATTGCCTTTTGAGCACTTGACAAAATTACTTCTTAGTAGCATAAAACGAATTGAAGCCAAGAGAATAGTTATTGATTCGATAACAATTTTGGCCATGCAGTATCATGATAAATTTTACATGAGACAGGGATTGCAAGGAATGCTTCAGGCCTTGGAAAATTTTGGAGTAACCAGTTTACTTCTTTCTGAATATTCTGAAAATGATGAAATTCCTCTAGAATGGTTTGTAACATCAGGGATCATCCAACTCAGACATACAAGAGTTGAGGATACCATGGAGCGAACAATTCAGATTCTGAAAATGCGTGGAATTAAACATAGCGAACAAATTCACCCGATTAATCTTGATTCAGATGGATTGCATCTGTTACATCCTAGATTGATGCCTTGATCATTTCTTTTTTCTAATTTGCTGTACAACCATTGGTAAAAATGCACCTACATCAGATACAATTCCTAACGCTTGCCATGTTCCTCTGTCCATTAGTTTGGTAACTGTTGGTTGATTGATATCTACAACGATTACTTTGACATTTGCTGGAAGCATATTGCCTGTTGCAATTGAATGCAACATTGTTGAAATCATGATTACCATGCTTGCATCTTTTAGAATTTTTTTGTATTCACGTTGGGCTTGCGCAACATCTGTAATGACATCTGGTAATGGCCCATCATCTCGAATTGAGCCAGCTAAAACAAATGGAATATTTCGTTTTATGCATTCATACATTATTCCCTTTGTTAGTTTTTTGGTTTTTACCATATTTGCAATTGATCCTGCTTTGAATACGGCGTTGATTGTATCCATATGATTTCGATGTCCATGATATGCCAATGTTGCATCATGAACATTCATTCCAAGAGATGTACCCAACGTCGCATATTCTATATCGTGAACTGCAAGTGCATTTCCTGCTAAAACCCCATCAATATACCCAGATCTGATTAATTCTGATACTGCATCATCTGCTCCAGTATGCACTATTGCAGGACCTCCAACTATGATTATTTTACCACCTTTCTTTTTGGTGTTGTAAATATCATCTGCGACTTTTTTTGCAATGTGTTGGGTTGGCCTTTCACTAGAGCTTGAACTTCCCATAAATTCAAAAACATTCACTCCTTCTCTTGGGCGTTCTGGTGGTGTGATTTTAACTCCGCTTTCTCCTACAATTATCAAGTCGTCTTTTTTTACATCTCTGACTGGTACACAAAATGCCCTTCCACTTTTCACAACTATACATTTATCCATCATCATATTTTCTACTGAAACCCATTTTCCTTTATGGAACACATGAGTGTGATTGTTTGTTGTGCTGTAAAAATTATCTGGCATTACGCAATTTTTTGGAGATTTTTTTAATGTTATTTCTTTTTGAATTTTAGATACTGCACCTAAACGATAAACTGTTTCTAAAATTTCATCTAGATGTTTTTGATTTTTCCCAGTAATTAATAATCGTGCAAATGACTTGTCTCCTTTTTTCTCACCAATTTTAATTTCTTGAACTTGGAACTCGCCTTGTAAATCCATAATTTTATCAAAGATCTTTGTTAAAATCGAAGAGTCAATCAAATGACCTTCCACTTCTATTTCTTGAGCAAATTTACTCATTTCTTATTCTATATTACATGATAACTAAAGCTTTACGTTTTATTTCAAGGCTATACTGGCAGTATGACTTTACCATCAAATTTTTGGATATTGTCTTTCTCAAATACTTTTTCCAATAATTCTTTTTGTTGTTTTGTTACTCCTTGAACAATTGTTTTTGAAGATCCAGTTTTGTCAACAAGTGCAAGAATATATCCACTATTATCAGTCAACACAAAACCTGCAGATTCATCTACAAATGCATAAAGATTCTCCTCTCCAACTGGCATCCATACATTTGAATTGCCAGTTACTAATGCCAATGCAGGCATTGCTTTACCATTAGTTAAAGTATTAAGATATTCTCTTGCTGACGCAACTCTTTTTTGACCTATCTTTAAAGCCTGAAAATACTGCATGAATTCAAATAATTTCATTCTTATAAAAACAGTAACGCTGGAAAAGATTGTTATAGAATCTAGACTTTAATCAGTTCATGCCTTTAACAAATAATGTTATAATCAAACTAAATGAAATCACAACCATGGTTGAAAACAAATCAAAACTTTCTGAATCTGAAATAGATGAAATTAAAATAATTTTCAAAAACCTTGTTGAAAAAAATGAACGATATGATCTTGATGAAATTGAATTTTGGTTTGAAAATGAAGGTAGTTGGACAACTAAAGAGCCAAAAGTAAGGATTGTAAACCTTGCAAACTATGTTCAAGATAAATATCAACAGACTGCTCATCTGAGAGTTATCTCTGACGATAATTGTGGTAGTAATTAAGTTTCTAATTGTTTTAGTAATCTGGTTGCAATTTTTGCATTCTCTGCTCGTTCATCAAATATCTCTTTAATTCTAACATTATTTTTCTCATCTTTTATAATTAATTGAAAATACTCTTCATCCAGATCATTATTTGCTTGGAATCTCTTGATTATTTCAAATAAAATACCAATCACTTGTTTTTGTGCATCAATCAATTCATCTTTCTCTGTATCTGGCATTATTCATTCTTCCAAAATCTGTCTAAATAATTCTTTTAGTTTTGGATCAGTGATTTCTTTTTTTGCAGATTCAAAAAAAGATTCTATTTCTTTGTAATGCCCTTTTTGTTGATATGATCTTGCTTGTAATGCCATCTCTAGTTTGTCAATTTGGTGAACCATTTTTGATTCTGATGAATTTTTTTCTTGGTATTCTTGCCAAATTTTCAAATACTCTAATTTTATATTTGTGGGAAGTTTTTCCACAATTTCACTAAATGCGATGTTTTCCAACTCTTTCTTTTTTTCATAAGAAATTTTTCCAGGTGTGTAATCTCCAACTTTTGTTTCTGCTAAATCATGCAATAATATCATTTTGAGAATTTTTTCAGTATTGAAATTTCCTAAATCCGATATGACCATGCCCATAACGGCCATAGAATAGGAATGATCTGCAACTGATTCTGGATTATCTATGGATAATTTTTCTACCCACCCTTGTCTTGATACAGTCTTTAGATTGACAGCAGATTTTAAAAAATCAAATATCATCATGTGTTGTTGAATGGCTTTGCCTAATGAATTTTCATGTTACTTGCGAATAACATAATAGTATTTCAGAAATACTATGTTTATGAAAATATATACTAAAACAGGCGATGATGGAAATACAGGGTTACAAGGGAATTTTAGAATATCTAAATCTCATCCAAGAATTATTGCATATGGTACAGTAGATGAAGCAAATGCTGCATTAGGAATTATTTTGACAAATTCACTAGATGAGGATATTGTTCAAATTTTAACAGAAATTCAAAATGAATTGTTTGTTGTAGGTGCAGATCTTTCAAATCCTAATATGAATGACGTAAAAAATAGGATCTCATTAGACATGATTGAAAAATTGGAACGCCATATAGATAAATTTGAATCTGAACTTCCTTCGTTGACTAATTTTATTTTACCTGGAGGAGCACTTCCTGCTGCACAAATACACTTTGTGAGAACCATTGTGAGAAGAGCTGAAACTCAGACAGTACAACTAAGTGAAAAAGATGAGATTAACTCTAATTGTATAAAATATCTTAATCGACTATCTGATTTGTTGTTTGTTATTGGACGTCTAATAAACAAACGAACTAATCATGAAGATATTCCATGGAAGATCTGAAAAGACAAACTTTAATTCCTCAACAGAATTATTTTTTTCAAGTGCCGAGGTAGCTCAGCCTGGGAGAGCACTCGGCTGAAGACCGGGCTGTCGCTTGTTCAAATCATGCCCTCGGCACCATCACATTTCCCAGGATATCATTCTGCCAAAATCTTTGTAAATTCAGATGAAAGTCTCTAGTGAAAATGTTTTGTGTACCTTCAATTACATTGTAGTTATTCTAAAAAACAAATATTGTCATTTTGTAGTCCTTTTCAATAATGACATATGGTTAAGTAGGGATTTCATTTAGTATTCTTGGTTTTCATTTTATCCACCTTTCTTTTAAAAATAAAGAAAAGGTGGAGAACCTTTCTATGCATCAACTAAATTGAAGAAATTTTTACCTGATGCTGATTTTTCAGAGATGCATTTGACTGGACCCAAAGGTATGTGTTTATTGTTTATGTCATCACGAATCTTGTCATTTCTGAATCGATTAACTATTGCAACTCGTGTTGTATGGAATTTATTTATTTTACTCCCATCAACACTAAATTCTTCCCTAGTTGTGACTTTTACTCCTTTTGTAATATTCTCTCCTTGTGTGTAATCTGAATCTTCTATGAATATCACTGTAAATGACTGTTCGCCGATTTTTGCCAATGATGCACTATCTCCAATAATTTGGTAATCTGCTAATGTTGCTATATTCTCTCACCTCCAATAGGCTTTTCATGATTTAATTGATGATAAATGAAGTCATGAGTTATTTGTTGACTTGGATGGCTACTTTGATCGATAAAATTTATTTTAAAAATTTGTAACGAATACCATCTTCTGCATAATCTTTAAAAGCCACCCTACCTCTTGATTTTCGACATTCATGGCTGAAAAAACTGCAAAGAAAACACCTGCAAAGAAAACACCTGCAAAGAAAACACCTGCAAAGAAAACACCTGCAAAGAA
>NZ_JBBDLU010000009.1:0-33688 GCF_040878665.1 Candidatus Nitrosopumilus sp. | reverse complement strand
AACACCTGCAACATCTAAAGACGTTAAATCTAAAGGAAAATCCAAAAAAATCAAAGAAGAACCAAGTGATGATATGGGAATTGTTATTGTTGATGATGATATAGAAATTGATCAAGAAAAAGTAAACGAAGAAAGACGTGCATATTTAGAAGAGGCTCGCTCCCAAGAAGCATTTGACTAGGAATCTTTATCAGATTCGATAACATACACTATACATGCGTGCATTGTGTCTGATTACGGTTAAACCTGGTAAAGTAGACTCTGTCGTTGAAATTTTAAAGAAAAAACGTAAAATTCTAAAACAGATAATGATTGTCTCTGGAAGAGCAGATGTTAGTGTTCTTTTGCAAGGAAATATTGACGAAATCAATAATATGGTAATTGATTTCAAAAAAATCAAAGAGATTGTAACTACTGAGACATTGATTGAAGTGGAGGTTAATTTAGGATGGTAAGAGCAATCATTTTAGTAAAATCACCAAAAAAACTCATAGCTGCTAGATTACGTAAGATTACTTCTATAACCGACTCTTTTCCTACCAGCGGACAGTTTGATGCAGTTGCCATAATTGAGGTCAAAGAGCTAGGCCAGATAAAAGAAGTGGCAAATCAAATCCAAAAAATCACTGGCGTGGATAGAACTGAAACCATGATTGAAGTTCAATAAAAAAGGGAATCCCCCCTCTTTGTGAGTAAAATTGTGCTGTATCCAGAAAGACAGCATAGATAAAATTTAATTATTGTGGAAAGAGTTCTTTTTCAAATTTTTTAAGATCTGCCAATAATCCTAAAACATCATCTTTAGTCACTTTAATATCAAATCCCCCATGCTCAATTTTATTTCGCACTTCTCTTAGTGCAGAAGATTTGAAAAAAGATACATTAACCGTTCTCTTTTCATCTGATTGAATTTTCTCAGCAAGTAATTCTACTAGTTGTGCAAAATTGTTTCCTTTTTGTTTTAGAAATTGTTCGATTTCAGGCTTTGTCATTTTTAAATCTATGAGTTTTTTCTTTACAAGATTTTCCTGTGTTGCTAAAAGAGATACTGCCAGTGGCCATTGAAAATCAGAATTGAAATGTTTTCTTACGATGGCATCAATTTCAAGTAACGGCCAAATTTCTACAAAATATCCAATCATCATTTGAAATAATTCAAGTTTAGAGGTAAAATCAACAAGAAACAATCTAGAATAATCGTTTCCATCTAAACCCAGTTTCTCTATTTTCTTACCAACATTGTCTATAAAATCGTCTTCAGGTTCCATTGCCAATGCAAGACTATTTTTAAAATCTGGATCAGTATTTTGAGGAGATGTGTCTAAAAGAGCATTACTGTTGTTTTTAGCTAATTTCGATATTTCAACTCTTCTACCATCAATGAATTTATCAAAAGTCTCACTGTTCATGTTTTTGACAAGATCAATATAGCGAAGAAGAGCTTTTTCATAGGCATCTGTTAAGACATCTGCCTTTGCTCTAATCCCGTCAGTATTCTCATGTGTTTTTAGAACTTTTTCTACTTCTTCATTTACGATTCTAAGAAAAGGATCATTTCCAAAAAGTTCTGACATGTTTTTCGAGAGTAACTACATGAATTAAGATTATCGTTTAGTGTGATAGATTTTGATTTTAATACCCCTATTCATTTCATATATTATGAGTAATCTATCAAATGCAAGTATTGTCATAGTAGTAATTGGAGGAATACTTGGACTTGTATTTTATGTTGTTAGTTCACCAACGATTATGATAGCAATGAATCATCCTGATTCTACACTTTATGGAGGTCAAGATATTCCAATTTCAATATATTCTGAGAATAATCGATTATGGTCACAAGTATGTTTTAGAATAGAAAATCAAGGGCAGGCAATACCTTCAGGCGAGATTCCTGCTAGTAATTTTCAAGTTTCTATAAACACAAATGCCATTTGTGAAGAATGTAACTCATTTACTAATTTCCAAACACTTGGAGCTCAAGAGTCTAAGGCTTATTGTGAAAGAGTGAAGATGCCTTTGAATTCAAAAGAATTAACTTTTGAGATAAATGCAAAATATGATGCAATTATACCGAGAACAGTTGGCAATACCTTTGTTTGTGAGTTAACAGAAGTAGGAGATACAGAGAGCAAATTTGTTTGCAATTAGATATTTTTAAAAATATTTTAACTTCTCTTCTAATATAATAGTTAATTCTTCAATAGATTTTTTTAAAATTTTCTATGTTGTTCTATTTGCTTATATGTGAAACATTAAGTCATTAACACAATCTTTGTATTTTTTCTTTTTATCATTGTAACAATACACAAAAAATAGCGTCATTCACGCCTGAAAACCGCATTAAATCAACGAATTAAAACAATCAACGAATGTGCTAATGTTTTACAATTACAACAACGAATGATCAAAACATAAAGTCAATGGATGTAGTTTAATTTTGACATTACAGATGCTAAAAATAACTTTAAAATAAAATAATTTCTAAATGAAACAATATTGTTTTGCATATTATCAAAATTCACGCCTGATTTTAAAATGATTTTAGTAAAATTTCATGCCTGATTTTATAATAATATTGAAATGATTTCATAATTACGCACAGAATATTGTTTTAAGGGTTATTTTATAATGATTGAATTATAGTAAAATTTTATAAAAATTTTTAAATCACCTAATTTTGAAATAATTTCAAAATAAATTTTATTTCAATATTTCAAAACTAGATGTTATCTTTACTTATCCAGTTTAGTGATAACGGCATTGAATCATTGAATGATCCATCATTGATTCCAGTTAGTTTTTCAACCCATTGTCTCTTTCTGTCTGCATTGATATTGATTTCCTTGACTTTTGGTTTTATCTTTCCAATATCTGAGATTTTATTTTGAATTATTGCCATCTTTAGAGTAGTGTTTCTTTTCTCCAGATATTTTATGAATAACTTTCCATCCTTCTCAAATGTATCCAGATGCTCAATATCCTTGCCATTTAGTTTTCCAAGACCCCTCTTTTTCCATGAATTGAATCGATAAATTCCATTTTGTAACACCTCTACGTCATCTGCCTCATTATCAAATGAAAATTCACCTAGTTTAGTAGAATCTATGTCCAATTTACGCGTAGAACAGATAGAATCTGTAGCAAAAAACACTACATCACGCTCAATTCCATGCTCTTTTACCATGTTGTATAGTTGTGCACGTGTGTATCCCGTGATATGTGAAAAAATTACAGGGATGAAGATATTTCCAGATATCCTGTTAGTATTTGCACCTGTCTTTCCGTATATCGCGTTGAGAATTATCTTTAATGGTAACTGCATTGGATTGTTTTGTTTTTTTAATGTCATTCTTTTTTCATATAAATTTTCAATAAATTCTCGATATGGTAAATGATTTGTTTTTGGAATAAATTGAAAAGAGTCTAGAATCTTGTACCATTTTTTTTCACATGCAAGTAATTCTGGCAATGTAACATATGTCTCAAATTTGCCTGATGGAAAAAGTACAGTTCCATTTGCCTTAAATGGAAATGCTGGAATATATTTTTCATCAGGAATGTCTGCCAATATTCTAAAAAATCCAATCTTTGCATCTTGATGTACTGATTTTCTATGCAACCATTTGCCATTGTTTAGATCAGGAATATTTGAAAATGCGTTAGGGTATGCAGAATTAATATCATATAGATACGCTTTTCCAATAAACCCACGTTTTAGAATCTCAAAGCGACCACCAAAACTTGAACGGTACGCCAAGTCTTGAATTGGATATGGTATGGAGTTGAACTTTGGGATATCAATTCCATGATTGAATAGAACCTTTTCTGCCAAGTATCCTGAGCTAATCCATCTCTTTGGATAAAACAAAAATGCATCATGAAATATTTTCACCCAATGCTGTGAGAGTTCTTTTGTCATGATGCAGTCATCAATACAGTATTGTCTTACTTTGTTTGTGTGCCTTCTATAGTACGTAGGTGAGAACTGGTCTCGTTTATCTTTCATTGCAAGGTATTGCTCGTCTAGTTTTCTGATATTTTTTTGATATGCGTCAACCAGACTGGATTGGTAAAATTGTGCAATGTCAAAAAATATTCGAGAGTGATGACCTTTGGATACGCGTAGCCTCTTTTTTGGGATGTAATCTAGAGTATAATCATTATATGTGAAATGAAGATTTTTAGTAGTTTTGAAGATATTCAGTCTATTTCCTAATAGTTTTAGAATCACCCCTGCATCATACTCTATATTGTAAAAGAAATTCCAAGCATTCTCAAATTTCTTTGAAAAGAGGAAATTAATGACTGAATTAGGCGTAATTTTATCCAAATATCGCCCATCAGAGTCGGCAATTAGGAATATGTCGCCATTCCAAGTCTCAGTGTCTACGCCATGGATGTCATGCAGATAGGTTTGTGCAAGGTCTCTGTTTTGTGTTCGCCCCGTGTATAACTTTGAGAGATCCTTGTAATCAGTTATCCCGATGGAGTCTGCCATATCACATCAGGTATCTTGCTTGGTTTTCCTTGACGTCTCTTGGTTAGTTGTTTGCGAATTTCACCATATGACAAATTTGGATAGTTGTTTCTTATTTGTCTGATATAGTTGTGATATCTTTTCAGTTTTCCAGACCGAGATTGGTTTGGTTCTTTTTTTGATTTGCTTTTCTTTGGAATTTGTTTTTCTAGTCTTGCAAGTTGTTTTTTTATTCTTTCTCGCAGTATCTTTACTTCCTTGTTGTTTGGAAATATTCTCAGAGCAACTAGTCTTTGTTGTAGTTTTTTTATTTTTTCATTCATTAGTATCACCAAAAAATTAGAGGTTCGTCCTGAACCGTCTAATTGGAAAACCATTTTTGGACTCTCCAATCCAAGTAAATAACTTGAATCTGGTATCTTTTTTGATCTTCTTTTCTCTTACTCCTTTGCTCCACTGATTAAACAGTGATGCATTTAGAGATGTATTGGACTTGAGAGGAAGAATCCTGTATTCTAGTCCATTTACTGTTTTTAGTAACACTTGAACGTTTACAGAATATTCCGTGTCAAATGTAACAAGATCAGAGACTTTGATTTCCAAAACATCGGGATTATTCTCATCATGAGATGTATAATCACCCCACTTGATGTATGGAATTGGTTCTGTACTCATTTTCTTTTGCCTCCTTTTTTGAGAGACAGTTTGAGAAATTTCTCTCCGTTTTCTTGTACTAGTTCTACATTCATTGTAGATGAACGTCCTAGATTTGCTAGTGCTGTTTTTGGAATTGCAATCACCTTTGAAAAATTTTGACTGCTAATTTTCCTTGTACCAAAATCAGTAGTTACAGCATTTGAACGACTGATTTTCTTTGTATTTTTTAATGATTTTTGCTTGTTCAATGAATGATTTTGCTTGTTTGCTGTTAGGTAGTTTTAATTAGAAAACTCGATGACCTAACTCTGTGCCTATTTATGCATGAGAGAAAAACAAAACCAGTCAAAAAACTCGATTACCCAAAATTGAGAAGAAAATTCTACTATCCAAGAAATAATTACAGAACAGCGGTAAAAATTATCAAGTATCTTGAGATACACAGATTTCCCACGACAAAAATGATTTCAGATGCCACTGTGAACAATCACCATGATACAAAAATAACTATGGAGTTTCTCAAAAAATTAGGATATGTTGAAGAGTATCGAATTGTTGTAAATTCAGATCATAAATGTATGCATTGCAAAAAATCTTCACAATTTGTAGTTTCTGCTGATTCAATACAATCGTCACTTGAAATATTAGAAAATAACCATCAGGCAATGATTAGAAATAAATCAAAACCAGATTTTAAACGAAAAGACTATTTTCCATATGAAAAAGATCATGTGCTGGGAAGATTAGCTTGGATGGAATGTAAACAATGTCAGAAACATGACGAATCTGCAAATGAAATTCTTTTTAAAATAAGTCAAAATAGATTGTGGACATTAACTAATCGTGGAAAATATATTTTCTTAGTATTGTTTAAGGATGAAAAACTAACAAAAATTATCAGAGACAATTTGGATGTAAAAATCTTTGAATTAATTTATGCATTAAAACAAAGTGCTGAAAAATTATCTGTAAAAAATTTAATTTCAAAACTAAATCGTACAAAACATGATGATGATGAGTCAATATTTGAAATAATACTTTCAGAATGGTATGAAAGTAATTTTGAAAAAGTTATGAATACAAAATATTCTGATTCCTTACACCAACCACTAATAGATTATCAAGAGAAATACAAATGGGAACATATGGGAAAACACATACAAAACACACGTAAAGGCTAACTGTTGATTTTGATACTGGTATGCCGTGAAGAACTTAAATGTCATATTGAAAGTAAGCAAATATGATTGAGATGATTGATGAGTATTTGAGATTAAAAGGAACTAATTCCATACCATGACTTCTATATCATTTACAAATGAAGATGCTAGAAAATTGATGTTAGACCAAGTAGATTTTAAAATGTGTCTGGCCAAACATTTTCTTTTGAAAATTCCCTCACAAGTATCCCTTGACTTTGATATTCAACACACAAAATTAGAGTCAAATGTTGAATCCTTTTTGTTTTTTTCAAATTCAACAATAGAAAACTTGGCTTTTAAAATAAATTTATTTTTTGAACAACCTATCACCTCTAGCAAATATGTGACAAAGACTGTTGAATCTACAAGTTCTCCAATAAAAAATACGGTTGGTGTAAATAGAAGTGGCTTATGGTTTGATGATATTACCATCTATAAATTAAGAAATAAATTAGATTCTTCTGTAGATGAACAAAATAAAGTCATACAAATAATCAACAAATATTTCTCGAATCCTGTTGAACAAACATCACAATTTGATTTTACCAATTCATCGTTATTTTTGTTAAGAGAATTAAGAAATTTCATTGCCCATAATCCAATTATTAATCGTCATGCAGTTAGAGGGACAGAAACAAAAACATCGTTACTATTTCGCATAATCTTCCAAAAATATTCTCCCGAACAGCCCCAAAAAAATGTACCAGAAGTAATTGGAACTAAAATTGCTTTTATTGAAGATAATCCGAATCAATTTTTTAATGAACTATATTCTAAATTAGATCAATTTATTGACGAAATCGTTTCTATTGTCCAATATCCGCATAAGACTTCTTATCACAAGACAATATCAAACTCCGAATTGGAATCTTTATTATCCTAATTTCTTGTAGTGATTTCAATTAAAAAAATTGAGAGTTAAACATCCTCTCCGCATTGCATACAGTATACTATTCCATTAGGATCGGCATCATGCATTTTTTTGGGATGTCTACATTTTGTCTTGTATTCTGATGTGATTAATTCAATCAGTTTTTCAAGAATCTTGTTTTCTTCTTGTTGTACTTCTCTCATCCTTCTTAATAGTCTGGTAAAATTGTCATCTGGAGGCATGGCAATAGTTGATTCATACCCTTTTACCTTCATTTTACCAAGTTTTCTGAGTACATTTGCCAGTTTTAGAATCTTGAATGAATTTTGAGTTTTTGTCATTAATCTTTTATTGATTTCAAGTTTTCAAGGATTTCCAACACGCTTAAGTTCACTATCTTTGAAGAAAATTTGTGAGTTTTAGAGCAAGCGTATTTTCAAGAAATGAACTAGTGATAATCACAGGAATGTCAGTTACCGCTTCATCAATTTTGTATGTTTTTTATTTTATTGGAAGATAAATTTCAATACGCTTAAGTTCATATAAAAATTTAGAATTGTATGTTGGAACATACTTTTTTACAGAGTATTCTGGGAGTTGGAATTATTATTGCAATAATTATAGGCATAATCGTAGCAATAATAATAATTATTATTAAAATTTTAAAGAAACTTCCAATTGGAGATGCAAAACGTAGAGGGCATTTGAAAGATAGATTAGTCAATGGAGAAATAACAAAAGAAGAATATGATAAACTAAAGAAACAACTAGATGAAAGTTGAACCTTACATTCTAAACTTTTACTGTTTTAGATATTCGATAATTTTGTATTCATCAATACACGCAATCAATGTGCACCCTTGAATATTCTTCATTGCTTGTGTTAATCCTATTTGATTTCTCCAAATTTTTTCTGTACCATCTTTTTGTAAAACATCATCTAATATTACCAC
This sequence comes from Candidatus Nitrosopumilus sp., assembly GCF_040878665.1. Taxonomy (GTDB): domain Archaea; phylum Thermoproteota; class Nitrososphaeria; order Nitrososphaerales; family Nitrosopumilaceae; genus Nitrosopumilus. Next base: position 25,525 of record NZ_JBBDLU010000009.1, on the reverse strand, counting down.
TTCACAAGCAGTTACTGTTTGAGTGATTGTCCATTTATCCAAAATCTCTTTTGCTTTACCTTTTGCATTGAGTAACATTTGATCATGAATACCTGAAATTAGAATTTGATTAATTCCAATATCTTTAGCCTCACAATAATCAACTCCTGCTTTCAAAATATTTGGAGCTTGTTCTATTACAACGTCTTTGATATTTTCAGCATTATCTTGAATCACATTATTTTGAAATAATGGAATAATTACTCCAAAAATCAAAACTAGTATAACAATTCCAAGCAAACCATACTTGAGACCTAAACCTAGTCCATCTCCAATGTCAGATATAATGCCCATAATCCCATTCTGAATTATCGCGACTTAAGCGTATTGTGGATTATGCCAAAAATTGTGTAGATTAGCAAATGCTTAAGTTCATAAATAATTGAGATAGATTATGGGGTTTTTCAAAAAAACAGATTATGAAAAACATGCCGAAAAATTACACAACAAACTTTCACGAATTATCAAGACGATGGATTCCAGAGAGTTAAAAGACATTTGTCAAAAAGTCATTGGAAAATACCCAAGAGAAGGAACTAGACTTTTTGATTCAGAATATAACTTAATCCAAAAATTTGGATATAAAATTTCTCATACTGATTATATGTTATATTTTTCACATTATCGAATACAAGGAAAATTTTCTGATTTAAAACTTGCAAAATATTTAATCATGCGAGACATTCTAGATAAAAATGATCCAGATTATGAATACCTAAAACAATTTGCTAAATCAGAAGATCAATTAGATTATCAAATCCCCCGTAATAATTTTCCCGCTACCGTCAAGGAAGCAATTAGAAAAATTCAACATAATAGATGTGCCATTCCACATTGTACCAATACTGAATATTTTGAATTTGATCATATCAAGGGTAGAGATGATAATACATTATCAAATTGTCAGATGTTGTGTAAATTTCATCATCAAATGAAAAGTAATGAAGATGCTATCAAGAAACGAATAGAAGAAAATTTGAAAGACGGTGGAACTGTTAGAGATATTCACATTAAATCTAGACCATCTCAAAGAAGAAGTCCATCTAGAAAAACATCAAGAAGAACTCCACATAAATCAAATTCTAGAAGACATAGACGATAAAACTCCAATACGCTTAAGTTCATAAAATAGTTAGAGACAGTATGGGAATATTAGATAAGTTCAGAATAAAAAATGCTAAACGAACTAGCCCTTATGGAATTATGAACAAAGAAATCCCATGTACTGGAGTGTCTTTAGATGATTTAAGCAAACTGGATTCAAAGAAACTTGAAAAAACAGTTAAAAAAAATGTTAAAGAACATACTAAGAATTTAGATAAATTATCTCATGATGATTTGAAAGACACGCGTGAGAAAATCAAAAGAGAGTTAACACCTAGGACACAGATAGCTCCTCAATATAGAACATTATGGGCAGTTAAAAACCAAAAAATTGTGCTTTCTGAACTATCTATTTTGCTTGGTAAAATAGAAGAAGAAATAAAAAAACGAAGAAAAACATCTTAATTTTTTAATTTTCAATATACTTAAGTTCATAATTCTTATAGAAAATGTATGGATGTAAGAACTTGTCCTAAATGTGAAAGAAAAGTTGTAGATAAATTAACTTGTGGACATTGTGGTAATACTTCTTCATCTTCGCATGATTACATTAAAAAAGTTCCACTCCAAAATGTATTCAAAGTAGATGACCAAGGAAATCCATTAAATGACGAATGTGACTTTATTCAACCTGATGATGAATCTGAGAACTTGTTTTTAGATGATAATGAAGATAATGTTGATGAACCTGATACCGATGAATATAATGTTTGATGATTTTCTTATAGGTTTACCTGTAGACAAAGAAAAAATTAGATTCTAAACTCATCACTTTTGCCATTACAAAAGTCAGATAAATTCTGAATCACTATTTTGACTATTGTAATTTCAGCACAATTAGACAACCCATTTTCTTTTTTCATGCCGTTTTTCCTATCATACTCTCTAGTCTTTCTAAAATCAACTTCAAGCATCTCTAAGAACTTTTTGACCAGTTCGGTATCCAATAAAACCATGCCTGATTTATCGTGTTTGATATAGTCAGTTTTCTTGATTTGCAGTTTCTTGTTTTTGGCATTGCCTAGCCTATACACAGTCTTTTCCACAATCCATCGGAATGGCTCAATCAAGTCATAAGTTAGCGATTGGAAAGATTCATGATTTTTGTGATAAAATGAATAGTACGGATCAAGACCAATTCCTACAATCTGTTTGGTAATTTCTCCAGCTAGAACTGTATAGCCGTAATTCAAAAGTGCGTTAATCACATCAGTTGCATTTTGTTTTGTATTTCCTACAAATCCACGCCTTGAATCAAAACCATATTTTTCATCAAAGAAACTAGTATACAGTTTGAAATATTCTCTACTCACATGAGCTTCGACAGTAACCATTTTTCTCAAATCAAGATTTGGAATGATTCTTTGTTGTTCTTTGAGAGTTGAGATGACCTTTGTACAATCTTCATTCAGACTGGATAAAAATCTGATCTGGCTTTCAAACTTGGCATGCAGTAACTGTCTTTGAAGATAGGTTGCTTTGGTATCATCTCGAAACGTATCGTACTGACTCATTCTATTTCTCGAACCAATCCCTGAGACCATAGGGAAATTCATCGATGATACTGCATTTCCATACGAATCAGTCAAAATGATATTTACATTATTTTCAGATAATGACTTTATTGATTCAGTAGAGAGGATGCCTCTTCCAGAAATGACTATTCTTTGATACGGGAATCGAGATGGAAAATAAGATTCTATTTCGTGCTCTTTTTCGTAAAAATGTCTGCCGTTTTTTAAAACTATTTGATTGTCTTTTAAAGTAATTCCAATGCCATAACCCCTTAACAGTTTCACTCGATGTGTTGTTGCATTTTGCATAATGTTGATTATAATTTTGGAATAAAACAAATTTCCAACAAATCATACTGTTTTGAACTTCCTAGATACAGCACAATTTTACTCACAAAGAGGGGGGATTCCCTTTTTATTGAAGTTCAATAACAATGGATTTAAAGAACTTAAAGGTAGACTAGACGTGAACATCAAAAAAGTAGGAAATGTAATTTTAGCTGTTTCAGACATTGACAAATCACTCCACTTTTACCACGAAATCATAGGGCTTCCAATCAAAAATCAGCGAAGATCTTGGGTAGATTTAGGTACATCTGGTGCTTTATTGAGTTTACATCCTGCATCATTAACGGCACAACATATTGGCAGTTCTATTGAAAATGGAATCACAATAGGTTTTCTTGTTGGTGATGTAAAATCCGCAGTTGAGGAATTAAAAGCAAAAGGCGTTACAATTCATCGTGACATAGTTGAAAGAGAGGCAGGCAAAAACGCAGTGATTTTAGATCCTGATGATTATCTTATTTCACTATTCGAGCCAAGCTTTGAAGATAAAGCTCAACAAACAAGTGGATATCAAGGATTTACACCAGCTTAGATTGTCTTTTTGATTAGAGATATTATTTTCTCTAAGCCTTTTTCTTTTCGATTTATTGAAACATAATATGTGACATCATTTTTTTGCAAAATTAGAATTGTAACTTTTTGATGTTGTAAAATTACATACTCTAATTTTCCAACTGTGTCTGCAGTTTCTTTTCTTAGAGACATTAAAGTAGCAATTATGAAGAATTCATTTTTAACTTGTTCTGATTTTAAAAGTGGTTTTAGATTTGGTCTGATTATTCCAGTTAAAGTTCGACCATAAGCATTTACTACTCCTGCATATCTAATACCGTTTGATAATTTTAAAATATTTTGACATTGCTTCCTATATTTTACTACTGTATCTTTCCATTTGTCCGCAGGAGTTTTAACCATAAGAAAACTAATTTTTGAAACTAATAAGGATTCTGAAAAATTACATTTTATGAAACTAAGATCTACTTTGAATTTACGTCTTTTTGTAATTTTTTCTTTAATTCTAGATTTTCTTGTAATAGTTTGTCATTTTGGTTTTGAAGCATTTCTATAGAATTTTGTCTGGTGTATAATGGATGTCCTGGTGGGATCACATTAGAGTTCATTGAGAGTAATCCTGATGCATATTGTTGATACATGTGTTGAAATCCTTGTAATTTTTGATTGATAGTGCTTGCATTTTGTAAAAATTGTTCCTTCATAGGATTTTCATGAATTTTAAACATTGGATTAGTTAATCCGGGTGGCAATCTCGGAAATTGAAAGGTCATGTGAGGGATGTTGGGATTCAAACCATACAGGTCCTGCAAATGTTTTATTGCAAAATTGTCCACAACATTTGTCGATATTTGCCATATTTGTGGCTTGCTTTAGTCATTTGATATACTCTTTAGTTAAATCTGGGGTGTTTTTGCTCAATTTGAGCTGATCGCAGATCCTTATAGATTCCCAATTTTGATCGCTATTACACATGTATGAATCAAAAAAAACATGTCTGAAATGTAAAAAGGACATTCAAGAAAAAGATCTACACAAAATTGTAATTTATGTTGTTAGAGAAAAATTCACCGAACATCATTATGAACATGTAGAATGTCCGGACAACTTTACTGTATAATAGTCCAATTTCTTACCCATTAAATTCAAACACGTTGTAAATTTCACCAGTTACTCTGGAACGATATCTCCATTCATTATTTTTCCATACTAATTGTGTAAATTCCTTCTTGGAATTTGGATGAATTCTTTGATACACATCGTTCCCAATCAAAATCTGATTTGGTTTTGCCATATTTTGAATTTTTGATGCAATATTCATTGCAGGTCCCATTAAATCCACATGAGAGTTTTCTATATCTGCACCATATCTTACTACAATATTTTGTCCATAATCGACACCAATCTTTACCATTAAATCTGGATAGTCATATTGATTTAGAATTGGGTTGATGCCCTTTTGAATTACAGTGAGCATTGATTTTGCACAATCCACCGCATTATCTGCTGCAAGTAAACTATTATTTTCTCCAATAAAGTATCCAATCACTGCATCTCCTACAAATTTTAAAACATATCCTTGATGTTGTCTAATGACTGCTGCCATTTCTTGTGAAAACGAACTTACAATAATTGCAATTTTTTCTTCAGGCATTTCTAATGTCATGGTAGTTGAACCAACTAAATCTACATAGAGTACAGCCATATCTAATTTTGAAAAAACATTTTTTCTCAGAAATTTATCTGAATCATTGATGACTCCTGAATATTCGTAACCTTTTTTGAGTGCTCCCCAAACACGCTTTTGTGTCTCCAAAATCATTGTCTCTGAATCTAGTGTTTGGTTTGGATTTTTACTAAGGAGCATGTCTACGACATTATTATTTTGTCCAGTATCTGTAGTTTCTTTGTTTGTTTTTTCAGTCATATTATTCTCTTATTCTAAGGGAAAATCTATTCCACAACGAGGGCATTTGCCTCTTTTCCCCTTATATCCTTCGTGATAGTATTCGGTAATATCATCATTGCAATATTCACAGTTAATTTTGGATTTATTCATGCCTAAAATAGTGATTTTATCTATTTAGATTTTGATGAAGGTTTAAGGAGAGTAAATAGTTGTTATTTTTTGTGCGATTAGGCTCAAGATCTCAAAATGAGTTCCTTCAACTGTTAAATCAGAAAAATGAATCAATCCAAAAAACATATCTTCCAAAAATGATTGATTTGACAAAAATGATCGATGTGAAAGTTATGATGGGGGATTCTACGATTACAGAACAAAAAACATTTGATCCAAAGCTAGTTACTGATTATTTTCAAAAAATTAATGATTCATTACAAGATTGGGATTTACAAGATGTATCAATATCAAACAATCAAGACATTCGAAGAATTTTTACAAAATTTGAGATACGTGAAGGGAATTATTTATTATCGGGTCATATGTCATTACAATTCCATGTTTTATTATACTACAAACCAATTCAACGCGTAATTGATTGTCAAAAAGAATTAGCAGTGATTGTTGATTCAACAAAAAATAAACAAGAACAGTTAGCAGATAATAGTGATCAAATTGTTCTAAATAAACTAAAAGAAATGGGATACAAAGACTTTGATCATCAAAAATTATTTGAGGTTTTTTATGAAAATGATGAATTTAGAGAAAAAGTTTTTACAGAAATTCAAAAAGACGCAGGTGTTGATTTCCAAGAATTATCTGAAAAAAAGAGTGAGTTGTTTAAAGAATTAGACTCACTTTTACTTGAAACTTATCAAACATCCCCAGTTTTAATTGATGATCCAAGATTAGTTGCAGGTGAAGAGGGGTGTTTATTGGCATTAGATTTAGAATTTGTAAAAAATAATAATCGTGAAGGAGTATTTGATCCGAGAAAAATCCCTGATTCGGTAAAAACAAATATTTTAAAAAGATTAGAAGAACTTGAAATTATAATTAAATCATAAACCAAGGAACCGGAAAATGAGAAACCTTTCTCAAAGGGGAGTTCCGGATTCCCTGATATAATTTGAAACCTATTTTTGAACTATTTAGGCATTCCTCAAAAATTACGCATAAAAGTTGACAAAAAATACAATTTTTGTATAGAAGAAGTCAAATACACCGAATCATTAGCAACATTTCCAATGAATCCATCATATGATGAAATAGTAAAGGCAAATTCATTACGAGGAAATGATATAAAAAAAACCCCTCTAATACATACTCCAACATTCAGTGTGATGACAGGGTCAGATGTATATCTGAAAGCAGAATTTAGACAAAAAACTGGTTCATTTAAAATTCGCGGAGCGTATTTTAAAATTAAATCATTATCTGATGAAGAAAAAAAATATGGAGTTGTTGCAGCTTCTGCAGGTAACCATGCACAAGGTGTAGCATATGCATCATCATTAGAAAAAATTCCATGTACTATCGTAATGCCAAAAAATGCATCTCCTGCAAAAGTCGCGGCAACTAGAGGTTATGGTGCCAATGTGATTTTAGAGGGAATAAACTATGATGAATCATCAGCAAAAGCAAAAGAAATAGCAAAAGAGACCGGTGCAACAATGATACATGCATTTGATGATCCGCAAATAATTGCAGCACAGGGAGTTATCGGATTAGAAATATTAGATGATTTACCAGATGTAGATGAGATCTATGTGCCAATAGGCGGCGGTGGATTAGCTGCAGGTATATTGATTGCGATAAAAGAAAAAAATCCTCAAATCAAAGTAATTGGTGTACAATCAAAATCATTTCCATCCATGTATGACTCAATAAAACAAGGTTCTATCACTTCTAGTGGAGGGGAGAGAACAATAGCTGATGGTATCTCTGTTAAAGTTCCAGGACAATTAACATTTGCAATTATCAAAGAACTGATAGATGAAATAGTTTTAGTAGATGATACTGAAATTACAAAAGCAATGTTCTTACTAATGGAAAGAATGAAATTTGTGGTAGAACCTGCAGGAGCTTCAAGTTTAGCTTATTTAATATCCAAAAAACCTGCCATAGGAAAGAAAGTTGTAGCTGTGTTGGCTGGAGGTAATGTGGACATGTATCTATTGGGGCAAATAGTGGATAAAGGTCTTGCAGCTATGGGCAGATTACTCAAATTATCTATTTTACTACCTGATAGACCAGGTGCATTTAAAGAAATAGTTGATGAGATTACTTTAGCTAATGCAAATATCGTTGAAGTGGTTCATGACAGACTAAGTTCTAATATCAATGCAGGTTCTGCAGGTGTGACATTAAGTCTAGAAACACAAGGGAAAGAACAAACAGAATTACTCATTGATGCGCTAAAAAAGAAGAACATTCAATTCACACTACTTACTTGAATTAGTTGAATTTCTTTTTTGCAAATTTTGAAAGGCCTTCTTTCTTTAATTGGTTGGATTCTTTCATGACTGAATTATGTTGATTTGATTTGTGTTCTTTTAGTTTCTTTTTCAAATCTGGAAATTCATTTGCGAGTATTTTCATTGCGTATATTCCTGCATTACCTGCTTTGTTGATTCCTACTGCAACAACCGGAGAACCTGATGGCATTTCAGTAATGGATAGCAATGAGTCTAATCCTCCAAAAGCAGAAAATTTTGAAGTGTCGGATTTTTTTTGATGTTTATCGTTGTAAACTAGTATTGGCACACCAATTACTGGTATAGTTGTATGAGATGCAATCATTCCAGGTAAATGTGCTGCACCTCCAGCTCCTGCAATGATAATTTTAAAATCCATTTTTTCTGCATGTTTAGCATATTCAGCCAACCTCGAAGGAGTCCTATGTGCAGAAACAATTTGATCTTCATGTTTAATTTTATACTCGTCTAAGATTTCAGCTGCTCCTTGCATGATCCTACTATCTGAACTTGAACCCATAATTATTCCCACAAGAGGTTTTTTTGAATATATCATAATAATAGAAAAAACTAGAGAGTAATTAAGAATTCTATTGTTAATCTATTAAAACATATGAACAAACTAACATTAGATATTTGTAATCCAAAAACATTCTTTTCGTAATGGCAAAAATTCTTGGGATAATTGGTGGAGGTCAATTAGGAATGATGATTACTGAAGCCGCAAAAAAAATGCCTAACGAAATATCTGAAATTATTGTTTTAGATCCTACTGAAAATTGTCCTGCATCTCAGGTAGGAGCAACACAAATTATTGCCGATTTTAAAGATAAAGATGCCATCATTGAATTGGCAAATAGATCCGATATCATTACTTATGAAATTGAATCTGGGGACAGTGATATCTTAAAATCAGTTCAATACAAATCCGAAATTAATCCTTCTCCTGAAACTCTAAAAATCATTCAAGATAAATTCCTGCAAAAATCGTTTTTACATGAAAATAATATAGCTGTTCCTGAATTTATTGAAATAAAAAGTATTGAAGATGTCAAAAAAGGTTTGGAAAAATTTGGAATTCCTGCAATGCTAAAAGCTAGAAGAGATGCGTATGATGGCAGAGGTAATTTCAAAATTAATTCCGAAGATGAAATACAAACCGCATTTAATTATTTTAAAGGACAACCTCTTCTATTAGAAAAGTTTGTTCCATTTAGTATGGAAGTATCAGTTATAGCATCTAGAAACACACATGGAGAAATCAAAACCTATCCATTAGTTGAGAATATTCATAAAGAAAATATTTTGCGAGAAACAATTGCTCCAGCTAGAGTCTCTGAAAATATTGCAAAAAAAGCGGAACAAATAGCAGAAAAAACAATGAATGTTTTAAAAGGTGCAGGAATTTTTGGCATAGAGATGTTTGTCACTCCAAATAACGATGTGGTGATTAATGAAATTGCTCCTAGAGTACATAATTCAGGACATCATACATTACAATCTAGTGAGACATCTCAGTTTGAACAACATTTGAGGGCAATTCTTGGAATGAAATTAGGAAGTACGAGATTGATTTACAATTCTATAATGTATAATATTTTAGGTAGTGATGAATTCACTGGAGAATACACGCCATTAGAAGTGACTGATCCAGGAGTGTTTCTGAAAATGTATGGGAAAAAAATTTCAAAACCCCATCGAAAATTAGGACACCTTAACATAATTGGAAATAATGGGGAGCCCATAGATGAGTTATTAAAAAAATTAGATGCACTAAAATCAAAAACAGTTATCAAAGCATCTAATTAGATTTATTAATTGATAAAAGAGAAATGGAATATGGCTTTAACTCCTGCATTAATCATAACTGGTATTGCTATTGCATTACTGGTAATCTATGCAATTGATGTGGCTGTGGTTGAAATTACTGGCAACGAAGTAGGATTCATTCCATTTGATCATAAAATTCGAGGGATGGGATTAGGTCTTCCTGCAATGGTATTGCCAATTATATCATACTTTATTTCAAGAAAAAAACCTTCAAAAGGTTTAGGCATTATGATAATAATCGCAGGCATTTTGATTATCTTTGGTGGTGCATTTGTTATTGGTAATGCTGATCCAATAGAAGCAGAAGCATCTGGAAGAAATATGGCCTCTGAAGTAGCTCCATTACTGATTGTTGGTGCAATTCAGATAGGATTAGGTATACTTAAAATTAAAAAATCTTAAGCAATTAGCATGGTTACTTGTGCAAAGTGTGCAAACGATGTAAAAAAAGTGTATGACTGTGATCATACTAATTTTGAAGAATACTGTGTTGAGTGCTATACAGAATTACATTACTATTTGACAGAAAGTGAAAAATCATGTTAACCGATAAAGATATTGCAATTTATGCCCTTGGAAAAACAGAAGGCGTTCACTCCATTGCTGAGACACTTGGAAAAGGATTAGATGATGAAAAATATATTGAATCTTGGAACAAAACTATGAAATTGTTAGGTATTGAAATGCCACTAAAGGAACTAGAGAAGATCTACAATGAATTTGCAAAAAAGATGGAAGATCTTGCAAATTCTGAAAATATAAAACCTGAAAAACCTATCACAGAATAGATGAAAGCACTAATTTTAGCTGGCGGTAGAGGTAAAAGACTAAAACCCATTACAGACTATGTCCCAAAACCGCTTGTTCCGATAAAAAACATTCCAATTATTGAATGGCAAATAAAATATCTTAAAAAATTTGGAGTGAATGAAGTGATTGTTTGTACAGGTTACAAGCAAGATATGATTGAAAATTATTTAAATATTAAAAAAATAAATATGAAAATAAGATTTTCAATTGAAGATTCTCCATTGGGTACAGGTGGTGCAATTAAAAAAGCTGGGAAAATGATTCACGATAAATCTTTTTTTGTTCTTAACGGCGACGTTATAACAAATATTGATTTAAAACAATTATCAAAAAAACAAAATTCTATTGCATCTATTGAATTACAAACAAAATTTGGAATTTTAGAAACAAAAGATGATAAAATTATAAAATTCAAAGAAAAGAAAGAAATTTCAGATATATGGATGAATGCAGGAATTTATCATTTGGAAAAAAGCATTCTCAAAGACTTGCCATTAAAAGGTGACATTGAAAAAACAGTTTTTCCAGATTATGCTAAAAAAGGAAAACTCTACATTGAAAAATTTAGAAATGTAAAGTGGTATTCAATAGATTCATTCAAAGATATCGAAACATGTTCATCTGAAATTGAGAAAATAATAAAATAAAATACGAATTTTATGCACCAGTTCTGTGTAATGTAACCATACAATATGCAATTTCTTCAACAAATCGTTCATCGTTACTTATCGATGCATATTTTGTTGCATTACCCCAAAATGCTGATTGTTCATTGATTTTTTCCGAGGGTATTTGTTCGCTCAACGATTCTATTTTTGTTCTGATCTGATAATACTCAGCCTCAATCAAAATTCACCTATTACTAAAACAGATACACTAGAATATCCAAAAGACATTACTCTTTTCATGCGTATTGCGTGTAGTTTGGGATCATTATTGTCAATAGAAGAGGTGATAAAATGCTCAAAAATCATCTCAAATACTAGCACTGACGCTATTTGGGTGCCTGAAACATGGGGAATGGAAAATTTTTCAATGTTGGGAATAGTATCATCTACAACAATAAATCAAAAAATAGGCTCATCGATAATTAACATCTATTCCAGAAGTCCATCCATAATTGCGATGGGCGCAGCAACTGTGGATACATTATCTAAAGGACGATTGGTTTTAGGACTCGGTACAAGTAGTTTACCTATAGTCGAATCATTTCACGGTAATAAGTTTGAAAAGCCACTACAAAGGATGAAAGAATATGTTGAAATTATTAGATTAACGTTATCTGGGCAGCAAGTAAATTATGATGGCAATATTTTCAAATTAAATAATTTTACATTATTAATCAAACCACAAAGAAAAGAAATTCCAATTTATCTTGCTGCAATTAATAAAAAAATGGTTGATTTGGCATGGGAAATTGGAAATGGAGTAATATTTTATCTTAGACCGTTAAATGAAATGAAAAAAACAATATCAAAAATGCAATCAAAGAGAAAAATAGATGTTACATGCCAATTAATTACATGTGTTTCTGATAATTCTGAGGAAGCAATTTTGAGAGCAAAAAAAACTATTGCGTTTTATGTTTCTGTTGGGGATATTTATCGTAAATTTTTATCAGATAATGGATTTCAAAAAGAAACTAGTGAAATTTATGATGAATTTAAAAAATCAGGATTTAAATCAAATCATGATTTAGTTACAGATACAATGTTGCAATCACTTGCAATATCTGGAACTTCAGAAGAATGTAAAAAACAATTAAGTAATTTTATTAGTGCTGGAATTGATCAGCCTATTTTGCAATTTAATCCAATTGGAGCAACAATGAATTCATTTGAGTTATTTAAAAAAACATTTTTGGATGAATGATATGAATAAGGTTGGGATTGTTGGATATGGTATTACTCCTTTTACAAAAGAAGACAAAAAAATTGATTCCATTTTATTGGATTCTGTAAAAGAACTATTCAAAAACAATTCACACATAAATCGCGATTATATTGATGCAGTTTTAGTATCTACAAATGACAATTCAAAATACTTGTCCCCGATTTTGTCTGAAATGACAGGCATTCAACCACAAATAGCACATTCTATTGAAAATCTATGTAATTCAGGCACGAATTCTATTGTTTCTGCATATTCTTACATTGCTTCAGGCTTGGCAGATTTGGTACTGGTGGCAGGTGCTGAACGATATGATAGTCCTGGTAGTGTGTTAGAGTGGGATGCATCTCGTGGAGAATACAAACATCCTATTTTTTGGTCTTCATTTTTTACAAAATCCTATAAACGAAAATACAATTTTTCAGATGAAGATCTAGCAATAGTATCGGTAAAAAATCACAAGCAGGCAAAAGAAAATCCTAATGCAATATCAAATAAAACGTTTACAGTTGAGGATGTAATGAATTCAAAACAACTTACAGATGATATAAGATTATTAGATTGTTCTCAGCCGTGTACTGGAAGCGCATCAATAATTTTAGGGTCTGAGGAAAAAACAAAAAAACTCTCTGAAAAACCAATTTGGATAACAGGCATAGGACAAAAAACAATTTCAGCTGGATTTACAAAAAATACTTCATTTACATCGATGGAATCCACCAAACAAGCTTGTGAAACAGCATTAAAAATGTCAAAGAAAGATATTAAAAATATCGATGTTATAGAATTGCATGATGCGTTTTCTGTCTGTGAACCAATTGCATTAGAATCTCTAAGATTTTCTGATAAAGGAAATGGGATCAATATGATCAAAGAATTACATAATACAAATAATTTTAAAATAAATCCTAGAGGAGGATTAATTGGATGTGGACACCCACTAGGTGCAACAGGAATTGCACAGACAATAGAAATTACACAACAACTTCAATCAAATGCAAGTAAAAGGCAAGTAGATAATGCTAATGTAGGATTAGTTCATAACATGTCAGCAGCAGCAACATCTTCCACAGTATTGGTTTTAGAGAATTGAATTTTGAAACTAAACTAAATGAGGGAATTTTTTGTGTGCCTGAATGCAACGAGTGTAAAAAAATTGTATGGCCTCCCACAGAATTTTGCAATAATTGTTTTGGCAATGTATCTCTAAAAGAAGGGAATTTTGAGGGGAAAATCATTGAATTTTCAAGTAAAAACAACCAGTATTTTTGCATAGTTGAATTTGAAAAAACTGTTAGATTAATTGCAACCATTCCAAAAATCCCTGATATCGGACAATCTGTAAAAATGTCAAAATGTGGAATATCAGAAGGAAATTATTTTTTTGAAGTCAGTTAAATTCAGTATAGATGTATGGTGTTTCTACCGTTTGATCAAATGTCCAAATTGTAGGTAGAGATACAGTATCAATTATTTTTAAGTTGTGTTTTTCAATTAAGGAACTCCATCCGCCATTTTCTAAATTCCCCGATAATTGTCGCTTGATATGAGTTCCTGCAAAGACAATGCAGGTATTGTTTTTCAGCTCTGAATTAGAGTTAATTTTTTCTATGATGCTTGTCGCCAAAATATCCCCTCCCATTTGAGGAAGTCCTCCGATGAAAAAAACTGGCTTGTCTAATTTTAGTTGAGAATAATCAAACTCTAAAGCATCTGCACATTTTGGATAAAAATTTTGGTTTGTGGATTTACAAATAATATCTTGTAACCCTACCAACACATCATCAATTTCAATACTATGAGTTGTTTGTCCTAAAATGGTGCCACAAAATGCTATTCTCCCATCTCCAGAACCAATATCTACTAATTCAGTATATCCTAATTCTTTAGCAATACTAGTCATAACAAATGCAGACATTATCCAAGTAGGGTAAAATGGCTGACAACTTGAACCGTGTTTGATACTGTTTAACCAATACTCGTTGATGTCTCCTTCATACACAGTACATAATGTTCCTTCAATATTTTCTTCATAGTGATTAAGATAGATTGGATTTTTGTGGGCAAAATCATGAAGTAGTTGTAAATGTGACGGAGACAATGGAAATTTTTCTGAAACAAATGATGGGATTATCTCTTGAATGTGTGCATTTCTAGAATAATTCTTTGCAAAACTCTGCTTTACATGAACAAGATTCTTTACAAGTTCATCAAACATAGTTTTTTACACTGGCTGGGTTTGATAAACTCATTGTACGTTTTCATTATCCCTTAATGTTAAAAAAGCAACTTCTTGTTCTATTTTTTTTATCTGATCAATCGTGGTTGTTTGTAATCTTTCTATGCTTTTAATCTCATCTTTAAAAGGATCCATTATTAATCTAAAATCCAAATGTTTCAACATGTTTAGATGGTGATTCCTCCGTTCTAGGAGTTGTTTTATTAATATCTCAGATTCCAATATTAACATTAACTGTATCTTTTTAGATTTTAAAAGGTTAAGATGATCACTATGCTTGTGTAGTATTTTGTTGAGTTATTGTATAATTACCTAGTCTACTAAACAAGAATAGAAAATATATGGTATTGAGATCAAACTTTACTTCATTAACCGTTACGACGCAAAAGAGTAATGTAATGACTAAAAATCAAAAAATAGCAAGAACTCGTAGACAACGAGGTTATCAATGGGAAGACACTATTGTTAAACGATTTAACAGCATAGAAAACTGGAAAGCATTTAGACTAGGATCTCCCAGTATTGCGTTACCTGATGTATTAGCTGTAAATACAGATGCCAGTACAATATTTACAATTGAAGCAAAGTCTGGAACTAGTACATCACTTCCAGTTCCTGCAGACCAAATTGAACGATGTTTGTCATGGATTAAGACATTTGACATATACAAAAAAAGAAATGTCATACTTGCATTCAAGTTTCTCTCAAAGAAAAGAATAGGGGTTGGAGAATACGAAAGTAGAGAATTACGCGAATTCTTCAAAATATGGGATGAATCTATGAAAATTACTGACTGTGTGTGCACTTATGAGGGTAAATTCTTTGCCAAGACGGATGACGGCAGAGAAGAGATATACTTGAAAGAATGTGTAATGCCATTTAAAACAAAACAGCGAACTAGTGCCTAATTTACAAATTTTTCAAATCATTTTTTAAGGATAACGACTCTATAACTGTGATGTCGGAAGACGATACTGAGATAAAAACAACTGAAAAGAATTCAGAATCATTGTTACAAACAATTTCTGATGCAGAAGTTAGTTCAAGAATTAGTTTTGAAGAATTTACTGATGAAAGGATACTGATAAGCCATGATGCATTTGGAAAAAAACAGATGAAAATCAAGATCTTAGAAGTATCTGATGAAACTCCTGTATTGAAATGGAAGTTCGGTGATCGTGTAAAGGTTACAAAAATCTTGGTGACCGTTAAACATCTTACAACACAACAAGTTGAAGAGGCTGAATTTGACATAGAATCTATTGAAAGAGAATTAGCTGAAAAAAGACACTACACATCAACAAATAGATGGATTCCAGTAGAGGATATTAAAAATGGGTATGTGGTAGGTTCAAAACATACTAGGTTGATCAGTGACGCCTCGGCTCTAGATTATATTGTATTTTGATTATAATCACATGTAACATCATTATTTTACTCTGAAAAACATTATAAACAAAAAGAGATTGAAAAATCAATATGAGTTTGAAAGAATTTGATGTGAATGGAACTGATTACAGAATAGTATTAACCGAACAAGTGATCAGCCATGTAAACAATCTCAAAGATCTTTATAATGCCGCATATGAGGATCCTGAAAGTTTTGAAGATGTCAGTGCGGAAATTTCAAGTACAATAAATGAAATTGCGAGTACGATTGAACCGGCAGCCGAAGATAGTGATTTAGATGGAATCATACAAGAGATTATCAAAGCTGTCGACAATAAAGCAGAAGAGATTAAAAAAGAATTAGAAGGAAAACCAGAAAAGAAATCAAAATCAAAAAAATAATCCTATTTTGACCTTAAACTCATAAAAAATTAGTGGATAAATTATATTCTTAATACAGTAATTATGATCATGTCAAAAAGTTGTGAATGTGGTATTTGTGGTCACCATAGTGAATCTGAATGCATTGAGAAAGAATGCAAATGTTGTTTAAATTTTCATGAAAGATCTGGACCTAAAAGAAAATAATCATTAAATCATCTGGCTTTATAGCAACTACATTTTTTGGAAAGATGTCTTGAACAACCAAACAATCTGTGATCTTGGCATCCACATAACATACATTTTTTATCAGTCATAATTTCTCAATCAAATCTCCAACATTGTCCATCATTTTTTGATCATCTAACGCTTCAATTATTTTTAATCTCATATTTTTTAGTCTATAAGTATCATCAGAATACAAAGGTGCCATAGTTTCAATCTCTTTCTCAAAAAAATAGTTTTCTAAATAATGCTTTAACTTGACTTTTACTTTTTTAAAATCAGATAAAGGGATGGCATACTCGTCAATATTATTACAAACAACTTTGATAAATCCATTTATCTTTAGCATCTCTTTCTTAATTTTATCAAGATCTCCGGGGTTATCTTGAATTTCATTAAGAATTTTATATGAATCAAGTATTTGCAAAAGAATATTTTTTAAATGTTCAGTATGTGGGACCATATCAAGTTTTTAGATCCATCTAATCTAAAGTTTAGGAAAAATAGCTTGACTTGTCTAAAAATTACACATTTGCTTTAAATTATCACCGATTAAGTGTAATTACGATGCAAGGTGATGCTTATCTCAAGTGTACTGATCCTCAATGTGGGTTAGAATATCCAATTGAAAGCACCAATGTGCAATGTGAAAAAGGTCATTTGTTAGATGTAAAATACAAGAAAACTCCACCTGTCACATTAAAACAAGTTTTTTACAAAAGACGAGATTTTGAAAGTAGTATTTTTAATGAAAGTGGGGTTTGGAGATTTAGAGAACTACTTAATTTTTGTCAAATTGATACTGAAAATTTTGATGAATGTGCAAAATATCTAGTATCTCTTGATGGAGCAGAAGGGAGACAATCAAAACCATACCACATGTCAAAAGCTGCAGAGTTTATGGGTATTTCAAATGATAAAGTATGGCTACAGCCTGAAGGATACAATCCAAGTGGATCATTCAAAGATAATGGGATGGCTACAGCTGTTACTCATGCAAAGATGGTTGGAGCAAAAAAAATTGTTTGTGCATCCACAGGCAATACATCTGCATCAGCTGGTATGTTTGCAGCAAACGAAGGAATAGATTGCGATGTATACATACCTGCAGGGCAAATAGCTCCTGGAAAACTTAGTCAAGCATATCAATTTGGAGCTCAAATTATAGAAGTTGATGGAAATTTTGATGACGCATTAAAACAATCTCTGGATGACGCACAAAACCATGGTGGATATACTGTTAATTCTATCAATCCATTTAGAATAGAAGGACAAAAAACAATTCCATTTAGAGCATTAGAATATTTGAATTGGGAATCTCCAGATTGGATCGTGTATCCTGGAGGAGCACTTGGAAATACATCTAGTTGTGGAAAGGCTTTGATGGAATTATATGAATGGGGATGGATTAAAAAAATTCCTAGAATTGCAGTTATAAATTCAGAAGGAGCAAGTACATTATCTGATTTGTATAATGGGAAATTTGAAGGTGAAGAACTTCGATGGAATAAAGGTAAACCAAATGTGGAGTTGATATCACGATATTATGATCATTTGGATAATGAAGGATTACGACCAAAAACAAAAGCAACTGCAATTCAAATTGGTAGACCTGCAAACATTTTGAAAGGTTTACGTGCATTAGAATTTACAAACGGTGTTGCTACAACTGTATCTGATTCAGAAATGTTAGATGGTATGTCTGTTGTAGGTCTAAATGGATTTGATTGTGAAATGGCATCAGGCGCATCAGTTGTTGGAATAAAAAAATTAAAGAGTGAAGGAATTATCAAAAATGATGATGTTGTTGTAGGGATTCTTACAGGACGACAAAAAGATGCAATGTTGCCTGTCGAATATCATAACAATCCTGCAAATAAATTTGCAATTCCTCCTAAAAATTAGGTAGTGTTTGGGTTCAAATCTTAAAAACAATTTTTGAATCTTAAGAGTTAAATTCATGTTTTATAGAAACATTACAACCAAAAGATGGTGCAAAAAAACTAGATGATTAACGAGTATAATCCTAATGGATTTTTGAGGAGAATACGATGGTAGAATTATGGATGTCAATTGTAGCGTTAGCTGGCTTGATTGGCTTATCGGCGTTTTTTAGTGGATTAGAAGTATCGTTAGTAGGTACAAGCCAAGCTACTGTGGAACAGCTAGTAAAACAAAAAAAACGAGGGGCAAAAGCACTTCAGAAATTAAAATCAAATCCAGGATGGATGTTGTCTGCAGTAAATCTTGGAAACAATTTAGTAAATGTCGGTTCATCTGCATTAGCTACCGTAATTGCAATTGAATTGTTTGGTGATGAGGGATTAGGAATTGCGATAGGAATAATGACGTTTTTACTTATTATTTTTGGTGAGGTCACTCCAAAAACATATTGTAACGCAAATGCAACCAAAATCGCACTTCGCTCAAGTGGAATTCTAATGATGTTCAGTTATGCTACTTATCCGATTGTTTGGATTTTAGAAAGAATTACACGCATAATGATCAAAATTACAGGAAGTGGCTATTACCCACCAGCGTTAACAGTAAATGAACTCAAAGGCATTATTGATCAGGGACATAGAGATGAAGCAATAGAAACACATGAACGAGATTTAGTTCACAGAGCATTAGAATTTGATGATATAGTAATTAGAGCTGTAATGACCCCTAGAACAAAAATGCAGATGCTTCCTGCAAAAATGTTGTTGTTTGAAGCACTACCAATAATCAATCAAAATTCACATTCAAGGATTCCAATTTATGGTGAAACTCATGATGACATAGTAGGATTTATTCATGTAAGGGATGTCCTTAGAGAGTTTGAGTCAGACAACAAAATGAAAACATTAGAACAGATTGCACGAAAACCAGTATTTGCATCGCAAGAAAAAATGGTTAGTTCATTATTAAAAGAAATGAAAGGTAGAAAAATCCACATGGCCATAGTAATTGATGAGCATAATGGGGTAGAAGGATTAGTCACATTAGAAGATCTTATTGAAGAAATTATTGGGGATATAGAAGATGAAACAGATCTTCCGACGTCAGTTGATCATCAATCAATAGACAAAGATACAATCATAACAAATGGTGAAATCAAAATTGAAAGAATTAATGAGATTTTTAAATCGGAATTGCCTGAAGGCGATGATTATAGTACACTGAACGGGCTATTACATGAGCAATTACAAGATATCCCTCAAGAAGGAGATAAAATAGAAATGGATAACATAAGAATAGTTGTTGAGAAAGTAAGAAAAAACATTCCTGAAAAAATTAGAATAGAGCGAATTAAGAGATAAAATTATTGTTTAGCAAAATACTCTTGTAATTTTTGCTTTTTTTCATTCATATGAAATATAGATTCCGTATGTGTAAAAGAATCTTCATATGACCTTCCAAAAAGCATTGCTTGCATCAACATGTGATTTTCAGGAATCACGATTCCAGTCTGATCATCGGAATACATCATTTGTACGGTATCTCCAATTGAAGTAGTCATGTTTGCATGAATGTGTATCATATTGGTATCTACAAAATGAAATCCCATGTTTTGAGCACAATCTCGAATATCTTTTGTTCCCTTTGCAGTCCATAGTATTGCCACTCCAAATTCATTTGTAAATATTTCATGAATCTCAGATGGTTTTGGTGCCGTGTTTTTAAATCGTATGTCCATTATGTGCAAATGCATTTGTCTTGTAGGTACTTTAATGGCTCGTACATATAGAGGAGCATCTTTGCCAAAATAGAGTTTGACATCATCCCCATGATGAGGCTTCTCAGTCATTTCAATAGTGTCTGAAATCTTTTTTTCAGTTTGCTCAATGTCAGCCCAACGCCTGACAAGAGTCACATCAAATCTTACTATTTGATCACGAAATTTATTTCGTAAAGGCTCCAATATTCTTCCCATTCCAGTTACATTACAGCTTCCTTGCATAACATGATGTTTTCCTAATGCTTGATTGTAATTTACTCTAGAATTAAACAGTAAATCAGATACAGATTCTGAACCCATTGTGGACTCTCCTCCCTGATAAATTGCAGATATGTTTTTTGGTTCATATAGATTTTTCTTGTTTTTATACCCATGACCGCCAGGGGAAGCGTCAATAACTAAATCAGATTTATCTAGTGCAGATTCAATAGAGCCTGAAATTTTATAATCTGCAAAATCTGCCAATTTGTTTTCTGGAACATATACGTCAAAACCCTTTGAGATAGCTTCGCTAACTTTTTCATCTGGAGAATACTTCCCAATACCAACTACACTAATTTCAGGATCGTCTTTTAGAAAAGAAACAATTCTACTTCCAATAGAGCCATAACCATTAACGAAAATTTTCTTCATAAATTCAATGTATTTACCCCATTTATTTATCTCATGCAGGAAACGTTGCTCAAAAAAATAGACTGAAAGGAAAACTTTCATGACGAACTCACATATAATGACAGATCAGGCATTAACAATTATAAAAATTGGATAGAAATTACCTTATTACCAAACTAGCAGATGCCATAGAACAATCAAAAGGCGATGAAGGTAGAAATCAATATTTACTAAAAAGACTAAGACAGAATAAAGAAATCATAAATTCAGATAAACTATATTTGCAGAGAATTTTAGATATTGAAATTTTAGACATAAAATACGAGCAAGTAAAAGAGCAATATGTTTCAAAAGACAAATCAGTATTTCTAAATCCTAACATGGTAAAATGTAAGACTTGTCAAAAAGAAATTAATCTAGAAGAAAAATCATTAAGATACAACAATAACTGGTATCATGGAAATTGTATCACAATAAATGTAGAAAAAAACACAATCGATTCAACTGAATTACAAAACATTGTAAAAAAGAAAGTAGATTTAGTTCAAGTTGGTTTGACTGTCACAATAGTTGGTTTTCTAATACTAAGTGTTTTTTTCATTTTAGGTCCAATCAGTATGATTGCTATGGGCATTGGAGGTGTAATCACATTGTATCATGTTATAGGGGCAACTGGCAAAATGTATTCAAAAAATAAACCAGGAAAACGCGCACCTTCTGTATTTCTAATATTTCTTTTAGGTTCACCTTTCATTATAGGTACAATGATTGCTTATGAGGGTTATACATTATTAGAATCCCCAGTAAGAATAATTTTGTTGTGGGCATTAACAATTTCATTTTGGTCTACAATGCTTTTTGTTCCAATGGCAGTTGTAAGTAAATACAGAGAAGATAATCAAAAAGATGTTAAAACATTTCCAAAAATATCTGTTGTGATTCCAGCATACAATGAAGAAAAAGTAATTGCAAACACAATTGAAGGATTATTGGAAACAAAATATCCAAACAAAGAAATAATTTTTGTGGATGATGGTAGTACAGATTCAACATTAGCAATTGCATCAAGATACAAAGAGAAAATCCATGTTCTTCATAAAGAAAATGGTGGAAAGGCAACTGCATTAAATTATGGAATGGTGTATGCCAAAGGAGAAATTATTGTGATTGTAGATGCAGACACAATTATTGGAAGAAATTCATTAAAAGAGATTGTCAAAGGATTTGAAATTGACAAACATGTGGCTGCTGTAGCAGGCAATATTAGAGTTAGAAACAGAATGAATGTATTAACTAAATGTCAAGCATTAGAATACATCACAGGAATCCAAATAATACGAAGAGCTTTTGATATATTTGGTTCAATAACCATAGTTCCTGGAGCATTAGGTGCTTTTAAAAAATCATTTTTAATAGAAGCCGGAGCATATGGTAAAGACACTATTGTGGAGGATTTTGATCAAACGATAAAATTGTTAAAGGCAGGATTGATCACTCAAGGAAGCAGCAAAGCTACAGCATACACTGAAGCTCCAAATACGCTGAAGGATTTTGTGGCACAGAGAAAACGATGGTATAGAGGAAACATTCAAGTTCTAAAAAGACATTCAGATGCTTTGACAAATCCAAGATTTGGTTATTTACAGAGATTGTCATTACCATACTTGTTCTTAGGAATGGTAGTAACCCCAATAATTGGATTTATTGCAACTGCAAATGCAATACTAGGTATAATACTAGGAGATGGATTATACATTTTACAAATTTCTATGATATTTGTTGTTGTACATTACCTGATGACAGCGTTAGCATTACGAATTGATAAGGAGGATCCGAAATTATTATGGCATGCAATATTCTTAGTATATGGATTCAAGCAAATTATTGACTTTTTACTACTAAAAGCAATTATAGAACAATTGAGAAATAAGAAAGCTACTTGGACAAGTGCAAAAAGAATAGGAGTGTAAATATGAAATCAGGTAAATTCACCATAATAGCAATTATCATATTTTCCATCACATTAATGATTTCAATTGAAAATGCATATGCTGACAAAACTATTGAAGTCGAAATTAAATATACTAATGACGATAGAGTAGACCATAATGAAATAAAATTACTGGTTTATCAAGATTTTAACAATAAACCAATGTTAGAGAAAACATTAGAAAGTAATCCTGACTTTATTACAGTTCCTGAAAATCACAGATACAAAATTGAAGTTTTTGTTAATGGGATGTATGGTGATGTAGGCTATGTTCAGTTAAACAATAATCCTGAAAAACTAATCATAAACATACCACTATCAGGAGGAGTACAGTTTGGAGTCTTTTATAAAAATGGGCAGGTACCAATTAAGGATGCTACTGTAATTATCAAATCTCATGATAATTCAGAATGGCGAAGAGGTACAACTAACGATCAGGGAGAAACGATCAGATATTGGGTTCAATCAACTTCTAAGCAAGGAGATCACTACATTGCAGATGTTTATTTGGGAGAATTATTTTTAAAATCTTATTCTCCAATAAAATTACTTCCAGGAATTGCAACTGATCAAAAAATAGTTACAGCGATTCCAGAGTACGTTGAAAATTTAATTTCAATAAATTTGTATGATGGGTCAAAGTTAATCACATCTACAGACGGAGAATATAATGTAATTTTAAAAAATATTAGAGAAAATAATGAAATTACATCAAAGATAAATTTTAGAGGCGATGCACAATTTTCAAATCTAAAATCAGGAACTTATACAGTAATGATCAAAACAAATAACGAAAATGAGAATAGATTATGGCCTCAAAATAATATTCATGTGATTGGAGATTTAAACAAATTTAATATTTTCAAGTTCACTGAAGAGATTTTAGATGAAGAAAACCCATTTAGAAATTGTAATTGTATATCATTTAGATTAGATGATGTTCAAGATTATTGGCTATCAGAGACACAAATAGAACTGATAAATCTATTTACCGAAAAAAATATTCCATTATCTATTGGAATCATAGGCAATCTTATTGGATCTGATCAAAAAATAGTATCTGTAATTAAAGACAGTTTAGATAAAAATGAAATCGAGATTGTAAATCATAGTTGGAATAATGAAGCACTAACAAATCTGAGCAAGGATATTCAAGAAAAATATGTTGTAGATACAAACAAGAAAATTTTAGAAATTTTTGGCGTTGAATCAACATCGTTAATACCTCCTCAAAATTTGTATAATGAAGATACAGTTGAAATACTAAAGAAGAATGGGTTTTCACATCTGATATCACATATTATTACAAATAATCAGACATATTTTGATGATGGATTTTACATTGTTCCCGCTACAACAGAAACTGGAGTTTTGATTAATGGTATTGATTGGGTATTAAATGAAAAAGAACAGATTACAGAAGAGATCATCCAAAGTTTGAACAAAAGAGGATACGCTATAGTCATGTTACATCCTCAAGAATTTACAATAAAAAATAACGATACTTATGGAGATCCAAACCAAAGTGCATTGTCAGAATTAAGTGAATTATTGGACGAAATTTCTCAATTAGACTCATCATTAGTCAAAATTAGCAATGTAAAAAATTTCCCTCCTGTAATTGAAAATAAAACTACAGTGGACAATAAAACAGATACTCAAATTGATACAGTTACAAATGAAAAAACTATTGACACATGCAAATGTGTATCTTTCAGATTAGATGGAGTTCAAGATTATTGGTTAAATGAAGTTCAAATGGAAATTATGAATACATTTATTGAAAATAGAAAGCCATTGACAGTAGGAATTATAGCCGATGCATTTGGCGAAGATCAAAAAATAACAAATTTTATGAAAGAAAATATTGTAAAAAATGGAAAATATTTGGAAGTGGCTACAAAAGGAATTGGATTGACACCATATAGTAACTATAATAAATCAGAACAAAATGAAAATCTGAAAAATTCAATTGAATTTATAAAAACAACATTAAATGTAACTCCTCATATTTTCCTTCCTCCAAATAATGTTATTAATTCAGATACAATGATGATTTTAAAAGAAAATGGGATTACACATCTTAGTTCAAGTTTAATCAATGAATATGCACCTCCTTTTGAATTGAAAGGAAAAGAAATCTATAGATTTCCCCAAATAACATCTACTGGAAAATTTAATACTGTTGAAAATATCTATGAAGGAAGATCAACACAGCAAATTGTTGATGAAGCAGTTCAGGGAGTAAACAATTATGGATTTGCAGTTATTTCAATTCAGCCGCAAGAATTTTCTACAATAGTAAATTCTACATATACTAATTCTCCAAATCAAAAACAAATTGAAAATTTAGTAACAATAATTTCAATTTTGGAGGGGAAAGGATTCAAAATTGTTCCTATTGGAAAAATTGACTCAAATATCATTGTATTAGTGCCTGAATGGATAAAATCTAATGCAGGATGGTGGGCAGATGGTTCAATTGATGATAAAACATTTGTGCAAGGAATAGAATATTTAGTAAAAAATGGAATTAT
>NZ_JBBDLU010000008.1:259551-266540 GCF_040878665.1 Candidatus Nitrosopumilus sp. | reverse complement strand
TGGTTCCATTGATGATAACTCATTTGTTCAAGGAATACAATATCTGATAAAAGAAGGAATCATGAAGGTCAAGTCATAGATTTTTAAAGTAATTTTGTTAATGATAGTATATGAAAGACATCAACGATATCATGCCTAAAATACCAAACATGAGATGGGGAGCTTTAATGAACAAAGCACCTACAAATGATAAAGTTGAAGAGATGAATAAAATTTTTCCAAGTAACGGTAAATGGCATACTGTTTTTGAAGAAACAGATAGAATTACAGTAGATGGAAAAGAAATCCATAAAAAAGATCCAAACAAGTGGACCTAGCTTGAAAAATTTATTTCTAATTGTATTCGTAATATTTTCTTGCCTATTGTTTATTGGATTTGAAACTGTTTATGGTCACGGTGTAGGAAGTGAAACTTTTCCTCCTGTTGAATTAAATGGAAAACTTGTTACCTTAGAGGTCTCATCTTCCAAAAGTGATCCTAAAACAAATGATGATCAACAAATCTCTTTATCATTAATTGATTTTAATTCAAAAATTACTTTAAGAGACGTTACTTTTTTAGTAAAATCTCATCGTGGTGAACAGTTTCTTTTTGAGCAAGAATTCAAAGCAGATAATGGATTCCTAGTTTTTAACTTTGTATCCGAAGAGACTAACTCTATAGTTATAAAAGAGAATAATGATAATGATTTTTTTCGTTCTTTATTGGGGCTTGAAAGCAGAATGATTAACGTAAAAGGGCCTAGACTCAGTGAAGGCGGGTTATACAAATTAGATGTGACTGTACTAACAGTCGAAGGATATTCTAAAAAACTGGATATGCCTCCAGTTTTCAACGCAGGAATTTCCATTGCACAAACAAGCAGACATGATCTTGTTGATCCAAATTTTGGGGAACAAAATATCCATGTTATAACATACTATGATGAAATTTCAAATTTTCAATATGATCCTAATTCCAGAGAAATCAGTTTTTTTATGCCCTTTGATTGGAGTCAATCAAACATCAACCAAACATCAGTTGTTCATGAAGAACTAGTAATTCCAAAAAAATTTGGTGATTTACTAGTTTCTGGGTTTACGATGTATATCAATGGAATACCACTATCACAAGATATTGTAAATATTGATGATTTTTTCGGTGATGATAGAACTGTTCATTTCATAATATATCAAAAAGAATTACAGAACATTTTTGAAAATTCTTCTAATCAAAATGGTATGAATTTTGTTGTCAAACCAGATCATGATTATACTCATTTAAGTTCTGTAACTGACAATGGACAGTTTAGAATCTTTGTATCATGGGAGCCTGAAAATTTAAAATCAGATTCAAATGCAAAAATATCTTTTGATGTGACAGATATTTTTCTAAAAAACAAACCAGTTGCAACAAATTATGAATTCTCCATTACTCAAAATGATAGAGTTATTTTTGAACAAAATGGAATTAGTTCTGATATAAAGGGAATACATAATATTGTAGAATTTATAATTCCTAATGATGTTTCTGGCATTGTAAATCTTAATTTTAAAAATTTAGATAATAACCATCTTGCAAAGACAACAATTCCAATTGTCATTAACAGAATAATCAATGAAGATGAAATTTTAATTCCTAGTTGGATTAAAAACAACGCAGGTTGGTGGTCAGATGGCTTCATTGATGATAACTCATTTGTTCAAGGAATTGAATACATGATTAAAAATAAAATCATTACAATTCCACAAACTCAACAGAAATCAACAGAATCTACAGAAATTCCAACATGGATTAAAAACAACGCAGGTTGGTGGTCAGATGGTTCCATTGATGATAACTCATTTGTTCAAGGGTTGGAATTTTTAATTCAAAACGGAATAATTCGCATTTGATCGGGCATCTGTTCGATAAATGAACCAGTCTCTTTAAATTTCAAAAAATCATAATTTTGATCACTTTGTTTAGGCCTGAAAGACTAGTTGAGAAAAAATCGACACTATTTTCGGTTGTGGTTACTGGTGTGGTAGCAATTCTGGCATTACCGATCATAATCCCACATCTTTTCCATGGATATCATCTTGTACACATTTTCTTGCATGTTGGTGGAATTGCACTTGCAGTCTTTATTTCAGCACTGGCAATATTTGCTTATTATAGATTAAGAACTAAACGTCTTTTGCTAAGTGCTGTAGCATTCACCAACTTTATTGCAGCTGAAATTGTTTTACTTGTTGATGCGACATGGCCAACTATATTTAGTATTGGTGACTTGTCATTTCCAGAACTTGGGCATTTATTGACTTTTATTACTCTAGGACTATTGGCATTAGGTGTGTTTAGAAATGACTGATAGAGATTTGTATTTACAACAAATCATTGAAGAAAATCCAGGAATTCAGTTCCGAGAAATCATGCGTTCATCTGGATTAAAGAATGGTGTACTGAGTCATTATTTAGGAAAGTTAGAAAAAACTGGAACCATCAAAGTTATTCGTGGTCCACGACAAGTAAGATTCTACTCTCCCCAAATTACTGAAGATGAATCTATTGTAATTAAAGCACTACGAAAACAAACTCCACGTGATTTGTTACTTGCATTAATAGAAAATGATGGATTAGAATTCTCTCAATTAGTTAATACAGTCAGAAAATCCCCATCTACTGTTTCAATTTATCTTTCACAAATCATAGATGATGGTCTAGTTGAGATGAAATTTGTTCAACTCAAAAAGCGATATTATATTAAAGCAAGAGATCTTATAGATAAATTAGTTGAAGACTATAGACCAGGTTCACTTGAGAAACCAACATCTGGATTCGAAGACATTATCAATTCATTCTAATTTAGTTTTTTTTACTTTATCAATAGTTTTATTCTCTATCTTTATTTTATTACCTATTGATACTTTTGCTGATGTTTTAATTCCATCTAATGAATACATTGGTTACTATGATGCTAATGATGTGTATACAGTTGGCGGTAACGTAAAAAACCAAAATGATTTTGCTGTACTTCCAATCATTTCTGTATCTGTTATAGATGGAACAAATACTGTTACCAAAACACTATCGCATGTGCCTATTCCTGCTATGACTGATATTCCATTTAAGATGAAATTTCCAGAAATCAAAAATGATAAACCAATTTTGTTGGAAGCCGATTTAAAATATCTAGTTACTGAAAAACCTTCAACATCCCTAGAAATTGTTTATGATAAAACTTTGATTACACATGATGATGGTCATGTTACTGGTAGAATAAAAAATTCTGGAAACCAAACCGTATTCTATCCTAAAATTTTTGCCATAGTTCATGGACATAATAGTGTATTAGATATTGTACAAAATATTGAATTCATTGAAAAAATTGAACCAGGGCAAATTTTAGGTTTTTCAATGTATCCTGATCCAGCAATAACTGATGATGTCTTTTACTATAGTTGTTTTGCACCAGTTGATACTACCGTAATTCCTGTTACTGCAAAAAAGAATGATGGACTCTTTGATTTCAGATATGATTCAGGTGCATGGTATTCTGCAGCTAAATTTAATGAAGAAGGAACCACTCTTACTATGCGTGGATATAACAGCTATCCCCTTGAAACATATGCAAATTTTGAATTTCCTCCTATCTCTGGAACTGAAAAATTCAGTGTAACACTAAATGATGAACCTGTAGAATTTATTCAAAGTATTGATGAGATGGGATTTTGGCATGTAGCGTTTCTCGTAGAGCCAACCTCACAAGGAGTCTTGAAAATTTCAGGTTTTGAGAAAGGATTACCACCTGAATTACCAAAAATTCCGCAATGGATTAAGGTCAATGCAGAATGGTGGACAACAAACCAAATTTCAGATTCAGACTTTCTTGAAGGAATAGATTTTTTGTTTGAAAAACAAATCATCTCTGTTCCTGAACGCGATGTAATTTCTGAATCTCAGTGGAAAATTCCGCAATGGGTAAAAATCTCTACAGAATGGTGGACAACAAACCAAATTTCAGATGATGAGTTTCTAAATATGATTGAAAGTCTTGTTAAACAGAATATAATGATAGTTTAATTTTTCTAAATTTCTAAATCATTGTAAACATAAATTATTATGTAATAAATGACTAGTTAGTAATAATTATGTGAGAAACTGGAGAGCAGTCTTATACCTGCTCCTTTTTCTTTAATGAAATTTTAATAGAAGAAATTTATAATAATAAAATCTTGAAAATTTTAGACACGATAATTATTATTTGTGTTGTTTTTTTATTCGCGCCTATACCAAATGTATTTGGACATGGCTTAGGTGGAGAAGTCTTACCTCCAGTATTAATTGGAAATAAACAAGCTTCCCTCTCAATTAACATAACACCATCAGTTTACGATGATAACTCTGAAAAATTTATCTCACTTAGACTCTCTGACTCAAACAGTGATGCAATTATTGAGCATGTTACATTTGAATTTGAATTAAAAAAAGATGGTAAACAAATTTTCAAAGATGTCTTTCATGATGAATTAGGTAATCTTAACATCAAAACAATCACTGACAATTCTAATAATGTTACAATTGAAGGAATCAAAGAACCAATTCTAAACGGTTGGATGAAAAATGATTCCAATTCATTAATTCTTAGAGGCCCTATCTTTACTTCTGGAGGATTATACGAATACACTGTTAAAATCCTATCAATTAATTCTGATGATAATATATTAAACGACAAAATAATCTTAAATGGTGCAATCAGTATTGCACAAACAAATTTTTTCAAAATAAGTAATTCTATAAATGAAGAAAAATTACTTCAAGTAATATCTTATTTTGATTCTATTCATAACTTTAATTTCAAATCAAATACAATAGAATTCTCAATGCCTTTTGATTGGACTCAAGATCTTGAGCAACTAAGTGTAGTTCATCAAGAGATTAGAATACCGAATACTTTTGGAGATTTTCTTTTTACAAGTTATGATTCAACTGTCAATGGCATTTTGTTACCCGATGACTCTGTAACAATTGATGATTATTCATTTGAAGACAGAACAATTCACATAGTCGTTAGTCAGGATTTGATAAAACAAATTCGTAATGAGGCTATGCAAATATCTAATACTCAAATGAATTTTCAACTCAAACCAAGTGAAAATGTCAAATTCCCTCTAGAATTTACAACTCCAGACTTGAGATACAAGGTATTCTTGTCTTGGAAGCCTAAAACAATTCATGCAGAAGATGAAATCACCTTTTTTATTGTTTTAGAGGAACTTTTTTCTGATAAATCAAAAAAATTAGTTGAATACGATTTGTCAATAATTCAGAAAAATTCTGAAATATTCTCAAAACATTTGGTAGGAAATGTAAATTCTGAAAAACCCAATTCACACACAATTATGTTCAATGATAATCAAACAGGAACTGCAAACTTTGTTTTATCTAATATTAATGGAAACTCATTATCAAAAGGTAATTTTATTTTAGTTATTAAATCAAATAACATTCTTCAAAATGAAACATCAGTAATTCCTAGTTGGATAAAAAGTAGTGCTGCACAATGGATAACTAATCAAGTTCCTGATTTTGAATTCTTGAAAAATATTACATTTCTATTTGACCAAGGAATTATCTCTGTTGAAGATAAACAACATGTCATAGAATCTGAATGGCAAATTCCATCCTGGTTTAAAATAACTACTACTTGGTGGTATGAAGAAAAAATATCTGATGATGAATTTTTATACTCTATTGAAAATCTCGTCAAACGAAAAATTATCCTAGTGTAATTTCAAGAAATTCATATTTCCTAGAATTGCTTCTATATTTGTACCAGAATTATTAATTGAAATAAATACAAATTATAAATTATGAACAAGTTTTTGGTGCTTTTACTAGTATTTGTTTTAGCAACAGGATTAGTTGGAAGTGCATCTGCCCACAAAGCCCTGATAATAGGAGATTACAAGGTGGATGTAGGCTGGAAAAAAGAACCACCGTTTGCAAATGAGCCAAACGCAGTAGAAATTGAAATTAGTATAGCAAGTAATTTTGATAAACAAAGAGATGACATAATACCTTTACAATTACCTTTTCCATCTAGCGAGAGTGATATTACAGGTATTGCAAATGATCTAGAAGTAGATATTGTAATTGGAAAAGGCGAAAAATCATTTTTGTCATTGATAGAAGATCCTAAAATCCCTGGTACGTATTATGGTAACTATACACCACAAGAATCTGGAACTACAAAAATTCATATCTACGGAAAAATTCAGGGTTCTGAATTTGAAGCGACTTTTCATCCTGAAAAAGTGATTCAAAATATCAAAACGGAACAAATTGTAATTCCAGATTGGATTCGCAACAATGCAAAATGGTGGTCTGAGGAAATGATAGAGAATTCAGATTTTGTCTCAGGAATTGAATATCTTGTTAAAAATCATATTCTTGATGTTCCTGTAGTACAACAAGAAATAACTGAAACAAAAGAAATTCCATCTTGGATTAAAAATAACGCAGGTTGGTGGGCAGACAGATTAATCTCAGATGAAGAATTTGTTAAAGGAATACAATACATGATAACAAATGGCATAATTGTTGTTTAAGTTTTAGACTTAAAAAATAAAAAAGAATTAGAAATGGGTAACTACCCCAAGTCCCATTAATCTTTGTCCAAGTTCACTACTCACACATATTGAAGAGTCTTCATGAACTTTCATGAAAAGTTTCAATCCTTCTTTGCATTGTACTTCACTTGGTTTAATTCCATTATTGATCTGCTTTAATGGAGGAAGAATACTGATGGATTCAACTTCTTCAGGATGCATATCTAATTCTACTTTAGAATCATTTATCATTCCAGATAGATGAACTACTGGAAATCCTGTAGAGTGTGGAATAAATTCACCATGATACATACCACTAATTTCAGTTTCTACCATATCTAGCATACTGGTTTTTCCATCTAATGTGATGGTTACGTTGATTGTATCATCAAGTCCAGATATTCCCCCTTCATCAT
>NZ_JBBDLU010000008.1:103586-259451 GCF_040878665.1 Candidatus Nitrosopumilus sp. | reverse complement strand
GTTTCATTTCATCATGATCCATGCCTTCATCATGTTTCATTTCATCATGATCCATGCCTTCATCATGTTTCATTTCATCATGATCCATAGGATCGCTGGAATCCATAGCAGCTTTTTGTTTTTCTGCTTCAGTAGCGTGAGTAACTGTCAATTCAATAGAATTAGTAATTCCTTGAATTGGCGGTTCTTTATCCCATCCGATCTCAACTTTGTATTCGTCTATAACTTGATACTTGTGTGCATATGCACTACTAACTGAACCAATTGCTATAGCAAATACAAAAAGAAATACTATTTTGGAGTGCATAAATCATTATTTTGGACTACATATGTTAATGATTTTGGTACATTTGTCAAATAGACCAAATTTCTTTTTAGGTTACTAGTATTATTGTTAACGCCGATTGTGAAATACACGTGCTTCCGAATTGTTTATTCATCGTCTCGGTAATTTTTAATTTATTTCTAATTTTTTTAATAATATGAAAACATTCATTTCAAATAATGCTTAATTTTATGATTTTTGTTATTTGAAAAAATAAAAAAATAATTGAAAAAACTTGAACTATTTGTTAACTGTATCATGATATTAATTTGTAAATTTCATTCACTCTTTCATGTGATTACAACCTTGATAACATTTAAAAGTAAAAAATTGAATAACTTACAAATCATTTTGAATAATGCTCGTTGTAATGTCTTTACTAAATGCAGAATTTAGTATAGAAAATGAACCACTTAACAATAGTATACCAACACCGATTAAAAGACCGCCACTAATCTTTTCAATTAAATTCATACGTTTTTGTAGTTTTTTTAGAATAAACATTACTCTGTCTATTGCAACTGCACAGATGATAAATGGAATCGCAAGACCTAGAGAATAAACTAAAAGTAATGTGGTTCCAGTAATTGCAGATGAACTGGATGCAGCAAGTGTCAAAATTGTTGCAAGAATAGGTCCAATACATGGAGTCCAACCTGCACCAAAAGACATTCCAACAATTAATGGTCCTACTCTCTTGCCCTTTTGCATCACGTTAAACTTCATCTGTCGTTCTAGTCTAGGAATTTTAAGCAATCCTGCTATATGTAATCCAAAAACAATAACAACAACTCCTCCAATCTTTTCAATCCAAAATGATGAGTCTGTAAAAAATGAACTTACGTATGCCACTGATGTTCCAAGAATAATAAAAACTAGGGAAAATCCTGTTACAAATAATATTCCGTTAGTAATTGTCTTGTACTGGTTTAGTGTAGTCTTTCCTGAGACCACGTTATTTTCAGCTGTACTCTCTTTGATGTTTAATCCAGAAATGAATGTGGCATAAACCGGAACTAAAGGAAGTACACATGGTGATAGGAAACTTAACAATCCTGCTGCAAATGCCACTACTAAACTGACCGTTTGAATTTGTTCTTGTTTAGAATCTTCTTTTATATTTCCTAATGCGATATTGACATAATATTTTGTTTCATCTGATAACGGATCAAATGCTCCTTTCCAAACTTGTACGACATTTCCATCTCTGTCAAATAAAACAGTATGTGGAAGTCCTATTGCTCTAAATGTTGGTGTAAAACGATCATCAGGATCTCTCCATATGGTATATGTGACGCCTAACTGTTCTGCAAATGCTAATACTTTATCATCACTAAATTTGTTATCTGTACTTACACCTATTACAGTGAATCCATCAGCTGAAAATTCTTGATAGAGTGACTCAAGATATGGCATCTCTTTTTTACATTCTGTGCACCATGTAGCCCAACCGTTTAACATCACTGCTTTTCCTTTGTAATCTGAAATATTGACCACGGTTCCTTCTGTATCTGTAGCTTGGTATTGTATAGTTTCAGCAAAAACTGGTTGACTTATTGCAAACAAGAAAAACAAAAATAATGATGCAAATAAAACTTTAGAAATATTATTTGTCTTAACACTATATGCATTTTGTAAACAATGTTTATATTTCAATTAGACAAACCCACTTAAATTAATCAACATAAAATTATTCTGATTCTGTAAAATATTATAAAATAACACAGTACCAAAAATAGCTGTCATTGATTTGTATTTGTTGATCATTTTTGTAATATCTTTTGTCTTTAATGTAAATTTATTCTTTTTATTTTTTTCTACAATTCTAAAACTAATTAATTTTTTTAGGTTAATGGAAATGGTTGATGGATTAATTTTTAATTGTTCAACAAGTAAAGAAAACGTCAGCATATCGTTTTCTAATGCAATCATAATCTTTCTTGTGTTTTTACCTCTCAACATAGTTATGATACGACACTGACTTTCGTTAAATTCAGGCATGAAAAACCTACATGAATTATCAATTCTGGATGTCACTATGTTTTGATTTCTTTCTAGTTTTTTTATATAATATCCAATTGTACTGTTTGGTATTTTTGTTATCTTTGAAAGCTCCCTATATCTTATGCCTGGATTGTTTTTTATTTTTGTTATTATAGTTGTTTCTCTATTGTTATGTGATTTCAATTTTAATTCTGGTTTTCTAAGTTCTAAATCATTGATAATGAAATTGGTTCATTTATCGATTGTACTATAGAACATCTTAACAATGTACCAATTGTTTTAATTATAATATAATTTTAGCATAGCACAATGACTAACAAAAACACATGGGTTATGCTTTTGATTGCTGGCGTATCCATACTCTTTGCATTATCTGCAAATGACATCTATGCAATACACGGGACAGAAGAAGATTCTAACCATGACATGCATGAAGACGATACATCTCTTGATTCTTATTTCACTGACGCAAATCCCGCACCACCTAAGGATAAAACAATGATGACATATGCAACAGTACATGACATAGGTCTTGTTGTTGTTTACGAGTCAACACAAGGAATAATGCATAGCAAGGATTTCACATACTATTCACAGGTATCTGGCTTTGACAGAACTAAAAGTGGTGATAAGGTAAACTCAGACAAGCCTACGTTTGTTCTAGAAGGTCTAGTTACTCCAAATCATCATATGTTGTATGATATGGTTGATTATGTCTGGGAAATGCAAGATGTTGGATATAAGATGAAGTACGGACAAAGTGATTTTTACATTGGATTAGTACAAGATAATGTTCCGGTACGTGTTTTTAAATACACTGATTGTAAGATAATTGATTACAAAGTAGATACATTGTATGATGGTGTCTTTACATATGATCCAAATGGTGGTGGCGCAAGAGCATTTGTCGATATATTCACATACGAATGTGATGGATTCAAACCATTAAATGAAAAATCCATCGCAGATGCTAAAACCAATATCCACACAAAACTAATGAAACAAAATACACAAAAAACTAGTGACGAACACATAGCCAACAAACAAAAACAAGCTTCCGTATCTCAAGTATTGCCTGAAAATACATGGAATAAATAATCAATGATGTAATATGAACAAAAAAATTCTAATTCCGTCTGCAATTGCAGTGTTTATAATTGTTATAACTGCAGTTGCGATGACGTCTTTTTTCTACTTATATGATGATCAATCTCAGATATCTGATACCAACATAACAACTTCCTCTATGATTTCAACTGTCACAAAAGAC
This sequence comes from Candidatus Nitrosopumilus sp., assembly GCF_040878665.1. Taxonomy (GTDB): domain Archaea; phylum Thermoproteota; class Nitrososphaeria; order Nitrososphaerales; family Nitrosopumilaceae; genus Nitrosopumilus. The sequence continues at coordinate 255,852 of NZ_JBBDLU010000008.1, read as the reverse complement.
ATTGTAGTATCACATACAATGTCAATATCTAATGCATCTTCTCCTGCATTAGCAATTAACCCTAATACTGGTTCTATGCATCTAGCTTACGCCCAATCCCAAAATAACATGACAAATCTATACATGACCACATCTTCTGACTTGAAATCTTTCTCCCCTCCTGTAAAAGTAAACGATGTGGATGTAGATCCCGATCAGGGAACTGTAATGCCAATCAGATTTGGCCCAGATGGTGAGATGTATGTAGTTTGGAACCATCCTGGTGAACATCCTGATTTTTGGGGTGGTATTATGAATTTGAGGAGTACAAAGTCCATGGATTATGGCCACACATTTGAACCTAGTATAGATCCGGCATCTGCTCTACCAAAAAGTGAAAAACTCTATCCTGAACTTGAGGTCACTAAAGAAGGTGTATTGTTGATGCCATATGTTAACAACGACTTGGTCTTTCTTGATGGTGGCGGAGTCACATATAACACACAGACTATTGACTATGTAACTCAAACTCCAATAATGAGATCAGATGATGGTGGCAAAACATTCCAACAGATAATGATGGATGCTCAATCATGTCAATGCTGTCCTATATCTACCACGACCGGACCTGATGGTGAAGTCTATGTGGTATGGAGGACAAGCGACAAACAATACACGAGTCCAGTCAGCTCATCAGACAAGTATTCTAATTATTATTCAAGTCAAGAGGAATGGATAGAAGGACTTTCAGAATCGGAACGCAAGGCATACGAGGAAGGACTAATTGCTCCACCTACAGAGTATACTACTGCACGAGATATGCTCTTTTCACATACCACAGATGGCGGAATTGGTCTGGAATGGACAGAACCAATCCGCATTCAGGACGCAAAATGGAATTACAAAGGATGCCCCTCTCTCGGAGCAGGTATGGCATTTGATGACAATGGACGACTATACATTGCATACTATACAGGAGCTGGAGAGGATGGAAAAATTGGCTTTTATTATGTATATTCTGATGATAGAGGAAAGACATTTAGCAAACCCATCGCTTTATTCTCCGCAGATTTTGTAGCATTAAATCATCACAAAATTCAAGTTGCAGTTGACAAAAATGATAACGTATGGTTTTCATTTATAATGCTTAATGATCCAACAGTTACCGAAAAAAGCTGGGCTCTGCTAAACCCCGAACGAGTGATACACATCTTTGCATATGACAAGACAGGAAATCTTATAGATAAACAAGAATTTAACATTGGAAGTTCACACGCGCTTCCAACCATGGTGTATTTCAATGATAAAATGCTTCTTGGATATGCAGATCACGACGGCCTTGAACTTGTATCGATGCAACTGACATAGGAGTCAAAATGAACAAAAAAATACTCTTTGGTATAATTGGAGCAATTGTTGTAGCAAGCATATCCGTTGTGGCTTTATTGTCTACACAAGAAACAACCAATTCTGTTTCTGAGATTTCCAATAACCCATCTGAGAATATGGATTCTGTAACACCCTCATCCTCTTCTGTAATTCCTGAAACGGTACAAAATACAAAAAACAAAATTGAAAAAGAAATAAACCAAGCAGTATATTTTACAGTTTATAATGCTACAACCCCATCTATAACAATTGATAAAAATTCTGGCTCTATTTACTCAGTTTATTTTAAAGAATCTGAAAATCAAGGTGGTAATTTATTTGCAATACGTTCAGATGATGACGGAAAAACCTTTTCAGAACCTATACGAGTAAATGAAAATGAAGGTGACGTTGTTCTTGATGCACAATGGAGTGCTCCCGGACTGGCAATTGGCCCAAATGGTGAAGTAAATGTGGTTTGGTACAATGCGGATTATTCTGATCCTGATAAATTCCCTTGGGGAGAAATAACCTTACTATATTCAAGATCACTTGATGGCGGAAAAACATTCGAATCTTCTAAAAATCCATCACCTGATGATCCTAGAGGCGAACAGTCATACCCATACGTTACAGTTTCTGATGACAATCATGTTTACATTTCATATCTTAATTTGGATTATTCAAAAGGCAAAGATGATTCTGGTACACCAACTGTACTTAAAATGGTAAGCTCTATGGATGGTGGTAAAACATTTGAAAAAAGCACTATAACTGATCATTCAGCGTGTCAATGCTGTGCCACCGTAAATACAATTGGACCAAACAATGAGGTGTATTCTTCATCTCGTTCTACTTTTCTAAATACTGTACAACCTCTTATCAATGAAACAAGAACCGATTATCAAGGTTCATTTGATAAAATAGTCATTCGTGACATCACTGTATCTCATTCAACAGATAGTGGTTTAGCAAAACAGTTTACTGATCCTGTTAAAGTTGGAAACGATAAATGGTTTATGAACGGTTGTCCTGATGCTGGTCCTGGAATGGCTTTTGATAGCAGAGAACGATTGCATATAGCATGGTTCACTGGAAGTGAAACGGCGCCGGATGGTCAAGGATTTTACTATGCCTATTCTGATGACAAAGGCGCATCATTTAACAATCCTACACCAATTCATCTGCTGTCTGAAAAATGGATACCTCCAACCAGCCAATATGTTGTAACTGACAATGATGATAACGCATGGATTGTGTTTGTAAACTCTGAAGGCATGAAGAAAGGTCCAACTTATGCAGAAGATTACAAATATGTTGGAAATGGAAGCATCCATCTTGCAGTAGTTGATAAAAATGGAGATGTCATAAGGAACGGTCCCTTTGCAAAAGGTGATATAACAAAACATTATCCATTTACTTCTAGTACAGGTGATAAGATCACAATATCATGGATTGAAGGTAATGATGTAAAACTATCTGTGATTAATGTTAGTTGATTGTGATATAGATAAACAAATAATCCTAATCCCATTATGGGATCGTAGTTGTTTTTACAATTATGATCTAGTTTTTCCTTTTAACAAGTCTTGAATAATCTTATTATACAAATTTTACCCACTTAAATTATCAAATGCTTCCATTACGAGATGAGAATCCACATCCGCCTGGATTCAAACCAAAAGTTACCATCGCACTAATCATTGTAAATGTAATTGTATTTTTTATGCAAGTTGCATATACAGGACAATTTTTTGATTTTTCAAATCAAAATGCATATGTGATGTTTTACAATTGGGGTGCGGTTCCAGCTTGTATTACAGGAGAATCTAGTGGAATAGATACCGGCAATGGAATACTACAATGTCCAACATTTCCAGAAATTTCATTGTTAACATCTACTTTCATGCACGGTGGATTACTTCATCTTGGTGGTAATCTGTTGTTTCTATGGATTTTTGGTGACAACATTGAACTGAAATTTGGTAAAATAAAATATCTTGGAATTTATTTAATGTGGGGTATATCTGCAGGATTAATTCACATACTTGGAGATGTTAGTAGTGCAGTTCCTGCAGTTGGAGCATCTGGTGCAATTTCAGGAGTGTTGGGTGCATATCTTATAATGTTTCCAAGAACAAGAATTCAAACTTTTTTGATGCTTGGTTTCATTTGGAGAATGATGCACATTCAGGCTCGTTGGTTCTTACCATTTTGGTTAATCTTCCAAAATTTACTTCCATTTTTCATTGGAGGATTTGGTGTTGCAGGTGGTGGTGTGGCATATCTTGCACATATTGGTGGATTTGTTGTTGGTCTAGGAACTGGTTATATCTACAAAAAAATGCACAGTTCTGACTTTACATATGGTACCAGATATGGTTACAGACCAGACTATTGAAAGAATAAATCACTGATTTTGTTTAAAATTTTCATGCCTTTGATTACAGTATCAATGTATCCTGGTAGAACACAGGAACAAAAAGACGAATATGCAAAAGCAATCACAAAATCAGCAGTTGAAATTCTAAAGACAAAAGAAAGTCATGTCATTGTTGTTTTTGAAGACAATCCTAAAGAAAATTGGTTTTTAGCAGGAAACCAACTTTAATTATTTTTAAAAATAATTGACTGGATGATTCCCTCCAGTCAAGGGTTGACATACACACTATGGTCGGTTTGATTTCTATTAATCAAATTTGCATAATAAGAAAATGGTACATTTTATGTTTGTACCAAGAGTTTATCCTTTTATTGTCATGTTATTAATTAGTTTCATGAAGGTTGGCGTAGTTCAATTCACGGCATCAACTAACAAAGAAATCAATCTAAAAAAAATAATCTCGCTCATTTCTAAAGCAGCTGCAAAAAATGCAACTCTATGTGCATTTCCAGAATTTATGATGTTTTATACAAATTCGTCTCAAACTGCAAAACAATTATCAGATTTATCTGAAACAATTAACGGAAATTTTGTTACAACAATTGCAAAAGCTGCAAAGGAAAATAAAATCCAAGTTATAGGCTCATTTTATGAGAAGAGCAGAAAAAAAGATCGAGTTTATGATACAGCATTTGTAATTGACAAGTCAGGCAAGGTAATCTCTACATACAGAAAAATTCATCTCTATGATGCATTAGGATTCAAAGAATCTGACAAAATGATCTCAGGCTCAAAAATTTCAAAGCCAGTCAAAACATCTATTGGAAAACTCGGCATGATGATCTGCTATGATTTAAGATTCCCTGAAATGTCAAGATCACTTGCAGCTGCAGGCTCTGAAGTTTTAGTAGCGCCATCTGCTTGGGTTAAGGGTAAGATGAAAGAAGAACATTGGATTACAATTAACAAAACACGAGCGATTGAAAATGGATGTTATGTAATTGCACCAGATCAGGTTGGAAATATCTACTGTGGACGAAGTTTGGTAGTTGATCCGTATGGAAAAATTTTACTTGACATGAAAAAGAAGCAAGGAATAAGTTTTGTAAATATTGATCTAAACAAAGTAAAACAAACACGTAAAGTTTTACCGCTATTAAAAAATCGAAGAACTGATGTTTATCCTACTTTGAAGGCTTGACTTTTCTGCTTTCACAATTAAAGTTTCCACATTGTTTTGTCCATTTTTGTTTTCGTGAATAACGAAAAATTATCATTGGCCATTTACATACATCACATGGCATCTTTGTAGCCCTTAACCTTGCTTTTTGTAATAACGGTGATGATGCTTTGCAACCACCATAAAAGTTTGAACAACCCATGAATCGCTTTCTTGTTGCTTTTGATTTAATCACCATCAACTCCCCTAGTTTACATTCAGGACATGGTACTAGTCCATTTTTTGGAGAGTTAGTTCCAAGAATGAGATATTTTTTTTCTTTTGAGGACCAAGAAAGAAATCCGTTACTATCAAAATATTGTATGATTTCTTTTTTGAAGATCTCACTTTTTGACTTTGAAGTTTTCACTACATGTCTTAGTATGGGCTTTTTGATCTGAACAGCTTTGAGGCTTGTTTTCTTTGATGGCATTTTCTATGATGGATTTACTAAAACAATTTTTATAGGGAAATGGGTCAGTGACATTTGTGGAAAAGGTTTGTGTTCTTGGTGCAGGTAGCACAAAATATGGAAAATTAAGTGAAAGTATCGCAGATATTACTACTCAGGCATCTGTTGCAGCTATAGAAAGTGCAGGTATTTCTCCAAAAGACATCAAAGCATCTTACATTTCAAACGTCTTTGGTGTTGCTGACAAACAGGTCCACATAGGTCCTGTCTTAATGAGTAGATTGGGAATTCCAGATAAACCATCATTAACAATAGAATCTGCATGTGGAAGTGGCTCTGTATCATTTAGAGAAGCATATGCCAATGTCGCAGCAGGATTTTATGATTGTCTAGTCGTCACTGGTGTTGAAAAAGTAACTCACACAGGAACTGAATGGACAACAACTTATTTTGCATATTGTTCTGACTTTTTTTATGAAGGCCAAGCAGGTGCATCATTTCCAGGTTTATTCGCATCAATGGCAAGAGCTTACTTGAATGAGTTTGATGCAACTGAAGAAGACTTTGCAGCAGTTGCAGTAAAGAATCATGATAATGGTTTTCTTAATCCAAAAGCTCACATGCAAAAGAAAATTACAATTGATGATGTAATGAATTCTGCAGTAGTTGCTAGTCCTCTAAAACTTTATGATTGCTGTCCGTTCTCTGATGGTGCAAGTTCTGTTATTCTTTGCTCTGAAAAGTTTGCAAAAGAACATGGTGGTGATTATATTGAAGTAATTGGTTCTGGCAGAGGTGGATCACCAGCTGCATTACAAGGACGTGAACATATGACAACAATCCCTAGTACAAAGATTGCAGTAGCAGATGCATACAAAATGGCAGGAATAACTGCAAAAGATATTGACTTTGCAGAAGTACATGATTGCTTTACCATTGCAGAAGTAGTTGACACTGAAGACTTGGGATTCTTTGAGAAAGGAAAAGGTATTCAAGCTGTTCGTGAAGGTAGAACAAAATTAAATTCTGATATTTCTATTAACCCATCAGGTGGTCTTAAATCAAAAGGACATCCAATCGGAGCTACAGGTGTTGGACAAGTAGTAGAAGTATTTGATCAACTAACTGGAAAAGCTGGTGCAAGAACTGTTAAAGATGCTAAAATTGGTTTAACTCATAACTTTGGTGCAACTGGTGCAAGTTGTGCTGTTCATATATTCCAAAGTGTGTAAAATGACTATTGAAGAACAACTAATTGAATATGCAAAACAGGGTAAACTCTTAACTCACAAATGTACAAAATGTGGTTATCTTCATTTGTCTACAGCATATTATTGCCTAAAATGTGGCAGTCAGGGATTTGAAGATGTTGTTTTAGATGGTATGGGCTCAATTGCGACTTATACTATAATCACTGTGGCTCCTGCAGGCTTTGAAAAATACACTCCATACGCCTTTGTTGTACTCCAACTAGACAATGTAGAATTGAGAATTTCTGGATTTATGGCAGGAATTGCTACTCCAGCAGATCTTCCAATTGGAACTAGAGCCAAAATAACTGGTTTTGAAGATGGTTGTGGAATCATCATTAAAAAACAGTAAAATTATTTGCTTGAATTATTAAAAAAAATCAAAATCTTTTCTTAATTATTTTGTATATCTGATCACTTTCATGTCAGTAGAAATTACTTGTGGTAAATGTGGAGAAAAGATCGCAAACATGAAAATGCTGAAATCCCTAAAAGACGTACTAAATTCATCTAATGGAAAATGTCCATCATGTGGACAGAAACTTTCTACATCAGAATTTTCACTTGATGTTCAAGAAAATTAAACTTTCAAAAGATCTATAACAAGATTATTTTTACATTTCTAAAAAACTGATCAAAAAATGTAAGAAATAATCTAGTCATAAGTCTTATTTACTCCTTTAATTTTAGAGACAATAATGAAACTAAGTAAGGAGAAATTAGAATTAGACTTAGATTCAGATGTAGACCCTGACTTGGATGCTGATCTAGATAACGATCTAGATTCAGATGATATAGATCTAGACGACGATCTAGATTCTGACTCTGAACCAAAAAGGGGCGGAATTTTACAATCTACCTCAAAACGCGTACGAATGATCTTTTCTGTCATGGCAAGTCCAAACAGAATTGATATTCTTAGAATCTTAAACTCTAAAGGACCCTTAACTTATTCCGAATTAAAATCTCTAGCTGGATTCAAGTCCAAAAAAGAAAGTGGAAAATTTGCATACCACTTGCGAAAATTACTTAGACAATCACTTGTTGCACTGAACAAATCTGAAAGACGTTATACTATAACAAATCTTGGAAAACTTGTTTTGAGTTTGGCAAGACAAATCGAAGAAAGATCAATTATTGAAAGTGGAAAAATGTATGTCAGAACATCATCTGAATCAATTGAGGAATTCAACTCACATAAAATTATTCAGTCACTAGTAAGAGAAGGAAGCCTGCCACTAGAACTAGCACAAAAAATAACCGAAGAAGTTGAAAATAGGATTTACAAGTATCAAACGACCTATCTAACGGGCGCACTAATTCGAGAAATGGTAAATTCGGTTCTTTTAGAGCACGGTCATGAAGAATATCGTAACAAGTTGGCACGCCTAGGCCTGCCTGTATATGATGTGCAGCAAATGATTTCTAATTTAGATAATGTGGATAATGGCGCTGAAGGACTTTTGTTTAACACTGGACAAAGAGTATTTGCTGAACATCTACTAACAAACATCTTACCTAAAGATGTAGCAGACTCACATCTTTCCGGAGATTTACATATTAGTAATCCTGGAATTTGGTCTATGATTCCTGACACAATATTTGTAAATGTTAAAGAACTGATTGAAGATGGAATTGATCTTGGCGGAAAATATCTTGATGTATCAAGAATTCCTGCATCAAAACAACTTGATGAGATAACAAGTTCATTATCTGTAATCATTGCGTTACTCTCTAAAGAAGCTTCACAAGAAATTGTACTTGATGGATTAGTTCCATTGTTTGTAAAACATGTAAAGTCTCTACCAGAACTTGAACAAAAATTAACAGATGCATTTGCAACTGCATCAACAACTTCAAAATATCACAGAAACAGTACCAACATCTCAATTCGTTTACAATTAGGAACAGAACCAAAAATTATTAATTCAATTATTAATGCATACAAAAATTACACAAAAATTACACCAATTCCAAAAGTTGGTCTAATAATAGATGTTGATAAAGGTAAGATAACTGATGTATCTCAAGCAGTATCTGAAATAATTTCTATCGGTGGTAAAGTAATGTTTGCTAAAGGTCAAACATCTAGCTATGGTATTACAAATGGATCTACAAAGATCTTGGGTCCACTTTCAATTACACTACAATCTGTTTCAATAAATCTTCCAAGATTGGCATTTGAATCAAACAAAGATGAAACTTACTTTAGAGCAAGATTGGCATTACTAATGAAACCTGCATTAGCTTCAATGGCATTAAGGAAGAAAGAGATCTCAGATCTTACAAGAAGGGGATTGAATCCAATTCTTGCAAAGAATACTCAATACATGCAAAGAAGTTCTGTTTCTCTAGTTGTAAATCTAGTTGGACTCAAAGAAGCAGTTTTCAATATACTTGGATTCCAAGACAATAAAGAAGGACGAGATATTCTTCACAAAGTCATCGAAACTGCAGTTGATGTTGGAGCCAAAAAAGGCAAAGAATTAGGTGATACTGTGGCTATTTCCATGACTGAAACTGAAGGGTCTCCTCGTTTTGCAACTCTAGATGGCGAAAAATACGGTAAAAACTCGTCTCTAAACTCAATGGAGGCTGATTTCTATTCTCAAGGTATAGTGCTTAATGCATCTGAAATTTCTGACTATACTGCCAAGAGCGAGCCTATCGTTGAATGTAATAAACTCTCAAAATTACTTAATGGTGGATTACTTGTAACATTAGAAATTGATAAAAATGCAAAGGTTGAGGAAATCAAAAAATCAATTGAGAAAACTGCAGAACTCACTCCTACCTTTAGACCTGTAAGACACACTTCAATCTGTGGTGAGTGTGGATTCAAAGATGAACCATTTGAAGACAAGTGTCCAAAATGCAAGTCACCATATGTTGTCTGAAATTCGCAAGTGAAAAACTAGTTACGATCATTTTTCACACATAGCGATCATCGTTGTTTTCAATCAATACATGTCAGTATGAATTTCATAGTCGCAAAATTCACTCCTACAACATAGATTGGAGCATTGTCAATTTTATTCCACTGAAGTTTTAGGAAAAACGGACAAACAGTTTTTATCATCATTGATTCTAAGCATTGCGGGGAGATTATAATGGACAATTCACAAATAGAAAATACGATCAATGAGATCCGTAAGCGCAGTGGCGCAGTAACGGCTTTCAATAAAAATAAAATTTCAAATGCCATATACAGGGCATTGGCAGCCACCTCTAAAGCCGATCGTGGTGTAGCCGACAAACTAGCAGATGATGTAGTTAACAAGCTAGTTGAACAAGGATTTACAAGATCTAAAGCACCTACAGTTGAAGATATTCAAGATATTGTAGAATCAACTTTGATTGATAGTGGTAATAGTGATATTGCAAAAGCTTACATCGTTTACAGACACGAAAGAAGAAAATTAAGAGAAGAAAAAATGAAGGTCTTAAATCTTAAAGCCCTTGATCCGGTTTCTAAGAAATTTGATTTGAATTGTCTTAGAGTACTAGCTTCAAGATATCTTTTCAGAAATTCAAAAAATGAAATTATAGAATCACCAACTCAAATGTTTGAAAGAGTTGCAATTCTAGTTGGAATTGGAGATATTCTATATGATGCACAAATATTTGATAAATCAGGAAATTCCAAACAAGATATAGATGAAGCAAAATCTTATCTTGAAAAACTAGATGCCTTTGATTATAAATTCAAAGTAGGAGATTATTTCTTCAACAAATGGCATTTTAGATCTCTAATTACTCACTATGTGACACTTGCAAACAAAGGTCAGATGAAAGTAAGTTTCAAAGATCTATTGACATTACTAGCAGGAAAAAAACTTGATAGTTATTCAGACAAAATCACAGAGTACTTTAAAATGATGACTGCACAAGATTTCCTACCGAATTCACCAACAATGATGAATGCTGGTGGAAGATTAGGACAACTCTCAGCATGCTTTGTACTTGGAATGGAAGATGGTATGGAAGAAATCATGAAATCTACTTCTGATGCTGCATTAATCTTCAAGTCTGGTGGTGGGGTTGGAATTAACTACTCTAATCTTCGTGAAGAAGGTGACATTGTTGCATCAACATCTGGCGTTGCATCAGGCCCTGTATCTTTCATGAATATCATCAATACTGTCACTGAAGTTGTAAAACAAGGTGGAAAAAGACGTGGTGCAAACATGGGAATCATTGAGGCATGGCATCCTGATGTTGAAAAATTCATTACAAACAAAACAGAAGCAGGTGTCTTAGAAAATTTTAATGTGAGTGTTGGAATCTGGGAAGACTTTTGGCACGCACTTGTTAACACTACTGATGGTAACTATGTTTTACGTAGTCCACGTGACAAAAAACCTGTAAAAGAAATTAATGCACATCAACTAATTGACCTAATTGCATTATCTGCATGGAAGAGCGCAGAACCTGGCTTGATCTTCTTTGATCAAATTAACAAATACAATGTATTTGCTAAAGCAAGAAAAGCCCCACTTAGAGCTACAAATCCATGTGGTGAACAAAGTCTCTATCCATACGAATCATGTAACTTGGGTTCTATCAATTTGGTAAATCTTGCAAAAAGACAAGCGGATGGATCTTACGAATTTGATTGGCAAGGATATGAAGAGATAATCAGAAAGACAACAAGATTCTTGGATAACATCATTGATGTAAATACTTATCCAGTTCCAGAAATTAGTGTAGCTTCAAAAGAATCTAGAAGAATTGGACTTGGAGTTATGGGAGTAGCTGATCTGTTATACAGATTAAAAATTCCATACAACTCTAAAGAAGGTTATGAACTACAATCAAAACTATCTGAAGCACTAACATACTATTCTATGGAAGAAAGTGTATCTCTTGCAAGATCTCGTGGAGAATTTCCACTTTGCTCAAAGACAGAATATCCTGAAGGAAAGATTCCCGTATCTGGATACTATGAGAAACCAAAAGAATCACATTCCTATGAATGGGATTCATTAATTGAGGAAATTAAAAAATATGGTATTAGAAATGTCTTGACTACCACAGTAGCACCAACTGGAACACTATCTATGATTGCAGATTGTTCAAACGGAATGGAACCTGCATTTGCTTTAGTGTTTGAGAAGAGAGTTACTGTTGGAAGATTCTTCTATACAAACAAGATTCTTGAAGAAGCTCTCAAAGAAGAAGGTCTCTACACTGATGAAATTCTTGAAAAGATTGCAGACAACTACGGTTCATTGAAAGGATTGACAGAAATTCCACAATGGATGCAAGATGTCTTTGTTACAGCAATGGATATTCATTGGGCTGATCATCTTATGGCTCAAGGTGTATGGCAAGATTGGATTGGAAATGCAATTGCAAAAACAATCAACATGCCATATGATGTAACAGTAGAAGATGTAAAATCTGCATATCTATTAGCACATGAAATAGGACTAAAAGGAATGACTGTTTACCGTGATGGTTCTAGACACAAACAAGTTCTTCACATGACAAGTGATAATGCAACAAAGACATTTGAGGTACGACCAAGTGAATACATGACTTCTTACATCGCTGCAAATATAACAAACCCCTATATCAAAACTCAAGTTGGTGCATCTCTTGCATTAAAGATGCATGATGAAGAAATCACAATCGAATCTCCAAAACATGAAGAGGTTTCAGAAGATCGTCTTTGTCCAACATGTAAAAACAATCTAGTCTTTGTTGAAGGGTGTAGTATCTGCATTGAATGTGGATATAGTGGTTGTACTTCTGGATAAATAACAGAATCACAACTTTTTTACTTTCTTTTATTTTCCAATTATCATGGATAAGAAAATTTTAGGCGTGATTATAGGCGTGGTAGTGGGCATTGCCGTCATATCCTCAGCTTTACTTATACCAACTTTAGATATTCCAATTCAAACTAATGAAAAAATTGGTCTTGTAATTAACACTCCAAGTAACTCAATTACATTACAAAACTTGGATGAAATCTATTCTGAAGCATCAAGTACTGGAATTGGACGAAGCAATGTCTATCTTTTTTGGAATCTTATTGAACCAGTACGAGGAGAATATGATTGGCAACAATCTGATGTGTTAATGAGCTTTAACAAAAAAAATAATCTAAAAACTACTCTATACTTTTCAATCATTAATGGTCAAACACTTGGACCTTTCCCAAATTGGATTGGAAAACCACCTCTAAATTCTATAGGTGAAGATAGAGTTGTTAGCATCCTTGATGCAATATTATCAAGATATGATGTTGTAGACACTGTAATTCTTGCTGGACAAACAGAATCTCATTTTAGATTCTATGAGCAAAACATTCCTGTCTACAAAGAACTCTTCAATGGAATTTATGACAAAATCAAAGAAAAACATCCTAATGTAAAAATAGGAAATGCATTTGCTTTAGATCAGGTTTTAAATAAAAATCTACAATACATCGTCACTGATTTAGCAATTGGAGATTTTGTCGCATTCTCTTATTCTCCTGTAGATACTTTAAATGATATTGTAAAAACTCCAGAGCAGGCAAAAGAGGAATTACAACAAGTTTTTGATTTGGCAGGTGACAAAAAAGTAGGAATTTTTGAAATTAGTTGGAGTACATCTGATTTTGTAGGTGGCAGTGAAATAGATCAAAGAGAATTTCTAGAAAAATCCTTTGAATTTTACACTGAAAATGAATCTCAAATCGAATTTTTTACTTGGTACAGGCAATATGATCGACCTGAAGGAACTTGTATAGTTGAAGCACCAGTAATTGGAGATGATACTCTTACAATAGAAGGTTCTGGTTTTGGAAGCAGTGAACATGTAGCTGAAAGACTAAGCAATTACATTTGTAGTGCAGGAATGATCAACAATGATGGTAATCCTAAATCTAGTTGGAATGAATTTAAGAAGCAAATTAAAATGATCAACTAATGATTTCTTTAATCTTGGCCGAGTCTTCATTAGAGCTTGTTCCATCTGAATTGAAACATCATCCATCAGTGATTTCACATGCAAGAAAACTTGGAAAAAACCCATCAGAAATTTTATTGGATAATTCATGGCATTTTGCAGCTATGAAAGGAATTGAAAATGAAATGAAGCGAGGACGACCTGATCTAATACATTTTTCAATACTTGAGGCTACAACCATTCCATTATATCTTAAAAATAAGATGAAACTTTATGTTCATACTATAGATGACAAAGTAATTTCTTTTGGAGAAAACGTCCATATTCCTAAATCATATCACAGGTTCGAAGGAGTCATAGAAAAATTATATCAAGAAAAAACAATTACGACAAATAATGATGTCTTATTGGAAATTAAAGAAAAGACATTCCATGAATTACTTGATGAGATTAATCCGTCAAAAGTGCTTGGGTTCTCCACAAAAGGTCATAAAAGTACGTATGAAGAAATTGCAAAAGAGATTGCAGATGATACTTGTGTTGTCATTGGAGGATTCCAAAAAGGACATTTTTCTGATTTTATAGAAACTAAGATAACTGATCTTTATTCTGTTGGTGACGAATCATTTGAAGGACATGTTGTAGTTGCAAGAATCCTATATGAGTATGAAAAAACCATTTTTATGTAGGAAATAAAATTTTCATTTTATTGCAGTCATAGTATAGCCTGGTTAGTATTCGGGGTTTCCAACCCTGTGACGCGGGTTCGAATCCCGCTGACTGCATCTCTTAATCCTAATGAGAACCAATTTTTAGGTGTAGTTTTAGATAATACTGTGAACTCTGCTGCAAGAAAAATTGCAATGGAAAGAATGCATATACTTATTGAAAATGCGATTACTAATGCAAGAACCAATCCTGAATTATCTCAACGTCAAGCATCTATTGCTAGAAGAATCAGTACTAGGCATAAAATTAGATTACCTTACAATCTTAGAATGGTTTTCTGCAAAAAATGTAAATCTTTTATTGCACCAGGAATTAATTCTAGGATTCGTCTAGGTAGAGCATCCGTCAAGTCAATCAGAATTTCTTGTAACCTGTGCGGGCATACTTATCGCAAAATCATCTCTCAATAGTTGTAATCAATATATTATTAACACAGATTGACTTATCTTCTCCGTGTCAAAACAACTCAATGTTTCTCAAAAGAAAAATATCTACAGAAAAACACAGAGGATTTGAAGATGTCTAAGAATATACTAATTTCTGTACTTGTAATAGTAATTGCTATTTTAATTGGAGTTATTATAATGACAAATTCTAACTGGTTTTCTCAAGAATGGTTAATTGGATTGGGTATGATTTTTGGAAGTATTGCGGGATCTGCCATCTTGATTTATTTGAAGATACGAAAATGATTCACTTTTAAATTATTTTAACTATAGCAAAATGAAATTATCATCTAAGAATTTATGTTGAACAAACTAATGCCTCAATAGTGTTTCTGATCTACTATTAACATTGAATTATACTTATTAGATCCATAAATTAATCAAAATCCTCACCTGACACTTCATCTAAATCCGGATCAAGTATACCTAAATGATAAAGAATGGTTTTGTTTGGTTTCATTTTACTTATCACTTTTAAAATACATGACTAAGAATTTAGCATAAATGTCTATGTATGAGCGTATACATTCTTGAATATAATTAATGAACAGAATATTCTTACCACTGAATTTAATCTCATTTTATTTGATTTTCATAAAAATATGATACGGATCTGAGATTTTTATGCTAAAATATGTTGAATAAACTATACACAATACCTCAATGATTTATAAGACGATTATCGATTTTTTGACTCTATGGCAAAGGTATACGATGTACCAGCAGATGTATTGATTGGAAGACTAGCAGCTTCTCTAAAAAGTGAAGATATTCCTGCGCCTTCTTGGATTCCATTTGTCAAAACTGGTGCTCATGCAGATAAACCACCACAAGATCGAGACTGGTGGCATACTAGATGTGCTTCAATCATGAGAAAAATTTACCTTTATGGTCCTATTGGGATTAATGCTTTAAGAAATGATTATGGTGGTGGTAGACCATCTGGATACGGAGCTGCCCATCATAAAGATGCTGGTGGTGCAATTATTCGTAATGCAATTCAAGGATTAGAAAAACTCGGCTATTTAGAAAAAGTTGAGAAGAAAGGACGTATTGTATCCAAACAAGGAATGCAAAAACTTGATAGATTATCAACAGAAATTCTTAAAGAACTAATTGTTGAAAACCCACAATTAAAAATATATTCTTAGATTTAAAATGAGTTTTCCAGAATCTAACGACTCACCTTATGATAACACTAATCATGAGTTATCAGTACAAAAAGAACAAATCCTAAAACAAGTTCTTTCACCAGAAGCTAGAATGAGACTCAACAATATCAAGATGGTCAAACCAGAATTATCTGACATGGTTGAACAATATCTGATCGGAATGGCTACTCAAGGAAAACTTCCTGGTAAAATCAGTGATGAGCAATTAAAGCAAATATTGCTCTCTACACAGCAGCCAAAGCGTGATTTTAAGATAAATCGAATCTAATACAGAAAAAATATAAATTTAGAAAGAAATTCCGTTTATTCATGAAAGCAGTTGTTTACAATGAATACGCACCAGATGATAATTATGCTAAAATCCTCAAAGTCCAGGATATAGATGATCCAAAACCAAAATCCGATGAAGTAGTTTTCAAAGTAAAAGCTGCCGCTCTTAATTATAATGATATTTGGGGAATGAGGGGAGTTCCAGTTGCAGTTCCATTACCACATGTATCAGGTTCTGATGCTGCTGGAGATGTTATAGCAGTTGGTGAAGATGTTAAAAATATCAAAGTAGGGGACAGAGTTGTATCTCACTCTAACATGTCATGTAGAGTTTGTAAAGCATGTACTGACGGCAGAGAATTTGATTGTATTAAGAGAACCATTTGGGGATTCCAAACTGGTCCAACTTGGGGAGCATTTCAAGAAGTAACTCATCTTCCTGAAGTTAATATTTCAAAAATCCCAGAAGGTGTATCATATGATGAAGCAGCAGCTGCATCAATGACATTGTTGACGTCATGGCATATGCTCGTAGGTAGAGCAAAAATTACTCCTGGACAAACTGTTCTAATTATGGGAGGTGGTTCTGGAGTTGGAAGCTTTGGAATTCAAATCGCAAAATTATACAATTGTGATGTTATTGCAACTGCAAGTCTAGATAAACTAGACAAATGTTTAGAACTTGGAGCTGACTACGCAGTAGATCATAGAAAAGACGATTGGAGTAAAGAAGTCTTTAAGATTTCAAAAGAACTTGCAAAGAAAAAAGGTGAAGCACCAGGAATTGATTTATCATTTGATCATATTGGTGAAACACACTGGAATCAACAATTACAGTTGTTAAAGTATGGTGCAACACTAGTTTCATGTGGTGCAACAACTGGTTATAATGCACAAACTGATCTTAGACACGTATTCTTCAAAGGAACTAACATTTTAGGTTCTACACAAGGAACTAAAGCAGAATTAGATCAAGCTCTCTATTGGATGGGTCAAGGTAAAATCAAAGCTGCAATTGATTCAACATATACATTTGAACAAGCTGCAGAAGCCCACACAAAGATGTTAACCGGAAAAGGTCTCTTTGGCAAAATCTTAATGAAGCCAGAGGGCGTCTAGTCATTTAATGACACAGCTTTTCCGTAGTCTCATTTTTGTTCCAGGAAATAATCAAAGATTTCTAGAAAAAGCAAAGAATCTACAAGCCGATATTGTTTGTTTTGACTTGGAAGATTCAGTACCTGATAATGAAAAAATTAATGCACGAAAACTAATCAAATCTGCACTAAAATCCAGAAAGACTTACACATCTTCCATTTTTGTACGTACGAATTCTCCTTCTTCAGGAAAAATTCCTTCAGATCTTAAAGAAATCATTCAGCATGGTATTGACGGCATTGTTATTCCCAAAGTAAACAATATTCAAGAAATGAAAGAGATTGAAAAAATTTTATCAAAATTAGAAAAAATACGAAAGTTAAAACCCATTCAGATCATTCCTTCTATTGAATCCACAGAAGGAGTAGTAAACGCGTATAGCATTGCGTCATTTGGAAAACGAATCTCTGCTATGGTCTTTGGTGTTTTTGATTTGTTAAATGATCTTGGAGTAGAATACACAAAAGATTCTGAAGGAGCAAAATATTCACGAAGAAAAATACCTGTTGATGGACGTGCAGCTGGAATACCTGTAATAGATGCAATTTGGCAGGATCTTAAAGACTCTAAAGGATTGGAAAGAGATTGTAAAATTGGTAAAAGTTTAGGCTATTCAGGAAAAAGTATCATACATCCAGATCAAATTTCTGTTGTCCACAAATTATTCCATCCAAATAAAAGTGAAATTTTATGGGCAGAAAAAGTTTGTAAAATCTATAGTGAATCAACTAAGAAAGGAAAAGGTGCTACTACAGTTGATGGAAAAATGATAGATGAGGTGCACTTTAAACAGGCAAAAGCACTTTTAGAACTTGTGAAATAATTCTTTTCTGATTAATCTTATACGTCTAGAATTGTTTTCATACTGGTACTTTTTTCAATCATTTTTTCCGTTACAATTCCAGTCACTGTAACATTTTCTTTCTTTACTTCTAGTTTTATTTCATGAAAAACACACTGTAACTTAGATATTTTTTTACTTTCACTGAGTACTTTTCCTGACTCAATAATTAATCCATTAAGAATCAAATTTTCTATTTTTCGGTATCCTGATGTTTTAGGAACTTTGGATTCTTTAAGAATTTGCGGAATGGTATATTCTTTTTCTAAAAGAGAAGAAATTAGTTTTCTTGTTTCAACTTCTCCAAATAGTTCTAAAATTAAATCGCTTAATTCTGAATTGATTATAGTTACTAAATATTTACCATCTTTTTTCTTTACTTTGATGATTTTATTGATACAATCTTTCTCAAATTTTTTAACGTCTAATGTAGAATTTTTTCTAAGAATACTTGAAAACCTATGGAAATGTTCTATTGATAATTTTATTGACATTCCATGCTCTAAAAATAATTCACGTTCAATTTTTTTTAAAACATCCAAAGGAAGCTGTTTTTTGATTTCTGATGATAATGCAGATGCAATCATTCTATCAATACCACCCATGTAATAGATGTAAATGATGGAAAATATTAAAGCACTGCTATCTGTACTATGGCTAGTATGTATAAATCAGTGATAGTCATAGATGATGATGAAGACACAGTCAGATTATTCAGTGAATTTCTTGAAGAACATGATATCAATGTAATTGGTAATGGATTTGATGGAGTTACTGCTGTTAAATTATTCAAAGAAACTAAACCTGATGTTGTATTAATTGATCTTAATATGCCAAATGGCAGCGGATTTTATGCTATTAAAAAAATTCAAGATATTAATCCAAAAGCACGCATAATTGCTGTCACCGCAGATGGAAGTTTTGCAACTGAAGAAAAATTAGAGAAGTTAAACATTCCTCTTATTCAAAAACCATTTAAAATGGATCAAATAATCTCAATTATCAAGGGCTAATTTTTTCCCATTTTTGGAACTTTTCATATAATGTTATATTGTAAACTTCATAAAGTATTGTGATACAAATGAGTAAACGTGTTACAATCATGATTGATGAAGATCTTGATAAGAAACTTAGATTGCGACAAGCAAAACTAATTCAACAAGAACAGACATCATATAGCTATTCTAAGGTATTAAACGAAACACTTCGTAAAGTTTTAAAATAAATTAGATTGCTATTTTCATCTTTTAATCCAAATAGATTAAGATATGACGATTTTTAATTAATTTGCAATAAAATGATTGATCTACTTGAACCCTCAAACGTAATTACTAGAATGTTTAATGCAGCAAAATATGAAGATATGTATAACTATTGTAAAAAACTGTTAGAAAAAACTCCTAATGATATGGTCGCATTACAGAATATTTCACTAGCATTGATTTATTTAAAAAAATATGATGATGTAATTGTTTATTGTGATCAAGTTTTAAAAATAAAAAATTCTGATACTTATGCTCTTAAAAATAAGATTTATGCTCTTGAAAGTCTAAAACAATATGAACAAGTATTAGAATTATGTAAACAAATACTTTCAGTTAATCCAAAAGATATTTGGACGATAAACAGTATGGGATTATCCTTAAATGAATTAGATCGTCATCATGAAGCCTTGGAATGTTATAATGCTGCTCTTTTGATAGATCCAACTGATGTAACGGCTTTGATGAACAAAGCCATTTCTCTTAGTCATTTGGGAAATTATAAAGATTCAATTATCTTTTACGATAAAGCTCAAACCATTGATTCTACATTAAAAGAATTATCGTTGGCTAAATCTAGATTATATGAAAAATTAGATATGAAAGATGATGCCTTCTTATCTGCTCAGGGTGTTCTTAACAAAGATATGGAAAAAATCAAAAACGATGCTAAAGAAAACAAATGTTCTGTTTTTCACCAGTTTTGTGAAGATGAATTTAAAAAAACTAACAATGGATGATCTGAAGAATTTTATACATATCGTCTATAATTAATTTAATGTTTACTGGAATTGTTGAAGGTATTGGTAAAGTAGAAAAAATTTCAAAAAATACAAAGAACAGAAGTGCGATACAAATGACTGTGAATTTAGGTAAACATGCCAAGGGACTAAAAATTGGACAAAGCGTTGCATTAAATGGAGTTTGTCTTACTGCTACCAAACTTTCCAAGTCAAGTTGTATTTTTGAAATGATTGAAGAAACAACAAAAAAAACTGATCTTGGAAATTTAAAAGTAGGTGGAATTGTAAATATTGAACGAAGTTTAAAAGCTGGTGAGCGACTAGAAGGTCATTTTGTTTTAGGTCATGTAGATGGAGTAGCAATCATCAAAAAAATCCTAAAAAAACCAAAGGAAGTTCAAGTTTGGTTTGAAATTCCAAAAGAATTATCAAAATATGTAGTGAAAAAAGGCTCAATTGCAATTGATGGCATTAGCTTGACTCTTGTTGATGTGAAAAATACCCTTGCGTCAGTTTCATTGATTCCTCATACTATTGAGGTCACAAATTTTCATACTAAGAAAGTAGGCGATAAAGTTAATATTGAAACTGACATTCTTGGAAAATATATTCTAAAATAAAGCCAATCTATTACAATTTTAGTGGTAATTACCAATTTTTTAGTAAACTTTATAATTAGATTAAAAAGATTTTTTGTAATGTCACTTGAATCTGCATTACAATCTTTAAAACGTGGAGAATTTGTTTTATTGTTTGATTCTGCTGGTAGAGAAAATGAAATTGACATGGTAGTAGCTGCAGAGTTCATTACTCCTGAACATGTTGCCAGAATGCGTCAACATGCTGGTGGGTTATTATGTATTGCAATTGATAATAATTTTGCAACATCACTTAAGTTACAATATATGCACGAAATCCTTTCTGATGCTTTAATTTCAAACAAAGAAATGATTATGGGATTAGCTCCTTACGGTGATCACCCTACTTTTTCATTATCAATAAATCACTATCAAACTTACACTGGAATTACTGATAAAGATAGAGCATTAACAATTAACGAAATGGCTAAAATCTATAAAGTTGAAAATAAACAAAAAAAATTTGCATCGTCATTTAAAACTCCGGGCCATGTTCCATTATTGATTGCATCCAAAGGTTTGTTAGCAGCACGTCAAGGACATACAGAGATGTCTGTTTACTTAACCCAGATTGCAGGTCTAACTCCTGTAACTGCTATATGTGAAATGATGGATGCTGAAACATATACTGCATTATCAGTAGACAAAGCAACTAAATTTGCAAACCAAAATGGAATTCCATTAATTGATGGAAAAGAACTTTTAGAATACGCTAAGGTGCATTAATTTTGAATATTGCTATAGTAGTTTCGGAATTTAATGAGGAAGTGACATCTAGAATGCTTTCTGTAGCACAAGAAAAAGCAAATTTGATGAAGTTAAAAATATCATATACCTGTATGGTTCCTGGAGCCTATGATATGCCCATAATTGTTGATTCATTATTGAAGAAAAAAGATGTAGATGCAGTAGTTACATTAGGTGCTATCATAAAGGGACAAACCAAACACGATGAAGTAATATCTCATTCTACTGCTAAAACTCTTACAGAATTATCACTCAAATACCACAAACCTGTCTCTTTAGGAATATCTGGTCCAGGAATGCAGGAAAGACATGCATATGCTAGAATCAGACCCGTTGCAGAGCGTGCCGTAGAAGCAGTAGTAAAAATCTCTGATGAGCTAAAGAGGATTGAAAAATGATTCAACTCAGTATTTTAAAAATTACTGGATATGGTCCTTGGACATTAACTCTAGGCAGTGATAGAGAACATGAACTTCAAATGCTTCAAGCCTCACTTTACAAAGAAGTACAAAAACTATTTTCTGAAAAAAATTGTATAGTTTTTCTCAACAGAGCCGATGAATTTTTTGTAGTTTCTAATGGTTTAACATTAGAAGATCACATCCAAATTCAAAAAACTCTTGACAAATTATTTGATATTAGATTAACAATTTCAATTGGTTATGGAGACTCTCCATTTGCAGCAAACTTAAAAGCATATGAAGGAAAGAAAAATAAAATTATTCTAAATGCTGAACATGATATTTTTGGTTTTATTAACGGAGAGTTTGATTCAAAAGTTTCAATCATGCATTTAGATGTAGATAATCTTACTTCAAGTAGACAAACTAATTCTCCTTATGAAATTTCTGCAATAATTTTTGAATTGTATTCTAAAATGTTAAATTTTTTTAAAGAAAAGAATTCACTTACATTTTTTATGGGTGGTGACAATTTTATGGTGATATCAAATGACGAAGCAAAAAAATCCGTGCATAGTTTTATTAGCATGATCAAAAGTAATGATAAAATTTCACTGAATTGTGGTATAGGTAATGCTAGCACAGGTAGAGAGGCGGTAAAATTAGCCACAAAATCTCTTGATACTATACGGGAAATTCGAGATTCAGGAAAAGAAAAGCCTGAAGTTTATGAATTATCATGTTAATTAAAAATATCAGTGTATTATTAGGAACTGAATTAGATTTTATCTCAAATACTGATGTCAAAATTGAAAATAAAACTTTCAAAACAATTCAACCAAAAATAAAATCCAATATTAAAGATGAATCTATTGATTGTGAAGGACTTTTAATGATTCCTGGATTCATAAATGCTCATACCCATATTGGAGATTCTATTGGCAAAGATTTCACTTTAAATCGATCTGTTGATGAAAAAATTCATCCCGTATTTGGTGTGAAATCAAAAATTCTAAAAAATACACCCAAAGAAAATTTGAGTGATTTTATGAAGAGTACATGTCATTCAATGATTAGTAAAGGTATCACAACTTTTGTTGATTTTAGAGAAGGTGGATTAGAAGGGATTCTTTTGCTAAAAAAAGCGCTAAATGATATTCCTTTACGTTCAGTTATTCTAGGTCGTTTAGAATTTTATCAAGGGACTGCAGAAATTAAAAAAAATTTACCATTTCCCAAAGAAAAATCATTAGAACTTTCATCATTACTCAAAAAATGTGATGGAATTGGTATTAGTGGGGCTAATGAAAATAGCACTTCAGTGTTGAATTATTACTCAAAAATATCCAAACTCAAAGCTATCCATTCTTCAGAAACTAAACAAAGTATCACCAAATCAAAAAAGACTACTGGAAAATCAGAAACAATCAGGGCTCTTTCATTAAAACCTGATTTTTTAGTACACATGACTCATGCTTCACAAACTGATCTCAAAATTGCATCTAAGCAAATATGTGGTATAGTAATTTGCCCAAGAGCTAATTCATCTCTAGCTGAAGGAATTCCTGATATAGAATTAATGCAAAAATCTGGTTGTACGATAGCCTTAGGCACAGATAACGTAATGATCAACTCTCCTGATATGTTTAGAGAAATGGATTTTATCTGGAAAGTAACAATGGGAATTCATAAAAAAAGAATTGATCCCAAAGAAATTCTTAAGATGGCTACTGTAAATGGTGGAAAAATTTTGAAAAAAAATATCGGAGTAATAGAGTCTGGAAAATTAGCTGATTGTATTTTTCTAGATAAACATTCATTAGATTTAGAACCAATGCATGATCCATATGCATCAATTGTTCATAGAGCGTCAGAATCTTCAATTAAAGCAGTAATGATAGGAGGTAAAATCATACATGGAAAAATCTAGACCATATGTAATTCTAAGTGCCGCAATATCTCTTGATGGAAAAATCGCTACTAAAACAGGAGATTCAAAACTTTCTTCAAATCAAGATTTCATTAGACTTCATAAACTACGATCAACTGTTGATGGCATTCTTGTTGGAAAAAATACAGTAATGAAAGATAATCCTTTGTTGACTGTACGTTACGTTAAAGGAAAAAATCCTGTCAGAATAATTTTAGATTCTAAAGGGGAAATATCCTCAAAATCTAAAATATTACAAACATCTTATGACATTCCAACAATTATTGCAGTTTCAAAAAAAATTTCTAAATCTAATCTCAAAAAATTATCTAGTTTTCCTGTTGAAGTGATCATTATGGGAGAACATTCTGTAAACATCAAATCGCTTTTAAAAAAACTTTCAAAGAAAAAAATCACAACAATTTTGGTAGAAGGGGGAGGTTCTGTTAATTGGGAATTCATTAAGCAAAATCTTTTCGATGAATTGATCCTAACAATATCTCCTTATCTGATTGGTGGCAATGACGCTATATCGTTTGTTCAGGGCGATGGGATTTCCAAAATTTCAAAATCACCTAATCTAAGACTTAAATCATTCAAGAGGCTCAAAAATCATCTTGTTTTGAATTATGTAAAAGTGTAAGTTATTATAGTTTATTTCAAATAAAATTACAAGAAATTGGCAGTAAAAAAGAAAACTACAACCAAAAGAAAAACCACAACAAAAAAGAAAGCAGCACCAAAAAAGAAAGCAGCACCAAAAAAGAAGGTTACTAAATCAAAATCTAGGAAACCAGCATTTGGTGGATATGCAATCAATTTTGCAGGTCGTAAAGAAACTGCAGAACAAATATTTGGGAATAAACCAATTGCACCAAGTGAAATGACCAAAAAGATTTGGGCATTTGTAAAAGCAAAAAGCCTTTCTAACCGTTAAAACTATTTGTTAACGAATAATCGTTAACTAATTTCTATCTTTTAATTATTTTTTAAAATCGACAAGATATAGATATCAGACTTTATTTGAAATAATTATGTCAACTGTATCATTAAGACGAGATCATGAATTAATAGAAAAAGTTATCAAAGCAATGGAATCTACCATTCAATTACTAAGTGATGGTAAACAAATTCCTGAATCTATTTTACTACCTGTAATTGATTTTACAAAAAACTTTACAGATGTGTGTCATCACAGTAAAGAAGAAAAATCATTATTTCCTGCATTAGAACAAGCTGGTTTACCTAGTAATATGGGACCAATTGCTATGATGTTAATTGATCACCAACGCTCACGAGAAATTGGAACTCAAATGGAGGAATCTGCACAAGAATATCTTTCATCTGGAAATTCTGAGAAATTAATTAATGACATGCAACAATATGTTGAACACATTACTGAACATCTATGGAAAGAAAATAACAAATTGTTTATGATGGCAGAAGCACGATTACAATATGTTTCAGAGAAAGTTGACAAAGAATTAAATGAAATTGAAAAATCAAAATTTATTGAACTTGGCAAAACTAGAGAATATTACGAACAATTAGCTGAAAATCTTACAAAAAATGTCTCTCAACGGAGTTAGCTAGATTTGTCTCATAGTTTATTTGGTCAAATATTTGGAGTTCGTAAATTTATCAATCAGGACATTGAAGTTGATTTTTATCATGACGATGAAATTACTACATATCGTTATTCGTCAGATTCAAGTAGATTAAGCAATTTTCCTAAAGAACTGATTGAAACCATGGCATCTACTCTAGCTAAAGATATCTGCATTGAAATTTTCTTTGACAATGATGGTAATCCTACCTATATAGAACTGGAAGAATGTGATGATGAGGATGATGATTTTGAGGATGATGAAGATTCCAATGACGACGACTCTATAGAAGATGATTAATCTTCTTTCATAGATTTTATGATCATTCTACGTAGTGATGATGTGTTAAATTATCATAAAATCTAACTGATTTCAAGTTTACAAATTCCAACATCCCATATCTTGATAATTCTCTCCCAAATCCACTATGTTTTATTCCTCCAAATGGAATTCTAGGATCTGAAATTACTACGTTGTTGACACTAACAATCCCTGATTCTATTCGTCTAGACATTTTATCTGCTTTCGCTAGATCTTGTGTCCAAATACTTGCACCCAAACCAAATTCACTCTCATTCGCTAATTTTACTGCCTCACTTTCATTTTCAACTATTGTAATTGGGGCTACTGGTCCAAATGTTTCTTCTTTTGCAATTCTCATATCTTGTTTTATGTTTGTGAGAATTGTTGGTTTGTAAAAGTATCCTTTTCCATCTATTTCAGAACCTCCCAAAAGAATCTCCGCACCTTTTTGTTTTGCATCCTCAACAATTCCAGATATGGTATCTAACCCATCTTTACTTGATAATGGTCCAATGTCTGTTTCAATTAACATTGGATCTCCTACCTTTAGTTGTGATGCTTTTTTAACAAATAATTCAATGAAATCTTTTGCTATGTTCTTACCAACAAAAAATCTTTTTGATGCTACGCAACTTTGACCACAATTAATGAATCTGCCTTTCACTGCACCCTCTGCAGCTTTTTCAATAATTGCATCATCTAATACTATGAAAGGATCACTACCGCCTAATTCCAATACACATTTTTTCAAATTTCTTGCAGCTCTTTCACCTACTTTTGCTCCTGCGTTTGTACTACCAGTGAAAGTGACAGCACTTACACTTGAATCAATTAGATGATTTGCAGATTCTACACTTCCTACTACTGTTTGAAAAATTCCATCTGGCATTCCTGACTCAGTGAATGCTTTTTCTATCTCTATCCCTGATTGTAGAGTTATTCTAGCAGGCTTCATCACAATTACATTTCCTGCCATCAAACAAGGAGCTGCAAACCTTAATGCCTGCCAATAAGGAAAATTCCAGGGCATAATAGAACCAATTACTCCAAGTGGTTCAAAAGTTAGAAAACTTTTTCTGGCATCTGTATTCAACACTTCATCAGAAAGAAAACTATCTCCATGATCTGCATAAAACTCTAGTGCCCATGCACATTTTTCCACTTCCCCAATTGATTCTTTGAGTGGTTTACCCATCTCAGATGTTGCTATCTTTGCAAGTTCTGTTTTATGCTTCTTCAAATATTCGACTAAATTGTAAATGTAACTTCTACGTTTTTCATACTCTTTTTTCCATTCTGGATATGCTCTTTTTGCCTTTCTAACTAATTCAAATACTTGATCTTTATCCATTGGCGAATATTTTGCAAGTTCTTCACCTGTTGATGGATTTGTTGTAGTAATTTGACTCAAGGATCTCCTCACTCATTTCTCCTATTTAATCTAGTAACTTATTTTTCAATATTTTTTATGAAACTATAAAGTGAATACTTCAAAATATACACAAAATTGCTTTTTATCTAAATCTTATTTGAAACTCAGTCAGAACGTTTGTTGCATATCTTTTTTTATCTCGTCAATTTTCTTTGAATATGCTTTTTTAGATTTATCATTCTTTTTTAAATTCAATACATTTTGACATGATGGGCATTTGAACATTCCATCTAGTGCACTTTCAAATGTCACTCTTGGACAATCTTCGTTTCCACAATGATAAAAGTCTGAAGCATTTTCATAATCTAATCTTTGTTGTAATCTCTCTTCAATTTTCTTCTTTTGATTTTCAATAAAATGTTCTACTTCCTCTCTTCTTGTTCTCCATCTGTAAACAAACCAACCTTTTCTTTCATCTTTAACTCTAATTCCTGTAATGAGAGATTTTCCAAATAGATCATACAATACTCTTCTTACCATATTGATTCTCAGTCCAGTTGAACTTGCAATTTCTTCATCTGTAGCATCTTCAGCTTTTAAGAGAGATCTTGCTACTTTGAGATATTCATCTCCTCCAATCATTGAGGCTATTCTAACAAAAGGATCTTCGTATTTGTCTACCAACTCTAAACACTCCTGATTTTCTACTATTAATCCCTTGTTTCTTTTACCTGCACGTTTTTACCATTTTTGGTGGGTATGATCTTTCTATTTGCACCTGGAAATTCACTCTCAAACTGTTCGCCTTTTTGTATACGATCTAAAAGAATTGCTAGTGCACTAATTTCTGAATGAGGTTGACTTCCAATTCCCACATTATAGTCTGCTAACTCATAAATTTCTCTTGGAACTTTTTCAGCTCCAACTACAATAACAAGATCTTTTTCATTTCGAAGATGCTCTTGTACGTTATTGATATTTTCACCATACATCGAAAGATGTACAATTTTAAATTTTTCATCTTTTTTCTTTTTTATAATTTGTTTCCATTTATCAATAAATTCAATCTCAAAATTACTGCCCCAAGTTTTATTGATTTTTTCTATTGTATCTTTGATTTCAGGATTAACTTCAGTCATGTAAATTCTCTTTGCACCAAAAGCCCGTGAAACTAGAGCAACATGTGTTGTAACTCTATCATCTCTTACTAATCGTTGTCCAATTCTAACTACCTCAATTACCAAATCCTTCTTCTACTCCGTATGTTTTGTTTGGTTTACTGTTACTTTGACTTTCAATAATCCCTCTGATCAATTCTTTTAACTCTGTGATATTTTCTCCTGTTTTAGCAGAGACTGAAATTATTTTTTTATTTTCAGCTAAATTTAAAAAATTAATTTTTCGTTTGATTTCTTCTTTTGATAACAAATCTGATTTATTTAATGCATACACAATCTTGTCTTGTTCAACTCCCAGTTCACTTAATGTTCTCATACAACTTGAGAATTTCTTTTTTAATTCTGATACTGAATCATTGATATCTATAACTAAAACGATAATATCCGTGTGTTTTAGTTCTTCTAATGTTGATTTGAATGCATCAATCATATATGCAGGTAGTTTACTGATAAAACCCACTGTGTCTGCAATTAAAAATGGTTCTTGATTAATTGTTAATCTTCTTGTTGTAGTGGTTAAAGTTGTAAACAAAGTATCACTCTGAGTTTTAGTTTCTCCTGTTGTTTTATTGAACAGTGTTGTTTTTCCAGCTGATGTATACCCTGCAAGTGATATTGTCTTGAATCCCATTCTTTTTCTTCCTTGTCTGTGAAGATCTCTTTGTTTTCCAGATTTTTCCAGTTTAGATTTTATAGTTTGCATTCTATGTTTGATGTCGTTATAATAAACATCGACCTCAAATTTTCCTATTCCCATGAATCCTGGTTGTTCACCCATATTTGCAAGACGAACTTTTTCTTTTGCTCTAACCATCTCATATCTTAATTGAGCTAATTTTACTTGTAATTTTGACTCTGCACTTGATGCCCGACTTTCAAAAATCTCTAGAATTAGTGCTTCTCTATCTAAAACTTCTCTGTGCAGTACGGTTGCAAGATTATAGTTTTGACTTGGTTTTAAAATTTCATCAAATATGATTACATCTGGTCTTAATTTTTCAGCTATTTCTTCTAGCCTTTCTAATACGCCACCACTAATTCCATATTTTGCCTTTTGAAGATAGTTCTGAGTAATAACATGGACTACTTCATATCCTGCAGTATTGCATAATCCTTTGGCCTCATTTATGGCGTCTTCTTGGTCATATGTAATTAAAATCGCTGAATTCATCTCATCCTCATTTTTGTCATATTATTACATTTTTTTTAGTACTTTTTCTACGTTCATATTCAAAACTATCTCCGCTATATCACTTGCATATTCTGCAATCCTTCTAATATTCTCAGTCATTCTTCTGATTCTGTAGATTTCTTCGTCATCTTTTAGTAATTTTGAAGCGTCTCTGACTTTTCTCTCAAATTTGATAACTTCATCTGTCTTTGTAATAATTTTTTCTGCTTGATTATAATCTTCTTTGAATAATGCTAGACATGCATCATCCAAAACAGATAAACAAAATTCATTCATTTCTTGTATCTTTTGTAAAATTTCTTTTTTAACTGGTTTTTTAAATTCTAAAAGGTCTTTTGCAATAAATGCTGCATGATCTCCTGTTCTTTCTATATTTTTTACAACCAGTCTATATCCTAAACAATTTCTTGCGTTTCTAAATCCCATCTCTTTTAGCATATGTTCATTTTGTATTGCAATCTTTAACTGACGAATAATATAAAATCCAAATCTATCTACTTCGTCATCTGTGTTGATTACTTCTTGTGCTAATTCTAAATTGTTCTCTTTTACTGCTAAAAGCGCATCATTTGACATTGATTTTGCTAAGTGAATCATTCGTTTGAATGCACCATCCACTGATAATTCTAATAAATTAACAAGAACCTGAACTGTAATTCCTACACTTGAATCAGCAATTATCTCAGAGCCCATTAACATTCGCTTAACAGCTTCTTTTACAGCATTCCTTTGATGTCCACTAAGCCTACCATTTTTTGGTTTAACATTGATTGTTTTGTATCCCAAAAAATACAATGAAATTAATTTTCTAACAATTGAAGATGATTCTTCTTCACCATCGATTTCTATTACTGCATTTTCTTTTTTTTGAACTCGTGATTCAAATTTTGGTGGATAAAGTTCTAATGTTGAAGAACCTTTTCTAACCATTCTAATTTGATCTCCTTGTTTTAGACCTAATTCCATTATCCATTGTTTTGGTAGTGAAACTATGTATGATGATTTTCCTGTAAATTGAATTTTCCTTGTCTCTCCTTCATCTTCCATAATCTAAAGAGAAAAAACCATTCTATATAGTTTAATGCTTGTAATATGGTTTAACATTGAACTAATATTTAGAAAAAATTGTACTATGTATATGGATCATGTTCTGAAACTTCAGTATACTCTTGACGCATTATTTGGTAATGGCGTATCTAAACAACTGCCTAAAGATCTTGAAATGACTTTTTCTAGAAAGACTGGTAGAATAAGAACAGTTTCACATCAAGGAAAATTACTGTGTACTTTGAGAATTGATGGGGGTTTAGCCATTAGTCCTTACTTTGCTCAAATTCTATTAAAAAACAAAAAATTCAAAGAAAATTGTGTAGAAATCAGTAAAGATGCTGCCCCATATGTACAGGAAGGTAGATCCGTATTTTGTAAACATGTTACATGGTGTGGCAAAGAAGTACGTATCTCAGCAGATACTCCAATCTTATTTGAAAATCAAGTGATAGCTGTTGGAAAAGCGATCTTGTCTTCTGATATGATCTCTGATTTCAATAGAGGCGTGGCAATCAAGGTCAGAGATAGTTTAAAAAGTCGTAATGAGGAAATAACATCATGATGCGTGGTGGAAATCGTGAAATGCGTAGAATGATGGACAAAATGGGTCTTGATATGAATGAACTGACAAATGTTCAAGAGGTTATAATTAAGACAGATAAAAAAGAGATTATTATTTCCAAACCTTCTGTTACTGAAATGAAAGCAAAAGACAATTCAATTTTTACGGTAACCTCTGATAGTTATGAAGAAAGAGAATTGGAAGTACCAATTTTCTCTGATGAAGATATTCAATTAGTTAGTCAACAAGCTGGCGTAGATGAAGAAAAGGCTAAAAGCGCTCTAGAGGAAGCTGAAGGCGATCTTGCACGAGCAATCTTACTTTTGACTACTGGCTAAATCTAGTTTTTATCATTTCTGTGCCTAAAAATGAATGATTTAAGTAATGGAATTATCAAATTTGAAGTATAATGAGCAGTATGGCTGAATCAAAAATCACTGGAATTATAAAATCTTTGAATGCTTTAGAAGATGATCTGGACTCACTTAACAGTAAAGTGGGTGACATGAAAAAACAATTATCTGTAAAAGCACTCTCTGAAATTGATATTTTATTAGAAAAAACTAGAGAGATGGCTACAAAAGAAGCTGAAATTCTAATCAATGCTTCAAAAGCTAAAGCAATATCGGAATCTGCAAAAATTATTCAAGATGGTGATGTTAAATTGTCTGAAATTCAGTCTAAAATAGATGCTAATTTTGATGAAGCAGTCAAACATGTGGTGTCAACTGTTTTGAAGGCATAAACCTAAATCTTGTATTCCATTTTATAGAATATCGATCCTTTACAATATACTCGTATTGGAATTGCAACTACCTACGGTAAACCGTACTATAGATTTTCAACTTTTTTGAAGACAATGAAACTTTCTTTTGATTCTATATTGCCTGAAGAAATTCTAAATTATTCTGATCATCTTATACTTACTACTAGAGAAGAAGCTCCAAAGACCTATGAAAAATTATTACTGCATGAAGATATCTTAGAACTACACCCTATAGTAATTCGAGGCATGATGATGCAAAAACTTAATCTAGATTTTGAAGAAGAGATATTAATTTTAGGAGTTGATCCAGGACAACGAATTGGATTGTCTATATTTTACTATGGTGTAGAAATTGGGAGCTCATTTCATTCTTCAATCGAAGAATTAGTTTCTTATATTATAGGAGTTTTTGGTGGTCTACGAGCAAAACGAAAAATTCTAAAAATTGGAAATGGAAATATGAAAATTGCTCAACAAATTGCAACGATGCTTAATTTGAAATTTTGTTCTTCATTTGAATTAGAATTTGTGGATGAACATAAAACTAGTTTAAAAATTAAAAATTTCAATCAAAGAGGAAAACGAGATATGCTTTCAGCAAAATATATTTCTCAAAGAGAGGGATTCAGACAATCCATATTACCATTATCAATTACAGGTTGAAAATTTATTTTTCAAAACCTATTTTTGTAAATTTTCTATCAAAATCATGTTTTACAGTTTTTAGAAAAATTCATCATTGATTTTCCTCAATTGGTATAACAATGAGAGTATAATTTCTCATAAATTTTTATTATTTTTTTTAAAAAATATGAAATAATTTATCAAACAACTATATTGTTACATGTTATTTTTTCAAAATATAATATCCTAGAATAAGCTATACATATTTATTGAAGATTTCAAGATTTTATTTGAAAATTATAATTTTGATCGGTATAAAATATGAAATTTTTACAAGATTTATGATCATTTTTTATAAATTCAATCGATCCATGCTTATATAGTTATGAATTCTATATAAAATCACTAAGATGACTTGTAAAGGAATTTGTGTTAGATATAAGGCTCAAAAGCCTGTTGGCACTGGAAGATATGCTTCTGGACAACGTCGATGCCAAATTTGCGAAATATTCATCAAATGGGAAGGACTTTGGTGTCCATGTTGTGGATATAGATTAAGAACAAAACCACGTAATTTGAAATACAAAGCAAAATTACGAGCAAGAGTTGAGGCTGATTCTATTGAAGCTAAAGCAGCTACTGATATTGAATCAGAAGTTCAAGAGGTTAAAATTAAAACAAAAACCAAATCAAAAGCTAAAACTGCTAAAGCTAAAACAACAAAATCCAAAACAATGACTAAGGAAAAAACTCCATGCAAATACTGTGAAAAACTGTTTATCTATCCAGATAAACATGAAAAAAATTGCAAGAAGAATACTGAAGTTATGTCTTCTCAATCAAATGAATCAATAGCAATAAAAGCATAAGACTCGTTCATAGCTTGTTGACCTCTCCAAATGGATTTTTCCATAGAATGATAAATTTGGAGAGTCGTAGTTTTTCTTTACAAATTCAAAAATTTGAAAATGGCTATTTTATTTCTGTCACTGAAGGTTCTAACAAACTAGGCTCAATGGTTGTTTCTTTAGCAACTGGACCTACTCCAATTACAACTACTATTATTCCATCTAGATCAGAATCTCTTTTTTTAAAATTAATTGCTGAACGAATCAGCACTAGGATGAGGGGAATTGCTCTAGTCTCAACATTCATTCAAAAACCTTTGGAACCAAATACTGCAAAAGCCTTAATGTCTGAGATTATGGAGATGATAGAGAATGAGTGATTTAAGAAATTATATTTCACAAATTATGAAAACTAAAGAACTTAAAACTATCAAAACTAAAGTTTCTACAAAATTTGAAATTGCTGGAATCACTGCCAAGGTTGACGGTTCTTATGCTGTATTATTTGAAAATATCAAAGAAAGTAACTTTCGTTTAATCTCTAATTTGGTTGGAACGAGAAAACGATTTGGAATTGCAGTAGGTGGTACAGAATCTAATATACATGAAAAAATTATTTCAGCAATTAAAACAGCTAAAAAACCAAAAATCATCTCATCAGGAAAATTCATGGAAAACAAGTCAAAAAATCTACTTTCTATGCCTATCGTTACTCATTTTGAAAAAGAATCTGGCCCATTTATCACATCATCTATCGCATATGCTAAAAACCCTGAAACTGGAAAACAAAATTCTTCTTTTCACAGATTAATGCCTATTGATAAAACTCATTTTTCTATTAGAATGGTAGAAGGTCGACATCTTCACCGATGTTTTGTTGATGCAAAAGAACATGGAGAAGATCTTAAAATTGCAATTACTGTGGGAGTTCATCCTGCAATTTCAATTGCTGGAGCATATCAAGCAGACTGGGGAAAAGATGAAATTGATATAGCAAATTCACTTTTAGGTGGAAAACTAACTTTAGCAAAACTCCCATTTACCGGATTGAATGTACCATCTAGTTCAGAAATTGTAATGGAAGGAAAAATTCTTCGTGATCAAACACATCCAGAATGGATGGTTGAAATGCTTCAAACATATGATCATAAAAGATCTCAACCTGTTTTTGAACTTGACCAACTCTATTTTAGAAATAACCCTATTTTTCATGATGTTCTATCTGGTTATTCTGAACATAGATTGTTAATGGGCATGCCAATTGAATCTAAATTAAATGGAGAATTGAAGAAATCATTTCCTCAAACAAAACAAGTATCAATGACTAATGGTGGATGTAATTGGTTACATGCTGTTGTTCAAATTAAAAAGAAAAATAACTCTGATCCTAAAAAAATAATCAAAAAAACATTCGAATCACATCGTTCATTAAAACAAGTTACAGTTGTAGATGAAGATATTAATCCTAATAGTGCAGAATCAGTCGAATATGCTATGGCTACAAGATTTCAAGCGGATAAAGATCTTATTATTTTCAAAAACGTTCGTGGTTCTAGTCTTGATCCTTCCAGTGATCAACAAAAATTACAAACGGCAAAAATTGGAATTGATGCAACCAGGTCTTTTTCCAAACGACCAGAAGGATTTGAATTAGCTAAAATTCCAAGAATTGACAAGATTAACCTAAAGAAATATTTCAAATAATCGAAAACTAACTGATTAAATTAAATTAGATGATTTACAAAATGATATAAGATAAAAAATGTCCTCGGAAAATTCTAGCATTCGTGAAAAAAGCCCCGCTGAATCCCATGCTGAAGTAATTGTTAGAATGTTTCCCTCAGATGCAAATCCTGCAGGAAATGTGTTTGGTGGTGAAATTTTAAAACATATTGACATGGTTGCAGGAATTGTTGCTCAACGTCACTCTCAATCAAATGCTGTTACTGTATGTATGGATAGTGTTAATTTCTTAAAACCTGTTTTTGTTGGTAATGTTCTCACATTAAATGCACGAATAAATTATGTGCATAACTCATCTATGGAAATTGAAGTCAAAGCAGAAGCTGAAGATATCGTAACTGGTATTAGAACTGTAACTGGAACTGCTTTTGTCACCTTTGTAGCACTTGACACACATGGAAAACCCATACATGTTCCTAAATTAGCCCTAAAAACAGATGATGATCGAATAAAGTTTGAAGAAGGTAAACTTAGAATGGATAGACGATTAAAAAATCGTCAAAAATAACACCTACTTTTCATAGATCAATTTAAGAATAATGAAAATTATCTTTAGTTAATGTCTGACCAAGGAAAAAATACTGAATGGGATTCATTATGGCAAGAATACACTAGATCACTTGAAAATTGGAAATCTCTTTTTCAACAAATCCAAACTGCAAGTAATGAAATGCAATCAAAATTCAATGAAGTTTGGGATAAAGCAACTATTGAATCTAGTACTGAAACAATGAAGTTATTTGGAGAAAATTGGCAAAAGGCTCTCAACGAAGTAGGAATTAAAACATTCAAGGAATTTGGAGAAAATTGGCAAAAAGCTCTCAATGATACTAATGCATCTACATTCAAACAATTTGCTGAAAATTGGCAAAAAACACTTAGTTCATCTGGATTAGAACAAATGAATGCTTATGGTGAAATGATGAAAAAATTTGCTGAAACTTGGACTTCAATGTGGCCAAAATCTCACTAAATAACTAATTGAGAACAAATTTTTCTTTTTTGTATTTGTATTATTTGGTATTCATACTGTGATTATAACTAATAAAACAACTATTTCTGAGAACAATTATTTCCATTGTGTTAATTCTTTAATTTTTTTCCTTGATTCCTCAACCAATCGTTTCATTACTGGAATGTAAATTTCTGCAGTGTAGGCAATTTCGATATTCTCATGATTTTCAATATCTAGAAATGTTGCAGCAACAATTTGATTTTCTTTAACTTTAGGCTCATTCTTTCCACGTCTTTTATGATTAATAATCTCTAAAAATATCGATGTCTGTCTTTTAATTTCAATTTCTAATTCTTCTTTAAAACGTATTTTCTCTTGACTCAAACTAACTTTAATCTGTTGACTAATGTCATCTTTGTATCTATTTGATGCTCTAATCATAACTTTAATTTCAGGTAACTTTTCAAATTTATTTCTAAAACTGTCTATACTGTTCATAAAATTTGGATATGAATTTTTGTGCTCTTCGATGAATGTCGTTGTAAACCATTCTGAAAATCTTATGGCATTTTTATCTTTCTTCAATTTTGCTTTCTCATAAAATTTTTTTTCAGTAATTTGCCCTGATACAAACAACCCAAAATCTCTGTTAGCTTCTTCAAAAATTCCTGAAATTATATTATTTCTTTCATTCATAAATTGGTTAAAAAAATAATTTACGTAATATGGATCAGGCTCATATTGTTTAATTTGTTTTAGGGAAATTTCAATTTTTTCTATTATTTCTTCAATATTCATTGGGTTTTATTAGATTCTAAATTGATATATTTTGATTGAGATTTTAAACTAGCAGCCAATTCTTTAAAAATTTCATTTACACTTACATCGACTAAATTTATTGTAGCATTCTCCTTGACAATCTGTTTTTCAAATTTTTCTTTAATTGCAAATGATACTGATGACCAATGCAGAATACCTTTCAATTGTTCCTCAACAGTAGAATTTGTTGTTGGAAAATTTGCTGGAGAAAAAACTATTCCATTTGTCCACTGCATAGTTGGAATGCCGCCTCCTGATGATCGTGTACTAAAAGCTATTTGTTTTACCCAATCCTCGAATCTATATTCAATCACTTCATGAATGATTAATTTTTTCCATGGTTCTATAGAAATATCCATTTACTGATACTGGTAAAGTGCCAATTATAATCTTATTTTTTGAGCCTAATTTGTTGTCCGTCTTACTATTAGACACTCATACTTGTAAATTTGATTTCTTTGATAATATAGTATGGCAAAAATCATGCTAATTGATTCTTCACATGAATCAAGATTAGAATTGAAATCTTTTCTTTTAACACATAATCATGATATAGTGTATGAAACTCATGATGGTTTTGAAGCAATTGAAAGGTATTTTTTGATAAAACCCGAAATAATCTTCTTAGATCTTATGATGAATAATTATGATGGATTAGAAATTTTAAAAAAAATAAAACAAAAGGATCCATCTAGTAAAATAATCATATTAACTTCAAACGACAAAATGAACATTCTTGAAGAATGTATTAAATTTGGTTCACTTGTTTTTATCTCAAAACCGCTTAATTTTGAAGATATTTTATCTACAATTTCATTTGTAAATGAAATTAATCTATTACAATCATCATAATTAAGATCGCTTATTTAGTAGACACTAATCATTATTTTTTGTAGTGACTAAATGGGCAGATTATTTAATTTCAGAAGTAAGTTATGATCATGAAAATTTGATTGATATTGCTATTAGGCATCAAGATACTGCTCATGGAATTGCTGTCGGTAAACCTGTAGATCGTTTAACTATTGCGTCTGATATCAAAAATGGATTATTTTACCTCACTATTTACAGTGGAAAAAACTCGTGGAAAAAAGGACATCAAATTAGATCTTTTTCTATTTTAGGTAATCCGTATCTCCGTATCGATGGAAATAAAGTTGCATTTGATTATTTAGGTGACATACCAGAACATTTGATTATAAAATCTGAACTTCCTCAAGAATCAGAAATTAAATCCGAATCAACAGTAGAACCACTTTCAAGTCCTAGAGGTTCATTACCAAAAGAATCTACAGAAGAACTTCCTCAAGAATTAGATCTTGCACCAGAATCAACAGTAGAACAAACAGAGGAAGCTACACCAGAACAACTATTACAATTAAATGATTTACAGCAACAAATTGATGAATTAGAAAATATGCTTGTTAATCAAAATCTGCAAGAATTAAAATCTGATAAAAATACATCTGAAGAAGCTACACCAGAACAACTACTACAATTAAATGATTTACAGCAACAAATTGATGAATTAGAAAATATACTTGCCATCCAATTGAATACTTCAGATGAACCAACACCTAAACAATTATCCAGAGTGAAAGAATTAGAGAAAGAAATTGAAAAACTTGAAGCAATTGATATTGAACATGAAATAATTCAAACTTTACAAAAACAAAATAAAAAACTTGAAGACATTGAGCATAAACTTCATAATCCAAGAAAAAATAAGAAAATTTCTTTTGAATCCCACGCATCTGATGTTTATTGTGTTAAATGTAAAACTAAACGAACAATCAAAAATCCAGAAGAATCAATTATGAAAAATGGCAGACCCGCAATTAGAGGAATTTGCCCTGTTTGTAATAGTAAAGTTTTTCGAATAGTAAAAATGAAAAAATAATTTGATTTTAAATTAGTTTTAATTCTAAGAAATGACACCAGTTCCTGATTGCCATGCTTGGTTAAATTTTTTGATGGCATCTTGATATGCTACAATGGAATCCTCTCCAGAAGTTTTTAGAAATTTTTCCCATTGTTCATTGAATTTTTTTATTGATTCAATATTAGTTTCTTTAAAGATACTTTCCATCATTTTTGTTTGCTGCTTGATATATTCTGGACCGATCTCTTCCCAAGTATTTTCCCAACTCGAACTAACTTTTTTCAATAACTCTGTATCTGATTCTATTGCTTTTTGGCAAGCTTCATGATATGTCATTAAAGTTTCATTTGTAGCCTTTTGCCATTGTGCAAGAGATTCTTTCCAACCACTCAATGCAGAATTGTAATCTTCCCATGCTTTCTCAAATTCTGGTTTTTTTGACGAAGCTTTAACTTGTTTTTTTGGCTTAGAAAGTGATTTCTTCACTGGTTTCTTTTTAACCACGTTTTTCTTCTTTACTGCCATATTCTTGATTAAAAATAGTAGATGTTAAATCTTTCAGTAATTTCAAATATCGAAAAAGAATGTTTTGAATTTTCGCTAAAATTTAGATGCTTTAGAAAAATTTACAGCATGTTTTGTGTCCTTATTTTTAAATAATTCATAGTGTTTTACGCATAAATTTCTAGTTTCTCTAAAACTGATTTTTACGGTTTCAACTGATTTCTGTTTACATTCTGAAATACTACATTGCAATATACCAAATTATGTCTATTTGCTAATAAAACTTTGAAATTATGTAATTACCAATGCTAACTTTTTATGAATGCAAAATATCAAAAAATTATGGATGATGATGAAAAAGGTAAACGCTTTTTAGAATTAATCAATGAACAAAATAATGCTCAATGGAATATTGTAGCAAAATTATCTTCATTAATTCAATTAAAATGGACTTCTCCACAATTACAAAATGATCTTGAAATACTCATGGAAAAACATTCCAAAATTACTAAAGAACTTAACAGTCTTGATGATGACAGTATTTTATAATGCTGAATCTACCATCAACGCAATAAATAATACAGCCAAATATGGGCTAGAAAATTTAAACAAAGTCCATGCCGCCTTTTCCATTGGTTTGACTATCACCCATATTGATAATGCAATCATTAATGCTCCTGACGCAATTGCTGTCCACAGGTATACTGCTCCTATCATCTCCTCACCACTTTCAGTTACTAAAAAGAATGGAGCAATTGAAAATAATACCATTACAACAGTTGAACCTGCTATAGCTCTTGCAGATGTTTTTTCAGATTGTACTGCAGTTAACATTGGAACATTTACTTTGTTGTAATCATCTTTGAAATGTAACGTCAAAGCCCAAATATGCATTGGAATCCAAATAAACACCAATCCTGCCATTGCAAGACCCATTGTCCATAAATCAGACATACTTACAGCTACCCATCCAATCATTGGTGGTGAACCTCCACATAACCCGCCTAAAATTATGTTAGTTCTGGAATTTCGTTTTAACATGTAAGAATAGACTAGGATATTATTTGCTAATCCAAATGCGATAAATGCAGTTGCCCATGCGCCTTGTTCTAATGTTGTTGTAAATGAAATTCCAAATGCTAAAACTAGTGATATTCCAGCTAGCACTAATCCAAAATTTCGTGCTTTAACTGCAGGAAAGATTCTTTTTGATGGGAGCGGTCTACCTTTTGTTCTTTCCATTATGGCATCGATGTCTCTATCATGATAATTTGTCAAAGTATTTGCAGCAGCTGAACCTGATGCTACTGAGAGTAACATAAGTATCCATGTAGATGGGGAAATTTCAATATTGTAAATATTGGATGCAGTTAATGCCGCACCAAATGCAGTAAATACTAGTAAATACCAAATTTTTGGTTTTGTTAATTCATAATATACGGCAACTCTAGATTCTGCCTTTTGTTTTTGCAATATTATTCACTACCCTTTGATGGCATATATGGCATTGCTTTCATTCGTGATTTCATTTCAATAAATGACTCTGAAGATTGAATTCCTTCAATCCTACCAATTCGTTCGGAGACCATTTTGTGCATATGATCCAATGATTTTGCGTACATCGTTACTAGTATGTCAAACCTACCTGTAACTTCAGCAACTTCTCTAACCCCATCGATCTTGAATAATTCTTCAATAATGTGATCCCGTTTTTTTGTGTCCATATTAATTCCAGTCAATGCTTTTACATTATATCCAAGTTCTTCATCATTAACTACGATTGTAAAGCGTTCAATTAATTTTCTTTTAACAAGTCTTTTGATCCTAGAATATACTACTGATGAGTTAACATTGATTTTTTTTGATAAACGTGGAACTGAAATTGAGGCATCACTTGATAATTCTGATAAAATCTGTAAATCTAATTCATCTACTTTTGTCGTTTAAAACACCTGAAGCGATCTAGATTTTTGGATCTTATAAAGTTATTATTGTAAAAATTGCAAAAAATAATCTAAATCTTGCCTTTTTTGTATAACATTTCTGCCAACAATACTGCTCCTTTTGCAGAACCCATTTTTTTATTGTGTGAGAATAACATGTATTTCAAACCATGATCAAATAGTTCTTCTCTTTCAACTCTTCCAATCGTTGTAGTCATTCCGTCCCCTACGATTCTCTCCATTCTTGGTTGGGGTCTTGTAGGATCTTCATGAAATGCATAATATTTTTCTGGAGCTGATGGTAATCCTACTACTGAACTCTCTTCATTGCATTTATCATAGGTTTCTTTTGCCTTGACAGGATCTATATCCAGTGTAGTTTCTACAAAAACAGATTCTGTATGTCCATCTATTACTGGAACTCTGGTACATGTACAGCTAACTCTAATATCTGCATCTATAATTTTACCATCTTTCAGTTTACCTAAAATTTTTCTAGTTTCTAATCTAACCTTACCTTCCTCTTTTGGAATATATGGAATGATATTATCTGTAATTCCCATTGCAGATACTCCTGATTTTCCACCACCAGATATTGCTTGCATCGAAGTCATCATAACTTTTTTTGCTCCATATTTTTCAAGTAGTGGTTTTAATGTAATAGCTAAACCAGTAGTAGTACAATTTGGTAGCGGTGCTACCCATCCTTTCCAATTTCGATTCTTCTTCTGAATTTCAAGTAATTCTGTTTGTTCATCATTAATGCCTGGAATTAGTATTGGGACATCTTCTTCATATCTATAAGCTGAACTAGTCGAAATAACTGGTAAATCTGCTGCCATCTTGGTTTCAATGTTTCTAGCAGCTTCTGATTCAACTGCAGAAAATACTAAATCTAATTGGGAAACATCTAACTCATCAATTGATTTTACTGTCATTTCTTTAATGTATTCTGGAATTTCCCCACCTACATCCCATGATACAATGCCACTTGAATCCTTAATTGCATCAAGATATTTCTTGCCTGCAGAACGTTCAGATGCTGCAATTTGGGTTACCTCAAACCATGGATGATTATTTAAGGATTGGACAAATTCCTGACCAACAGAACCTGTAACTCCAATTATTGCCACTCTCTTCTTATCCATATTTTGATTATTGATCGCTTTCAATTAATAATCGTTTTCTGGATTACTTAATTTGTAGTGTTACAGGCACAAAGCGTGACCTAAAACGTGACTTATAGCGTGGCTTTCACAAAATGAAAGCATTTAGGTACGACCATCAGGTACAACCAAAGCCACGTTTTTTCATACAGTTAGGTACAACCAAAATAACGTGCTAGGTACAACCATTATTTTTCCATTTAATTTGTGGGAATGAACTTTTTTCATTTTTCCATTTATGGAATAGTGACGCCCACTTTCACAAAAAATGTGTGCCCACAAAATAGTTCACATACTTGAAAAAATGGAAATGAAAAGCATTTCAAAAAATGCTAATTAATGAAATTGACTAAACAATATCAAATGACAGGATCCAATATCTTTTATACAAAATGAAATGATGAAATGATGTTCGGTAGTGATGGGATTTCCCTAGATATTTCTCACAATTTATTTAGACTTTCCACACTATCGGACATGAATCCCACAATTTCATAAAATGATGCTATATCATCAAATGCGTAATAATGATACTATCAAATTAATGCCTAATTCCCACTTTGCCAACTACTTTTTGACAGATTCACTTTTAATCTAGGCATGAGAATCATTTTTTGTGAGAAATATAGTGGGAAAGAGTCTAAATCTTGTTGTATCCAATTATGAGATTAATCTCAATCCCACTTTTAGGGGTTGGGATAATTGGACAGTGTATTAAATACACAAATCCCTTCCACTCGTTCCAGACTGGACGGTGCAGTATCTACCAAAGAAGATATTCAAAATGAAATTCTAGAAATTTTAAAAAAATCACCACAAACCCCATCATCATTAGCAAAACATTTTCACATGAAAAGAGAGCCATTTTCAAGAAATTATCTGTACCCACTAAGGGATTCAGGTAAAATTATCAAAGTAGACGGATCCAACTATTTTCAACTACCACTCCAACAAAATACATCACGTTCCATCAAAAAAGCACTAATTAAAAAATCAGAAATTTACCAAACTGATTCATTTAAAAAATGGGATGAAACCAACACGACAAAATCAATACATGTTAAAAAAACTGCATTTGCAAGGCTTTGTCTAGGTCTCAAGACACCAACTTTCAAAATACATCCTGACAACATAACTCAAGAAAATTGGAAAGATGTTGTTAGAACTATGGTTATTGAACTATTCAAAGTTACAAAACCTGATGAAAATGGTGAATTGAATTGGGGATTACGTCAAGCAATTAGAGGATTTTTAGAAGATGTAGTTGAAATTAAAATTTCAAAGAAAGAAGGTGAGACACTAAAAATATCTGGCACAAAGTACAAACCAAAATCTAGTGATTTACATATCACAACTGAACAAGTAATTGAAGCAAAAAAATTACTCCTAAAAAGAAATGTGGATCCTATTTGGTTTTTGAAATTTGGTGTAAAGACATGGAGTTTTGTGAGACCATCAACACTTTATCTAATTGAAATTGACAAAATACAATTCCTAGACCAAGTAGTGGAATACGTAGAAGTTGGTGACGGCAAAAAAATTACAGATACCAAAGTCATAGAGTATGCAAAATACAAAGGTGATAAAATATTTGCATATCCAAGAAGAATTTGTCATTTTGAAGTTATTGAAAATAAAACTGACACTGATTATCACAAATATATTTTAGATGTTGAATTTGTAGAGCCATTAGAAAAATTATACAACATTAGAAAATCCCAACGAAAAAAATATTTGTTTTGGGATGATAACAGTACAGTTTTCACTTTTGAAAATTATGATGATATAGTAAAAAAAGAAGTTACTAAGGACAATCATTTTCTAAAACAAATCCTATTTGCGGTCGGTTTCAAACATGG
This sequence comes from Candidatus Nitrosopumilus sp., assembly GCF_040878665.1. Lineage (GTDB taxonomy): Archaea > Thermoproteota > Nitrososphaeria > Nitrososphaerales > Nitrosopumilaceae > Nitrosopumilus. The sequence goes on along the minus strand of NZ_JBBDLU010000008.1, from coordinate 211,631 downwards.
TGATTTTGGAACTCATGACAGAATCAATTATGCATTTAGACATTTTGGATTGCAAATGTGGTTAATTGATACTGATTACAATTATGATTTAGTTGGTGAAATGTCACATGAAGATACCGCAACTCTGAAAAAATGGTACGGTAAAAGAACACAGAAGGATTTTCAGAGAAAAATCAAGGGTGTGATGATGAATTAATTATATTAAAAAAACACTTTCATTTACTTTGGGTTCAAATTAATTTACCCGCGTCATTATTGAGGGAATATAGTTAGGGAGTGAGATTTTGCACTATTTTGGACAATTAGGGAACAAGATTTTGCACTAACTCTTCACTTTCGATAATCTTAAGTTCATACAAAATTTAGAATAGATATGAGAAAAATCAATTATTTTATTTTATTAACGATTGTTTTAGTAGGCTTTGGGTTTTCATTCATTACTCCCACATATGCTCAATTGCAGAATTTAGAAAATGTCAATGTCAAAGTCATCAGTATTGATAAAATTAGTTCGGATAATTCAGATGTTTTAAAGATTAATGTATCTTTTATCAATGAGGGGAATTCTGCATCCCAAATATTGGCAAATACTATTTTCCTAGTTGATTCAAAACAAAGAGAGTTTACATCATCATCATATCTGGAATTAAAAGAAAAGGATTATGATGTGTCTTCAAAAGATTGTCCACTGTTATTTACAATCAATGTGAACCCCGGACTCACAGAAAATGCAAATTTGTGTTATGAAATTCCAAAAGATGTCAATCTGAAATATTCGTTAAAACTATACGAGTCTACTCCTGAAATATGTGCAGAACCGATTTTTGATTGCACTATCAAGACTTTTCCAATCAATGTAGGTGATGGAAATTCAGAAAGTAAATTACCATCTAAAATTCCCGAGTGGATAAAGAACATCTTTGTATGGTATGGACAAGGACAGGTTTCAGAAGGTGATCTTCTTAACGCAATCAAATATTTGGTTAAGCAAGACATTATTCAATTGGATTAAATTCAAACATTGATTTGTCTCGGATTTTGTACTAAATTCCGTAATTTCTTAAATTAAAAACAATTTTTTTATAGAAGAAACGAGTAAATGATCTATGTTTGGATTTTATTTAGATTCATTTGAACTCACAATTAGTTTATCTCCTTCTCTTAAACTGGTTTTTAAAAATTAGATAACTCGGACAGATGTAAATTACAGATTTTGGTCTTGAATATTTTTTAGATAATCTTTTCCTGCCTCTGTGATTGATATCAAACTAGTCCAATCCTGTGACTCACCAATCCAATCAATATATCCTTCTTCCCTCAATTTTCCTAAAACATCGTAACACGAGGATTTTGGGATCTTTGAAACAAATCTGATTTGACCAGTACCCATTATATCATAAGGTGGTTTTAGTAGAATCTGAAGTATTATTTTCTCATATTTTCTATACTTTCCATTCCGTAAATTTCTCATAATTAATAATTTCCACATCCTCGGTTAACAATAATACTTTTTTAACTAATCTGAATTAAAAACTTCTTTAGAAAATTCAAAATATGTTCTAACGCATGAACGTTTTCAATTCTTGATCCATTTCTTTCAAAATTAATAATATAGATGCCCCCAAAACCTGTTAATTGGTCAATGAGAATATAGAGATACTAAAAAAACTCATTTCAGAAGGATATCAAATAGCATCAAAAGAAATGAGTATGGTTAATCTCAATAATAGTGCATCTGAGGCTGTCTTAACAGTCACAATAAAGTTAGCTAAAGGGAGTGATGTACAAGAAATTATATCTAAAAATGATTCTGAGTTTCTTGGATTCACTGAGCATTTTATAAAAAAAAGAGATCGATTTGATAATTACGTTTTCGAATATGCCGAATCTGTAAATATAACACCACCTGTGGATAAAATTCCAAAAATTATGATTGACCAACACATAATTGAAATTGGTTCAAGAAAATTTGAACAAGGAATATGGATGAGATACATTTCTCCACCACAGCCAAACATTCCTCAAGTAGCTGAATTTTTTCTTTTTGAAGCAAAAAATCCAAATCTTAAAAACGTTGATTTCAAAGATTGGGTCAAAATTTATGATAAATCTACAGGTAAAGCAATTTTTGGAGGATTTGTAAGAGATGCAGAGCCACATAATGATGATTTGTTTTTTCACTGTGTGGGAAGTGACAAATACATTCAATATTCTAAAGTGACATTTCAATTTCTTAACATGCCTGCTTTAGAGTCGTTATATTTCACATCAAAATTAGTAGAATTACACACTAATTATGATGAAGCAATAATTAAAAAAATTAATTTCAATAAACGAAAATTTTCCATCATCATGCCAGTAATGAATATTGTGTTGCAGGAAGATGTTAAAATTGCTGATGCGGTAATTTATCATGAACTAAATTCTCCAGACGACAATTTTATCAGAAAAAGTAGTACTGGAAGAAATGACTCTGATTGGAATGGCAATAATTTAAGAATAAAAACAGAGGTTGAGGCAACGGATTATCATACAGCTGTCAAAAAAGGATATCAGAAAATATCCAGAATTATGGACTGGTTATCATTTCGTTCAGATTTTTCTTTTACATCTTATGGAATAAAACAATCTACAAAAGTTCCATTTTCTGCATACAGGCATTTTTCACGAATCAAAGTTCCACCAAAAATATACTGTAGAGACACAACTAGTAACGGGCATTTATTTTTAGATTTACGTTCAATTGTGGAAAACTTGCTTGTTTTAGATAGATTTGCTGGAGATTATTTTAAGCACACCAAAGATACATTTGAATATTTGATTTCAAAAGAAGCTGAATCTCTTTCAAAGGAAGAATCATCGCTACTTGAAAGCTGTCATTGGTTAAGACTGTCGTTATTTTCTTCAGATAAAACTGAACGATTAATTTTTCTTAGTACTTCTTTAGAATTTGTTATGACTGAAATTACCCCAACAAAGATCTTTACAACTGAGAAGATAGATGAAATAAAAAAAATATTAAAAAGTATTACTTTAGATGAAAAACAAAGTGTAATACTACAAGCATCATTAAATAGATTAAATGATGCTCCTCTCTTTGAAAGAATTAAGCAATTTTGTAATTCTGAAAACATTTCCATTACAGATGAAGAGTGGGAGATGATAAGATCAGCTAGAAAAAAACGTAATAACATTATACATGGAGATAAAGGAGTTATTGTAACCAATGATGAGTTAGAAAAATTTCAATCAATGATTGAAAAAATATTAATTTTTAGATTATCTAAAATTGTTGAAAGTTAAGTTGTGACCTAAATTTATTTATTGTTTTTCCATTTAATTTTATCAAATGTCTATTGATTAGTTTCTTTTTCAAATAAAAAAATTCTCTTCTAGAAATTCCAATCTCTAATGCTTTCTCCAAAGTGAGACTTTCAATCATTTCTCTTATTCTCTTTTGAAAATTCACATATTGAATCGTATCCTCTTTTAAAACTCCAAAAATCTCTGATTTTTCCAACTCGTTTGATTCCTTGCCGATATAGTGAATCGAATCTGAATTGTTGATTGTAAGATGTCGTCTACTCAAAAGCCCAATTTCTCCCTCAGATTTTGCATCATTGTACCTGATATAATCTGAAAATACCTCATTCATGGGTTTCCAGTATTCCTTTGTACCCAAAGAGCCTTCATGAGGATATACCAGTATTACACTAGATCCTTTTTGTGGTTTTGGTGATTATGAAAATTCATAGAATTCATAATTTAATCGTGTTTTTAAATCAGAATTACCATGTTTTATTGAGACACAAGTTCATGACCGTCCCGTCATTAAATCTTGTACAAGTGTGACGGCTTGTGTTTCTTTGAAAAAAAATAAAGTTACTCACTACATCCGCAATTGTCATCTTGTGTGATGAACGTAACTTTTTCTTCGCAAGAAGGTTCAGTTTTTATCAATTCACATTTGGATTGACCATTTTCTTCTGTGCATTTGTATGTTCTGTGTCCTGCCATTGTAATCTATACACTGTTAAAATCTAAAAAATATTCTATCGAACATTTGTTATCTGTTAGTCAATTGTAAATTCCTGATCGATCTTCTAAACTATGCCTATAATGTAAATATTGAGAACAAAGAAGATCTTCTACAAGTTCGCAATGAAATTGGAAAACAATTAGGATCAATTGATCTCACTAAATTGTTAACTGAATTGATCGATCCGATACTTGAGGATCTAAAACATAATAGGAATAATGATGAATGAAGAAGAAAAAAAACTATTATTGGAAATTGCTTATGGAGATACTTGGCTAGAAAATGTAGATGGTCAAAAACTAAAGCAAGCAATAAAATCAGTAATGCAGGAAATTGATGAACAAAAAAATATTCAAAGAACTGCTCAAGGTGAAGAAATTATCATTGATGATGAAATCATCCATGACGAAGAAGAATATCTTTAGGTGATTTTATGTCTATAATCCCATATGATATTCCAAAATATCAATATGCTAAAACAAGATTTTTTGAAAGAGAACATGGTATTGAATTCACAAAATTTGAATTAGAACAAATGAAAAAATTTAGTGAATCTAGAAAACAAGATCGTGTCGAAATATCTGGGTATGTAGTTTGGAGCAGACCTCCTTATTTTCTATTAATTCCTACAAGTACCACTACAAATGGAAGTATTATTTGTAAAGTAGAAAATGGGTTGTCTTATCCTGATCTAAATCAATATTCAACTATTCGCGGTAATTGGCAATATGACATAATTCTAAACAAAACTGTCAAAGTTTTACTTGTTATTGATATTGATAAAACAAAACATGATTTTGGAAAAATAAAACCTGATATTTCCCCTAAAGATTTTATTGATATTTTATTTGAGAAATGGAGAAACATTAGAGGTACAACTAAAGCATTAATTGCACAGGATTTTGTAAGTTCTCCAACTTCTACTGTTGAAAGAACAGGGGGATTCACCTTGACCATTGCAAGTTATTCAAAATCAAACGCATTATCTATGTTTTTAGGAGATTTGAACAGGTTTATCCCTAAAGATTTTACAAAAAACAAGTCTCTTTCATTTAAAATTCCTGAATTAGGAACTACGGCAAACCTTCCAAAATTTGGATGGGATGATAATGTTGCAAATGTTGAAAAGATTCCAAAAAATATTGATACAAAATTAGATCGAATTCCAAAAAGTATGGATGAATGCTCTATTACATTACTACAAAAAACTATGGGTCCGTTTAATTTTGATGCAAGAGGATTGGTCAAATCTGATTATCCAATTATCATTGAAGAACATGTAGAACGAAACCATGTTTCGTATGATGTTGATCCTGAAATATACAAATTTATTCTTACTACAAGACTGTCTTCTCCTACAGTATCACTTGATATCTTTAATGAAGGGATAGAAAAGAATAGAAAAGCACTAAGTACGATTTCTGAAACATTTGAATCATTTTCAGAAAGAACAGGAAATAATCAGTTCTTAGATCTTGGACATAAAGGAAAACCACTATCAATTCATAATTTAGCTTTATCATTTGGACGTTCCAATTCCATTGATTCAATTACCTTAGATAGTATAGAAAAAGCATCAAAAGTTTATCTTAAAAATATAGAAAATGTGATGGAAGTTCAAGAAATGTGGGGATATGATGAAATCCCCGCATCAGCAGTATTATCTATCGAACAAAGACGTGTTTGGAAATATCTTAGAGATAATTCAAATAGATCTGAAAATGATATTGCAGAAAATTTAGAATTACCTATCAAAGAAGTTCAAAAAACTATTCAAACATTATTATCAAAATCTACAATAATTGAATCCGAATTTGGAAAATATACTGCCGTTTCCCAAAAATAGGTAATTAAACAATAACCCATTCTTTCTAAATACAACATTGAATATTTTCTTGTGGAACAAGTAAAACTTCCTACTCAACTACAAACAAAATTACGTGTATGCCCTACTGGTTGCACTCAAAGGCGAACAAAAAGTTACAGATTGGCTGAAAAAAAAACATTTGACGGAAGAAGATGTACTAACTGTGGATTCTTGACAATTCAAGGTAAATTTGAGCCTAATTTTAAGAAATTTAGTAAAACAGATTGTTTTTAGCATATCATTATTTTCTATGATAACTGTAAAATATCACAAAGTATGAAGAAAGTACCTTGCCAATCTCGAAATGTTCACGCACAAAAAAGAAAAAGTTAGCGTAAGGATTACCTAGATGTTGAGAATTCTCATGGATCATTTGTTCATTAGTGTTTTAAGTAAATTTTGTAAATCTACGTCATGTCAAATGATAAATCTGATTCTTGGGAACAATTACTTGGATTGTCTTGGACAATCATTGATGAAGACTAATCTAAAAGATTAGAACTCTTTATGAAGTTCTGGTAAAAAATAACTATGTGAACCTAAAATATTGCATTTTCTTGGGTATTTCGATTACTGTATTCCTGATGGGCGTGATTGTATATCCAACTATTCATACAGTAGACTTTGAGGATTACTCTTCACATGATATTCCAACTGCTCTAGCCAGTATTCTCCAAATAGCATCAGAAGGGCAAAATCTCAAATTCATTGATTTTTCATATACACATACAGTTGGAGAGCCAATACAATTCATTATAGAAAAGACAAGAGATACCAATTGTAATTCCTACGATGCAAAAATAACTGATGATGAGGGCAATTTTGTTTTGGGTTGGGGTGCTGAGATCTCATGTGATCCTAATTTTGTTTCAAATCTAGTACAAACCAAAATTGGATACAATGAAAGCAAACCCATAATCATCAACGAGTCTGGGAGATACTATCTTGAAGTGGAATTTGTTGATGCAGTCATTAAACGAGAGTTTGTAGTAAGGCAAAATCATGGAGGAGGAAGCCTTGACCGTACAGTTTATCCGATTCCATTTGATATGCCATCCCCCTATAAACAAATGAAACTTGGAATCAAACTAGGACACATCATTTGTGACAAAGATAAATTCCCAGTTTGGAATATTCATTACAAACCTGCATGTGTTTATTCAGACACTGAATCAGAGCTTATCAAGCGAGGCTGGGCAAAGCTACGTTTGATGTTGCCTGCAAGTGCTGATCCAATTAAGGAACTTGAGATAACGGGACAAAATGAATTTTCATATAGAGTTATGGGGAATCTTGTTTATGGGGATGATGAATACCCTTTGAGCCATGATAGAAAAAAAGAGATTGCTTTGGAATATTCACAAAAGTATCATCCTGAAGAAAACTATCTAGAATATGCAGTAACCTCACATGAAAAGCATCATGATGTAGGAGACAAAATACAGTTTGATCTGCTAGAGTGGGGGAACTATTCTGATTGCTCAAATCTTAAACTGCGAATAATTGATGTACAAGATCAAGTGATGTTTGAACATATTTCAAAAAATCTGTGTGTTACCACTGGTGATTCATTTGTTATTTTTAACTTGTATTCTATGGGAGATGACTTTGAGGAATTTGTTTGCGACAAAACTGGATACTATAGAATACAAGTATCAAATGGAGATATTTTTCCTCCAACAATACTGCAGAATTTTGCTTGTTTAGAACCAGAATCAATACAGGAACTAGACAATGAAAAATAGGATAAACAAAAAATGTTAGAAAAACTATTTCGTATATTTTGTAGATGTAGATTGTTTCATGATTATCAAGAAAACAAAAAAGGTGAAGAACGTTGCACGTTTTGTAATAAAGAAAGAGATTATGACAACGTTGGAGGATTTTTACCCTAATGAAAACTAAACCCGTGATAATCATCGGAATAATTGTTATTATTGCAATTTCTACAACCTACGTTTCTCTTGCATATAATCAGGAAATTAAACTAGCTACCGGAATGATAACTAGTGATGAAAATCCTCAACCTCAAAAAATCTTACCTGACCCAATTTGTTTTGTTGTGGATAGGGAAACTTCTGGTGAAACTGAAAGTGGTGTTACTCTCGATACCTGTATCTCATTAAAACAATTTGAGGAAATGGGGTGTACCAAACCAATGCTTGAGCATCTTTCCAGACACTCAAATATTTTGGATTTTGAGTCTGATGGAGGATATTATCTAGATTTTATTGGCTTACCTGATGGAATGTCTAAAGAAAAATTTGAAGAATGTTGGAATGTGATTCTTGAAAAACGTACAACAAGAGAATTAGAAAACAAAACAGATTCTGGTTCATATGAATTAGATGAAGCATTATGTTCAGGAGGTCGAGGTTTTATACGGAATGATAAATGTGAAAGAATTGGAAACTATGACCTTCAAACAGGAATACCGATAGTTGAAAACAAAGTGCAATGTGATTTGTTAAATGGAACTTGGTATGATGATAAAAAATTATGTGATTCCAAATATGCTCCTATAGAATACAGACTCCAATTTGGTTATTCATTTTTGGGATATGATGTACCTCAAATTTGTACATATGACATGATGATCCATCTTGCTAGACACTCAAGTATGTTTGAGAATGGAGCAGAATATGGTATTGAAGACATTGGATTTGGATTTCCCCAATCAGAATTTGATATTTGTGTGGATGAACTTTTAAAATTGAGATCAATGATGAGACAATGAAAACTGTGAATGGACTCTTTGTAATTAGTGTAATTCTTGTACCATTATTGCTAATTTCATTAAACTATTCTGAAATAGATGATTTTTACAAATATTCTGTTCCATTAAACAATGCCAAAATAATTCCAAACTTTCTTCTAAAACCAAATGAATTCCAAGACGTACAAGATGAAAAAGATTCTACGTGTTATACTACTCCGTCAATGAATCAATATTGTTACAAAAAACCAACAGTACATGACAAACAAGACAGAGATCACTTGACATCATTTATCACAGGAAATAACGGAATTAACGGTGAACTCCACTTTGATAGAGTCGGGTTGGAAGGAGGGATCTTTACAATAAAGAATATGAAACTAATTGACAAAAATACTGCACTGTTTACGTTTGCAGACAAGGACTATCGCATAGGAAACGAGAACAAAACAATTTATGAGATTACAGAAGACTTTGAATTTAACACAATCATTGAAAAATATGATTCTTTTATCACGCATTGCGGAAATTTTGATGGAACTGGTGCAACAATAGTTCAATATCTTGGAACTACAACAATTGATGGTGTTGATTATTTTCTGACATGGCATACAGTAATAGAGCCTGAAGATAGATTCGAATGCAAATATCCTCAAATCATACAGCACAGTTTGAATCATAATTTTCGAGAGTTGTAGAAAATGAAAACTAAGTTTCTTATAATATTTTTGATTGCATTATTGCCATTGTTTGGATTCATCAATAATGCACAAGCTCTTTCTTGTGCCTTACCTCAGCTTGGTACCGAGTATGATAACTCTGATTATGTTTTACATGGCAAAGTTTTGGACAAAAACTATTACGCTTGGGACTCTAGAATGCCTGTAGTAACATTTGAAGTATTAGAATCGTTCAAGGGGGATACGAGTGGGCAAATTTCTGTTTCAGTTAATGAGAATTGGGATTACAAGTTTGAAAATGGATTTGAATATGTCATATTTGTGCAGAAAACCGAATCATCCCTTGAGATTGACCAGTGTTCTCCAGAGTTTCTAGCATTTCCAAGTGTTGTGGAAATAATTCGTCAGGTATCAATCTCTGAGGGAGATATGAGATCTGCTACTTCTAACATATTCTATGAATCCCTGACAGAGCAAGAAAAACTAGAGTTTGAATCAATCAATAACTTGATTCAAGAAAAAAGAGTTGAGAGATGGGATTCAGGTAGTATTCAAATGCAACTTACTATTATCGCATTTCTATTGCTTATTCCAATCACTGGCGTGTCTGTGTTTGTAATCTTTAGGAGAAAGAAAAAATGAAAACTAGACTATTGATAATAATTATGATAGTATTTGGAATAATTATTTCAGGCATTACTGTATATCTTTTTGATCAAATGTATGACTGTCTATATCCACCTTTATGGATGAAGACTCCTCGCTCGAGTTTTAATCATTGTTGGGAACTATTCCTAAACGGGCATCTTCCAGATTGGTCGGATGCCAGAGAAGACTATGCTGAAAAACAGGCTCACAAATTGACATTAATTGAACGTTACAAAGACAAACCAGAAGTTGTAGCATTTTATGCCAAATATGATGATGCCAACGTATCAGTACAAGATGCTCATGTATCATATTTTGCAGGAAATGATGATGATTTTCATGTTAGAATGAATCTGTATTTTGATGGCAGTTATGATCTAACTCATATGAGATTTTATTGTTGGATTGGAGATAAATTACAACATGAAGTAGCACAAGAGGATATTTTGAGCTATTTGAAAAATCCATATTGTATGACTTTATCTGAAGAAAATAAAAAATGAAAACTAGATTCTTGATGAACTAACCCACACTATATTTTTTTGAATTATTGTTAACTATCAACCAACTTCAAAAAATGTTTTGTCAATTAAAAATCACGCTCAGTACTTTTCTGGATTACCAAAACATACTAAATCGGCTAATTCTACTTGGAACTGTGAAAATAAGAGTAAAACCATCTATCATTAAACATGTTCCAGTAATACATGGTGGAAGAAATCCATTGTCACAACTTGATCCAGATATTATTGATTTTAGTTCTAATATCACTCCTATTGGAATTCCATCATCCGTAAAGAAAATCCTTAAAAAAAATATTGATAATATCAAAAATTATCCAGATTTTAGTTCCTCAATAGTTTTATCAAGTTTGAAAAAATATACTCAATTAGAAAAATCTAACTTATTAGTTGGGAATGGTGCCATTGAGATTATCTATAATTTCTGTTTTGCATTTCTATCTAAAAAAACTCCTGTCTTAATTCCAATTCCCACTTTTCAAGAATACGAAACAGCGGCAAAACTAAGTAATTGTAAAATATCCTATTTCAAAACTATGGATTTATCTAAAAATCTTAATTTATTTATTTCACAAATTCCAAAACATGGATGTGTATTCCTTTGTAATCCTAATAATCCTACGGGAAAACTTTTGTTGAAAAATCAATTACTTCAGATAATAAAAGCTTCAAAAAAACTTTCTACAATTGTATTTGTTGATGAATGTTTTATTGAAATAGTTCCAAAGTCAAATGAATCTATAATTTCGTATGTAAAAAAATACGACAATCTTTTTGTTTTACGTTCATTGACAAAATCTTTTGCGTTACCTGGAATAAGAATTGGTTATGCTGCCGCATCTAAGCAAATCATCAATATATTACAAAAAATCAAAATACCTTGGAGTGTGAATTCTTTAGCTCAAGACGCTGCAACTATTGCACTTGAAAATAAATCTCATCTTAAAAAATCAAATATAATAATTGACAGGGAATTAAATTATTTAAAAAATAAAATAAATAAATTAAATGGATTTGATTGTTATGATTCGTCTACAAATTTTATTTTAATCAAAACTAAATTTGACTCAACAAAATTACAACAAAAATTACTCAAATACAAAATCTTAATTAGAAACTGTAAAAATTTTAGAGGACTAGATAATCATCATATTCGTATTGCAGTTAAATCCCATAAAGATAATTTGAAACTTGTAAAAACATTGGAGATATTTTCATGAAATCCTTAATGATTCAAGGAACATCTTCGGGAGCTGGAAAAACAACGTTAGTAGCTGCACTTTGTAGAATTTTTTCAGATAAAGGATATCGTGTTACACCATTCAAATCTCAAAACATGTCAAATTTTGCATATATTACACCTGAATTTGAGATTTCTCGTGCTCAAGCTATTCAGGCTATTGGTGCTAGATGTGATATTATTCCAGACTTGAATCCTATTTTGCTCAAACCTGTTGGAAATTACAATAGTATTGTGTATCTGAATGGAAAACGCTACAAAAAAATGAATGCAAAAGAGTATTATGAAAAATTTGTTAATCGGGAAGGATTCAAAATTGTTTCAAATTCATTAAAAAATTTACAGAAAAATTTTGATTTAGTAATTCTGGAAGGTGCAGGTTCTCCTGCTGAAATCAATTTACAAAAATTTGATATTGCAAACATGAGAATTGCTCAAAAAGCAAATGCATCTGTCCTTTTAATTTCAGATATTGACAAAGGTGGATCTTTTGCTAGTCTCGTTGGAACCATGGCTCTAATTGAGAAACAACATCAAAAACTTGTAAAAGGTTTTATTTTTAATAAATTTAGAGGTGATGTATCTGTATTAAAACCAGGATTTCAAAAACTCAGAAATATTACAAAAATACCTGTTGTTGGCACCATTCCATTAATACCACTTGATCTACCTGAAGAAGACTCTCTTAATTCTAATCCTAAACATATTACTTGGACCAAGAAAAATATTTTAAAAATTGATAATGAATTAAACAAATTAGCAAAAGTTGTCAGATCAAATATAGATATGAAGTCAATTGAGAGAATGTTATGATGATTTTTGAATCTATACTTATAGTTGGTATTGCACTTTTTCTTGATTTCAAATTTGGAGATCCTAAAAATAAATATCATCCAACAGCTTGGATTGGAATATTAATTGCAAAACTTACACCTATTACAAAAAATGAATACCCTATAATTGAAAAATTTGGTGGTATTTTTATTATTGTGATTGTTTCAAGTCTAGTAATTTTACTACTTTTTATTTTGCAGATTGGAATATCGTTGATTTTAATTGATTATATTTCACTAATTGTCTCAATAATTATTGGTGGATTGCTGTTAAAGACTACTATTGCCATTCGTGGAATGGAAAAACATGCTAAGATCGTAATAAAATCGATTGATGAAGATAATCTTGACAAGGCCAGATCCTGCTTATCTATGATCGTAAAGAGAAACACCAAAAATTTAGATAAAAATCACATTATTTCAGGCGTACTTGAAAGCATAAGTGAGAATACAGTTGATGGAATTACGGGTCCTTTGTTTTATTATGCTTTTTTTGGATTGCCTGGAGCATTTGTTTACCGTGTAATTAACACTGCTGATTCAATGATTGGATACAAAACTGAAATCTTCAAAAATATCGGTTGGTTTGCAGCAACCTGTGACAGCATTTTAAATTACATTCCATCTCGACTTACAGGACTAATAATGATAATCTCATCTATTATCTTACAAAATAATTGGAGGGAATCATACAAGATAATGATGAGGGATGGTAAAAAAACTGAAAGTCGTAATGCTGGATATCCTATGGCTGCTTTAGCAGGAGCCTTAGAAACAAAATTTGAAAAAATAAATTACTACAAATTAGGTGATGGTGAAACCGCATTAACAAAAGAACATGTATTATCTGCAATTGCAATAATGAAACTTACTTCAATACTTTTCTTTGGAATAATTGTTATACCAATAATTTCTATTTTATCATTTATTGGATGGTGGATACATGCTTAAAGAAATTGGATCTATTTTTTCTTTTTTGACAATACTTCCATCATCAAATGCAACATTAGAAAATATTGCAAAATACATGTATCTCTTTCCTGTTGTAGGAATTGTAATCGGAGTTTTAATTGGTTCATTAGGTTTTGGTTTATCTTTTTTCTTAGATCCATTATTAGTTAGTTTGTTAGTTGTTGCATCTATTGCAATTGTTACTGGAATACATCATGCAGATGGATTAGCTGATTTTGCAGATGGACTTATGGTAAAAGGAACTAAAGATAGAAAACTACAAGCTATGAAAGATCTTTCTACTGGTTCTGCTGGAGTTGTCACCATTGTTTTGTATTTAGTTGGTTTAATAATCACAATCTCACTAACTAGTGGATTTGATCTGTTTAGAGCAATTCTGATTAGTGAAATATTAGCAAAATTCTCAATGGTGATGATGGCAAGTCTAGGTAAATCTGCTTCTTTAGGCTCAAATTCCCCTTTTGTAGAATTCATGAAAGATAAGAAAAAACTTTCAGCAGCATTCATCATCATGCTAATCCCAGTAATTCTGATTGGAGAAACTATTGGATTGATGATGTTCGGAGTTACTGTTTCTTTGACCTTGTTTTTATTAGCATTATCTACTCGTAGTTTTGGTGGTATTACTGGTGATGTACTTGGGGCTACTAACGAATTTACAAGATTAGCTTCTTTGATGGTATTTGTTTCATTATGATTGCACTTGTTATGGCAGGTGGTAAAGGAACTCGTATGAAATTAAATGATGAAAAATTATTACTCAAATACAAAAAACCTGTAATTCTTCATGTAATAGATTCATTAAAAAATTCAAATTGTTTTTCAAAAATATTATCTGTTACTAGTTGTAATTCACCAAAAACAAAAAAATTACTTGAAGAAAATAATGTTGAAACTTTTGATACGCCTGGAATTGGTTATGTAGAAGATCTAAATTTAGCACTTCAAACTTTTTGCGATGAATTTCTTGTCATATCTGGAGATTTACCATTATTAGATAAAGAAATAATTCAAAAAATAACAACCTATTATAATCCTCAAAAAAGTTGGACTAGCATTCTTGTTACTAACAAATTCTTAACTGCCCTTGGACTTGAATCTAATTATTCAGTTAATTTTAATAATCAAATATGTCACTATACTGGAATTTCATTAGTTAATGCGAAAAAAATCACTTCCTTAGAAAATTTAGTTGAAAATTATATTGTACTTGATGATAAGAGAGTTGCTTTTAATTTAAATTCAAAACAAGATTATGATTTACTCGGCACTACCTGATATCTTTCCATTTAATTGAGCTTTTGAACCTGTTGGTTCTGAGATAGTATTTCCACATGAATTACATGCTATTTGTGTTGATGCGTGAGAATAAACTACTTGTAGTTCACCACATTCATTACAATTGACTTTTTGAAATTTACTAGCTGGTTTTGGAATTTCAATATGATCTTTCTTCATGCTGCTATCAACTCAAATTTCTTAATTCGTATGCCTGGTTTATTGTATTTCTTTTTACAAACAGTACATGTCATAATAGGAGTAACTTTCTTTGTAACTTTGGCTGGTTTTGCTAGTTTTGGGAATTTCTGTCCACCGTATCCACGTTTACGTTCTGCATGTCGGCGTTCACCTCTTGCTGAACCACGTCTTTTTCCAGCCTTGTAAATGGAGACCTTTTGCTCAGTATGTGTTTTACATTTTGCACAATACTTTCTGATCACCTTAGGAATGTTCATATCAACAAAACCTTCCCAACCGTAATTTAAGCATTGAATCTATAATAGGCGCAAAATCTAATTAAAAATCGTGACTTCGAGCCTAGCAAATTCGATCTCGATTCTGAATTCTGTAGCTATGGGTGATAAAAAAGCAGATCTAATTCTAAAAAATTGTAATTTATTATCTGTATATACACGAGAAATAATTCCAAAAATTCAGATTGCTATTATCAATGATAGAATTGCATATGTTGGTCCTGATGCTACACATACACTTGGTCCCAAAACTACAGTACTTGATGTAAATGGAAAATATGTTGGTCCTGGTTTTGCAGATCCACATTTACACATTGATCAATTTGTATTGCCTTCAGAGTTTGCAAAAAAAGCTCTTCTATGTGGTGTTACTTCTCTTTTCTCTGATCCAATAGATGTTGTTAGCGTTGCAGGATATCGAGGTTTCAAAGAATTTCTTAAACTTGGAGAAGATCTTCCTGTTAGAATCTTCCAAGTTGTACCAGGAGGTCTTCCAGTTGATGCAAAATTTAGTAACAGTGATTCTTTATCACTGTCGCAAGAAAAATCTGCAATTAAACATCCTCACGTTCTAGGTTTAGGTGAAGTCTTTTCATGGACCAAAGTCACTCTTCGTGAACCTAAAACAATGAAATCACTTTTTGCAATGTTGGAATGTGATTGCATAATTAATGGACATACTGCTGGTGCAAGTGACAAAAAACTTAACGCGTATGTCTCATCTGGAATATTGTCTTGTCATGAGCCAATCAATTTTGATCAAGTTTTAGAAAGATTACGTCTTGGAATGTGGATAATGATTAGAGAGGGGTCAATTAGACGTGACTTGAAAGAAATAATTCCACGAGTTTTATCTCACGGTACATATCTTGATCGTTTGATGTTTTGCTCTGATGGCCTTGATCCGCTTGACATTGTCAAATTTGGTCATATAGATCATTGTATACGAGAATCAATAAAACTTGGCTTAAAGCCAATTGATGCTATTGCCATGGCATCAAAGAATAATTTTGATTATTATAACATGGGAAAAGATCTTGGTGGAATAGCTCCTGGAAAATTAGCCGATATCTTAATTTTTGATGATTTAAAATCATTCAAACCAAACAAAGTTTTCGTTGGAGGAAAACTTGTCGTTTCTGATGGAAAAATTGTTGGTTCCATTAAGAAAAAACCAATCTCACCGTGGATCAAAAAAACTGTTAAACTAAAAAAATTCACAAAAAATGATTTTCTCATAAAAACAAAAAAGAAAGAAATTACTGCAAATACTATCTTCATGCAAACCGAAATTATTACCAAAATCAATACTGCACAACTTTATCCAAAGGATGGATATGTTTCTGCTTCATTAGATTCTGATATCTGGAAGGTTGCAGCATTTGATAGAATTCACGGAACAAATAGACATACTATTGGATTTCTTGAAAATTTTGGTGCTGATATAGGAGCATTTGCTTCAT
Organism: Candidatus Nitrosopumilus sp.; assembly: GCF_040878665.1. Classification (GTDB taxonomy): domain Archaea; phylum Thermoproteota; class Nitrososphaeria; order Nitrososphaerales; family Nitrosopumilaceae; genus Nitrosopumilus. The sequence goes on along the minus strand of NZ_JBBDLU010000008.1, from coordinate 194,898 downwards.
CTTGGAGTTTTCATGAAAATGATATGATAGTTATTGGTTCAAATGATTCTGACATGATCATTGCTTCAAATCATATCATTGATAATCAAGGTGGATTAGTTGTTGTTAAATCTGGAAAAATTCTTGCTTCATTACCATTACAATTTGCAGGAATTCTCTCAACTGATTCATTTGAAAATGTAACCTCGAATTTTGAAAAAATAAATAATTCAATTGTTGATTCTGGATGTCATTTTTCTAGACCACATTTGATTCCGTTATTCTTACCATTTCTAGCACTACCATCTGTCAGAATTCTCTCAGGTGGGATAGTCGATGTGAAAAAACGCAGCTACATTTCGCCGATCAACTAAGTAATGTTAAAAAGGGGGATTCAGGGGATTGTAGCTGAATCTAAATGGCATCAATTCAACAAGGACCAAATGGACCTGTCTTAGTTCTCAAAGAGAGTGCATTACAACAAAAAGGCAGAGATGCTCAACAAAATAATATCGCTGCAGCAAAATTGGTTGCACAATTAGTTAGAAGCAGTCTTGGTCCTAGAGGTCTTGATAAAATGTTAGTTGATTCTTTAGGTGACGTTACAATTACAAATGATGGTGCCACAATTCTAAAAGAAATTGATGTTCAGCACCCTGCAGCTAAAATGATGGTTGAAATTTCTAAAACCGTAGATAATGAAGTAGGCGATGGTACAACATCTTCTGTTATTTTTGGAGGCGCATTATTAGCTAGAGCAGAAGACCTTCTCAAGAAGGATGTTCATGCCTCAACCATAATTGATGGTTATCAAGCAGCTGCTGATAAAACTCTAGAAATTTACTCACAACTAGCAAAAAAAATTCAACCTGATGATAGAGCATCTCTTATAAAAATCGCCACAACTAGCATGCAATCAAAATTAATTTCTGACGATAGTAGTCTGCTTTCAAAAATTATTGTTGATGCAATTCTTAGTATTGCAACCAAGAAAGGTGATAATTATTTTGTTGACCTTGAGAATATCAAAGTAGAAAAAAAGGCAGGAGGTTCAATCGATGATACACAAATTATCAAAGGAATTGTCTTGGATAAAGAAATTGTTCATAGTGGAATGCCTACCAAAATTGAAAAGGCAAAAATTGCATTAGTTAATTCTGCATTAGAAATTGAAAAAACTGAATTAAGTGCAGAAATTAGAATTACTGATCCAACACAGATGCAGATGTTCTTAGAAGAAGAAAATAGAATGTTGAAGACCATGGTTGACAAACTACATGATGTAGGTGCAAATGTGTTGATTTGTCAGAAAGGAATTGATGATATTTCACAACATTATCTTGCAAAGTATGGTATTATGGCAGTACGACGTGTCAAAGAAAGTGACATGATTAAACTATCTAAAGCAACAGGTGGACGTGTAGTAAGCAGTCTTGATGATCTTTCAGAAAATGATCTGGGTTTAGCAGATCTGGCTCAACAAAAGAAAGTTGAATCTGACAAGTGGGTTTTCATTGAAGGATGTAAACATCCACAGTCTGTTACATTGTTAATTCGAGGTGGTACACAAAGAGTAATTGATGAAGTTGATCGTTCAATTCATGATTCTTTAATGGTTGTAAAAGATGTAATTGAAAAGCCTGCAATTGTTGCAGGTGGCGGTGCTCCTGAAGCATACGCAGCATCCATACTCAAAGACTGGGCTGATAATTTTGATGGAAAAGAACAACTTGCAATCAAAAAATATGCAGAGGCATTAGAGACAATTCCATTAACTATTGCTGAAAATGCAGGCATGGATCCAATTGATACGATGGCTAATCTTCGCGCAAAGCAAAATCAAAATCAAAAGTGGACTGGAATTGATGCTAGAAACATGAAGATTGCAGATATGATGGCAATTAATGTTGTAGAACCAATAGTGGTTAAAGAGCAGATAATCAAATCTGCGACAGAGGCAGCATGCATGATTCTTAGAATTGATGATGTAATTGCCGTGTCTGGTGCTCCAGGTGGCGGTATGCCTGGAATGGGCTAAAATTCTAGTTAAACCTTAACTCTAAGAATTCTTGTAAATGATGTTGTACAAACTTGGTGTAGATTTAGGTGGCACTAAAATCGAAGCTGTTTTACTGGATGAAAATTTTGTTGCCCTTGAAAGAAAACGAATTCCTACTCCTCAAAATGATTATGACAAAATTTTAGGTGCTATGTCATCACTTGTTTTAGATCTATCTAAAAATATTTCAGATTTTACATTAGGCATATGTACACCGGGTGCAATTTCTAAACAAACTGGATTGATTAAAAACAGCAACACTCAGTGTTTGATTGGCAGATCTTTAAAAGAAGATTTGGAAAATAAACTAGACAAAAAAATTTCAATGGAAAATGACGCTAATTGTTTTGCCCTAGCCGAGGCTACATTGGGTGCTGCTGTGGATTTTGATTTAGTTTTTGGTATAATTCTTGGTACAGGTGTAGGTGGAGGAATTGTAATTAATAAAAAGATACATTCTGGAAGAACCAATATTGGTGGAGAATGGGGGCATCACACATTACATCGTAATGGAAATCCCTGTTATTGTGGTAAAACTGGATGTGTAGAGACTTACATTAGTGGACCTTCACTTGAAAACCAATGGACTTTACTTTCTGGAAAATCTCAACCTCTCCCAGAAATCCTTTCTAATATTGATAATGAAATTGGGAAAAAATGGAAAGATGATTTTTTGGAAAATTTTGGATATGGTCTTGCAAACGTAATTGATATTTTAGATCCTGATGTGATTGTTTTAGGTGGAGGTTTATCAAATATTGATTTTCTTTATACTGAGGGAAAAGAATTCGTTTACAGTAAAGTTTTTTCAGATTTAGTTGATACACCTATTTTGCAAAACAAATTAGGCGATTCAGCAGGCGTTTTTGGTGCCTGCATGCTTTGATCAACATTTCCTTTTTGGAATCTGTTTGTCAACAAAATGGTAATTATAGTTATAACCATTCAAATCAATGACTTTTATGGAAAAATTGGTTTCAAATATTATCTTTGGATTATTTTCAATGATTATGTTATTTCAAATAAATCAAGTTTATGGCGTTGAAGAATTACCTGTCGTCACTATTGATTTTCTTTCTGGTGATATAATCGATTTAGATAAAACCCAAATGATTCGCGCTAACATACAAATTCAAAACTATAATCCTCAGGATGGTTATCATTTTATGGAAATTATTCGATTAAGTGATAATGAAATCATAAAAAATACTGAAATTTTTCCCAAAGTCATAGATGATGAATTATACGGTGTTCAAATTTTACATTACCTTACGCCTGATTCTGCTCAGTCAGATCTAATTGGTGATTATGCATTAAGAATTTATTCTGAATTTGGTACTGGAGAGGCTGTCTCAACATTTTCTATTGTTAGCTCCAGTATGCCATTAAACATTACTCAGACTTCACTTGAAGAATTGATAATACCTGAAGAAGAATCTGTAGAAAATATTGTATCATTACAGAATGATTCAATCCAATCTGAATCTAAAATACCTTCTTGGGTACATGATATTTTTGTTTGGTATGCAGAAGAAACTATTTCAGAAAATGAATTACTTGCAGCAATAGAGTACCTTATTACACAAGAAATTATTAACGTAGATTCTAATTAATTTGGGCATCCTTCCATCTTGGAAATAGAATACCCATCTGTCATTATTTCGATTTCCATATCCTCTGGCACTGATTGTGTGTGACAAAATCTACATTCTTTAGTTGTAACTATAGAAGATTCTTCTCCGATTGATTTTAACCATTCTTTTGCAAAAGATATTGCTTTTTCTAAATTATCTGTATCAGTTACAACATCAAAATGCATAGTGTGTCCGTCTTTTGCTTTTACATATGTGTCAAATACGTGAAAATCCATACTATCCCTCTTATCAAGCATATTGATTTTTTATTTTTAAAATTTTCTCTATGACCGTCATTATCTCAGCATCTAATTCAATACTTATCAAAATTAATCCTGCTCCACCAATCGGTACAGTTACTCGATAAATTTTTCCATATTTTGCTAACGCAAATATTGGATTTCCAATTTTATCTGCTGTTTTTTTACGAGAAGACCAACGATATACTGCTTGAGATAAAGACATTTCAGTTTCTTCTCTTGATAAATAATTTTGTAGTCCTGGTCGCATTTTTTCATAAAGCTCTCCAAAATCATATATTCCTACATACCTGATCTTATCATCACATCCTAAAATTGCATCCGAAATTTTTTCATATTCCAAAATCATCACTATTTTTATTGTGGTTCAATTGTAGCTGGTGGTTTACTTGAAATGGCATAGGTTACCCATGTAACATCTTCAATCTCATTTGTTATTCTATTGCTCATTTTTTCTAATAATTCATGTGATAATCTGGTCCAATCTGCAGTCATAGCATCTACTGAATCTACAACTCTAATCATGACTATATTTCCATATCGACGTTCATCTCCCACCACACCTACCGCTCTGTCATCTCCTACTGCTGCGTATGCTTGCCATACCTTTTCGTACAATCCAGCCTCCATCAACTCCTCTTCAACAATTTTACTTGCTATTTTTGAAATCTTTAGTTTTGTTGGAGTAACTTCACCAATTATTCTAACAGCTAAACCAGGACCTGGAAATGGATGTCTCATGAAAAGTTTTTCTGGAACTTCAAGAATTTTTGCAATTTTTCTTACTTCATCTTTGTATAATTCTCTTAACGGTTCTAAAATTTCTAAATCAAGCCAATCTGGTAATCCTCCAACATTATGATGAGATTTTATCACGGCAGCTGGTCCTTTTGACACGCCACTTTCAATTACATCTGGATATAGTGTACCTTGAGCTAACCATTTGAATGGGCCATTTTTTTCCGCAAATTCAGTAAAAACATGAATGAATTCCTCACCTACAATTTTTCTTTTTTGCTCAGGATCTTTTATTCCCTTGAGTTTTCCAAGGAATGTGTTTGCTGCATTAACTGATGTAAAGTCAACTTTGAAATTATCTTTGAACATCTCTTCGATCTCTTTTTCCTCGTTTAATCTTAACAATCCATTATTTACAAAAACACATTTGAGTCTATTTCCAATTGCTTTATGAATAAGTAATGCTACTACTGTTGAATCAATACCTCCGCTAACGCCACAAAGAACATTTCCATCTATTTTTGTAATCTTCTCTACAGCTGAGTCTATGAATCCCTCCATAGTCCAGTCTTGTTTTGCTTTGCAAACTTTCAAAACAAAATTCTTTAAAATTTCAGTACCTTGTTCCGTATGTACCACTTCAGGATGAAATTGAATTCCGTAAATTGATCTTTCTTCTGATGCTATAGCTGCTGCCTTTGCCCCTTCTGTATGTCCTATTATTTTAAAGCCTTCTGGGATTTGCTCTGCTTCATCCCCATGACTCATCCATGCCCTAACTGATTGTCCAATTCCATTTAGAAGATCTTCATTATTGTCAATTGTTAGTAGTGATGATCCATACTCTTTGTTTGCTCTTTTTACTTTGCCACCGTATCTGTTTACGATTAATTGATGGCCATAACAAATTCCCAGCAATGGTAAATTCATCTCAAAAATTTTATCTTCTGGAGTGGGAGCATCAGAATTATAAACACTTGATGGCCCTCCTGAAAAAATTATTCCAGTAGGATTTAGTTTTTGTAATTCATCATAACTGATATCATAAGGTACAAGTTCTGCATATACAGAAAATTCTCTAATTCTTCTACAAATCAAATGACTGTACTGTGAACCAAAATCTAAAACTATGATTTTATCCATATCATCACTTGTTGATGTTCTCAAGCATTCGAGTTAATGACCATCCAGCTGTATTGATTAATTCATTTACTCTCTCTTTTTGTCTATAGTTTTTAATTATGATTTCTCTAATGTCGGTTCCGTTTTTGTTGATAATATAATCAATCATTGATTCTTTCTGGATTCTTCCATTTTCTGCCTCTACAGAGTCCTTCTTTTTCATTTCTCCAATTATTCTATCCAAAAAGAAGGATTTGAAAGGTGGAGTATCTGCATTGATGGTAATCCCATTATCTAAAATTATAGAAAGTTGATCTGGTGTAACATATGCATTGGCAATTATTTTACCATCGCTTCCTCTTTTAATTGGGATTGAATTCTCTACCTGTTTTTCTTCAATCTCTATTTTTCTCTCTATTATTTTTTTAATTCCTAATTGAGAAGCTTTTGTAAAACTAGAGTCTTTCAAGAATGAGTCTAAAATCACGATGTTTTTTTCTAATGTATCTATGCCTTGCTGATGCTTGTCAATTTGCTCGATCAAACTTTCTTTCAATGCAACAATTTCTTTAACTTGCTCCTCTGAAAATTTCATAATTTGATAAATCAATGATGGGTATTAAATGCATTCTAGGTAATTATGATATCCAGATCCTTGTATGATATTTTTTTGAATCCCTTGATTGCCTTGGATGTGGTAAATAATTCCGATTTTGTAATAGTCGATAGCCATTCTAAAAGCAATTCTCCTCTTTTTAATTTCTGTAATTTTATTTTCCTATCTATTTTTTTTGTTTTTGAAAATTTACCAATTCTTTTCCCAAAATCCATCCCAACTAAGATAATCTTCTTTGCCCCAAAATAATTTGCTAAAAAAACTCCTCTATCTCCATCTGTGAATCCTCCAAAATTTTGAATTTTATTAAATGGTATTGACTGTGTTGTTCCAATACAATTTTTAAACTGTTTTGCAAATTCTATTTTTTCTATATTGTCGCCATGTGCATGTACAACAAATATGGTTTTTGTCTTTGCAATTTTTTTTAATATGATTTCATCTCCATCTAAATCTGTAACAACAATATCTGGAATTATTTCATTTTCTACTAATACCTTTACTGAACTGTCTGCAGCAATTTTAACAACTTTTTTATGATTTTTCAATTTTGGAATTGCTTTTTGTAGTGACGGTCCAGAACCAATGACTAGTACTGTTTTTCCTTTCACTAGATTGATTATTTTTGTATCGACATCTGATTTTTCTAAAATTGCATCTAAAAGAAGAGCTGATTCTCTGTCTTTCTTTTCATCATAATTGAATTCTTTTAAAATCTCTGAATATCTCTTTTTCCAACCTAAAATCATCATATAACTCAAATTGAGTTAGTTTTTGATAAACCATGTGGCACAAATTGGGAAATTGAAAGTAGGTGGAAGTAATCCTGTTCGTATAATGGGAATTTTAAACACTAGTCGTGAATCATTTTACAAAAAATCTATCCAAGTTAGTAAGACTCAGATAAAAAATACTGTTAAAGCAATGGAAAATCAAGGTGCTGATTTTATAGATGTTGGAGGAATGTCTACTGCACCTTATCTATCAACACTAGTTTCAGAAAAAACTGAATCTGATAGAATTCTAAAAGCAGTTAAAATAATTCAAAATTTTACAAATCTTCCCATTTCTGTTGATACTTGTAGAGCTAATGTTGCAAAAGATGCCTTAGAGCATGGTGTTGAAATAATTAATGACATTTCTGGACTAAAATATGATAAAAAAATGCAACAAGTCATTTCGAAATTTACGCCATCATTAATTTTATGTGCATATGATTCAAAAATTGTCATTGGCAATCCTATAACAACAACTAAAAAACTTCTTAGAGACAGCTTACAGATTGCAAAAAAGGCTCACATCCCATCTGAAAAGATCGTCTTAGATCCTGCTATCGGATTTTTTAGAAAAACAGGAAAGGGATCATTTTTTACAAAAATAAAATCAGATTGGCTAGAAAGAGATCTATCCATAATTCAAAATCTGAATGCCATTAAACAAAACCATCCTATCTTGATCTCTGTTTCAAACAAATCTTTTTTGGGAAAAATACTAGAAAAAGAAAATCCGTCTGATCGATTATTTGGCTCTATTGCAGCTGAAGCTATTTCTGTCATGAATGGGGCTAATGTTATTCGTACTCATAATGTAGAAGCAACTAAAGATACTGTAAGGATCGCCTCTGAACTTACTAAACGACGCAAAGGCTTATAATCAATATTTTACTTTCTTAACAAGGTTTCATTGGAATTCAAAGAAGGATTAACTTTTGACGATGTTCTTCTCGTACCCAAATATTCAGATATTACAAGTAGAAGCCAAACTGATCTGACTACAAAATTATCTCAAAATATCTCAATTAACATCCCTTTTGTGAGCGCAAATATGGACACTGTCACCGAATCCTCTATGGCAGGGGCCATGGCTCGTGCAGGTGGTATAGGAATCATTCATAGATTTTTAACAATCAAAGAACAGGCAAACGAAGTTCTCAAAGTAAAACGCTCAGGCAGTGTAATGATAGAAAATCCATATTCTATCTCTCCGGATAAATCTATCAAAGACGCTATAGATTATGCAGAAGATAAAGAAATTTCTGGCCTCTTAGTTGTTGATTCAAACTCAAAATTAATTGGGATAGTAACTGAAAGAGATTTACTATTTGCTAATCCAAATAACAAAATTCAAGATGTAATGACTAAGGATGTTGTAACTGCAAAATTTGGTGTTACATTAGAAGAATCTAAAGAAATTTTACACAAACACAGGATTGAAAAATTGCCAATAGTGGATGATTCGGGAATTATCAAAGGTCTAATCACCAGTAAAGACATTACAAACAATGCTAATTTCCCAAATGCATCTAAAGATAAAAAAGGCAGACCATTAGTAGGTGCTGCTGTAGGAGTTAAAGGTGACTTTTTAGAAAGAAGCGAATCCCTTTTAGAAGCAGGTGTAGACGTACTTGTAGTTGATATTGCTCATGGGCATAGTGAAAATGCAATTAACACAATACGTAATATCAAAAAAGCATTTCCAGATTGTGAATTAATTGCAGGAAACATTGCAACTGCTCGAGGTACTGAAGATTTGATTAAAGCTGGAGTTGATGCAGTAAAAGTCGGTGTAGGTTCTGGTTCAATCTGTATTACTAGAGTAATTACTGGTTCAGGTGTGCCACAATTGACTGCAGTAATGGATTGTGCAAAAATCGGTAAAGATCATGGTATTCCAATAATTTCTGACGGTGGAACTAGAACTTCTGGTGATGCAACAAAAGCATTGGCAGCTGGTGCTTCTTCAGTAATGATAGGCAGCATGCTTGGAGGAACTGATGAATCTCCTGGAACAGTCCTGACTAAAAATGGTAAACGATTCAAAGTGTACAGAGGAATGGCATCATTAGCTGCTTCGATAGGAAGAAAATCAAAAGAAACAGGCTCAATCTCACTAGATGATGATCTAAATGATTACGTTGCAGAGGGTGTAGAGGCTATGGTTCTATACAAGGGAACAGTAACTGACATTCTAAAACAGCTTACAGGTGGAGTACGTTCCGGATTGAGTTATTGTGGTGCTCACACAATTCCACAAATGCAAACAAATGCAGAATTTATCAAAATGTCAAGAGCAGGATTTGCAGAAAGCCAACCTCACGATGTTTCTTTAATGTGATTTGCATTCTTGTATAGCTGGATAAAAAACTAAATAATGAAGAATTTTAATAGACACTTTATTTTTTGTATCTTTGTATGAAAATTATCCAGCTTAATTCTGCATCTGTAATGATTGAAGATAGTACTGGTGATTCTAAAGTTAAGATTTTATGTGATCCGTGGCTTGAGGGCGAAGAATATCTTGGTTCTTGGGCGATGTACCCACCGTACGACTTTAATCCTGATAATTTCATCGATGTTGATTTTATCTATGTTAGTCACATTCATCCTGATCATAGTTCTGCAAAAACCCTCTCTAAATTAAACAAAGATATTCCTGTATTGATACATAATTTTCCTGAAAAATTTCTTAAAAATAAAATTGAGAGTTTGGGTTTTAAAACAATTGAATTAGAACATGGCGTTAGAATTTCACTAAAAAATAATCTACATATCAATATAATGGCAGCAGATAACTGTGATCCCAACATCTGTGGTCAGATTATGGGCTGTGGTTTAGCCGAGATTAAATTCAAAACAACGCAAATTGACACCATAGCCGTATTTGATAACGAAAAACAAGTAATTGTAAACACAAATGATTGTCCATTTGATATTGCAAAAGATACTGCTTCTTTAATCAAGTCATTATATGGAAATATCGATGTTCTTCTTGTTGGATATGTTGCAGCATCATCTTGGCCGCATTGTTATAATTTACCTGATGACGAAAAACATCAAGAATCTATAAAAAAACAATTCACAAAACTTGAAACGACAAAAAAATACATTGAATTACTACAACCAAAATACTACATCCCATTTGCAGGACGATACACACTATGTGGTAAAAATACTGTTATGAATCAATATAGGGGAGAACCAGAATTAGAAGATGCATTTGAGTGGCTGTGCTCTAATGTATCCCCTGAAAAGTACCGAGGAATAATTATGAATAATGACTGTTGGCTTGACATTGATACTGGAAAAATTAACAAAACTTATACTCCAATTGATAAAACCGAGAAACAGAAATACGTCAATGATGTCCTTTCAAAGAAAAAATTTCCATATGAACATGAACCAATACCATCTTCTTCAGAAATCTGGGATCTAATTCCAAAATCATATGAAAATTTTGAGAAAATTAGGAAGAAGATTAATTGGGTTTCAAATTCTATTATAATTCTTAAAACTATTGATGTGAATAATGAGGATTTGATAATTGCAATAAGTTGTAATGGTAAAGGATTTCAAAAAATATCTCAAAGTGATATAGAAAACTATGATCAATACATGACTATTTCTTTGGATATTAGATTACTGAAATGGTTATTGAATGGACCACAAAAAGCCCATTGGAGTAATGCTGATCTTGGTTCTCATTTAATTTATAATCGTGTGGGTAGTATTTACAAACGAGGATTATTTTATTGTTGGAATCATTTCTATTCCAGATAATATTCTTGAAGCTAAGTTTTTAATTTATATGATTTGTCAAAAACGAGTGTAAAATGCATAGTTTTATGCCTGCTTGATGATACAAAATGAAATACGGTAATTTTTTAAGCAGCATTTAAAATATTTTCAATATGCTTTCTAAAAGAACCGTTATTGGACTGATAATCGGCAGCGCAATAATTGCCATTGGAGGGTACTCTTTAATTTTACATATAGGAACAATTACTATTAATGAAAATTATGTTGTAGGGGTTGGTGATTCAACATCGTATACAATTCCTGCTCCCGATCACACTCCACAACATATGGAAATAACTGGTGATGCTTTTGATCTTAGACTTACCAGTCCAAGCACTGGATTACAGATTCCATCATCTAATTCAGAAACAACTATGGAGTCATTTAAGGATCGAACTGAGGAACCTTTGACTTTAGATTGGGTACACTTAGAAGATGGCGAAACTCGAATTCAAATTCAAAACACAGGAAATTCTGAATTAGTTATAACTGGAAAATTAATTCGAAGCTCTGATCCTATTTGGTTCACATTTGATCTTATGGTGATAATTTCCGGAATGGTTATCATTGGATTTAGCATGGGCTTTACTCTGAGAAAACCAAAAGGATTCTAGTTTAATTTAGCTGAATGATATGAACCCAAAGTTTTCATAAATAGCGTTTCTTGCTTTATTTTCTTTAACATCTCTGAAATTTTTGGATTATTTGCATGTCCTTCAAAATCCACATAGAAATTGTATTCCCAAGTATTTGCTTTTGTTGGCCTTGATTCTATCTTTGTAAGGTTTACATTGTTTTTGTGAAAGTTTTCAATTATTCTATATAATGATCCTGGTTCGTGTTTTATCGAGAATATTATAGATGTTTTATCATTAGTCGTTTCCGGACTATTTTCTTTTGATAGAACCAAAAATCTAGTATAGTTATTTAGATTGTTTGCAATATTTTCTGAAATAACTGGCATGTCATATATTTCTGCAGCAATTTTGCTGGCAATACATGCACAGTTACTCTTGTTTAATTCTTTGATGATCTTTACACTGCCTGCTGTATCATATGCAGGAATTGTTTTCATATTGTGTTTTTCAATAAATTGTCTACATTGACCTAATGCTTGCGGATGTGAATAAACTGTATCTATTTCATCTATTTTACCAATTCCGATTAAACAATGCTCAATTCTATGATATACTTCGCCTGTTGCGTTAAGTGAAGTAGAATATAACAGATCATAACTTTCACCAACACTCCCTTCCAATGAATTTTCCACTGGTAAAATGGCATATTCTGTTTTATCTGAAGAAGTACTCTCTAGTACTTCTGCAAATGTTGCCAAGGGAACAGTTTCAATTTCTTCATTAAAGAATAATTTTGCTGCAGCTTCACTATAAGCACCTCGTTCACCTTGGAACGACACATGTATCATTTTTTAACCTCTTAAATTTACAAAATCACTATTTCCAAAGTTTGAAGAAAGTTTTCTTTCATCAATCCATGCACATTCAACGCATTTTATAGCATCGCGCATTGGAACAACTTTGCCACCACATTTTCTACATTTAGTAAATAAAATTCCTAAATTTGGTTCGTTAATTACAGCATGAATTGTACCATTAAGGTGACTGATAATTTTTAGCGTAACAATGTCATTAACTAGTGCAACATTTCTTATTCTCATATTTCGTGTTGAACATACACATTCTACTTTTGATGTTGTAGGTTTACCATTAATGTAATCAATTGAAACTGCAATCATCGATGACATTACTGCTGCAACTGTTCCAATTACAATGTCTCCCACTTGAGGTATTGATAGAAGTTTTGGATGTTTGATGTTGGCAGTTCGTGTTACTTTGTCCATGTATTTTTCTCCAACCGTTGCTGCTCTTACCATATCTCCATCGTCAAAAGCATTGTGCCCTGCCTCGTATTCTTCAATAGATGCTATACTGTCACCAGGAAATGTTGTATTTTCAGACATATTGGGAATTTTGTTTTTATGATTATAATTGTTTGTGGTATTGTCAGATTTTGGTAAATCATATATCTCTAAAAATTAGAAAAAAACCATGAAAGCTCTGGTATATGATGAATATACTACTGATGATGATTTTTCTAAAATCTTAAAAATTAAAGAAATTCCTGAGCCTGAGCCAAAATCTAATGAAGTTGTTTTCAAAGTAAAAGCGGCTGCCCTTAACTATGATGATATTTGGGGAATGAGAGGCAAACCACTTGCAATACCATTGCCTCATATCTCTGGGACTGATGCTGCAGGCGAAGTAGTTGCAATTGGTAATGATGTTAAAAATATCAAAGTTGGCGATAGAGTAGTATCTCATGGAAACATGTCGTGCAGAGTTTGCAAAGCATGTACTGATGGACGAGAATATGATTGCAGAAAGCGAGTAATATGGGGTTTTGAAACAGGTCCACTTTGGGGGGGTTATTGTGAATTTACACATCTTCCAGAAGTTAATGTCGTAAAAATTCCAGAAGGAATATCGTATGATGAAGCAGCAGCTGCATCAATGACATTGTTGACGTCATGGCATATGCTTGTAGGTAGAGCAAAAATTCAACCTGGACAATTGGTTTTGATTATGGGTGGAAGCTCTGGTGTTGGAAATTATGGAATCCAGATTGCAAAACTCTATAGATGTACTGTTATTGCAACTGCAAGTTCAGATAAACTAGACAAATGTTTAGAACTTGGTGCTGATTTTGCAGTAGATCATAGAAAAGAAGACTGGCATAAAGAAGTCAGATCAATTTCAAAAAAAATTCTCAAATCTGGTAGTGATGTTCCAGGAGTTGATGTGATTTTTGAACATATTGGAGGTACTCATTGGAATAAAGAACTAACCTTGTTAAATTATGGTGGAACAATTGTTACAACTGGTGCTACCACAGGATACGATGTTAAAACTGATCTACGCCATATTTTTTTTAAAGGTGTCAATATATTGGGCTCAACACAAGGCACACGAGCTGAATTGGAACAGAGTCTTTATTGGATGTCTCAAGGTAAAATAAAATCTATAATTGATTCAACTTATTCTTTGGAGCAAGCAGCGGAAGCTCATACAAAAATGCTTCATGGTAAAGGATTATTTGGAAAAATCTTAATCAAACCTAGTATTTGATTAGTATGGATGATCCAAGAATCAATTCAATTTTAGATGAAGGAAACAGATTATTTTTACAAGGAAAATTTCAAGAAGCAATAACGTATTATGATAAAATTTTAAACGAAAATCCTCATCATATCGGTTCTCTTAATAATAAAGGATATGCGTTGAGTAAACTAAAAGATTTTGATAATGCTATGAAATGTTATGATGTTGCTTTACATCTTTTTCCAGACGATCTATCTGTACTGATAAATAAAATCTCGGCATTTCGTAAACAAGGAAATTTTCTTGAAGCATTATCAATATGTGATAAAATTTTAACTAGCAATCCAAAATACAACATTGTTCTATATCATAAGGAACGAATTTTATTTTCTATGGGAAACTTTAACGATTCCATCTTATGTTGTAATCAAATTTTAAATGATTATCCTGATAATGGGGATGTTTTATTTGATAAATCATGTAATCTTGTCATGATATCTAAACATGATGAGGCACTTGATTTACTTGAAAGGGCAATCTCTCAAGGAATTCAATATAAAATTAAAGCTAAAAAATCAAAATCATTTGAAAAATTATCTAATAATCCTAGATTCCAACACCTGATATTGTAACTATAACCAATGTGGAATTTCTAAATATTCATCAATGCTTTCTTTTCTTAAAATTCTGAGAAGCGCGTTTGCTTGAGGTGTGGATAATACTGGCTTGTCAAACTGGTTATCTGTAGAGATTCTTGGGCACGCCACTTGAATAAAAGCATCTATTCCTTTGAAATTTTTCAGCCTCTCATTTGTAATATCAGTTAATGCAAACAACTGAACCTCTTTTCCTTCTTTTTCTAGTTCTCGTTTTATTTTTAGTGCAAAAACTTTGGATAGTTGTCCTTCTTTTAGCCCTACAATAACCCCAAATGATTTCGCATCAGCTGCTTTGTATATTGCCAGCGTTGCTTTCTTTTTTAATTTCTGTGCAAATTCAGTAACTTCTCTTACTTCATTAAAATATGGATCTAGAACATAAGTTGGTAAATTAGTTGATAATGCAATTCCTGCTGCATGAAAATTACTTTGCCCCAGAAACACATAGGCATCAACTTCTTTTTTTAGTTGTGATGCGGGATAAAATTCACATCCAAACACTTGACCGTCATTTAATTGTCCTTTTCCCTTTCCAATTTTGACGTTAATTCCACCATCTGTTAAAATTTTTTCAACTTTATCGACTTGATGTAAGTGTTGGCTGTCTGTGACTAGTGAAATAATTTTTCCTTTCAATAAATCAATACATTTTCGTGCAACACTATCAAATTCTACGTCATCAAAAGCATCAATTAAAACTAAATTTTTCTCTAATGATTCTGTATTAATTGTATGTCCAATATTAAATTGAATCTCAGAACCAAGTATTTTTGCACCATTTGTATTAAGATCACAAGTTCCCCATGTTGTATCTGCTAAAACATAAGCTGGAATTCCAAATTTTTTTGATATTTTTATTGCCATTTCTTGAACTTGAGGTAATATTCCATCTGGACCATTCAATGAAACTGATGCAGGATTTTTTTCCTCAATTTCTTTGAAAATCCTTGCCTCGTCTATTACAATCAATTTAGCTTGGAATGTAGCGCTATTAATTTAAATCAACTGAACTATGCAACAACTAAAAATGTCTGAGTTGCTAAAATGAAGTATGGAAAAAGAAACCATTCTTAATGTTGGATTTGATGATACAGATTCTCCAAAAGGAATGTGTACCACATTTTTAGCCTACAAAATAGTAGATTTGCTTCAGAAACAGAAAACCGAATTTCTTGATTTTCCACGATTGATAAGATTTAATCCAAATATTCCATGGAAAACAAGAGGCAATGGAGCAGTTTCACTTAAAATAAAGACAAAAAATCCATCTAAAATTAAAAATCAAATCAAAAATTTAGTTTTAAAATATTCTGATATTAAAAATGGTGCAAATCCTGGATTGGTGTTTTTTGAAAATAATTTGATTCCATCTGAATTTGTAAAATTTAGCAACTTGGCTTTATGGCAATTAATTAATAGAAATAAGGCAAAAAAATTTGCTAAAAAAAATAACTTAGAAATACATTATCAGGGAAATGGTCAAGGTTTGGTTGGTGCTATTGGTGCAATAGGATATGATTTTCACGATCATACATTAGAGCTTTTGAGTTATCGAAAAAAATCAAAATTTGGAAAAGAGAGACAAATTTCTACTGACAGTGTAAAAGTTATGCAAGAAAAAACATTTCCTAATACGTTTAACAGTTTTGATACAAAGAAAGGACGTATCTTGATTACTCCTCATGGACCTGATCCTGTTTTTTACGGTGTTCGAGGCGAAAATGTAGATTCGTTACTTTATGCCACTAAAATTCTCAAAAGTGATGAAAAATTAGATGGCTATATGATTTTCAAATCCAATCAAGGAACAGGTGATCATTTGAAAAATGAATTAACTTTTGAAAATATGAAACCATATTCTTCTGGAAAAATTACGGGAATTGTATCAGACATACCAAAAATTGTAAAAGGCGGCCATGTATTTTTTAAACTAATTTCTAATGATCATGAATTTTGGTGTGCTGTTTACAAACCTACTGGACTTTCAACAATTGCTTCACATTTGTTAAAAGGTGACAAAATTTGTATTGGCGGAGGCGTTAGAAAAGCTTCAAAAAATTTCCCACGAATAATAAATCTTGAATTCCTTGATATTCTTTCTCTTGTGAAAAACACTTCTATTTCAAACCCAGTTTGCAATAAATGCAATAAAAAAATGAAATCCAAAGGCAAGAGTCAAGGTTTTCAATGTATCAGTTGCGGGAAAAAAACTTTTAAAAAAACAACTTTTGAAATTTCAAGAAAGATCAAAAAACAACTTTACCTCCCAAAAATCTCTGCACATAGACATCTTACAAGACCATTACAACGAATTGGAACAATCAACAAAACAACAAAATTTGATAAATCTAATTCATGGTTTTGTGTTTATAGAAACTAAGTAGCGGGGAACAGATTTGAACTGTTGAACTGCGGGTTATGAGCCCGCCGGGATGACCTGGCTTCCCCACCCCGCTGAACATAAATGAAGTTCAGCCGTATATACGCTTTATCAAATTTTTGAAAGTAATTAATATGATTTGAAAAGATTGTATTTTCGTGGACAAAAAAATTCAAATCATTGTGATTTCCATTGCGATAGTGTTTTCAATATTTGTTTTAACTTCACCAAATGATCCAATTCCGTTACCAGAGCCTAATTCAAATCATGAAAATGATTTTGTAACCATTATAGCTGAAAATCTCAACAAACCTCGTGCAATAGCTGCTTCTGAAGATAGAATTTTTGTAACTGAAAAAAATGGTTTAGTTAGAGTTATTGAAGATAATGTTCTTTTAGAATCACCACTAGCTGTTTTCCGTACTGCTGATGTATTTGATGGTGGATTATTAGGAATTACACTACATCCAAATTTTTCAAACAATCATTTCATCTATGTATTTTTGACATATGAAGAAAACGGTGTTTTGTGGAATAAGATTGTAAAAATAACTGAATTTAAAAATAAACTACAACACGCGGAAACTATATTTGATAAAATTCCTGGATCTTCTTTTACTAATGGTGGTTTTATTAAATTTGGACCCGATGAAAAACTGTATGTAGGTACTGGCACTGTTTCTGATTCTTCACATCTTCCTCAAGATATTAATTCCTTATCTGGAAAAATTTTAAGACTCAACGATGATGGTACCATTCCAGATGATAATCCATTTTCTGATTCCCCGGTCTATTCTTTAGGACACAGAAATCCACAGGGTATGACTTGGGATGATGACGGTATATTGTATGTGGCAGAATTCGGACCTGAAAAAAATGATGAAATTAATAAAATTCAAGCAGGAAAAAACTATGGATGGCCTGAACAACAATGTTCTGGTAATGACAATTTTGAAAATGCCATTCTTTGTTATGACCCTAGTATAGAACCCGGTGGAATTCTATTTTATTCTGGAGATACCATTAACTTTGAATCTTCATTCATAATGGCATCAATGCGTGCATCCAATCTTTACCAATTGGATTTTGAAGAGGGCTTGAGTTCCCAAAAATCAATACTTAGTGGTATAGGACGTGTTCGTGATGTAGTTCAAGGTAATGATGGAAGTCTTTATGTAATTACTTCAAACACTGATGGAAAAGGTTTTCCAGACAGTATGGATGATAAACTATTGAGGATACTAAAATGACAGATTCATCAATTTCAAAGTTTTTTGAGAAATCAAGAAAAGATAGATTAGATCTAGTTGCAAACTTTGCAAAACTCTCAAAAGAGGAATTAGATATTTTACAAAACGATAATGGAGGAATCTCTTTTGATAAAGCAGACAAAATGGTGGAAAATGCCATTGGTACATTTTCACTTCCACTAGGAATTGCAACCAGTTTTCTGATTAACGGAAAAGACTATCTCGTCCCAATGGTTATTGAAGAACCATCTGTAATTGCAGCCGCATCCAAGGGAGCAAAAATTGCTCGAGTCAAAGGCGGTTTTACAGTTTCAGCAGATGAATCTTACAGTATAGGTCAAGTGCAAGTATTGGATGTGACTGATTTCTCTTTGGCAATTTCACAAATTAAAAATTCTACAAATGACATACTTGAACTTGCAAATTCTCAAAGTAACACTTTATCTAAAATGGGAAAAGGTGCAAAAGAAATCTTTTGTAAAGAACTTGACACTCCATCTGGCAAAATGCTCATTTTAGAACTTTTAATTGATGTAGGGGATGCAATGGGGGCCAATGTTACAAATACAATGTGTGAAGCTATTTCGCCATTAATTGAAAAAATTACTGGCGGAAGAACATTACTTCGTATTTTATCTAATTACTCTACTCGTAGATTGGTAAAAGCAACGGCAGTGTTTGACAAAGAAGCAGTTGGAGGAGAAAAAGTAGTTGATAATATTGTATCTGCATTTGAATTTGCTGACAATGATGTCTACCGAGCAGTTACTCATAACAAAGGTATAATGAATGGAATCATAGCTGCTGCAAATGCAGCAGGTCAAGATAGTAGGGCAATTGAAGCTGCTGCAAATGCATATGCTGCAAAATCAGGTAAATATCGCTCACTTAGTAAATGGAGTAAAGATAATGATGGAAATCTAGTTGGAACACTGGAGATTCCTCTTTCTGTGGGTATTGTAGGAGGTATAGCAAATGTTCATCCTGTGGCTAAAATATGTATGAAAATTCTAGGAATTGCATCTGCAAAAGAACTCGCATGTGTAATAACTGCAACTGGATTGGCTCAAAATTATAGTGCAATTCGAGCTCTCTCCACTGACGGAATTCAAAAAGGACACATGCGTTTGCATGCAAGAAATCTTGCCGCAGCTGCTGGTGCTACCACTAATCAAATAGATGAAATTGTTCAAAAAATGATTGAGGAAAAGAAAATTTCACTTGATAAGGCTAAAGAATTACTTGATCAAATTTAAATGCCGTAAACTGAAAATTTTTACCTTCTTTAGTTCTAAGACCAAAACGAACTATATCACAATAACCAGATATTGTATAATGCATAAAACAACAAAAATAAGATGATTGTTACTAGCTATAAATTCCGTTTGTATCCTACAAAAATACAAGAAAGTAAACTAGAAGATACGATAGAGATCTGCAGAACTCTGTATAATGATTTTATTTTTGAATCTCATCTTGCATACAAAGAAGGTTACAAGATAAAATTTGACGAATTACAGAGAATGATCCCTGCAATGATTCCAAAAGATAAAATATACAGCAAAGTAGCTCAGATGGCATTTTGGCAGTTCTACAACAATCTGAAAACATTGTCGGCATTAGCTAAGAGAGGAAAAAGAACAGGAAAGATGAGGTTCAAGCCAAAGACAAGATACAACTCAATCAATTATAATCAATCAGGATTCAAATTTCTACCAAATGGTAAGATCAAATTCTCTAAAATTGGAAAAATTAAATGTGTCATTCACAGAGAGATACAAGGAAAAATAAAAGAAATAATAATAAAAAAAGAACTTACGGAAGATTGGTATGCAATAGTTGTTTGTGAGAATGAGATTACATCAACATGTTCTCTTTTCAGAAAGAAAATAGTTGGAATAGATGTTGGAATAAATAACTTTACATATGATTCAGATAATCATTCTATAAAATATCCACAATTCTTTAGAAAATCAGAGAAAAAACTGAAACGATCTCAAAGAAAACTATCTAAAAAAATAAATAATTCTAATAACAGGTGGAAGCAAAAACTAAATCTATCCAGAATACATCAAAAAATAAAAAATCAGAGAAATGATTTTTTACACAAGACATCAAGATATTATGTAGATAATTATGATACTATATTTGTTGAGGATCTAAGAATACAGAATATGCAAAAAAATCACCATCTTGCAAAATCAATATTGGACTCATCTTGGAATTTATTTTTCCAAAAACTAGAATACAAAGCTGTAAACGCTGGTATTCTGTTTAGAAAAATTTCACCACACAACACAAGCCAGAAGTGTTCTAGGTGTAACAAATTAGTAAAAAAATCTCTGGCACAAAGAACCCATAGCTGTCCATTTTGTGACATTGTAATCAATAGAGATTATAATGCAAGTCTCAACATAAAACAAAAAGGAATAGACAGCCTACCTGTGGGATACAGGGAAGTTACGCCTTTGGAGAGAATACCTCTAACTATGATCTAGACTGATCATAGTCATGTGATCTCTATGAATTAGGAAGCCAACAATCTTAATTATTGGCAGTTCACACACGCTATTATATAGATAAAAAGTGAAAAAATTGAAAATGTCAGAAGTGAAATTTGCCATTCCTAAAGGAAGTTTAGAGGAAGCTACCTTCAAACTTTTAGAGAGATCTTGGACTAAAGTAAACAGAAAAGATAGAACATACAGAGTATATCTTGATGATCCAAGTATTGTAGTCAAAATGCTTCGACCTCAAGAAATTCCAACTTTGGTTGCAGAAGGATTGTATGATGTAGGTATCACTGGTAAAGATTGGGTAGGTGAAACAAATTCTGATGTCGAACCTATTTTAGATTTAGAATATGGTAAAATTCGACTAGTAGTTGCATTTCCTGATAAATACAAATACAAAAATCTTGATGAAATGATTGCAGATTATGGTAAAAACAAAAAAACACTTCGCATTTCTTCAGAATATCTTATCACTGCTTCAAAATTTCTTAAACAATCAAAATCATATAAAAAATACTATGGTTCTAAAGATCCGTTAATTGTAACTCCCTGGGTTAGACTTGGAACCAACAAGAGTGTTCAAATACACCTGTCATTTGGAGCAACTGAAGCAAAACCACCAGAAGACGTTGATGCAATTATAGATGTTACAGAAACTGGAACCACTCTGAAACAAAACAAGCTGAAAATTGTTGATGAAGTACTTACATCAACTGCACACTTGATTGTAAACAAAAAATCATTAAAAGATCCTAAAAAACGTGAAAAGATATTTGATATTGTAACTTTGATGAGGGGTGCTGTTCATGGCAAAAAATATTTGCACATTTATCTCAATGTTGAAGAAAAAAACCTCAAAAAACTTTTGACACAAATGCCCTCACTAAAAAAGCCTACAATTAGCCCACTAAGCGAAGAAGGATGGTTTGGTGTAAACACAGTAATTAAAAAAGACGAATTTCACAAACTAATCCCTAAACTAAGGAAGATTGCTCAAGGCCTTGTGGTTCATGAACCACGACAAATACTTGAACTTGAGGAGATAAAGCGTGACGAAGAAAATTGATGAGAACAATCAAAATAACTAATGTTGAAAAGTTTGCAGCACAAATAATTCCAAAACAGCCTCAAAACAACAAAACTATTGTTGAATCTATTATAAAAAATGTAAAAAAAAATGGAGACAGTGCGCTAAAAAAATACGAAAAAAAATTCAGCAAAGCAAATCTTTCCTCATTACGTTTATCCTCAAATGAAATCAAAAATGCATATTCTAAAGTATCTAAAACTGAACTTGATGCATTACGTTTAGCAAAAACTAGGCTTGAAAAAACAGAATCTGTAATCAAATCTTTATTTAAAAATCAAACAATTAATCATGACGGAGTAAAAATTTCTAAAAAATTTATTCCAATTCAAAGTGTTGGATGCTATATTCCAGGCGGTTTAGCAAGATATCCAAGCTCTGTAATAATGTCTGTAGTTCCAGCTAAAACTGCTGGTGTTAAAAGAATTGTAGTTGTGTCCCCTCCAAATTCTGCTGGAAATATAGATCCATTAACAGTTGTCACTGCTGATATTTGTGGTGCTGATGAAATCTACAAAACTGGTGGTGCACAATCAATTGCAGCATTGTCTTATGGTACAAAAACAATTTCTAAAGTAGATAAAATTGTAGGTCCTGGTGGTTCATTTGTAACTACTGCAAAATCATTGATTAGTGATCAAACAGCAATTGATATGTTGGCAGGTCCTACAGAACTAGGAATTATTGCAGATAATTCAGCCAATCCAAAATTCATTGCATTAGATTTGATATCTCAAGCAGAGCACAGTAATGATACTTTTTGTTATTTACTTACAACTTCTAAAATACTTGCAAATTCAGTTAACAAGATTGTTTTAGAATTACTTCCAAAGATTTCTCGAGGAAAAATTGCAAAATTTAGTTTAAAAAATAATGGATTTATTGGAATATGCAAAACCAATTCTGATATGATAAAACTTGCAAACATTCTAGCTCCAGAACACTTGCAAATAATGACAAAGAATCCTGAATCCATATCATCTAAAATTACTTCTTCGGGATTAATTCTACTTGGAGACAATACTCCTTCCTCAGCCAGTGATTATATTTTAGGCTCAAATCATATTCTTCCTACGAATGGCTTTGGAAAAACTAGAGGCTCTCTATCTGTTTTGGATTTTATCAAGATAAATACAGAGATTACCTCATCAAAACCCTCTCTATTGAAAATTTCAAAATATCTCAAAGTATTGACAAATGCTGAGGGTCTTTCTAATCACTTTGAAGCAGTTAGAGGAAGATTGAATTGAAAACAAATTGGTTTGAAGAAAAAATTGCACAGTTTAGCTCTATTGGGGGTTATCAAAAACCTGAACTCATTCAAGATTCAATAAAACTTGATTCAAATGAAAATTATGTAATTCCAAAACAGTTTCAAAATGACATTATTTTATCTGCACGAAAAAATTCTGATATAAGAGAATATCCACTAGGCGGTGTTGAGAGATTAATTAATGCATTATCAAAGTTTACAAAAATACCTTCTTCAATGATTGGTGTTGGTAATGGCTCTGATCAAATCTTGGATTTAATTCTCTCAAATTTTGCATCAAAACAAACTAAAATTCTAACATCTAATCCTACATTTGGCTTCTTTGAAGAACGCTGTAAGTTATATGGTATTCCACTAATTACGATTCCTTTCTCTGAGTATATGAAATTAGATGTTGAGGATTTTCTAAAACAGTCAAAAAATGCAGATATTTTATATCTTGATTCTCCAAATAACCCAACAGGATTTCAATTTTCAAAAAATGAATTACAAAAACTTGTAGAATCTTTTAACGGTCTTGTGATTATTGATGAAGCTTATGGAGAGTTTAGTGACTATTCACTTTCAAATATGGTGAAAACTCAAAATAATCTAATTGTAGTTCAGACGCTTTCAAAGTCATTTGGTCTTGCAGGACTTAGATTGGGATATTTTATTGCAAATAAAAAATTCACTGATGTATTTATGAAAGTGTTGCAATACCCATATCCGCTCAGTACTATTACAATTGAATCTGGAATAGAATCCATTGAAAAATTCCATGTCATGAAAGATGCAGTAGAAAACATCAAAATTGAAAGAAAAAGAATAATTGACACTCTACAAAAATATGATACCTTTGAAGTCTTTGATTCCAAGGCTAATTTTGTACTATTTGATGCTCATAGTTCCTACAAACGTGTCTATTCGGCACTTGCTGAGCAGGGAATTTCAATTCGTAAACTTGGTAAAATTGGAAATCATGAAGGATGCCTTAGAGTTACTATTGGAACAAAAGAAATGAACTCAAAATTTTTGTTGGCTATTCGTGATTTATTGGTATGACACTAACAAAACAATCTGATGGGATCTATGTAGATGATTCTAAAATTAAAATTCTAAACGAGATTGACACTATAATTTTTGATTGTGATGGAGTTTTAATTGATATTACCAAATCTTATGATTTGGCAATTATTAAAACTGTTCAATACGTCTTAGAAAATTTTGCTAAAATCAATAATGTAACATCTGTTGATTTTAAAATTATAGATGGGTTCAAATCAACTGGCGGGTTTAACGACGAAGTAGATTTGACATATGCTGCAATACTTTGTATAGTTGCTGCAACAAAACTAGAAAAAGATCAAACTGATTTTATTTTTCAAGTAATAAAAAATACAGATTCTACAGGTATTGTTTCTGTGGAAAAATATATTGAAAATTTAGTTGACATATCTGATATTAAAAAACAGTTATCATATCCAGGAACTCATCATCAAAATCCATTATATCAAATATTTGATCAGTTGTTTTATGGACCTGAATTATACAAAAAATTATTTAATAAAATTTCAAATTTTTCTGAATCTGGTTTGATTGAAAATGATGATGTAATTTTAAATGATATGTTAGTTGATAAATTAAGAAAAAAATTTAATTCCAATATTGCTATGGTTACTGGCAGAGGAAAAGAATCAGTAAAGTATTCTCTAAAATCACTACTAAATAAATTCAATTTGGATAACTCTGTATTTCTTGAAGATGAATCCCGAGATCTTGCAAAACCTAACCCTCAACCACTCTTGAATTCAATTCAAGGAATGAATTCTATTTCTACTCTATATGTTGGAGATTCTATGGAGGATTTTATAATGGCAAAAAAAGTGACTGATCTGGGATATAGCACTATATTTTGTGGAATTATTGGAACTAGCAAAAACCCTCAAGAAAAATTAAATTTATTTGAACAAAATGATGCTATCTTGGTGTTAGATTCAATCTACCAACTACCAAAGGTATTAAATTTAGAATGATACAAATTAAATAATCTGTGATACATATGGCACCACGAAAGGCATCAATCAAACGAAATACAAAAGAAACTAGTGTTTTAGTATCTGTAAACTTGGATGGTACTGGAAAAACTAGCGTCAAAACTGGAATAAATTTCCTTGATCATTTGATAGTGTCATTTGGTAAACATGCCATGATGGATCTCAAAGTTGATGCAAAGTCAAATGACAACATAGAGCATCATCTCATCGAAGATGCTGCAATTACAATAGGACAAACAATTGACAAGGCATTAGGCACTAGAAGTGGTATTACTAGGTTTAGCTATGCTTCTGTACCAATGGATGAGTCTCTCGCTGAGGCTTCAATTGATTTAATCAAACGACCTTTTTGGAAATTAACTTTGTTGATTAAACGAAATAAAATTGAAGATGTTTCAAAAGAGGATCTAGAACATTTCTTCCAATCCCTACTACAGAATCTGAACAGCTGCATTCACCTTACTGTAAAGTATGGAGACAATGATCATCACAAAGTAGAAGCTGCCATAAAATCATTAGCTGTAGCACTAAGAAATGCATCTATGTTAGACAAGAAACAGAAAGGCATACCAAGTACAAAAGGTTCAATGTAATGGTAAATGTTGCAATTTTTGATTATGGTGCTGGAAATATTTTCAGTCTGAAAAATTCTCTTGAAAAGATAGGGGCAACAGTTGATGTTATAACAAACTTTGATTCTCCTAACATTTATTCAGGTTTGTTTCTTCCAGGTGTTGGTAATTTTGATCCTGCTATGAATAGTGTTAGGGATTTATCCAAAACTCTTTTTCAAGACTATGTAGGAAACATGCCTGTTTTGGGAATTTGTCTTGGGATGGAGATGTTTTTTGAAAAAAGTGAAGAAGGTAAAGAGCAGGGTTTGAATGTAATTGATGGAAAAGTAATTGTACTTCCATCATCAATGACAGTACCTCACATGGGATGGAATAACCTTGAAATAAAAAAACCTGGAAAAATTCTTGAAGGAGTTGAAGATGGTTCTTGGGCATATTTTGTTCATTCATACAGAATCAAACCTGATTCTAATGATGTAATCACTGCAGTATCTGATTATGGAATCAAAGTTCCAGCTGTTGTAGAATACAAGAATTTTTTTGGTACACAATTTCATCCTGAAAAATCAAGTACTGTGGGAAAAATCATGTTGGGAAATTTTCTCAAAGAGTGTAAAAGATGAAAATAATTCCTGCAATTGACTTGATGGATGGAAAAGTTGTAAGATTGTACAAAGGAGATCCGAATCAAAAAACAGTATACAGTACAAATCCTATACAAGTTGCCAAACAATGGGAATCTGACGGTGCTGACATTCTTCATTTAGTGGATCTTGATGCCACACTTGGACTGGGCTCTAATCTTGATACTATTAAAAAAATCCTTGAAACAGTATCAATTCCTGTAGAAGTTGCTGGTGGGTTACGTGAGAAATCATTAGTTGTTGAAGTTTCAAACTTATCAGAGAGAATAGTGTTGGGAACTCTAGCTTTCAAAGACAAATCACTGTTAAAATCACTATTATCCGAGCTAGGTTCAAAAAAAATTGTAATCTCAGTTGATCATAAAGATGGTGAAATTGTTATTCATGGCTGGCAAAAAAATACTGGAATAAAGTTGATTCCTGCAATCAAAGAATTTCTTGACATGGGATTCACAGAATTTTTACTAACTAATGTTAGTCGTGACGGAACTCTTGAAGGCCCTGATTTGGAATTTTTAGAACAGGCATGTAATTTACCAAATGCCAATATCATTGCAAGTGGAGGCATTTCTAATGTAAATGATATTCAAAAAGTAAAAGAAAAAAACGCATTTGGAGTGATTCTTGGAAAAGCACTATATGAGAACAGATTATCAATTGGAGATGCAAAGAAACTATCATGACATTAACTAAAAGAATTATTCCCTGTTTAGATGTAAAAAACGGACGAGTTGTAAAAGGATTACATTTTGAATCAATTAAAGATGCAGGTGATCCTGTAGAACTAGCAAAAAAATACAGTGATGAAGGCGCTGATGAACTTGTTTTCTTGGATATTACCGCATCTGATGAACAACGAAAAACAATCAAAGATCTAGTAAGAAAAGTTGCATCTGTAATTGATATTCCGTTTACAGTTGGCGGTGGCGTTAAATCATTAGAGGATGCACGAAATATTTTACTTAATGGAGCAGACAAAGTAGGAATTAACACTGGTGCAATTAATAATCCTCAAGTAATAACTGAATTAATGAAATTATTTGGACGACAATGTGTTGTAGTGGCAATTGATGCAAAAAGAAACTATAACATTGATACAACAAAAAATATTTTCACTGAAAACGATAAACAGTTCTGGTTTGAAGTCTTCATCTATGGAGGAAAGGAAGGAACTGGAATTGATGTTATAAAATGGGCTAAAGATGCAGAAAAATTAGGTGCTGGCGAGATACTACTAACCAGTATAGACAAAGATGGAACTAAAGATGGATATGATATTTTGTTAACTGCTCAAGTTGTAAATTCTGTTTCCATTCCTGTGATTGCATCAGGTGGATGTGGTAAACCTGATGACATGGTTAATGTTTTTCAAGAATCAAACGTAGATGCCGCACTTGCTGCATCTATATTTCATTATGAAACTCATGGCGTGAATGGTGTCAAATCTTATTTAAAAAATAAATCAATTCCTGTAAGATTATAATAGTGATTTTTACATTTTACATCATGGAAAAATCTATTGATGAAATTGACTTTGAAAAAAGTGGCGGGCTTGTACCCGTAATTGTCCAAGATATTACATCAAAAGATATTCTCACTCTTGCTTATTCCAATAAAGAATCACTTGAATTAACAAAAAAAACTGGCAACTCTTGGTTTTGGAGTCGTTCTAGAAATAAACTTTGGATGAAAGGTGAGGAATCTGGCAATACTCAAAAAGTAAAACAGATACTTGTTGATTGTGATTCTGATGCAATAATTTATCTTGTTGAGCCATCAGGCCCTGCATGTCATACAGGTGAAAGAGTTTGCTTTCACAATGATTTGAAATAATCTAACATGGTGAATCTTCAAATGCATCTTCTTCACCTGGAATAAATTCATCTGTGAATTTGAATTTTATAGTTGGATAATCAGTTCCCCTAAAAACAACAGCCCATTCTCCTCTGGTAATGTCTTCTACTGTACAAATTCCTAATGCTTTTGATAAACGCACATCCAAGTAATAATTAAAAGCATTTTTCTGTGTACCGTCAAATGGAATTGTTTGATAAACAGAATAATGTGTTTCATTTAATGGTCTTAAAAATGCAACTTGTCCTTTTTCATTGACATCTAATCCACCAATTCTCAGAAAAATTTTCTCTCCTAAATGATATTGACTACGATCAATTTGAAATGGTCCTGATGTAATCCACTCTCTTGGTTCTGGTGTGAATTGATTTTCAGATGCTTTCTTTTCAATATCGTTTAATTTTTTGTCTACTTCTGAAATATCATTCTCTTGTTGATTTTCTACTGAAATATCATTCTCTTGTTGATTTTCTACTGAAATATCATTCTCTTGTTGAATCTCTTTTTCTTTACTGATATCTGAAATTCCATATTCATTAATGAAATATGCTCCAAGAATTATGATGACTGTAATCCCAATAATTCCTGCAATGATGCTAGAATTTTTATCCACAGTACAAAATCTCTAAAAATCTCTAAAAACCTTACTCATTATTGTAAATTCAATTAATTTACTGTTTTCCTATTTTTCCCCTTATGATTACTATTGTTCACTATATTTTTTAATCCTTAAAATTAAGTATTACTTAACTTGATATTAGGATTTTTTATGTATGGTTTTAAAGGAATGATTAATCTTGGCTAGAACATCATTACAATGCAGAGAGTGCAAAAAAGAATACGAATCTGCTTTCAAGTATGTCTGTGATGATTGCTTTGGCCCATTAGATGTAAAATACAGTTTTCCTCCCATATCAAAAGATACTTTTTCAAATAGAGAACAAACCTATTGGAGATACTTTGAGCTGCTCCCAATAGAGAACAAATCTAACATAATCAGCATTGGTGCTGGAATGACACCATTATTGAAAGCTGACAAGCTTGGTGGGATACTAGGTTTGAAAAATCTTTACATAAAAAATGATTCTGTTAATCCTACATTCTCATTTAAAGATAGACCTGCCGGTGTTGCAATTTCAAAAGCTAAAGAGTTTGGATTGTCTGCTGTTGGATGTGCATCTACTGGTAATTTAGCTTCTGCAACTGCTGCACATGCAGCAAAAGGTGGATTCCCATGTCACATATTTGCACCAAGCGATATTGAAATGGCAAAGATTGCACAAGCCTTGTCTTATGGTGCAAACTACATTGCAGTAGATGGTACATACGATGACGCAAACAGGATTGCTGCACAAATTGGTGACAGTAAAGGAATTGGCATTGTAAATATCAACATGCGTTCACATTATGTTGAAGGATCAAAGACTCTAGCATTTGAAGTTGCAGAACAACTTGATTGGCAAGTTCCTGATCAACTGATTGTACCTGTGGGTAGCGGTGCAATGCTTAATGCAATTTGTAAAGGATTTGAGGAATTGCAATCTGTTTCACTACTTGATAATGTTTCAAACATGCATATGATTGCAGCACAGCCACATGGATGCGCTCCAATTGTTGATGCGTTTAAGAAAAACAGCAATGAAGTGATTCCTGTTGAGCATCCTGATACTGTTGCAAAAAGTTTGGCCATTGGTGATCCTGGTGATGGCAGATACGTACTCAAACGATTAAAACAATACAATGGATTTGCAGAAGAGACAAACAATAAAGAAATTCTTGATGCCATTTTACTTTTGGCAAGAACTGAGGGAATATTTACAGAACCTGCCGGCGGTGTTTCTGTCTCTGTACTGCAAAAAATGGTAGAACAAGGAAAGATTGACAAAAGTGATACGGTGGTGTGCTATGTTACAGGAAACGGTCTGAAAGCAACTGAGGCAATCATGGAGGTTTTGACTAAACCCAAAGTAATGAAAGCAGATGTAAAAGAGATATCGGCGGTAGTTCAATAATGGCAAATATAGTGTTCACAATTCCATCTGTACTAAATCAAAGTGGAGGAGAAAAGAAAACAGAACTATCTGCAGCCTCACTATCTGATGCATTTGCAAAAATCTCAGAGATTTTAGGTGATGATTTTAAGCGCAGAGTATTAGAAAGCGACGGTACGCCACGCTCTTTGATTAATATTTACATAAATGGAAAAAATGCCAAATTTTCAAACGGTATGGAAACTATTCTTAATGATGGCGATGAAGTTTACATATTGCCTGCAGTAGCAGGCGGTTCTGAAGAACTTTCTCCCAAAGAACTAGATAGATTTTCAAGACAAGTAATGCTTGAAGAGATAGGATATACAGGACAATTAAAACTAAAAAATTCTATAGTCTGTGTTGTTGGGACTGGTGGACTAGGTAACCCGATAACAACAAGATTAGCTGCAATGGGTGTTGGAACGTTACGAATAGTTGATAGAGACGTAATAGAGTTATCAAATTTACACAGACAAACAATGTTTGATGAAGATGATGTTGGTCAAATCAAAGTCGAAGTCGCAGCAAAGAAATTGCAAAAACTAAACCCTGACTGTAAGATTGAAGCACTAGCTGTATCTGTTAATGATTATACTGCACTAGAAGTAGTACAAGGATGTGATGTTGTAATTGATGCACTTGATAGTGTTAATGCTAGATATGCACTAAACAAAGCATGTGTGCATTTTGGAATTCCTTTTGTTACAGGAGCTGCAGTTGGTGTTTCTGGACAAGCATTTACTGTGTTGCCTAAAAAGTCTGCATGTTACTATTGCATGTTTCCATCACTGGATGAAGACTCAATGCCAACATGTAGTATTGAAGGTGTTCATCCGTCAATACTGTCTATAGTTGGTGGAATTGAAGTCGCAGAAGCTGTAAAAATTATTATTGGAAAAAAACCTAGCTTGTCTGAAAAAATATTACATATTGATTTGGAAAATCTTGATTTTAACAGCACTAGAACATTTCGAGCTGAAGAATGTCCAATTTGCGGAACAGGAAAACTTGATGTTGTAGAAAAACAAGAATTAATCCTAGAAGAACTATGCGGACGAAATCGCGGTAAGAGAACTTACTCTATTACTCCTACTGATACATTTGATCTTGATGTTGGCAATGTCACTTTGATTGCAAAAGAGAAAGGCTTTGTTGTGGATAATCAAGGTGACTTGGGATTGTCTCTGCGAACAAATGATCTATCTGTTAGTTTTATGAAACGAGGTTCTGCAGTAGTTGTTGGTCCAAAAGATGAGTCTGACGCGATAACATTATACAAAAGTTTGATAGGAAAAGAGTTCAAGCCTATTAAATAGGCTATAAAAATTTCATAAATTATGCGTAAACTATAAAGAATATGCAGATCAGATCTAATTTTGTGATGTAAAGTATAATTATTATAGAGAAAATATCTAGATATTTTATTAAATTTTAAAATACAGTGAAATAATTACAAAAAATTGTGTAATTGTGGACAATTTGTCCATTAGGCTTAAATACTAATTTTAAAGAAAAAAGCCAATAACATGAATAACGAAATAGGACGTAAAATAACTAGTCTTACATTAATGACAATTATGTTAGCCGGTGGTATGACATTTGCTATTCCTGGTGTAATGCCAGCAGCACATGCAGCCAACGCTAACCTATTTGTTTCCGCAGAAAACTCTCAATTCCAAAACTACATGGCTGGCCCTATGGTCATCGAAGTAGTTGTAATTGATTCCGCAATTAGTGATACAAATGAGGGTGAAGGTGAACCAGATGTCACCGTACAAGGCAAAGACCTGAGAATGGCCCAAGCCACAGACGGTAACTGGTATGGTTACTTTGCAGACTCTGATGCCTCTTTAGCAGCAGATAATACACAAACCCAGAATTCAGGCCGAGGTCTGGACTTTGGTTCTTCATGTAGTAATACTTCTACTGCAGGTTCAGTAACATTCACCAACACTGTTGGTGTATGGTTCCCACGTGACATGACTGGTGATGTACAAGGTGCATTTACTGGCGTATGTACTACTCCAACAGGAGCAGCTACAATGCACGTAATCAGAGAAAACAAAACAATCAACACTAACGCAGACGGAGGCACAGTCAATGGACAAATTGGTTGGGCAAATAATACATGGCCTGTAATTCAGGCATTCGATCTAAACCCAACTGGTAGCGTTATAATTAACTATAACAAAGGTGGTGGTGTTCAATCAACAACACTTACTTTTGATTCAGTTGATCAATTCGCTAAAGTTGAATCAGATCGTACTGTATTTCCAACCGGTGCAAACGTACACCTCACACTAACTGATGTACAACTAAATATTGACCCAACTGACGAGGACTCTTGGACTTGGGGAACTAGTGCATCCAACAGTACTGTCGTTTATCAGAACTTCAATGAAAATGGAGTAGCTGATGCAGACGGTACCGCAGGTGCAGTAGACCTCTCAACCACCCTCGGAACAGCAGACTTTATGTTTGAAGATAACGGTATACTATTGATTGACTTAGATGCACAAGGTGTAGGTAACGAAGTATTAAGAATCATCGACAACGGTGACTCTGTTACTAACGGATCTGCAACTATCAAAGCATCTAATGTTGGTACTACAACTACCACGTTCCATGCAGGAACACAACCAGTAACATTTACTGAACTATCATCAAACGCTGGTCTCTTTGCAAACTATGATGAAAATGATGTATCTAACTTGGCCATTGCAAGCAATGCCACAAGAGGTGTATCAGCAAGCATAGATTACAATGAGACCCCAAAGACTATTCTAGTCGGATTTGGATTCGGTACTATCGATATCCAACCAACTGATGATGAATGGACTTCTGGTGAAGAAATTCCTGTTGTACTAGTTGATACAGATGCAAACTTGAACAGCAGAGTTGATGAAGATCTTGATCTTAACAACCCTGACGTTCCTCTTATTCCATCATTAGTCACTGGTGACCCATTCTCCCTAGGAGAATCAGGCACTGGTGCAACTGGAATACAAAGAGCCTTGTTTACCAACAATACTGTAGATATTACCTTCACAGGTAAAAGTGGTGTTGCAGGTGATGTTGTGAAAAATATCATTGCAACAACTTCAGGTGTTGGAGAAGGAAACGTTACTGCAACTGTTAATGTCGATAGATTTAGTCAAAGAGCTATCATTGATCCAAACGAGTCTGTTAATGCAACATCATTAACAATTGACTTGGGCACTGACGCTGCAGAACTATTCAGTTCAATTAAAGATCCACGAGGATCAACAATTACTGATAGGTTCAATGGATTCAATTTGTTTAACCAAGACTTGAGAAGCATTAACGCAACAGGTTCATACTCTGTTTATCTTTTGAACAATACCGTTAGGGTACTTAACAGTACATTTGACGGATTGGAAGCAGGAACAACAGCTATTAACTTGTTTAACAGTAGTGCTGCACAATCACTTACATTAATCAACTCTACTGCCACTAGTACAGCAGCAGACCGTACCCTATTAGATAATGTTGTTAAAGCAATATTTGATATGGACAGTACTGATAAAATTGGTTTGATGTGGGTCTTTGACAACTCTCAAAACAATGGTTACACAATTGATGGATCAGTTAACGAGTCTATCGTTGCAGACTTTTTCACCTTTGGATTCTCATCCGATGGTGATGTATCTGGCGAAAGAGTCGCTAACCAAATCGTAAGAATTGAAGTTGAAGAAACCGGTGATAATACAAGTACCTTTACAGGTTCCTTGGAATTTATCATGGTTAATCAAGTCAACATACTAGAGGCAAGTACCTACACTGGTCTATCCCCAATTGCAGATGATCCATCTTTCATCGTAATTGAAGACCTAACAGATGAAGACTCTCCAAGAGTCAATTATCTGGACCTAGGTGCAGATGGTGTTGCAACGCAAATTGCTGACCAACAAGAGGCTCCAAGCCACTCTGGTATAGTATCTCTCGATAATGATTCATACAAGACAGCTGACACAGTTACTATCACATTAGAAGACTTAGATCTTAACACAGATTCCGATCTGATTGATATCTACACCGTCGTAACTACAACAGGTGATGCAGCCAAAGATGCAGTCGGTAAAGCCGGCTTGCCATCAGGCTTACCATTTGGTGCATTAGGACGTGTATTAGATATTACATTTGATGACGGACTCTGGACTACTACAACAGGTGCATGTAATACTGCACTGCTTGATATCACAACAGATACTGGTTTAGGTGCAACTGGATTTACTCTAGTTGAAACTGGCCAGGAAACTGGTGTATTCGTCGGTGATTTCCAAATTCCACCTACATACTGTCCATCTGGTTCAACCGCTTCAACGGATTTGACCCCAGTAACTGGACTTGACATTGAAGTCAACTATGTTGACTTTAGAGATGCAAGTGGTGAAATCATCGAAGTAGGTGATGCAGCAGGAGTTAGAGCCAGCACTGGTTCAATTAGTCTAGATAGAACAGTTTACCCAGTACCATTTGGTGTACCTGGAGATTTCGGCACTAATACTGCAGAAACTCCAGCCGGTCGCGCTTTATTCCCAGTTCACTCAGCTGGTTTAGGCCTTGACGAGGACTCCATATTGGATGTAGGTGAACACCTATCAAATGGAGATCTAACGATTCACATTAGAGTTAACGACCCAGACTTCGATATATCCGCAAGTGGTGAAGATCAAATTTCACAAAACGTTGCAGGTTCTGACCCACCAAGAGGACCAGTAAAGATCTCTGTAATAAGAGGTTCTAGCTCAGTAGTTCTTGGCTATGCAGGTAACGGAACTGTAAACACAGGTGTAATTGACACAGATAGGACAAACCCAGGTGGCTTTTCAGCCAGATCATTGGGACCCTTAGTTGAAATCGCACCAGATGCAGGTATTTTCGAGTTAGACTTTGGCATTAGATATACTGACGGTCCAGCAAGTAGTACTTGTCCAACCACCACTGTTTTCACAAACACTAATGGTGGTTCAAGTACTGGAGTAGCAGACAGATTTGACGCAGCCCCATCATCTGGCAATTACTGTATCTTACAAGGAGATATTCTCCAAGTAGAATACACTGATCCAGCTGATGCATCAGGTGATGTCAACACTGTAACTGACTCTGCAACTTTCGACCTCAGAAATGGTGTCTTACAGTCTGACAAGTCTGTATACATTATCGGATCCGATATGATCTTAACCCTCATTGAGCCAGACCTTGATTTGGACAATGATGGTGCAGAAACATATGACTTGGACTTGATTGAATGGGATTCTGACGCAGCTACTGTCTCCATGGGTGACCTTGGTGGTAGTACTAACGCAGCAGCATTCGATCCAGAACCATCAAACTTTAGGGAAACAGGTGACAGCACTGGTATCTTCCAGGTTGTAATCGAAATTCCTCAAGTACTAAGCAATGATTCACTCGAAAGAGGAGAGGAAATTGTTTTAGAATACACTGATTGGGGACCAAGCGGAGCTGACTATGTAGGTGACGAAGAAGAAGATGTCAACTTGACAATCTTTACTTCTAACTTTGGTGCAACTATCGAACTTGACCAAAAAGTATACACTTGGACTGACAAAGTCTATCTTACCATCGTCGCACCAGATCACAACTTCGGCAGTAACTTAGTTGATGAGATTGGAACTTCCGGAGATGACCCAATAAAGGTCTCTACTAGAGGATTCAGTCTTGATGACTATAAACTCGTTGAAACTGGTACTGACACAGGCATCTTTACAGGTGAAGTAATCCTTACAGGATTCGGTCACGATGCTGATGGTGACGGTGATGACGATAAAACAACAGGTACTCCAACTGGTACTGGCCCAACTGATGGTAAAATTCCAACATCTGATGATGACGGACTTACAGTCTCCTTTGAATTCTCAGAGGATGAAACAGTAGTAGGTTCAGCACTAATCAGATGGAATATCGGTGAGGTACAATGGTTAGAAGCAAGCTACCCAGCAAGCGGAACAGGTGTTGTAAGAATAATTGATCCAGACATGAACTTAGATCCAGAATCAGTAGACAACTTCTCTGCTGATGTGTGGTCTGACTCCGATGCCGGAGGTATTGACCTTACTGTAACTGAGACAAATCAAGCAACTGGAATTTTCGAAGGAACTGTATTCTTTACAGTAACTGATGAATCTTCTGGTCACAGACTCAGAGTCGCAGAAGGTGACACTGTCACCGCAGAATATGAGGACAATACACTACCAGATCCGTACACAACTGCAGACGAACTTGATATTACTGCCACTTCACTAATTGGCACTATAGTACCACCTCTCGAGAGAGCACCAGCTGCTAACTTGAGAACCGTTGATGCATTCGGTAACAGTCTTAGCACTGTCTCCGTTGACCAACAGGTACAAATCAGTGCTGACTTAGCAAATGGTCAGGATAGAGAGCAAGCATTTGCATACTTGGTACAGATCCAGGATGGTAACGGTGTTACAGTCTCACTAGCATGGATTACAGGTTCACTATCTGCTGGTCAATCATTTAGCCCAGCCTTATCATGGATTCCAACTGAAGCAGGAACATACACTGCTACTGCATTCGTTTGGGAATCTGTAGATAATCCTACGGCATTATCACCACCAGTAAGTACGACAATAACTGTACAGTAAGAAACTAGTTCACATTATCCTTTTTTTCTTTTTTTTGAATCTTCTCTTAACGTTAGTTGTAGACAATTTTTCCAGAAGTAATATCTAGGAGAAGATTGTCAATTAATTAAATTGAAATTTTATATCTTGTTTTCCATCTTGTTTGTTATTTTGATTGTAAATGCACCAAACTCATTTTCAGAAAACTTTGAAGCGTTCACTAGCAATCAGATATACTCCAAAGAGCAAATTCTTTTTGTTTACGGCCAAGGTGCACCAAATGAAAACCTGATTATTCGATTATTTGAACCCGATGAAACAATTGCAAAGTTTGATCAAATCACCACTGACGATAAGGGTGCATTTCATCATGCATTACTTACATGGCCTGAAGAATCAACTGATTTTCCTTTTGGAACATACACTGTTGAAATAATTAGTACACAGCAAGGACTATCAAAAAAAATAGATCTTAAATTTACTTCCACATCTGAACTAATTGAGGTTCCAGTTGAGCGCCAGCTCAACGTACTAGTATTTGCACCTGAAACTACTGCTGTTGGAAATCCTATCAGGGTCTTTGTCCAGACAACTAGTGATGGTCTTTTGATTGGAAACACTCCGACTGAATTATTGGGTACAACACACGTTCATCTGCCATCTGGAGTTTCGGTTCAACTATCCAGTTCATTTAAGACATTACATCAAGGATTGTATTATGTAGATTACACTCCTGTAGAGGAAGGAACACATGTGTTTCATGTTGTTGCATTCAGTCAAGGTACAACATCACACGGATCGGTTGCAACTAGTGTCATCAGTCAAGATTTGGGAGGAATTTCTGAGGATCTACTGGATCTCAGTTCTGTTTTAAAAAACACATCTGATGAACTTGACACTCTCCAATCTGAAATCAAGGGATTTGATACTACCCTAAAACATGCAAGTAGTCAAATTGATGAAAATATTGGAACATTTGCACGTTCTGCTGAATCAATCAGTGAATCATCTGCACAGCTCAACGCATTATTGTTGCCAATCATTGCGTCAATTGGACTTATTGTTGCATTACAAGTTACAATACTTGCACGCCGAAGATAGTTATAATAACGCAAGAAAAGAAAATTAATCCATGCCCAAAGTGGCGATTTTCTTTTTTGCACTCCTTGTTTCTCCCATGCTAATTAATTCACATGCGTTTATTCCTGCAGATCTGAATAATCTTGACACTCAAAGTTCTCTAGTTTTTGATTCAGATATTGTAGAAGTAGATTCCAATTTTTTTACAGAAAATAATTTCAAAAGATATCTGATATTTGGTAAAGATTCACAACAAAATGATTTCCTAAAGACTAATTCAATGTATCAAGTACAGTCTGACAGTGGGTTTTTTTCTGTTTCTGTTCTTTCTGAAAATGTTGCATCTAATCTAGTTTCTCAAGGGTATCATGTTGTTGAAGATTTCAAATTAGATTTTTACAATGACGATAAAATCCAAGACGCTTCAAGAATCGGTGATATCACAGGTTCCAATTTGGCTAAAAAACAATACAACTCTACAGGTAACGGAACTGTAATAGCTATTGTTGATACTGGTGTAGACTTTTCAAATCCTGACGTACAGCACTCTCTTGCACGAGACGACATTAATCACCCAATAATGCTTGATCCTGACGGCCAAGGAATCGTTTTGACTAATGCAACTTTTTTTGCATATGTTGATGAAAATGAAATCATTCGAAATTACAGTAAACCAATTCCTTCTCACATGACATCATCAGTATATGTGTCTCGTGATGGTGTATTCCTTGACGTGTCTCAAGGCGGCAAAGGAAGCAATATTCCAATATACAATTCATTTTTTCCACAGATAGGGTCTTCAGTTATTTTTAATGGAACCCTGACTAATGATATGAAAATTGGCGATGATAATAGAAACTACATAAAATCAAAAAGTGGTGTATATCATTTAGGTGTAATATACCAAGGAGGATTGCAAGGTCCAATGGCAAGAATTCAGGTAGTGCCTGTTCTTGTAGTTGATTCTTTTACATCTGGAGTTTATGATACTATAATTCCAGATCTTAGTACTTCTTGGGAAGACTATACTCGATTTGATCTAGCGCCTGGAAAAAAAGTAAACTATGATTTTGATTTTACTGATGAAAAACCAATAGTGTTGGGTAGTGGAAAAGAATTTCTTGTATATGATTCAAACAATGATGGAGTAAACGATTACAGTGCTGGAACTTTCGGTGCAAAGGTTCTTGATGTTTATGGTGCAATAAAAAATAATTCTACTGATATTGATGATACTCTAAAAGCAATTAATGGAACACTCTTGCCTGCTTTAGATTCAGATGGTGAATTTTTTGGATTGATGACTGATTTTATGGGACATGGAACTTCCAGTGCTGCATCTATTACTTCACGTGGACAAGAGACTTATGATATTTACAACAATTCAAAAAAATATTCTATCACTGGCGTAGCACCTGATGCAAAAATTATTCCAGTAAAAGCATTATGGTTTGGTGATACTGTATATGGCTGGCTATGGTCTGCAGGTTTTGATAATCAAAACCATGATTGGAAATTCTCAGGTCATACAAGAGCTGATATAATTTCTAACAGTTGGGGCGTATCTAACTTTCCTTCTTTTAATGTGTCACCAGGAATGGATGTATTGTCATTAATCTTGAGTGTATTGGCAACTCCCAATTCTTTGGATGATGACTATCCAGGAGTTACAATAATTTCCAGCGCTGGAAATTCTGGTCATGGATATGGAACAATTGGATTGCCCAACGCATCTCCATTTGGAATTTCAGTTGGTGCTACTACCAACAACGTGTTTGTTGGGTATGGTCCTTTCAAAGATCAACCACGATTTGGAAATACAATTGATCATTTCAATGATATAATTGATTTTTCTAGTCGAGGTCCTGGCTCTATTGGAGATCCAAAACCCGACATTATGA
The DNA here is from genome assembly GCF_040878665.1 of Candidatus Nitrosopumilus sp. Taxonomy (GTDB): domain Archaea; phylum Thermoproteota; class Nitrososphaeria; order Nitrososphaerales; family Nitrosopumilaceae; genus Nitrosopumilus. The sequence goes on along the minus strand of NZ_JBBDLU010000008.1, from coordinate 154,880 downwards.
GTATTGGGGCTCATGGGTTTGTGCCATCAAATGTTTTGAAAATTCACAAGGATTCAACTGATGAGTCTTTTTCGTTGTTTGGTGGTACGAGTATGGCTGCACCATTGGTTTCTGGCAGTGCGGCGATTTTAATGGAAGAGATGAAAAAACAATCAAAGGACTATGACTCTTTTCTGATTAAAAATATTCTAATGTCTACTGCAACTGATTTGTATAATGATCCGTTGACTCAAGGCTCTGGTTTAGTTAACGTTGAATCTGCTCTGAATTATGTTAATGGTAAAAATGGAACATTCATAGTTTACAATGATAATTCATATGACAACATTAAGAAAATTCTTGATCCTGCAATAAAAAAAATAAATTCAACTGATATGGGATTTGAAAAATTCCAATTACCTACACATTCATTTCCAATGACAAGTTGGTTTGCAGGACAATTACTTCCAGGCGATAGAAGCACAGCGACTTTTACAATTGAAAATCCTACCAATGACACACTTGTTATTAATGTCAATCCTCAAACTCTGTCATTAATTACTAAAACTCAATTTAATGGAACAACAATTCTCAGACAACAAGATTCCATACTAAACAAAACTGATACCTTTATTCCAAACTATGTCAAACTATCAAATCTTGGCCACACTTCTGATTTGGGAAATTTTTTCAATGAAGATAATCCAATCCCTGATGAGTCATCACTGATGATCTTAAATGTGAATTTTTTGTTTAGTGATTTTATGAATAACACTTCTGATGTTTACGCCGATGATCTCAAAATATCTTCACTGTATCTGTATGATTGGATTGATAACAACAATGACACAAAAATTACAAGCGATGAGTTATCCATGGTGAATAGAGCTGGTTCATGGGGTACAGTTCAGGAGTTAAGAGTTTCTGAACCTAATGATAAATTTAAAGGAGTTCCATTAGTTGGAGTATATCCGGTACCTACAAGATATTCGTATTGGTTAGGTGACACAAAGCAAAACTCCACTTCCATGGACTATACCATATCTGCAAGTTATTACGAAAAAGAAAAATGGCCTTTATTGTGGTCAAACTCTGAAATAGTTTCTGTTCCTCCAAATGACTCATCTACAGTTGACATCACACTAGTAACTCCAAATGATTTTCAAACTGGAGTTTATCAAGGATTTCTCAGCTTTGAAAGTGATAGACATACCGTAAATGCACCTGTATCTTTTGTAATTAAACAACCTGTAATAGAAAATGATACTACAATTCTAATCAAAGGAGTACAAAGCGATGATGTTCTATACGGAAACGGATACACTAAAGGTGCATTTGACATGGTTAATCGTTACATGGCAGGTGATTGGAGACAATATTATTTTGATATTCAAAATGAATCGATTAATTCTGCATCAATTGAACTTTCATGGATTAGCGATGACACAAATCTATCTGTATTTGTAACAGATCCGACTGGACAAATAATTCAAACTAATGTCCCATCTGGAGTCTTTGGACATTTTCTTGATTGGCCATCACTTGATTGGCTTGGAAATTCTGTATTCAGTCAAGGTGGAGGATTTTTTCCAGTAAAAAATAAAGATGACACATCTACAGTGTTGTATGTCCCAATTAATCAAACTGGTACCTATACAATCTTAACACACTCTACTTTGTTTGGCGGCTTATCAACTACTGAACCAATAACACTGGCTGCAAAATTTACAAATATTTCACCTGAGATGAACATTGTTAAACAAGACAAAACAGAGACTAGTTCAATTTTAAATGATACATCAGAGAATTCTGAAATAACACATGAAACAAAAATTTCTGATTATACAAACACCACTAACTATACAATAAACACCACTTCTAACTATCCAGTAAACAATGTTGATTCTTCATTTAATGTTGGAATTGTAGTTGGGTTGATTATTGGAGTAGCGATCGGATTAGCTTGCATTTTCATCATCAGACAAAAACCTCCTAATTGACTGAACAAGGTTTATAAGCAATTTGGCGGGTACGTCAGCTTGAATGTCGGAGCTTGGGACAAAAAAGCCTAGTGGATTATCCCGAAGAGATTTTCTAAAATTAATGGGTGCTGCAGGCACAGGATTAGCTTTTGCCCCCTTTGTTCCGTTTGGAAATTTTATGCCAAACCCAAATCAGGCATCACTAGAAAAAGTTCCAGTAATTTTGCCTGATGGCACACATGCTAATATCAACACCTATCCAATTAATCATGCTGAAGTTATCACTTATCCCTCAACAGGTGATGCAGCACTTGATGCAGAAGCTTTTCGTAAATGGCAATTCATTAGACTTCCTGAAGAGTTAGGTGGAGGAAACAAAGACACAGATGCATTACGAGCTTATAGTATGATATGTCTACATCTTTGGTGTTTATGGAAATATTGGCCAGATGATGGTAGAAAAAGAGGCGAATGTCCTTGTCATGGAAGTATGTATGATCCAATAACTGGAACAGCATTTGTTGGCCCTGCATCAGTACAAGCTGCACCGTCAAACACTTTACCAAAATTAACCTTGGACATTGATTCAGATGGCTTTGTATTTATCATGCCACCAAAGTTTAACGCAAATGATAATGGAGTAATTGGATATGGCCGTTTCGCTTAGCAGAAGAACTGGCGCAGTAGCGTTTCTTTATTGGCTTTGGGATGGAGTAGACAGAACTATCTTTACTGCAATCAAATTCTCATTCCCCGCAAGATTTGTCAGTCCATTTGGATTTTTAGGAATGTTAACTTTTGTTGTATTCATCATCCTTGGAGTTTCTGGCGCATTACTCATGTTTTACTATCAACCAATTCTTGATAGGGCATGGGACAGTGTTCAATTTATTAACGATGATGTCCCATTTGGTTTTCATATTAGAAACATTCACTATCACGGTTCTAACGCAATGGTTCTTTTAGCAGTTCTTCATATGTACTATCAATATTTTAGTGGAAGATACAAAATTAGAAATGAAGTTCTATGGATGACTGGTGTCATTTTAGGTACTGTTACAATTCTTGAAGCATTTACAGGATATGATGTTATTTTCAGTGAAAGAGCTGAACTTGCAATCAGTATTGCGGCGTCATTAACAACTTCTATTCCCGTTGTGGGGCCGACTATTCGTGATGCGGCGTTAGGTAGTGGGTTCTCCGACTTTGTATTAAGATTCTATGCTCAACACGTGTTTTTACTACCAATAGTAATGCTAGGATTGATGGCAGTTCATTTCCCAAGATTCTTGGTGTTTGATGTACCTATGGTAATGGCAATTAGCGGTGCTATTCTGATAACAGGCGGTGTATTCCCAATTGATCTAGGTTTCAAGTTTGAACCAACAGTACCTCCTGGCGTAACGGTTCCTGAATGGTATCTTACAGGAATTTATGCATTCATGAGGACACAGTATGACAAATTTGTTACTGGCTTGTTATGGCCGTTGTTATTTATTATATCATTTGTGTTGATTCCATTTATCGACAGATACAAGAAATTCTCTTGGAGAGACAGACCAATCATTACTGCATTTGGAATTACCAGTCTTGCCCAAATCATGGTCACTACATATTGGGGATTCTATATCTCACCTGACACAAAGATTCCACTAGTAGAGCGTCTAGTAATTGATCCAATATTCTTTTACTCTACAATGATATTGTTGGTACCACTAGGATTTGGATTTACTTACATGATGATTAAACTTGCAAACGAAGCTGAGAGAAAATCAAAACTTGCAAAAAGCAGCGGTCCTCAGAAAGTCGCTTCAATCAAGCTTTCAGAAAAATGGATTAACTGGTTACTGGTTGCACTTTTGGCATTCCAAGTATTTCTAAATATTGCAGCGTACAATGCGGCTCTAACTGGAATGAAGAATGTATCATTATTCTTTGTTGGAATTATCTTGTTAGTGTTTGCGGCGTTCTTCCATGTGTATAGGTATGCGATGAGTCAGCAAAAGAATGCTCCTCCACCTCCACCTGTTCCTGTAATAGAAGAAAAACCAAAACTAGCAGAACTTGATGTTGTTGCTGAACATAGCACACCTCCAAAAGGAAACGATTCATCTGAAGTAAAATCTCAACCAAAAGAGTTGGCACCTGAAATTTCTCTACCAAAGACTCAGGCAGATTTAGGAATTAGTGCTGATACTAATTCAGACATTGGATCTGGCGATCTTAAAAAACCATGATTTCAAAAATTCTAAACAAGCTTTATAAGAACTTGAGCGATTGAAAAAATTATGAGTGCATCTACATCCAGCCATGCATATGGTATTGGAGTGATTGCATTAATTATTGGAATGTCTGCCTCTTTTGTATTTTATACATCGTTTTATCTTCCTGAATCTTTGGCAAAACCTTCAGTAGATGAGCACATTTTACATCCTGAAGAAGATTTTATCATTGAAATTGTACCTGGAGCCGTAGTTGAAGGCAATCAAAACTATGTGCCAAACAAAGCTCTAGTTACATTGAGCGTTAACAACAAAGTAATTTGGCAAAATAATGACGATACTGCTCATACTGTAACTCCTGATCATAGAAGTGCAGATAGCTATAGTGGCGATTTTGGCTCATCTGGAGTTTTAAAACCTGGTGATTCTTATGAATTCTTGTTCACTGAACCACAAGATGTTCCATATCATTGTACACCACATCCATGGATGACTGGAACAATATCTGTAGAGAAACTTAGATTCTAGATAAAATATTTTGCAAAAATTATCTGACTTTCAATTTCTTTGTGTTGCTCAATAATTGATACCCTGAATTTAATTTCATGCTCTTGTTTTGGTATAAAGCTAATCACTGCCGTAAACTCTGCTTTGTTTTCAGGCATTACATCTTTGTTGATAAACAGTCTTGAAACGTTTTGTGATATTTTTTTTCCATTATATGATTTGTAAATTATATGTTCATTTGAATCCAAAATTTGTGTATTTATCACAACCCCGTCATATCTTCCAGGATATGAGACAAAGATACTTCCTTTAATCTCTGAATCTGGATGAATATCTGTAGAATTTAGCTGAAACTCTATGTCTTTCACAAAACATCACACGTGAATAATAATAAATAATTTTGTAAGCGGGCCCAAAGGGCTTCGATCCCTTGGCGTCTGGATTAGAAGTCCAGCACTCTATCCATGCTGAGTTATGAGCCCAAAAACCTAGCAATTAATTACCATTTTAAGGGTTTAGAGCCACTTTTTTTGGTAATTTTCTCGTTCCATTTTAAAGAGAAATTGTTGAGCATATCCTGCAAATGGGCCAAAATGATTTACAATTTTTTTATGGAGGATATCATATTGTTTTTCTGTAATGGTTTTAGTCTCTAGTTGAAATTCTTTTGCATAATATTTTTCTAAAATTCTAATCATCCATCTGTCTAATGGAAACGCATCTAACTTGTTTAATGAAAACAACAAAATACAATCTGCAACTTTATTTCCCACTCCTGGAATTGCACAAATCATTTCTTTTGCCTCCTGGTAACTACATTTTTTCAAATACTCAAAATTAATTTTTTCAAATAAAATCATATTTGCTGCCTCTTTGATGAACTGAGCTCTATACCCTACTCCACAACTTTTAATTTCATCAATTGATGCTTTAGCAAGTTTTTCTGGTTTAGGAAATAAAAAAAACTCCTGATTTTGAAATTTTACTTTCACTCCAAATTTTTTTGATATGTTCTCTAAACTGCTTTTAATTTTTTGAATATTAGAGTTTGAAGATACAATAAATGAAATCACACATTGAAAGGGATCTTGTTCAAGTATTCTTAGTCCTGGAAACTGTCTTACAGCCTTTTTTGTTGTATTATCTTTTGAAATTGACTTTATTATTTTTTCAATATTGTCTTTTTTTCTAAAAAAATCTGTCTTGCTATTTTGATATGATTGAATGTTTCCAAAATTATTAATTTTTAGAATGTCTTGGCCATTTATTCCGTACCAATAATTACCATTTTTTCTCCAAAGAAACACTTGTCCACTATTAATTGAATTATCTACATCTATTGTATGCTTTTTTTGCATATCAGACAGTTATTTCATCATTAACTGCAGGTGCATATGTTTCCAAACCAAATTTCTCGTGAATTTCTTGAGCAAACATATCGCATGACTCAGAATCTCCATGAACTGCCCACACTTTGGGATTTCCTTTGATATTTTTAATCATATCAAATAATTCTTTTCTATCTGCATGCCCTGAAAATTCAAATTGTTTTACTTTAGCTTTAACATTCAGATCCTTTCCTCTAGTAGAAACTGTTCCTGTATCTAACAATTTTCTACCTGGCGTGCCATCTCCTTGATACGAAACAAGAGCTATTCCATTTTTACTATCAAATGATAATTGCTGTAGGTAATACACTGCATTTCCTCCTACTAACATTCCAGCTGGTGATATGACAACACATGGTTCGTCCATTGCACGTTTTCTTTCAGTATGTTCTCTTATTGCAGTTGCACTCTTGATTGCCTCAGAAAATATTTTAGGATCTCTTAGATAATCTGGATGTTTAAACATTATCTCATTTACTTTTAGTGCCATTCCATCCATGATGATTTTATGTTTAAAGTTTGCACTTCGTAAAATACATGCAATCTCTTGAGAGCGTTCAACTGAGAATGATGGAATAAACAATATTCCTTTCCTGTCCATCACCTCATTTGCAAATTCTATTAATTCTGCTTCTGATTCTTTTCTTGGCTTTTGCTCAGTTTTTGCATAAGTGCTTTCAGTAATTAGTAAATCAATTTCACCTATATCTAGATCCATTTCCCGTAACATTCTTGAACCATTAGTTTTGATGTCTCCAGTATAGAAAAGTCGCTTCTTTTCTGATTCTACTAGCACTGTACTTCCACCAATTACATGTCCTGATTCTCTTAATTCAAACGTCGCATTGCCTTTAGTAATTTTTTGTTTAAATCCAATCTCTTTGGCGTTTTTCATCATGTTATTTACTTCAGGCAAATCAAACGGATGGGCGTTTTTTTCAATTTTTAGCATATCTTCAATCAATAATTTCGAAAGATCAAATGTTGGTGGAGTAGCATAAACATCAGTATTGCCACTTACAAAAAGTGATGGAACGTTTCCTGAATGATCTAAATGTGCATGAGTGATAATAATTGCATCCAAATCTTTAGGCTTTACATGTAGAGGATATTGTGGTGGTGAGCCTCTTCTTCCAAATAATACTCCATAATCAAGTAATAGTTTAGTTCCATTACAATTTACCAAAAAACCCGATCTGCCAACTTCATTTGCTGCACCTAAAACCTTGACATCCAAGAATTAAAATGAATTATCATCTATGTTAAAACCTTCTTAGACTCAATCCGATCATTATGCCGACCATGGAATCTACAAAAGCTTTAATTAGTGTAAGCTAAGATCCGATCCTCATGGGAAGAAGCTTCCAAGAATGGTTAGGACAACAAGATCAAGCCGTCGTCGCTAAAACACGTGCTGGTGACGAAGCAAACAAGCCGCTCCTAAACCAATTAAACTGGATCTGGGTTAACAATCTGATGAAACAGAGAGCAGACCTAAATCCATCTTCAGCAGAACTACTTGACTGGGTTACTTCTGGTCAAATAGACGCAATGAGAAAATAAACGTGCACACCACGTTATCTTTTTGTTTTTTAAATTTCTAATCTATGTTCTGCGCATGAATTTCCACTCGATCAATTTTCATAACAGGGTTATGAATTTCAATCATGGTTTAAATAGTAACCAAGCCAACTAAACTTTGTAATGCCAATAGCAATACTACCAGACATTGATGAACAAAGATGTATCGGATGTGCACTATGTGTAGAAATCTGTACAACTCTTGGTCCTGATGTCCTTAGAGTAAAACCTGTTGAAGGCTGGAAGAGAGGTAAAGCATTTGTTTTCTACCCAGAAAGATGTATTTCTGACGGTGCATGCATCGGTGTATGCCCAACAAAATCAATCTTTTGGATGAGACCAATGAATTACACCGCTGGACAACCAGTACCTCTTCACAAAAACGGTATCTTCATCAAAGGTTGGGCAGAAGACGCTGCTCTATAAGCAGCATCTTTTAGCACATTCTTTTTTCTTATTTTTAATTATTCAAAAGATTTTTTCTTGATTTCTTTTGGTAAATTCTTTGCAAAATATTTTAAGAATTTATCATTTTTATCATAATACAGTTCTGAAAATTTGTTATTTGTAAAGAAATTATTCCATGTTTTTTTAAATGTAGGAAAATCACCTGGCTCAAAATCTATTCTTGAAGTTTCATGGTGTGCAGCAGGAAATATGTCTGAAATTTCTATTGGGATTATTCCTAATTGGGGATTATACTGACATATTTGAAACGATTCAAAATCTTTGTATCTCTTTTTTAATCCAACATACTCATAAGATAGATACCCTGGTTTTGTATTAGATTCTTTGGTAATGATGAGTTTCTTCTTCTTTGATTTGAATTTTCTAACCATTTTATGAAATGCTTGAACCTCTGGACGATATTGATCCTCTTTACCGTACAAGAAGATAGCTTTCTCTTTAAATTTAGGTGTACCCACACCAAGAAATTCATAATTTTCTGTCATTACTTCAATCATTTCAAATAGTTTAGGATGAGCTCTTGCTTTTTTTATAACATATTCCCATAATCTGCCTTCATGAATTGCCTGTTTTACTTTATCTACCTCAAGTTTAATTGCATACAAGTTGTGAATTGCTAATTGATTGATCTTTTCTGTTGATTCTAACTGACGGAATTCATCAGGAGTATATTTCGAACATATCTCACAATTACATGGAAATACTGTAATATCTGACAAATATCGTGTGCCGTCATCTGTTATGTATCTTAGTTGTTTGGCATAAAGCATGTATGAGGCTGAATCAAATGTGTCACAACCCAAAGCTATGGCAAATGGTATCGTAAGGGGGTGCCCTGCACCAAAAAGATGTAATGGAATAGAGTGTGGCATCTGTTTTTTTGCAGCTACTATCATTTGAGCTAATAATCTGTATTCATATGATTCCATAAATTCAACTGGACTTCCTAAAGCAAGCATTTGAAAACCCATATCCACCAAACTCTTTGTAGACTTTCCAACAAGATCAAAGTGTTCTCCTCCTTGAATTGGACCAATCCAAATTTGGCCATTATCTTCACTGTTCTCAAGTGTTTGTTTTGAAACTTCAAGTGTGTGTTTTACATATGCTTCTGCCTTTTTGATTGGCATCCCATACCCAGTTGGTTTGTCAAGTGGTATTGCAAAATCTGTTAAAATTCCTTTTTCAAAATTTGCCATTTCTGGTGGCGTCACCTCCACATCTCCGTATTCTAGAACTTGATATCCTCCAGAATCTGTCATGATTCCACCATCAAAATCAATTATTTTATGAATTCCTTTTTCTATAGCACTGTCTCCATAATTGTTTCTTGTAATGTATGCATTGGTAATTACTAGATCAAATCCAATCTCTCGAATTTTTTTAGATGGAATTGTCTGTTTGACTGGATGAATAACTGGAACATATGCTGGAGTCTCAATTTTACCATGATTTGTATAAAGAGTACCAATTCTTCCAGCTAAATCTGTTTTAGATATTTCAAACAAGTAATTTCATCAATTCAAAGGCGTTATTTAATCAGTCAACAAAAAATTTTCCCAAATCATTATTTGCTCTCACCAGTTCTAGCCAATCTACTTCTTCGTTTCCCTCATTCTCTACAATCACATTCATTACATTTCTGACTACTTCTGAAATTGTCTTCCCACTAACATTGACTTGAAATGTCTTTTCTTGAAATCTACTAATTGCATCATTGGCAATAATTCCTAGAATTTCACTACCTGTATTTTCTCTTATTTTCTTCTCAGAGTATTTTCTATCATTATAAACTGGAATCAAATCATATGGGCTTCTTCTTAATACAATCATTACTTTTACTTGATTTTTTCTTAAAACATAAGGTGCCAAATGTCCTACAATAACATCTTTGTATGAAACTTTTTGTTTTAATATTTTTTCAAGCTCTTCAACATCTACATCATTTGTATCATCATTCTGTTCAAACAATCCTGAATCTTTTGCAATTTTATTAATATCTATAATTGATAGTTCCATCATCTCAGCAATTTTTTGTGTAATTGTATGTTTTCCAACTCCTGGATTACCAGTAATCACTATTGACATGATATGAAATCATAACTAACTAGATTAAACGATTTCTGCAATACTAATAAGTAGAATTGGATTTCTGTGAGTATTGCAAATCGGTTTACTTGGAAAAGCAAATGTAGGAAAGTCAACCTTCTTCTCTGCTGCAACTGAAACTCCAGTAGCATCAGGAAATTTTCCTTTTACAACTATTGAACCAAACATTGGAGTAGCATATGTCAAAGCCGATTGCGCTTGTCAACATTTTAAAATTAAACATGAAAATGAATTGTGTGTAGATGGCACTCGTTTTATTCCAGTAAAACTCATTGATGTTGCAGGATTAGTTCCTGGAGCACATGAAGGTAAAGGATTAGGAAATCAATTTCTTGATGATGCAAGACAAGCTGAAGTCTTAATCCACGTTGTTGATATTGCAGGAACAACTGATATTCAGGGACAGCCTATTCCAGCTGGAACACATAATCCTTTGGAAGATATTGCTTTTGTTCAAGATGAATTTGATCAATGGTTTGCAGATATTCTAAAAAGAGAATGGGATAAAATCACTCGAGAAATAGATCAAAAACGTGCAAAATTAACTGATGGTATAGCAAAAAGATTTACTGGATTAGGAATTAAAGATTTTCAAGTTCAAGAAGTTCTTCAAAAATTAGGATTCATGACTAAAAATCCTAAAGAATGGACAGAATCTGACATACAAACTTTTGTCAAAGAATTAAGAAAAAATACAAAACCTATGATTATTGCTGCAAACAAGGCAGATCTTTGCAAAGATCTTGATATTATCAAAAAAATTCCTGATGTTGTAATTCCCTGTAGTGCAGAAACTGAATTACTTTTACGAAAGGCATCAAAAGCAGGAATTGTAAATTATTCTTCTGGTGATGAAAGTTTTACTATTGTTGATGGGAAAGAAATCCCCCCACCACAACAAAAAGCACTTGATTTAGTAAAATCAGTTTTTTCAAAAATCAATACGACTGGCATTCAAAAAATTCTAAACACGGCTGTTTTTGATTCATTAAAATTTATTGTTGTATATCCTGTAGAAGACGAGACAAAACTCACAAACAAAGATGGTGTTATTTTACCTGATACAAAACTAGTCCCACAAGATTCTACAGCCAAAGATCTGGCAGGCCTAATTCATGCAGACATTGCAAAAGGATTTCTACATGCAATAGATTGTAAAACCAAACAAAGGATCAGCGGTGATCAAAAACTAAAAAATGGCGATGTAATCAAAATTGTTTCTACATTAAGTCGTGGCTAATATGATTGGATTGGGTATTGAAAGCACAGCTCATACATTTTCTTGTGCTATAATTAAAAAAAATGGAAAGAAAGGAAAAATTCTTTCAGATATTAGAAAAATTTATCGTCCTGCTGAGGGTGAAGGAATTCATCCTCGTGAAGCATCTCGTCATCATATTGAGAATAGTTCTCTAGTTCTATCTGAATGTCTTGAAAAAGCAAATGTTTCCATCAAAGATTTGGATATTGTTTCATATGCTGCAGGTCCTGGTTTAGGACCCTGTTTACGTGTTGGTGCTATAGTTGCAAGATCTTTGGCATCTTTTTACAAAATTCCAATATATCCAGTGAATCATGCCATAGGGCACATTGAATTGGGAAAATTATTGACTGGTGCAACTAACCCTCTTGTACTCTTGGTGTCTGGAGGTCATACAATGCTTTTGGCATTTCTCAATAAACAATGGAGAGTATTTGGTGAGACTTTGGATATTACTCTCGGCCAATTACTAGATCAATTTGGACGATCAATTGGATTTGCATCTCCATGTGGAAAAAATATTGAAGAGCTAGCAAATACTTCTTCAAACTATGTTATTTTGCCTTACTCTGTGAAGGGAAATGATGTATCCTTTTCTGGATTGTTATCTGCAACCAAATTAGTTGCTATGAAAAGCAAAGTTGATGCATGTTATTCACTTCAAGAAACTGCATTTGCCATGATAAGTGAAGCAGTAGAACGTGCTTTATCATTTACAAGAAAAAAAGAATTGATGATAGTAGGAGGGGTTGCAGCTAACAAACGACTATCTGAAATGCTACAAGATGTATGTAAACGACACGGGTGTAAATTTTTTGTAGTTCCGTTACAATATGCTGGAGATTGTGGAAGTCAAATTTGTTGGACTGGTTTATTGGAATCTCAAATAAAATCAGGTGTTGCATTAAAAGATACATTTGTTACTCAATCATGGAGATTGGATTCTGTTAAAGTTGATTATTGATTTTTGTATTCCTTAATTGTCTGTTCAATAATTTTGACCCAACTTTTAGTGTTGAAGACTCCAAACTTGAAAGTTTGTTCCCCATCGTCTGTTTTTGCTGTGAAACATACTTTTTTCATTAGTAATCCTTCTTTCCATGTTTTTGTTATTTTATCTAATGAAATATCTAATACAGTATCTCCAAAACGCTTAGAAAAATCCATTATTCTTGCATTAGTCTTATCAAATGCTAATCTTTTATTTGTTAATGTTAGAATTCCTGCACCTAACTCATCTTCGCTACAGTCTTCTTGTTTGATTCGTTTTTCTCCTTCATCCATGATTAATTTTTATTGAATTCCTCTGGATATAATGTTAATGAAATTAATCAAAAAAGGAGCTGAAGCAGACCTTTATCAAACTAAATGGCAAAATTCTAATGCAATACTAAAAATTAGGAAAATCAAAACTTATCGAAATTCTTTACTAGATTTGAAAATTCGTAAACATAGAACAATTAAAGAATCACAAATGCTTTCTCTTGTAAAGTCATTTGGAATTCCAACACCTCTTGTTTACTTTGTAAATTTAGATAAAACTTCAATAATCATGCAAGAAATTCCTGGAAAACCTGTTCATGATTTATCTGAATCAAAAATTATCAAATTATCAAGCGATATTGGAAAACTGGTTGGCACTTTACACAAGAATGGAGTTATGCATGGTGATTTGACAACTTCGAATTTTATTTTATTTCATAATACTGTATTTGTAATTGATTTTGGATTATCTCAAATCTCAATAAAACCTGAAGATCATGCTGTTGACTTGAGATTAATTAAAGAAATTCTCAACAGCGCTCATGCCAAAATCATGGCATCTTCGTGGAAAAATTTCCTAAATGGATACAAATCTATAGTTGGCCATGCCTATTATACGAAAATAACTAAACTAGTTTCAGATATAGAAAGTCGTGGTAGATATGCACAAGTCGTTTGATCTCTTTTTTGTATCCTCAAACAGCCACAAATATCATGAAGCTAAAAATATTTTAGATTCATTTGGAATTCGTCTTGGATTTATCAAATCTAATTTAGAAGAAATTCAATCCAATTCCCTTTGTGATATTGCAATGGCAAAAGCAAGTTATGCATTTTCTCAATTTAAAAAACCCATAATAATTGAGGATGATGGATTGTTTATTGATTCTATTGATGGTTTTCCAGGTCCATATTCTTCATATGTTTTTAAAACAATTGGTAACAAAGGAATTCTTAATCTCTTAAAAAATAATAGAAAAGCAAAATTTGTTTCAATCATAACTTATTGTGATAAGACTATTTTACAATCATTTGTAGGAAATCTAAATGGTAAAATATCCAAATCACAAAAAGGAAAAGGTTGGGGATATGATCCTATCTTTATTCCAAATAATTCAACAAAGACATTTGCTGAACTAAATAATAAAAATGAACTATCTCATAGATACAAAGCACTAGAGAAATTTTCTAAATGGTATCTGCATAAGTAGGTATAAAACGATCAATAAACCGTTCGTTGTTTTGTAAAATTGAAATTCTTGAAACAACACTTTCATCCATTATTGAAAATATTTTACCGTGTTTCACTACTTCTTCACTGAATTCCCTCACTTCTTTCATTTCTAGCATATTTGCGTGTTCTAATCGATTAGTTGACCGTCCAATGTGCATGTATGATTTAATTTCAATAAAATGTGGACTTGCTTTTCTAAACATTTCTGCAAATGCTGGAATTCCTTCTCTTTGATCATTGTAATCTCTTATCAAAGTAATCCTTAACACAGTTCTTGTATCCAAATCTTTTAACATGCCAAGCGTTCTGTTCCATCTTTCCCATGAATCATCATATTTTGGCTTGTTTATCCTCATAAATGATTCATAATCTGCGGCATTTGTTGATAGATACAACTGTGTCGGCAATGCATCTTCATCCTGCAGCTTTTGAATCATGTCTGGTTCTTGTCCATTGGTTACAAGAAAAATTGATTTTGTTGACTCTAGAGAATTTAGATACTTGATTAATTTTGGTAGTTTAGGATACATTGTTGGTTCTCCTGAAAGTGAAATTGCATAATGGCTAGGCAATAATGATTCATCTAATCTTTGTTTATCGTTTCTTGAATCCCCATAATATCCATTGATTAATTTTTTTCTTTCAGCCATCAACTTTGTTAAAATTTCTTCAGGTTCTGCAACATGCTCTGGCTCCATTTTCATTGAATCATAAAATTCCATTGGCCTCCAACAGTACACACATCTATTTTCGCAATGCATTCCAGCTGGAGAAAATTCCATACATCTATGAGTTGATATTCCATAAAACTTGTGTTTATAACAACTGCCCTCATGTTTGAATGATTTTTTTGTCCAGTGACAAAGTTCTACTGTTGAATGATCAGATACGCCATACTTTGCTTTTTTTAGTTGTTCAGATATAGCAGGCCTGATCTGAATCAAATGATCTTCTTCTACAGTTTCTCCTGAACAGCTCATGAGATCATGATCATGTTTTGGTTTACTTAAATTAATCGAGTTTTTGTCCAACATGGAAAGTTTTCTCAAAATCTTTAATTTTTCTAGTCGATTCTAGAGTGAGGTTTAATAACTGGATCCTCGGGGTATTTTTAGGCATTGAAAAAAATTCATACGATATCGTTCCTATTGTTACTTGTAACTACGCTAACTAGCATGCCTATTAGCCCAGCTTTTGCTGATGATGACTTGGATAAAGATGATGTAGATGATTCAATTGATCAATGCCCAAATTTACAAGAAGATTTTGAAGGTGCCATAGATGGATGTCCATCAAATTTTGTTCCATGGTATGATGAAGATTATGATGGAATAGAAGATCATATTGATCAATGTCCAAATCTAAAAGAAACTCACAATAAATTCCAAGATGAAGATGGTTGTCCTGATACACTTCCAGGAGATGGAGTTGGAGGCGCATCTGATTCTGACGGTGATAGTATTATTGATTTAATAGATAATTGTCCTAACCAACCAGAAACTTTCAACGGAATTGATGATTTGGATGGTTGTCCTGATACTTATGGTTCTGGTGATAGAGATTTAGATGGAGTTCCAGACTTTATTGATGAATGTCCACTAAGTGCTGAAACTTACAACAGATTCCAAGATGAAGATGGTTGCCCTGACTCTGTAAATGACTTTAATTTTGTTGATACTGATAATGACGGTATTCAAGATAAATTTGACTTGTGTTCAGATGAACCAGAAGTGTATAACGGTTACAGAGATTTAGATGGTTGTCCTGATATTGCGTTAGACTTTTCATTTACTGACAAAGATGGCGATGGCATTGCTGATCAATTTGATATTTGTCCTAACCAACCAGAAACTTTTAACAGATTTGCAGATTATGATGGTTGTCCAGATTCACTACCATCTTTTGATGGAACATTAAATGATGCAGATGGTGATCGAATTATGGATGGTGATGATGCATGTCCTCTAGATCCAGAACGATACAATGGTTTCCAAGACGATGATGGTTGTCCAGATATTCCTCCTTATTCAAGTGATGTTGATTCAGACCTTGATGGAATTCCTAACAGTATTGATCAATGTCCTGAAGTAAAAGAAACTTACAATAGATTCCAAGACGATGATGGTTGCCCTGACTTTGTAAGTTCTGATAAAGGAGTTCCAGATTCTGATGGTGATGGAATAAACGATTTTTCTGATTTGTGTCCTAACCAACCAGAAACTTTCAATGGTGTATTTGATAGAGACGGTTGCCCTGATACTCATTCTACATCTGATAGAGACCTGGATGGAATTCCAGATAATTTAGATAAATGTCCAATTGCCAAAGAAACTTACAATGGCATTGAAGATTCTGATGGATGTCCTGACAGCGTATCTGGAGCATTAGGATCAGATTTTGATGGTGATGGAATTCTTGATTTAAGTGATAAATGTCCTCTTGTTGCTGAAACTGTAAATGGTTATCTTGATCAAGATGGTTGTCCTGATGATAGTGTATTGGACTCTGATGGTGATGGTATTAGGGATTCATTAGATCAATGTCCTTCAACTCCAGAAACATGGAATCGTTATCACGATTATGATGGCTGTCCAGATGATCCAACCGATGCTGATTCTGACTATGATAATATTTTAGATTCAATTGATCAATGTCCTCTTGATAGAGAAAGATACAATGGCTTCCAAGACGATGATGGATGTCCTGACTATCCTGACTTTGTCACTAGTTTAGATACTGACTTTGATGGAATAGTTGACAGTATTGATGAATGTCCACTTGTTCCTGAAACTTATAATAAATTCCAAGATTTAGACGGCTGTCCTGACTATGTTGCAGATGATAGATCTACAGCTGATTCAGATAATGATGGTATCAATGATTTCAATGATCACTGTCCTAATCAACCTGAAACATATAACGGTATTTTAGATTTAGACGGTTGCCCTGATGAATACATCATAAAGAATGATAGAGATATGGATGGAATTCCAGACGCAATAGATGCATGTCCTACTGCTAAAGAAACTTACAATAGATTCCAAGACGATGACGGTTGCCCTGATTCTGTTTCTACATCCTTTGCGATTGATTCAGATAATGATGGTATCAATGATGTTTCCGATGATTGTCCTCTAGTTGCTGAAATTTACAATGGCTTCCAAGACGATGACGGCTGTCCTGACAGTGATGATAAACAACCAGATTCAGATGGTGATGGGGTTCCAGATGTAATGGATATGTGTCCAACTCAAAATGAAATTTGGAACAGATATGTTGATTATGACGGCTGTCCTGATACTGTGCCAACTGGAAATGTCACTATTGATAGTGATCAAGATGGCATAAATGATGAAGTTGATTTATGTCCAAATGAAAAAGAGTCTTGGAACAAGTATAATGATCATGACGGCTGCCCTGACATTGCACCAGAACAGTCAAGATACAAACATGATGCTGATTTGGATAATATCATTAATGAAAATGATCTATGTCCTCTAGAGCCTGAGGATTATGATGGTGACAGCGATACTGATGGATGTCCTGACCCATAGGAGTATCTAGAATGAAAAAACAATATCTTTTGGGCTTTTTGCTTTTACTTACATCCACTATTGGTATGATGCCCGGTGGTGCTTTTGCTAATGAAAATATTGATTCTGACGGAGATGGGGTTCCAAACAATGTAGATTTTTGCCCTCATCTTTTAGAAGACTATGATCCACAATATGGTAACAATATTGACGGTTGTCCTGCAGATTTTGTTCCATGGTATGATGTTGATTCTGATGGCATTCAAGATCATATAGATAATTGTCCTACTGTAAAAGAAACTTACAATAAATTCCAGGATGATGACGGCTGTCCTGATTTATCTCCAACTGATACAAAAGGCATTGCAGATTCTGACGGCGATGGTTATCCTGATTTTATGGATTTGTGTCCAAACCAACCTGAAACATTCAATGGAATTGATGACAAAGACGGTTGCCCTGATAATGCTATGACTATACGAGATTCTGACCGCGATGGAATTTCTGATACTCTAGATGCATGTCCACTAGAATCTGAAACATACAACAGATTCCAAGATGATGACGGTTGCCCAGATACTAATGATGCAATGACCCCACAATACCAATTCCCAGACACTGATGGTGACGGAATTGAAGATAGGTGGGATCAATGTATCGATGAACCAGAGAACTATAACAATTATCTAGACAAGGACGGTTGCCCCGATGTTCCTGGTGTTACCTCTCTGGAAGCTCCAGATGCTGATTATGATGGAATTCCTGATACTCTAGATGCATGTCCATTAGAACGTGAAAATTATAATAAATTCCAAGATAGTGACGGTTGCCCTGATGTATTAGAGTTTACAATGACTGGTGATATTGATGGTGATGGCATTCCTGATAATTTAGATTCTTGTCCATTTAGTCCTGAAACTTATAATAAATTCCAAGATTTAGACGGTTGCCCAGATTACATCGCAGATGACAAATTTGCATTTGACACTGACGGTGATGGTATTATTGATAATCTAGATTTGTGTCCAAACCAACCTGAAACATTCAATGGTTTCCAAGACAAAGACGGCTGTCCTGATAAACTATCATCTAAACTTGATACTGATCAAGATGGAATCCAAAATACTCTAGATGCATGTCCACTAGAATCTGAAACATACAACAGATTCCAAGATGATGACGGTTGCCCAGATACTAATGATGCAATGACCCCACAATACCAATTCCCAGACACTGATGGTGACGGAATTGAAGATAGGTGGGATCAATGTATCGATGAACCAGAGAACTATAACAATTATCTAGACAAAGACGGCTGTCCAGATGTTCCTGGTACCACAGCAGGAGATATGCTTGATGCTGATTATGATGGTCTTGCAGATCATTTAGATCAATGTCCAACGATTGCTGAAAGGTATAATGGCTTCCAAGATGATGACGGCTGCCCTGACAGTATTGATTACACCAAAGTTGGAGATTCTGATGGTGATGGAATTTATGATGATATTGATCAATGCCCACTAGCTAAAGAAACTTACAATAAATTCCAAGATTTAGACGGTTGCCCAGATTACATCGCAGATAACAGATCCACAGCTGATTCTGATGGTGATGGCATTCCTGATATTATAGATTCTTGTCCTACTCAACCTGAAACATTCAATGGTTTCCAAGACAAAGACGGCTGTCCTGATAAACTATCATCTAAACTTGATACTGATCAAGATGGAATCCAAAATACTCTAGATGCATGTCCACTAGAATCTGAAACATACAACAGATTCCAAGATGATGACGGTTGCCCAGATACTAATGATGCAATGACCCCACAATACCAATTCCCAGACACTGATGGTGACGGAATTGAAGATAGGTGGGATCAATGTATCAATGAACCAGAGAACTATAACAATTATCTAGACAAAGACGGCTGTCCTGATGTTCCTGGCGCAGAATCTTCTACTCCTACGTATGCTGATTCTGATGGTGATGGATACCCAGATGCTGTAGATTCTTGTCCTACAAATCCTGAAACGTGGAACAAATATTTTGATTGGGACGGCTGCCCAGATACAGCTCCTGAACAGCAGAGATTTGTTCACGATGATGATTTAGATGGTATCATTAATGATGAAGATCTATGTCCTCTAGATCCAGAAGATTATGATGGTGACAGAGATACCGACGGCTGCCCAGATAATTAATCTATTTTTTCCATATACAATATCTTTGAAGAACCTGTTCAACGTGAGACTTAATAAATACCTGATAATATCGAAGTCGTAAAGAATGAAAAAACAATATCTTTTGGGCTTTTTGCTTTTACTTACATCCACTATTGGTATGATGCCCGGTGGTGCTTTTGCTAATGAAAATATTGATTCTGACGGAGATGGGGTTCCAAACAATGTAGATTTTTGCCCTCATCTTTTAGAAGACTATGATCCACAATATGGTAACAATATTGACGGTTGTCCTGCAGATTTTGTTCCATGGTATGATGTTGATTCTGATGGCATTCAAGATCATATAGATAATTGTCCTACTGTAAAAGAAACTTACAATAAATTCCAGGATGATGACGGCTGTCCTGATTTATCTCCAACTGATACAAAAGGCATTGCAGATTCTGACGGCGATGGTTATCCTGATTTTATGGATTTGTGTCCTAACCAACCTGAAACATTTAATGGAATTGATGACAAAGACGGTTGCCCTGATGATGCTATGATGTTAGGAGATTATGACCAAGATGGAATTTCTAATACTCTAGATGCATGTCCACTAGAACCTGAAACTTATAATAAATTCCAGGATGATGACGGCTGTCCTGATAATGTAGATGCAATAGATTCATCATATACTTTCCCAGATTCTGACGGTGATGGAATAGATGATAGATGGGATCAATGTATTGGAGAGCCAGAAAACTATAACGGACATCTAGATTGGGATGGATGTCCAGACATTCCTGGTGCTGCTCCAAATGGTTTAATTGATTCAGATTATGACGGCATTCTTGATTCTGTAGATGCATGTCCGTTGGACCGTGAAAATTACAATAAATTCCAAGATGATGACGGCTGTCCTGATGAAATTGAATTCTTAACTGCAGGTGATTATGACCAAGATGGAATTCCAAACACTCTAGATGCATGTCCATACAATAAAGAAACTTACAATAAATTCCAGGATGATGACGGCTGTCCTGATTCTATTACAAACAACTCTATTACTTATGATTCTGATGGTGACGGAATTGTTGATAATTTAGACAAGTGTCCTAACCAACCTGAAACATTTAATGGTATTCAAGATACAGACGGCTGCCCTGATAATAATAATTCTCTAATAGATACTGATCAAGATGGAATTCCAAACACTCTAGATGCATGTCCACTAGAACCTGAAACTTATAATTTTTTCAAAGATGGTGACGGCTGCCCTGATTCATCTGGAACTGTTGTCTCATCATATGTATTTCCTGATTCTGACGGTGATGGCATAGACGATAGATGGGATCAATGTATCAATGAACCAGAAAACTATAATGACTTTTTAGATACTGACGGCTGTCCTGACATTCCTGGATTTTCAAAATCTGCATTATCTGATATTGACTATGATTACATTCCTGACATACTTGATGCTTGCCCAACAATTGCTGAAAGATACAACGGTTTCCAAGATGAAGACGGCTGCCCAGACACAATAGCATATGATTCCTTTGGCGATGCTGATTTTGATGGTATTCCTAACAATATTGATCAATGCCCTAACAATAGAGAGACTTACAACAGATATCTAGACGATGACGGTTGTCCTGATACACTTTCTGATACCAAACATACATCTGATTCTGACGGCGATGGCATTCCAGATAATTTAGATCTATGTCCTAACCAACCTGAAACATTCAATGATATTGATGACAAAGACGGTTGTCCTGACAGATATGTTTTCACACTTGATACTGACCAAGATGGAATTGTTGATGTATCTGATGCATGTCCATTAGAGCCTGAAACTTACAACTATTATCAAGATGAAGACGGCTGCCCAGATTCAACTGGTTCTGCTATACCAGCGTATAGTTTCCTTGATTCTGACGGTGACGGAATAGATGATAGAAAAGATGCATGTATTGATGATCAAGAGAACTTTAATGGATATCTAGATTGGGACGGCTGCCCTGATGTGTTAGCAGCAGAATCTACTGCTCCAACAAGACCAGATTCTGACGGCGATGGTTATTATGATGCAATTGATTCATGTCCAACAAATCCTGAAACTTGGAACAAATACAATGATCATGACGGCTGCCCAGATACAGCTCCTGAACAGCAGAGATTTGTTCACGATGATGATTTAGATGGTATCATTAATGATGAAGATCTATGTCCTCTAGATCCAGAAGATTATGATGGTGACAGAGATACAGACGGCTGCCCAGACAACTAATAGAAATATTCTGACTTTATTTTTGATATGATAAATATATTCAAAATATGAAATCCAAATATGCTTCCAAAATTTTCTAGTCGTGCATTTTTAGCTCCAATGGCTGGGGTAAGTGATCCTGCACTTCGTTTACAATGTAAACAAATGGGAGCAGGATTGGTCGTAACAGAATTTACAAACATCCATAGTATAATCGCAAAAGAACATCAACTAAAAGAAAAGATGAAAACTATACAAGAATTTCTTGAATACTCTGATGAAGAACGACCTCTCTCAATTCAATTATTTGGATCTGATCTTCTTGCGTTGGAAAAAGCCGCAAAGATCGTAGAACCTTATTTTGATATGATCGACTATAACATGGGTTGCCCTGCACCTCATATCACCCAACAAATGGCTGGTGGTGCACTTTTACAAGAGGTCAATCTGACTCAGCAAATTTTTAACACTCTTGTAAATGCAGTAAAAAAACCAGTAACACTAAAAATTCGTTCTGGGGTTACTGATGCAAGTAAATTTCTATTTCGTGACATTGCAGAAATTGCTGAAGATGAAGGAATTCAAATGATTACATTACATCCACGAACTGTTAGTCAAGGCTATTCTGGAAATGCAGACTGGGATTTGATTAAAGAACTCAAACAAATTTCCAGCATTCCAATTGTGGGAAACGGTGACATTATCACTCCTGAGGATGCAAAAATCATGCTAGATGAGACTAATTGTGATTATGTCATGATTGGTAGAGGTGCAATGGGAAATCCATTTTTGTTTGAACAAATCAATGATTATCTTAAAACTAATTCTTACAAAGAATACTCTTTCAAAGATAGATTGGATTCTTTTTTTGATTATTTGCATATCACAAGTAGATATAAAATCAAATTTGCAAACATCAAGAGTCAAGCCATGAGATTTACTAAAGGCATGAAAGGTGGCTCTAAATTACGTTCCAAAATCACGTTTTCAAAAAATATTGATGAACTAGAAAAAATTATGAGAAATGCATACGCCTTATTATAGAAGTTTTTAAAATCATTCCTCATATTTCTAAACATTTGTTCATTATGTTACATGATTTTATGCTGGATTTTTAAACAAATTGGACTATTCTTATATATTTCAAGAGAGTGTTTTAAGTATGAAAATAGGAGTTGAATCGTAATGGCAACAGCTTATGTTCTCATAAACTGTGAACTAGGTTCTGAGGAAGCAGTTATTTCAGAACTAAAGGCAATTGAAGGTGTTAAAGAAGTTCATGGAACTTTTGGAGCATATGATATTTTGGTCAAAGTTGAATCAAGTCAAGTGGAAGCATTACGAGAAACAATCACTTGGAAGATTAGAAAAATTCCAAAAATAAGGTCAACACTAACGTTGATGGGAATTGAAGGTCAATCATAAATCTTCAAAATCCTTTGCTTTTATACTCAAATTGTAATGTTATATCATCCCTTCAAAAAACATGTCCCCCAAAGGGATCCCTAACTGAGAGGAGGTTGTCACCCTCTCAGTAGTAATTATCATTAGTTATTTTATAAAAGAAAATGATTAGAGGGCTTCAGAACCACTCTTTTTAGATGCGATATTCAGAACGCTGTCAACATTGGATACTGCAATAATTCCGTCTCCACCTTTTCCTGTGAAAGCTGCATCTGCAATTGCTGTAGAAACTTTCTCTACATTCGAATCATCTACAATTGTACTTACAGTTGCAACGTGGTTGTATTCTGCAGTAAGAGTGCCTGTTCCTCTACCCGATCTCATCTCTTGTCTTGCTCCAGAACCTCTGCCTTTACCTTCCAGAACGGTGTATCCACCAACAAGAGCATTGATTGCTTCAGTAACTGCACCAATTTTAGTTGCTTGAATAGTTGCCTCAATTCGTTTCATTTCCATTCTTTTTTTGATATTATTTAAAAAAGATCATATGTTTTTATTCAAATCCTGTGATACTATGAGTTTGATGGTTATGTCACTATCCTCTGACCTTTTTAGCATCAGAAATAAATAAAATTATGAAAAGTGATGAAAAAAGATCTCATAGGCTTAATTATCTTCTGAAATATTATCTGGCAAATCCTAAAGAAAATGATCTATATCAAAGAGCAAAACAAATGGGAGTAACTGACTCAACTGCCAAGGACTACATAAGAACAGTCATTATACAAGCCCAAAAAATCTGCTCAAAATAGATTTTTTACGTCTATTTTAGAATTTTCTGTAATTTTTCTATACTTATGACTCATTAGAAAATATTAAACAAGATATTCATAAATAATCAAATACGGAAGAAAATAGACATGACTGATCCATTACTTGATGATGTAAAAGCTCTTTTAGACAAGGATTTTGGCGATGACAGAATACTAAAACAAATTCGTAGAGCTTGTGAACATAATGAAGTGATTAGTAATTATGAAAGAAACTATGTTCGAGAATTAGCAGAAAAACATCTTGGAAAAAAGCCTGAATTTAAACAAACAATTGTTAACGAAAAGCCAATAGTTCCTGATGTTATAATTCCTCAAACTCATTTTACCCAGCAATCACTTCAAACACCGTCACGAATATCATATTCTAAATCCAAAAATAAAAAAATATTCTTAGGTATTGGTAGTCTTGCTTTAGTCATTATCATTGTAGTTGCCGTATCATTTAGCGGTATTTCTGATGGGGTTCCAAAGATTAATGATACAAAAAACCCTACATCTCTTTCATTGTCTGTACAAACTGATTTAACATCGTATGGCAACAAAGATTTAATTTCAATTAGTGGAACTTCTAACACTTCCAAAAATGTAAACCTGTCAATTAGAAGTCCAAGTGGTGATCTAGTGTGGACAGAACAACTGTCTTTGAAAAGTGATGGACGATATTCAACTTTAGCAATAGCTGGAGGACCTAATTGGCAAAGTTTTGGTACTTATACAATCACTGTTGATAATGGTGTAGAAACAAAATCTAATACATTTTCATTCAACGCTTAATTTTTTTCCAAATTCTTTCCAATGAGAATCTACTATTTCTCTTAGTTTCTCTACACTAATTTCATCCATATATTCACGATAGACAATGAATTTGTTTTGTCTATCTGAATTATCGCCATAAATGTCTGTGGTGTTTTTTGGAATCGCACCCGTTTTCCATTGATTCATCTCAAAAATCCAAATACTGGAATCTGGATTTGAAAAATCAATATCATCGCAACCAACAACATAAAGATAACATTTTGTTGCCTGGTTTAATTTCTCATGTAATTTTTCATATGCTATCATTTGACCTTTTGCAATGTTGATCTTATCATTATGAAATCCCTTGAATTCTAATATGACAAAACTTCCTTTGTGCTCAATAAGCCAATCTATATCCGTTCCACCTGAGGCTATCATTCCGTGTACAATTAGATCACCTAGAACTTCTCTTCCACGGGTAAATTCAGATTCATCAAAAATCTGATATTTTGCTTTTGGGCTTTTGCGAGTAATTTGTGGGGTAACTTGTTGAGGCTGAACTAAACTATCTTTTTCATACAGTGTATCAATTAAATCACTGGTCTCATTAGACAATATTTTTCAAATCTCAAACTGAATGATAAGAGAGTTTGTAAAATTTAGTAAAGTTTATTGGATTTTCTTATCTATCTGCAAAAAAATTCATTTCCTGTTCCTCTGTACAATACAAAATATTCGTCTTGATTCTTTCTATCTTTTTTAGCATTCAAAGCGTCTTGATACATCTCAAAATGTTCAACCAGATACAGTTGATTTCCTGGTTCTGAAAAGTAGTCTATTGCAACTAAACTAAAGCCTGATTCTGGAGTTAGTTTTCTCTTTTCATCCTCAAAAATATCTTTAGTCAATTTTTAACATATACAAAAATCATTGATCATAAATCATTAGAGTTTTTTCTTCTAATAATGCATGTAAATTATGTACTGAACGATAAACATCTGATTCTTTTTTAGCACCTGTACATACTAATTTCCCTGACGCAAATAATAATATCACAGTTTTAGGATCAAGCATTCTGTGAATTAGTCCTGGAAATTGTTCTGGTTCATACATACTTCTCGGTAGTGTTCTAGCAGCTTTTTCTAAATGGATTTTTCCTCCTAGATTTATCGCTGCTACTATGTTCTGAACTGTAATTACTGCATCATTTTTAATTTTGATTTTACCTTTTCTTAATTTCTGAACAACTGTATTGACAGCTTTGATTGCCATCTCTTCAGATTTTGCTCCTGTACATACCATCTTTCCTGTTCTAAAAATCAATGTTGCAGTTCTTGGATTAGTTAATCTAAATACAAGTCCTGGAAATTGATCTGGATGATACTCTGTATCTGGAAATTTTTCAGTGATTTCAATAAGATCAATTTTTTGATCTACTGATGCAGATGCAACAACATTTTCAACACTAACAATAGGTTTTGTTTGAGGCATAACGAGGGACTTTAAATATGAGCTTTATATATACTAGTCATAATTTTTTTCAGGAATTTTTAATGATGACCAATCCATTGGTAACGATATTCTTCATCGATGATATCTGATATGATCTCATCGTTTTTAATTTTGGTTTTTGGAATGTCTACATCAAACAATCCTAGTTGACCTTTTAATGGAATTGGAATTCTAAATGGTTTGGCATTTTTCAACAAAAATCCAAACATTTTATTTTGAAATTTTTTTGATGCAAAATGAAATTTTTGATCTGACTGAATTTCTTTTGTAGAATTGTATTTTTTTACATCATATAATTGAGCTTTACCGATAATTGCCCCTGTAACAAATTTTTTGTTAATTTTTAATCTCTTAGAATCTTCAGTTTTTATTTTTAATGGAGCATGTATTAAAAATTCGCCCCGATAATTTGTATTCCAATTTCTTAATTCTATAATCTTTTTTCCTGAAACTATTAAATCAGCAAATGGTTGAGAAATTGATAGACATTTCACGGCTATTATTCAGTAGCTATTTTGATAAATTCCCCAGGATTTTTACCCAATCCTTCAGGCAAATTTGTTATGCCACCATTCAAGCTCTCAGTTACTATGCCTTTACTTGCTAATACTTGAGCAGTCATTAATGATGTATTTCCGGCCATGCAAATTAACAGTGACTTACCTTTAGACCCATCAAGATCTTTCTTAAGATCATCTGGAATCTGTTGTGTTGATAATAATTGATTAATCGTACTTGCTTTTGGTATTGCAATTTTTTCCTTATCTACTCCTAAAGATTTGGCAATAATTTCAATTCCCTGTTCTTTTGGAGTATATTGAGTATGGACCCATATTATTTTGTCATACTCTTGTACACTAGACACTGCATCTTCTAAAGAAACTTGAATCCGTTTGTTAGTTGATATTGCTTCTAGGTTTTTCCTGTATTTTTCAATTCCATCAGCTACTACTACTACAAACTTTCCTTTGTCACCATCACTTACCATCTCTAAAATAACATACAATGCAAGTGCAGTACTTTCACCAATATTGTGACCTTTGTCTACAAAAAATTTTAGCAAATGCTTTGCTTGTCCAAAATCAACCTCATGTTGAGCAGCATATGCCTCTGGATTATACAATTTTAGTCCGTCTGCTTTTGCCTTTGTTCTAATTCCTGCAACATCTTGACCCGGAGATGGAAATACCACATGAATTGTCTTTTTCCCATATTTTTGATTCATGTATTTACTTAATCCGCCAGATGTACCACCGGTTCCAAAGGAGCACATTATTCTGTAGTTTTCTAATGAATCTCCATTTTCGTGTAATTGCTGATCAATCTCAATTGCTGTAATTGTTTTATGTGCTTCAATGTTTAACTCATTATCATATTGTTCTGGACAAAAACAATCATAAATTTTTGAAAGTAGTTTTGCTAAATTGATTATGTCTTGTGCTGCCAATAATGTTTCAACTTCAGAAATCGATTTGTCATAAATAGTAGGATCAAAACCTAATTCCACTAACTGAGAACGGATATTTGCTGCAGTAGCTTTTGCAACTAGTGCATCAGCATCACTATCTTTCATTCCAGGAGCAGGACAAATATCCATGTCTAGATCCATTATACGAATATTTTCATTTCTTAATTCTTTAAAGACTCCCTCTTGTAGTTTCCTTGAAACAAGTGACACAACAGTCAATCCTAATTTTGACATCTGTCCAAGTGCAATTCCAAAATTTCCAGATGTTGCTTCAATTATTGTTTGATTACTTTTCAACTTTCCTGTTTTAATTGCATCATGCATAATGTGAATAGCAGGTCTAATTTTGATTGAGCCTGATACCAAGTTAGAATCAAATTTTCCATACACTTTCAATTCTAAATCTGAAATATCAAGCTTGTACAGTTTTTTTGCACATTCCTTAAGGTCATTAGTAACATCAATCAACGGTGTTGCGTTTACAACTTTGTCTCCCTGCAAATGTGGAATTTTACTCCAAATTTCCTGTTCAAATTTTTCTAATAGTGGTTTATCATAATCATTTTCTGACATATTTTTTCTATAGATGCCGTAAATTTTTTACTCATATAAAATATCTGATAAAATGTGAAATTATGTGATTTTTAATTTCTAACTCATACGTCTAAAATACTAATTACCTTATTTGGTATATCTTTGAGTCTGCTAACTGCCACAGTTTTTTCATATCCCAAACGTCTTAGATTATTTGCTATTGTGGTTGCCCTTAGAGTATTTGGACCCAAGCCCAAAGCAACCATTTTGATTCCTAATCCTCTAAATGATTTAGCCATGCTTCTTACCGCATCTGAATCTGATGGCTCTCCATCAGTTAATGTCAGAAAAATATTTGGTCTTTTTGATTGTAAAATTGGAAACATTTTATCATAAACTTCAGCTAAAGGAGTTGAACCATTAGCAACGATCTGTGCTAATCTTTTTGCCGTTATATTATTCCATTTCACATTTTCTGGTTTTATTGACCAACAAACCATGGATCTATTTTGTGTACTAAATGCATATACTGCAAATTTTACTTTCAAAAAAGACAAAACTTCACAAAGTGCTAACGTTGCTTTTTTGTATTCAATAGAGTCTGATGCAATACTGGAAGAATGATCTAACAATATCACAATCTTTGTTTTAATGGATTTTTTTATATCTGTAAAAAATGGCTCATGACCTTCAATATAGCTCTCCTCATCAAATTCATCACCTGATCTCAAATGTTGTTCTTTCCAACCTGTTTTCCATTCTTTGAACTTCATTTTTAATCCATTAATCAAACTCATATCATAGATTGTTGTCTCGTCAACATTTCTTGTTAATGGAGTTTGCATTCCTATTGTTTCTGACGATAATCCTTTGTTTTCATTTTTTTTATTTTCATTTAACAGTACTTTGTATTCATCATAAACACTGTCTCCTCGTAACACAGCTTTTGGATCAATAGATCCTATATTGCCTTCCTTATTTTTAGAAATTATTTTTAGTGTTTTTAGCAGTTCTTCTTCAGTTAATACCATTCCTGCTTTCATAAATGCTAAAGATACAGGAATTGTTAACAAAGAATCAATATCTAACATTTTGATTATTTCACTTACATTTTTTTCAATCCATTCTGTATCTCGTTTTTCCTTAATTGCTTGGTTTACAATTTTTTTTGCAAATTCAGTTGCATTTTTTATTTTCTCCCAACTACTTGATTGAATTTCGCCTTTTATGACGCCAAACATGAAATATTGATAAAATGCTTCTACTATCCTTGCTTTTCCATACACTGTGTGTAATTGAGGTCTTGATACAAGCATGTATGTATAATTGAAAAGTATCTCCTCGTCCATTCCTTTCCAAATCGCTCTTCCTATTTGCTCAACTCTATGCGTTTCCATGGTATTGAGAATAAATCCAAATGCATGATCATTACTGAGAATTTTTTTAGAATGTTTGATTCGCATTGCTTCATACCATAATGTTGTTCTAAATTGTCTATATTTTTGAAAATCATTTCCAATTCGTTTCTCCAATGGAGTTAAAATCACTTTGTTTTCTTTGAGTCTTGTTGTAGTTTCTACCCTATCTGAAATCTCTACTGTGACGTTTTCTTTTTCAGACCATCTTCTAACAAGAAAAGTTGCAATTTCTACTATGGAATCATTTTGTAGTCGAATTGTTTGCATTTAATTCCCAAACATTGAAGTTATAATATCACTTACTTTTTGATATTCTATATCTCCCCATTGTGTGTACACATTTCCAAAAACAATACTTGCAATTTTTTTTGGTGTCATCCCTTTATCTAATAATTTAGCAAAAGCAATAGTTTCTCTTAAGCTAGGTGAATAAAATAATTCTTCAACTGCAGCAGCTTGTCGTAATGTGTTTGCTAGTTTGATTGCTTGAATTATTGTTGAGTCATGATCACCTGAAACGTATTTTTTTACAATTTGTAATTCAATATCTTCTGGTGGATATTCTAATCTTATTCGTACGGGAAACCTGCTTAGTATTTGTGGTGGTAATTCTTTTGTTCCACTATGTGTTAATGGATTAATTGTTGCAACTACAAACCACTTATCATTTGCTTTGATAGTTTCCCCTGTTGATTCTTTTAGTACAATTTGACGTCTGTCATCTAATGCTTCATCGAGTCTAAGTAGAACATCTGCTTCAGCAGAATTAATTTCATCTAAATATAACATATCTCCATTTCGCATTGATTTGATCAAGAGACCTTCATCAAAACTTACATTTCCATCCTTGAGTGTTTTAGTACCTATTAGATGACTTTCTCTAGTTCTAAGACTGAAATTAATTGATTCTAGATTTACATTCTTATTTTTTGCAAAATCTCTAACAAGTGATGTTTTTCCAGTTCCTTTGGGCCCTATGATTAGTACAAAAAGTCCTGCATCATATGCTTTGTTTAGAATTTGAATTGAATTATTCCAATCAAGATACTGTGCTTCCTCCAAAGTACGTTTTTAGTAATTTAAACAATATTTAATATTAGAGCTATGTTCCAAATGCTTCTACTTTTGCAAAAGCTTCTTCTAGTCTCCGATGTAATGTTTTATTCCACTCATCAAATCCAGATGGGTCTTTTGGATAATTATAATAATGCTCTACTAGCCATTGGTTTTGTTTTGATGTGTACCTGAGTCCATCTGCAACTGTTTTGTTCATTGCGCCTCTAATTATCATACCAATTTTTCCTAACCCCGAAAAGTCTGGATGCTCACCTTTACTAATTGATTCCACATCAAGATTTCCTAGAAAATGTTTCATTCCATAACTAATTTGTTCATTAGACATTTGTTGTACTAGTCTTCTAAAAAGTTCCAGACCTGCAGTTTTGTATCCGTATTCTTTAATGTAATCTAAATTATATTGCCATAAACTTGCTTCAGAAAAATCATTTGCTTCTAATGCTTGTACTACATTATTTCCTAGAATTGTACTTGCAATTAAGGCAGGTCCTATGCCACCTGCATCGATTGGTTTTGGCATCCATGCAGAATCTCCAACCATCATATATCCTGCTGAAACCATGCAATCATTTTGTCTTCTAACTGAAACTTGAAAAACTCCTGAATTATTGTTGATGTCTTCAGGATCTTCTGATAACTTTGGATTTTTAATTGCTACATTTCTATGCAAATATTCTTTCATTAATGATTCCACATTATCTTTCTTGCCTAACCTTTGATTTCTTTTATCTAATAGTGATTTTTCAACTCCTAATCCGATATTGACTTTGTTATCTGCTTTTGGAAATACCCATCCATATCCACCTGGTGCAATATTTTGATCTAAATGTATTATACAATAATCTGGATCAAATTCAGTAAGATCTCTCTGACCCTGTTCAAAATACATAATGTATCTTCCAGTTGATTCGATATCACGTCTATCTATCCTTCTTTCTACTTTTGTAGAATTCTTTAATCCATTTCTAAGCATGGATGTCATTCCAGTAGCGTCGATCACAATTTTTGATGTTTTTTTAAATGGTTGTTTTGTTTTATTGTCTATTCCTTGAATTCCAACTACTTGTTGACCTTCGTATATTAGTCCTGTAAGATTAATTTCATATTCAAATTCAATTCCAATTTTTTTACATCGTTGATTTTGAATTTCTGGAAGTTTCTGACGGTTTAACATGTATCCTGAACCATCAAATGGAATCGCAGTCTCTTTATCTGGAGAAAACGCCATGACTCCTTTTACATCGTGTTCGATCTCAGGTCTAGTCCATGCGACTTTGATTCTGTTTGCCATATAATCTACTGCTTCTTTGGAGCATGCATCTCCACACACCCATCCTGCCAATGATTTTCTTCCTGGTAAAAATTCTGTATTTCTATCAACAACCAAAATCTTTGCGTTTTGATTTGAATAATGAGAAATAGCTTGTGCTGTAATTGTACCTGCAAGACCTCCGCCTGCGATTATAACATCATAATCTACCACGATATTGAGGTTCTCGTCTATCCGTATTTAAAATAATACCATACAGCATCTCTTGTCAATTCATGGTTTCACATAATTGATCGATTAAAAATGGGGTCGGTTCGTCGCGGCGTCTTCAAAGCTTTAGCTCAGACTGGAGCGGCTAATATTTCCTCATTCCCAAATTGTATGATTCTTTCATTCCTATTTAATCTAGTTGACAGTTTGAAAAATTTCTGTAAATGTTTTGACTGTATCTTTTTTGTTGTAAATTGGCGTGTGAATTTTTATCTGTATTGTATCATTGTCTTTTACTCTTAGATTTCCATTCACTAATTCTTGTTTGTCTATTCTCATATGGAATCTAGAATCTACAGTTCTTTCCTCGATTTCTTCAATTAATTTACTGATTTGCTCTGTTGGTAACAATTCGATCAATTTTCTAATGAGATTTTGAGCCTGTTTTTTCACAATTTTTGCATTTAAGACAACTATTGGATTTTCATAATGCCCTATGGTTTCATTCATTGTAAACTCTTCTTCTTTTAGATCTAAAACTTCTTCAAAAGATTGAAAAATTTTTAAAATATCTTCTGTTGCATGAACAATCACATTAATTGTAATTTCAATTTTATCAATCATTACTGTAAAAGAGTGATTCTTGTTTAGGCTTCAAGTAGTATTGTTTCTTTGTCTGCAGTTCTGATTAGTTTCACTTTCTCTAGACCTACATGACGTACTCTGATCACTTTCTTGAATGCTGCCATGATATCTGAATTAATCTTACTGTAACAAGTTGCTTGAACAAATTGCTCGATTGTCATCTCTGGAATTGTTTTGTTAATTACATCTCTTGTGATTAATCTAAGAGCATGTTTCCTAGATGTATTTAGCTGTCTATGTGTAAGGGCAATCACTTTGATTCTGAAAACATATCCATCTTTTGTTTTAATGTCCATTACAAAATTAATTTTTGATGAACCCCTTCTAACTAAACTGCGCAAAAATTCTTTTGAATACTCGTATCTCTTGAAAATTGTTGTAGCTTTCTCGCCATCAACTTTATTGATTTGGAAGTAGATCTTGTATTGATGTTGTGATGGATCTCCTTTTAGAATATCATAAAGTGTAACTTCTAAAACTCTACCTACTGCATTCTCATCATCAGTGATTGGAATGTATGCAATTGGTACATTGTTAAATGAATCTGGTGCGATTACTGTGACCCAGCGTTTTTCTCGCCACTTGTCCTTTACTCGACCTTTTCTACGTGCCAATTATTAACGACCTTTGAACCCAAAATATAAGGGTATGTCACTAAATCTCTTTCTGGTTTCCCATGTAACTCTGTAAAACACTAGGAATTCTAATGTGCCCATCTTTAGTTTGAAAATTCTCCATTATGGATACTAGAACTCTTGTTGTGGCTATCAGCGTACTATTTAGCGTGTGTAAATATTGTGTATCTTCATTTGTTTTGTCTCTAAATCTGATCTTCAATCTCCTTGCTTGATAATCTAAACAATTGGAACACGAGACAATTTCTCTAAATGCTCCCTGACCTGCCATCCATGCTTCAATATCGTATGTTTTTGCTGAAACTTTTCCCATATCCCCAGTTGATAACAACATCACTCTATGAGGGATTTCTAATTTTTGATAAAATTCTTCAGCAACTGATAGCATTCTTTCGTGTTCCTTCCAAGATTCTTCTGGTCTTGAGAAGACAAACTGTTCAATTTTATCAAATTGATGTACTCTGAAAATTCCTTTTTGATCTCTTCCATGTGCCCCTGCTTCTTTTCTAAAACATGGACTAACACCGGCATATCTCAAAGGCAAATCTTTTCCTTCGATGATCTCTTTTGCTCTCATTGCAGCCATGGCATGCTCTGATGTTCCAATCATGTATAGATCTTCACCTTCAATTTTGTAGATGACTTCTTCAAAATCATCCGCTATTACTGCACCTTCCATAGACTCTCGATTAATCATGTACGGTGGTTGTACAAGCGAATATTCTTTTTTTGATAGAAAGTCTAATCCGTAGTGAATTAATGCTTGATTCAATCTCACAAGATCATTTTTCAGATAATAGAATCTTGCACCTGCCACTTTTGCAGCTCTTTCTAGATCTACTAAATCCAAATTCTCTGAAATATCAATATGATCATTTATTTTAAAATCAAAATTTGGAATGCTGCCCCATTTTCTTACCTCTTGATTAGCACTTTCATCTGCACCAACAGGAACTGATTCATGAACAATATTTGGAATCGTTAGTGCCAATCTAGAATATGTTTTTTCAATATCTGTTTGTTCTATTTCTAATTTTGTAAGATCTTCTGAAATCTTTTTCATCTCTGATAAAATTGATGCTGTATCTTCGCCTGCCTTCTTTTTCTGAGATATCTCTACTGCAACTTGGTTTTTCTTTTTTCGTAACTCATCAGTTTTTATTATAAATTCACGTCTTTTTTGATCAGATTCAATCAAAGAGTCTAAATCAAATTCAACTGATCTTTTTTTGAGCATATCCCGAACAATCTGTGGATTTTCTTTGATTAGTTTCGGATCTAACATTACTCAATCACCTTTAAGACTACTTGGATATGTTCCATTACTTCATCAACTGATCCAATAAGGTGTTTCATGTTCTTCTTACTTTCAAAATTAAAAACTAGTTTGTTATCAACATTTTCAACATAAAGACTCAATCCTTCTGGAAAATCTACATTATCTGGTTCTAGAGCTTTTTTGACAGTTTCTGCCTTTTCTTTAGATATGTTATTGAGAACTAGTTGTACTTGGCACGTTAACGACATTTACTTCTAAATAGTTAAGAAATTCGTCCAATTTGTCTTTAGTTATTTTTGCTCCTGCTGCTGCGTTATGACCTCCTCCAACACCGTCAAATTTTTTGGCCCCAGTTCTCATTAATTCACTTAGATTGATATCTGATTTACAACCAAATGATTTTCTTGATGAAAACTTTATTGTATTCTCTTCCCCCTTTGTTCTCAAAATCACAATTTTTCCTGAATTTTTTGGTGATCCTGCTATCAGTGATGAAATAGTACCTGTCATGGTTTCTGGCACTATGTCTTCTCCGTTTACCATTACACATGTATCACTTTCTGAAATTCTCCATCTCTCGTTTGATAAAATATTCATGTATTCTCTAATCATCTTTCTATAGTCTATCAGAATGGTTTCAGCTTCTCTTAGAATCTTATTTCTGTCTCCCATACATACTGCCATTCCAACTCCCGAACGATTAATTCTTCCACATGAGTTTAACATGGTTGAAAATTCTCTACCGTCTCGCAAGAATCCTCTGCTATCTTCTCTTGGAAATGTGTATGTGTATCCAATTAGTTCTGTCATTATCTCAGTAGAGTTTTTTCCTGAAGCAAATTTTGTAATCGACTCAATAACTTGTCTTTTTTCATCTTCGTTTAGTTCCGCTGGAACTCTCCACCGACCTTCCTCCTTTAGCTTGATTCCAGATGAATTTAACAGCGAAAGACATGCATCTCTATTCCAAGTTAAACCTTCAATAAATGGCTGTGAAGTAAATGCCAAAGCGTCTGAGAGCGGCCTTGTTTCTCGTCCTACTAACAATAAATCCAAATCAATATCCACCAATCCTATTTCTTTGGCAGTGTTGGCAATCTCAAAATTTTTACCTGTAAATGATTTTCTTTCTCCCTGATCTTGTCTATCCCCTAATGCAGAAACAACTGCAATGGCAGACAAATCCGAATTTCTTTCATCTAGAGCCATTGATGCAAGATATGCCATTCCGCCAGCACATATGTCAACTCCACCATCAATGCCATACTTCCATGAATTAATGACGTTTTGATTATCTATCTCCTCATCTGGAATTTGATGATGATCTAAAACTATCCAATTATCTGTTAATGCATTATCTAACTCCTTTGCAAAACCACCGCCTAGATCAGTTACAATATGAAAATCTCTAGAATCTGTTTTGAATGACTCTACTATATTTTTACTAAATTCTTTTGATGTTCTAACTGTACATTTGGCACCTGCTCTGATTAGAGCTTTTGTGATTATGCTGCCTGATGTTAGTCCATCACAATCAATATGTGTAGTTACAGAAATTGATTTTTTTGATTTTATACAATCTGAAATTTTATCTTTGAATAATGAAAGTGACTCGTCAAGTGATTTTGTCATCACTCTAGTTGAGCAACCACGGATTTATATTTCCAGGTTTTAGGAATTCTTCCAACCCTTTTGTAGTATACTGATAGCCTGTGAACTTTGGCTTCAATTAACTCCAAAGATCTAACGTTTCTATTGTCCCCTTTGTTTGATTTTAGGTGTTTTTGTAGGTTGACTGCTTTTCTAACAATGTTTTCTAAATCTTCAGGCATTTCTGCTTTCAAATCATGTTCTTCTAAAACCTGATCCATGCTTTTTTTGATCATTGGTTTGATTAGAGGAATTGCGTGTTGATCTCTTAATTTGATTCCAATTTGACTAGGAGTTAATCCATCCTTGGAATACTTTACTACTAGTTCTTCAATTTCAGCAGGACTTTGTGTTACCCAAGAAGGTGCACGAAGTGTAGCTGGTCTAATAGAATGTGATTTCCCATGTCTATGTGTATGGACTCGTCCCATGATTTGGCTGATTATAGAACAGAATTAAACGTTACTTATACTGATCTCGTACATTATATCGAAATCTGGTGTTTAGAATAAAAGTTAAATAAGTCTCTGGCTTCACATCGAACAGGTAAACGGTATGAATACAAAAATACTATTAGCAGCATCCTTAATCGCTGTATTCACTATGGGATTCTATGCAGAAGATGCAATAGCATTTGCACAATACATGGGTAACGTCGGTAGTGAAGGAGAAACCGGATCATACACGCTAGAAGAAGCACTTGAGATTCAAAGAAGAAGAATCGAAGCAGCTGCAGCAAATCCATCTTCTGGTTCAGGAACACCATATCTTGATGCCAGTGGTGTAGTTGGTGCTTCAGTTATTGCTGGTGCAGTATTCGGTGGTATTGCAGGAGCTTTCTTCTTAAGAGGAAGATCTGGCAAATACGCAGCGATGGGTAGAGGATAAAAAACCTCACAATTTTCTTATTTTATTATGTCCGCTCTAGTGGATACTGATCTCGTACTTTCTGATAATAAAAGAAATGTATATATCGCACAAATTGAGCCAAACTATCATGATTCCTATCGTAGGTACTTTCCTAAGTATCCTGTCTTCACTTACAGGACAATTGGGACCAAACTATGATCCATTATTCTATGATGTAATGATTTACATCTTCGGAACCATGATGTTTACTATATTCCTTCTTGGAATTATTTCATTCTGGTTACGTGTACACGGTTGGGCTTACAAAGACAATCGTGAGAGATGGGTTGATGAATTGGACAGACACTTTGAAAGAGAAGGTATCGGTCTTATTCCAGACAACGGCAAATACTGGTAAGGTTACTTCCTTTCTTTTCATTATTTTTAATATCACTTAGTGAAAACTAGTATTTTTTCAGTTCTAGTAATTACAATTTTTTTACATAGTATACAATACTAATTTTTTTAGTTATGGTTATCTTAATCACTAACTTCTAGTTCTGGCAGGAAGTCTTTCTCTTTGGATGAGTCATAATCTTTTGTCGTAAACACTGCTTTGTAATGATAATTATCCTGTATTGGGGTTTTGAGGCCTGTTTCTGATAATCTGTCATTAACATAAATTTCTGTTTTTGACTCTTCCATGTCTCTAATTTGAAACTTGGAAATGTATAAGAAATGTCCTATTTCAAAATTAGGATTTTCAGTCCATTCTGCATATACTGTACCGTCATTAGAAAGTGTGTATATGGCTCTTTGACACCCTTCTGTGATCCCAATATTTGGTTGAACTTCGGCTTTTTGACCATCTACAATCATTTCAAACGTAAATGATATTTTCCAATCAGTATCAATGTTGTCGATGCAAGCATTGTGTGGCTGTCCTCCTATCATGGGGTTTACTACTAAACTGGTAAGTAATACTGCGATACCTCCTATGATGGCACTTATCACGAGAAATCTTATTGTCTTCTTTCTCTTGTACGGATCCCCCATTCCAGGATATTTCATAATGTGATGACTTGACAGATTCCTTAAAGTCCTTTCTTTTACTCAATTACTATCTCAATTGTATCACATTGGTCTTGATGATCTGCAAGAAAATATGTAATTTCATCCGAGTCAATTTCAAGCCACTCTGATTCTCCTTGATAAACAAGATAGTCTTCTACAAACATATCTTTTGGACCTGTCAATCTGACTATCATTCTTTCCTTTTTTGATTTTATCTCAAAAGGTAATTTGAGAACTTTACCTCTTCGTTGATTTTGGATGTTGACTTTGTATTTGTCATTTCGAAATTCTGTTTCTCCGAAAAAATAACTTTGAAAAATATCTAACTTGATTATCTTGAAACTTAGCATATCTTAATTATTTTTTTCCAGAACATAAACTTGGTTTGTTGAGCTTACGTTGCCGTATGATAAATCTAGAAAATGAAAAAGTAGGGTTGTTTAGATTACTTGCCAGGGTCGTGTTGCAAACGTAATGACATATCCAACACCGATAATAATTGATTGATATGCGATGTTAGTATATGGGATTGGTTTGATAATTGGATCTCCTTCAACAACTACTGTTTGACCTGGACCAAGTCCTGGACCAACTTTTGCTACGTTGAGTTGGGTGTGTACGTGGTATACACCTGCTTCAAGTGCTTTGGCTGATAGTGAGTAATCGACGACAGCGTTACCAGAAATGTCAAAGACGTTTCCTGGTGGATCTCTTGCCAACATCTCCCATCTGTTACCTGCGTTGGTTGACTCTGTGAAAATGGATAGCCATCCTCTTAGGTCTCTTTCTACTAAACTAACTAATGTTCCTTGAACTGTCAAGGTTTCGCCAGTTTGTAGGGATTGTCTGTTGAAGGTTTCATCCTCAATTCTGATGAAACGACTCTGGAGTTGTGCTTGGACACCGTGTGCATCTGCAGTTGGAAGTACGGATTCAACCCAGTTGAAGCCTAATGTTCCTAGTGCAAGTACTACAGCTAGTCCAAATACGAAAATTGTTTTTTCGACCATAGTTATCCCTAAAGTGTGGAAACAAAATACATCGTTATATGTTTTACCTTCACAACGAGGATCGATATTATACTCATTGTAAAACATTAATGTATAACATTGAAATTGATAAAAATTTAATCTAAATTCTAATATTTTAGATTTAAAAATATGTAATATTTACATATAATTTTGTAATAGATATGATATTTCTTATAAAATACGCAGTATCTAAAACTCTTACTTTATATCCCGAACTAACATGATAGTATGCATGGCACAGATGCCCGCATTAATCCCAAAAGAAGTTGAGATCCAGAGACTAAAGAAAATCTGGCTCATCGTTATTGCTATGGGTTCAACTGCAGCATCAGTCGAAGTGGATAACTTCGTTGATGGTTCTTTGCATCAAACCTCTATCAGAGATAGTGCTTTCACACCAGCTCACTGGTGGCTATATTCCCACTTCATCACATTACCACTTGGATGGGGAGCAGCAGCAATCTATGATAGAAAAATACCAGTTCTTAGAGGTCCAAATAATTCAATGAACACCGGTTTAAAGATGACCATTCTTGGTTACCTTGCAACCATGTTTACAATTGGAGTCAATGAGATGTGGCATTTCTGGTTTGTAGAAGAAATCTTTGCAGTTCCAAACCACTGGATGTTTAACATGGGAGTCGTAGTGGCTTTCATGGGCGCACTTGCATACGTAGTTAGAGTATATGCTCGACTCGTAGAACTAGGTGCAGAAACTCCTGGTGAGAACCCATACGTAGCAGAGATGTACAAGATGGCTCTAGAAGGCAAATTGTACAGCAGATCAATTCCATAGAAAAAGTGCATTAGCACATTTTTTCTCTTTTATTATTTTTCAAACGACGCAGATCGTACATGTCACACTACTTTAAGAAAGACTTAAAAGAATCTGAATTAGAATAATTCCAGAATGACTCTTCCTAAAGGATTCGGTTCTGGCGGCGCTGGTGGATCATCAAGTGCTGATGTAGAACGAATGATTGGTAGACGTGTTGAAAACATGACCGGTATGATTACAATTTCATTCTGGGCAGCATGGTTAGCAACTTTTGGTGGAACTGCAGCAGGATACTTCTATTATCCATGGGCATATCCAACTCAAAGTGGTCACTTTGCATTCATCGTATTGACAATCATTGAGGCAATAGGTTACATCTTCTGTGTTAAGGTCATGGAAGAAGGTTCCAACAAAAATAGTAACGGTATTGTTGCCGGCAGTATTGCTGCAGTTACCGCAGGTACTATCTTCATATCACTATTCGTTGGTAACTAATAGGCAAACCCCTCAGACACTCTTTTTCATTTTCCTTTTTCGTTAAGATTAACGATCTTCATCACACTCTAAAATTTTATATACTGACCGTTTCTTCACCTTCATATGGTCTGGTTAAGACGATGTACACACTACTTATTCATAGTAGTAGTTGCAGTTAACTCAACACTGTTAACAATTAATGCAGGAGACTACATCTTCTACACTGACTGGGCTTGGACTTCGTACACGGTATTTTCAATATCGCAAACGTTGATGCTAATTGTAGGTGCAACATATTACCTAACATTTACTGGCGTTCCAGGCACAGCAACGTACTACGCTCTAATTATGACAGTATACACATGGGTAGCAAAAGGTGCATGGTTTGCACTCGGATATCCATATGACTTCATTGTAACTCCAGTTTGGTTACCATCAGCAATGCTGTTGGACTTAGTCTACTGGGCAACAAAGAAGAACAAGCACTCCTTGATACTGTTTGGCGGCGTACTAGTAGGAATGTCATTACCATTGTTCAACATGGTAAACCTGATAACAGTAGCAGACCCACTAGAAACGGCATTCAAATATCCAAGACCAACATTGCCACCATATATGACACCAATCGAACCGCAAGTAGGCAAATTCTATAACAGCCCAGTTGCTCTCGGTGCAGGTGCAGGTGCAGTATTGGCATGTACATTTGCAGCTTTAGGTTGTAAATTGAACACTTGGACATACAGATGGATGGCCGCATGGTCAAAGTGGGACTAAAACTCCAACCTTTTCCTTTTCATTTTATTATTTTTTTGTAGAGTGTTCTCTACATTTCAAAAAATTTGATTAAAAAATACCACACAGCTTGTGATCTTTTATTGTCTTTTTTGCCAATATGTAATCTTGTGATGATAATATGTGAAGCAACAATACGATCAAATTCTTGCAATTCCGAAACCATTTGTAAAATGGGCTGGTGGAAAACGTCAATTAATTCCAATTCTAAATGAAAACTTGCCTAAAACTTTTGGCACTTATTTTGAACCCTTCTTGGGTGGTGGAGCATTACTTTTTCATATGCTAACAGAGCGCATTGGACAGAAATGTAGTATCTCTGATCTTAACTCTGATCTTGTTTTGTCTTATACTACAATCCGAGATAGAGTAGAATCTCTAATTATTTCATTAAAAAATCATGAACATAATTATCAAAAAGACTCCAAATCATACTATTACTCTATTAGAGAAAGTAATCCTAAAAGCCAAATTGAAAAAACTTCACGATTAATTTTCTTGAATAGAACTTGTTTTAATGGATTATATCGAGTTAACAGTAAGGGAAAATTTAATGTTCCACTGGGTAAATACACCAATCCAAATATTGTAAACGAAGATAACCTTCGTTCAGTAAGTTACATTTTACAATCAAGTAAAGTCAATATCCAGTGCAGGGATTTTGAGGCAGTTCTTAGAGATGCCAAAAAAGGTGATCTTGTATATTTTGATCCTCCATATCAACCAGTTAGTGATACTGCCAATTTCACAAGTTATACAAACAAAGATTTCACTTTTGATGATCTCAGTCGATTGGCAGAACTTTGTATAAATTTGGATTCAAAAGGATGTAAAGTACTTTTATCTAATTCTAATTCTAAAGAAGTTGTAGATATGTTCTCAACAAAACACTGGACCATAAGTAAGATTCAGGCAAACCGCTCAATTAACTCCAATTCTAAAAAGAGAACTGGTCATTTCGAATTATTGATTAAAAATTATTAAAAGCTTCGAACGGGATCTGAACCCGCGACCTTTACATTACCAATGTAACGCTCTACCAGGCTGAGCTATCGAAGCACAAATTTGTCCTGTAGAAAATCCTTATAATTCTTCATTCTGGGTCAATTTACTCTAAACTGTTAAATTTCACTCAGATTTTCATCCTTTTGGAGGAGTAATCAAGCCTGGCCAAAGTAAGCACTATGTGCTTTTGGACATGCAGGACTTAAGATCAAATAATGGGTGATCCTGTCTCTCAGGAGTTCGTGGGTTCAAATCCCACCTCCTCCACCTTATCTTGGATTTTTAATTCCTCTAGAGTTTAGTACTTCGTAAACATCTGGTAGTGAAAATACAAAGCCAACATGGACACAATCTTTTTCGTCACAGAGCTGACAAAATAATTCTCCTTTCTGAATTGCAACTTCTGCAATTCTATTTTTGATATTATCTTTTAGTATGACACGATCATCATCGACAGAAATCTTTTCAATCTTTGGAGCATATCTTGCAAAGGTCTTGTCCTTTTGCATCATCTCCTCTAACATGTAAGTCACATAACCTGCAAAACTATTGACGCCCTTCATTGTTAGATCGTCTTTACTCTTTTGATAAACTTCGTGGAATTTATCATAAACAGTTTCTGAAACAGTGATTGATTTGAATCCGGCTTTTGGCAATTTACTTTTCCTTACCGTACAATAAAGTACTCAAGTATATAATGTTTTATTCAGGAGGTGCTGTCAAATTGATGGGACATAATTTTCTTGTAAACATTCGGGACATGCGTGATGGATTAGGTGGCGAATAGCCACCTAGTCTTGACATATGTGACAGATTATGTATATTATTTTGGACAGATTTTCCATCCCAAATACTTCTCTTAAAGGAGATACGCATAGAGAAAATATGATTAACATATTATCGGTTAAATCTGTGGAATTACCTCCGCTAAACTTTATGGAGTACATATATGAAAATTTCAATTAATTTTGGCTTGCATTTTGAATCAGGGTCTTCCATTTGTCAGAACCTTTCACATCAATCCCACAAGCCTCAGCAGGAGTCTTCCCATTCAAAGCCATGTGAGGACGAACATAATTATGGTAAATCTGTGACCCATCAAATATTACAGATTCTTTCTTCTTTACTCCCCTCATTACTTTCTCTCTATCCCTAAACTCACCATTGAGACGTTCCATCTTGTTGTTGTTTCTGTCACCTTTCAGAGGATACTGTCAAGTCTTGGGACATATTCTATTCCCTGTCAAGGATCGTGACATATGATTCAATTTTTTCTTATCATTAAAATTTAAAAAGTCTCAAAATAAACTGTACATATGGGACAGGAATTCATTCACAAACCAAAAATCAAGTTTTCATTCCCAAAACCAAATTTGGGTGAAATTCCATTATACATAGTAGCATCAATCTATATCACTACCATGGCTTTTTGGGTAAGTACACTGATTTAGAAAAAATGGAAATTACTTTGAGTGCTGTTATTGCGTTAACGATTGAAAATTAAGGCTGTTGCCTGTCGGTTGATTGAATTTTGTAATTACACTATGGGTAAATTCTTTCCATAAACATGACGAAAAGTTCTAGGTTTTGCATCTTTGAATATGTCCCCACAACAAAACATAATTGAGAATTTTGCCATTTCTTCAAGAATTGGTCTTAATGCATTTCCTTTTTTGGTAAGGGAGTATTCTATTCTGATAGGAGTTTCATTGAAAATCTTTTTTTCAATTAGATTACTTTTTTCCATCTCTTTGAGTCTAGTTGCTAGAGTGTTTGGATTGATCCCCTCAATTGAAGCCAATAACTGATTGAATCTTTTTTGTTTGAGAATAACCATATTACGCAATATGTGAATTGTGAATTTTTTCCCAATAATTTTCAATGTGTTGTCAATGGGACAGCATTTACAGCTCTCAGGTAGAAAATCAATCATAGCGGGCAACTTAACAAAACTTCACCTAATACTGTTTTCTTCACTTGCCAACTTATTAACTTAACTTTCTATAGTCACTATGAGAAAATGAGTGGAGGTGATAATATGGTAAATGAATGTAAATGTACTTGTAACTGTTCATGCAACAGTGAAAATGGTTGTGATTGTTCTTGTGAATAATCACACCTTTTTTCTTTTTTTTTAAACAAGAAAGTAATAACTCTGATCAGTACTGTTGCCTTCTCAGGAATTATTATTCGTGTTGCCTTTCGGTTGATGATTATCTTGGAAAATAAAACATAATCGCAACAC
This sequence comes from Candidatus Nitrosopumilus sp., assembly GCF_040878665.1. Lineage (GTDB taxonomy): Archaea > Thermoproteota > Nitrososphaeria > Nitrososphaerales > Nitrosopumilaceae > Nitrosopumilus. Next base: position 109,989 of record NZ_JBBDLU010000008.1, on the reverse strand, counting down.
CAACCAAAACAACAACTGAACCTATTATCTCAAACCTATCTGGCTTTTTCTTATCGATCCAATATCCCCACATTATGGATGCAACGACAAATATTCCACCATAAGTAGCATACACACGTCCAAATTCGGCAGGTTGTAAAGTTGGTACCATTCCATAAACAAACAAAATCAATCCTCCAATCAAACCAAACATTTTACCTTTATGTTCACGTAACCACTTCCATACAAGATACCCTCCACCAATCTCCAACAATGCTGCAAGAAAGAAGACACCAAGTGTTGTTACTATGAATTCCAAATTTTTTCCTCCTTTCTTGGATAATAGTAAATGATCAAGACGCCAACTACGGCAACTATTGTGCCGATCACATCATAACTGTCAGGTGGTGTATTGTCAATGAGCCATCCCCATAAGATGGACATGACAACAAAGACGCCGCCATATGCTGCATAAATCCTATGAAAAGTTGCTTTTTGAAATGTCGGAACAATACCGTACAAAAATAAGATAAAACCTCCGATTGCACCAACCCACCATGCAAAACTGTCTCGCAACCATAACCAAACTAGATAACCACCACCGATTTCACAAAGTCCAGCTATAAAGAAAAGGAAAATAGAGATCGTGACTTGTTTTGATTTCAATATGTCCTAAAAATGGCAGTATTATTTTAAATTAGATAGTCAAGACACTGTTCAAATCTATCTAAGAATTAAGTGCCTAATTTAGTAACTCTAAATTGGTAATACTTTACTATACTCATTATGTCATCTAAAGTAAAAGATGTTGGAGGTACTGATGATTTTCGAAGTTATTTCGATTCTTTATCTGAAAAAGATCCTTTAAAACAAGAATTGAAAAATGCATTTCTAATCTTAAAACAAGATTGTTTATCTGGCCAAAAAATTCAACGTGATAAATGGCCATCAGTTTATATAAAAAAATATGAAATTACTAATCTATGGAGATATGCATTACAATCAGGTTGGCGAATGATCTATACTATAATTGGTGAACCTGATGGGTTAATCATTTCAATTTTAGAAGTATTTTCACATAAAGATTATGAAAAACGATTCGAGTATTGAGTTTATAGCAGTGATTTAGTTTCTTCTCTCAATTTCTTTTGTTTTTCAGTATTTGCAAAAATCCAAATCAATGAACCGTCTTTATCCGTGATTAACTTATTCGATTCTTCTAAATATTTTAAAATTTCTTTGAATGATGGATATTGAATCTGTCTTGGTAATGCTCTCCATAGTTTATTTTTTGTTGGATACTCAGACATTTCAAAAAGTGTTTCTTCAACCATTCTGATTGTTCCTAATGTTGGATTGGGTTGATTTTTAGATGTTGTTTTAGAATCTGTATTGTTTCTGGAAATATGTTTTACATCATTCTGCATCATTGTCTTTTCATTCATACACTAGTATGCATATCCACCTATATATATACATTTATGTATAATACGTATAAGCATAATACATGTATATAATATACATTAATGTGTAATATGTAATATGGCTGAAATTGAATATCAACAAATGCTTACTAATCAAAATTCAGGTGGTTCCGCAGTTGTTGTAGATTTTTCAAACAATACTGCTGTTATGGATTTTGTTAGGTGGTTAAAAAAACAACCACAATGGTTTGGTAATAATGCCTCTCCATAATTTTTTTATTTTACAAAAATAAAACTATGATTATTGTAGCGATTTTGAATCCATACTCTAAAGTCTCTTAGTTTTTCTTTTCATTCTGAATTACTGTAATCCATTTGTTGTCTCCATTGATTTCAATCCTGCAGGCTTCGGCGTTAGGTCTTTTTGTTAAATCTCTTATGGGAATGAAAATTAGTCTTTATAGAATACCTTGACTCAAGATCACTATGGGTAAAGGCTATTCAACTGAAGAGATTCGACAAAAACTAATCTCAATTTTGGATGGTGCAGTATCTGGAATGTCCGGAGTTGAGATTTCTGAGAAAATTGGTATCAATAGAATTACTATGGCAAAATATCTCAAAGTATTTGCAGCTGAAGGATTGCTTCGACAAAAAAATATTGGAAATGTTACTTTGTGGTTTTTAGAACCAGGGCAAGAATCTTTTAACTTTCCTGATGATTACTTTAAAATCACTCCACAATATCTTGAATATTTACTCAAAGATAGTGAAGATAGAGTTTATTCCTTAATTCGTAATTGTTTACATTCTGGAGCAACCACTAATCGCTTAGTCCTAGAAATAATTCTACCTGCAATTGAAAATGTACAGAAACTTTATGATGATGGTAAAATTGGCACATCAGAACAAAATCTTCTTAATACAACAATTTCAAAATCTCTTCAAATTTTTAATCAATTTCAAGTAATTTCTGATCCAAAAAAGAATGTGGTAGTTATTGCCTCAGATGCACAAAGCAGATTAAATTCAGAAGCTGCTTCTGCTGTTTATCATTCAGATGGTTGGAAAGTTTCTCACTTGGGTGATATGTCTTCTGCAATCAATATCCTTTTTGATCTTGATTTTCAAAAATTATTGGGAAAAATATGGAAACAAAAGCCCGGTATTTTGTTAGTAGTTGTATTTTCTCAAACAGATGAGGGATTGATTTTTTTTGCAGATTCTATAAATCCAATTAAAGAAAAATCTGGCAAAAACATGAAATTAATCCTATGTGGAAAAGTATCAAAAAAGACTAAAATCAATTCAGATATGGTATCTGATAAGATTGAAGAAGTTTTACAGTGGTCTCAAACTGTATCACAAAACCTGAAATGACAAAAATGGGCCCGATGTGATTCGAACACATGACCTTTCGATTATCAGTCGAACGCTCCAGCCAAGCTGAGCTACGAGCCCACGAACAAATCTCTAGGCAAGACTCATTTAAGTTTAATTTTCTTTCCACTTGATTGAACATCCAATGGAAGGGTCAAAATCTTTCTGAATTTTTTCACCAGATAATAATTTCTGCATATTAGCTACCATTGTTTTTTCGGTTGCAATATCATCTGGTTTCATAGCGTTATCTATTTTTCCATGAAAAACTAATTGTTTTTGGCTATTAAACAAGAATGGGTCTGGCGTACACATGGCTCCGTACTTCTTGGCAATTTCTTGAGTTTCATCTACTAGATAATCAAACCCAAATCCTTTCTCTTTTGCAGTTTCTTTCATTGCATCAAAGCTATCTTCAGGATAATCGGTAGAATCATTACTGTTAATTCCTATGATTGCTATCTCTTTGCCAAACTTTTCATATAATTCATTTAGTGCACCAACTTTTGCTTTGACGTATGGACAATGGTTACACATGAAAATTACCAAAATTCCTTTGTAATTGTTATAATCATTTAGTGAGTGTTTTTTACCATCAATTCCTAGTAATTCAAAATCAGGTGCAATATCTCCTGCCTTTAACTTAATTTGTGATTCTAAAAGTACCATATTAAATCGATTGAGATTTCAAATAAAATCCTTCCCAAGAAGACAACAATTAAAATCCACACCTTATCCATTCCTTATGTGGGCCGGTAGTATAGCCTGGTAGTATACCCGCCTTGCACGCGGGGGGTCACGGATTCAAATTCCGTCCGGTCCACTTTCATACTTCCCGATCTATGCTGAAATTCATACTTGCTGGATGGATTTAAATAGGATAAGTTTTGATTTTCATCTATGGCAAGTGTAGTAGATGGATGGCCTGTATGGATTCCACTCATTGTTGGTTTAGCACCAGGTTTGATATACTGGTTAGCAATTACCGCAAAGAGAAAATAAAATTTACATCTATTTTTAATTTCTTTTTATTCTCTTAGCGTCCAGTGTTAACTGGGTTAAACGTTGTTACCTTTATTGTTCACTATATGTTATGTTACCTGAAATTAATCTCTAATCGTAAGGAAATCTAGCTATGAAACTATTTTTATCTGCATTTTTGATATTACTTCTAATTCCTCTCTCACAGGTATCAACTGCACAAAAAACTGATAATGCTCCTACACTATCTGTCTCTTTAACAAATGAAGTTCCTTTTGTTTATCGAGATTCTGAAGGGTACACTGTTGTAGTTGGAGTAGTTGAAAATAAGAATTCATTAACATCTGTCACAAATGTCAAAATCCAAGCAAATTTCTTTGATGAATTTGGGTCTGATCCTTTGGAGGTAATACAAGGTACTACCACTCTTGAGGTAATTCCACCAAATGGTAAATCACCATATTCTATTCGTTCTCCAACACCTGATGCTAACATAACTGAAGCATCCGTTTTGCTTTTGGGATTTGAACCTTCAGATAAAAAACAAAAAGGTCTCATTGTATATTCTAGTGAAATATTTTTGGATAATACTCTACAATTTTCAGGAGTTTTACAAAATGGAGGGGCCCCAAACACTGATACTAATGTCTACCTTGCATTTTATGATAATTTTGAACCACCACGAATGCTTGAAGTTTCTACAATTGAATTGGGTAAAGTTGATTTAAACACTAATGTGGATTTTGAACTCAATGAAAAAATAAATTCACAAGCAGTAGGATTTTGGCTTTTTGCTGAATCTAATATTTTTTATTCTGATTTTGTTGATGTAAAAATTCCACAGTCTCAAATTCCTAATAAATTAGTAACAATCTCTAATGTATCTGTAGAAGATCCTAATGGAAATACACTATCTGATCTTAAAGTTGGATCTATTGTTAACATAAAAAGTCACACCTTGATTGAATTTGCAGCAGATCCAAAATCTAATGAAACTGCTTACACTTACTATGTTCAGATAAAAAAATCTCCATCAAGTCGTGATGCATTACCCACTGTAGAATATATTGGAAAATTTGATGGAAGGTTTATTGGAACTGGACAAGAAACTCAAACAATAGACTGGACTCCAGAACAACCTGGATTATTCTTTATTGAAACATTTGTTTGGGATAGAAATAATGTCCCAATAGCAGACCAAGGACCATTTACCCTAATTCTTGTGAATTAGAATTTTCTCATATAGATTTTCATCGTTTAAATGCATAAAGAATCAGATTGAAGCAATTTTTCTGAATAACTTAAGACTAGATTTATAGGAAAACTAGTAGATTTATTTTTAAAGAATATCATACATTTGCATGGCCAAATTTTCTCTTGTTGCTATGGGTGGTACATTTGACATTATTCATAAAGGTCATTTGACATTACTTTCAAACGCCTTCACAATTTCTGATAAAGTAATTATTGGTTTGACTAGCGATGAACTTGCTAAGAAAAAAGGAAAAAATCTTGTAAATAAATACACTCAACGTCTTGAAAATTTAACATCTGTTCTTACAAAAAATTTTCTAAATACTTCTTTTCAAATTAGTAAATTAGAAAATGATTTTGGGCCTGCAGTTTTAGAAAAAGAAGTCCAAGCGTTAATTGTTAGTGATGAAACAAGTAATCAGGGAAATATTTTAAATAAATTAAGATCTGAAAAGAATCTTCCACATGTTCAAATCATCACAGTTCCAATGTCTTTAGCAGAAGATGGAACAAGAATATCTACTACTAGGATCAAAAATTCAGAAATTGATGTTGATGGAAACTTGTTATCAATTGACAAGTAGCTTATCGAACTTTGAGTAATTGGAATAAATCAAAACTACGGAATTATGCCTTATGACAATCATTAATCACATGATGAAGCAAATTGACACTGATGTATCTAATCTCAAACAAGGCTTGCATCCTCAAAATCTTTCATATTGGTATAATAAAATTATTAAAGAAACAATTGATATGGCTCCCCCATGGCTTCAAGACAAAATTAAAGTTCATCAAGACCCTGTTTTATCAATGAAATTTAATCTTGATATTTCAAAACGTGCTGTTAGATATTTTATGATTGCAGTTGACAACAATTTAGATGATATGCCATATTCAACAAAACTTTATTTTCTCAAAGTACAGGAAATAATGTCTACTGAAATGGATAAATCCTTAATTTAACACATTTTTTTATTTTAGGCATAAAATCAAGATCTAAGTATCTATATCCAATAAATCTAAAATTTTCTATAATATGGAACTTTACAAATCAAAATATTCCGATAAAAAAAAATCTGTAAGAAAATACACTGGAGGAAATGAACCATCCCGTTCTTTTAGAAATTCTAGAGATGACAGAAATTCAAGATACTCTAGAGATGACAGAAATGAATCTACCACTGTAACTTGTTCTGATTGTGGTATCGAATGTCAAATTCCATTTGTTCCAAGAACTAACAAACCTGTTTACTGCAGTGATTGCTTCAGACAAAACAAACCACAAGATTCAGGAAGTGACAGATACTCTAGAGATGACAGAAATTCAAGATACTCTAGAGATGACAGAAATTCAAGATACTCTAGAGATGACAGAAATTCAA
>NZ_JBBDLU010000008.1:91066-103486 GCF_040878665.1 Candidatus Nitrosopumilus sp. | reverse complement strand
AGATACTCTAGAGATGACAGAAATTCAAGATACTCTAGAGATGACAGAAATTCAAGATACTCTAGAGATGACAGAAATGAATCTACCACTGTAACTTGTTCTGATTGTGGTATCGAATGTCAAATTCCATTTGTTCCAAGAACTAACAAACCTGTTTACTGCAGTGATTGCTTCAGACAAAACAAACCACAAGATTCAGGAAGTGACAGATACTCTAGAGATGACAGAAATTCAATATCTACTGAAAAAGAATTCAGTAGAGGTGCCACCAAATCTAGAAATTCAAAAAATGATAAATTTTCAAAAAAACAAGAAAGTTTTTTTTCTAATGGCTCGGACAAATTTTATGCCACAATCAAAGAAAAATTATTTGAAATTTTAGGTGGAAAGATTTGTTCAAGTTGTGGATTTAAAGATGAAAGAGCGTTAGGAATTAGTCCATTATATGATGATGGTTCTTTTTCTAGTAATGGGCGTGGTAGCGACGTATCTTCCTGGGGAAAATATATCTCAGCACCTGAGCTTGCTAAAGAAGAGCTAAAGGTTTTGTGCTTAAATTGTAATGAAATCCGTCAACCAATATCAAAACCAAAGGAAGATCACACCAAGCCAAAATCTAAAAAGAGTAAATATTTTCCTAGATAATCAGAATCATCTTTGAGAATTTATTAACACTTTAATTATAATTATTTTAAAATCTCATTATGAATAGCGATTTTAAGGCATTGGGGATTTCATTGATTGCTGTGATCGGAATAGTTGCTCTGTACACTGTATTTCGTTAATAGTTTCATTCTTTGACTATCTCAACTACGTGTTCAAGAATTCTAGTTGAAACTAACTTGTGTTCTTTGTCAATAACTGATTGAATAAAATCTGCAAATCTTTCTACATCGTCTTCATCCTTAAACAGAACACTGTGAGCTGATTTGTCTTTTAATGAAACCACTAATTCATTTTTTATTACGTTTAAAATTCCTGTAATGTATGTCTCTTCTGCATCTTTAATGAAAATTAAAGTTGCTAATTTTTTAGCCTCATATTGGTCGTCACACTCAATACTGATTTTCATTTATTCTCAAAAAGAAACTGTTCTATTGTATTTTTTGCTTTTTCTCTTTTTTCTTGATGAACTGCAAGAAACTCATTGATTTTTTCAATTAATATTGCTTTTAGTTCACCTGAAAGTAATTTTCCAGATTTGTAATCTTCATAAATTGTTTTTAATTTATTGTCGTCTGACTCAAAAAATATTCTCAGATATTGATATGATACATCAACATCTGGATTTCCACCAAGTTTTCTATGTTGTTCAACATTAGATTGTCCTCCTGAAAATGCATATTTGTTAATTTTATTTTTCACAATATTTGGTGGATCAGTTGTGTACACTGTATCTTTTTCATTAGAAGCAGACATTTTCCCTCCAGGCCCTTCTAAACCTGGAATCATTATGTTGTGAATTAATGCTGGTTTTTGTTTTCCAATTTTTGGTGCAACATCTCTTGTTAATCTAAAATGAGGATCTTGATCTACTCCTAATGGAATTAAAACCGGTTTATCTTCAATAAAACATGGTGCAGATTGTAATGATGTGTAAAAAATCATACCAAGATTTGTTTCGTTTGTAAATCCAAATGTTGCTTTTGTATTAGAAAAATTAATTTTTTTTGCAACTTGAGCTGCAATAGGATAAAGTGTCTGAATATTTCTGGTGTTGATGATAATTTTTGTTTTTTCTGGTTTAAAACCTAATGCAATAAAATCTAACGCATTTTCATATGCAAATTTACCTGTTTCTTCTAACGTTAGATTAGGTTTTGAATAGAATTTCTCATCGTCGGTAAGTTGAAAATACATGTTGACATCAAATTTCTCTTGTAACCATTTTGCAAACACCCATGGCACTAAATGTCCGATATGAGTATGTCCAGATGGGCCTCTTCCAGTATATAGGAAGAATTTGTTACCTTTTTCATATTCATCAAGAATTCTATTCATTTCCCTATGTGAAAAGAAAATACCTCTTCTGAGCATAAAATGGTCTTCACCGGTAATTTTCTTTATTCTATCTAGTAATTCTGAAGAAATTTTCTCTGTACCAAATTGTTTGATTAGCTTATCATAGTCAATATTACCCTCAACATGCCAAGGAGTTACAATAAAGTCGTCAGCTGACATTCATCTTGACTTAGGTTAAGGTTTAAAAAGTCTTTTTCGGATTCTTTGCTGTTGTCACAAGTTTTTCATGATATTGAAAAAAAAATCATCCTTTCTCTACGAACCATTCCTAAACAAACCCCTGAAACATTGGAAAAATCAACACAACTCTCACCTGATCAAATCAGACGAGGAATTGAATGGCTTAAACTAAAAGATTTGGCACTTGTCACTGAATCTAAAACAAGTATATTCAGTTTAGGTAAAAATGGTGTTGAGTCATTTCAGAAAGGATTACCTGAAAGAAGATTGCTAAATCTACTACAGAATGGACCTAGAAAAATATCTGATTTACAAAAAGAACTTGGTTCTGTCTTTGGACCTTCAATGGGTTTAGCTAGAAAAAATAATTGGATTGAAGCTACATCTGAACAAATTTCTATTAATAAATTACCAGTGGAACTTCCCGGTGAAAAAACTCTCAAACTTATTGGAGATAAGAAACTGTCTAAGGAGGAAATTGATTTTAATGATTTATCAGGATTGTTACAAAGACCTGATTTTATAATTGAAGATATAATTAAAACTAAAGAAATAATTTTATCTGATTCTGCAAAAGATATTGAACTTTCAGATTCTACTGGAGATATTGATGTTGAAGCTAAAGTTCCAGAAGTTTTTGTTGCAAGAACTCATCCATTAAAAGATACTATTGATGAAATTCGTGAAATTTTTGTAACGTTAGGCTTCTCTGAAATTCTTGGGAATATGACTCAGTCAAGTTTTTGGAATTTTGATGCATTGTTTACTCCACAAGATCATCCTGCAAGAGAATTACAAGATACATTTTATCTAGATAAAATATCTACTAAAAAAATTGGAACGCCAGAACAAATAAGAAAAGTTTCTGAATCTCACAAAAAAAATTGGAGATATCAATGGGATATCAATGAAGCACGAAAAATGGTTTTAAGAACCCATACCACTAGTGTGACTATCAAACATTTAGCTGAAACCAAACCTGATGAAGCACGAATCTTTTCATTAGGTCGTGTATTTCGTAATGAAAAAGTCAGCTACAAACATCTTGTAGAATTTAACCAAGTTGAAGGTGTCGTTGTTGGAAAAGATGCATCTTTGAGAAACTTAATGGGTATTCAACGAGAATTTTACAAACGCATTGGAATTACTAAAATAAAATTCTGGCCTACATTTTTCCCATATACTGAACCATCTCTTCAGACAATGGTGTATAATGAAAAATTAGGGAAATGGATTGAGCTATTTGGAATGGGTATATTCAGACCTGAAGTGACTAAACCTCTTGGAATCACTAAACCTGTTTTAGCATGGGGTGGAGGTATTGAAAGAATTGCTATGTTAAAATATGATCTAAATGATGTAAGAGAATTTTACAATAATAATCTTGGTTGGTTAAGGAGTACTACAAAATGCCAGTAGTGGAACTCTCTTACACACGTCTTCAAAAATTAGTTGGCAAGGTTACAAAAAAACAGATTTCTGATTCATTACCATTTCTTGGATTAGATATAGAATCTGAAAATAAAGATCTCGTTAGAATTGAATACAGTCCAAATAGACCTGATTACTCCACCGATTTTGGAATTGCACTTGGTTTGCAAGGATTACTTGGTATTAAAACGGGAATCATAAAACTCAATATAAAAAAATCTAACAAATATCTAATTTCTGTAAAATCTGGCATATCTAAAATCCGCCCTTTTGTTACTGGAATTGTTGCCAAAAATGGAGTAGTTGATGATAAAACAATTAAACAATTAATCACAATGCAAGAAGATCTTCATTTTGGAATAGGAAGAAAAAGGAAAAAATCTTCTATTGGAATACATGATTTAGATAAAATCCAATTTCCTTTGGTTTACACAACTACTGATAGAAATCATAAATTCATTCCATTAAATTCAGAAAAAGAGATTACTATATCTGAAATATTGTCCACCACTGAAGTTGGTAAAGATTATGGATTCTTATTGGGACAATCTTCACAAGTACCAATTATTTTTGATAAACATCAAAACACTGTATCTTTCCCGCCAATAATCAACGCTGCAATTACTACAGTTACTACTAAAACACAAAATCTCTTTGTTGAAGTAACTGGACTCAATAAAGATGATGCTGAAGACATGCTTTCAGTAGTTGCAACTATTTTACAGACTGCGGGGTTTACTTTAGAATCAGTTAACATATCCGGAATGAAAAATTCATCCCCAAAATTGGAATCAAAGAAAATCTCTGTTACCTCTTCGTTGATTAATCAAACCCTTGGGTTGTGTATTAGTCCCTCAAAAATTATTTCATCTTTGAAAAAATCTAGATTAGATGCAATATCTAAAGGGACAAACATCATTTGCACAATTCCTTCATATCGATTTGATATTTTTGGACCTATGGATTTAGTTGAAGAGGTTGCTTTAGGATATGGAATTCACAATCTTGAACCTACACTATCACCTTCACAAACCATTGGTAACACAAATCCTGTATCAATTCAACTAAAATCATTAGATCAAACTATGATTGGACTTGGATATCTTGAAGCATTGAATTCTAGCTTGACTAGTAAACGCGTATTATATGACATGACTAACAGAATCCCCTCAAAAATTATTTCTATATTGGATTCAAAAAGTCAGGAGCATACTATTTTACGTGATTCTATACTTCCTGGATTGTTAGAGAATCTCTCAAGAAATATTCATGAGTCTTATCCTCAGAAAATGTTTGAAACTGGTACTATCTTTCAATATGGTGATCCAATATCTGAAAAAATTAATTTTTCTGGTATCAGTGCTCATAAAGATGCAAATTTTACAGAAATAAAATCAATATTACAATCTGCATTAAAAATTGGGTTTAGAATTAAAATTGAAACAAAAACTGCAACTAATCCCATTTTTGAAGATGGTCATTGTGCAACAGTAATTCTAAATGGCAAGACCATTGGAGTAATTGGAAAAATTAATTCAAAGATTATTGAAAACTATAAAATTCGTATTCCTATAACTGCATTTGAAGTCTCATTATCTGATTCTATTCTCTAAAATGAAAATTAACTCACTTCTAAAAACTATTTTATAAAAATCAATTCCATCAATGGTTTTTAGGAGGAATGGTCTCATCATAAATGCCCAAGAGCAGGCATGCAGACGGATTAGGATGAGACGATCGTTATGATACCAGTGATTTCTAATTCACCCAGGTGTGCTACATTATGGGCAACCCCGGTTTCAGAACGCGAGGAGGCGTATGGCTATTCCAATGATTTGGTGCGAGTCAGAACCGGGGAACATTTTTTATCAAAAACCATTAAACATCCATACAAATACAGAAAAATGAAATGGTGAATTATTGGTTAGCAAAACAAGAGCCTAGTGGACCAAGAGGCTATAACTTTGAACAACTCAAAAAAGAAAAAGTAACTGTATGGGACGGAGTTCATAACAATCTTGCATTAAAACATATGCGAGAAATGAAATCTGGTGATCTTGTTTTGTTTTATCATACCGGTGATGAAAGGCAAGCTGTAGGAATTATGCAAGTTACATCTGATCCTTATCCTAATCCAAAAGAAACTATTGAACGTTTCATTGTAGTGAATGTAAAATATAAAAAATCATTCAAACGTCCAGTAACTCTTGATGAAATGAAACAAGAGAAAAAATTCAAAGATTGGGAATTAATTAGAATTTCAAGGTTATCTGTAATGCCTGTACCAAAGTCTATTTGGGATGCAATTCTAAATCTTTCTCAAAACTAACCCTAATCGGTTTATTGATATAGTCGATTTATTTAATTATTGTATGGCAACAGCGTATGTTTTAATAAACTGTGAACTAGGTTCTGAAGAGGCTATTATTCAGCAATTAAAGGGCTTAGACGGTGTTAAAGAAGTTCATGGAACTTTTGGTGCATATGATATTTTGGCCAAGATCGAATCTGATACTGTAGAAAAACTCAGAGAAACAATTACTTGGAAAATCAGAAAAATTGAAAAGATTCGTTCTACTCTAACCCTAATGGGTATTGAAGGTCAATCATAAAAACACCCTTTTTTCTTAATATGATTTTACATTTTATTTTTGTTATACGGGAAGAAGATCGTGAAAAACGACAACCTGAATTTGAATATGTTAAAAAAATGAGCCAATTTTACAAGACTTGGATTAAAGAAAAATTTGATAAAGACTATGAAATTCAATGTGACGAAATGATCACAACACCTAGAAGCATTCTCCAACGTCTTGATACTCATACATTGCTACGTGATCATGGGCAAAGAGGAAAAGACATTTACCATTTCTATTTAACTCATTTCAAACCTTGGTGGACTGATTGTACTTGTGAAGGGTATCATGCAGAAAATTTTGGGATGGTGTTTTGGCAAACTCCAAAAGAACCAAACGACACATTGTTTCTTGCAGAAAAAAACTGTACTACTGTATCTCATGAATTACTTCATGAATTACTGAGAATATCTGGACACAAAAAATTCATTCAAGAAGTTCATGATGTATGGACTAAGCATTTTTTTGAACAATTAGAATTTGAACAATATGGTGAAGATTTTCAAAAGACTAATGACAAACCAATGTTTCTAACAATGAATACTACACAATTAAATCTGTAATGTTATTTCTAAAATTAACACTTTGTAACTGAATAAATATTGTTTTCAAAGTTTGCTGTTTTGAAATCTAATTTATTTTCAGGATCATTTGTTCTTGATTTACTTAATGTTTCAAGTTCTACTAATGCATCTCCTCTAAAACCAACAGATGATCCATAAATTCCATCTGTTAACATTGTTCCATGATCCCCTTTTTTGATATCATCTACCATTTCATAAAATCTGGCTGTTTCTTTTTTATTTACTGGATTTCCAGTTGCTTTGTTATATGCCACTGCAATATACATTCCATTATTTTTAACTGCAACAGGAACTTTATGATTCTTGCCTGTTGCTCCAGGAATTGTATCATTAACAATAACTTCACATTTATGATACATGCTTGATACATATGCATAGAATCTATACTGAGCATATCTTCCAGCAGTATCTTCTTCACAACCAACAAAAACTTTGTGTAATAATTCTAAAGCATCATCATTCATACTTTGTAGTCTGTCATCAATTCTTCCTCTTTCAAGTAGTTCCGATTTACATTCTTTTGCAACTAATACTAAAATAAAATCTGGTAAATTATAATTTTTAAGGGCAGCTACAAATGCTCCTGCTTGCGACATCCCAAATTTTGGAAAGCCTTTATTGACCATGTTTATACCTCAATTTAGAAAATTTACGACTCCTCAACATTGTATTAAAAAGCTACTTTTGGCTTATAATTGTTGAGGATCTCCATATACCTGAAACGATTTTGTTAATTTTTAAATTGTAAATAATAAATTCAGGATCAAATCAACACATATTATGGAAATTAATACTACTACTGAACTTGTCTCTAATGTTTATTTAAAATTAAAAGAAAATATTGCCAAATATCGAAATCTAGTTGGAAAACCTTTAACATTAACTGAGAAAATTCTATCCGGTCATTTCAATGAAATTGATGATACAATTTTCACCGGAGGAAAAGATTACGTATTTCTAAAACCTGATAGAGTTGCACTACAAGATGTAACTGGACAGATGGTAATGCTTCAATTCATGCAAGCAAATCTCAAACAAACATCTTTGCCAACTACGGTTCACTGTGATCATCTCATTAGAGCTGAAGTTCAAGGAGATATTGACATGAAAGTTTCACTTGATGAAAATAGTGAGGTCTTCAAATTTCTACAATCTGCTTCTGCAAAATATGGATGTGGTTTTTGGAAACCTGGTGCTGGAATTATTCATCAAGTAGTTCTTGAAAATTATGCATTTCCTGGTGGGTTGATGATTGGAACTGACTCTCATACTCCAAATGCTGGAGGATTGGGAATGATTGCTGTAGGGGTAGGTGGATTAGATGCAGCTGAAACAATGGCAGGCATACCTTGGGAATTACTATATCCCAAAAAAATCGGTATTAAACTGACTGGTGAATTAACAGGATGGACATCCCCTAAAGATATCATACTGAAAGTTGCTGATGAATTGACAGTATCTGGAGGTACAAATGCAATAGTGGAATATTTTGGACCTGGAACAAAATCCATCAGCTGTACAGGAAAAGCTACAATTGCCAACATGGGTGCTGAAATTGGAGCAACATGTTCAATTTTTCCATATGATGAAAGAATGGAAATTTATCTTAAATACACTAATCGAAGTGATATAGCTGAACTAGCAAATCAACATAAAGAATCTCTTATTGCAGATCCAGAAATTGAAATAAATCCTGAAAAATATTTTGATAGAGTAATTGAAATTAATCTTTCAACATTAGAACCACATATTGTTGGACCTCACACTCCTGATTTAGCAAGAACAATTTCTAAATTATCTGATGATGTTAAATCAAAAAATTACACTGATTCAATTTCTGTTGCTTTGATTGGCAGTTGTACTAACTCCTCTTATGAAGATATGTCTAGAGCAGCAAGTTTAGCTGAACAAGCAAAATCTAAAGGAATTAAATCAAAAATTCCTTTACTTGTAACTCCAGGTTCTGAACAAATTCGAGGTACTATTGAACGAGATGGACAAATGGATTCTCTTATTGATATTGGTGCAACTGTTTTGGCAAATGCATGTGGTCCATGTATTGGTCAATGGAATCGACCTGAATTAGAAAAAGATCAACAAAATACTATTGTTACAACATTTAACAGAAATTTTCCAGGACGAAATGATGGACGAAGAACCACTTTGAATTTTATAGGTAGCCCTGAAATGATAATTGCGTTAGCGTTAGGCGGAAAACTTTCTTTTAATCCTTTGAAAGATGATCTAATTGCATCTGATGGAACAAAATTCAAACTTGAACCTCCAAAACCTGCACCTGAAGTTCCAGCATCAGGTTTTGTAATACCTGAGGGAATTTTTGTTACGCCTCCTGAAAATTCTGATGATGTTGAAGTGATAATTGATCCTAATAGTAAAAGATTACAGCGTTTAGAGCCTTTTCCAAAATGGGATGGTAATGACTTTGAAGAATTACCTATTATGGTAAAAGCTAAGGGCAAATGTACCACTGATCATATATCCCCAGCAGGTGCATGGCTTTCGCTACGTGGACATTTGGATAATCTTAGTGATAATATGCTTTTAGGAGCAGTTAATGCATTTAATGATCAAATAGGTCAAGGCAAGAATCTTCTTACCAATAACTATGAACCCTTTTCAAAAATTGCAAGACAGTATAAAGAAAATCAAATGAAGTGGATAATAATTGGTGATAATAACTATGGTGAAGGCAGTAGCAGAGAACACGCTGCTATGACTCCTCGTTATTTGGGATGTGCTGCTGTTATAACAAAAAGTTTAGCTAGAATTCATGAAACTAATTTGAAGAAACAAGGCATACTGGCATTGACATTTAACAATCCTGATGATTATGAGAAAATACTTGAAGATGACAAAATTAGTTTAATAGATTTAAACAAATTAGAATCAGGTAAACAGGTTAAATGTATAGTTTCACATGCTGATGGAAATAAAGATGAAATTTTGTTAAACCACTCATACAATAAATCTCAAATTGAATGGTTCAGACATGGTTCTGCTCTTAATGTTTTGAGAAATGAATAATCTTTTTGAAGTGGGCCCGATCGGATTTGAACCGACGATCGATGGTTTTGGAGACCATCGCCCTACCTGGCTAGGCTACGAACCCACAAGAATCGGAATATTTTGCTTGAATTTTAACCATTACTAAGATTTATTTGCAAATTGGCAATATTTGCAGTAAAATGATAAAACCAATTTACTTAGTATTTGGAGCTATTCCAATAATCGCTGCAATATTACTTGTTACTCCATTATTACTGAAAAATGAAATTCCTACATCCGCTGCAAATTACACTGATAATGTTGAAATTGAATACACCAAACATCAATTAAAAAAAATCTCTTATGGTGTAACAGAGAGAACAGGAGCACAAAAAACTGAAATTCTTTTTATAAAAAATAATGGTGAAATAAAATATTCTGTTACAGAACAGGGATATGTAAAACCGGACATTCGTTCTAAATTAGATGAATCAAAACTTAACAAAATTAAAGCCTTGATAAAAGAAACTGGTTTTATTTCAATACCCTCTGAATCTTTTAAGATTTTAGATGGTGTAACTGAATATCAAAAATCCAATGTTAAAGTTACTCTTAATGGACATGTCAATCAAATTCATTGGCCACAACAAAATGTTACATCTGATTTTATTCCACCAATAATTACTATGGTTGAATCTGAACTGGATATGATTATGTCCGAATTTAGTGAATAGATACAAATAGTCTTTAGGAAAAATTAAAACATGCTTCCCTTGTCTGGTGAACGATTAGATGCTAAAGGAATAGTTTATGATAAAATAAATTCTCTTAATACTTTACGTGGTTCTGCTACTGTTAAACGTGGTTTTGCCCATATGCTAAAAAATGGAGTTGTAATGGATGTAACTACAGTAGAACAAGCTCAAATTGCTGAAGAGGCTGGAGCTGTTTCTGTAATGGTTTTAGATAAACTTCCATCTGAAGTTAGAAAAGCTGGAGGCGTAGCACGTACTGCAAGTATAAGAATAATTGAAGATATTATGGATTCTGTAACAATTCCAGTAATGGCAAAATGTAGAATTGGTCATGTCACCGAGGCACTAGTTCTACAGGAAACTGATGTTGATATGATAGATGAATCTGAAGTTCTAACTCCTGCAGATGAATTTCATCATATTTGGAAATGGGATTTTACAACACCTGTTGTCAACGGTGCACGATCTTTAGCAGAAGCTCTAAGACGTATTGAAGAAGGTGCATCTATGATTAGAACAAAAGGAGAACCTGGAACAGGAAATGTTGCAGAAGCTGTCACTCATATCAAAAAAGTAAATGACGAATTAAGAATGATCAAATCAGTTTATGATTCTGGAGATAACCAAGATTTAGTCCGAATTGCAAGAGAATTCAAAGTGTCTTACGATATTGTTGAACAAACCGCAAAACTTGGAAGATTACCTGTTGTAAATTTTGCTGCTGGTGGAATTGCCACTCCTGCCGATGCAGCATATTTGATGTCTCTTGGTTGTGATGGAATTTTTGTTGGTTCAGGAATTTTTAATGCAGATGATGCTAAAGAAAGAGCAAGAGCGATAGTTTTAGCAACTACTTTTTGGAATGAATCTGACAAAGTAAAAGAAGCTCAAAAAATGATTGATGAGAGACAGTCTATGATAGGTCTAGATGTAAAAACATTAGAATTACGTATGCAAGATCGTGGTGGTTCATCATGAGTCTCAACGTTGGTGTTTTATCTATACAAGGAGATGTACATGAAAATATTATGTCTGCTAAAACCGCAATTGATGAATTAGGAATTGACTGTAAAGTATCTGCCGTAAGAACCTCTGAGGAAATATCACAACTAGATGGTTTGATAATTCCTGGTGGCGAAAGTACTACTATAGGTCAACTCTCTTTAGTAAATGGATCTCTAAAGGTTCTAAAAGAAAAAATTGAAAATGGAATGCCAGTTTTAGGAATTTGTGCTGGAATGATAATGTTATCTAATAATGCAAGTGATCGTGTTGTTGGCAAAATTGATCAGCCCCTTTTGAACATTCTTGATATAAAATTAGAGAGAAATTCATTTGGACGACAAAAAGAATCATTTGAATCTGATATTTCTTTAGATTCAATTAACATCAAAAAATTCAATGCTGTGTTTATTAGAGCACCATCTGTATCTGATGTTGGTTCTGATGTAGAAATTTTATCTAAATTCAACGATCGTATTGTAGCTGTCAAAAAAGGCAATGTTATTGGTACTGCATTTCATCCTGAACTCACTGAAGATGTTTCACTCCACAAATATTTCATCAATCTTGTGAATTCCTTCAAAAATTAGTCCTTCAAAATGATGATTTGTAAGCAATTCTTTTTAATCATTTCTTAATCGAGCTAATGATGACTGGGAAGTTTGTATTATTTGGTATTTTGGCCTCTGTTTTATTGAGTGGTTCTTTTGGATTCTTTTCAATTAACACATCCTTTGCAGATGATAATCTTTCTGTAAGTAGAGAAAATTCTGAGGCTTATCAAAAACAGCTTGAAAAACAAGA
>NZ_JBBDLU010000008.1:89600-90966 GCF_040878665.1 Candidatus Nitrosopumilus sp. | reverse complement strand
AGAACAAAAACAAAAAGCTGAAGAAAGAAAACAAAAACTAGATGAAAAACAAGAAGAACAAAAACAAAAAGCTGAAGAAAGAAAACAAAAACTAGATGAAAAACAAGAAAAACTAGATTCTGATAGAAAAAAATTAAACGAAAAATTATCGACGAAAATTAACAAGTATGAAGAAAAATTAAGAGAAATTAAAGAAAAATATCAAAATAAAATTAAATCTAATTCTTCAGGTGAATTAGAAAAATTTTCTAAATCTAATGAATTGGATAACAAACTTAGTAAAAAATCAGAAGAAATACGTAAAAAATTATTAGAAAAACAAGAAAAATTAGATTCTAGAACTCAAAAAATCCTTGATAAAATTAATGATGGCGATTATTTAGGTGATAAAATTTCATCTTCAAATTCATTTGAAACATACAAACTAGATTTTAATTCAGTAATTGCTACCGGAATTTATGATAAAACAAAATTGTCTACTCTAGAGGGTTTTATGATTTTCAATACATTTGATAAAAGCAATTCTAATCTGAAGTTGGAATTACAAGAATGTAGTATTGTAGTAGATGATGTACCTTTCAACTGTGGGTTTGGTAAAGCCAGAACAATCTCATCAGGTGACTTTGGCTCAAAAGATTCCCTTGTGGTTTTAGCATTTTTAGAGGATGATCTACTTGAAGAAGTTTATTCTACGCTCAAAATTTTACTAAATGCTAATTCTCCTATAAGTAAAATAGTTGATTCAACTCAAGTTTCGATTTTAGATCCTCAAAGTAAAATTTCTGGCTTGTGGTTTCTTAATGGAACTGGTACATTGACAAAAACTGTTACGACAATAGATGACGCAACAAAAAATGACATCTCTATTGAATTAACAGAAGATATGAGTCTAAGTGGGAACTAACATTGTTCCAAAAAAATTCATCTTATCTTTTGAGTTTTCTATTTTCTTTCTTTCTTTTTACATCAATTCCATTTTCATTTGGCAATGTTGGAACTATCTCTGTAGATTCATTTGATGTTGCATATAATATTGAAAATGGTACTCTTGATACGATTTTCTTAGATCCTGATTTTGTTGAATTGATTCTAATTATGGATACTTTATCGGATGGAACTATTGAAATTACAATTCCAAGATCACTATTGGATGCAAAATTTGACACATTTGATGATGGATTTTTTATTTTGGTTGATGGATTTGAAACCGATTATATAGAAAAAGCATCAACTTCAGAATATCGTACTCTTGTAATTCCATTTTTTGGTGGTGACTCTGTTATTGACATTATTGGAACCGATGCACTTAATCCATTTTCCTCAGAACCTGAAATTCCATCTTGGATTAAAAATAATGCTGGCTGGT
>NZ_JBBDLU010000008.1:63535-89500 GCF_040878665.1 Candidatus Nitrosopumilus sp. | reverse complement strand
GGGCAGATGATCAAATAGATGATACTACGTTCATTCAAGGAATTCAGTATTTGATTACTGAAGGAATAATGCAAATTCCCCAAACAGAATCAGGTGAATCATCTGTAAATGAAATTCCATCTTGGATTAAAAATAATGCTGGCTGGTGGGCAGATGATCAAATAGATGATACTACGTTCATTCAAGGAATTCAGTATTTGATCACAAATGGTATTTTACAGGTCTAATTAGGCTCAATCCAACAGATTATGCATTGATTTTAAATCGTTTTTAAATGGCTCTAAAATTTCTGGAATTTCAATTTTAATTGAATCTTTTAATGAAAGATTCTGAGATTTTTTCTCATTCCAAACTTTTGAATTAAATTCAGTAATTGCATTTGTTATGCTGCTTTGATCTTCAATATTTTCTACTTGTACTTGTTTTTCTTTATGAATACTTTCTTTTGAATACAAAATCTTCCAAAGATATTCCGTAATAAAAGGCGTTATTGGTGCTAATAATTTTAAAATTGTTGATAATGTTTTATGCAGTGTAAATATTGCGCCATCTCTTTCTTCATCAGAAAAATTTATTCCATACGCTCTTGCTTTTACCATTTCAATGTAATGAGCTGCAAATAGATTCCATGCAAATTCCCTGATTGCAATTGCAGGTATGAAAAAGTTGTATTCTTCATATCCTTTATTACATTCTTTTACTAGATTATCTAATTCTGATAATATCCATTTATCTGATGCAGTAAGCTTTCCTGATTCAATCACTGGGAAACTAGACAAAAATCGTGATACATTCCATAATTTGCTGAGAAATTTTTTGGTTGATTCAATTTTCTGTTCATTACATCTAAAATCATATCCGTGATTAATTTCACTTGCACTCCAAAATCTAAAAGTATCTGCACCCAATTTTTCAATTACTGGTAAAGGATCTATTGCATTTCCTTTACTCTTACTCATCTTCATTCCATTTTCATCTAGGCCATATCCCATAATCCATGCTTCAGACCAAGGTTTTTCTCCAGTTAGTTGCTCACATCTTAACAATGTATAGTATAACCATGTTCTAACAATATCTTTTGCTTGAGGTCTAATTGAAGCAGGATATACTTTTTTAAAAAATTCATCATCTTTGTTAAATTTACTGATAAACAATGGAGATATGCTTGAATCCATCCATGTATCAAATGTTCTTTCTTCACCAACAAATTCAGTAGACTCACATTTAACACAATTATTTAATGGACATTTTTCATTCCAAGGCTTGTAATACTTTCCAGGCTCAGGAACATGAGGTTCTGAGCACTTTTTACAGTACCAAATTGGAATTTCCGTACCATAATATCTTCTTCTTGATATTGGCCAATCTATGTTGATAGATTCTAACCAATTCATTAGGATTTGCTTATGCATTGTTGGATGAAATGTAATTTCTTGCCCTAATTTTTTGATTTTTTCTATTGCGTCTTTTTGTTTTAGATAGTATTCTTCCATTGGAATAATTTCAATTGGAGTTTTACTTCTCTCTGAAATTGGTGTTCTATGTACAATATCTTCAGTTTTTTCTAAAAATCCTTTTGATTCTAAATCTTCTATAATTTTTGTTCTAGCTTGTTTTGGTTTTAATCCAGTACATTCACCTGCAACATTAGTCATTCTTCCATCTAATCCAATTGCAACAATTTCTTCTAATTCTAATTCTCTAAACAATGCAACATCATTCTGGTCACCATAACTACATACCATTACAGCTCCAGAACCAAATTCTTGTTTAGCAGAATGATGTGTTCTTAATTCTACTTCTGCATTAGTAATTGGAACAATCACTTTCTTTCCAATATATTGTGTATATCTTTCATCTTCAGGATTTACTATGATTGTTCTACATGCACAAAGTAATTCTGGTCTTGTACTTGCAATGATTATTTCTTTATCTGTATCTTTGATTTTAAATTTCATGTAAACGAGTTTTGTTGATAAATCTTCATAGATGATTTCTGCATCTGCAATGGTTGTACCTGATACCCAATCATAATTGTTAGGTCTGTTTGCAAGATACACTTGTCCTTTTTTCCATAACTCGATAAATGTTGATTGAGTAAGTGCTCTATATTCTTCTGAATCTGTTCTGTAATAGTTTGCAAAATCCCCACTTATCCCCAAGCTTTTCATAATGAGAATCATTTCAGCTTCTAAATCGTCTAATGCTTCTCTACATAGACTTAGAAATTCTCCTCTTTCCGTTTCTCTCATTCTGATACTGTGTTTTTTCTCAGTGTAGAGTTCAACAGGAAGACCATTCCTGTCAATGCCTATTGGAAAATAGACATTTTTTCCACTCATTCTTGCAGTGCGAGCAATCATATCAATCTGTGAATAATGTGCAGCTGCTCCTATGTGCCAAGGTCTACCTGAAGGATAAGGCGGTGGAGTGTCTATTGTATAATTATTTTCTTGTGGAATAAAATCATAAATTTTTTCTTCCTCCCACTTTTTTAGAATATTTTTCTCTAATTCTGGATTCCATGCTTTTTCTGATATTTTTGGATCCATTTCTTAACTATCTTGAAATATTTGAAATAATATGTGAGCCTTTATTGTAGCCTTCATAAATGTAAACTCCAACTGCTTCTACATTTGATGGCATTTTAGGTGCTAATAGTTTGATTATTTCACTTGAAAGATTTTCTACAGTAGCTTCTCCTTCTAAAAGATATGTTGTGTTTTTAGGGACTTGTAATTCAAACGTCCCTTTAGGACCTTCAAATTGAATTTGGAAATGTAAATCATTTTCTTTCTTTAGATATTTTCTATTGATGAAAAATTTATGATCAAACACATTCACTACTTCTTTGATGATTTTTTTAGCATCCCCAAAATCTAAAAGTAGATTATCTTTCATTTGTCCTACAAGCTCTACCATTACAGAAGACGTATGACCATGAAGTATAGAACATTTTTCAACTAGTGGTAAGATATGTGCATAATCAAATGAAAATGATGCATCTTCTAAAAATATGGAACCTGTTTGTGGGGTTTTATCATAAAATACAATATCTTGTAATTCTTTAATCTGCGCAACATATTTTGCATGTCCTATTGCCATCACTTTATCTTGAGGAAAATCTTCCTTGATCATTTTATATTTTGCAATATCTTCATCAGTGTCAATTACTTCAATCAATCCTTTTTCTGTTTTAAAATCAACTGTAACATCAGTTCCATTCTTTAATGTGATCTTGTGACTGTATTGATACTCTTGCTCAAGAAAAGTAAGCATCTGAGCCACTGTTAATTCTGTTCTAGTTTTGAGTAAATTCCCCTTTTTATCGATATATCGAAAATCTGAATCTAAGATTGTAGGACTTGTAGCCATGTGAAGCATCTGACTCTGGATATAATATAAATTCTGTAATGGAGTACCTAAAATTCATCTATTCTAGTGAATTTAGAATTTTGGCTAATTCTACATCATTTTTTGTAATGCCCCCTGCATCATGAGTTGTTAATTCAATAGTTATTTTGTTGTACACGTTAAACCATTCTGGGTGATGATTCATCTTCTCAATCTCCATAGCTGCTCTAGTCATGAATCCGAATGCTTGGTTAAAACTTTCAAATTGAAATTCTTTGTGAAGTTTTTCATCTCTTATGCTCCAACCAGATAATTTCTTTAATTCATTATCTATATCTACTTGAGATAATCGAATCATAATGTTTTAGATATAATGTTAAATTAAAAGATTGATTCATTATACACCAATGGATAATTGTGATGTGAGTGTTAATGGACGAAATGAATAAAAAATTGCTTGAAAACATCAAAAATTCTATCTCTGATACGGTTCAAGAAAAGAAAATTGGCATTGCATTTTCTGGAGGTGTTGATAGTACGTTAATTTCAAAAATTTGTTCAGACATGGATTATGATATCACATTACTAACTATTGGATTTTCTGAATCCCATGATATTTTATTTGCAAAAAAAGTTAACACTTTTCTAAAATACTCTCACCATGTTTTAGAAATTGAACCAGAAACATTTACTACTATTTCATCAAAAATTTATGAAAAAATAAACACTGAGAATTTATCGTGGAATGAAAACTGTATTGCATTTTATTATGTAACTAAATTAGCAAGAAGATTAAATCTTGATACTGTAATTACTGCTAATGGTATTGATGAATTATTTTGTGGATATAATGCATACAGAGAGGCATTTTCTGGAGGAGAATCTCAAATTACTGAAGTGATGAATACTAAACTAGATAACGAACTTAAAATGATGAAAGCTGTCAATCTGATCTCATCTGAATTTGGTGTCAAAATACTCCAACCACTACTTTCTTCAAATTTTATTGAATATGCAAAAACTATTCCTTTATCTCAAAAAATTCACGATTCTGAAGATCTATATCGTAAACACATTATTCGAAAATTAGCAAGTGATGTTGGTGTCCCAGAGATCTCTTGTACAAAACGAAAAAAGGCATTACAGTATGGCTCTAAAATTCACAAGGCTTTATTGAAAACCAGATGAGTTTTTTATAACATTAAATAAATTTGCTAACTGTTTTTTGAACTGATTTTTTTACGTTATCGATAATTACAGGAGATGCTCCAAGATGTTTCTCTGGTGAAAATATTGAATCAATTTCTTTATCAGTAAGGTTTGAAGAAAATGCTTTATCATTTTTGATTGCATCTATGTAGTTAATTCCCTTATCATTTGCCTCAAATGCCACTCTTTGAACATCTTTGTATGCAACAAATCTTGGAATTCCTTTTTTGATTAATGCCTCTAAAACAAATTCTGCAAAGATTTGTCCCTTTGTTATGTAGAGATTTTCTACAATTCGTTTTTCATTAACCATCAAATTTGAAACAATTTTTGTCATAGTTTCTAGCATCTCATCTACCAAAATAGATGCTGTTGGGATTACAAATCTCTCATTTGCTGAATTTGAAAGATCTCGTTCATGCCATAATGGAATATTTTCAAATGCAACTGCAACTTGACTTCGTACTAATTTGGATAATGATGATACTCGTTCACTTTTTATTGGATTTCTCTTTACTGGAACTGCACTACTTCCCATTTGTCCTTTCTTGAACTGCTCTGCTACTTCTCCTATCTCAGTTCTCTGTAAATTTCTAATCTCTATTGCAATTTTTTCTAAAGTAGCACCAATTAATGCTAATTCAAAAATATATTCTGCATATCTCTCTCTTGGAATAATTTGTGTTGTTACCTCTGCGGGGAATAATTTTAATCGTTTTGCAACTCTTTTTTGAACTTCAAGTGATCTTACACCCATTAGAGATCCTGTTCCTACAACACCTAATGTTTTACATATTAGAATTCTTTTCTTCATCTCTTCAATTCTTTCTACATGTTTTGCCATCTCTGCAGCCCAATTAGCAAATTTTAGTCCAAATGAAATAATACTGGCATGTTGTCCATGTGTTCTCCCAACAGCTGGAATTTTTCCATATTGTACTGCTTTTTTTACAAGTATTGATGCCATCTTTGCTACTTTTGGTTCAATAATTTTCAATGCATCTCTCATCTGCATTGAATTACTAGTATCGACTAAATCATTGCTTGTAAGACCATAATGTATCCAAGGTTTTGTATTTTTAGAACATTTTTCGCTTAAGGATTCAACAAGAGCGGCAGTATCGTGATCACTTTTTGCTTCTAACTGTTTAATTCTTTTAGCAGTGATTTTTCCAGACTTTGCTACTTTGAGAATTTCACTTCCAACACTTTTTGAAATCATTCCTATCTCGCTTTGGGAAATTGCCGCAGCACCTTCAATCTCTAACTGATAATTAATTTTTCTTTGCTCACTAAAAATATCCATCATCTCTTTTGTGCCATAACGACCATTATCAATTGGTAAAATTGCCAATGTTTACAGTCTACACACATCGAAAATAAATCTATTCATGCTTTGAATTCAATATTGCATACTTTGTTAATCAATTTAACATACTATGCAGTCTTGTCAAATTATTTTTCAATGATACCTGTATCTTGTAGAACCCATTCTAAAGCTTTGAAGTAACCTTGTTTGAAGTTTTTCTCATCAATTGCCCAATCTGGATTTGCTCTTAGTTCTGCAAGTAACTGATTTGCTTTTTGCATAATTATTGCTTTATCTAGCATACTTTTGAATAAATCTTGATTAATTTAAAATTATTTTTACAAATCTTCTGATGATTTAAATTGGATTGAAAGGAATTTCCACCAACACTTATGTCATCTACTGTACCAAGAAAAATTGGAGAAAACCAATACCAAATTGACGCTGATTCTAATCTTGGAATGAAAGTTCCTGTTAGGATATATGCTGATGAATCACTACTTCAGAAAATGTTGTCTGATAGAACAATAATGCAGGCACGAAATGTCTCTTCAATTCCTGGTATAGTTGGTCACAGTGTAGTTTTACCTGATGGTCATGAAGGCTATGGTTTTCCTGTAGGTGGAGTTGCAGCTATGGATGCTGAAGAAGGTATGATAAGTCCTGGAGGTGTTGGTTATGATATTAATTGTGGAGTTAGATTACTTCGTTCAAATTTAACTGAACAAACAGTTCGTTCAAAACTAAAAGAACTTGTTACTGATCTTTTTAGTTCTATTCCATCTGGAGTTGGTTCTAAAGGTGCAGTAAAACTCACTCATTCTGAACTAGATGAAGTCTTAGTAAATGGAGTTAATTGGGCAATTGATCATGGATATGGTTCATCTGATGATTCTGATGTATGTGAAGAAAATGGTCAAATAAAAAATGCTGATCCAAACAAAGTTTCTGATAAGGCAAGAAAGAGAGGTGCACCACAACTTGGAAGTCTGGGTTCTGGAAATCATTTTCTTGAAGTACAAAAGGTTGCAGAGATTCATGATGAAGAAGCTGCAAAAAGAATGGGCATTAAAGAAGGAACTATTACAATTTTAATTCATTGTGGCTCTAGAGGATTTGGTCATCAAGTATGTAGTGATTATCTTAGAGTTTCAGAACAAGCCATGGAAAAATACAATATTCATTTACCTGACAGAGAGTTAGCATGCGTCCCAAATAATTCTGAAGAAGGAGACTCTTACAGAAAAGCAATGTTTGCAGCATTGAACTTTGCATGGAGTAATAGGCAAATGCTAACTCATTGGACTAGAAATTCTTTTCAACGTGTATTTAATCAAACAGAATCTGATCTTGATATGAAATTAGTTTATGATGTTGCTCATAATATTGCTAAGGTAGAAAAACACAAAGTTGACGGAAGAGAACGAAATCTAGTTGTTCATAGAAAAGGTGCAACCAGAGCATTTCCCGCAAATCGTGACGAAATTCCATTAAAATATAGAGATCTAGGGCAACCTGTTTTAGTTCCTGGTTCTATGGGGACTGCAAGTTGGATCTTACTAGGACAACCAAATTCTATGGATTTGAGTTTTGGTTCAACCGCACATGGTGCCGGAAGAACCATGTCAAGATCTCAAGCTAGAAGAAATTACACTGAAGATAATGTGAAAAAAGCTCTTAATGACAAGGGTATTTTCATCAAAGCATTAACCCGCGATGGGATTGTAGAAGAAACTCCTCAAGCATACAAAGACGTTGACGCTGTAGTAAATGTCTCTCATAATCTTGGAATTGCCACAAAAGTTGCAAAATTATTACCTATTGGTGTGATTAAGGGTTGAGCGAAGAAGATTCTGAACTTGAAAGATTAAAAGCAAAGAGACTTGCAGAGATGCAGAAAAACATCTCTAAAAAACAAGAAACTCAACCCCTTAAAGAATCTACAATAGAAACAACTCATGAAAATCCTAGAAATTCACTAATCAAAATACTTGGTTTTCGAGGAATAGAAGTTTTGGAAAATGCAGAATCTCAATTTCCAAATGAAACGTCAATGATTATACAAAAATTAGCTGAATTAATTAAAACTGGTGAAATTAATGAAACTATTGATGGTGGAAAATTATTGACATTGTTTAGATCAGTTGGTTTGAATGTTCGAATGGCAACAAAAATCAATATTGAACAAGATGGAAAATTTGTGTCTCTAAGTGACAAGCTTAGCAATAAATCATCTGATGAATGTGATGAATGATGAATGTAGTTTTAGAAATCGGAACAAAAAATTATGTTAGTGATTTACTATTAATCAAAAAAGCACTTTCACACATGGAGAGTCTTGTGGATGGTCACAACGGATATGTTCTCAGTGAACCCTCATCAAAGTTTGGATGGACATTTTTTAAATTGGCTTTTAAATCAAATTTACAAAATGGTATCGAAGAAAAATTTTCTGATATGATTGCAAAATACGAGTGGAATGATCAACCAAATAAATTTGCAAAATTTATGACAGATTATTTTATTTCTAAAGGTTGCGATGTTAAAATAAAAATATCTAACTAGACTCTTCTTCCTCTTTTTCCACCTTTCTTTCTGGTGGTATCGTGAGGAATAGGTGTAACATCATCAATTCGTCCAATTTTAAATCCGCCTCTTGCTAATGCTCTAATTGCAGCTTGTGCACCTGGACCTGGTACTCTTGATCCAACGCCTCCTACTGCACGTACTCTAATATGAAAACCTGTGAATCCTTTTGTTCTAGCAACCTCTACTACTGCATTTGCAGCTTTCATAGCAGCAAATGGTGATGATTCATATCTATCGGCATTAACATGAACTCCACCAGAACTGATGGATACTGTTTCAGCACCAGTGAGGTCAGTCATGTGAATAATTGTATTGTTGTAACTACTGTAAATATGAGCGATCCCCCATTTATCAGGACCTTCTTTCTTTGCTTCTGGTTGAGATTTTACTTCTGTAACAGATTCTG
The DNA here is from genome assembly GCF_040878665.1 of Candidatus Nitrosopumilus sp. Taxonomy (GTDB): domain Archaea; phylum Thermoproteota; class Nitrososphaeria; order Nitrososphaerales; family Nitrosopumilaceae; genus Nitrosopumilus. The sequence continues at coordinate 80,633 of NZ_JBBDLU010000008.1, read as the reverse complement.
ACTCTATTTCATCAGATTCTATTTCAGTCTCCTCGACTGAAACTTCCTCAACCTCAGCTTCAATTTCTGACAATGTCTACTCAGGCCTAAAAGGGTTTAAAAAACATTGATTTTTTGCTTTACTCTTATTTCGTCATTTTACAGGAAATTAATGACTATTCATATACTGTTTTCATATGATTATGTTAAATGCCATCAATCCTTTTGTTAGCCCTTGGTGTGGGTGTTGCAACTGCATTGTTGATTTCAGTGGTATTTCATTTTTTAACACCTGCAGATGATTCAGTCTTGTCACCTTTAGAAAAAAACTGCCAGAAAATTGCTAATGAAGGATATAAAATACATTCAATTTATCCAGACTCAAATCCTGATGATCTCCCAGATGATGATCTTAAACGCTTGTTATATCTAGATGACTTGTGGATCAAAGAATGTGTTGCCGCTCTACCTGCTGATTCAATTTTCAGTATCATAAATAACGTTGAACGTGATTTTTCTTATGGTGAATAATTATCTAAAATGCCTCCATCCTAAATCTTTTAATTTTACATAATGCTTGTCTTTTTTAATAACAACCCCATTTCCTGAAGTAACATACCCAATTTCTAAAATTGGGGTTTTTAACACATTTGCATTTTTTGTAATTATTTTTCTATACTTTGGTGCTATTGTGAATATGAACTCATACTCTTCGCCACCATTAAAAATTAAATTATCCAAATTCAATTTTTGAGATTCTGCAAAAACTTCCAACTCTTTTAATACCGGTATGTTCTTAATGACAAATTTATTTTTACTTTGGTTTGCCATCTCATTTAATGTAGTAGACAATCCATCACTAGAATCCATTGCTGATGAAAAATATTTTTTATTTTTTAATCCAAAACCTAGCTTTGGTTTTGGATTGATCACTGCTCTAATTGATTTCTGTACAATTTTTTCTGTACATCTTTTCTTTCCAAGAAGCATGTTTAATCCTACAGATGTATATCCGAATGGGCCTGTTACAAATATCAGATCTCCTTTCTTAGAACCACCTCTAGTGACTATTCTGTCTGTTATTCCAAATAGGCACACATTGAATACCATCTCTTTACCCTCGTTAGTATCTCCGCCAAGAATTGAAATACCGTATTCTTTAGATGCTTTTTTAAATCCTGATACAATTTCATTGATTTTTGAGCGTGAAATTGTATTTGGTAAGTTTACAGAAATTATTCCATATTTCGGTTTGACTCCTTTTGCAGCAAAGTCACTAACACATGCTATGATGCTTTTTCTTGCAGCATCTACTAATTTCATTTTAGGTGGGATATCCGTACTTTCAACCAACGTGTCTGTTTTTACTACGATCTGAATTTTCTCAAAATTAAACACTTCAACATCTTCAAATTTTTTCTTACCTAATCCCTTCTGAAAAATTTTAATTATCGCTAATTCATCTAATTTTTTCATAACTCTGACTCACTAACTCTAATGTATTTTTGACAATTGTCTTACATTTTTCAATATTATTTGATTCTGCTGATACTCTAATGATATCTTCTGTGTTTGATTTTCTGATCAACACCCAACTATCTTCATCAATTATTCCTTTGATTCCATCTAATGAAATCGTTTCAGAATAATTATCTGAAAATTTAGATTTTATTTGTTCGATAATTTCATCGTGAAGTTCTGAATCGATTTCTATTTTCTCTCTTATTTGATAATAACTTTCCATGAAATTTATAATTTCATTAAACTCTGACGTTCCTAACATTGATGCAATCAATCCACTAGTGAGAATACCTTCTCGACAATAATTGAACTCTGGTAAAATAAAGCCACCACTGCTTCCTTCTCCTCCTGCTTGAGCGCTGTTTTTTAACATGAGATCTATCACATTTGCTTCTCCAACTTTAGATCTCTGGATTTTTCCTCCTCTCTCTTTAATGAATTTTTCAATTGAAACACTCGTGTCTATACTTAGAACAAATTTTTTGTATCCTAACTCTAGTGATTTTGCAATACCTAAACCAAGTGTAACATCTGGAGTTTGTTTTTTTCCATTTTTAACTACCACCAATCGATCTCCATCTAAATCAAATGCAAACCCTATCTCTTTTTTGTTTGAAGCAGAAATTAACTCAGTTAGTTTGTCTGATGTAGGATCTGGCCCTCTAGTACATCCAGAAAGTTCCTCATTTAGTATTTTAACACTGCATCCAATTTTTGTTAATAATTCGGGAGCAAATCCCTTAGCTGCTCCACCGCCTATATCAACTACAATTTCAGGTTTATTCTCAACATCTCCTATGATTTTTTTAGCGTCGTCAATATACGATGATGATACATCTCTCTCAATTCCAATATTCGTTTGAAAAATTTCTTGATGTTTGATAATTTGAGGAAGTTCCTCTTCATTGATTCCTCTGCCTTCTATGATGAATTTCATCCCATTCCATTGTATTGGGTTGTGAGATGAAGAAATAACTAGACCTGCTCCATATTTTCTTGCTTCTCTAAAAACTACTGGAGTAGGTACTGTTTCTAAATTAAAAATATCGATTCCGTTTTTCATTAATGCAGAGCTAGCTACATTTTTTATCATAGATCCTGACGGCCTTGTGTCTTTTCCAATAACACATTTTTCAGATTTTATTAATGATGAAAAGTTATTACAAAACTCTAACACATCTTTCAGTGTAAGGTCTTCACCAAATATTCCCCTAATCCCTGAAATTGTTTTTTTCATTTAGTCCCATTCGGAAAGGCTTTTTATTAACTCTGATGGATTTATCCAAACGTGCCTTGGTAGCTCAGCCTGGTAGAGCGAACGCCTCGTAAGCGTTAGGTCGCGAGATCGAATCTCGCCCAAGGCTCTGTAACATTTTCAAAATCTAACATGATTAACTATTAAGAAATTCTTTCATCAAGGGTTTCAATATCTGTCTCTAATTCTTTTCCTAAACCTTCCCACCATTGTTGTGTTTGATCTGTCAAATATTCCCCTCATAATTTACCTGAAATTGTCCTTTATAGATCTGTCGGTTGATCAATAATTGATCAATCCACAACCAATATTGGAGAGTTCTAATCTTTTTGTTCATCTTGTTTTCTTTTCATCTTTCTATAAATAATGATTAACAGTGTACCTCCTGCACATCCCCAAAACAATTCAGATAGTCCACTCTCTATTCCATATGATTTGAATACACCAACAAACCCTAATGTCATTATTGCCACTAAAATTAATCCTATTATTTCAAGCATTTTCGACATGATCTCTACGCTCACGTTGTAAAATCAAAAAGATATATGGTTTTGCAAATCCTGTATTCTATGGATAAGTATCTTCTAATTATTCTGATCTTTATGGTTGTAGGTATTCCAATATCCTTTGTAAATCCAAGTACTGGAGAATTTCGAGATGAACCACTTATTGGATTGTTTTATGCGTCTATTGCAGGAATAGCTGTTATTGTTCTTTATAGCTCATACAAAGAAAGAAAAGAACGACAAGCATCTAATGCTAAACGAAGATCTAGAAAATAAATTTTAAAGTTCTAATCCAAATGATTCTGCAATACTAGAAAAGTTTACATAAGAATCTAGGTATTGTCTGCCTTTTGGAGTAATTACAAAAGTATTCTTTCCATCATATTCTATTTTATTGATTAAACCTGCACCTGTTAAATTTTCTAAGAATTTTGATAATCTTGAATGTGATAAATTTGCCTTTGTAAGAAGAGAAGTTGTTTTAATGCCTTCCTGACCTGACAGTTGTGTGGCATTTAGTAAATCTGCAACAATTTGCATACTGGTTCTATAGGAAGTCATATGTCTCATAATCTCAAACTCTGATATAAGGGTATTACCATTAATTCAGATCAGATAAATATGCTCTAACTTTATTCCCGTGCAATGTCTTCACAATCATCCATTCCATGGTTTGATGACTTTGTAGGTATTGCGTATAGGTATTATGACTTGAGGATGAACGTTGTTCCATTATTTACTGACAGAAAGGAGGCTACTTCTATTTGGCATGATGCAATTCATTTTTGGGTAGATCCATCTATTAAAATTCGATTTTTAGAGTTTGATGATAAATATTGGTTTATCATGGGTGCTGATTCACAAAAACCAGACACAAACATTTCTTTTTTCAAAGAATTATCAAAATCCGAAAATTATGAACGATTCAAGAAAGGTCATGGAGGCGAAGCTTATATTCGATTAGGCATATATGCACAAAAATCACTTAGTGATGTCAAAAAAGACGCAGTATGTGATTGTAGTCATGAAGCCCAAGATCATGACGAAGGTGATGATGATGTATGTTTATTCAACAACTGTACATGTAAGAAATTCTCTAGTTTCCAAGTAAATTTATTGAAAAGAAAAAAAACAATCACTGATATCAAATTTTTAGATGAAAAAGATGTAAAGAATGATCCCTTAGTCTGGAATTGTATTAACATAAATAAATTTTCAAAATTAAAATAAAATCAGTCTAAATGTTTGTTTACTCTAGTATGTTCGCCAGGATAATGTTCGTTAATTTTTTTTGAATAGCATTTTCCACACAATGTACCTTCTATATTCCATTCTTCCATTGCTTTAAAATGAAATTCAATCTTTTCATTACATATTGCACACTTTTCTTTTGCTCCCAATGCGTTCTTGCTCTTTTTAATCAATATAAAAAACATTCTAGAACAATTTGTGCTCAGAAAAATTATGTTAAATATTACTGGTTTATACTGAATTTAGGTAGATAGTCTGACCAATGTAAACCTCCTGCAAGATTTTTACTTGGTTAGACTACTGCCTTTGAAACTAAAATAAACTACTTACTAATTTTCGTAGTGCTATGATCTCTTCCTCCTCTTGTCTTATTTTCTTATCTATCACACGAAGCATCGAATCATTCCAAACATGTTGGGAGAAAAAATTATGTTTGGTATTTGCTAATTCAATCTCGTCATCCACTGCGGTATCTTCAAGAAATTTAGTTACAATTATGTCGGTAATTTTTAAAATTCTAGAATTAAGTTTAAAGCTACGAAAAATTGGTTCCAGTTTTCTTATATCTCCTTTAAAATCACCCTCTGATTCAAGAATTTTTTTATGAAGTATTCTAAAATATACTGCAACAAAAAATAAGGTTGCATATCTTTTAGTTTTATGGCCTCCTTGTTTTCCATATTTTAACGATTTTTTTGCAAATTCTTTGATAAGGTACGGATATAGTAAAATTCTGTAATCATCCTTTAGGTTTTCATTGAATACATCATCATATTTACTTCCTCTTGGGAGAAATTGAGCTGGTGAACTATATGCTTCAGTTGGTCTTTGTTCAATTCCTGCAATTAGTGATTGTATTGCATCTTTGGCAACAATGACTTTTTTATGATTATCTGGAAGATAATTGTTGTATATTGCATCTCCCACATATTCACATTGTTTTGATTTTGATTTTGTATCGAAAGAACCTGCTTGAATTTCATAAAAATAACCACAATTCTTTAACTGTGATTTAATTGATTTATGAAAATCCATTAATGAAACTAGATCTTTTCCTCTGACTGAATTTTGTGAATTTCTATACTTTGTAATGTTATTTTGCTCTTGTTCATCATCAGCTTTAATTATTGTAACTGTCATGGAGCCTTCCATGTTTTTTGTTCTTTTTGAATGATCTAGAATTGAATTTGATGTTTGTGCCCCATTAACAATTTGTGGTGCATTAAGCTCAATCATGTTTCCACCTAACTCTGAAAAATCACTAACTACAATTGTGATCCCGTTATTGTAAAAGAAAAATTTACCTGGATTACTTTGTAATGTTTCACGCAATCCTTTGTTAACTGTAGTCTTAAATTGCATCCATTGTCTAATATTTGATTCAAAAACATAATCTCTATTCTTACTTACAAATTCAGTAAGTTCACGTAATTTTAAAATCCCTAATATTGTATTCTCATGTCTTAGCATTTTTTCTAGTTTAATTGATGATTTTTTCCCCGCTGCAGGTTTTTTAATTCTGTCCCATAATTTTTGAATTATTACTTTTTCATCTATAATTTCAACAAAATCATCATTATAATCTACTCTTTGATCTGTTACATAACAGCATTTTATTTTAAGATTTTTTTCTTTAATTTTTGTAACCAGTTGGGCTAATTCAGGCCTCATCTTTGTTACATCTTTTGCAAGTAATCTCTTTGCATCTTCTTTGAATTTTGCTATTGCCTCTAGTGAATGTGATGTACCATATTTCGATTGAAACAATCTAATTGTATTATCTGAAAAGTCTACTGGGAGATAGGCATCTATTCCAAGATCATTCGCTCCATCAACAATTGCATCTGCGGCATCATCTTCTGTAGCCTCAAAAACTCTGGTCAAAATCCATTGAAGAAAATTGTTTCCTTTTTCTACATCGCTTTTTGAATTCTCTGCATATTCGTGAATGCTTAATTGTATATTTTCTGTAAAGCCTTCTAGTGGAATACTAGAATTTTTTTGAACTAATAGTGTATGTGAACCAGGTATGTATTCTAGTAAACTATTTCCATTTTGAGACATCACCTACTCTCATATGTTATATATTTAGAGAATTTGGTAATTATGTAATAACTCTGATGAGGATATGATGTGATTTGCTAAAAAAAATAACGATAATTGGAATCATTATATTGACATTTTTTCTAATTGTCGGTTTAATTATTTCTAATTTCTACGTTGAAGAAACTTTCAGAGAACCTGAACAAATCATAAAAGGTGATGTGATAATGCCTACAAAAGTTTCTCGACCAGGATGTGAAGAAACTAGTAGATGTTATGTGCCTTCTTCTATTATTGTTAATCTTGGCAAACAAGTAACATGGGTTAATGAGGATTCTGCATTTCATAGTGTGACTTCAGGTTTCTATGATGCTCCTACAAATTTGTTTGATAGTGGATATTTAGATCCACTTGAATCCTTTACAGTTACTTTTGAAGAATTAGGTACGTATGATTATTTTTGTACTCTTCATCCTTGGATGAGCGGACAAGTAATAGTAGAATAAGGTACCCGAGGGAGTCGAACCCCCTTGTATAAGCTTTGCAGGCTCACGCATAACCGTTCTGCCAGAGTACCGTTTTAAAAAACACAAAATGAACAATTAAACTCTTTAGATTAGAATTTGTTAAATGGTTTTGAAGCCAACTTTACGTCTTCTCCTTTCACAGTTTTTCTACCTGCATGAGAAGCCATGTCGACTGCACTTTTTGCAATACTATCTGCAACCTCTTCAATTATTCTTCTTAATTCGTCTGCTGATTCATCACTAACTCTTTCTGCCCCTGCCCTCTTCAAAATTCTATACATTGCAGATAATCCCAACTCAGATGATTTCATGAATTTGGTTCTAGTTTTTTCCGAAAAAACATAATGAGTGAAAAAATATCACTAAGGAATCGATTTATACAGACTATTTCAATAATTGACTAAGTTATGACTTGGTATTTTGATTCACATATTCATTTATCTGATCCTGAATATGTTTCTGATATGGAATTTATTTTAAAAGAAATGGAATATTTGAAACTTAAAGCATGTTGTGTATCGATGAATTTTGAAAGTTCATTACAAACTTTAGAACTTGCCAAAAAAAGTAATCTAATTCTACCGTTTATAGGAATTCATCCTGAATATGCAAATGATGAATTTGAAAATATATCTGATCTGATAATAAAAAATCATTCTAGAATATCTGGAATTGGAGAAATTGGATTAGACCCAACTTATACAAATAACAATGATGATGTAAAAAATCAAAACCATGTGTTTGAAACATTATTGTCTTTTGCAGAAAAATTCAACAAACCAATTTCAATTCATTCACGAAAAAGCCTTGATGATATTTTTCAAATTATGACATCATATAACACAAAACATGCATTATTACATTGGTTTGATGGCAGCAAAAAACAGCTTCAAAAGGCTATGGATATGGGATTTTATGTCTCATATGGACCTGTTATGATTTATGCTAATGACAAACAAACTTTGTTATCCAAAACTAATGAGTCACAAATCCTAGTTGAAACTGATGGTCCTGTAAAATTCTCAAGATGTTTTGAAATGAAATCTGGACAAATCAGTTTTATTCCAAGTGTGATTTTCTGTGCTTCAAAAATTTTAGGTATATCCTTTGATGAAATGGCATCTTTATTAGAAAAAAACTCAAATTCATTTCTTGGAATATAGGTATAAAATACCCCACCTTTCTTTAGACGAATAGTGGATAGAATAAAGCGTATTTCATATGAGGTTTTAGATCTGTACAAGTCTAAATTTAATGAAGACTTTGCTGACAATAAAAAAATGTTAGATCAAGTTTCCATTGTACGTTCTAAGGGTTTAAAAAATGAAATTGCAGGTTACATTACCAAATTTATCAAAAAAGAAGTTCGTGAAGAAAAAGAAAAGCAGGCAAGAATATCTTCTTCAAAATCTGAACAACAAATGGAAGAACAATCCGAATCAATGATTAATGAATCAGTAACAACTGATGAAGTATCTGAAGTTGTAGCAGAAATAGATGAAGAATCGCCTGAAACTGCTGTAAAGCAAACTGAATAATAAATTAAATATTAATTTCAATATTTAGAATTCAATAAACATGTTTACTGTAAAATTAGTAGGTGGAGCAAAAAAATCTTTTCTTACTGAATACTTGAAAATTGATAAATCTGATATATCAATTCAAGAATTAATTGATTTATTATTAGAGATAAAGCCTACAAATTCCCCTAAACTTGATACTGAAAATGTTCTAATTGCAATAAATGGATCTGATTCTTCTGCAATGGACGGAAAATTCACCAAAATAAAAAATAATGATCTTGTAAGTATAATTCCTATAATTCATGGTGGCTCATCCAAAAAAATTATTTTTGAATACTCAAAAAAACAAATCCAAATAATTGAGATCAAATGTAATAAATCAATAAATATAAAATTCATAGATGAACTAAGACAAAGATACCCAAAAATTTTATTTCAAGCAGTGTCTAGTAATTTTATTCTTAATGCTTATCATCTAAAAAAAATTATCTCATTATCTTTTGAATCTGAAAAAAATAATATTTTACTCTCAAATAAACTTGAAATTGATATTCTTATGAGATTTGCATTGACTACACAAATTTCAGATGCAATAAAAAATGTTGGAATTAAACCACAACTTAATTTTATTTTAATTGCAATTGGAAATAAAAAAACCTTAGATTCATTATATGGTGAATTACTACCACTATCTACAAATTTATTTTCAAAAAATAATAATCTATATCTTAGAAACCATTTTAAAATAACAAAAAAACATCTTGACTCAATTCATTCAAAAAATGCTTTAGAAGATATTTTGATAGAAAAAGCAGCAATACTAGTCTGATAAACTACGTTTAGTTTTTTCAGTACTTAGTATATCTGATTTTTTTAATATGGAAATTCCTGTCTTGTTTCCTAAAATTTCAATTAATATAATTTTGTCTGGAAATTCAAGTGAAACCTTATTTTTTATTTTATTTGCTATTTTTGTAATTATTTCTTGACTGGATAAATCTGAATTTCTTTTCTCAATTGATATTCTATATGTTTCATCATCTAAAATTTGATCAGACAAGTCATCCACACTTTTTTCTATCTCCTCAATTCCTGTCTCAATAATTTTTTGTATAGGTATAATTCTCAGGCAATATCTAATACTCCACGGTTCATCAATAATCATCGTTTTAATTTTCTTAACAACTTCAATTGGATCAAGTTTTGTATCTGCTGTCAAAATCCCTGACATGTTTGTTATTGAAACTTTAAGATCTGGATCTCCTAATTCCTCTAAAACATCCATTAACTCTTCTTCAGTTTCAGGTTCAAGATGTCTTGCACATGTAATTATTAGATTCATAATCTCAAAACTTCCTCTTCAGTTAAAGAACCTTATCAAATATTTTTGATTTTTTCATTTCTATCTCAATTATTGTTGATTCCTACCGCTTGTAATTGTTCTTTCATCCACAAAACATCGTACTTTTGTAAATCTTTGAAACATTCATCTGAATTTATGTATGAATATTTTTCAGTATCACTATTATCAACAACCAAGTACTATTTTTTCAATGATCTTCATATACATTTGTGATTAGGAATTCTAAATACGGTTTTACTTTCTAAATTTAATGTTCTTTTTAGTTTTTCAATGCTAGTTACATTGATTTTTGTTTTTATCATTTACTTTTAAATACATTTTTAACGGTTAATACTTAGATCGCAAAAGTATGTCTACTCCAAATTCTGATTATGAAGACACTGAATTTGAAGATGATTTTGATGATACTTTTGATGAATCTGAAGAAATTGAGGATTAGATACTTAGTCCAAAGTCATCTGCAAAATTTGTAAATGTATAATATGCTTGTAAAAATTCTCTACCTGTTTGACTTATTTTATATTTATTTGAACCTTGATTTCCTACTTGCTCTAACAGTCCATGTGATACAAGAGTTTTTAAAATTCTCGAAATTCTAGAATGAGAAATATTTGCTTTTCTAATTAGATAAGTAACTGTAGCACCATCTTCATCTTGAAGATCGTCTCTGGTTGTTGCTAGAATATCTCCAATGATTTTCATATGCGTTCTGTATTCTGCCATTTTACTCATGGATAATTACTCTAATTTCTATGATAGGACATTGCTATTTTCCAATAAACAAAAAAGATAAAAGATTTTGACAATTTTTTATTTTTGTATATTTTGAGCCTAGATGCAATTATTCTAAACCTTCGTCAAATTTTATTCTAGTCAGCGGTACCTTGCTTAGCGGAATAAACAATGCTATCAACCCCCCAATTTTAATTGTCATTGATATGGTGTACAGGATTGATTCTGGAAATACAAATGAATACCATCCTAAAAATTCCCCCGTTGCTAAAAGCCCTAATCCTATAGAAATTGATATTGTTCCCTTGTTTCTATTTTCAAAATATGATAACATTGTTTCAATTGCTCCATACGCCAATAAAATGAATGAAACTGATCTGAAAATATGTTCTAATTGAACTGATGAAACTAAGAATAATGGTAAAATTCCCACAGATCTAAAGTAACTTGATTTTGGAAAAAATGATTTTATACTATGTGAAAATGCAATAAAAAAATATCCTACTGTTTGAATTCCAATTCCTACTGTTTGAATCCCTCTTTCAACATTTCCTGATTTTATAACAAAATCTTCCAACATGTAACTTGTCCATATAACAAAAAATCCTACGCTTATTGAAAAAAATGCAATTGTTAATCTAAATAATGTGGGACTGCCGGTGTTTCTATATCCAATAAAAGCCATTATTCCTATGGCAAGTCCTACCAAAAACCCTACTAGGTTCAAAATATTTTCTAATAAAAATTCCAATGATGTTTAGAAACATCTTCAACTAATTATTTTAATCTGTGGATGATTTGCTGTGTTGTTAATCCCACTCATCCAATGACCCTGATGATTGACCTTCTGTACTACCAGTATAGTCTCCTAAAATATCTGAATATTTTGGTTCGTTATGAGCTATAAATTTAACATATTCTCCATAACTCATATCCAAATCACAAGAACCACATTTTACAACTGAATAATCCATCGCCAATTCTGCATCTTTCTTACATTTTGGGCATTTTATCTTCATGCATGAATGGGTCTGTAATAATTATTATTGCTTTACATTCAGAAAGTGGTGAATTATGTATGGTTTAAAATTCTCTATATACTTTAAAATCTAATCTTCACTACATGTCTTACATTTCTGGTGAAATCACTATGGAGCAATTCTTAGAAAACATCTATAGTAAATCAAAATCAGAATCATCTAGAGAACTTGCAAAAGCTGCTATTGGTCAATTTGACCTGTTTTGTAAGGATGTTTTCAAGAATGAAGGTGCTGATGAAACCCTCAAAGATGTTAAAAAAGAGATTGAAAATACCCTCAATTCAGACAAAATTTTGATACTTTTGAATAAATTTGTGATATGGTTAGGAGAGGATCATCCTCATCTTTTGAAAAGAACTGGACATAGGAATAGTCCTCCAAGACCAATAACTGCACGTATGCCATCTACGATCAAATCTTACTTTGGAATTGTCCGAGATTATGTTGAAGATGTTGGTGGAATTGAACTTAACGAGAGAAAAATCAGAAGGAAGATTAAACTTCCAACTGTAGAAGAAGAAGAAGATCCTGAACCATTTACACATGAGGAATTGAAACTTTTCTTGGATAACGCAACTCCTGACAAACGTCTTTTGTATATGGTTCTAAAAGATTCTGGAATGCGAATTGGTGAAACTTGCCAACTCAGAAAAAGAGATTTTGATACTGTAAAAGATCCTGTTGAGATACATATTCCTGCAAAGATTACAAAGGGTAAAAAGGCAAGAATTGCATTTGTGACTCTTGAAACAAAACCTGCTTTAGTTCACAGACTGAAAAGAATGAATTCTGATGATCTTGTATTTGGAAGTCAAGAAAACAAACGATTTGCAGCAGAAAATGAAAGAAGTAATTTCAATTATCTTAGATCTAAAATTGGTAAAATTGAGCCAAAAGTATTAGAGAAATATGAACACAATAATAGATACAAGAAAAATATTCACAGTTTGAGATCATTTACTGCAACTCAAGCAGAGGAAGTACATGGTGAGGATTATGCTCATGGTTTGATTGGACACAAAAAGTATTTGGCACAGTATATTCGTAACAAGAAAAAACTTCCATCTTTGTACAAAAAACTTGAACCTAAATTACTGATTTATGAAAAAATTGAGATTTTGGAATCTAGTGAAAATGAACAGCTTATTACAATGAAAAAACAATTAGATTTACAAGGTGCAATGATTAGAGAAATGCAAAAAAATCAACAATCAACAAATACTCCTGATATTAAAAATTAAATATTTTAAATTTAATAAAAATCACTTTTATTTACCGTAGGATCATTTTTCCATTTATTTCGGAATTTTTCAAAAGAATCACGATATTTTTTATTTGGAATTTTATTCATGTTACAATATTTGATTATTTGTATGGCATGTTTTTTTCTACTGTCTAAAGCATAAATCGGATGATAATATCTACTACATTGACTTAAGTAATTAATTGCTGATGAACAATAAAATATTACGTTATGAATAAAGAGACGATCTACATAAGGATCTACATTTTCTAGTTGTTTCTTAAACTCTGCAAATTGATCATTTAAAATTGGTAGAAAATATTTTTTATCTTCTTCTATTTTTGCCCAATTTTGTAATTCAATGTCATACTGGTTTCTATCAAATTCTAAATTTTCAGAAGATTCTTCATTTATTCCAATTGGAAGTTCTTCTTTAGATAATTTTGTAACGTTTCTTGTAAGCTCTACACCAAGATTTCTTTCTATTGATTCAAAAGCATATTTGAATTGATCATCAAATGTATTAATATTGTTAAAAATTACCCATAATCTATCGTTTAGGTTTCTTTCAAACACTTTTTCGATTGTGGGTTTGAATGGATATTTGAATAACCATGCAATAAATGCAGTTGAACCAATTGCAATTATTGCTAATATGATATTAAAAATATCTGAATCCATATTCATTTTGTTTTTTTTGCTTACTATGTGACAGATATTCACGTTCTATGTTCATTATTTTCATCAGGATAACCAAATTTTTTTACAGTTTTAAGAACAGCTGGACATATTAGAACAAATTTTATGTGTTCACAATAATTTGATTTGTCTTTATCACATCTCAGAAATTTTCCATCATGTTTGAGAGTAACTATTTGATTTTCACCATGATCTATTACTGTTATTTTTTCTTCTGAATAATCTGCTATTTGATAGATCTCAAGATACTCAGAATATTTTGTTAGGAAATCTCTAATTGCAAATGCCGCTAATTGAGATTTATTAGTAAAACCTAAACTGCTTGCTATTCCAGATTCTGCAAAAACCTCCAAATCTCTAACTAATTCCTTAGGTAACATTATGGATTGCCACTTAGTTTTATCCAACGTGATATATGTATCAGAAATGTAATTTAACCTTACAAAACTGATACATATATCATAAACTTAATTAATATCATATATGATACATGTATCATATGGTTAATAATAGAAATGGAAAATGGACATCGTGTATAATTCTTCGTTCCACACTTGACGAAGTAAAAAAATTGTGTAATATACAGGAAAATGGTTTTGCAAATTCTTCACAATTCATTAGTTATGCTGTACGAAAAGAGTTAGATCGATTAAAGGAGAGATGATGATTTCTCATTCAACTATCACTCTATTCGTTTGCTCTCATGAAAATCAAGAAGTAATAGAAACACTCGATTATCTTAACTCAAAATTAACACTTCATCTTTGTAAAGATTGTCAAAAAATACCTGAATTTTCAGAACTGATTGCTAACCATCAAATTGAAAAGGAATTTGAAAATAAATGAATTCTATTTTACAATCTCTTGAATCCCATGACACAGATAAAATCTGCATGATTGGACGACTAGAAAAGCGTGAACAACTGGGAATTGCGATGACCAGTAGTAATTCAGACCACAAAAATTGTTTCTTCCAGTATCATAATTTTGATGCTGGAAGGACTTTTTCTTTTTTGATCTTGTTTTATTTTATAATTTTAAAAAAAATTCTTGAAGGAGAAAGTTTCCATGCCCATCCTTCAAGTGTAAACTACCCTCAACTTGGAGTTTATTGTTATGAGTAAACAGGATATACCAATAAACTATTCGAAAAATAAATTAATTCTTTGTGCATATTGTATCAAAATCAAAGGTAGGTCAAAGCGATTCAATAGCATTCATGCATTGACTTGGCATGTTACTCACAATCATCAAGATGATATGGGAATAGTAGACATTTCAGGAGTTTTATCATGATTGATTATGATAGGGACTTTCTGAAAGATTCAAAACAAGATTTGTTTTATTGTAAGGATTGTGATTCAGATCCTTTTGAACTGACTCAAAAATGTCTTAATTTTGATAATACTTTAGAAAAATTTCATGTTAATCAAGGTCATACTGTGATTCCTTATGTTCAAAGAGAACCATCAATCCAAGAACTATTCACTAAAGAGTTGAGTAATTTTATGCCTCAAAACATGGCTGAATTAAAGGAATCTTTGAAAAATTCCCTTGCATATGATATTGATAGAGAAAAAACAATTAACTCTGATTCCAGTGAGTTCCACAAGAATCCTAAAGGTGGTTTTTACACCTATGAAGAAAAAAATTCCTCACAACATTTTGCAAAAGACTTTGTATCTGATGTCATGTTACCTGGACATGTTTATGATGGAAAAGAATCATGTGGCAAATGGAAGATTGTTGGTTGTTTAGAAAGTGATTTACATTCTCATGGTGGGGGATATGTCAAAAAAACTTTGCAACATTGCAACTACAAAGGATGTAGAAAATGTGCAACAAATTCAATACAGCGTGAGGCACAAGCAATTACTAATCGATTAATGACTTTTTGCAACTTGAAAAGTAATAGAAAAATATACTTGAAAGAAAATCGATCTAGAATACTACTCCACACTATTGTCTCAATACCATATGAAGAACGATCTCATTATCTTACAAAAGATGGAAGAAAGAAATTAAGAACAAAAACAATCAAAATTCTAAAAGATTTTGATATTGATGGTGGTGTGATGATTGACCATCCATACAGGTTCTCAAAAGATTTAGAATCAGCTAGGTTAAGTCCTCATCTTCATTTGATAATTACTGGTTGGTTGGATGGTCAAAAAGTAAAAGAATTGTATGAAAAAACTGGATGGATTGTAACGAATGTATCTACTATTGAAACGTGGAAAGATTGTTACAACCTTGCAAAATATCTTTTGTCACATTCAGCAGTATTTATGAAAGAAGATGGTAAGCGTTCAGCAGAACACAGTGTCAGGTATTTTGGTGAATGTCATAACAAAAAATTCAAGGTTGAAACTGTTCTAAAGCATTCCATTACAGGAAAAGAACAACTGGATTCTATTCTATTGAAAAGAAAAGAATTAGAAAAGAAAAATGTCATTTACAATCTACAAAAAATATCATACACGCATTCTATTATTCATGAAGAAATCAAAGATGTAACAAATGAGTATTTTGAGGATTTTCCTAATGGTAATGTTCTGAAATTATCCAAATTGTTAAGACAGTACATAAAACCTGAAACAGATTCATTCCATAAAGATAATCCTGCTATTCCGCAAAGTGACACTCCAAGCATGGAATTTCTACAGATGAGGCTTGACTATGGAGATTCGCAGTATAGTATAGTGCAAAGTGTGTATGCAAACATCATTTTTGATGCTAGTTTGGATGAGTTATGCCCTGAATGTTCAATCAAAATGCAGACTTTGGTACCGCCAAATGATGGGTGGTCTGATAGACAAGCAGAAGTTATTGCAGATCTCCTAGTTGGCATACCTGAAGGTGTTGCATTACCAATTGATGATGTGACTCAATTTGACTATCTCAGAAATACTGGAATCTCTCTTTTGGGAATTCCATATTTTGACTTTGATGGAAAACTACAACATGATACAGGAATCTACGAAAGACCTGAAAAGTTGGATCTGCTAAATCCAAAATTATATTGGAATATAATCAAAAATACTGATGCACAAAAGGCTAGATACATGTTCAGATTAGAGCATGGTCGCAGTCCTACTGTTGAGGAATTACATGAAACAATCAAGTTTTCAAAATCTCATACTCAAAATCAATCTGATTCGATTATGAATTATTTGAAGTGTTGATTAGAGTTAGTATATCCTAGTTAGATATACTGAAAATTTTGTATATCTTGATGGTATATCCAAAATGGATATAGTATATCTTTTGTGCCTAAAATGAGTATATCTTGTTGTATATCCTTGAGATATACTGTAATGGATATACCGAATTTTGTATATCCAAATTGTATATCCAAATTGTATATCCAAAATGGATATAGTATATCTTTTGTGCCTAAAATGAGTATATCTTGT
>NZ_JBBDLU010000008.1:39881-63435 GCF_040878665.1 Candidatus Nitrosopumilus sp. | reverse complement strand
TATTACTTTCTTCTTTTTTCTTAATTTTTAGAATAATGGTGGTATTCCATTAAAAAAGAAATTATATGCATAAATTATTCCAAAACCTATTGTGCTTCCTCCAACGAATGGAATCCATTTAGTATTGTTGACTCTTTTCAGTTTTCTTTCAATCTTTGGAATTCTGATAATTGAAACTGCCATTGCCATTAATGTAAAAAATGCAAGTGCTGCATGACCTCCAATTGCAACTGGAATTCCATACGTGAAATCAATAGCTTCTGCCTCTTGATAATCAATTTCATATGCTGACTTAATTCCAAGAAGAATTCCTAAACCGCATAATACTCCTAATACAAAGAATATGATGTAGGCTCTGTCTGTCATGACTCCTTTCTTTTCAGTTTTCTTTCTCTGAGAAGTATATGAAAATAAAATCAAAACTAATCCACTAATTACAAGTGTGGGAATATCTGAATCACTAGAAGTTTGATCTGATAGAAGTATCAAAATAATACCAATGTATCCTACAAAGACTATTGTGAAAACTATCCCAAATCTCTCGAAATTCATATTTCATTCATGTTTATTTTGTAAATAAAGAAGATGTACATGAGATTTAAGATTCTCAATTTTTCTTCACTTTCTTGAGTTTACTTTTTTTACAGTATTTTTCTTTATATTCTTCATCTGCCTCTTTCTCCAATATTTTCAAGAAATTTTTTGCGAATTTATTTTGCTTTGCTTCTTTATGTAAAAATTTTAATTCTAATAATGGAAGTAGTCCAGCTAGACTCACTGCACGTTCAAATTTTTTCTTAACTTGTATCTTTGGAATTGTTTTTTGGTTTATACCATAGAAATTATGACCAAGTGAATTTCTTAATCTATTAAATTCTTTGAGAACTTCTACGACTTCATTCTCATCATCATCAAAAAGTCCAAGTTCTTCACATAATGAAGTCAAATCTAAATATGATCTTTCATTTAATTTTTTTAAATTTTCGACCATGTTTATATTATTGCATATGACGAACATTTCCCAAATTCTGTTTAATTCTAATTCAAGTAATCCATGAAGAATAATTACTGCCTCTATTGTTTTTCCTTCAGAAAATATTCTTTGAGATAAAATTTGTTGTTCTCTCCAGTCTAATTCTTGAGGGTCTTTGGTTGGTAAATCTTTATCTTTGAAAAGTTTCTGAGCTCTCTTCCAATCTTCAAACCCTAAATCGATCTCATCATTTTCAAGATTGGTCATGACATTAATTCTAAATCAATTGAATATATGATTCTGCGTAGTCTGGTTTTACACCTAAAACTATCTAAATGTCATGTATGTACTAAGTAATACCTAACTAGTGATAAGTGATGTTAATTAGTGCCTATTTTTTATAATATTTTATAAAAAACTGACAAATAATATTATAGTGAGATATTTCTATTATTGTATATAATGACTAATCAAGACTGGATTTTAGAAAAACACATTTCTAAAAAAGCATTACCTCGTGAAAATATTATTAGCTGGATAAAATGGAATCCAAATTTAACTCCTAAAAGTATCACAATAAAATTTGAACCTGATTTTGTAATCACTAAAGTTCTCAATATTGATGAAAAAGGATTAAAAAATAAAGAATTTGACTCTGGAAAAATTACCTTAGACCGAGAATATATTCAAATTCCTGGATTCTTTGGATTCACTTGTTTTTATAATGAAATGCCTCAAAATGAAATAACATCAAATTTTATTGTAGAATTTGATTTTGGTAATGATATTAAAAAGATAGAATATTCTACTAAAATTATAAGACCAATAATAAAATTTGAACAAAATGAATACACATTATCATCCTCTCGATTTGTTAATGTTGTAGATCCTCTTAATTTAAAACTCATTAACATTGGTTCTGGACGAGTAACTAATCTGCGCCCGTTTGCAGATATAATGAAAACAGATGATATGGAAATTAAAATACAAACTAAAAATGAAGATATAAAAGATGAGAGTTTAGTATTTGTAAAAACTAACCAAATCTCAATTCCTAAAGTTATTGTTACTGGTGTAGGATATGGTATGTTTTCAATAGGATTTGAATATGAAGATGCTTTAGGTAATTCTTACAAATCTGAATTAGCTACACTTTCAATTAATATTGAAGAAAAACAAACTTTGCAAGTACCTCTAACTGAAAATATTTCTAAATTATCTGCACCATTACTCAAAGCTGTTGCATAGAGATTAAATTTTGGCAGAGATTGCATTAACCGGATCATTAATTTCTGCATTAGGTTCCACAATTCCTTCTTTACTCCAAAAACTATCTGAACTAAATGTTACCACTCGTCAGGGTGTAACAGTGTTTTACAAATCCTGTGAAATTGAATTTGTTTTTCATTTTAATATGGGTTCTATGACCTCTAGACTCAATTCTATAATTAAACCTCTACAAAAATTTCTTGTTAAACCTATAGAATTAGATCATGTGATTGATATCAGTGGCTATACGTTAACTGGTGATAATGATCTTAAAAAATTAGGAATTATACAAACTGAAAAAGATAAAGCCACTATTAATTTTGGTAAGCTTTTAGAATTAAATTCTGATTTAGTAATATTAACAGTTAGAAAAAAATTAAACCCTAAAATTCCTGAAGCCTTGTTATCTCTTCATATTGATCAAAATCCTGAATATGTTGGAAAATTAACATCAGCTAACATTGAACTTGCGTTAGATTATGGAAATTTGTGGTATAACGACTTTGATCACTTTAACGTTAGAGACATTGAATTTTCTTTTGGTTTGACGATAGATTTACCTACAATCATTAATGCATTATCTCCTTTACAACGTAAAAAAATTATTAACGCGGGTAAAGCGTTTTCTCAAGGTAATAGAGATGCTATAAGTTATCTTAGAATATTCTCAGAAAATTTTTTAAAATTTCAAAGTGATGAATTAGAATCTGATTTACTCGATTGTGTATCTATGGAACCTGAAAATAATTTTCACGTTTTATCAATTCATCCCAAAATGCAATCTGCTGAAATAGCTAGCGTGGGACATCCGATTGTTTTACCTGGTGAGATGAAAATTTTTGTAGAGTGTAGATTAGAAGGAAAAGATATGGTATTAAAAGGAAAAATAACTATTGACTTAGAAAAATTCAGTAAAGTTTTAAGAAAAATTACATCTTCTATTGAACAGCAAACTGGTGGATTAAAATTCAAATAACATCGTATTTTTAAACTTCTAAACATTGGATTATACTCTGTTGAAACTTTTTTTATGTTAAAAACATAATTACGCACAAGTAAACAGGTAATTTTTGTATCATTTCCATTCAAAAAAAGATAAAAGGAGTTATTTATTGTGATTTAGCATGAGTCGTATCTGTACAAAATGTAAGAATTCTATTCCTGATAATGAGCAACTTGGAATTGTTGCTGAGAAATACCCCACATGTAACAAATGTTGGGCAGAATGGAAAGAATATCAAATTATGGTAATGAATGAAATGAAACTTGACATGTCTTTACTTGATCATAGAAAATTATTAAAAAAACATGAGAAAATATTTGTAGGCGTGTTGTCTCCTGAGGGTGAAATAATAGATTATACTAATGAAGACAATAGAAAGCCTGATGAGCCTAAAGGCGCCTAAAGATTCAAGTGTTTTTTCGCATTATCTGGTATAATTATCGTAACCTTTCTTTTAGAATTCTCATCTAGACTATTGATGATTTTTTTAATTGTGTTTGCAAGAGTCTCTCTTTCATTTTTCTCTAAAGTCAAAAATATTTCTAAAATCCCATCTACGTTAAAGGCGATTAATTTATGAGGTGATTGTGCTATTTCTGTAATATATGCAGAAAATAATCCAGCTCTTTGTTCTTCTGATAGAGTAGTTAGAATTTTTAACCATGTTTTAAAAAGTTTTGAAAAATTAGGAAATGGAATTGTAGGACCTGCTTCTAATGCATTGTTTATGACCTCTTTTCTTTCATCTTCTGGTAATGAAAAAAATTCCATCATTCTTTTTTTTAAAATTGGATTTCTTAGAAAATCTGGCAAATTAGCCAAATTAATTATGATGTTTCCTGCAAAATTTTCTCCGACCATGGATCTAAATGATTTATTGTTGAATATAAAATCATGTTAAAACACTTTAGCTTAAATAAACGAACTGAAGTTTATCAATATGACATCCACTGTAGTTGTTGGAGGATTTTTTGGTGATGAAGGTAAAGGAAAAATTATATCATATTTAGCAATTAAGGATAATCCAAAAATAATTGTACGTGGTGGTGCTGGTCCTAATGCCGGTCATACAATTAGAGATGGTGATAAAGTATACAAAGTTAGAATGCTTCCAAGTGGTTTTCTAAATAAAAATGCTAAGGTGATGATTGGACCTGGAGTTGTAATTAATCCTGCTATCCTTAACAAAGAAATCAACGATTTTGATGTATCAGGACGTGCATTTATTGATAAACATTGTGGAATAATTGAGGAAACTCATCTATCTAGAGATTCTAAAGGTGACCTAAAAGAAAAAATTGGAAGTACTGGTTCAGGTACAGGTCCTGCAAATGCTGATAGAGCTATGCGAATTTTGAAACTAGCAAAAGATTTTGATTCTTTATCTTCACTTATTGTAGATGTACCTTTAGAGATAAATTCTGCACTTGCAGCAAATGAAAATGTATTGGTTGAGGGTACTCAAGGAACTTTTCTCTCTTTGTGGCATGGAACATACCCATTTGTAACATCCAAGGATGTTACTGCATCTGGAATTTGTGCGGATATTGGCTTAGGTCCTACAAAAGTCGATGAGGTAATTGTCGTTTTCAAATCTTATGTAACCCGTGTTGGAACTGGTCCTCTTGATAAAGAACTATCTCTAGAAGAAGCAGAAAAAAAAGGCTGGTCTGAATTTGGTACTGTTACAGGTCGTCAAAGACGTGCTGCAGATTTTGATTTTGATTTAGCTAGGCGTGCAATCATGCTTAATGGTGCTACACAAATTTCAATTACAAAATTAGATGTGCTTTTTACAGATTGTGCAGGAAAAACTTCTTTTAATGAATTATCAGATGATGCAAAAGCATTCATAAAAAATATTGAAGAAAAATTAAACACGCCTGTTACAATAATTGGCACTGGTCCATCCGTTAACGATGTGATTGATAGAAGAACTTAGGCTCAAAATATTTCGGATAAGTTTAATTTGATAACCAACAGCTAACACCTGTGGACAAGACACAAACTACTGATAAATTACCACGTTATATTCAAGTGAATTCAACTTTGGAATTTACGAGGCTCGTTTGTGCATTGGAACGTGCACCTCGTGTTTCTTTCTTACATGATTATGATGGAAAAAAAATATTGTCTGTTCAAATGGATATTCTAAAAGAAAAACCAGTTGTGTATTATACACATTTAGAACATAATGGACATTATCTTTGCTATGGATTAAAAGGCGGAAAAGAAGAGTCTGAAATTGTTGATACCACTTCTGATGCTAGTAAACTGTATTCTCCAATTGTTAGAATAAAATCTCTACCTAAAACATTACAACCTGGAAATGGAACTTTGGATAGATATCAACCAATAGAATTAGAAGATATGTCTAGCTTAGCTAAACTCACTTGGGGTTTTGAAGAAATGCCATTTCCATTATTTTTATTCCCACGAAATGATAAATGGTTAATTGGAGTTTTCATGAATTTTAATGATGAGGGAACCTCTTATTTTTGCCATGTTGTATTAGACGGCGATCCACTAAAACCATTTTTAAAATTTTCAACTGTAAATGGAACTCAACCAACTTTTGTGGATAGTCCTTCTGAACATGGATATTCTTATATCAAAATCATAAAATTAAAAGACACACATCCATTAGTTGACTATGGCCACCTTCAAAACTAGACTTTCTCAGATCTCAAAGATTAATGGCAAAGTTATTCTTGCTAATGATTATGATCTATCTGTTAAAAATTTAGAGACAAAAACTATTCAAAATATAACCCAATTACACCATTATCTTTGTGGAATTAAACTAAATTTCCATTTACTTCTTCCTTTAAGTGGAAAAGAAATTCTCAAAATCAACAAAACAGCTCATAGATATGGATTACAAACAATTGCTGATATCAAACTTAATGATATAGGAAATACAAATCAAATAACGTCCGATCATCTATGGAATTTAGGATTTGATGCAGTGATTGCAAATCCAATAATGGGTCTTGATAGTTTAAAAAATCTTGTAAAATCTTCACATAAACATGAAAAAGGCGTTATTACTTTATGTCATATGAGCGCACCTGAGGCTAAATTATCCTATGACATGGAAATTAAAATGGGAAAAAAACAACAATTGTACCAATTGTTTTTGGATTGGGCTCTAACTGCAAAGGTTGATGGAATTGTGGTAGGAGCTACATTCCCAAAAATTATAGAATATTGTTCCAACAAAGCAGGAAAAAATTTAAGTATATTTTCTCCAGGTGTTGGAACTCAAGGTGGTAGTGCAAATGAGGTAATTTCATCTGGTACTGATTATCTTATTGTTGGGAGAACTATTTTAAATTCTCAACATCCAATTAATGTGGCAAAAGAATTACAATTACAAAGTTTTGGAAAGTAACATTTGAGCTTTTGTTAAAACAGTTTTTGCATTATCAAATGTAGTTTTCTCCATAGATGTAGTATAATCCATCCAAGTGAAATTTAGATGTTCATGTGAAATTTTTATTTCTTTAGTTTTTGTTTCAGCTAAGAAAAAGACTACTTTTTTGTGAACTAGTTCTCCTTGATATTGAAAATTATATTCAATCCACTCTTCAAAATTTTCTATAAATACAATATCTGTTATGCCTGTCTCTTCTTTTGTTTCTCTGATAGCTGTCTGATGAATGTCTTCTCCTTTTTCCATCTTTCCTTTAACAAAATCCCAATGTCCAGAAGGATAATGTAAGAGTAAAAATAAAATTTTTGATTCTTCTCTTCTAAACAATATAATTCCAGCTGATGTCTCTTCAATCATTTTCCTAACCTTCTTTTCCTTTCTTGAAAAGTCCTGATTGCTCTCATTAAATCTATTTTTCTAAATTCAGGCCAAAAAATATCCATAAACACTAGTTCACTATATGCACTTTGCCATATTAAAAATCCACTTAATCTTTTTTCTCCTGATGTTCGCAAAATCATATCTGGTGATGATTGAGGTAAATGTGATGTGTAAAGATTTGATTCAATCTCATTTTTATCAATATCTTCTACATTTAGAGAACCATTTTTGATCTTCTCTCCAATTTTTTTTACTGCATCTACTAACTCATTTTGTCCACCATATGCTAGTGCAATATTGAGAAAATGTCTATCATAATTTTTTGTAACATCATCTAGTTGTTTTAGAATTTCTTTTATTGATGTCGGAAGTAATTCAATTCTTCCAATAGCCTTGACTCTCATTTCATTTTTATGTATTCTTGGATCATTGAATAATTTCTCTAATCTCATACGAATTAATTCATAGAGATATTCAAGTTCATCATCATTTCTATCTAAATTTTCTGCGGAAAGCGCATAGAGAGTTATAATTTTAATATCAAATTCTTCACACCAATCAAGAAGATTTTCTACTGCATCTGCACCTTTCCAATGTCCTTTTTTTGGCATTGATAGATGTCTTTTAGCCCATCTCCTATTCCCATCAAGAATTAATGCAACATGGTTTGGAATATCTCCATTTTTGATCTCACTTTCTAGTCTCTTACCATATATCTTATAGAGACCTGATATCTGAAAAATTACATCCTTTATTTTGCTAATGTTTTATCGCCACTTGATGATTTACATATGATTGAAGATATCAGTGTTTTTCAGAAACTGATCTTAAAACCTGATATGACTAAATTTAGTCTGAAACCATTTCTTGATCTTTATGTTTTCTATATTTTTTAAAGAGAATTGTGGCTGAGATTAGTGTGACTGCCAATCCTCCTAATAATGGAGGAACCAAAGTAAGAGAAGGCTCATCATTAATCATAATGTTAGTAAATTGTAATATTATGGGGTATAGTGCAGCCCAAACAATTATTCTTAAAATGTCACTAATTTGTCTTGGAACTCCGCCCATCCAATTGCTAAGTAATGTTCCCGCAAATATTGAACCCAATCCTATCCATAACATTGGTAAAACACCAGATACAAATTGTCCAACAATCACTTTGTCAGTAATTATTGGAATTATTTCTATATTGTTTTCAATTAATTTTGGATCAACTGCATCAATTCCAGATGGTACTGATGAAAGAATAAGCAAAACACCTGCAACCATTGTGAACATTCTGATAAAACCCATCGGAGTTGGTTTTGACCAATTTGATAATGTCCTATCAATATCAAATGCTCTAATCAAAAATGCTGCACCCAAAATACTTACAAGAAGTGCAAATATTTCAGCTGTATAACCAATCACGGTTCCTATTCCACCAATTAATAAAAGAATTCCTGGAACTCCTAAAAAGAATTTTGAATATTTTGAATCATAAACAAGCATTTTTAGATATTTTCCGAAAACTGCATAAGAATATTCTACACTTCTACTAACTTTCATTACCACACGCTGTACTGATACTACTGGAAGAACATTTTGAATTACTGGAATAACACTTTCATCATCTTCACCATCTGAAACTATTACTGCACCATTTGCAGAAAATTTCTCTAATACCTTTTTTGTTTCAACTAGAATTTTTTCATCAGCTTGAACCCCTCTAGCTTTCACTCCTGCAATTGTGACTACTTCTACTTGGTATCCTTTACTGATCAAATCTTCGTATGTTTTAATTGCAGCAAAAATGGAATTTGAATCTGCATCTTCAGGATCTTCTAAAGCTAATCTCTGTGCTGCCTCAATACATGCATCTCTTCCTACTACTGGTGTAATGATCCCAGTTTTTTCACCTACATCATTATCTCTGTCAATACATATTACAAGTAATTTCTTGGCTGTAGATACATTCACATCTTTTTCAACCTTATCTGTATGCTGAGACATTCTACTTTTCATTACATAATTACTTTTTAACGATTTCCAACCATTCTGCTTAGTAAAATTCGGTCTTGAGGCTATCTTGGTCTTGTTTGATCTGAATTTCTAACAAATTCTTTGTATTCTGTCTTTAACAACTCCATCTTTTCTAACGATTCACTTATTTTTTCCTCTGAACTTGCGTTTTCAATTAGATTAGCCAAGACTTTTGTTTCCATTATGTATGAATTAAACTTCATCATTGCGTTCATGTAATTGATATAGCTTGTTTGCCACTCTTCAGAAGGTTTTGATGCAACAAATTCACTTATTTGTGTAGTTACTTGTGATGATGTTACTTCGATTACTGTGATATATTCTTGTGGAGTGATTTTTCCGTTGCGAAGATTCTGATATTCAATATTTACTGATTCCTCTAAAACCTCGTGAATATTTTTTACTCCGTCTAAATAATCCTCATAATCTGATACAACAAAAGTAGTCTCATAATCTTGTGGAATGAACCATAACAAAAAACTTGCACCAGTAATTGCAGCTAAAATAATACCTGTTATGACTATTCCTTTTTTTGATGCCACTTTGTTACTTTGTTAATAAGGAGTTTATAATTGGTAATACTACACAAAATCTTCATTTACTAAACAAATGTTAGTAAAATTCTATTATTTCTCCACTTGTTAATGATTTTTTTTAAAAAAGCTTATTTTCTAACTATTTTTCAATAAATTGGCTTTTTTAATGCCTGAAAAAATTTACACATATCCAGTCTATAGTTAATTAATTTTCACAGCCTCTTCCTAAATACCGCCAAGTTTGACAAATTTCATAATGGTTCAAGCATATTGCGTAAAATGCAGAGCAAAAAGGGATATCAAAGATCCTAAAGAAACTAAACTAAAGAATGGACGCCCTGCAGTAAAAGGTACATGTCCTACATGTGGAACTAACGTTTTCCGTATTGGAAAGATGGAATAACTTCAAACGAAACCCACACGATTTCTCTTTTTCAAATTTTATAGTGTCAACTATACGTAATATCAAATTTTTTAGAATTTTTTAATAATTATCACAATTTTTAGAATAATACCAATATATGGTCAAATACATCATAATTTTTAGTGACTAAATCAGATTATGAAAATTTACTTAAGCGTATTCAGGATAAGATAGGTGATACCAACAAAGAATCTACCACTAGGTTTGAACTTCCTGTAGTGGATGTGATGTGGGAAGGACAGAAGACTTTTCTACGCAATTTCTCAGAATTTCCAAAGGTTCTTCGAAGGGATCCAGATAAGGTTCTTCAATATCTTTCAAAAGAATTTGCAGTTCCTGCTGAAAGACTTGGTGATAAAGCTATGTTTGTTGGTAGAAGGGCTCCAGATGATTTTACAAGACTATTCCAAATTTATGTAAAAGATTACCTTGAATGTCCAACATGTAAAAGTCCTGACACAAAAATTCTCAAGGAAAATAGAATTTCATTTCTAATTTGTGAGGCATGTGGTGCAAAATCTACTTTAAAAGGCAAATATGCGTAATGCAATTTTCAGTACGAGTCACTGATTATCAAAAAAAAATAATGCTAAATATCTGTGATGCTGATCTGTTGGGGAAAAAGATCATTCAAGATGATCTAACAATGCATATTAGTGAAAGCTATTATGGAGAAAGATTTGTTGATCACGAAGAGGCAGAAACTTTGTTGAAAAATTCATCAATCATTAACATGGTGGGAAATGAAACCGTTTCATTATCGATTAAACTTGGAATTGGTTCTGAAAATGGAATCAAAATAATTTCTGGCGTTCCGTTCTTAATTATTTTTAATGTGTAATTGTTGTTTGATTTGTTTTTTATTTTACCACTTTTTTATTATTTTGACAGTAATCCCTTTTATCTAGTAGGAGAATGTTCTTTTAATGACTGATACTATTAGTAAAAAATTAGAATCTAAAATAGATAATAAATTAATTTCAAAATCTAAACGAAGTCCTCTGGAAGATGGTTTCAAAAAAGGAAAAGTTGTAAACGAAGTTTTAGATAAACCGACTGTAATGACTCTTTACAAAATGATCACTGATCACATAATTGCATATGTGAATGGTTCTATAAGTGCTGGAAAGGAATCCGTTTTGTTTTGGGGTGTTGATGAAAATAATGTTAATGTGGCATTAAAAATTTATTTGGTAAGTACATCTAATTTTAAAAAACGTGAACCCTACATTACTGGAGATCCACGATTTTCACATCTTAAAAAAGGCACAAAAAACCTAGTTTATCTGTGGGCAAGAAAGGAATTTCGAAATTTATCTCAATGTCATGATGCTGGTATTGCAGTACCAAAACCAATCTATGTTAGCAATAATGTACTTGCAATGGAATTTATCGGCGAAAATGGTGCTCCATGCAAATCTTTACTCATTTCTGAGGTTGACGAGAATGATTACAATCAAGCAATTTCAATTATCAAGGATCTTTATCATAAAGCAAAACTAGTTCATGGTGATTTTTCAGAGTATAATATTTTTAAAACTGATAAGGGCTTGGTAGTTTTTGATCTTGGTTCTGCAGTTGATCTTCGACATCCTAACGCTCACGAATTTCTTAAAAGAGATATTTATAACATTACAAGATTCTTCAATAAAAGAGGAATCTCTGTTGAAAATTCAGATGAATTATTTGAGGAAATTGTAAAATGAGTTTTGAAAAATTAATTCGTATTCCGAATGATCGTATTGCAGTTTTGATTGGTAAATCTGGTAGTGTAAAATCAAAAATTGAAAAATTGTGTCATGTTTCATTAGATATAGATGGTGATTCCGGAGAAGTTTTTATAAAATCAGATGGAGATGTTGAAAAAATTCAACCATTTAAAGCAATGGAAATTGTTACAGCTATTGGTAGAGGTTTTTCTCCAGAGAATGCTATGACTTTGTTAATTGGTGAAAATACATTACACATTATAGATCTTAGAGAGTTTGCTGGAAAATCAAATGCTAATGTTGAAAGGATAAAAGGGAGGATTATTGGAGAAGGTGGTAGAGCTAGAAGAAATATGGAAAATCTAAGTGGCACTCACATTTCAGTTTATGGTAAAACTGTTTCAATTATTGGTGATTCAAGTAAATTACGATTAGCAGTTGATGCAATATCTTCAATTTCAAGTGGAAGTATGCATGGTGCGGTTTATACCAAATTAGAAGCTGCAAATCGTAGAGATAAACAAGAACGAATGAAATTGTGGGAAGATCAAGATGTCTTCTATTAGTGAAAAATTTAATCAGATATCACCTAGTGAATTTTTTTATAGTAACCGTGATTTAGCTGGATTTAGTAACCCAACACGTTCTCTTTATACTGCTGTTAGGGAATTTGTTGAAAACGCATTAGATGCATGTGATCAAAAAGGAATTCTTCCAGATGTACATCTGTCAATCAAGGCTGTTGATCCTGAAAAATCAGACCCTAAACCTTACATTTTGACTGTTAAAGATAATGGTCCAGGTATAGATGCAGGGCATATACCACTAGCGTTTGGAACTGTTCTATATGGTTCAAAATTTGGCCTCAAACAAGCTAGGGGTATGTTTGGACTAGGTGCAACTATGGCTATTTTGTATGGACAAATCACAACTAACAAACCTGTTACTGTGAAAAGTTCTGTAGATGGAAAAATACAAGATGAGTTTGAATTATTACTTGATATTCAAAAAAACAAACCAGTAATTGTAAAACATACAACTAAAGAGATTTCAAAAAAAGGACTCTCTGTGAGTATTTGTTTAGAAGGTGATTACTCAAAAGCAGGAAGCAAAATCAGAGATTATGTTTATGAAACTTCTTTGATCACTCCGTATGCATCAATAACTTTTGATGATCCTAAAGGAGAAAAATTTAATCATCCACGATTTGTAAAAGATATACCACCACCACCAACAATAATTAAACCACATCCACACGGTATTGATGTAGAGAGAATACGAAGAATGATAGTTGAATCTCAATTTGAAATTCCAACTATTGATGATACAATGATTGACAAAGTAAGAAAAGATTTGGGCCTGTCTCTGAAAAGTCTTAGTTTTACTGCAATTATGGATAAAGCAAAGAAAAAATGGAAAACTCTTCCACGTCAAGTCCGAGTAGTTATAGCTTTGATGTCGTTTCTAAAAATGGATTTTGAAAAATTAAACAAAATTAAGATTGAAGATATTGACATGCCTAACAAAACTTTGTATTATTGGGATTTTGGTGATTCACAATCCAAATCTGTAGATATGGATCCTGAAAGTCAGTATTACAAACAATTAACCAATACTGTACAAGGTGAACCTCTTACTACATTTTTAACAAAAAGATTTCAACGAATAGGCCCTACAACTGCATTGAAATTTGCTTCATTTACTGGATTCAAACCAGAAAAACGAATGGGTACAATGACTAATCAAGAATTAGTTAATCTTAGTGATGCATTACAAAAATTTGAAGACTTTCTTGCGCCTGATCCAAGTTGTCTTGCTCCATTAGGTGAGGAACCTCTTGAAAAAGGAATTAAGAAATTTTTTAATCCTGATTTTACCGCTGTAGTTCAGCGTCCTGCATCTGCTTACTCTGGATTCCCTTTCATAATTGAGATGGGAATTGCATATGGTGGTGACATCAAACCTGGGGGTCCACATGTTTATCGATATGCCAACCGAATCCCTTTACTCTATGATGAGGGCAGCGATGTGGTACTAAAAGTTGTAAATGATACTGATTGGGGCAGATATAAGATAAAAGGCGAACCGCCATTCATCATTGTTACTCATATCTGTTCTACAAGAATCCCATACAAAACTGCTGGAAAAGAAAATGTTGCTGATAGACCAGAAATAGAACGAGAATTAAGATTGGGATTACAATTCTTATCAAGAAAATTAGCAGCATACATGTCAAAAAGAGGTCAGGCTGATATGGCAAAAAAGAGAGCAAACCTCTATGCAAAATACATTCCTTTAATCGCAACATTTGCTACAGAGCTTGCTGGAAAGAAAAAAGAACCTAATTACAAAAAAATCTTGGACGCTGAAAATATAGTAGAGTCTACAACAACCGTAGAGGAGGAAAATGAAATTGAAAACGAATAAAGAACAAAATAGAATTAAAGAACGTAGCAAAAAAGCTGATGAAAAACAAAAGAGCATTCTTGAGATGCTCAAAAGTCATGGTGCAAAAATATATGATGATCTAGATAACGGACAATTTCCAAAGTTCTCAATTCCTAGTAGATCTGTAAGCAATATAGTTTATGATAAAAAACTAAGACAATACATTTTAGGTAACAATGCAGCTTTGAGAAGTTCAAGGAATTCTTCTCAGTTAAGATCTTTTACACAATTAATGTGGTTAGCGTTTTTTGCAAATAGACTTACTCAAGAAAAAAAATCATCAACACTAAGAGACGTTTATTATTCTTCACAAGCTTTTGCTATAGAATTCGAAGATCAATCTGAATCAGATAATATCATTGTAGATTTAGAAGCAGTAACTTCTAAGCCTAGAGAAGATTTTCATATTTTTCCAGAAGAGCGAAGCTCTATTTTCGGTGATTTGAATATTGAATATACTATTCCTGGATATGAGGGAAAGACAATGAATTTATCTAATCATCCTGATGGATACTCTATAGGTCCCAGTCTGACTACTGCAGAATTGGTAGATACCAGTGCTGAAATTGTTATTGCAATTGAAAAAGGTGGTCTTTTTACAAGATTTGTAGAAGAGCAAATTGATAAAAAATTCAAATCTATTATTATCAATACTGGTGGACAAGCTCCACGTTCAACTAGAACTCTATTAAAACGACTCCATGATGAAATGAAATTACCTGTAATTGTTCTAACAGATGGCGATGTGTATGGAGAACATATTGCAATGGTAATAAAATCTGGGTCAGCTAACGCTGCGCATCTTAGAGAATTAACAGTTCCTGATGCTAAATGGGTTGGAGTTTGGGCTACAGACATTGAAAAATACAAGTTACCTACAATCCCTATGACTGAATCTGATATCAAACGATGTTATGATCTTCAAAAAGATCCTAGATATCAGGATGGAATATGGAAAAAAGAACTTGATGTATTTTTAAGATTAAAAAGAAAAGCAGAATTGGAAGCTTTCTCTAAATATGGTCTTACTAATATTACTGACAAATACTTGCCACAGAAATTAGAATTAGCAAAAAGTCTCTAGTTATTTTATTCTTAATGTTAACACGCCATTTCTATATTTGAAATCAAAAATCTGCATTTCATTTGCTCCTTCTATTGGAACTTCTTTTGAAAAACCAGATGTACCGCGTATGTATAAAATTCCATCTACTAATCTAACTGCAATTTTATCTTCAGGACCTGGAACTTCTGCTACAAATACAAATTCTTTTTCTCCTTTAATTAAATCATAAACCCAATTCTTTGTTTCTTGCTCTCTAGATTGAGTGTATGTTGGCTTTTGATCTTTTGTCATTTTCTTTAAAACTCTGGCCCAATAAAACATTGTAAGTGCTGCCGCACCAATTAGGATAAAACTCACAAAACCTGAATCTGCTCTTTGTGTCATAATGTAGATAATTCCTAAAAATAAAATTATGATGATTGGTATAACAAAATTTAATGATTGATCATTTGAGTATACACCTTTGTAGCTTGCCAAACAATCAAAATCAGAGTCTACCAAATATAAAGTATCTTTGATATTTATTACCATTTTTGAATTTTTATCTATTGTCTGATGATAAACAATCCAAACTCTCAATCCGTGATATTGTATTGAGAGGAACCATTATTGCTACTATTATAACAATACCATCAATAATTGCATTTATTATCACTTGGATTATTCTAGGTAATCTGATCCATGCTGCAATTTTGGGAGCGATCATACATTTTATTGCAATGGGGTTTTCATTAAAAATTTCTAAAAAACTACTTGTTAAAAAATAACTTTATAGATCATGTTTTATGTTGAATGTTTTATTCAAAAAATAATGCATTCTGGAATTGAAAATGATTTGATACGTGAAATTCACTTAGACCTTGTTCAGGCTAGAGTCTATCTTTTGGTCACATGTTATGGAAAAATGTCATCTAATACAATTGCTACAAAATTAAAAATTTCTTATGATGAAGCTCAAAAAGCATCTACAGACTTGATGACTCTTGGTGCCTTTATTGATATTTCTGAAACTGAATTTGAAGCCATGCACCCTAGATTCACGGCAGTTAATATGTATAGAAAAATGTGTGAACGAGAAAACATTGAATTTAAACGAAATAAAATTGTAGATAGTATCGGTGTAATTTTAGAAAAACTATACGACGATGCAAGAACTAAATAATACTAATTATCTGTGAACAACATTGAGTATAGATACTGAAACTTGTAAGCATCAACCAGTCTATTTTGGTGTTGTAAATATCAACATTGATGAACGAACAATAGGTTCTGTAGATGTCTGGAGATGTGGTGTTTGCAAAAAACGATTCTGTGAAGAAAAACAACTTGGAATTGAAGAACTTGCAGATCTAGTAGGAATGCCAAAAATTGATCCTGATGCAAAGTGGGCAGTTACTGTATGTAAACTACAACAAGGCAAATACAAATGGAAACTAGTGAAATTAAAAGAAAATGGTGAAGTTAAACATGAATGTTTAGATGAACAAGTAATATCACTAAAGGTAAATGATTTCAAAGTTGAAGATGACAAACATTGGAGTTTTCTAGTTGATGACAATGTTAACAAAGCTGTAGAAATTTAATCTCTACAATGGATCTTAAAGTTCACATTAATAACATTCATGGGAGCCAGATGGCTGCAAAGATTAATGGTAATTTCACATTGGATGGTAAGGAATTTCATTTCACAGCTATAGCGTTTGGTAGAATCGGTGGCCAAAATATTGGTGCAAAAATATCACAAACCACTGAGAAAGAATTAGAAAAATTGGGATATGATGTTGAAGAAGTAATTTTATTGCTTCAAAGAAACCTACTTCAAGGTGATTTGACTCTTCCTGAAGGACTTAAAAAAGAATCATTTGCTGATGATTAGAATTCTGCTTCTTCTAATGCCTTGGCACATGAACAACTTCTAGTTTTAGGAATTTTATCTATTAGATCTGTTAATACTTTTTTTGTTTTCTCTACATTTTTTGAAAGCGTTTCTAAAACTTCCTTTGCTGTAACAGGTTTTTCTGCCCAAACATCATAATCTGTAACTGTTGAAATAGAAGCATAACACATCTGTGCTTCTCTTGCTAACTGACATTCTGGCACAAGTGTCATTCCAATTATGTCTGCCCCCGTTGTTCTGTAGAATTTTGATTCTGCTTTAGTTGAAAATCGTGGGCCTTCAATGCAAACATATGTGCAATCTTTATGTATTTTCAAATTCTGATTTTCCGTAACTTTAAGAATTGATGATTGTAGTTCAGGACAAAATGGATCCGCTACTGAAATATGTATGACTCTGCCATCTTCTGAAAATGATCCATCTCGTGATTTTGTAAAATCTAAAAACTGTGTTGGCAATGCAAAGTGTCCAGGTTCTACTTCTTCTTTTAGGCTTCCAACAGCTGATGGAGCTATGATTCTAGTGACTCCTAACTCTTTGAATGCCCAAATATTTGCTTTAAAATTAATCATGTGTGGCGGAATGGTGTGTTTTTTCCCGTGTCTTGGAAGAAATGCAATCTTTCTTCCATTGAAGGTTCCAACTGTAATTGTATCAGAAGGTTTTCCATACGGTGTGTTAATTTCAATCTCTTGTGCATTTTCAAGTAAACCTGAATCATAAATTCCAGTACCGCCAAAAATTCCAATCTCTACATCTTTTTCCATCAATATTTCACCAGTGATTTACAATTGTATTTGCTAATTCCTTTGATTCCATTAAGATCTGTTAATTCAATAATAAACGCAAATCCTGAAATCATTCCACCTACTTTTTCAATTAATTTTGCAGAAGCTTTTGCTGTACCGCCAGTTGCAAGTAAATCATCACAAATGATTATTTTCTCTCCTTTCTTTACAATATCTTTTTGAATTTCTATGACGTCTTTACCATATTCTATAGTGTATGCTAATTTTGTTGTTTTTCCAGGTAATTTACCAGCTTTTCTGATCATAATCATGCCTTTGTTGTATCTTGAAGCTAAGATTGTGGCTAGAATGAATCCTCTTGATTCAATCCCTGCAAAAACATCTACATCTTTTGGATGAAAATGTTTTGAAAATTCATCTGCAATATGAGATAATGCAGATGGGTCTTTTAAAATTGGACTAAAGTCTCTAAATAAAATGCCTTTTTTAGGAAAATTTGGATATTCCGATATTCTGTCTTTAAGATTCATACGTTATGTTTCATGAGGTGAAATAAAATTGTTTGATATTATTGAATTTCAAAAGTTGTTTCTGCTGAATCTGTAGGATTTGTTACTTTGATTGTATATGATCCTGGTTCTGTATCTGGAGAAATTATCCATAATTGAGCAATCTCTCCTGTTTTTGTAATGATACCAAATAAACTGTCTATCACTTCACCATCTTCTGCAATTATTTCTATTTTTACATTCGCTGTTGCTCCAAACACTTTGATCATTATTGTGTCTCCTGATCCTGGTATGTTCTGCCCTTTTTCTGCTACTACTGCCATCCCTTCAAGTATTGATGTAACTACCTCAACCTTAGCATTATCAAAGTTTGATCCACTTTTTGCATTAATTACCCATGTACCCGATTCTGCATTTGATGGGATTCTAAATTCATCTTCGGTGATTTTTCCAGATTTGTCTGAAAATGTTTCTTTTACTTTAATTTCATCTCCATCTGGATTAAGCATAGTTAATGTAAGAAGAACATTTGGTCCTGTCTCTCCTAAAACTAGTATTGAGTCTCCTGCTTTGTAATTTAGTTTTGTTGTATTAATATCAATTTTTCCTGAGCCTGTTGCTAGACCAACTGTAAAAATTTCGGAACTTTGAGCACTACCTTTGCTAACAACTGCAGTGTATACTCCTGATGAATAACCCTTTAAATCTAAAGAGTGTTTTCCACGACCATCTGGTTGTAATTTGATTGATACTGCATCGCCTTTTGGTTTGTCTCCAGGATCTACTATTAACAAGCTAATGACTTCTGATGCTTTTCCAGACAATGTAATTGTTGCAGTATCTGTTGCTTTGTAATTTAGTTTATCAAATTCTAAATTAACTGGAGTTACTGGTAACATCCCTAGTCCTGCATAAGTGAATTCTTTTTTCTTTTCTTGGGTGGCAATTAGTGTGTATGTTCCCTCTATGGTATTTTGTGTGGTTGGAAATTCAAATTCTACTATCCCTGAATCTTCAACTTGAATTATGTCTGATTTAACTTCTTTTCCGAAAGGACTTTCTAATATTAATTCAATTGGTTTGTTTGGTAACGCGGTACCATTAAATCTCATAGTTTCTCCTGGCTCAAATTTCAAACTAGTTGGAATTATGATGATTGTTTTATCTGATTCTACTGTCCAACTTTCTGTTCTACTATTTCTACCATCTGAAACAATTCCAGTATATTTTCCAAATGGCCTATCTAATGGAACCAAGAGTGGTTCTAATGCCCAATCTCCTTTGTTACTACTTTGCGCTGTTCTTGTTCTAACAACTTCGCCATCTGGCCCTGTGATCTCTATTGTAACCCCACTATTTGGTTGTCCAGTTCCAAAAATTTCTAAAAAGTCACCTCTATGAATGACACTTGGAATTCCTTGAACTGTTAATGGAATATCTTGTGTTGGTGTTGTTCTGCTTTTTTCTTCTTCTATTCTAAGACTGATTTTCTTTTCTTTTCCTTCTTTATCTTTTATCAGCAAATCTACTCTGTCTGCTTTTTGATCATCCGGAATTTTCATTGTAGTGATAAAATGACCGTTCTGATCTGTCACAAAAGTACCAATTTTTTTAGTATCAATATAAAAATCCAATTCTTGCGATGAACCGAAATTTTCTCCTGTCACTCTAATTGTAGAACCGACATTTGGTTTCTCTGGTATGATTCTAAATATTGATTCTGTTGATATGCTTTCATCTATATTGTTTAAATTTTGATCAAGTTCTGGATTTTCAGTTACATTTGGTAGTGCTTTAGGAATAGATTTTCCTATACTCATCTCTGCATTTTTACTATCTAATGCTTGCCAATTAATTCCTGGATTGGGTTTGTCTGTTTTCACTCCAAATTTTACAGATTCTCCTGGTTTGATTGGTTCAGATGTTGTAAAAATAATGACGCCCTGTGCATTTTTCTCCCCCACCCATCCTTTTTCAGTTTTAAAAGACATGAAGCTAAAATCACTTCCAAGCCACATCCTAACAGTGTTGACATTCTCATTTGAATCGTTTGTTAATTCTAATACTGATGTTTCTTCTAATGCAATACTATTCACTGTGATTTCTTCACCATATGCCATTGATGGAAATGCAATTATTGTAATTGAAAATAATACTACAATTGAAAGGAAAATTCCTCTCGTCGAGGATCTGTTCATGTAATTCAAACTCAATATCTCTCACTTAAACCTTAAAATATTTTCCTCATTTTTCTATTTCTTTGTTTAGTGTTTTTCATGAGAAAACTTCTTTAATCCTAATATCTTGCCTTTTGAAATTTATTCAAATCTGATTTTGCAACTACATTCTGATATTGTCTGATACGTTCAGCAATTAGTCTGTATAGTGATCTGAATTGGTCTTTAGTTTTATCTGTTAGAAAACTAGTTTCTTCTAATGTGATTTTCTCACAAATATATCTAGTGATTTCTTCATTGTTAAATTCTCCCCAATCATCATCTCTGTGATCTTGCCATATTTTTCTTAATTTTTCTAAAACCCCTTTGCCTTCTTTAGGTATCACCTCTTGTGGTGTTAGATTTGAAAATCCCTCACGTCTAAGTTTTATTTCATAAGTCTGATTTACTGGATACAGATAATCTTCAAGAGCGATATAGTCTTCAATTGATTCAAGTTTTTTACCTTCTCTTTCAAAAAATATAGTTTGAATTGATGAAAATTCGTTTGAAACTAATTGTGCGGAAATTTGCTTTGATTCATCTGAATTATCTAATAAAATAAATGTCCTGTAGCCATGATTTCTGTAAAAAATTGCCAAGGGTAAAACTGAGTTTTTGTTGTAAGCTGCAATCACATTTAATGGATTCATTGATATGTTTGGATCTTGTAAAAATTTATCAAATGCATTAAGATACATTGCATCTGACATTGTTTCCACTATGATTATTGGTCTTGAATTAGTTCCCATCTCTCTATCTACAATAGACTCAACTTGACCTCTACACAATCCATACAAAATTGGTGTTAATGTTTTATCATCTGCATTCCAATAATCATAAAATATTCTACTGAGATGTTTTCTTTTATCCAGTTCTACTACCAGCAGGTTGCCTGGTGT
The DNA here is from genome assembly GCF_040878665.1 of Candidatus Nitrosopumilus sp. Lineage (GTDB taxonomy): Archaea > Thermoproteota > Nitrososphaeria > Nitrososphaerales > Nitrosopumilaceae > Nitrosopumilus. Next base: position 41,892 of record NZ_JBBDLU010000008.1, on the reverse strand, counting down.
ATAATCAAATATCATAAATGGTGAGTGTGTTGCGTACAAAACTTGGTTTGAACCAGCTAAATTTTTTAATAAATCTGAAATTCCCATTTGCTGAGTTGGATGAAGATTTCTTGCAGGTTCATCCAAAAGCAATATAGCTTCTTTTAATTCTGCCCTTTGTGTTTCTGCTGCAAAGTTTACAATAAATGAAAATGTCCATTTGAAACCTTCTGCTCTTCTATTCAGTAATCCTGTGTTGGTAATTGTTCCATCTTTATGTACATCTGAAATTACAACACTCATAATGTTGCCTGGATTATACCTTAAATCAACATGAATTGGATCTCCTTTCCACGCCGGGTTTAGTTTTTTAGTCAACCTGTTACTTGCTGCATTAAGAAGTTTGATACATTTTGATGGACTCTCTTTTACCTCATCTAATTCTTTTATGTCAAGTTCTGCAAGATAAAATAGATTCCTTACTGTCTCAGCTTTATCAAACTCTTCTATGAATTCAATTGATTTTGGACGTTCTCCTCTTTCTTCTCTAAGATACTCGTTGAGATTGATGTTACCGTAGATTTTTTTATAATCTGAAAAATATACAAATCTAGGATGTAATTCGGATGCAATGAAGTTCTGTAATGCTGTCTTTTGACTTTCACCACTTAGAAGATTTGAAAATTGATTTTCAGGATTCTCATAGATTTTCTCCCACTCTGCAATCACTTTGGGTTCTTGAATGGCAATAACATGAAATTGGTTACTAAATTCAGCCATCCCACTATCAAATGTTTCTTGATTCTTTGGGACATTACCTTCAAAAAATCTCGTATCGATTTGTATTCTTAGATGATTTGGAATGGTATCTAAGAATTCAAACATCTGTTTTGAGAAATTTTCCCATGAGTTAATTCCATCATTACCTTCATCACTAATTTCAATATCCTCAAATTCATATTGAACTTTTGGGTTTCGATTTGTTCTGATTAGTTTAATTTTTTTAATTTCGGGCAATCCTGGAAATTTTTCTTTAATTAAACTGATTTCATGTTGATTTAAATCAAAATTACCTTCTGCTAGTCTCATCTCATCTTTTAACTCCTCATTCATTTCATCACAAAGATCTAATTCTGAAACTATTTCGTCTCTATTCAATAGCGTCAATGCCTGTAGTATTGTAGTTTTTCCACTCTCGTTTCTTCCAACAAAAGCTGCTAAATCTCCAACTGTTATTTCTCCAGAGTCATGAATACAGCGATATGCTCTCACTCTGAATTTTCTAAGTCGCATCTAGCGATATTTAGTTGGCTACGATTTAACTCATTCGTCAAATTGATCTTAATCTTTGAAATTTTGCTAAATAGATATAAGGGAATTACAGATCCTAAAACAAAATGGCTACTAAGAGAGTTTTTATTGTATTTGTACTGCCTGTAATATTCTCATTAATTTTCGGTGCTGCAGTGTTATCTGATATTCTTCAAAAACCTGAAAGGCAATTAAATTTGTGGCCCATGTCTTCTGAAGGATTATCCTCTAGTTCTCCAATTGAAATAATTGGTTTGTCAAAACAATATTCTACTTCACAACCTATAGAAATTCAAGTAAAAATCAATGATTCTTCCTTTAACTGCGGAGATCTTTATATCACAATTTACTCTTCTGGCAAAAGTGATGTGATTACTCAAGGAGGCTTTTTTACCCAATGTTTTGAAAATGGGAGTCGAATTATTCCTGTTGGAGACAAATTCTCAAAAATTATTGACAATCCTGGCTCATATGATCTAGTCACTGAAATGGTCTCAAATGAATTGACGACTATTTCTACCAAAGGAACATTTACTGTTAAATAGGAATGAAATGTTGTTGATAAATAAGAAATTGAATATAAAAAATAAGGTGATTTGATGGCAAAGAAAAAAGATACACTGACTGAACCAGCAAAAAAAGCTGAAGCAAAACCAGCAAAGAAAGCAGCAAAAAAAGCTGAAGCAAAACCAGCAAAGAAAGCAGCAAAAAAAGCTGAAGC
>NZ_JBBDLU010000008.1:35038-39781 GCF_040878665.1 Candidatus Nitrosopumilus sp. | reverse complement strand
AAAACCAGTAAAAGCCAAAAAACTAACTAAAAAAGAATTGGAAGAAGCTAAAAGAGAAGCTGAAAAAACTCTAGAAGAAGAACTAGAAGAGCAACTCTCTGATGAAGAAATTGAAAATTTTCAAATTGAAAAAGTAGACATGGAGAGATTGACAAACAAAGTATGTGATATTTTAGCTGAACGCGAATCTGATGGAATGCTTCAAGGTGAATTATGGAAAAAACTCAAACTAAGTAATCAAATTGGTTCTCGTCTGGCATTAAAACTTGAAAGAATGGGTACCCTTACAAGAGAAAAACTTCTTGAAAATAATCGTTGGACTTACAAATTAATTTTAAAAAAGACTCCAATCAGTACTCAATCTATTGAAAATGCTCCATGTTTAGTTTGTCCTGTAGAACAAAAATGTTCACTTGAAGGTGAGATTAGTCCTACAAATTGTCAATTCATTGAAGATTGGGTAATTGCAGACTTGAAAAAACCTGTGAAATCTAAATGAAACTAATAGATGCACGAAAAGATCAATACCGCAGATTAGCTCATGAACAAGGTTTTCGAAGTAGAGCTGCTTTCAAATTAAAAGAACTAAATCGTTCATATCGACTCATTGGTCCTGGATTCTATGTTTTGGATCTTGGATGTGCTCCTGGCGGTTGGACACAAATGGCTGTTAAATTGGCAGGAAATCAAGGAAAAGTTATGGGTGTTGATTTATCATATGTTGAAGAAATTCCTGGAGCGCATATTATTCGAGAAAACATTGAGGATGAACATGTTATTGATGAAATTATGTCTTATTTTGGACGTAAAGTCAATGCAGTAATATGTGATCTTTCTCCACAAGTTAGTGGAAACTGGTCAGTTGACCACGCTAAACAAATTTCTTTGAATTATGATTGCACAAAAATCATGGACAAAGTTTTGGCACATAAAGGAAATGCTGTTTTCAAAGTTTTTGATGGTGAATATTCAATGGAGTTTAAAGATTACATAAAGAAAAAATTTGCTAGAATTAATCTTACAAAACCTAAGGCTAGTAGGCAACAAAGTAGTGAATTATACTATGTCTGTTTAGGTTTTATTGGATAGTTTCAAAAATCTCCATTATTTCATTTATGTTGGCATTCGTTCTAAATCCTGTTGGACTAAATGCTGTAACACTAGCTAAAAAATTATTTTTTTGTAAATTCAATATTGCGTTTTCTAGTTTTGGAGGTGATGCTTTCATTTTTGAAGCAATCTCATCTAATGTAAAATACGTTCCTGGCATTTCTGATTCTACAAGACATTTGGAAAGTGTTTTTTCACATACTTTATCTACTTCTAATTTAGGAATTTCTAATAACATGTCTTGAATAAACTCTTTGTCAAAAATTCTTCCAATCCATAATGGTCCTGCACTACTAATTTTTAATTTACATAGTTCACATTCTTGCTCTTGTTCTAATACCATTTTTCTATGTCCACAGTGTTTACAATGTAAAATATATCCCACATTCTCTTGTTGATCTGGTCTGTTTAACACTTTGACATATGTTCTATAGTAATGCATTTCACTTTCAACAAATACGGGAACTATTTCTACACCTAATCTTGCAGCTACCGTTCTAAGACAACCAAGAATCAATCTAATGGCAATTTCATTTCCATATTCTGTTCTTACTGGAATTCCGCCATATTTTCTCTTACATGCGTTTTGAAATAGGCCGTTTAGAACTTGAAGATCAGTTGCAGCTGTAGATAGTATGCCTCCATGCATGGTTGCTCTTATACCACAGTCAAAAAATGCAGCAGGCGAACCAAACGGATCTATATCTGTAATTGAACCTCGCCTTCCTTTCTGTGAGTATTCACTAAGAAATCTACACACTTCTTTCTCAGAATATTCTATATTTTTTAATTCGTTAAGATTTGCTGAATATTCGGCCATTTTAAGAGCGGATGGATTTAGATCATTTATCACAATTTTTTCAATTTCTAACTCATTTGCAACTCGTAATCCTCTTGCACCAATTCCTGCTAGTCCTTCTAAGAAGATTTTTGGTCCTTCAAATTTATTTAGAAAAGCAGAATATGCAATTATTGAAAAATCTCTATTTAATTTTGCTTTTGGATTAAAAAACGCTGGTTTTTTGGGAGGTACTTTATCTGTAATTGATTTTTTTGGAACCAGAAGTTTTGTTTTACCTTCAATTATTTCTTGAAAAGTTTCATTAGGAATTTCCAATTATTTTTCTATTTTTTTAAAACGTATAATGGTTTAATACTTGTGGTCCATACATAATTTTGAATATCAAATATTTAGAAAATTGTTTTCAAAATGTGATTATTCACTAATGATATAGATCACAATGATCTAGATCTGTCATGGCAACACAAAATCAATCTAAAGATCAAAATTTTGATTTGAAAAAACTGATCTTTTATCTCGTAATCGTAGAGATCATTATTGTACATGTATTTCATTAATCATGTTGCGTGTCAACTTGAGTTCATTTTTGAGCATTGTTTCTCTATTGTATAATTGATCTATTGCCACCATTTGGTTTCTTAGTATTTTTTGTAATGTTGTACTACGTATTTGAGATGTTGCAATTTTTTTACTTCTAAGACTAACCAGTTTTTGCATTGAATAGATTATTGGGCTTTTAGTATTGATTTTGTAAGTGGGTGATTTTCCAATATTGCCTGATTGTATAATCATGTCATTATCTAATAATTTTTTAATTTCTTTGAATGCAGTAGTGCGACTCATACCAATCCCTTCAACTAATTCTGGTACAGTGAACTCATTTTTTGGGAAGACCATGAAAAAGTCAATCATTTTCATACGTGGTGAATCCCCATAAAGTGCAATTATGCCTGATTCTGCCATACTATTCGTACTATGATCAATCTACTTAAAGACTACTCTTGAATAGTATCATTTGAGTACTATTGGTTAAAAGCACGCAGACTGATAAGGAGATACAAGATTCAATCTTGTTTTATTTGTGGCAAGAGGGTGCGTGGGGCGAAGTCTATACCAACTATGAAAAAATGAAAAGACGATTAGGAATGGTAGTCAAAAACAATGGTAAGAATGTCGATAAGCAGTTAAAGAAATTAGTTAATGATCGATTAGTTTTGAAATTAAAGCAAGGTAGAACTTATTCATTGAATCACCTTTACAGAAATACCATTGAAGAACGACTAATAGAAGCAGAGTTTCCAGTTTAGTCTTTTAACTAAACAACTTTGAATTCTTTAGATTCTGGGTGAAAACCACTCAAAATATGTAACGGTGTATAAAATTGACGATGTTAAATTAGTTTAATACTTGTGTTTTAAGACAAAATTCGTGCAAATTTGCGGGGTTGATGATGCTGGACGTGGTTCCATGTTAGGACCTTTGGTTATAGCTGGAGTTTCATTAGATAAAAAAAATTTGAAAAAATTATCTGCACTAGGGGTAAAAGATTCAAAAAAACTTTCTCCCCAATTACGTGAACAACTTTATAAAAAAATTATTAAAATTGTTGATGATTACTATATTGCAAAAATTTCTTCTAAATCCATTGATGTTAGTGTCAAGAAACATGGTCTAAATGATTTAGAAGCAAAATATATGGCCAAAGTTGTCTCTAAATTAAATTCTCATACATCTTATGTAGACTCGTGTGATGTCAATCCAGCTAGATTTGGTCGAGAAATATCTCGAATGTCTGATAATCATAAAATTAAATCATACCATCATGCAGATAGTAGATTTGTCATAGTATCTGCAGCATCTATTCTTGCTAAAGTGACTAGAGATAAAGCCATAATGAAATTAAGAAAAGATCATAATTTGGGAAGTGGATATCCATCAGATCCTATAACTGTCAAATTTGTTGCTGAATATTACAAAAAAAATCAAGTCATGCCCAGTTTTGTGCGTAAAAGTTGGAAACCAGTTCAGAAAATAATGAAAAATATCTAACCTCTGTATTTTGAAATTACCATTGCGTGATCTTTGTCATAAGGATGCAAATCTATGGATTGCAACACTTCAAATTTATTTTTTAATTTCTCTATTTCTTCATCAACAATTCTTCTTGGAGCTTTTGTTACATCAATACTTCTTGTTTTGATCACTAAAAAGAAAAATCCACCTTTTTTTAGAAACATGTCACAATTATCTATTGCAATTTGTGTTTGATCTGGTTGTGCAATATCTACATACACAACATCTACTTTTCCAAACACTGAAAAATACTCTTTTGGTTTTCTAGCATCTTGAAGAATTGGAATAATATTTGATCTATGTGTTGCAACTCTGTCCAAAAAATCTCTTGCTACTCTACTTGCATGTTCAACACCAAAAACTATTCCACTTGGACCTACAATATCTGAAATATGACTAACTGTAGTTCCAGTTGATGCTCCTAAATACAATACTTTGGTTTTATTTTCAAATGGGAAATAATCTAACCCATTCATTATGGATGCTGCTAACTTACTTCTAAATGGATCCCATAATCTGTATTCTACTCCTTTTTTGATAATTAATTTTTCTTTGTAAACTTGATTACCTGGAATCATATTCTCTGTTGCTAGTTTTTTTTGTCCTTCTGATTTGATCCAAAAAAATGATTGATTATCTTCTTCCAAACTTGTTTCTCTTCTTGTTTGAATCTGCTCGTTCTTTATTTATTCCACCTTCTTTTCTACCACCTTCTCTTCGTGGACTGTCTCTAAAGCTACCACCTTCTTTTCTACCAC
>NZ_JBBDLU010000008.1:0-34938 GCF_040878665.1 Candidatus Nitrosopumilus sp. | reverse complement strand
TCTTTTCTACCACCTTCTCTTCGTGGACTGTCTCTAAAGCTACCACCTTCTCTTCGTGGACTGTCTCTAAAGCTACCACCTTCTTTTCTACCACCTTCTCTTCGTGGACTGTCTCTAAAGCTACCACCTTCTCTTCTGAATGATTGTGGTGGTCTGCTATCTTTTTCAGTAGGATTCTCGTATTTCTTACCTATTTCATCAACTCTGATGTTGAGTTTTTCAAGTAAAGTTTGATTCAATCCTTCTCCATAAACATCGACTCTTGCAGCAATCACGGCTTTTGCAGCAACTGCACGTGCAATTTTTCCTCTCTGCCATCTTGGAGCTGAATGAACCATTGCATGTTGGAATAACAATCCGTGTTTTGGTGGTTGAGAACCTGTTTTCAATGATCTAAACAATGCTTTTTCAGCTCCTAAAACTTGAATGGTACTGGCAGGAAGTGATGCCAATCTTTTGAGACTACCTGCTCTACCTAAAATTCTTGCACCTACTGCAGTTCCCAATATTGCTGAAAGATTTGGTGCAATCTGCTGCATTTCTAATTCAACATGATCTTCAAGCTTTTTACGAAGATCATGAAAATCTAAAACTTGTTTTGCAATTGCCTGTACAATTTCTAAATTAACATCTGATATATCTCCGCCTCTACTTTTTGATGAAATTAAAGATAACATCTCTACTTTTGATTCTGGAAAACCTGCATTTTCAAAAACTTGTTTTGTTAATGATTCACGTTTTCCAGCAATTACAATTTGTGCATATCCATTAATGCTGTCAATAATGTTATCTAGTTCTGGAAAATGTAATCCATACCATTCTCTTAGTCTTGAACTTAATCCGTTTGCAATTTTGTCAATCTCATCTAAAGAATTAATTGCTTGAATTATGTGAAGATCTGGACTTTCTGACACTACTGTAACTTTTGAAGATGAGAATCCCAATGCAAATTCTCTAAGCTTTCCAAGTGTATCTTGAAGATTGGAAGCAAAACCTGAATCAACAATAATTTGTGGTTTTGTTGCCTGTACATTATCCAGTTCTGCTGAATCCATTAAATGACAATCAATAGAATGTTTTTTTAGAATTGCAAGTAATGATTCATCACTGATAGAAAATCCTCTTTGGGTCGAAGCTAAATAATTTACGAGTTCATTTAATTTTGATTCTTTGTTTTTTACTAAAAGATATTCTTTAACAGGGTTTGAGAAAGCAAACGCCTTTTCAAGCTTGGAATCATTAAAAACTGATATCCCTAACTCTGTTAAAATGACAGAATACATGACTAGTTGATTCTAAATCACCTTTAAAAAAGGTACCAGAAACACGAATCAACTGTTATATTCGAAACTAAGCTCATTAATCAAAGTGGAATCCAGCCTTGCAACTTCCATAGGTAAAATTCAATTAGACAAACCTGTAATGTTGGCCTCTGGAATTTTAGGCATATCCTTAGATGTGTTTAGACGTCTTTATGCTTCAGGTGCTGGCGCTGTAGTTACAAAATCTCTTAGTACTGCACCTTGGGAAGGATATCCGAATCCCACTATTTTCAGCGTAAAAGGTGGTGGGTGGATAAATGCAGTAGGACTCTCAAATCCAGGCGCTTCAAACTTTGCTAAAATGATTGAATCAAACCAAGATGTTCCAATCATTGTTAGTTTAGTAGGTTCTATACCTGAAGATTTTGAAATTATGATAAAACAGTTTGAAAATTGTAAAGTAAAAGCATATGAACTAAATCTATCTTGTCCTCACGTTGCCAAAGTTGGCTTGGAAGTTGGAGATGATCCTGGGTTAGTCAAAGCAATCGTATCTACTGTCAAAAATATTACAAATGTTCCTGTAATTGCCAAAGTTGGCTTGGGTACTAGTAATTATCTAAACACTGTAAGTACTGCCATAGATTCTGGGATTGATGCCATTACAGCTATTAACACTGTTCGTGCAATGGCAATTGACGTTGAAACTCAACGACCTATTCTTAGTAACAAATTTGGAGGATTATCTGGAACTCCAATCAAACCAATTGCACTAAGATGTGTATATGAGATTTCTTCACAGTACGATATTCCAATAATTGGATGTGGTGGGATTTCTACATGGGAAGATGCAATAGAATTTTTCTTGGCCGGAGCTTCTGCTGTACAACTTGGTAGTGCAATAGGTGATAACTGGATTGGAGTTTTTGATGATATTAACAAAGGAATATTGCAATACATGGATAGAAAAAACTATTCTTCAATAAAGGACATGGTGGGTCTTGCAAAGAAATCTTAATCATCCTACAATTGTTACAATTGAAAAAATAATAGAGGAAACACCTACTGTTAGAACTTTGGTTTTTTCTGATGATGTAATGCCAAATGTTCTTCCTGGTCAATTTGCTATGGTCTGGATACCTGGTGTTAATGAATTACCAATGAGTGTAATGATTTCAAAAGAAACTGGAAAAGCTGCATTTACAGTTAGAAAACACGGTCCTTCATCTACTGGATTGTTTAATGTGCCAGTAGGTGGGCAAATAGGAATACGCGGCCCATATGGAAATTCATTTGATATCAAAGAAGGAAAACTATTGCTAGTTGGAGGAGGAACTGGTCTTGTTCCTATGATGCGATTACTTACTTTTGTAAAACCTACAGATGATGTAACTGTACTGATGGGTGCAAAATCAAAAGATGAAGTTTTCTTTGAAAATTTAGCTAATGATCTTTTAACAAATAATCTTCATCATGTGATTGTATCAACTGATGATGGCAGTTATGGTGAAAAAGGATTTGTTACTGATTTAGTTGAAAAATTAGTTAGTAAAACACATTTTGATGCTGTGTATGTTTGCGGTCCTGAAATCATGATGTATAAAACTGTCCAATCTGCACATTCAAGAAATATCTTTGTTCAAGCAAGTCTTGAGAGAATGATGAAATGCGGTGTTGGGATTTGTGGTAGTTGCTGTATGGGTGAAGATCTTGTTTGTAGAGATGGAACTGTATTTGATGGAGATCATTTGTCAAAAAATATAGAATTTGGTCATTTGCATAGAAACAAGGCTGGAATTTTAGAAAATTATCAAGTCTAGCTAGCAAGGTTTAAAATAAATCATAAAATTATTTCGATGAAGGGAATGGGCACTCCAAAAATAGTTTTAACAGCTGATAGGACTTTAATGTCTCCGTATCGAGGACTATCTCTTGCAACATTTTTCGGTTGTGCTCCAGCTATAGATCCTCATAGAGATAAAAACAGCTTTTGGTATAAAATTCTTGGAAATCAAGTAACTCCAAAGATTCTATTTGATTTCATATGTAATTGGTCACCTGACATTGATGGTGTGGCAAAATATGCTCCATACGGGTTAAGGAAATTGGAAGCTGGTTTGCTCCGAGATGGATTTAGCAGACAAGATGTAGTTGTTGCTCATCCAAATCACATTGAAAAATTCATTGGTCCTGAAACTGAAGTTATTGGAACTTATGAAATGGATCCCCTTGGAATGGGTCCAGTTACTATGACGTTTACTTATGGTAGAAAACAAACATCTTATGATGAATTTTACAATGCTGACTTGCATCATAGAATTAAAGCTGCAAAAGCAAGAACTGGAAGTAAAGCTAAAGTAATTTCTGGTGCTTCTGGAACATGGCAATACAACTATGATCCAGCAAAAATTGAGGAGTTTGGAATCTATGCCATACTTGAAGGAGAACTTGGCGGTATTGCACCGGAAATTGACGGACACGCTGGTAGATTCTTTAATTATTTAATTAATGGCGATTTTGAAAATATGGATCCTTTCAGAAAGAGAAGTGACTTTAAAGTAAACATTAAAGAATTTGAAAGAGAAGGAAAAAAAATTCATGGCAGATTTGTCAATTTCTGGGATAGACCTGAGTTAGAAGAAATTCCAAATATTGTAGAACCAAGTATGCACGGAATGGTTGAAGTAATGCGTGGATGTGGTAGAGGCTGTAAATTCTGTGATGTAACATTAAGATCTTTGAGATACTATTCACCAGAAAAAGTCAAACAAGAAATTGAAGTTAACATTAAGAAAGGTGGTTCTAAATCCGCATGGATTCATAGTGATGATATCTTTGTTTACGGAATGGACCCTCGCACAGCAAAGGGAATGGAACCAAACAGAGAAGCTTTGGAGGAACTGTTCACTGCAATCATGTCTACTGGTGTTGAACATACAAACCCCACACATGGAACACTAGCAGGTGCAATTGCAGACGAAAAATTAATCCCAAACCTATCTAAAATCATAAGAGCCAGTCCAGACAACATGATTGGCATCCAAGCTGGATTTGAAACTGGAAGTCTTCGTCTGATTGGAAAATATGCTGATAGAAAACTTGCACCTTATGCTCCCTCTGAATGGCACTGGGTTGTCAAAGAAGGCGTTAAAACTCTCAATCAAGACTATTGGATTCCTGCATTCACTCTGATTATGGGACTTGATAACGATGAAACTCCTGAAGATTCTTGGGATACCATACGTTTAATCAGTGAGTTAGAACATGAGCAACCTGATTCCATGTTCACTGCGACTGCATTGACATTCGTTCCTATAGGATTACTTGAAAAATCTGATTTCTTCCACATTGGAAATGAAATGACTCCTGCACAACTAGGTGTTCTTTACAAGACATGGCAACACAATTTCAAATATGGTATTCAAAAATTCATGACCAAGACTGGTTCAAAAGGTCCACAAAGATACTTCTTTAACGCAATAGCAAGATCTCTTGGCGGTGTCCCATTAGGTGCAATGGAAAAATATGCACGTAATAAAAGCAAGGAACATGAAAAAGTTATTGAGACTATTAAAGCCAAATACTGGTAGTCATACAAATACATAAATTCACTAATTCTCATTTAGTATCATGGCAACACACGGTTCGCTTACCAAAGCAGGTAAAGTACGAGGACAAACTCCAAAAGTTGAAGGAAGAAAAATTGTAGGTACTAGTTCTAGTGTTGGAAACAAAAGTAACTTCAAAAAACGTTTCGTTTTAGGTAGATTCCCTGGTCAAAATAAACCTGGACAAAGACGAAAGAAACGCTAGTCGATCCTTTCTAAATTCTATCATTTTACGATCATTTTCTCAAATAGGTTCTGTCTTTTGGATTCATCTATTTTCCCCTTTTTGATTATGAATTCTGCTTGAATATGGATTTGGTTAGACATCAATAGGGTTGAGGTTTAGTTCATCATAATCTCACGTCCCGATATTTGACAGGCAGAAGATCTCGATCAATGTTTCCATAACTTGACAGAACCGAACGCAAGCAATAACTAGATGAGTGATTCGAATAGAATTGATCTGACGTGGATATTTCAGAGATTATGTTTTTTGTAATAGGTTTTGTCTCAGAAATAATAGGTACCATGGCTGGCTTTGGTTCATCTACAATATTTCTTCCGTTTGCATCATATTTTATTGATTTCAAAACTGCATTGGTACTGGTTGCGATATTTCATCTCTTTGGGAACATAAGTAGAATTACCTTTTTCAGACATGGGCTAGACAAGAATGTATTATTGATTTTTGGAGTTCCAAGTTTTATTTTTAGTCTTATTGGTGCTACTTTGGTGGGGGATCTACCGCAAGCCGTACTCAAACTTATTTTAGGAATGTTTCTGATTTTTATTTCTATAACACTGCTACTCAGACCCAAACTATCATTCCCTACAAACAAAAAGTGTTTATTTTTGGGTGGTGGAGTTTCTGGTTTCATAGTCGGATTGATAGGAACTGGAGGTGCATTGAGAGCAGTATTTCTTACAGGATTAAAAATCGACAAAGAAAAATATATTGCAACGGCTGCAGTAATTGCACTTGGTACCGATGCAAGTAGGATTCCGTCTTATCTGAACAGTGGATTTCTTACTGAACAGTATTACTATTTCATACCTATTCTGTTCGGAATAGCGTTTGTAGGATCTTTTATAGGTAAAAAATTGGTAAACAGAATTGAGCAAAACAAATTCAAGAAAATAGTTTTGATTGCAGTGATGTTAGCAAGCATCAAGTTCATAGTTGACGGTATAGTGTTTTTCCAATCTTGAATTCTACTTTACCCGACGAAACTCTACACTTAGAATATCCATTTACAGAAAGACATGAACAACAAAATGGAACGACTCAATGGTGAGTTTAGAGATAGAGAAAAGGTAATGAAAGAATTGAAGAAAAAAGACACGTCATTACTAAAAGGTTATGAGATATTTCATAATTATTTCAGAACTCATTCATCTTTAGATGAAATGACCCCAAATGAAAAATGTAGAATTGAGATTAACGGTGATAACAAATGGATTGCACTGATTCAGAACGCAAGTAAATTCATTGAATGACATCTACAATGTGAATTTCTCGTTCATCGACGAAATATGCACAACGTAGAATTATATCTTCTTCTTCAACATAAACTTTGAACCCTTCACCACATGCAATAAAATTTAATGGACTCATGGCTCTAGCCATGTTTCTAATGTTTTCAATTTCCCGTACATAATATCCAAATGAGTTGGGATCTTGTGAATTACGTGATCGAATCCAACCAATTATTACTTGATTAATTAAAACATTCCATCCATTATGAGGCAACAAAAGATCAGGAACTTAAGATGTCTTTTAAGTTTCCTGTATAATTCATTGGGGTAATACTACCTTCACGAACTTTAGATTTGTACTCTTTGACAGCAATCGTATCTGCTTCTGTCCATTTGAGTTTGCTGGATTCCATGTTACAACATTACAACATACAGTATTTAATCTTAAGTACTCTTAAGATCGTTATACAAAAATAATAAAAATGAACTTTCATTACCACTCCGTCACAAAAGTTAAACTTTCATTTCCACTACGTATCTAATACTTTCATACCTGATGCCTAGTCACACATAACATCAATTCACACCTAAACCCTTAACAAACACACCTGTACTCTACCCCACCGCCCACGTATTGTAAGCGTCAAAAATAGCGGCATCTAAAGTGACGCTGTAATGAGTATGCAATTTTGAAGCATACTGTTTCAGAAAATGTTTGTTCAAATGAACAAACAAAGTAGTGAGTCGCCTAAATTTCCATCAACCGACTTTTGACACCTAAAGTTTCAACCGTAGATTTGACAGAACCCCCAAACAGGCTCTGTCAAATCTACGGTTGATTTTTTACCTGTAAATTTTCGGTTGGTGATCTCATCTATGAGAAAATCCGCTTTTTCTGCCATACGTAAGAGTGCCTCTTTCTTTGGTAATGGAATGTTATTCTGTTCTGCATACTTGAAGATCCAACAATATACACCTTGAAGATGAGATAATAACTCATAATTCATTTTTTTCAGTTGGTTAACTTGTCTATATTCCTCAATTACTTCACATAGTATGTCTATATCATTAGTCAAGTGTTGTATTCCTCGCTTCATCATCAAAATGTCGTTTTAGAAATCTAAGTATTTTTTTCTGTTCTAGTTCAGAAGTCCCATATTCTTTTTTACTCTTACCAATAATCTGCTTTAACTGTTTTCGTGTTTTTTCAGATAGATCCAATCCATTCAATATTTGTTGTATTTGTACAATCTTTTTTTGTTGCTCAACATTTTGTCTAATTGCTACTTCAATTAAATTCGTCAATGTACTTACATCATCTATTTGGTTTTTCTCTACATATGCGATTTTATCTACAATCTTTTCTATTATTTTTTCGAGATCCACAGTAACATGTTCTTTACTTTTTTTAACATTTGTTGTTCGTTGTATTTCTTCCACAGTTATTTTTCTGAAATCACTAAAAACACGTTCCACAACTTTATCTTCTAATAATAGTTCAGTTAATTTCTTGCGTTGCTTTTTTGTTAATCCTATCAATCTTTTATCCGCCTTTTCTTATTTTGTATTGCTTCCTTTGCTTGATCAACTTCTGTTTTTCTAGGTTTATTCCAATACGGTGATTTACACTTAGGACAAACGAGGGGTTCACCTTCTGTTGTATCTCTTGCTATCCAAGTATGATCACACCTTTCACATTCCCACCCTTCTAACATTATCTTAGGCATTATTCTAGTATATTCCTTTTAGTATATAAGGATTAAGGCTTGAATAACATAATGTTTATTACTACCAATAGTATATTACTATTAGGTACATGACAGAAACAAACCCAAGACAAGAAAAAGGAAAAGCAATAGCCCTCAAAAGCGATCTAATTAGAGTATCAGACTATCACTATCATGTCCACTCACAAACCACAAACAGAGATTATGATGTTATCAAATCAGATGGAATTTGGCATTGTGATTGTCCAGATCACAAGTTCAGAAAGGTATGCTGTAAGCACATTCATGCAATAGAATTTTCATTAAAGATTAGAGAAGAAGTAAGAGAGAGAAACAAGGTTACAATCGAGCCTATCTCAATAGATTCATGCAGATTCTGTCATGGCAAGAACCTAAAGAAATATGGTATTAGAAAGAACAAGCACTATGCAATACAGAGATTTTTGTGCGTAGACTGTCACAAGACATTCTCAATGAATCTGGGCTTTGAAAAAATGAAGCACAACCCAAAGGGAATAACAACTGCCATGCAACTATACTTTTCAGGCGAATCATTGAGAAACGTATCAAAATCATTGAAACTCTTAGGCATGGACGTAACACACCAAACCGTCTACAACTGGATTGAGAGATACACCAAACTCATGGAAAAATACCTTGAGAAGATTATTCCTCAAGTCGGTGATGCATGGCGTGCTGATGAAATCTATATGAAAATCAAAGGTGATCTAAAGTATGTCTTTGCTATGATGGACGATGAAACAAGATACTTGATAGCCCAAGAGGTAGGTGACAGAAAAGAAGGTCATGATGCAAGGGGATTGTTACAAAAATCAAAACAAGTAACTGGAACAAAACCCAAAGTGTTCATCACTGATGGTCTTGCATCTTACCATGAAGCATACAAGAAAGAATTTTGGACATTGAAACGAGAAGATAGAACTTTACACGTTAGACATATTCATCTTCAAGGTGACATGAACAATAATAAAATGGAAAGATTGAACGGTGAGATAAGAGATCGTGAAAAAGTAATGAGGGGATTGAAGAAAAAAGATACACCATTATTGAAAGGTTATGAAATTTATCATAATTATTTCAGAGAACATAGTGCATTAGATAACAAGACACCATCACAAGCTTGTGGAATTGAAATTAATGGAGATAACAAATGGATTACGTTGATACAGAATAGTGTTATTCAGAACAAGAATACAATGTAATTATACGTTCAATATGTATTCCACTATCAATTCGATCTAATGCTATAAGTAAAATCAATTTTGAGGTAAGGATGTATTTTACAGCATGATTAAATCCCTGAATACTAGGACAGTCAATTGAAAAATTATGATCTTCTGGATCAGTTAATACAATTAATTCATTTAACAATTGTATAATTTGGTTTTGTGAAGTTTTTGTTAATAGATTAAACTCTTTTTTAAAATCAGATAAAGGATAAATTTGGAGAGACCAAGTATTAGTTTTTGGCATTTAACCAGCTCTCCAATTTTTCAACGGTATCAAATTTCACAGGTACGCCTAATTTGCCTTCCTTACGACTTTGATCCCATTCAGAAAAACCTTTGACTTCGTCAAAAGTCCATTTTCTAGCTGTAGTTCCCATATTACAATATGTAATACTATGATTATTTAATACTACTGTTAACTTCCATGATCGAATTGTTAAAATTTGTAAAATATGCAAAAATCTTCCAAAATCATCCAAATACAACCAAAAATCACCCAAATACGACTAAAATTAAGCAAATAGAAATTTCCACTCCACGCAGAAATTTAGAACCTATATTTCCACTAAGATCATTGAAAAGTTGTTTGTTCAAATGAACAAACATTTTCTGAAACAAGCTTGTTTCAGAATTTTAAACTTATAACCGATCAACCGACTTTTGACAGTATTTTTATCAACCGTAGATTTGACAGAACCCCCAAACAGGTTCTGTTTCCTTTATGGGACATAATTATTCGTGTTTTCACTCGGGACATAGGCACAAATGATCAATTTAATAAAAAACGAAGAAATTGGATAAATAATGAGTATTTTAGAAGTAATCAAGCAAGATACACCCGAAATTCTTACCAGTTCAGTAGCAAGAATAATTGCATTAACCTTTACAGGTGGAATATTTCTCAACCTTATCTTTATCCCATTATTTTGGAAAACTACAGAATCTGTTATTTTAACAGGGGCTTCAGATTCCTCAGGTCAACAAATAGTAATAATGAATCTAGGTATTTATTTTCTAATCAGTTTTGCGTATTGTTTTATTGCTTCTATTTCCTTTTCTCCAAAACGATTAGTGTCTCCATTCCATGTGCAGATTATTGTTATAGGAGGTATCATCTTACAGATTATTGTAGCATTTCATCAAGGGAAATTTCCATTAGAAACATCAATTTTTATCTCAAATTCATTTGGTGCGTTATCGATGTATGTTTTGATGTTTGTAATGATAGGATGGATGATGGAAAAAGGAGTAAAAAAATTGATAGGATTTAGTGGAACTGAAAAAGATTTAGTGGAAGAAACATTTACAATCAATGTAACATATCAAGATGTACGAATAATTTTAAAAAATAGAGATTTCCGTAAAGATCATGATTTTAAACTTGTGAGAAATGATGATGATAAAATTGTATTACAAACTAATTCATATGCAGATATAAGAATGATTGTAGTTGCAATACCAAAGAACGAAGAAGAAACAATTATTTCAATAGTCTCTCATGGTTTGAATTACGATTCATTAATTGCGTCTAGAAGAGCACGATACAAAACTAGGTCATTAAAACGTGATATTCTTAAAGATGAATTAAGTGATTTAGAATCAAATGTTAAAGATGAACCATATGATGAAGAAAATGAAGCGTTAGAAAATGCACGAAAACTAACTATGAAAAGCACTAGGACAGTTTTAAAAGATACGCCTATACGATTATTTGTAACTGTTATAGTGTTAGTAGGAATAGGTGGTTGGTTAACACAACCATTGTTTGATAATACAATTACACAGGATGCTTATCTTGCTGTATGGGTATCAATTATTACGACAATAATTTTGTTAGTCGTTCCAACATTAAGAAGAAGAAATCAGAAAGAGTAGAGTGTTATTTTCTTAGATACTCACTTAGAATAACTCGTATTGTTTCAGGCACAGTTTCTAACAATCTTTCCTTACGTTCTTTCTCTAGTGCTTTTTCCATCTCAATAGGCACAGATACCATATATTTTTTCATAGCCATATACCATTAGATACACATAGATACCTTTATTAACATATTGTTATATTATACCAATAGATATCTAATGGAATCACAACAAAACACAAGAGAACAAAGGGCAAAAGAGATCCTTGACAATCCAAACTGTCACATCATTTCACTAGATGAACACCACTATCAAATAAAATCACTAACATCAAATAGAATCTATGATGTTGTATCTACCGAATCAGGTTGGATATGTTCATGTCCTGATTCAACATTTAGAAAAGTTGTCTGTAAACATTCCCTAGCAATATCACTAAGCGTTCAACTAAAACAGGAAGCAAGACAGAGAAACAAGACAGTAATCGAGGAATTAACGATAAACCAATGTCCTCAATGCCACTCTGATGATATAGTAAGACATGGAATTAGACACAACAAGAATTATGATCTTCAAAGGTTCTCATGCAGAAACTGTAAGAAAAGATTCTCATTCAATCTAGGATTTGAAAGAATGTCTGTAAATCCTAAAGTAATCACATCAGCTATGCAACTTTACTTTACAGGTGAATCACTAAGAGGCGTTCAAAAGTTCATCACACTACAAGGCGTAAACGTTGCACATTCCACAGTTTACAAGTGGATTAAAAAATACACTACACTAATGGAAGATTATCTGTCCAACATCACACCAAACGTTTCTGACACTTGGCGTGCAGACGAGGTATGGACTAAGGTAAAAGGTGATAAAAAGTATCTATTCGCTTTGATGGACGATGAGACTAGATTTTTAATTGCCAAAGAGATTTCTGATAGAAAAGAGGGACATGACGCAAGCGGTCTATTCAGACAAGCCAAAGAGGTTACAGGCAAAAGACCAAAGGTAATGATTACAGACGGATTGCAATCATACAATGAGGCATACAAGAAAGAATTTTGGACTAATGACAAGAAAAGAACCGTCCATGTTCGTCATATCCACTTACAGAAAGACATGAACAATAACAAGATGGAAAGATGGAATGGATCATTCCGTGATAGGGAAAAAGTTGTTAGAGGATTGAAGAAAGACGATTCACCATTAATCAATGGATATATGATTTATCATAATTACGTCAGACCTCACATGGGATTAGATAATCATACACCTGCTGAAAAATGTGGAATTGAAGTGAAAGGAAATGATAAATGGAAAACCTTAATTCAAAACTCTGTTAGAACAAAATAAGTTTGAATTCTAGTTGTTATAATTGTAAGAAAAGTATAGGAAAAATCCAAAGACGTGGTACAATCAAAGACATTATCAGAAGTGGCTACAAACACCCTGAAGGAATGTTAGATACAGATAACTTATGTCAAGAATGTTGTGATGAAATTAGACGAACACAAACCCAAGGTCAAAAAATGAATGAGAGGGTAAGTTTAGCATGGCAGATCGTGCTATGTCTAATATTTTCCCCTGCTGCCTTTTGGCGAATAAATAAACTACAAAAATTCTTAATATATTTTCTAATTATTATTTTTGGTGTGACTCCACTTATCATTGTACTAGGTTTTGTATTTGAGGAATCCAATCGGATGTATTTCTTATTCGGTGGATATTTGTTTATGTATGTTGCAGGTCATATTTTTCCTTTAGTTTGGATTATCAACTGGACTAGAGAATATAATAAAAATTCTATTTAACCATGTCCCGAGTGAAAACACGAATAATTATGTCCCATCAACGAAACAGAACCCCCAAACAATACCCTTATAAAGTACTAGTACCGTACTATACGGTATGGTAGAAGATTTAAGATTAGATAGTTTAGAGGGCGTAGGTCCTGTAACTACAAGAAAATTATCCGATGCAGGTATCCACAACGTCATGGATCTCATCGTTAGAGGTCCTGTAGAAATTGCAGAAATCACTGGAATGGAAAAGGATACTGCTGAAAAAATTGTCAATAAAGCACGTCAACATTTAGTTGAAGGCGGATTAATTGCTAAAGATTTTGTCAGTGCAAGTGAAATTTACAAACACCGACAAAGCATTGGTAAAATTACAACTGGTACCAATTGTCTTGATACACTATTTGATGGTGGTGTTGAGACTCAAGCCTTGACAGAAGTATATGGTGAATTTGGTTGTGGTAAAACACAGTTTGCTCATACAATGTCTGTAATGGTTCAAAAAAGTAAAGAAGAGGGTGGTCTTGATGGTTCTGTATTATACATAGACACAGAAAATACTTTCAGACCTGAAAGAATTGTATCTATTGCTCAAGCTCATGACATGGATCCAGAAAAAGTTTTAGATCGTATTATCGTAGCTCGTGCATATAACAGTGCACATCAAGTACTGATTCTAGAAGAAGCTGGTCAAATAATTGAAGAAAATAATGTCAAATTAATTGTTGCAGATTCAGCTGTTGGATTATTCCGTGCTGAATATCTTGGAAGAGGAACATTGTCAGTTAGACAACAAAAACTAAATCACTTTGTTCATTTACTATCAAGAATTGCAGAAACATACAACTGTGCTGCAATTGCAACCAATCAAGTTATGGCATCGCCTGATGTCTTCTTTGGAGATCCAACTCGCCCAATCGGTGGAAATGTAGTTGCTCATACAAGTACCTACAGAATATACTTTAAGAAATCAGGTAAGAAACGAATAGCTCGAATGGTAGACAGTCCGCATCATCCTGAAGAAGAAGTCATCTTTGCTCTAGGTGAAGCAGGTGTTATAGATCCTGAAGACGCCGACAAAAAGACAAAAAAGCCCACTAAAAAGGTAATTACTAAAAAATCAAAAGAGTCAGAGACTGAAGATGCACTAGAAACATCTGAAATTGAGGCTACAGTGGAAACCCCCGATATTGAAGATGCACTAGAAACATCTGAAATTGAGGCTACAGTGGAAACTGAATCAGATGATTCCGAATCTAGAGAAGAGTAGAAACTCTTTTTTCTTATTTTTATTTTCTTTCTTATTTTACATTCTAATCACTATCGTTAAATTATAAAATACACCCTCTGTGAATCCATAATACATCATGACCGATCTTTACAGACTTCTTCCAGAAGAGATGGAACAACTAGTAATGGATATGGGCTATCCTAGATATAGAGCAGATCAAATTTTACTTCCACTTTACTATAAATTTCCTAAAGATATCTCTGAGATCAAACAACTTCCAAAAATGATGAGAGAAGAATTAATTGCCGCTGGATACACGATAGGCTCTGCTAAAGAAATTCATCGTGTGGTAAGTGATGATGGAGATACAACAAAATTGTTACTAAAACTAACTAATGATAATTCTGTAGAAACAGTTCTAATGCAATATGATCCCTCAAAAATTGGTGGTCATCCAAGGTCAACAATTTGTGTCTCTACTCAAATTGGGTGTGCTATGGGATGTGTATTTTGTGCAACTGGTCAAATGGGATTTGAAGCAAATCTGAAAGCTGAACATATTGTATCGCAAGTAATTCATTTTGCAGAAATTTTACAACAACGAGGAGAACATGTAACAAATTTGGTTTTTATGGGTATGGGAGAACCGTTGGCAAATTATGATGAAATGATACGAGCTGTAAAAATTCTAACACACGATAGAGGTTTTGGACTAGGTCAACGACACATAACTATCTCTACAATTGGAATTAAATCTGGAATAGAAAAACTAGCCGAAGAAAATCTCCAAATTGGTCTTGCCATATCTTTACACGCTCCAAATAATGAATTACGCAAAAAACTAGTTCCTACGGCTAGTCCTAATTCTGTAGAAGATATTATTGAGTCTGGAAGGAATTATTTTAAAAGGACTGGTAGACGTGTGACATTTGAATATGCCCTTATGGCAGGAATTAACGATTCGCCTAAAATTGCACTGGAACTAGCTGATCTTTTGAAAGGTAATGGCTCTCACGTGAATTTAATTCCGATCAACCCAACAGCCGGTGATTTTAGTCGTCCAACAGAAGACAGTATTCGCAAATTTGAGCAGATATTATCAAATGCTGGTGTAAACTGTACAATCCGTATCGAAAAAGGTACTGAGATTTCTGCTGCATGTGGTCAACTCAGAACTGATCTTATAGGCTAATTTCATAAAAAACTGTTCTAAGTCTTAAAATAGGGCTTTCAAAGATTTTACACTCATGGCAACTAAGAAATCTCATGGCCGTTCACACGGATTTAAACACAAGTCCAGATCTGTCATGAAGAAAGATGCCCCTAGAGGAGTCTCGTTCTTGTTACGTGAATACCAAGAGGGTCAACAAGCACTTGTCATTATTGATCCTAGACAGCATAAAGGATTACCACACAGACGATACCACGGTAAAGTAGGTGTCATCACAAATGTTGGTAGACGAGCTATCACACTTGATGTAAAATTAGGTGATAAATCGAAAACCTTAATCACTAGATTGGATCACATTAAACCATTCGGTGTATAATATGGAAGAAGTAAAAAAGAAACAAGCAATTTCTCTTTCAGAAGTTAAAGAAATTTTAGGTAAAGTTGATGTTGAAGAAATGGATCAAATTCAACGTTGGACATATGATTACGTTTCAAAATTTGTATCTACTGATTCAAAAGATGCAAAAGAAATGAAAAAACAACTTGTAAAAGAATGTGAGTTAACTGAAGATGAAGCTGTTGAAATTGTTAACATTAGACCTACAAGTTTAGCCGAATTGCGTTCTTTCACATTCGGTTGGAAGAAACTAATTCTCGCAGAAACCCTAGAAAAAATGCTCAAAATAATTAAGGAGCATTCGTAACACTTTAGGAGTATTTTATTTTGCATCGGGCACAAATCCCACCTAGAAAGTATGAGGAATACGCATATGTTCTAGACTTTAACGCTAGGGGTAAATCATCTACTGTAAGAGGAAGAGAAGGAATCATAATCACAGCTATCGGTGAGGACAGATTAACCATTTTAGAGATTCTCGGAATTCCAAATTCTACATTTGAGATAGGTGAAAAAATCTACATTGGAAAAGAAGGACGTACTAAAGTTTTGTCTGTACTGGGAAAAATGGAATATGATAAAATCTCGTCATCTGCTCAAAGTGAATTAGAATCTGTAGTACAAAAAATTGTGACTATTAACGAATCAAAATTTGTAGAATATTTGAACAATGCACGACCATTAACGCCACGAATTCATGCATTAGAGTTAATTCCTGGAATTGGAAAAACCTACATGAAAAATATGCTTGAAGAAAGAGATAAGAAAAAATTTGAAAGCTATCAAGATTTACAAGACCGCATAGGATTCAAGGAACCCATTAAACATATTTCAGAACGAATTATAGATGAGATTACTGGAGAAAGTAGAATGAATCTCTTTGTAAAGAGATGATAAGGCGAAAGCAATTTGGACAACACTTTCTCAACTCAAATTCTATAGCCAAATCCATTGTTTCTGAGGCTAATATTACAAAAAATGATGTTGTATATGAAATTGGAACTGGATTAGGAGTTTTGACTCCATTACTATGTCAACAAGCTGATAAAGTGATTTCAGTTGACATTGATGAAAGCCTTGTCAAAAAAGCAAAACAGACTTTTTCCAATATAGATAATCTTGTTTTAAAATCTGGTGATGGATTTAAGAAAAAGGATACTTTTAGCATTTTTGTATCCAATCTACCTTATTCTAAGAGTAAAGATGCAATTGAGTGGCTTGCACAAACTTCCTTTTCTCATGGTGTGATAATGGTACAAAAAGAATTTGCAGAAAAATTACTTGCAACTGCATCAAAGAAAAGAAAAGCAATAAGCGTAATTGCAACTCATGCATTTGACATCACACTTGTCTCCAAAGTTGGAAAAAACAATTTTTCTCCTCCTCCTAAAATTGACTCTGTAATTTTAAAAATCATTAAAAAAAATAATATGACAAAAGATCTAGTTCAAACAATTAACAGAATTTTTTCATACAGGAGGAAAACTGTTAAAAATGTTTTAAAACAATTCAATAAAGAAACTAGCTTAGATAAACGAGTAGATGATCTTTCTGGGGATGAAATAATCAATCTTGCAAACAAAATACTCGAATAATGATGAATATCCTCCATCTGAGGATACTTTTTTCATTGTAGATAACATTGAGAATGAGAAAGGAAATTTTGCTCTAGATATTGGTAGTGGTTCTGGATATTTAACAAAATTGCTTTCCAAGAATTTTTCATTTGTAGTTGGCACTGATATCAATTATAATGTACTCAGACAGCAAACTTACAAAACAGAAAATATTGTTTGCTGTAATGGTTCAGACGCATTAAAAATTAAATTTGATTTTATCGTTTGCAATTTGCCTTATCTGGCCACTGATGAAATTTTGGATGTTGCCACCGATGGAGGTATAGAAGGATTTGAAATTCCAAAAAAAATATTTGATTCCCTGATAAATAACCTGGAAAAAAACGGCAAGTTTGTTTTCATAACCTCCTCGCTATCTAACTATCAAAAATTAATTGATTATGCCCAAAAATTAGGCTTGAAAACTAGAATTATGGCAAAAAAGAAGCTTTTCTTTGAAGAATTAATTTTGATTGAAGCTATTAACTGATTACTTTCGTAATCTTTCTTTAGCGTATGCAATAATGGCATCAGTCATCTGCGTTGTTGATGCATTCCCTCCAATGTCCCACGTTACGGTCTTTCCCTCGTTGATTACTTGGTCAGTTGCAGAAAATATTGCATCTCTAATTTCAGTTTCACCTAGATACTGTGCCATCCAAGCTCCTGACAGAACTGTTGCAGTAGGATTTACCTTATTTTGTCCTGCAAATTGAGGTGCGCTTCCATGTGCAGCTTCAAACATTGCAAAACTATCCCCCATATTTGCAGAATAAATTAATCCGATAGATCCTACTAAACCAGACGCTAACTCTGAAATAATATCCATGAATAAATTTGTACTAACCAGAATTGCACCATTGAATTGTTCTGGTGCCACAACCATTTGCTGGGCCATATTGTCGATGTAAATTTCAGACAGTTCTACATCTGTTCCTTCCACTGCTTTTTGAGCTGAACTCCAAAAAATTCCATCTGTCTGTTTTAGAATATTTCTTTTAGTGATTGCAACCATTTTTTTCATGTTGTATTCTTTTGCCCACTTTATTGCTGAATTAAGGAATCTGTCACAACCTTGCCTTGTGATTTTTCTAATTGCAATTGCAGAATCTTCAGTGATCTGTGCTTCGATTCCTGTGTATAGTCCCTCTGTAGCTTCTCTGAAGCAAACACAATCAAGTTTTCTGTTTGGTGTTAGTCTGTCATAAGTTTTGGTAGGTCTGATATTAGAATACAGTTCAAATTTTTGACGTAAAGTCACTGCAACGCTCCTGGGGGCTCCTGGGACTGGTATTGTAGTTGTTGGTCCCTTAAAGCATGCATCAGACTCTTCAAGAATCTTCATTGTTGCATCTGGGATGTATGACTTGTCTTTTCTTCCATTTTTATCCCACTGTTCTGAGCCTGCCTCACATAGAATAATTTCTGATTGACTGTTACATTCTTTCAAAACTCTGAGCATTGAATCTACAACTTCGGGTCCTATGCCATCGCCTTTCATTACTGCTGCTTTTTTACTCAAAACCGCAAGAATTTGAGGAGTTTATTATTTAATTCTACCTTGTTGAAGTGTTCTCTATAGTGATGATTTAATAGGTAATTTAATAAATTAAATTTTAATGCAGATAGTTCAAATCTCTGATCTTCACGTAGGTTCTCAATTTTTACAAGAAAAATTTGACATTTTGGTTAATGAGATCAATGAATTAAATCCGGACGTGATTGTAATTACTGGTGATTTAACCAATGAAGGACTCATGCATGAATATGAACAATGCAAATCACTGTTAACAAAATTTAAAACAAAAAAAATCATCACTATTAGTGGAAATCATGATTATAGAAACACTGGTTATCTGCTGTTCAAAAAATTCTTCCCATTTGATGCAATTAATGAGTTAAGCGATGACGTTGTTTTAGTTACAGTCGGAACTGCCAGACCTGACAGAAATGAAGGAGAAGTAGGATACCGACAAAATCTGTGGTTGGAGAGAACCATGAAAAAATACAAAGATAAAGTAAAGATTGTAGCAATGCATCACCATCTAATTGCCATTCCTGATACTGGTTCTGATCAACTCACTGTTGTTGATGCAGGTGATGTGCTGAGAACTGTTTTGGATTCCAAAGTTGACATCGTCTTATGTGGACACAAACATCGACCCTGGGCTTGGAATTTTAAAACACTCACAGTTGTAAATGCGGGAACTGCAACGTCTGAACGAGTTCGTGGCTTTTTTGAAAATACCTACAACATTCTTACCATAACTGACAAAAAAGTGCAAGTTGATCTCAAAATCGTGGGTGGAAAGAGACTTTCTATTGATGAAATTGTTAATAATTACAGCCAATTTGGCGACGAATGAATTTATTTACAGATTAATTCTAGGCATCTTTGTGCGGGGATCGCCTAGCTTGGTAGGGCGTGGGATTGCTAATCCCATGTCAGCAATGACTCGTGGGTTCAAATCCCTCTCCCCGCGCCATTAAAACGGGGTATAGATAAGGACATGCCATTTGACCTTTTTTAGATAGAAATTACGAAATTAGAAAATTCGTATAGATAGAGAGGCTCCATTTGACCTTTTTTAAGAAAAATTTTATCTATTTTTTGTAAGTTTATAGAAAATGAGATATTATGAAATTCATTAATGGCTGAATCATCAATTAATGTGTATATTTTTCTCATAATTGTGTTATCGTTTTTTGGATACTTGTTATTTTTATTGAGAATTAATCGATTACGTCCTAGACCACGTTTACGTGAATTTAGAATTACCTATAGTTTTGTTTATGGATTTTTTGCATGGATCTTATTGATGACTGGTTTTCTTTTTGCGTACTATGGTGTAGTGTACATGACATTTACTGAAATCTCAATGGATTTTTTTACTATCCCAAAACCAGATTCATCTTTAGTTGCTTCGGAAAATAGTTGGTTAGTAAATTCAACTTTTGCAATTTTAGAAGGAGTGAAAAAACAATCACTTGAGTTAAAACATTCTGAAGGATTAGCCCTATCTGGAATAGGTTTTGGAATGATTTTGGTTTCAATTCCAATGTTTTTAGATTCATGGAGACATAATCGTGAAACTCAGAAAACTATAATTTTTGTAAGGGCAGATTTTGAAGAGATTAACAACAAACTTGTTACTGTAATTCAATTGTTACAAAACACAATAAACAGTATTAACGGTAATGGAAATTTCATTAACCATCTAATTCATCGTACAGTTCCTCCTGCTATGGCCTTTGGTACAATCATTTCTGGATTATATTTTCATAGATGGGATCTTTATACGTCAAATTTGAGAGATTTTGGATTAGAAGATCCTAGAACTCTGAATCAACTGCATGGATTCATACTAGATTTTAATAGAAAGGTAGAACCAAGAGAAAATCACATTGTGGAAGAAGTCATGAGAATTCTTAATGCCAATGACCCTAATACGTTTCAAATATTGCGAACGTATTTGCTCGATGAGTTAACTAGAAATCTTGACGATTATCAAAATCTGTATAACTTATTGCATAGAGAGTTAAATGGAATCACTTGGATTCCAAATGGAGCGTGGAGACAATTATAGTATTTTTTTTCGATTCAATTTAGAAATTGTATCTGCAGAGTCATCGAATTTGACTTTTTTAGGGCAAAATTTTGAAAGTATTCATGAGTTGAAAAAAAAGAGTTCTTCTAGACTTTTTTGATTTTTTTGTTTAGAAAATTTGAAGAATTGAAAATAGTGTTTATTTGTATGAATTTTATCTAATAGATGATGAGTATAAAGAGATGTCTACAATGTTCCTCTGAAGACCTTGACGAGAGTGACAGACTTCATGTATTAATGGAACAGGGTTATGTGATAGCAGGTACACGTCAAAATGGAATTGAGGTAGTTCCAACAATTTGTAAAAAATGTGGCTTTGTAATGTTATTTAGAAAAGGAATGTGAAATTAGGATCAATATTAAATAAACCCGATGAAAAAATCAAATATTGTTAGACAGTTTTAAGATTGGACCATTAAAGACAATCCACTTAGCTCAATGTGATAAAGTTCCCCCAATCATGATCATTGCGGGAATAAATGGAACTGGTAAATCTACACTTCTTCATGCAATTAAACTTAGAAAAAACACTGTGGCAGTAACAGGGAATGTTATGTATATACCACCACATAGAGTATGGTCACAACAAAAAATTCAGGCCATGTATTTATGGGAAGCACGTCGAACATATCAAGAGGCCATTACTGGAGATATTCTTGGCGGTACTCAGGCAATAAGAATCAACTCTGGAAAAAGATCTGCTGAATCAGCTGATGAATCTACAAAATTTATCAAGTTTTCTTTAGGACAGATAGAAGTAGAAAGACAAAGTGCATTAACAAAAATTTATGATGAACATTTAGAAATAAAATTTCCAGATGTTTATGAACCATTAAAAGAATTGACTAGAACTTTACTACCTCATCTTGAATTTTATAAGATCAATTTAGATGATAAGAATGACATAAAATGCATATGGAAAAGAGCAGAAGGGATTGACCTATCAATAGGAAAATCGAGTGATGTAGATATTGATGAATTGAGTTCGGGAGAAAAAGCAATTTTGACCTTATTTCTGCCATTTATAGAATACGAAATAGATTCCATATTGAAGTCCATCGAGTCTCAATCTTCACCTAAAACGCAAACTGATCTTGTTGTCTTAATAGATGAACCAGAATTACATCTACATCCAATTCTTGAAGGTCGGGTACTTGATTATATTCGAAACATTGTTTCAAAAGGAGGAATTCAATTTGTTATTACAACACATTCGCCTGTACTGCTAAATAACGCTACTTTTGAAGAACTTTTTCTTCTATCTCCAAAAACCACCGACGGTGGAAACCAATTAACAAGATTAGTAGATGAAGATTCTAGATTAGATGCATTAAGAATATTGTGTGGTGACACTTATTCTCTTACTGCGTTGAGAAATTTGGTATGTGTTGAGGGAGAATCACCAGTAGATATGCAAAAAAAACCTACTGACAAAAAATTATTTGAAATTCTATGTCCTGATATTACTAAAAACATCTTAATTCCTTTTGGTGGAAAAAGCATAGTTATCGAAGGAGC
This sequence comes from Candidatus Nitrosopumilus sp., assembly GCF_040878665.1. GTDB lineage: Archaea > Thermoproteota > Nitrososphaeria > Nitrososphaerales > Nitrosopumilaceae > Nitrosopumilus. The sequence continues at coordinate 12,422 of NZ_JBBDLU010000008.1, read as the reverse complement.
TAAAAGATTAAGAGAAAATATACCTCATAGTATCAATAAAACAAAAGTATTTGCAATAATAGATAAAGATCAAGATCCCACAATCACAGATGAATGGATATTTAGATTGCCAGTTTGTATGATTGAAAATTTATTACTAAAACCTGATGTAATTAATGACTTTCTAGATAAATACCGTGAGACTTCAACATTAAAAACCACGGATGATGTTAATGCATCTTTGGATGAAATAATAAAAAGTTTAAGAGATGATGAAATACGTATAAGAATAAAGAGAAAAATAGGATCAATTAATGAGATAATAGACGGGACATCGGTTCAAGAATTAAAAGTAAATCATCAGAAAATTATGGAATCTATCAAAACAAAAATTCCTAATGATGCTAATTTAGAAATAATTGTAAATAATGCAACTGCCGAAGTGGATGCAATCATATCTCAAAAGAAAGAATTAGAATTATTCAGAGGTAAAAAAATACTAAAGAATTTTTTTGATAAATATCTACAACCAATTGGATTTTCATATTATGTTTTTTGCATGGAGTTAGCAAAACAAATTGCTTCGAACAAAGAATATACAAAAGGATTGCAAGATATAGTTAACATAATAAATTCAAAAGATTAAATTTAATTCTATTAGAAATTTGTTTTGATTGCTCTGATTTTATTTTATTTTTGATATTCCATAAAGTCTGCTTTGAAATCCCAAAATCTTTCACATCCTTTGGCTTTAACTCCAATATCTTTGGCGCAAGTTCCTTGAATTTCTCATCAATCTCTGACTCATTTTGATAAATTTCATAACTTGACGCATCCAATCCAAACAGTTCTGATTCGTCTAATCCATTGCTTTCCTTTCCAATGTGGACAACAGAGGAAATCCAGACATGCTTTCTTTCCAAAACTCCAACATCCCCATCAAACTTTGATTCTGGATGTTTCATGTATTCCTCAATCGTATCCCAAAGAGGCTTCCAATGCTGTATCCCCTGATATTTCTGCCTGTCAGGATCATTATAGTCGACAAATTCCTCATACACTGCATGTTTTGCTGGATTCTGATATGGTGCAAATGGCTTGATTAATTTGCTAGTTTTGGGATTTTCAATGTTGGAGAATCCCAAGATTGCAAAGTTTGAGGGTTTTATCTGAGAAGAATAATCTTTCCCATCATTATACTCTTTGAATCTTTTTTGAATAGATGGTGTGGTAATACCTAGTTGTTGCAAGGCATACTTGTTTGAATATTTTTCAACTAGTGATTCTTGTGTGACTTTGTTATAGTGTAAATTAATAATATCACTCCATATTTCTTTGTGCCATTTTGATTCATCATCGGAATTATTTTTGAAAGGATCAAGTAAATGTCCCAATCCGTGTGCTGAATATTTATCATCATCGATTGCTATTGTATCTCCAACAACATCATAAAGGCAGTACCGCTTGGAGGATATCCCGTAAAACCACTTTTTAGAATATTCTAATTTGAAAATTTTTGCATCAAAGTTGTATGGATTTAACGGTTGGAAGAATTCCTGAATCTCTTTTGTGTATTGAGGTGGAATCATCATGGAGTCAGTGTCACAGTATGCATGAGTGGTACCATGTTTTTCCAATAATGCCTCAGTTGTAGATAGTAACAGTCTTGCAGATGAAGTAATGGAAACAGCAATTATTGGATTAAACATGTATCCTGCTTTTTCAGTTTTTGTTTTCTTGTTTTCAAAATGGCTCAAACCATAAACATCAATTGGAACTTTTTTAGATTCATCAAAAGTGTTGATTTCGACAAATATTCCATAACTAATTGCATTTGTAATAATCTTGATTATCTGTTGCTTTCTGTCATAGTGTTGGTATTGTGCAGTGTCCTTTTCAAACGAGTCTCTTTTTTGCTTTAGTGTTTCTCTGTATTCGATTAGGTTCTTGAATAAATCTCCCTTGTAGGGATCTATTTCTATTCCATGAATTTTGATATTTTTGAGATTCTTTTGGACTCCATGTGGGACAAACTTGATTGCCTGAATAATTTTTGGAGTCTTTCCTGAATGTATCTTTGATTGCAGGACATCGGCAAGGGGATACCACATGGGATCTGTGCCTGAAACAGTACATGTTCCAATATTCCACGAATATTTGTCTCCAAATGGTGCCCTGATCGGTAAAACATCCTCATCAGGAATTATCTGAACCATACATTGTAATTTCTTCCATAGTGTCTTGTTTTGTACGTCCTTAATGGTAAAATTATCAATTAAATCTTGAATCTCTTTTGTCGCATCTATATGGATAATTTTTTCTGCAATTACAAATTGCCACAAGTTCTGTAGTGTGCATACAGTTGGATACATTGATAAAAAATCAAGCACATCGACCATAGTCGGAGTCATTCTGATTTTATCTTCTACTCTTCCACCAATGTAACCGCTCATTATTTTTCCAACCAACTCAAATGGAAATTCTGGATTTTTCTCAAAGAACGATAGTACGCCAATCTTTCTTAGAAATTCTTTTCCTATTGTAGCTGGAGTAAATGCCCTAGTTATTGGAATGTCTAATTCGTATGTGTCAAATTCTTTTTTTGCATTAAGGAATAATGAATGAGTTGACTTTACATCATTTATGCAATAGTCTATGTATTTGTCTGTAATCTTTCCATGTTTTTGAGACTTGAATTTTTTAAAATCTGTATTAAATGCATGACATGCAGATTCCAGAGTATGTTTTTTGTCAGTTAGTGCATGACACAAAGTTCTTAGATCAAGAAAGTTTCCGGTAAAATAACTGGTTCCAGTCCAGATACTACTCCAGTTGATAAATGACAAAGTCGATGTAACGTGCGTAAGATGCAATCGTGGATAGTTCAGGTTCTTTGTAAAAAATAATGAAAATACATCCTTTTTTCTTACTCTGGAACTAGAGGTATTAATTGGGATTCGAGTCAGGTCAAATGGCAGATTAAATCCGATGCATAGTGTTTCCAAATCATACACCTCATAAAGAAATATTCTTCTAAACTCAACTAGGGTGTATAATCGAATGTCTTTTTTGATACAATATTGTTTTAGAATTTCCTGCTCCTTTGATGATACGATTTTAGGATCATAAAAGATTCCAACATATTCAAGAATTTTATATTGCCAAATCTCAAAGTATCCGAACTTTAGATTCTGTAAATTATCAGTAGTGGTTTCAGTGTCCCAGACAATACACCTGTCAAAAGGAATGTTTTCGGGTGTGAATCCAGAAGGTTTCTTGCCTTTGTCCGTTTTAGGTACAGTATAGGCACGAACTGCTATGATTTCATCACTCATCATCCATCTCCCACAGATGATCCGATATCACTCTGAGAACATCAGAGACTCCTCTTAACAACATGGCAAGCATCTTCATGGATGGTTTTGATTTACGTGACCAACCCTTTGGCCAAATATCCTGTTTTCTTGACAGTCGTCCATGGCAATTGCGACACAAAGAAATTACAATCGAACTGTTTGCCTTTCCAGCAATATGATGATATTCAAAGTCTGTTGGGTTGTCATGCCCGCAAATAACACAAATTCCCTGTGACTCTACTAGTTTATCAAATGTTTTCTTTTGTGCAATTACTGATTTGATATCATCAAAATAATCTCTCATGTCTATCTCCCACGATAAATTTTAAAGAATTCAGGCTCTTCTCTTTTTTCAAATAGTCGAATTAGTTTTTTTATGTCAGTTTCAAACCTGTGATGATTTCCTTTAAAATCTCTAATTGTTATTTTCTCAAATGATTCTAATGCAGTTGTATCATTTTTATCAATTCTTCTTCCAACTGCACCAAGGTATTGTGCTACAATTGCAGAGTTTTTTCTTCCTCTAATTTGTATGAATTCTTCTTTTCCGTTTTCATAAATTCTAATCTTTCTGAGTAACGAATCATTTTTTCTTGCAATGATTCTTTTGTTTTTTAGTTTTAGTGTAGTACCAACATATCTTTTGACAGTACTTGGAGAGATTCCAACTAGTTTGCTTGCCTGATTTAATGACATTCCTTGTCTCATTAGACCAATTACTTCAAGTGAATCATCATACTTGGCGCTTTGTTTTGATGAAAGCAAATCGAGATCCTTTTTCCATTTCTGTTTAATCTTAGTCAAGTAGAAACTCCCAGTGCTTTCATCTCATCTGAATCAAGAAACCCCAGTCTTCCAAGTTCCATCCTTATTGCAAACCTTACAAAGTCAGCAACGCCTTCACCGCGTTTTTCTGAAATCTTTCTTACCAGTTTGAGATCTTTTTGCTCAATCTTGATGTTTAGTTGTACTTTCAATAAGATAGGTAATCAATACTAACCTTTTATAGTAAATCTTAGAATAACAAGCCTATAATTGGTAAGCAATGCTAACTTTTAATAGCAGTTGTTATACTAACCTATTAGAAATTGGTAAGCGAGAACAACAGAAAACCTACAGGACATACACAAAGTGAGATAGTAAAACTGTTACAGAAAAAAGATATCCAGAGATTGAGATTCAAAGATATTCAAGAAAAAATTAGAGTATCAAAACCAGTTCTCAGCACCCATCTTAAAAAACTGGAAAAAGAGAAAACAATAGTATCAATAAAGGAAGGGAGGGAAAAATATTACATGTTATCAAAAAATGTGTTTAAGGTTCTAGATAGGCATGTAGATGTTTTATCATCAAACTATTCGGAATATTTTGCAGATGATCTATTTATTCGAGAGTATTCGGATGCAGAGGAGTTGTATTTTGAATTTAGTCAAAAGATGAGTGCAATCTTGTTTTATACTGTTTTAAAAAGCATGGAGACAGGTCAAGATTGGACTAAGGCAATTGACATGCGTCATTTTATCATTGATGCGTTATTGTTGATTCCAGATTTCATGACCAGAGAAAAAATACCTAACGAACTATCAGATCCGCTAAATGAGACCATGGTGGAATTGGATTTTAAAAATATTAAAAAACATTTGGATAAAATTTTCAAAAACAAAACAAGATTACACTTGGAACCCTTGTATGAATTGTTAAGAAAAAGTTATCCCTATGATTTTGAAGTGTTGGATTATTCATACAAAAAACCTCAAGATAACTGGACAAAACTACACGGAGATGTTTGAAAGAAAATGAATCCATTACTAATTTCAGGCTTTGGCACATCAATTAATGTGGACAAGAGAAAACTAATCGTCACAAACAGACTGGATAAGACAAGACTGGAATTTTATCCACACAAAATCAACCATGACAGCATCATAATAGACGGACACACTGGAAACATTTCATTTGAGTCAATGAGGTGGCTGATGAAACATAACATCCATCTAACATTGTTAAACTGGGATGGAAATATTTTGGCAAGCACGTTGCCTGACCAGACAATATCAGGAAAACTGAGACTAGAACAATACAAGAAGCATCTTGATTATCCCATTAGATGCAACATTGCAAATCAACTAGTAAAGTCCAAAGTTGATTCCTCATTGAATTTGCTAAGTGAACTTGCAAAATTCTACCCACTAGATATGAAAAAGTATCAGGGTAGAATAGAGTCAGAATTTTCTTACTATTCAACCCCACAAACTATACACAAAATACCAGAAATTATGAGACATGAAGCCATAATGGCTAAAATTTACTTTGAGGCAATTAGAGATATCTTTGCCAAAGTTGCACCCCAGTTTTCATTTGAGACAAGATCAAGTGTTGATCATAAAAGAGCAGATCATGCATCAGATGAAATCAATGCTTTACTGAACTATGGATATTCCATTTTATCATCTGAAATCAGAAAGTTTCTAAATTCGGTTGGACTGGATTCCCAGATTGGATTCTTGCATGAAACTCTATTGAGTAGAACTCCATTGGTTTATGATTTACAGGAGCTGTTTAGATGGCTAGTTGACCTGAGTGTTATACAATTACTAGAAGAAAACAAACTAAAGAAATCTGATTTTATCTTGACTGAAAACTATCACATTAGACTAAAACCAAATACTGCAAAGTTGTTAATTGAAAAGATAAATTCGAATTTTAATACTAAAGTGCCATACAAGAAAAGAAACTTTGCATACCAGAATATCCTGTATGATAATATCTCACAGTTATCCCAGTATGTATCAAACAAGAAAAAGACAATAGAGTTTGTTGTACCTCATATAACAATTAACAGAAACGATGATTTAGAAATAAGAGAAAAGATTCTCTCAATGAGTCCAGAGGAGAGAAAGAGACTAGGAATTAACAAGTCAACTCTATGGTACATGAAGAAAAACTTTGCAGACAGTAAAACTAGAAAAATTTACAGTAAAGTTTCAGAAAAACTGTACTCATAAACTGTAAAATTTTATTATGATTATAGAATGGTATTATGATTATGAAATTTTATTATAATTGCAAAACTTGTCAGTATTGATAATAACAATATTTTGTGCGTAATTATGAAATCATTCTGATATTATTATAAAATCAGGCACGGAGTTTTATTAAAATCATTTCAAAATTAGGCATGAATTTTGATAATATGCAAAACAATATTGTTTCATTTAGAAACTATTTTATTTTTAATGTCTGTAATATCAAAACAAAACTACATCCATTGACTTTGCTTTGATCATTCATTGTTGTAATTGTATAACATTAGCACATTCATTGTTGTAATTGTATAACATTAGCACATTCATTGTTGTAATTGTATAACATTAGCACATTCGTTGATTGTTTTAATCCGTTGACATAATGGGATTTTCAGGCGTGAATGACTCTATTTTTTGTGTATTGTTACAATGATAAAATCAATGATTGTATATTGATAAAATAATGATTCACTGATTGTTTTACTGTTTTTTTATTTTAAAGTGTAGATTTTAATTGTAAAATGGTTAATTTACGTACGAAAAAACCTGTCACGTTAGAATAAATCTTACAGAAGATTCTGAAAAAATTCTGAGATTTTTCTAATTGGTTTTAAAATATCAAATGTTAATTTCTAAAATTAATTTTTTAGTTAGTTCTTCTCTTAATTTTGGAATTCCTAATTGTTCATTACAGGTTCTATACCATAGTTTTTCAATAATATAGTTGGTTAACTTTTCACCCATATACCAACTTCCAAATGGCATTGCAATCATGACGCCTACCATCAAAATTATTGGATAGTATTGTTCTGCAGAAGTTATCCAAGGTAGTGCAAGAGAAGATACTATTGAACTGTTAACTACAGTCCATAAAATTTTGTTTAATTTACTAGGCTTCTTTTGATGCAAAGTGGTTTTTTCTAAGAAATCATTGATTAATGTTATTGATTTTAAAATGTCCTCATCGAAATCACCTCTTCTAGCAGTCAAGATTTCAAGTAATTTACGCAAATCGATTAAATCATATCTAATTTCTTGGTGGAATCTACGTTTTGCAAAATCGAATGTGTACGTTCTACGATAGAAGCTTTCAAAAGATTCCAAATTTAACATTCTTTTTAGTTTAAATTTATTCATGAACCAACTATCCCAAGAACCTTGATTCGATCTCGACTTCAAATCATCATAACGAGTCAAAAGTTCTTGAACATATTCTTGGTACACACACAAAATACGTGAATTAGATATTTAAGATTGTGTAAAATCAAGAATTTGAGAACTACCTCATATTTTTTACGCATAATTACTCAGATTTATCTAAAAGTAAATGGTTCATAATGTGACAAATGGTTGGTATTTCTACAGATGATAGAATAGAGAAAATTCGTGAAAAATACAAAAATCGTACGTGTATTTGGTGTGATGACAATCTCAAAAAAGATTGTTATGATGGCTGTGAATGCATATTTTGTTCTTTTCCAAACAAGGTGTATTCATGGGAGGAATACCCTAATCTCAACGAATGTATTAGAAAAGATGTTCAATTCTTTAATGAATTGTTTGATGCAGGATTGATCAAAGAGGATAATTTGGCTAGAAACTGGCGTCGAACACAACTTCCAGTATTACGTAGCACAGGTTCTGACATTAAAGATTGGACAGCCTTTGATCTAGAATCTAGTGGTGAAAGAAAAATCATTCCAAATTCTCCAGAAGATTTTACGATTCTTTCTCCATATTTGAAAAAATTTCCAGATAGGAGAAGAAATGATGGATTTCCATATCATTGTGGCTTATGTAATGAAGGAAATAAAACTCAGTATTTTATAAAAAATATTGCTAAGAAAGAGTGTATCGGTTTAGGGGGAATTTGTGGTTATGCATTTCATTATTCTGATCAAGTTGCTGAAGACATCAAAACAAATATGCTGATCATAATAAGAAAGATATTTAAAAAAAATAAATTAAAAATACAAAAGACAGTTAAAGAAAAACTAACATCATATCCAGATAAGGTATGGTTAAAATCACTTCCAAAAAGAATACGAGATTATGATACAGGACACGTTTACATAAGTCCAGAAAATCTAGCCAAATTTTTGTTGGGGTTAGAAGAAAAAGGAATAGATGTTTTTAATGAAAAAAAGAAAAATGGTATAAAAACAACAATTGACACCAAAGAACCATTAGAACAAACGAGTGAAGAGAAATCTACTCATGTGATTGAAAAAAATAGTAAGGAATCACCATTGATGAAGGATTATGGTATTATGATTTTAGGAATAATAGAAAAACTAAGAGGTTCAAGCATGTATTCTGTAAATAAAGATCAAATAATTCAAGAATTAAAAAAACATGGAATGCCAGAAATTGAAATTGAAGAATACATTAAACGAATGCTAGAAAGAGAAGAAATTTATGAATTTACTAAAAATTCTTACAAAATACCATAATAGAACCGCGTGTTTATGCTAGCGAACTAAAACGAGATCCTAAAAATCCCTCCATTTCACATCATCAAAATTGGGAAAATCTTCTTTTAGGTTAGGTATTTCTTTTAATTCCGAAAATTCAATAAAGATATCATTTGTTATGTTTGAAATTCCTTTCACACGGCACATCTTTACTGGAATGGATGTCTTTGATTTTGCTTTTAGTTGTGCTCTACTTGGAATGCTGTTTCCTGCTTTGACCTCTATCCACAAAAAATCATCTTCTCGAGGATCCTCTAGAAATCTTGTTTGGTTGGATGCAACCTTGCAGGCAAGAAAATCATAATCAAAGTATGGTGTAAAAATACCTCTATGAGGTTTACAAATTTGCTCTATCTCCAATTGAAATTCTTCAGGTATTGAGATTAGAATCCTCTTAGCGTCTAGTTTGAATTCTATTTTTTCATAATTTTTACCTTTAAAAATTTGCTCAGATGATGCATATGCCCAATCTTTTTTGGTAAGCCATTCTTTTGCAAAACATTCGCCCAACATTCCTATCAATCTATTTGACATATCCATGAGAAAAGGTACAAAATATGGTAGTTAATCATACGTTGCTACAAAATGAACAACAGAATTTAGAATCTAATCAAGAATAATGGTGCCTATTTTTGAGGATTCTTTCATTAAATCGAATTTATTCAAATCCTTTTCTACATGAAAACAAATATCCCATGACATGTTTGGATTTTGTTTTCCAGTTATCATCTTTCCGTCATATTGTCTTCCATGACATTGTTCAGCATAAATCTCTCCGTCTGGACTTTTTAAAATCCACATTGCCGTGGGTGAGAAAACAATCATGTCATCTAATTTCATATGTAATGTCATTAGTATGTTAATGTTAATTATTTTGTAATAGTCGCTATCTGTAACTTGCACTTTGTTTATTGTAAAGTCTGCTGTAACTCCACCGCTTGGCTTATTGTCCATCTTTAGAGTAACTGGAGGATATGTTCTAGTTTGTTTTTGAGATTCTGTTTCTGTAATTTCTGATTTTGGCTCTATCTTTACTGGTATTTTCTCTGAAATGCCCTCCATCGTATTCTCAATTGATTCAACTGGAATACTGTCTGATATTTTACCGATAGTGCTCTTAATTGATTCAACTGGAATTACCTCCTCAATTTTCTGACCTTCATATGTAATGTCATAATTTGCATTAACTATCACTGCAACTAAAACTGCAATACCTGCAATTACTATAGCAAAATACGCCTTGTTGTTTTTCTTGTTGCGATGTTTGACTCCTTTGTATCTATTATCGTATTTTCCATCTTTCCAACCTCGCCAGTCATCGCCCATATCATAATCGAATTTTGTAGAAACTTAAGTATTCTGAAATTATTACGTTTGTCTATTTCACTTGGTGTATAATTTTCACCATATCTGTAAATTCGTTCCAAAAAAGGTCAAATGGAGCCTCCCTATCTATACCCCCGCGCCATTAAAACGGGGATATAGTTAGGAGTGAGATTTTACACTAAAATCATGAAAAAATCATCAAAAATTTTGAAAAGTTTAGTCCCATATATAACACCTTAGATAACTGTGATAGATTTGATCCTATGAAATTAGTTTAGGTATGAAGATGTATACAAGTAAAATTATTTCTAAACGACCCAAAATCATAAGCAATGACACAAGAATTTTTGAAAACGGATCAAGATCAATGTTTATTATTCCAACCCCCAAACCCGCAGTTGTTATGGCGCCAACAGATTCAAAATAAGAATCTGAAAAATCATTTCCATGATTACTCAAATGATATGCCACTGGAATTGGAGCAGTTGGAAACAACACCAACAACATCAATGCAATATAGATTTCTTTTCTATCATGAGATGGAATGTTTTTCCATTTTACTCGTTTGAAATATCTCCCAAACTGATAAATCTGCCCAAGGCGAAATATCTTGATCCCACCAGCAGTTGAAAAACCACATCCACCAATCAGCATTAAAATCATCAGCAAGATCATTGGAGCAGAGTCAATCTCGGTCAAATCTATAATCTGAATACCGGCAGTGGTGCTAGTTGCAATTACAGTAAATACTGAATCTATTTCAGAAACATCTGTCATGATAATAAAAAGCAGACTTGCTACAACCAATATCATAAAATAAATCCCAACCTCTCTGGTCAGTTTAACTGACATGAATTTTTTTCTTAGAAATGCATAATGAAGCCCAAATGGTAAAGCTCCCAAGATCATTCCTACCATCAACACAAAGTATTCTGGTAAAGTCAGGGTTTCTACAATTGCAGAATCTGGCATAAATCCGCCAGTAGACAATACGCTCATTGCAATGGAAAAATCATCTAGTATGTTTCGTTCTCCAAGATAAAACATGAGCATCGCGATGATTGCAGTGTATATGAAAAACACTATGGTAATTGTTGCAAATAATTCGCGCAGTTTTGGGATATTTCCAGATATGAACCCCCTCATTGTCATGAGTTTCTTTTCAGGGTAAAATGCCGTCATTATCAAATAAATGAAACTCATTCCCCCTACAAACTGGCTAAAACTACGATAAAATGTGAAACTATCTGGAAGATCTTCAGGTGTTGAAAATAAAGTTACCCCAGCAGTGGTGAAACTAGATGCACTTGAAAAAAAGCTGTTTGCAAACAGGTCTGCAATACCTATTTCTCCATAAGGCGCTACATACAAGTACGGAATTGTGCCAAACAACACCAAAATGAAAAAGCTTGACAAGATCATAATTGCAGATCCTTGCAAGTTTAGCGGATGCTTTTCTCCATAGGAATTTAGAAAAAATCCAGTAATCAAAAGTACTGCTGACATTAAAAATACTCCAGTTGCAACTACTGTTTCATTAAGAATTGTTGCTATCAATGATGGAATAAGCATCAAAATTCCTGCAAACTGTGTTACTGTTCCAAGATTCCAAAGTATTGCTCTTATGGAGTAATTTCTTGTGGATATGGAGCTGATTTTTTGACGAACCAGATTCATAATTATGTGATGATAAATCATGCCAATTATCTTACCGTCATCTCCTATGACGACAAGTTTTCTGAGAGCATTGTCTTGCATTATTTTTAGTGCATTTTGTAACGTGTCACTGTGTTTGACAACTACAAGTGGAAATGTCATGACATCCTCTAATCGTGTATTATTTGGATTTACATATGCCTCTCCAATTTTTTTTAGGACGTCCTGATTTGTGACAATTCCAATTGGATTATTTGTATCATCTACAACAATAACCTCCTCTTTGTGGTGTTTTTTCATTATACTGCATGCCGTTTTCATTGTAGTGGAATCCAAAAGTTTCAAAAATACAACATTTGTGTGCTGAGAAACTTTTCTATCTAAAGTGTCAGTCATATTGTTTGTAGTTGCAGGCACCATATATTGGGATTTTCTGTTTTGACTAGTTCTTTTTTCTCAGTTAGGTAAAATTAGTGACATTTCTCAGCCTCTAATATCCAGAAAAGTGCAAAATCTATACGGCTAACTATATCCCCCGCGCCATTAAAACGGGGATATAATTAGGGGCAAAGATTTTGCACTAATTCCTCATTATTTCGTAAAAT
>NZ_JBBDLU010000007.1:51291-269485 GCF_040878665.1 Candidatus Nitrosopumilus sp. | reverse complement strand
ATTATTCTATAGAGTTCTTTCAACAAGATAAAAAAGAGGGATTAAAATCCCAATTCATATTCAATATCTTCCCATGAAAAAACTTCCTGAATCGGTCTATTAAGTTTTAATGGCGCGGGGAATATAGACAGAGCCCAAGAAATGTCACAACTATGCCTATTTTTGAAAACAATTCACAAAACAAAATTAACTTTGGGTAGACAGAGGATTAGAAATGTCACAGATCATGATGAAACTAAAAATTGCTTATGAAACCTTTTGATCCTTTTAGAAGGACTTTAGAACAAATCTTTTGTAATTTGAAGTTGAAAATATCATATTGCCCAATTCTGAAAAGAAGCAATTTTGCGGATATTGCCCAGAATACAAATGTCTCTTAGATTGTAAAATATGTAATCCTAAGATGAGGGATGGTTCTAGATGTACTTGCTAGATGTTTCATTTTATCTCTCAAGAGTAACAGATTCGAAGTACTTATGAACATCATAATTTCAATTTGAATAATTGAAAACTAAACCCGTGATAATCATCGGAATAATTGTTATTATTGCAATTTCTACAACCTACGTTTCTCTTGCATATAATCAGGAAATTAAACTAGCTACCGGAATGATAACTAGTGATGAAAATCCTCAACCTCAAAAAATCTTACCTGACCCAATTTGTTTTGTTGTGGATAGGGAAACTTCTGGTGAAACTGAAAGTGGTGTTACTCTCGATACCTGTATCTCATTAAAACAATTTGAGGAAATGGGGTGTACCAAACCAATGCTTGAGCATCTTTCCAGACACTCAAATATTTTGGATTTTGAGTCTGATGGAGGATATTATCTAGATTTTATTGGCTTACCTGATGGAATGTCTAAAGAAAAATTTGAAGAATGTTGGAATGTGATTCTTGAAAAACGTGCGACAGGAGAATTAGAAAACAAAACAGATTCGGGCTCATATGAATTAGATGAAGCATTATGTATGGGAGGTCGAGGTATGATCAAGAATGACAAATGCCAAAGAATTGGAAAATACGACATTCAAACAGGAATCCCAATAGTTGAAAACAAAGTACAATGTGATTTGTTAAATGGAACTTGGTACGATGATAAAAAATTATGTGATTCCAAATATGCTCCTATGGAATACAGATTCCAATTTGGCTATTCGTTTTTGGGATATGATGTGCCTCAAATTTGTACATATGACATGATGATCCATCTTGCTAGACACTCAAGTATGTTTGAGAATGGAGCAGAATATGGTATTGAAGACATAGGATTTGGATTTCCCCAATCAGAATTTGATATTTGTGTGGATGAACTTTTAGAATTACTTGAGGAAAAAAATGAAAACTAAAATCATCATTTTTGCATTAATTGGAACAGTCATTGTGTTTATCATTTGGTCTATGGTTGATATGACGTGTAAACCCTGCATCATTCCTCCAAACGCACCTGAAAACTATGTTTGCACATCAATTTGTAAACTAGAGCCAAGATGGGTCGACTGGTTTAGGAGTTTTACAAATACATTTTGAGGTAGAAAATGAAAACTAAGTTTCTGATAATATTTTTGATAGTATTTGGAATAATTATTTCAGGCATTGCTGTATATCTTTTTGATCAAATGTATGACTGTCTGTATCCGCCTATATGGATGAAAGATCCTCGCTCAAGTTTTAGTCATTGTTGGGAACTATTCCTAAACGGGCATCTTCCAGATTGGTCGGATGCCAGAGAAGACTATGCTGAAAAACAGGCTCACAAATTGACATTAATTGAACGTTACAAAGACAAACCAGAAGTTGTAGCATTTTATGCCAAATATGATGATGCCAACGTATCAGTACAAGATGCTCATGTATCATATTTTGCAGGAAATGATGATGATTTTCATGTTAGAATGAATCTGTATTTTGATGGCAGTTATGATCTAACTCATATGAGATTTTATTGTTGGATTGGAGATAAATTACAACATGAAGTAGCACAAGAGGATATTTTGAGCTATTTGAAAAATCCATATTGTATGACTTTATCTGAAGAAAATAGAAAATGAAATCTAGAATACTATCTTCCTTCGTAAAATTGTCACTCGTTGATTTTATCATTGTAACAATACACAAAAAATAGAGTCATTCACGCCTGAAAAACCCATTATGTCAACGAATTAAAACAATCAACGAATGTGCTAATGTTTTACAATTACAACAATCATTGTTTTACAATTACAACAATGAATGTGCTAATGTTTTACAATTACAACAATGAATGATCAAAGCATAAAGTCAATGGATGTAGTTTGGTTTTGATATTACAGACATTAAAAATAAAATAGTTTCTAAATGAAACAATATTGTTTTGCATATTATCAAAATTCATGCCTAATTTTGAAATGATTTTAATAAAACTCCGTGCCTGATTTTATAATAATATCAGAATGATTTCATAATTACGCACAAAGTATTGTTATTATCAATATTGACAAGTTTTGCAATTATAATAAAATTTTCATAATCATAATAACATTCCATAATTATAATAAAATTTTAATAAAACTTTACAGTTTATGAGTTTAGTTTTTCTGAAACTTTACTGTAAATTTTTCTAGAATCACGTTCATATTTCACATGTTACTTCGCTTTTCTTCCCGCCATCATACAGCAATATTATGGCATCAATATTACAATCAGAGATGTACGGATAATTCGTCTCTATCGTTGGATGCATCAGGTCTTCAGCAGCTGTGGAATGAGCAAGACCTAACGCATGTCCAAGCTCGTGTCGAAGTATTGTTTCAAACTGTGCCTTTGATAGTTTATCTATTTCATATATTGTAATCTCTGATTTTAATATCTGGTTTTGTGCATCATCTGCAATTGATTTTGTATACCCAGAATAGCCATCGCCATTGCTCAGAGGAGTAAGTCTTATTGTAATGGCACCTTCCCCTTTTGCTGACTCTATCAGGTTGAATTTTTTAGGAATGTAAAATTCTGTAGGATTATCAATACTCCCAAGAGCTCCTGCCCATCCTACATAATACGTGGATGTTGTACCTTTGAGACCCTTGTGTAATAGTGAGTTGTCAATCTCAATTGATTCCTCTGATAAAAGCACTTTTCTTACAATCTCTGCCATGTCAGGATATTTTTCACCGTCAAGTAAATTGACGTCAATTGTTGTTCCCTCAACTAGTCTCCATGATAGCCATGTGTCTATGGTGTCTCCTCGCAAATTCTGGATTACATAGCCTGATCGCATGTCCCCAATATTGATTATCTTGTATTGTGAGCCTACAACGCTTACCACATATGTAGAATATGCTACAAATCCTGCACTAACAATTATTGCAGATATTGCAATGATTATAAGGTTTTTTTTGGCAAGAAGGTTATTTTTCTTCTCTTCATCTTTTACGAGTTTATCTAAAAACCATTCTTCTTGTCTGTACTCTTTTTGGTTTTGATTCAATTTTGTCACGGTATCTTGTAATTCATGTACTGTCTTTTTGTCTTGTTTTATTTCGTCATTCAAAAGATCATTTAATCTTTCCAGCAATACTTTTTCTTGTTCTATCTCTTTTAGATGATGTCTGTATTCTTTATCTGATGAAATCTTATCTGCATTTTGTTTGAGAAGATCCATTATTTTTTGTTGCAGTAGATTGGTGTTTGTTATAATAATATCCAACTTTTCTTTTTGTTGCTCATTTAACTTCCCAAATTTATTTTGCATTAACATTTCCGAATATGTCTTTATCGGCACAAGTGGAGTACGCAATTCATGATTAAGTATACTTAAAAATTCTTTATCGAATTTTGTTTTATCTGAGAGTATATCACTTACAAGTTTTTCAGTAAGGATATTTGTAGATTCAAGATTGTCTATTAAATCAGGTATTTGTCTTGATTTATCTTGTTCATCACTGTTGATTATTTGTTCTAGTTTTTTCTGAAATAAAATTATTTGTTGCAGTTCATTAATAATATGATCATCCATATTGATTGTTAATGTTTGATTTGAAACTGATTCATAAAGTCAAGTAATACATCAGGATCAATTGGTTTTTTCAGTATAGCTTTTACTCCCATGGCTCTTAATTCATCTTCATATTCTCCAGAAGGAGAAGATGCTGTAAGACACACTATGTTATGATCATTTATTTTTCCATTGTTTTTTAAATGCATAACTACATCTCTGCCTGAAAATTCAGGCATTGCAAGATCAAGTAGTGTAACATCAAATTTTTGACCTTGTAAGATTTCAAGTGCATTGCGACCGTCATTTGCAACTGTACACAAATGACCTTTTTTTGTAAAATATTTTGACATTATTTTTGTAATTTCTTCATTATCGTCAACCAACAAAAAGTGCATACATTCACAATATGTGAACGATCTATTTTAAGATTTTTGATCTTCAATAGGCAGACTAATGTGAATTGTTGTGCCTGTCTTGCCATCACTTTCAAGCCTGATTGAACCTCCAAGTTTGACTATGATTTCCTTGGAGATGGCAAGCCCTAGTCCAGTCCCTCCACTTTTTCTTCTCTCTGATGTATCTATTTGATAGAATTTCTGAAACAATCCTTTTTGTTTTTCGGGAGGAATGCCTATGCCATTGTCTTTGATAGATATTGCCAATTCGTTTTCTTTTGTCTCTGCTATTATCTCAATTATGCCAGTATTTTGAGGAACAAACTTTATGGAATTTCCTATTACATTATCAAAGACTTGTCGCAGTCTTGTCTTGTCTGTGCAGATTGTAATTCCTGAAGGATATCTTGTCTTAAATGATATTTTCTTGTCAACCAAGGTGTTTTTATAAGCATGATCAAGATTGCCAAAGAATTCATCAAGTGAGACGGATTCTAAATTGAATTTCATCTTATCCATCTCTAGTTTTCTTATATCCATGATATCACTAATGAGGGATTCAAGATGTTTTGTGTTTTTTTCAACAGACTCTATTGATTCCATCTGTTCTGCATTAAGATCACCTGCCATTCCTTTTTTTAACAAATTACAATGCCATAAAATTGGCATTATTGGAGTCTTTAATTCATGAGTAACCATGGCAGAGAACTCGTCTTTTTGAATATCAACATGTTTGATTTGCTCTGTTTTTAATTCTAATTCCGAATTGCTTTGTTGTAGTCTGTTTGAGAGATGTATGTTTATATTTATTTTTCTGATCATAAAAAATCCAGACATGCTTGTGATTGCAATTATGGTGGCAATCATTCCAAATGTTTCATTTCTCAACGCAACAGACGATGCAAACACATCACCATATGGTTGAATTGACATGATTGACCATTTGTGAGTTCCAACAGATATGGTTTTAAATGCTATGATGTGATCTTTTTCATCTATGGATTTTGTTATGATGTTGACTCTATTTTCTTGTGACTGTCCATTCAAATCTAACGTAAATCTTTTGATTTCAACGTCTGGTGCTGATCTTCGAGAATCTACTACGATGTTATTATTGTGATCTACTATGAGAAAATATTCATTTTGCCCAAAATTCACATATGATAATGATCTTTGAACTGCACCAAGATCAAGTGCTCCAACAAAGATTCCATTCAAAGTTTGGTTAGCATTACTGTGTATTGGAACTGCGAAGGCTATCACATTATGATTTTCATTAGCAGAAACATAGACCTCACTTACATATGTAGAACCAGTGTTCATTGCCCCCACATACCAGTCCCTAAAAGCAAAATTCAATTGAGAAAGTTTGACCTGTGAAGAAAATGGCTCTAAAAAGTAGATATCTCCATTGGGCATGGCATAAAAAACATAATCAAGATCAAGTTTTTTATCAAACACATTTCTTGCTAATTCTCTTTTATCATGGTCTACATCTTGCGGTATGCCTTTTAACTGATCAGAGATTAAATTAGAATATGTCGGAGGTTTTGTCATTGGAAAAGTTTTACTGGTTAATTCCATTATGCCCGTAACATATTGTAATCTTAATGTAAAACGGGATGATAAAGCATCAACCTCATTTATTTTTGTTTTTGTTATTTCATCATTAATTCTTTGTATCTCATTGTGTGTGTAAATATACAGCAGTCCCACAATTGAAGCTGTGGTTAAAACCAAAACTATGACAGTTAATGTAATCTCCTTGTTCAAGTATAGCCACAATTGCGATTACTGTTACTAAACATTATGTATTGACTAGATTTAGTATGGTTGCAGTTTTGACGTTTTTTTTTGCTTTTAGTATGTCTCTTTTTGAGGAGTACAAAATCCAGAGCCATAACTATCCCAAAAATCCTTTAGAAAAGTGCAAAATCTGAGCCTCTAATATACAGAAAAGTGCAAAATCTCACTCCTAATTATATCCCACGCGCCATTAAAACTTAATAGACCGATTCAGGAAGTTTTTTCATGGGAAGAAGAAAAACCCAAAAAATTATTCGTACTGGTCCAAAAAATGCGACAACAGGAATGTGTCCTCTCTGTAAAACTATTGGTAAAATTTTCATTCTTGGCTCCCCTGGAGAAGAGCGAGCAAAATGTGAAAAATGTCGTCAAGAATTTGAATTATAAAATAATCAAAAAATCACTTAGATGATTATCTACAATTCTTTGTCATGTTTTATTTACTTGATAATATGTAGAAAATGACCAGATCGGAATCGATCAAGCATGGTTTTTTCCCTTCTTCCTATTACCAAATCATTCTTACACCTTTTGAATGTCAGTGAACCATGAACAACAGATTCCAGCAGTTCCTAATATAATCTCTAATTCTATGGAATCTCTATTAAAAATGACTAGTGACATCATGATCAAGATTAAACAACAAACAATGGAGACATCCAAATGAATTTTGAAAATCAAATCAGTTTGTTTGATAACGAATCTGACACTGCAATGTACAAGCACAAGCTTGTTCTTGAAAAAATACAAAATGAATTAATTAATTTTGGACTCACAAAAAGTCAGGCCAAAGTATTCATTTACCTAGGTAAATATGGTTCTAAAACAGCTTCTGAGGTGTCTAAGGCATTACAATTGCCAAGAACTGAAACGTATCATCTTGTAAATTCTCTACAAAGTTTAGGACTAGTTATTGCAGAATTGTCCCATCCTACAAAATACACTGCTATGGATATGAAGGAGGCAATTACTACATTGGTTAAACAACAACAAGAAAAAATAGACTCTTTAGCAATAAAAGAAGAATCTTTATCAGAAATGTGGAAAGAGATTCCATTTTTTGCAATAGAAACAGATGAATCAAAATCTGAAAAAATGCAATTGTTACATGGGACAGGACCAATCAATAACAAAATCAAAGAAATGATAAGGTCTAGCATTGAAGATTTTAGAATTTATGGAAGTTTGGCAGATATTCACAGAATGTATTATTCAGATGTTTTTGATTGGACAAAAGAATCTCCCACAGAATTAAAAATAGTTGTTACATCATTATCAAAAATTCCTGATTTTTTTTCAGATTTTCATGAAGAAATCAAAGTTTGTCAAACAGGTTCTGAAAACAAATGTTTTATAATTAATGATAAAAAAGAAGTTCTCATCTTTATGCGTAATGCAAACCACCCAACAAGGCAAATCTTTGCATGGTGGTCTGATTCTGAAACTCTAGTGGATATGATGAGTTCATTATTTGAATTGTCTTGGGAAAAAGGCGATAAATTCATTCAATAAGCATTCACAAATTTTGAAAAATACGCCATTAAGCGTCATCTTAGCTTTTCTGAGGTCAATTTTTTTTATTAAGAGCATAAAATGTGGATACGCTAACTTTTTAAGACAATTTTTTCCTGATAGATAATCATGAGTTCAGAAGCTGAAACCATCTATGAACGAGTTGCAAAACTCGAAGACGAAATTGCCTTACTTCGCAGTGAAGTTGATATTCTCAAACGTGCACTAAGAAATAAAATCGCTCGTCATGAAATATCGATGATCAAGAAAGGATCTGATGTAGAGTCTATAATTGATTAATTTTTTGTCTTTATACTTCTAATTAATTCCAAAATATAGTCTACGTCTTCTGCATTTGGATTGAGTTCCAAATATTTATTCAAATATTTCAAAGCGCTTTCGTAATTTAGTAGCCTCTCTTCTATAATCCCCTTGTCTCTGATGTCTTCTGATGATTCGTCTTCCATTGCTAAAACCATGTTTACACATCGCATTGCTTTCTCGTAAACAAATGACTGTACATAGGAATTTTTCAAATTACGTGCAAGTCTAACTAGAATCTGCTCTGGTTTTACTTCATCAAGGAATTCTGGTTGGAATTCTAACTGTCCTCCAAAATTAGTATCTAAAATGTCTTGCAAGTCATCTACATCTAATAAACGTCCATCATAAAATGGATCTAGAATCATCTCTTCATTATATTTCACTAACACGTGACTTGGAAATCCAACAATTTTAAGATCTAACCCAATAAATTTTGCAATCTCTGCATAAAGTATTGAAATCGTGATGGGAAGACCTGTTTTCTTATCAATAACTTCATTTAGAAAATTATTTTTTGGATTATAGTAATCGTCATCATCTCCACTAAAACCCAAGTTTTCAAACAGATGTTCGTTTAACATTGATATCAGATACGTTGGATTTTTTACATCACTGATTGTTTCTTTCAGAGATTTTCCAATTTGATTTATTTTTTTGATATATTCATCAACATTCAGATCTGGGTATTCCAAAATTTGTGCAAATTTTAGACATTTTTCAACCAAGTTAAAATTTGGATTTTTTACAAATGAAAGCCATTCTGCAACTAATGGATCAAATTGTTCTTCCAATATCACATACTCAGTTTTTTGAGGTATAGTTGAGGTTCTTTTAACTCTCTAGTGTTTGGAGGGATTTCAATCATTTTTTTGAAGGTATTCTTACCTAGTTTTTCATATATTGCTTTTGTAAAGTCCTTACCCATGCTTTTTCTAACCTGATACGATGAAAAATCAGTCCCAACAAATGCTGTAAGATAGTTTTGAAAATCTTGATCATCTTTTAAGATATGTTCAATTGCAAAAGCAGCCATGCCCTCCATTACAGTAAACGTTGCATGATGTTGTTGAATTGGAACTAGCCATTTTTTGTAAATCTCTAAAAGCTCTGGAATTGCCTCTCCAATCTTTGGGTCTATTTCTACATGTGTAAATGTCATTACATCTGGGCCGATTTGTTCAATTAAGAAATGATCCGGATTCAAAAAGAAAAACAAATTAGCTTTTTTTGCAATTGGAAAATCGTCTGGCACTATTTGTAGTTGACAATATTCTGATAACTTGTTAACTGTTTCAGCATCTAATCCTAAGATGATTTTTGCCAGTTCTTCATTTATTTTATTTACTTGCATTGCAGCATTCTTGTTAACTTGTTGAAGATTTTCTTGTGCAGAATGAATTAGTTCTTCAAGTACAGTCATTTTTACCGCTCCAAAATACCCTGAATTTACATCATCAAATCTTGATTCATAAGGCTCTCCTTGTTTATGTAGAATTATTTGTGGGTATCTTGATAAAATGAACTTGTTCAAATAAATCACAGAGTCAAGATAATCACCATACGTTGTTGTGATTTTAGAAATGTATTGAATTGCATATGTTGAATATACTAAATATTTTGCAGTGTCTTGCTGCATTAGCTCTGCAATTTTTTTCAAATCTTCTTTTGCAACTGCATGAAATAGTTCTTTAACAAACTCTTTTGATTCTTTGTCTGCAAATACTTTGTTTCCTTTAACTCGTTTTAATTCTTCTAACTCTGGAAATTTTAACACTATGTTTTCTGGAACTTTTACTCCGAGAAATTCTTCTACTTTATTTTTAAAATCTGATAATACTGAATTTGCAATCTCATCTAATTCCTTGAATTGCACTTTGTTGGTAATGTCTTCCTTAGCTTTTGCTGCTAGCCCCATGATCTCCTTTTCTTCGTTTAATTCCACTGATAATTGTCCAAATAACGCCTCAGCAAATTCTTGAAATTCTCCCAATTTGCATAAAATTCAAAAACACTCCATTTAAGATTAACTTGTTTTTCTTATCAAAGAAATTATTAATTCAAAAATTATTCTTCTGTTATCTGAAAATGTTAGAATCAAGTCTTGAATTTTTGAGATGCGTTAGATGTTGCTCAAAATTAGAATTAAACACATTCAAGTATGATAGAGAAGTTATGGAGGGAATTTTAGAATGTAAAAAATGTAATGCACAATTCCCAATCATAGAAAAAATTCCTATAATGTGGGATGATTTTTCGCTTTATCTCTCCTCACGTAAAAAATTGGGTGGACAGATATACCAACTAATTGAAAATTCCACTCTAAAACAATTTTGTAAATCTTCTTTATCCAAAATCAATCAAATTAATGATGACAGAACTGATCTCGAAGAACGTTGGTCCAACATATATCAAAATAGCAAATCCTCAAAATTTTATTCACACATACAAAAAAATCTTGACTTTGCAAAAAAATCTGATCTCGTTTTAGAGTATGGTTGCTCAATTGGAATTATGACTTCTGTTCTAGCCCAATCTCATACAATGGTGTTTGGTGTTGATAGATCATTTACAGCATTAAGATTTGCAAAAAAATCCTGTCATGATAATCTTGATTATATTGTGTCTGATTTTTTATCTCCAGTATTTGGAAAATTACAATTTGATCTTGTCCTTGCTCTAAATGTTTTAGAATTAGTTGAACCTATAAAATTTTTAACTGCTGTATCAAAACAAATATCTTCTGGATATTTTGTAATCTCTGATCCGTATGACTTTGATAGGGGTATACATTCCGTCAAAAAAATCCTTAATGAAACAGAATTACGCACAAATTTAGAGAATTTAGGATTTAAAATCATGCCTAACACAAAAACACCCTCGTACATTGCTTGGAATTTAAAACTAAATCCCCGCACTACGTTAAACTACAAAGTTGATTTAGTGTGCTCTAAAAAATAATTTTTATTTATTTTAGGTTGATAACAAAAATATCTTTAAAGAAGAACAATCAAATATCAAAACATCCTTACGAATAATATGGCATCAATCATAATAATTCCAATCATACTTGTAATGATTATTGGATTATCTGGATATCTTGTATACCGATTTGTACTATATGATTTGTTTTGTAAAAGATCTGTAAATCAATCTCTTAAAAAATATAATATAAAAAAAACCCCTTCTCAAATTATTAAAGAATATTATGATATCAAAGGAGAGAAAATTTCACATCAAGAAATTCAAAATCTTGAGAAAAATTATAGACAGAATGAACCTGATCAATTTCTTATAATGTATGATGTAATAAGGGATAATCAGAAAAACAAAGAAAACGACTAAGTATTTTCTAAATAATCTAAGGGGTTGTTGGTATTGAAATGAATGGTGTCCCACCTTCACCTACAACTAGAGGTAATTTTCCATCCCATGCTTGAGTCTTTAACCATTCTAAATAATTTGGATTTGTTGCTAATGCTTCATTGATAATTGCAATTGCTGCTGCTTCACCTCTGGCTTCAGCAATGTTTGCTGCTGCAAGACCTTCGGCATGAGCTTCTAATTGTCTTGCTTCTACTTCTATTCTGACTAAATCATTTTCTGCTTTTTGTGCCTTTTGCTCTGCTTCTACTTTAGATTCAATGGCTTGAGCAAATAATACAGAAAATTGGAAATCGGTAATTGAAATGACATCTGTTAAGATGTTGTATTCTAGAAGACGGGTAGTAATTTCAGATTCTATATCTGATTTAACTTGAGGTCGTTTTGTGATTAATTCTGCAGCATTATAGTTGGCTGTAACCTGTTTTACTACTTCCTCTACTGCTGGTGAAATAACTCTATTTTCATAATCTAATCCTACTTCTTTGTATAGTGTATGAATTGAGTTTGGAGATGGTCTATAGTTTACTGTTACTTCTGTTGATACCGTCTGAAGATCTTTTGATGCAGAAGATGTCGCCTTGATAAATTTCAGTGTTCTAACTTCCATGTTTACAACACTATCTTGAAATGGAACCACAAAATGAAGCCCTTCTTCTAGAGGTGGAAAGTTAGTATCAACTGCACTCCAATGAAGTAAAACCCCCCTATTTCCAGATTCGACAATTTGAACTGAAGAAGCTGCCACAACACCGATGATAATTAACAAAACAATTCCAATTAAAACT
The DNA here is from genome assembly GCF_040878665.1 of Candidatus Nitrosopumilus sp. Classification (GTDB taxonomy): domain Archaea; phylum Thermoproteota; class Nitrososphaeria; order Nitrososphaerales; family Nitrosopumilaceae; genus Nitrosopumilus. Next base: position 257,302 of record NZ_JBBDLU010000007.1, on the reverse strand, counting down.
CCTTTCGCAGCCCCAACGTTTACTTTAACTTTAGGAGATTGATACTTTGACAATATACCTAGTGATTACCCTACCACTATTATACCAATCTACTGAGGAAATCATTTGGAATTAGTGTCTATTAACAAATTTATGTTAATTCGTATTACAAAAAACATGGCAGATCCCAATTTTTCTTGGATTTATCTTGTAATTTTTTTAGCAATTCCGTTAGCAAGAATAATTCCTAGATTATTAACCAAATATGGAATTGGTAATTTTAAACCTCAAAAAATACAAGAAAAATTATCTCAGTCAAATTTTAACGAATCTTACCAAAAACCACAAGTTGAGTCTTCAAAGCCTCAAACAAAAAACAGTCTTGTATTGGGTGCCTTACACAGAGGCTCAAAAACATTTGAAAGTATTCAAAAAAACACTGGATTGGATAACAAAGAACTTGATGCTATACTGGAAGATTTAGAGATAACTGGTATGTTGAAGGTAATCCAAAAACAAGGATTATTTGGTTCTAGAATTGAACTCCATCCTACTGATAAGGGATTCAAAGAATATTATTCTTAAATATATTGAGCACAAAATTTTATTTTATGTCTCATTAATACAGTATGTGCAAGGAACAAATTCTTTGTTTTTTGCTTGACTAAGAGTATCTGGTGTAAAATATATTTTATTTTCTTTTTTTATATAATATATCAAACATTCCTTTGTCATCTGTGCTAGATGATGTACGATTCCATTTGATTTATCACCAAGATATCCTGCCATATGCGCTATTGTAAATTTTCAATACAATGAATGCAACTAGCATATCCTTCAGCATTTGCTTGTTCAAATGTATCTGGAATAAAGTATCTTTTATGCACAATTTTAATTTCATCCATTTGACAATTTTCTTTCTGATTTTCTAAATTATGAACTTGTTGTTTGTTGTTATCTCCCAAGTAGTTTACCATATCTACATAGAAACTAACAAGCCATATGTACTTGCGCATGATGACTAATCGTGATAAAAAGTCTATCGAAAACAAGGCATAAACTCTGTCAAATACGCCAGTATATACCAGAGAGAATCTAGTAATAGTATGTTTAAAAAAATTATTGAAAAACTGAGATCTGGTTCTTCTAAAACCAAAATTTCAAATGATGTAAATTCGTTCAAAGAATCCGAAAAGAAACAAGAGGATTTAACAAAATAAAATGAAATACAATTGTAGACAATGTAACTTCAAATGGGATGGAAATTCAGACACTTTTTCCAAAGTCTTAACTCATGAAAAAACCCATGAAAAGAAAACCCATGATTGATATGTTGATTTGTAATAAATGCTATAATGAACATCATGATCAATGTATGGGAAAAGCTGGTATGTATGATTGTACCTGTAAATGTTTCATAAAATGATTAATCCTGTCTAGAAAATGAGTTTCTAGTTGTTTTACTATGTGATTTCCAATCTGTCTACTTTATCTTTTTATCTCTCATACTGGTTGATAATTTCATGAATGGTACAAGCTGTGATAACTGCTTTACAGGATATAGGCCAGGACAGTTAGTTTCTTGTGATTCCTGTGGTTCTGAATTCTGTGACAGCTGCATCAAAAATCATAAACATTGATTATTGATTTAACTAAGAATTTGATTTTATCTGTCTTATTTTTCAAATTACACGCACTTATTTTCTAAATATGTTTTTCACATTTTCTACAATTATTTGACATCACAAACAATCTCAAATGTTTAATCTCTCAATTGAGAATCAATTCTACTCTTAATATGGAACAATCTTTGATTTTTTTTAATGGATCTTAATAGAATTCTGGTACCAGTTGATGGTTCAAAAAAATCTTTTCAAGCTTTAGACAGAGCAATAACTCTTGCAGGGTTTACACATGGACAAGTAACATGCATTCATGTAATTCCCCACGTTTTAGAAGGTGGTCCTAGAACAAAGGCATTTGATAAGCAACTTAAAGAAGATGGAGAGATTGTTCTGAAAAAGGCATCTACACATGCAGGAAATAAGAATATTAAATTTACCACAAAACTACTGAGAGGTTCACCTAGTCATGTCACATTACATATGGCAAAATCTGGAAAGTTTGATCATATAGTTATGAGTACTACTGGTGCTGGCTCTGCATCAGGCGATATGATTGGAAGTGTCTCAAATTACATCATACAAAAATCTAAAATTCCTGTATATCTGGTCAAGTAATTTTTGTGATCCTATCTGATTTACATTCAATTTTAAAACAAACCAATTATTATCAGAAATAATCTATGCATCTTTATTTACTCTGAACAGGATTTAATGTATGCAAGCTTATGTTTTGTTAAACTGTGTTACTGGAAGGGAAACTACAATAATTTCCGAATTCAAAGAAATGCCTGAAATAACTGAAATCAATGGTGTTTGGGGAAAATACGATATATTTCTAAAGATTGCCACTACCGATCCTGATGGTGTGGATACAATTGTCAAGAGATTACGAAATCATCCTGACATCGAGTCTACCTATACCATGCATGTGTTGTATGGACAAGGCGGAACAATAGATCGTAATCCCAACTAACACACTCTAGTCAGCATTTGAAATTAAACTGAAATTTTTATTAAAAGGATTTATCCAAATCTTGTTTTATCTTTTTAGATTCAGTATCCTCTTCTAGTGAATCCTTTATGATGAATCCTCCCTCTTCTGCTACTGGAGGAGGTATTTTTTTGGCACTTCCCAGCCCCATAGTTGTTAGTACAACAGATGTCATGATAATTGCAAAAACTATTTGAGGATATGCTTCCGCATTAGGTAATCCCATAGTAAGTGGTAATGTAGCTAACACAGCTGCTGCCAATCCGCGTGGAATCATTATAGATGTAACTTTTTTATCTAATTTTGAAAAACTTCCAATTAGAATCATTTTACAAAGTATGATTCTTCCAATATAGATTAAGACTGTAGTAACTACACCAAATATGATATATTCAACATTGCCAAAGCTAGCAAGAAGACCTACAAATACAAAAAAGAAAGTTCTAACTAGAAAAGTCAATTGATTGTGCATGGCATTGTCTGCCTCAATTTTTGGAATTTTGAATCTGAAAATCTTTGCAAATCTCTTCTTGTTTCCTATCATCAATCCAAATACTAGTGCGGTAAGAGCGCCAGATTCTCCAAAAGTATTTGCCATAAAGAAAAGCACAAATAAAATTCCCAATGTCAACATGTAGCTGTGTTGAGAATTGCCCATCTTGGTTGTCAAATACATCCAAGGAAGCCCGACACCTAAACCAAGAGAAATTCCTACAAGCAATGAATTTCCAATGGTATCGCCTAATGTGTTATAATCTAAAGAACCTGCTATGATTGCCCCAAACATCACAAATGCAATGATTGTGGCTAAAATATCAGTAAGTGCGGACTCGAAACTTAGTAGCGATTTTGTTTTATCTGAGATTTTGAGATTTCTTACCAATCCAAATACTATTGCAGAGCTGCTGCCACCTACCATGGCTCCTAAAAGAATACTATCTAACCAAAACCAATCCAATGCATAATGAGCAAGACTTGCAACAATTCCCACAGATATGGCAAAGCCAATAATTGATAACAAGATTGCAAAATGAGCTGTTCTTACCATATGTCCAAGATCCAAATTCAATCCACCATCAAACATAATTATTATCAATGCCAAGGCAGCAAAATAAGGAACAACTTCAATTACAACATCTGGTTGAATTAATCCTAACACAGGACCAAAAAGTACACCTAACAACATCAAAAATGCTACATCTGGAATTCCTGTTTTTTTGAAAAATGATTCACCCATCACTCCAAAAAATATAGTTACACCTGCAGCTAACAACAACATAGGTGCAGATATTATTGAATCAGAAGAAATCGATTCCAGTATGCTACTACTGACATTTATGAATTCTTGAAGAAATTCAGGAATGTTTTCTTGATTAAAACCACTAAACATGTTTGCTATGTTTACTGAAAATGGTTCTATATCAAATTCCAAAGATTGGTAAATTCCATTAATATATTGATTTAGTATGCCAAATATACTTAGAATGTGCAACATCAAGTTCTACTTTGAATATTCTTTCTTGATTAATTTCGTGATGAGTGAATAATAATTGATAATAAAATGGGAATTGAATGATTGGTCAAGTTCATGCATCGTTTCCTTTGATGAACTGAAAGTTATCTAAACACAGATATTTAAAAAATTATGCTGGAACTGATAGTTTTTGTAATTTGTTATAGTGCGTTCTCAAAAAATCCATGATCTTTCTATCTTCATCTTTTTCAATTGGAATCCCATTTGCAAGTATGCTTAGATATTTTAAATCTGACTCTAACTTACGTAATGATATCTTTATTCCTTCCTCATACTTCATTCTCGAAAATTCAACTATATTCTCCTCAATCTGTAAAATCTCATTTTCCAAGTCGTCTATGTCTTGACGAAGAGCATCTTGCATTAATCACGCATGTGTATCCTTGAAAATAACTTTGATTGTTGAATTTCTTAATTATTGATTAAAAATTTGAAAAAAGTTAAACAGATTTATAGAATTCTTACAAGCTAGGATAAATCCAATAATCACTATCTACTGAATATGGCAAAGAACCTAGAAAATAGTGAAAAAAAGAGAATTCAGGAAAAACACCGTGAAGAATTCAAAGAAAAGTTTAGAGAGAGACTTGCTAAAGGCGAAATAATGGATTTTACCTAAAAAATAACTATCTGCTAAATCCCTGTTTATTTATTACATTGATTGTAAGTGTAGATTTTATTCCCTGAACCTTTCTAATCTTTTTGCTAATAATATTTGAAATATCGTTGTATGTGGGTGCAGAAAGCTTGCAAATTATTTCATAATTTCCAACTAGAATGTCAGCTTCCACCACTTCAGGAATCTCTTGCAATCTTTCCATTATGTCAGATTCATCTGACTTTGAACAATGAATAGTGATAAAAGCATGAACCATATATTCGTCTAGAACTTTTTGTTCAATTTTATTTATCTTTGAGATTCCTGGTTTTTTGTCAACTAGTAGTGTTGTAATTCCTCTGATCTTTGGCATTTTTCTAATTCCATTTGTAATGTCGTGTTGGAGATCTTCTTCATTTGATGATTTTAGTTTAGTTAGAATATCATATGTTCCAAACGTTCCATATGCATCCGTAATGCTTGGAATTTTTATTAAATTTGAAATTATATAATCTTCTTTTCCAGATTCATTCACAATCAAAACGTATGCTTTTACCATTAATTCCGTCCCTCAATTCCCATCAATGTGAGAGTAGAGCGAACATGTTTGATTTTTCTTATATTCCACGTTATGATTTCTCTGAGCTTGTCTCTGTCTAGATTTTCTATCTTTGCAATAATGTCATATGCGCCAAATGTTCCATGAATTTCCTTTATTGATTCCATGTGTCTTAGAGAATCAAGTATTGCTTCTTCAGAACCAAGATCACAGTTGATTAGGACATAAGCAGTTTCCATAATTCATACATGCTCAAAAATTATTTAAGTAAAACTCTCTGAATTACTTAAAATTGTAATGTTTTTTATCTAAAAATTAAACATCTGAATATTATTTCATTTAAACATAAACATAGATGTTGGCAAAAATAATAAGATCTATGATTCTTGCTCATTAATTATCTTCAGAGTCATGCTGGTTTTAATGTGAGGTAAAGATCTTATGGCTTTGGTAAGAATATGATCCAATGTCTTTTCATCTGATGCTTCTATCTTACAAATAACATCATAAAATCCAAAAACCACATCTGCCTCTTTTACTTCTGGTATGTGACTGAGATTTTTTAATGTGGTATATTCTTCCCCGTTATCACAATGAATAACAACATATGCTCTGGCAAGATTCTGTCCCAACATCATTCCAATTAGTTTTTCAGATGCTTGAAACAGTTCTCCCGATTCTGAACGTGTCAAAGTAACTGTAGAGTGTATTTTTGGCATGTTGCGAACAGTAACAGTAACGATCTCTCGAATTTTTTCTTCAGTGTCTGATTCAATTTGTGCAACTATATCATATAGACCGAGTGTGCCATGAGCTTCTTTTATGCCTTCAATATTTTTCAACGACGCAATTACTTGTTTTTCTGAACCCAAGTCACAGTTCATCAAAACATATGCCTTGGGCATTTATTTTTCACTGCCTTTGTATGAAGTTTGATGTTGAAACATCACTATAATAATACACGATTAGAATAAAAGATTTCACAGCAAATTCAAATATTCAATAACAATTGAAAAATTAAACAAATATTCATTATTGCTTTAGAGTAGTTTTTATTTTATTATGACACAGTTAATCAAGGCAGTAATCAAATCAAAAACATCGAGAGGGAAAAAGAGTATCGATGCGCATTGTCAAAGGATGAATGCAAGATTACTGTCTATACTTTTTACATGATCAAGGCTTGATTCTCGCAATTTAATTTATTATCCTTTAGTAGGATCTCGACTTAGAATATTTAGAACATGTTCAATGATTTGTTTTTGTCCTCCTTCATGAAGATCCATCCTCATCGTATCTGACCCTAAACTAACAAAAATTAGATTACTCTCACCTAATGGAAAAGTAATGCGTGTTATTTTTTCAAATGCTGCAACTGCATAAAGCCCCCTGCCAATCTTGTGGCTTAGTTGTTTTCTTGCTTTCCACGCACTAGCTGCTCTTTTTAGAGATGATGCAGTTTCTTCAGGGGATAGATAATTTGTTATTCCTTCACGATGATTAGTTGCAAGAATATTTCCATCTAGATCTGTTACAACACTGTGTCTAACATTTACATCTGAATGCATGATTCTTTGTAAAAGGTTCTCATAATCCATTGTAACTATAACCCCATGTTGGAATTTACCCAATTTACTATGGTAATTATATTTTTAACATTGCCGAATTCTTCCCCTTCTAAACTTACAAACAAAAGATGGTTATTTGGCAGAGGTATTGTGATTCTTTTTATTTTATCATAAGCCACTATTGCATATTTTCCCTTGCCTATTTTTCCAGAATATTTGTCACGTTCTTCCCATGATTTTATGGATCTCTTTAGAGATTCTTTTGTTTCATTCATGTTAAGATAACTAGTGGTACCGTCTCTGATACTATTCCATAGAATGTTTCCGTCATGATCACAAATTATTGCAATTCTGGAGCTTGGAACTTCCCCTAATATCATGTTGAGTAGTTTTTCTTCATGTTCGTTAAGATTTTGCGTCACAGACATTAATAGAAAATAACATTAATGTAACATAATCTTAATGACGTCTTTTCTTTAAAATTGTTTGAAAATTAAAATTATTTTTAATAAATGTAAAGGAAAAAAATCTAACCTTTATTTTTCATTATCACCTATATACATAAAATGAAAGAAGATTTTGCAGAATACACTAAATGCATTAGTTGCGACACTTCATTACTATTATGTGACTGTAACTGTCCAAAATGTGGTAAACGAGAGGATTGCAACTGTGATTTAAAGATAATAAAATAGGACAAAATAAAATTCAAGAAATTATTTGGAATGATGTTAGGTAAAAAATCTCTGATTACGTATTTAATTTCTGTTCAAATATCGACATTATGTATCCCATAATTTCTTTATTAAGAGAAGAAAAAGATTTTATATTTTGATTAAACATTTTGAAAGCTTCTTTTGTTGCTTCAGATGTATCTACAGTAATTTTGTTTTGGGTTGCATATGCTTGAAGAGAAATATCAGTAATATCACGAATGGTTCTAAGGACTGATTCAGATGCCTCTGTTTTGTAACCTGCTTTGAGTGCATACTCTTGTTCCAAAGAAATAGCAGAGTTGATCACTGTTTTCCATGCATCGATGTAATCTTGTTGAAGTTTTGCAATAGACTGATGATATTTAGGTGAAATTTTTTCAACCTCTTCAAAATATCGTTCCACATTGTTTTTAGACACATTAAAGATATCTTTTGTTTCGTTAGGGGATTTTGCCACTTTTACTTTATTGAATATATTTTAGATAATATTACCTAGCAAAAAACTATACAAATGTTCAAAGAATCAAGCAGAAACAAACAATTTTTTAATAATTATTATAATCTTATATACGACACAATTTTAGAATTTGTCTAATCTTACAAAGATGAAATATCTGATTAATCTCATAGGATATTAAACATAATCATCAGATCTTGGTTTATCTCTTGTAACTTTTGTTGAAGATCTGAAACATCATATGATACTATGGATTTTTCAACATCTGGTTAATTCCTAGATTACGTATAGGTAAATTTGAATACTAATGCAACGTCTGTTATTCGTGGATTCTGAGATATCTCCAGCTGAATGGCTAGCGCTTAACCAGTTTCTATATGAAATAAAACAAATTCGTTTTCCTTGTGTGTCGCTTTATTATCCGTCTACAAAGGGGCAAGAAACAATATCTTTGCTACAGGAAACAAAGAGAAAAGAGGAATTTGAAAAAATAGAATCAAAAATTGAACAAATAATTAGTAAAATAAAAAATGATTATGCTTCTACAGGAAAGTTTGCAAAGACATTTTGTATTTTTGGATGGCTAGTAAACGGAAAAGTGCACACTAAAGAAATTGCAACCTCAAAAAGATTGCCATACATCTACATGGTAAGCAAAAAACCGTACATCAAGCCATTTCGTGATATACTCAAAACTAATTATGACGTAATACTAGTAACACTCGATCAAAAATCTGCAACAATACAAAAGTTTCATGGTAACCGGATTATACAAGAATCAAAAGAAAGCATTGATCTGCGTGGAAGACATAAAAAAGGAGGACAGAGTCAAGGGAGATTCCTCAGGGCAAGACAAACTAAAATTCATGTTTTCTTCAAAAAAGTTGTAAAGAAAGTTCAAATTATGGATTCAAATTCTGAATTAATACTGTTAGGAGGTCCAGGTAATGCAAAAACGGAGTTTTTTGATGAGCTTGATTCCGAATTAGTAAAAAAGTGTAGATTTGTTGAAAACTTGTCTTTTTCAACTCCAATTAGTTGTGTACATGAGAAAATAATTCATCATCTTTACCAATATCGAAGAAAGCATGTAGAAGAAATTATTAAAAAATATGAAAAACTAGTTAAAGACAAGCTAACTGCAAAAAGAAATGATGTAATTTACAAGGCACTGGAATTAGGTGCGGTAGACACGCTCATTGTTTCAGCAGAATATCACACAAACTCTCAGTTCAAAAAAATAATGAACATGCTTGAGATTGCAAGAAAAAAGTCATCTAAAATAGAATTTGTATCCTCTCCAGCAATTATAACCAAATTACAAATTCATGACTCTGTTTTGGCCATACTCCGATACAGAATAAAATGATTCGCTCAAAAACTCAAGCCTCATACACTTGACAGAACCCAATTTTTTCACACATTTGTAACTATGATCTCACTTATCTATGATGGAGTAGATTACACATTAATGGTAAGAAAAAAACTAACTGCTGCTGAAATAAAAAAACAAAAAGAAGAACAAAAAACTAGAATCAAAATACTAAAAGCTGCAAGACGAAGCGGTAAAATTGTTAAAGCAGAAGGAAAAGTAGAAAAATCAAAAGCTAAAACAAAAACACCAAGATCACAAAAAAAGTTAGCTACTGTTAGAAAATCTCGTTACTAGCAATTATACTAGACATTGTTGGTATTATAATCATAAAGTGTTTTAATTTTTTGTATAATATGGAGACATTAGATTCAATTAAAAACTGATTAGTATTGTTTTCTATGATCCATACAGAATTAACATATGGATATAGATGATTTTATGCAATTGTGGTACCTCGTCATTGTTTTATTATTACATTTGAAGCATATTTCCTGTTCTACTATTTTACATTCTTTACATTTTGAAAAAATTTGTAGTAAATTTCCACAATTTCTACATGATTCATCTGGCAACTAAATTTTGTCCTGTTTTTTCTCCCTATCATTGCTTAGATTTAGATTGATTGCAGTTAGATGAACAAGTCTGAAAATATAATTGGCTATCTGCAATTTCTTTTCTGCTTTGTTGTTGCTCAAGGAAGATTGTGAGGTCATTACAAATGATATTGTAAAATGTGTCTAAAGATTAACTAATATAGAATCCATAAAATATTATATTTTCATCTACTACATTTTACTTGTTAAGAAATAATTTTCTATATAGTATATGGAACTACTATAATCTATGCCTAGTATTTGTAAATAGAATTTTTAAAATTATTAAGCAATGAAGACAAAAACATCGTTACTGATTTTATTGACTGCATTTGGAGCGATCATCACTCCTCTTTATGCAGACGCAGCAACAGCTCCTGAAGCACCTAATCCAAACATTCAATATGATTTGACTAGTGCAGGTGCAACATTCCCTTACCCTATCATTGATTTATGGAGAGTTGAATACAACAATATCTACGACAATGTAAACCTCAATTATCAATCAATTGGAAGTGGTGGTGGAGTTAAACAACACATAGAAGGAACTGTAAATTTTGCAGCATCTGATGCACCTCTAACAGAATCAGAAAGAAAACTAGCCCCTGGAACATTCCACATTCCTGAAACAATTGGGGGAGTGGTAGTGGCCTATAATCTACCTGAAGTTCCAAACAAGGGACTAAAACTAACTGCTGATACTGTCGCAGAAATATTTTTGGGAAAAATCACAAAATGGAATGATCCTAAAATTGTTGCAACAAATCCTGAGTTGAATCTTCCTGACAAAAACATTGTCACAGCTCAAAGATCAGATGGTTCTGGAACTACATTCGTCTTTACAGATTATCTGAGTACTGTTAGTCCAGAATGGCATGACAAAGTGGGCAAAGGTAAATCTGTTCCATGGCCAACAGGACTAGCTGCTGCAGGCAATGAAGGCGTTGCAAGAATTGTAAAATCTACAGAATATGCTATTGGATATGTTGAACTTGCTTATGCATTTCAAACAGGGATGAGTTTTGCATCAATTCAAAATGCTGACAAATCTGCATTCATTGAACCATCTTTAGACAGCATCTCTGATGCATCTAGTGGTGCTGCTGATAGTTTGCCTGCATCTAAAGATAGCTGGGCAGAAGTATCAATAGTTAACGCACCAGGTTCTAACTCATACCCAATTGCAAGTTTTACATACTTGTTAGTGCATGATGATCTAAAACCAGTAACTAAAACCAAAGAACAAGCAAAAGCCGTAATTCATTTAATTAATTGGATGATTACTGATGGCCAAGAATTCTCACCAAGTTTGCTGTATGTTCCACTATCTGATAAAGTAACAATACTTGGACAGCAAGGACTACAACAAATAACATATGATGGAGAAATTCTCTGGGATGCAAATGCATCTCCACAGTCAGAAGTTACACAAGAGATTAAACAACAAACTGAAAAAACGGAGACTGGCGGTTGTCTAATTGCAACTGCAACGTATGGTACAGAAATGGCACCACAAGTTCAGATGTTGAGAGAAATTCGGGATAATCAACTAATGAATACTGCATCTGGTACATCTTTTATGACAGGATTTAACCAATTGTATTACTCATTCTCCCCATCCATTGCTGATATGGAAAGAGCAAACCCCGTATTCAAAGAAATGATAAAAATTGGAATTACTCCATTAATATCATCTTTGTCTATAATGCAATATGCTGAGTCTGACTCTGAAGTTTTAGGCTATGGTATAGGTGTAATTATGATGAATCTTGGAATGTATCTAGCAGCACCAGCTATGTTGATCTTTGGCTTGAACAAAAAATACCGTGGATAAATCATCCAAAATCTTTTTTATTTTTTTTTAAGATTCTTCGATAACGTTTTGCACGGTTTCATCTATCACAATCTCAGATATGTCTCTTGAGTATTCTGCAGTTCTTCTAATGTCTTCTAAAATTAATTTTATTATGCCTGTATCTTCACCGGGTTTAAGTGAATCCATTAGTTTTTTTTCTATTTCTATGACTTTACTTACGCTTGCTGCAACATTTTCTGCCATCAGGTAATCCCTTTTGGAAAGTGCTGTAATTGAATTTTCAAAAACAACAAGTGATTCTATACTGATGTGTTCTATTTCTTTTAGAATTTTTTTATCTATTGGTGATTTTAGATATTTTATTTTTTTAGCAATAAGTCCTGCATGATCTGCAATTCTTTCTACACATTTTACTACTGTTCTATAACCAAGACAATCAGATGGTTTTTCGAGTCCAGAATCTAGTAGAACTTGAACATTTTCTAATGCTAGATTTAAATTTCTTAGTAAATAGAGGCTGAATCTATCTACCTCGTCATCCATTTTGATAATCTCTTCGGCATGTTCTAAATTTAATTCATTTAATGCCTCAATAGCTTCCTGATGCATATTTTTAGCAGTTGTGTACATTCTTTTCAATGCAACAGTAAATGATAATTGTGCAAGTTGAGTTAGAATTTGTAATGTTATTTTTTCTGCACTTGATTCAACAATCTCAGTTCCCATTAGTGTGGTTCTTACTAAATCTCTAATTGCACTTTTATGTGCACTTGGAATTTCAATCCCTTTTGTTCTTATCTCTATGGTTTTATATCCTGAAAGATACATTGCAATTATCTTTCTTCTAATTGATTCCTTTGAATCATTTTTTCCAATTGTTGCTAGGGCGTTGTTCTTTTTGGTTTGCTCTTCTTGAAATAGTGTGATTGAATCATTACGATTCTTTACCAACGTTATGTTGGAATTTTTCTTTAGTTGTAGTTCATCAATCCATGTCTTTGGCAGCGATACAATATACGTAGATCCACCAGTTAGCTGTAATCGCCTAATCTGTTTTATCTCTGACATGGTTTATGACTGTGTGATAATTGATTTTTTTCCAATATACTGCTTCTGAACATAATCTATATAGTTCTACGTTTATTTCATACTCTACATAATTTATGATCATTTTTTAGATAATGTGTCAATATTGTTGGAATTGTGTGAAGAAAAACGATGTAGCATATAAAAAACAGAATATTTTATCAGATAAAATTTTCAAGGTAGGCGCTACAATCGCAGGAACGTTTGTTTTAGTAATGATTGCCTTGTTGGTCTTTCAATTAGCTACTGAATCATACCCGGTATGGGAAGAAGAAGGATTATCATTTATCGTTGGCACTGATTGGAATGCCGTTGAGGGCCGTGAATCTTTCGGTGCATTACCATATATTTTTGGTACACTAGTTACTGCATCACTTGCAATGCTAATCGGTGTCCCACTAAGTATTGGAATTGCAATGTTCATTTCAGATGCTCCTCCAAAAATAGGTGCCCCATTAGGATTTCTAGTTGAACTTTTAGCAGCTGTTCCAAGTGTAATTTATGGCCTTTGGGGTCTTTTGGTTTTTCGACTTTACTTTAAGGATTGGGTGGAACAACCATTACATGATTTATTTGGTGACTCGATATTTTTATTTTCAGGAACACCATTTGGTCTTGATATTATAACTGCAAGTGTGATTTTAGCTATCATGATCATCCCAACAGTTTCAGCAGTATCTCGTGAAGTAATGAAAGCAGTTCCTCAACAACAAAAAGAAGCTGCATACATGTTAGGTGCAACAAAATGGGAAATGTTTAAGATTGCTGTGTTTCCATATTCTAAAACTGGATTGATTGGTGCATCCATTCTTGGTCTTGGCAGAGCAGTTGGTGAAACTATGGCAGTAACAATGTTAATTGGAAATGCAACAGGCATTGCTGCAATTCCTTCATCGTTATTCAAACCAAGTCAAACAATGTCTAGTATAATTGCAAATGAATTCGTTGAAGCCTCACCAGCATCGTTACATCTTCCTGCATTAATTGGAGTAGCTTTGGTTCTTTTATTAATTGCAATTGTGATTAATGTTATAGCTCATCTTCTAGTAACTAAAATGATGAAAGTAAAGGAGGGTGCAATTAACAATTGACCACTAACGAACGAAGACAGGAATACAGAACTCTTTTCAAACAAAATGTAAAGAATCGTCTTTTAGTAGACAAAATAGTTAGAATTATTGTTTTTGCATGTGTAATTATTGCAATTATTCCATTGGGCAGTATTCTAGTTGAAGTATTCAAAAACGGAATATCTGCCATAAGTTATGAATTTTTGACAGCAACTCCTGGTTCTATTGGTTCTGGCGAAGGAGGAATAGGGCCTGCCATTCAAGGTACTTTGATAATAATTGGACTTGCCAGTTTGATTGGTGTTCCAATAGGTGTAATGTCTGGAATATACTTGTCTGAATATGGCGATAACAAATTGGCACGATTTATTAGATTCTTCAATGATGTGTTTATGGAATTTCCATCTATCGTCCTTGGAATATTTGCATTTTTGGTAATTGTACTAATTCTCGGTCATTTTTCTGTCTGGGCAGGCGCATTTGCGTTATCTTTAATCATGTTTCCTATTGTTGCTAGAACTACTGAGGAATCTTTGAAAATGGTTCCAATAACTTATCGGGAGGCCGGCACTGCTTTGGGATTAAAAAAATGGATTATAACATTTAGAATTGTGATTTCAGCGGCAAAAAGTGGGATGATTACGGGAATTCTACTATCTGTTTCAAGAATTGGTGGTGAAACTGCTCCACTGATAATGACTATTCTTGGAAGCAGTCAATTTTTCAGTAGTATGGATGTACCGATGGATGCATTACCACTAAGAATCTGGAGGTTGTCTTTATTGCCTTATGACAGTGCACAATTGCAAGGTTGGGGATCTGCATTAGTCTTAATCATAATTATTCTTGGAATCAATTTGGGTGTTAGATATTACTTTGCCAATAAAACAGGAAATGGAATAATGGGGAGATTAATTAAACAAGGGGTAATGAATAAAAAATGACCATGACTATCTCTCCTCAGAAAATTACTGCTACGGTTGATTCTGATCCACACTCTTTTACATCTGATGCTGTAAAAAAATTCAAGATGGTTGCAGAAAATGTCTCTGTCTATTATGGCACCACTGTTGGTGTGAAAAATGTTACAATGAAGTTTCCAGAAAAATCTGTTACTGCTTTAATTGGACCTTCTGGTTGTGGGAAAACAACATTTCTCAGATGTCTTAACAGGATGCATGACATGACAAAAAATGCTAAAGTTGAGGGTAAAGTAATGATTGATGACATTGATCTTTATGATAAGGCTATAGACCCAATTTATCACAGAAGAAAAGTTGGAATGGTTTTTCAAAAACCAAATCCATTCCCAACAATGTCTATTTATGATAATGTTGTTGCAGGTTTGAAACTAAACGGAGTAAGAGATAAAACAATTCTAAATGAAATTGTAGAGGATTCACTTAAAATGGCATATTTGTGGGATGAAGTGAAAAATGATTTGAAAAAGTCTGCAATTGAATTGTCTGGTGGTCAACAACAGAGACTTTGTATTGCTAGAGCCTTGGCAATTCAACCTGAAGTTTTATTGATGGATGAGCCTGCATCTGCTCTTGATCCTATCGCAACTCAAAAAATTGAAGAAACAATTACAGAACTAAAAAAAGAGTACACGATAATTATTGTTACACACAATATGCAACAAGCAGTTAGAGTTTCAGATTATACTGGATTTATGTATCTGGGAGAACTAATTGAGTTTAGAGAGACAAAGAAACTATTCACTGATCCGAAAAATGAATTAACTGCAAAATATGTTCAGGGACAATTTGGATAATGACTAGATTAATTGATCCGTCACTTGAAAAGCTATCTCAAACCATGGCTGAGATGGGAGATATGGCAATCGAATGTATTTCATTAGCAGTTGACTCGTATCTTGAAGGGAAAAATACTACCCATGAAGTTTATGAGTTATCTGATTCAATTCGTAACAAGTATTTTGAAGTTGAAGATTTGATTTTTGATATGTTGTTAAAATATCAACCAGTTGCAGATGATTTTAGAATGATTCGCTCCTCAACTGAAATATCTTATGCGTTTTCAAGATTTGGAAGATATGCTTATGATATAACTCAGGTAAGAGATCTGTTTGGAGATATTTCTGAATGTACAAATGAATCCATAATTGAAATCACAAAGAAAGTAAAACACATGATAAAAGAAGCTGTTCTTTCTTTTGCAGAACTAGATGTTAGAAAAGCTGTAAAAATTCAAGAAGATGAGGCATTCATAGATAAAATTTACAAGGAAAGATTACCTCAATTAATTCAATCAAATAACACTAAATGTGCGCTAGCTGAAGCTTTACTTTTACGATATCTTGAAAGAATTGGGGATCATGCAGTATTCATGAGTGATGCTATAAACTATATCGTTACAGGCAAACACAAACCCAGTGAAAAAAGAATCGCAGATCACATAAAACCTTCTTAGATTTCATCTACTATTTTCACCCACAAAATTAGCCCATTTTTCATTTTGACTAAATAAAGAATTCGATGTGAATAGATTAGACAGGAATTTTTCAATAAATTCTTGTTTTTTCCAATATTTCCTGGGGAATTAGCCTTATTTCTAAGTGTATATACTTACCAAGGAAGATTTTATAAAAATAGTAATTTTTAAATAATTTCCTGGGTAATACTGTTTATGGTAACTATGATAAAACGAAGAAAAGGAAATCAAGACTATTACTACCTGTACCATGATTCAAAAAAAGGTAAACGAAAACAACGAGAAGAATATCTAGGAAAAATAATTCCAGAAGACATTGAGGATCGGAAAAAGAATTTTGCCTTAGAGATAGAAAGAGAAGAATGGCTTCCAGATCTTGAAAGAATCCATCAAAACTACAAAAAAGAACAAAACAAAATCCCATTATCAATAAAAGAAAAAAATCTAAAGGATTTTTCTGTTAAATTCACGTATAATACACAACGAATTGAAGGTTCTACTTTAACTCTAAAAGACACTGTATTTCTTTTAGAAGATGGTCTTACACCATTAAATCGACCTTATAGAGACATTAAAGAAACTGAGATGCATCAAAAATTATTTCTAGAAGTAATAAAACAAAAAGAGGATCTGTCTTTAAATGTAGTCAAAAAATGGCACAAAAAATTATTTGAGCAAACAAAATCGGACATTGCAGGAAAACTTCGAGAGTATAATGTAGGGATTGGACAAAGCAAATTCACTCCGCCACCACATACTGCTGTGAAATTTTTAGTTGATGGATTCTTCAAGTGGTATAATACAAATAAAAAGAAACTAAATCCAGTTGAGCTTGCGGCTCTTGTGCATTTGAAATTTGTCACCATCCACCCATTTGGCGATGGAAATGGTAGAACTACAAGACTAATGATGAATCATGTCCTAAACAAATTTGATTATCCATTACTTGACATTAATTACAATGATAGGCGCTCATACTATAATGCACTTGAAAAGTCACAAACTAAAGACGATGATTTGCCCTTTTTGCAATGGTTCATGAAACGATACTTCAAAACTTGCAAAGACTATCTCTAAATGTTAAATCTATGCCTGAAGACCTCTTTTGCCAACGAAGAGTAAAATCTCTTTCAGAACAAGATATTGAAATTTTATAGATGTAGGGGAGCTGTAAATTATAATTTTATTGTTATAGTTTGAAAATACAGTGGGTAAAAAGACAACGCTTCTTTATTATCTTCATTAAACTGTTTTAATCATATTTTTAATTAAACAAGTAATAACTAAACAAATATATAGATTTCTAACAATATACTATATTATTATCTAGTACTATACTATAATTATGAGCTATTGTATCAAATGTACAGAACCGGCGGATGTTTGTTTCTGCGAGACAAAAAAGGTCATCCTAAGTGATTACGTTGATGGAATGCGCGAATGTGCCGAACTGAAATGTTATTGTAAAGAGCACATGCCAAAATTTGGTGATTCTGGTGAGTAATCCAGAATCACGTGAATTGTGTTTGGGTTGTGACAATGTAATATCTTACTGTAATTGCATTTGTTGTTATTGTGGGAATAGAGATAGTTGTAAGTGCCCATCGTTTGATGCAGCAAATGAATGATTTTGAAAATATTGTCCAAAAATGGCATAGTTTGGCACAATTTTGAACCTAGAATAATGACATTAGATTTTGATTTTAGTAAATAATGTGTGCCGGGGGCGAGTTTTGAACTCGCGACCTCCAGATTATGAGTATTGCCTTAGTTGGAGAACCGTTAGAGATTACCAATTGAACTGGCACTCTAACCAGGCTGAGCTACCCCGGCATAATATATGCCTGAAAATTTGGGAAATTAAATGATTCTACAAGATATTTGATGAGTTTGCAACTCAGATTTACCTCAAAAATACAATCACTCTGTGCGGTGCATTGCAATGCATTCTCACAGCTTATCTTGATTTTTGATATTTTGTTGACAATGACAAAAAGTTTTCAAAAATTTTCTATTTTGGCATCTATTGTCACATTGTCAGTACTTGTAATGTTGTCTCAAGGAATGCTAAACACAGTATATGCTGAAGAATATAATTTTGTAGCAGGTATACACAATGAAGTTACTTTTCATTTTAGGAATGGTGTTGAAACTGTGAATTTTCCTGTTTTTTCCACCACTTCAGATATTGTATCTAACATTGGATCTAGTTTTGAAGTTGAAGGTGTTGTGGGAAATAATCCTCATTTACACAAGGCATTAGATGAAGCATATCTCTATAGAATGTCTACTTTAACTGGAGGTAATAGCTTTGAGTATAATTATCGATATTTTGACGTTGATGTTAATGTAGTTCAAAATGAAAATATTCTAAAATCATTCACATATGATAACTGTGAAATTTCTGGATACAGTGTATCGACTCTTACAGATGACTATGAGTCCTATTTAGCACCTGATACCGGGTTTGTAATTGTTAATAGTATACAATTTAGATGCGGTGGAGTTGGAATTAATTTAGACTATGATAACTCTGATTTGAATTCCATGTCACGTAGTTTTACCGATTATGGCTCATTACCTTTCACACTTGCCGAGGATGTTCGTACTTTTCTTACATTTGAATTTGATCATGGTTCTGAAAAAATAGAGTCTGTGATTTTTACGTTAACTTCAGGATTTAATGAGGCTAATGACGCTGGTCCTAGCTTTCAGATAATTACTGCAGTTTTACCTCATCCTTTGATAGATAACGCAATTGATAAATCTCAAAAAGTTTCTGGCATGGCATCTACTTTCAACGAAGACTTTGATGTGTCTGTAGAATTTACAAATTCTCAAGAAACACTACGAGGCCTTGATTTTAAAGATTGTATAGTGAGTGGATATGATATACTGACTCTAAGGGATCACGAGGAAGGCTATACTGGAAAGCGAGGATTTGCTACTGCTGAAATTCTTGATGTTGTCTGTTCTGGTCTGACTCCAGTTAACCCTGTTTTTGATAAACTATCTGATGCCAAAGAATCTAGATTATCTAAGATGAACAATATTTACACAACAAATTCCTACAATATGGGCACTGGTCCTCACATGATTGCTACTTTTGATTTTGATAGCGGCACTGAAGTTGTAGATTTTCCTGAATTCTACCAAGGTAATCTAATTGCAAGGGCAAATCCAACATTTACACTTGTGGGGGTTCCTGGCGTTACTCCATTACTATATCACACAGTTGATCAAACTCGCGAGTCTGGACCAAAAGTAACTGGTGTCTCTTCACAAGTTAAGCTATTTGATGTGAATCTGATTTTAGCATATGGTGATGATGTTGTTCGTGGTTTTGATTATACAAAATGTCGTGTTGTAGATTACATAGTAAGAACAGAACATGATGGAGAGGAGAGCTTTTACAAAGGATTTGCGTTAACTGATGAATTCTATTTTGAATGCCAAGGTTACAACCCATTTGATCCGAAATATGATGCATTATCTGATGTTTCTCACGCAAAGACAGAATCTTCATTAAATTGGAAAGAAAAACAAAGAGATACTTGGGGACCGGATTTTAGATAAAATTACTTTATACTATTCCAATCAATATTTTCATTTTTGACCCAAAGGAATTTCTTTTGTAATGCTGATGTGTATAGTTTTTCCCACTCCACACCAACCTCTTCTGTCCAAGCTTTGAAAACTCGTGGGTCTATGTAATTTCTTAAAGATGTTCCAATGTTATAGTCCTTAGTTTTCTCTGATAGATCTATTTGTAGTTGTAATTTCTCTGATCTCTCTTTTTGTTTTGCCTTTTGTTTTTTGATCTGCTCATTTAATGTCTTGATTCTTTTTTCTTTGCTTTTCTTCTGAGCATCAGTTTTTGGTTGTATTGCTTCTGTTTTTTTAAGATCTGCTTGGGTTTTTTCCCATGGCTTTTCTTTTTCTATTTTTTTGAGTGTGTCTCTTTTCTTGTCTAATGCCTGCTCGAAGGTCTTAGGGATTGTTCTTTTATGATTACACATCATGGCAGCCTCCAAGTTTGCCAATTTTGCATGATATAGTTTCTCATTTGCTGTCTTTCCTTTCATATTGTCATGCTCAATGAGATAATTTCTGACAACTGTGGTAGCAAGATATGTTCTGAATACCTTCGCAGTCAAGCCTTTGACAATACTGGAATAATACACGTTAACATGTCTTGAAGTAATGTCATCAAAAATCTCATCTTTAGGTTTTTTCTTTTCCACGAGGTTCTTGAGATTTTCATGGAACTGTTTATCGTGGCCTTCAGCTTTTACAGTTTCTTGCCATCTTACACTATCTTTACCAAGAAAATCAAATTCTATTGAATTTGGTGTAATTTTGATGTGTTCCTTTCTGAGAGTTGTAGCACCAACTGTATCTGCCTCGTCAGGATCCTTTTCATCTCCTACTCTCATTGCAGTTCTGTAAATTAAATAACAAGCTGTAGCAATTCTGCTAATTTTTGGATCTGTGCTTTTCATGTCTTTGACAATTTTGTCTTTGATTTTGTCAATTTCTTTTGCAAGCTTTACTGCTTTTTCATATTTTTCCTTGTCTCTGTCTTGTTTTAATCCTGCTGTATCTGCCAGCCAAACATATTTTCTTTTTTGTGTAAGATAGTCCATCCAACTAGCTAACCACATAGATTCGTTATCATGAATAATCTTGCCCCATTTTCCTTCAGGAACTTTAGCATCTTTTCCAAGATTCAGCGTAACATCCTTTGGCGTTACCGGTGGTTTCCATCTTCCTCTAAGCGGATGCTCTCCTCTACCAATGAATATTCCTGGTGGTTCAGCCATGTAATTTCCAACTTCGACTTGATTTCCATCCATAATGGCAACTCCAAATTTGGCTTTTAGTTTCTCACGTAATTCTTTTCTTTTTGCAGCAATGGATTTCTTATCTTCTTTTGACATCATCTCTTTGAGATCTTTTTCTTTGTCGATTATTTTGTAAGCTTGAGAAAAATCAATATCTTCATATGATATTTTTTTAAATTTTGTATCTAGAGTTTTAGCAAAATCTGTCGTAAAATTTTTCTGAAAAACTTTGTCTTGTACATATGGTGTGTCTTTCTTTTTTGCCCATTGATACACCATTTCTTCTTGATTTAGATCGAGATTTACAGTCTCTCCTTTGATCTTTATCTTAATTCCCTGAGCCTCATACGCTGGAGGAAATAAGATTCCATTATGTTGTAGTGTTTTCCATTTCATTTTTTTCACTTTAAAATTGAGGACTTTGATGAAAACTCTATTCTATCTGTATATCAATTTAACGTAGTATTCAATCAGCTTGGAAATAGCTCTTTACTCATGTATTTCTCAAATTCTATGTCTGTTTTGGTCTTTTTTGCCTCTAAAAACATGACTGCATCAGTTCCTACTACATAACGTGGTAGAATCTCTTTGTCATGAATTACCTTGATCACAACATCTGCTACTTGAGATGGTGGCGTTCCCAGCTCTGA
Organism: Candidatus Nitrosopumilus sp.; assembly: GCF_040878665.1. Taxonomy (GTDB): domain Archaea; phylum Thermoproteota; class Nitrososphaeria; order Nitrososphaerales; family Nitrosopumilaceae; genus Nitrosopumilus. Next base: position 235,384 of record NZ_JBBDLU010000007.1, on the reverse strand, counting down.
CATCATGTTAAGACCTGATAGAATATGCTGTGTTAATTTCTCATACTTCTGATCTGTATTTAATTTTGGAACTTTGGTTGAATTCAAAAAGTTTGTCTTGACAACACCTGGCTCAATTAAAGTAGTTTTGATTCCAAACTGGCCTAATTCATATCTTAAACATTCAGTTAGACCTTCTAGAGCAAATTTTGAACTGATATATGCTGAAGATCCTGGAAGACCCATCCTGCCAACAACTGAACTGATATTCACGATAATTCCTGATTGCTGTTTTCTCATTATTGGAGATATTTCTTGAATAATTCTTACAATGCTAAAGAAATTAGTTTCAAATTGTTTTTTAAAATCTTTTATTGATACGTCTTCTGTACATCCAAATTGCATATATCCTGCATTGTTAACAAGTACATCTATTCTTTGACTATCTGACATTATTTTTTTGATTGCTGAGATAATTGATTTTTCATCATCCACATCTAATTCTATAACTTTGATTGTCATGTTTTCTTTTTTTGCAGCGTGTTCTAATTCTCCAGATTTTTTTGTATCTCTCATACTTGCAAAAGTTTTGTATCCGTCTCTTGCAAGTGCTAGTGCAGTTTCTAATCCAATTCCTGAAGAACTACCTGTCACAAGAGCAACTTTTTCCATAATGATGTTGTATTTTTGTTATATTTATCCCATTTTGATTAATCATACAAGAGGTCTATCGCCTTCTGTAGGGTCAACCAATTCTGTTTTTTCACCACTATTGATTCTCTGAAGAATTTCTAATGCTGATAATTTGTGAAGAAATTCATTATTGTTACCACATCTATATGAAAATGTGCATCTGGGACATCCTGATTCGTTTTGACAAGGGCATTCTTTTACAATGTACATGCTTCTCTCTAGTGCTTTCTCAAATCTGTCATAGAGGGCCTTACTTGCACCGCTGCCTCCAATTGCCCCATCATAAATGAAAATCAAGCCTGAAGTCCCAAGGGATATGCCTCCTAAATCTTGAGAAACTCCGCCTGTTATCATGTTGCTTCCTTCAATTACTACGTGTTCTGTCGCATGATATCCGCTGGCTTCTGCATATGCTTCATCTTCTGATGTCTCTATAACCGTCAGCGGTCTTGGGGCATGAAAAACAATTCCTTTAGTAACAAAATCATACTCTAATGGAATGTCAAGTAGTATCTTTTCACCTTGTGTAATCTCTTGACCTAATTCTATGTTGACATAACCATACACTTTCTTTTGAATATGTAATTTACAAAATGCAACTTCTATTCCATTTGCAATTCTTTTCTCAAAAACTGTTTCAATGGTGGGCCATTCTTCTGTAAGTGATTTTGTATAATATGGATAATCTCTTGGAATTTTTTCTATTTTTGCATAATTCTTTTTAGGATAATCAAATTCTTTAACTCTGTAACGAATACCTGCCAAAAAATAGATTGCGTCTTTGTGCAATTCTTCTAATGCTATTGGCAATACTCTGTCTCCTACTTTTTGGTCTGATAAGAAAATGTCGATTGATTTTCCGATTCCTCTGATACTATAGTCATTTAGTATAGAATTAATTTTATCAAAGTTAGGAATTATTCTGTTATTGAATAGTGTGATATTTTCTTTGATTATGTGATGTTCTATCACTTCTTGATGTTCTTTTAATTCGTGTTTTGATATTGGTCTGTCACATGCCATTGCTAGAACTTGAAACTCTTCTACAAACGGGTTTTTCGGATCGATGTATGTTTTTTCAATATCTTCAAAATAATCATCAGGGTGATTCTTGTAGTATTGTGAGATTGGATCATTTCCTAATGCTAAAAATGCATACCCTCTCTGACCTTTTCTTGCGGCTCTGCCAATTCTCTGAATTAGTCTGTTTACTGGGATGGTAGATGATATTACACAATCAACATTCCCTACATCTATGCCTAATTCAAGCGTTGGAGTACATGATATTGCAGTCAAACTGTTGTCTTTGAATTGTTTTTCAACTGACGCTCTGTAGTTCGCCATTAACCCTGCTCTGTGAACCTTAATGTTGACTTTTTGCTTTTTTGCTTGAATTGCTAATAATTCTGAATTTAGATGTGAATTGTTAAACACCATTGTTTTGTGTTTTTTTTCAGTCATTTTCTTTGTTAGTTCAACCATGAGTTTTCTTTGTGTCCTCAGTGATGGAAATAGCATTACAAAATCTGTTAGACCTTTTTTACCTGAACCACGAATAACTTGCATTTTTTCCCCAAAAAGATTTTGGCAAAATTCTTTGGCATCTTCTAATGTGGCTGATGCTGCAACAAATTGTATTTTATTACTACAAATTCTTTTCAGTCTTTTAATAATATAATGTACATTTGATCCAAAAATGCCTGAATACACATGAGCTTCATCCACAACTAGAATTCTCGCTGATGTTAATATTGATGCAAATTTTGTTTGATGCCACATGTGATAATGCAAAACATCAAAATTCGTAATTATAATTTGAGGCGGTTTTTCAATGATCTCTCTTCGTTCCTCTATCTTTGTATCTCCATCAAAAACTTTGATGTTAATTCCAATCTTTTCCGCAAATTTTTGAATTTTTGGATGTTGATCTCGTGCTAGTGCTTTTGTAGGATAAATGAAAATTGCAAAAACATTTCCGTCATTGGCCTCTTTTTTTATTCTTTGAATCACTGGAATCAAAAATGCTTCTGTTTTGCCAGATGCTGTAGGTGCTTCAATCACAACATTTTCTCCAAATATGATCTCTTGAATTGTTTCTTCCTGAAATTTGTAAAATTGCTTTATTCCCAATTCTTTGAGATGCTCCGAGATTGATTCATCTAATCCTAAATCTTCAACACTACATCCCATTTTAGGCTCAGGATTCTTCAAAACTTTGTATTGAGACACATAGTCTTTTTTTGAAAATAGAATTTCCTCGGTAATTTTATCTGGTTTATTATTTCCAATCATCTCTTTAATCTCGTTTTCTCCTCTCACAATGCCTTCTTCTTTTAGTCCCTCAGAAAGTCCTTTTTCAGTAACTAACCCTTTATCATATCTAGAAAGAAATTCTAAAAATACTTCATCAGGATTTTTTGTAAATTCTAAAAGATCTTCAATACCGCATTTCTCACATGAAACATGCATTTTTTTGTTAAATGTTTTTTGAATTTCTATTTTTGATTTACATTTTGGACATGAGAATTTCAAGATCTATATGATTAGAATAACTTGGTGATTTATTGTTTAGTTGTTGTTCTAACCAATCACATTATTAAGCTAGGAATTTGTCTTGAATTTAAAAATGAAAGAAATCGAAATTAACAAAATTTACAATCAAAACTGTATTGAAGGGATGAGTTCTATTCCTAAAAACAAAATTGATCTAATCATTACTGATCCTCCATTTGCAATTAATTTCAAAGCCAAAAAAGCAAATTATAACAGAACTTCGTCTCGTGTATTATCCGGGTATAATGAAATCCAATCTAAGGATTATTATGATTTTACACTTGCATGGATGAATGAATCATTTCGGATTCTAAAAGACTCTGGAAGCATGTATGTGTTTTCAGGATGGAATAACCTCAAAGATATTCTACGTGCTCTTGATGATGTGGGTTTTATCACAATTAACCACATAATTTGGAAGTATCAATTCGGTGTGGTTACTAAAAAGAAATTTGTCACTTCTCATTACCATTGTCTTTATGTTTGTAAAAATGATCAGAAACGAAAGTTTTTTCCATTTTCTAGGTTCAAAAAAGATGAAAAAACAAAAGATGGACGAAGTCTTCACTACAAAGACAAAGAAAATGTGTGGGATATTAAACGTGAATATTGGACAGGTGATGAAAAAACACCTACCAAACTTCCTTCTGAAATAATTGAAAAACTATTAGAATATTCTAGCAAAAAAAATGATATTGTATTTGATCCATTTCTTGGTTCAGGACAGGTCGCAGTAGTTAGTAAATCGCTCCAAAGAAAATTTCTTGGTTTTGAAATAGTTCCAGATTACTACAAATTTGCTAAAAAACGACTTGATACAAATACGTACAGGATCAAATCCAAATAATCATTTATTCTCAGATTCTTCTGTTTTTTTCTGACCTATTTTTGTAGATATGTTTTCTCTTAATTCATCATCTGTTTTTTCATCAATTTTTACTCCAATTGATTTTGCAATAGTTTCTAATTTTTCTCGCTCTGTTCCAACAGGACCAGAAATTTTTGGTGTTTCTTCTGTCACTTCTTTCATCTGATTTTGAATTTCATTTTTTGCTTTGTTGTATTCATTGACTGCTTGTCCCATTTTTCTTGCAGCTCCTGGAAGTTTTCCTGTTCCTAAAATCAAAACCAATGCAACAAAAATTATAATCATCCATTCACTTCCTCCCACATTTAATGGATAATTCAACATGATCTGGTATTCTTTAAATTGAAATTAAACGTAATGTTCTATTTACATGCCTAGATAATAGATTTCATTATTGAATATCAAGTATGAGAATATACTCATTGATTTAAAGAATTTCAAGATGGTCTTAATTTATGAAGAAAATTGAAGCAATAATTCAACCAGAATCAAGGGATCTTGTTGTAGCTGCAATCAAAAAGATTGGGGTTGGTGGTGTAACAATTCACTCCGTTCAAGGTCAAGGTGCTGAAGATCCGCCACTAGTTGGTCAATATCTTAGTAAAGAAATGATCATCTGTGTAGTTGATGATCCTAAACTAGATGATATATTGAAAGCTATTGCAAATGTTGCTTGCACTGGAACTAAAGGTGATGGTAAAGTCTTTGTTACAACAATTGATGATGCACTTGATATCTGCACCAAAAAACGTGGAACCACATCTATCTAATTTAGGATTCTTTGTGGCTCTAGTTTCTTTCTAGACATTATTGCAAATATTGTCACTCCAATACCTATCACACAAAATACCAAATACGGTGTTTCATTTCCAAATGACTGTGTGATCGGCCCTCCTATGGTTGGTCCTATTGCCCAACCCATGCCAAAAATTGTTTCATATGCTCCTATAATTTTCCCTGAAATTCCCTTTCGTGTTTTACTCAAAATTATTTCTAATGTTAATGGAAAGAATATGCTAAATCCAAATCCCATTAGAATCAAGGCAATACCAAAAGTAATAATCGAATCCGCCATCAGTGATATCGCTAATCCTATTGATATTGCGACAGTTGCCGCAATCAAAGTTTGACTGGTTTTCCTAGCAAGCTTTCCAACCAATGCAAGGGATACAACTCGCGATATTCCAAAAACAAAATACAACAACAAAATGTCTTCAGCACTAATTCCACTATCGTTGAGAAATGCTGGATAAATTGTTAAAATTATGCCAAAAGATGACGTACAAAAAACCAACAATACTATGACTTCGGGAAATCGTTTCATTTCCTTGATTGATGAAAATGAAAATCGTTCGTAGTGATTTTTTACATTTTTTCTTGAGGCTAGGAGTGCAAAAATAATTGCTGCTGCAAGAATGAATGCAGCGATTTGGAATAAAATTCTGTATGTGATGTCAAATCCTTCTAAAAAGACTGTACCGAGTAGTGGTCCTACCATAAATCCTATGACAAAAAACATTGTAAACAAGGAGATGTTTCTGACTCTATTTTTCTCCGAGCTTTCATTGGATATGATGGACTCACATGGTGGCCAAAAAAATGCATGAGCTACACCTGTAATTATTCTGAATCCCATTATTTCTGGTACTGATTGAGCAATTGATAGTAGGTATATTGATGCAGAATTAACTGCAGCACCTAATGCAAGTAAATATCCGTTGTTGATCCTATCAAGAAGAATTCCTACAAAAAGCGGAATGAACATGTACGGAATAAAATTTGCTAATCCAATTAGTCCAAGATCAGAATATGTTGCACCGATAATATTTTTTGCAAATACTGGAAGAATTGGTCCATGTAATCCATATGAAATTCCTATGATTAAACCTGTGATATTGACTAGTATCAGAACTCTATTCATTTGTATGCGGCAACCATTATTGCTCCGCCCATAAGATCTTTCTCAAATTCAACTCTTGAAAACTTTTCTAATATCAGTTCTTCTAGTTTTTTATTTTTTGGCCATCTTTTGTATGTCCCATACAGTGTTCCGAATTTTAACCCTAACCTTCCACCTGCTGCAAATGCGAGAATGGGTAAAATACATCTTAGATAAAATGAAACCCCTGCTCTAAAAAACACCTCATCTGGTTTTCCTAAATCCACAATCACAAATCTTCCATCTTTTTTTAACACTCTGTGAATCTCCGAAATTGCAATTCGTAAATTGATTGCATCCCTTAATGAATAACCACATAACACCGCATCAAATTCTTCATCTCTAAATGGAATGTGTTCAAAAACCCCGTTTGCCATATCTGGGGTTTTTTCAAAATGAGTACCAGTATTTTTCAGCATGGGTACAAGTGGATCATAAAGTGTGATTGAAATTTTTCCATCAGTTAACTTCATTGCTGTTTTTGACATGTTTCCAAAACCCGATCCTGCATCCAGAATTTTATTTCCTGGGTGTACTCTATGTGAAATTCCACGAATTCTATGTTCCTTGTCTTTTCCTAATGATATGATGGAATTTACTTTATCATAAATTGGGATGATTTCGCGAAGTACATCCATTACTTCCCCCCAATAACTTCCTAAACCCATAATCTATCGTTTCAATATGCTCGTTTGAATAGTTTTCAAATCTAAATTATTATGGTGCAAACTTTGATGCTTTTTGAGAATAGTCTTGTAAATCAGTTTCTGAAACTTTTTCAAAGACTTTGGATTCTGTAGTAATCTTTGCCATTTTCACATGGTTGATTCCTTCTTTAATGTCTGATTTTATGTTGATTGCCGCTATAGCTAGAGATGCCGCATCTTCTAAACTCATGTTTTCTTTGTAATGTTTTTCCAAAAATGAATTCACTTCATCAGAACCTGCACCTATTGCAACTGCTGCAAATTGTACATAAGTTCCGCTTGGATCAGTAACATAGATTGATTCTCCTTTTTGATCAATTCCTGCAATAATCATAGAGACGCCATTTGGACGAACTCCACCATATTGGGTGAATTGATGAGCTTGGTCTGCTAAATGTTTAGCTACTGTTGCAACTTCTACAGATTCATCATAAGTCATTCTATTTCCCTGTGAAAAGAATCTTGCATTGTCTACTTGAACACGCGCATCTGGAATGTAACCAGCTGCTGCAACTCCTATGTGATAGTCAACTTGGAAAATCTTTTGCGTAACGTTAGCTGTTTGTAATGTTCTTGGTTTTTCTTCTACTGCCATGATGACTCCTTCTTTACTACATACACCAATGGCTAGTGTTCCTCTTTTTACGGTCTCTATTGCATATTCTACTTGGTATATTCTGCCGTCTGGAGAATACATAGTAGGAGTCATATCGTAACCGCGTGATGCCATCATGATATACCGAGTTTATGCCAAGTCAATTTAAGGGTAATTGTCCTTTTAGATATGGGTGAGATCTGGATATATGGTTTTAAGCAAAATTGACTTGTCTTATTTCAGGAAACATGGCTAATCAACTACTAGAATTCAAAGAAATTATTAGATCTAAACAATCTCTGCAACAAAGACAACCCGACAAGCAGACTAGAAAACTACTGTTTTATCTGTTTACTAGTACAAGAGGTGGATTCACTCGTTTACGAATAATTATTCATCTGCTTGAGCAACCATATAACACTCATCAATTAGCCAAGCAACTAGACCTTGATTACAAGGCGGTTCAACATCATGTAAAAGTCCTTGAGAAGAATAACATGATTTCAAAAATTGGCGATAAATACGGCGCAATTTTTCACTTGTCTAGTTTCCTTGAAATTAACATAGGTGCACTTGATGAAGCAATTGATAAATTAGATAAAAAAATGAATCACACCAAAGTCTATCTTTAATCTATTTTAATTTGCGATCAGAAAATTACAACTAAACTTAATATAATATGCACAGTTCTGAAAAAACATCTTGGTCAAGAATGATCCTTTTGTAAATGCAACAAAGCAAGTAAACGATGCATGTGATATCCTTGGAATTAAGGATAAAGAATTGCGTGAATATTTGGCGATGCCAAATAAAGTTTTGAGAGTAAAAATTCCAGTCAAAATGGATAATGGTAAAATTAGAATTTTCACAGGTTTTAGAAGTCAACATAACAATGATAGGGGTCCATACAAAGGTGGCATTCGCTACTTTAATCCAGAAGGTGGTGTTGAATACATGGAACGTGAAGTTATGGCACTTTCATCTTGGATGACTTGGAAATGCGCAATTGTTGATATTCCATTAGGCGGTGGAAAAGGTGGCATCTATGTTAATCCTAAAACTGAAAAAATCAGTGATGGCGAACTAGAACGATTAACAAGGGGATTTGCATACAAGATTTCTGAAATTATTGGTCCTGGAAAAGACATTCCAGCTCCTGATGTTTACACAACAGGACGAGAAATGACACAGATTATGGATACATTTAGTAAACTAAATGGAAATGTTTACTCTCCTGGTGTGATTACTGGAAAACCAATTTCTATGGGTGGTTCACTTGCAAGAAATGTTGCAACTGGATTAGGAGCAGCATATACTGTAAGAGAAGCTGCCAAAGTATTGAAACTTAGTTTGAAAGGTGCCAAAGTTGTTTTACAAGGGTTTGGTAACGCGTCAACGTTTGCAGGAGAATATCTTGAAAAGATGGGTGCTAAAGTAATTGGTGTTAGTGATTCTAAAGGGTCTATCTCAATCCCAAAGGGTGCAAAAGTTAGTGCAATTTTAGCTCATAAAGAAAAGAAAGGCTCCGTTGTTGGATTTCCTGGTAGTACAAAAATCTCAACTGAAGCACTACTTACTACTAAATGTGATATTCTAGTTCCAGGAGCTCTGGAGAATCAGATTGATGCAAAGATTGCAAAGAATCTCAAATGTAAAATTATTGCAGAAGCTGCAAACGGTCCTACTCTACCTGAGGCTGATCCGATTATCTATCAAAAGAAAATTTTAGTTATTCCAGATATTTTAGCCAACTCTGGCGGTGTATGTATTTCATACTTAGAGTGGGTACAAAACAACATGGGTTACTATTGGACATTTGATGAGGTTGCAAATAAGATGGAGAAAAACATCACAAAAGGATTCAAAGATGCATATGAAATGTCAAAGAAACACAAGGTGGATATGAGAAAGGCTGCTATGGCTTTGGCCGTTTCTAGAGTTGTTGAGGCATTTAATCAAAAAGGCATTTGGCCATAATCTTAGGCTAGATAAGATTCGTAACTGACTAGCTGTTCGACAAACATAATTTTTCCCTTTGTAATCAAACGTAATTTTCTTTTGAAAGAAAGATCAACTTTTGTCCTTCTTTGTAATAGTTGAATTGTTTTACTAGTTAGCGTTCTTCCTTTTCTATCTCTGTCAAAAAGAATTATCAGCCTATCATATCTGGCAACAGAATCTGCAAAATTATTCATTCCACCAAATTTATGAAATTCTAAAATTTTTCCATAATATCCAAGTTTTTTTAATGCGTTAGAGTCTCGTTTTCCTTCTACAATCACCACGCTATTTTTCATAGAGTTTAATTGATAAACAAAATTCTTTAACTCACAAATCTCTTGATCAGAAACTAACATGTTGTCATATTTGTTTTAACATATTAAGCACTTTTGTTAATTGTATTCATGTCCGATGTTCTACTAGTACAAAACACTCGAATTGAAGGTTCTGGATATTTAGGCGAACTTTTACAAAATGATGGATTTAAAATTAAATCAATAAATGCAAAATATGAAAAATTGCCTGATCAAGATTTCTCACTAGCTGTGATTTTAGGTGCACCTGAAAGTGCAAATGATAATTTACCTTATCTTCAAGCAGAACAACAATTAATTAAAAATTATGTTGAAAAGAATCTGCCTGTTCTTGGAATTTGTTTGGGCTCTCAGTTAATTGCAAAAACATTTGGTGCCAGAGTTTATGCTGGACCTAAAAAAGAAATTGGCTTTTACAATGATTTGAAAATTAATAATAACTCTGTATTTTTTTCTGGTTTTAGCAATCCATTTACAGTATTTCATTGGCATGGAGATACATTTGATTTACCTGAAAATGCAGTCAGATTGGCCTCATCTGAGCATTATCCTAATCAGGCATTTCAATACAAAAGTGCTATTGGATTACAATTTCATTTGGAAGTAAATGAAGAGATGATACATTTGTGGCTTGATAACACTCAAGAAAAATTAGAAAAAATATCTTACATTGATCCACAAAAAATTCGTTCTGATATTATTGAAAATATCTCAATCGTCAAATCAAATATGAATACTTTTTACAATAATTTTAAATCGGTATTCAATCTTTGACCAAAGTTTAATATAGAAAACTTTGTAGATCATCAAAATTTAATAGCACATTTAGTCATATTATTACACTTGCGTAAAAAAACAATACAACTTGATTATGATTTTGAAGACTTTGATAGTGTAAAAAGATGGAAAAGAGAACTAACCCGACGTGGAATTAATGGTGGATTATCCGAGAACACTTGGAAAAGTGTGACATATTGGATTGTCAAATTACTCAAACATTCGAGAAAAACCCCTGATGAATTAATCACAGAAGCTGCAAAAGACAATGAACTTGCAGAAAGCAGACTGGCAGATGTATTTTCTTGGTGTAAAAATGATGGCTTAAATGAAAATTCTTGCATTATTGGAATCTATGGAACATTAAGAGGATTTTATTCTCACAACAAAATTGATACTAGAAATTGGCATTCACCAAAAACAAAACCAAAAGAAGTGGATCAAACTGATGCCAATTATCCACTGTTTTCAGTTAATCAAAATAATAGAAAACTAACCTTGAATAAATCTTTGTTACGTGATTTCCTAAAATCATTAAATCGAAGAGATGAGGTAATTGCACTATGTTTGATATCCTCAGGATTAGATATTGGGGATTTGATAAAGCTAAATCTAGAATTTGTTAGAAATCAAGATAATCACAAGAGGCTATTTCTTTCAAATTTCAGAAATAAAACTGGTGAATGGATAAAGACTTTTTTTAGCATAGAATCTACTAATGCACTTCGAAAATATATACGAGAAAAACGTTTCAATGCTGATGATTCCGAACCAATTTTTGTTTCTAGTATTCGAGAGAAAAGAAACAGGGTGGATTCTGCTAGTATAGCAACAAACTTTAGAATTGCACAACAAAGACTCGGAATCTATCTTAGTCAAGGTAAGCAGGGTCCACTACGTCCAAAAAGATTACGTAAAGTTTTCAGAACTGCTTGCCAAATTGCAGCAGTTGGTGATGATATGGCTCGTATATTCATGGGCCAAAAAAGCCAATCATCTAAAATTTATCTAGCAAAATCTCGTGAAGAATTGGAAATTTTTTATGAAATGGTAGAACCTTTCATTACATTATATTCTGAAATTTCTGATGATACCGAACTAAGTAAACTAAAGCAACAACATCACGAAGAAAAAGAAGAGCTAAGACAACATTTACAAATATTTGCTACAAAATTTCAGAATTTAGAAAAACGCGTAGCTCTTATTACTTCACATTTATCGTGATGACACTCTGACTGTATGGACCTGTCAAGATTTGAACTGTATTGGCATTATTTTTAATAAAATATGTGCAAATCTGCCAAGGTTTGAACATTGATTCTCTTAAACCTAATTTCAGTATGTCAGTGTAAAACTGGGAGGATTGTATATGTTCATGAAAGCAACATCAAATTTGAGATTTAATAGGTTCAATTTGAGAAAGTTCTTCAAGACGCTCTAAAATAATACAATCATACATTTCATCAAGTTTCTTTTGTCTACTGATTCTTGCAGCCATTTTATCAGTAACCACAACATCACAATAAGGAATGGCGCCAGACAAATGTGCTATATCATAAACATCATTGGGGCTAATCTTTTTTTGAGTAGTAAGATCTCTAGATAATACTAAAACAGACATAACATTCAAAGAATTCAAATGTTTGCTCAACAAATTTATTTTTTCTTTAGCTATTTTTGAGATAGGATCTTTACCAAATAGTTCTTCAGGTTTTATTTGGTTAGAAAGCATAAAAACTGACAAATGAGGTACTACAGAATCTATTAAAGAACGTGCCATTGAATATCTAGAAAACAAATCTTTATTCATAGTACTATTTTTTTGACGCAAGTCTTCCATATTTTCAATTAGTTTTTTATTTTCTTCAAAAATCTCTTTGTGTAATTTTTGTAATCTTCCATCTTTTAGAGTTTGCTTAGTATTTTCCAAATCTTCACTATGCTTTTGAAAGTCTTTTCTAAAAAAATCTTCAGATATGCCATAAGGATTATTCTTCAATAAAGTCCATGCAAGAAGATGTTTTTTATTCATGTGATCAAAAGAGGTATCAAAAATTGCAGCTAAGCCTTTTCCCACCATTTCTGCATTTAGATTGTGAATATATTTTCCTTTCAGCACAAAAGTAGCCGCATTCTCAATTTCTTTTTTTTGAAATAAATTGTGAGGTTTTAACACCCATTGTTGTGATACATCTAAGATTAAATCAATTAACTTATGCTGTTCTTGAATTTCGTGATACTTCCAAATTTCATTTAAGGTAAAAGCGGAATATAAAACTCGAATCTTGTCAGACTTTGTTAATTCTTTTATTATTTCAAAAATTTTTTCTAGTTTTTCATTTTTTTCTATTCCTTGAGATATTTTTAATAATCGTATCCAATGATTGGTGTCTAGATAGACTCTCGGTGGTTCTTGACTAATACTCATATGACAACACAAATCAACGTAGTCTTATTCTTAAAAAATTCATTTATTTTTACGGATTTGTTGAGATTTGAAATCTACATTTGACTTAGAGATGAAACATGACTCTTACTATTCTCAAATGCCTTTTGCAGTCTTTGCTCTAGTTCTGCTTTTTTCTGTACATCCACAATCCATTGCTCTAACTGTGCCTTGATGATTAGTTCATCTCGTGATAGACTATCATCACTTGTTTTTTCAGAATATGCCTCTGATTTTATGCCTGAATGCATGTCATATCTATCATCAAGGTAATAATAAATATTACCATATTCCCATATATTTATAATCTAGTATTTATAATATTATACAAAGCTAAACTTGTGCCAAAACTCATTGTAGAGATAGACGAACAACTTCAACGAAAGTTAAAGCATAGAATTGTTGACGAAGGAGTTACTATCAAAGAATTTGTGACAAAGGCACTAGAAAATGAATTGAGTAAGAAAGACTAGAACAAATCTCAACAAGTCCACACTATTCAAATCCCAATAGGTTTGAACTATTCAAATTCTTCATGGTAAGTTATTAAAACCGTGAAAAATTTGACACACATTATAAAATCATAGACAGTTATTTTTTAGCAAATCTCAATTTGTAGATTAACTCAATTATGATACATAAAAGAATGAAATGCCAAAAACAAATTAAAAATTTGTGATAAAGTGTTAGAAAAATTCATAGAATTAAAAAAGAATAATCCATTTGGTTAATCAAAAAAATTATCAGTCAGACGGAAATGACTTCAATAAACAATGTTTTTGAAGTGATCCCTACTTTCTACCCGCCTGACTTGAAAGCATCAAATCCCGCCGAGGGCGCCATCAATTCTCTTTAAATCCTTCTATTACAAAAGAGAATTGAGCCAAAAAGCCTCAAATCCAAAAAATATCGGCATTTATGACTATGACACGAAAATCTCAAGAACCATGATTCTCCTCAACAAGGAACTATCACAATAAAATATCGATCTGATTTAACAGTCTATAAAAACAAGACAACATGCAGAAATAATTATCAAAAGTTTTTTTGTACTGTTACATCTTGTTTGATCTTGCCAAGTTCCAATAGTTGATTTAACATACAAGGTATGCTGTCCTGTAATAATTTCCACCATATGTGAAATCTGCCACATATTCTCCCTCAAATTCTGATAGTTGTCTTTGAGTTTCTAATTTGAAATAATCAACAATCTCCTGTTGTATTTTGTCTCCAGTGTACTGACTTTCTGTTATCGATATTTCCCATGTTCCAATTTGTGATATGGCATCCAGGACTGCAGGCATAGAGTTTATGTCATGTTCAGCAATCTCAATAATTTTGTGTTCTGGGTTTTGTGCAAGATACTCTTGCTCAGTCATTTCAATTAGTTGAACGTTAATAGTTTCTTCTAAATTGTCACTTCTGATGCTGCTTCCCAATCCATTAACATGGTAAAGACGATCTTGGTAAATTATTGTGGGAGATAAAAACTCTACAAGATAACCTTCCCAACGATGTTTGTTTTTTTCCCATCTATCAAGATCATCATCATAATAACGTACTGGATCTGATCCTCGTGAATAATCGTGTATAGTGTCTTTGTATTTTGAAATTGATTTTTCAATCAGAATGTGTTGAATAATTACTATTTCTTCTATATCTAATTCTGCATAACCTCGGTCATTAAGTGAATATTCCCGGTTGTTTACGCCACTCACTAATTTTCCGAGAATATTTACTTGATCTAAATTGTTATCTGTAAAATTCAAAAATATTAACTGGTCTCCGTTTGGTCTGTTTTGTAGTTTTTCTAAATCATGTATGGATAGTTTTTCAACAGATACAGATGCACAATCCCAAGTAGATTCATTTATCCCCAGTTTTGAATCATAATCTGAAAGTTCTGTGAATGTATAATCATTGGTGGAATTCAAAGCAAAGTAAATTCCAAAACCAAATACACCGATTGCAACAAACAAAAGAATTAGACGAGTAGTTTTGGACATTGTAATGCATTAAAGTTCTAAGAGATGCTCATAAGTTTTTCTAACCTATGATAGCAATACATTCACAATTATTTTATTAAAAAGGATGGCATAGATTTGTACTATTAAGCAAACTTACGCTGAAGACAGGATCAGATTTTTTTAATATGGACAATTAAGATTTGATGCCAAATATGCTAATTATCAATACAGGAAATTAAAATCATCGTAAACCAATGAATCATTTTTTATCCATAAGGACAATTTTTGATTTTACTTGTTTAGTGTTATTAGTTAATAATAAAAAAGAGATAGGATTGGTAATTTAATACCAACCTCTTCGAGATTCCATAGTAGTGTCTTGACTAGGGGTCCAATTCTTGATGTATTGAGAGCTGCAAGGACTGCCACCAGAAGCGCCAAATGCCATGACATTAGGAGTTTGACTTGAGCAAGTTGTTCCATCATGATCAATTTCATAATCATGTGTAATCTCGTGCATGATGGTTCTCACATAATCTGGACTTGTGTTTCCAATTACGATTACAGGGGAAGCAGTGGAGCCTCCTACACCGTCAGTACAAGCATGAATATTTGTTGTACCGTCATCATCTTTCATTTGTATATTCACAAATGCGATTAAAAAGTCACTATTTGCTTTCAAGGTTGACCAACTCACATCATTTTGTACTTCAGTCAACAACTCACTACATTTTGTCTTTGTTCCATGACTCCAAGTTGTTGATGAATCTTCGGAGAAATTGATTGAGTGATCAAATTGGAAATACTCCTTAGCGCCATTGATATGACTTCTCATAGTCGTAGTACTCATATCATCTACTGCAATAACGTATTCCATGGTTTCAGCAGATCTAGTAGTTAAGCTGAAATCAACATTAATTGCATTATTGTCTACACCGGTTTCTACGCCTCTATTGTACAAGTATGGTGCACCAGATACGGTGTTACCATTTCCTGCAACGCTGAGACTCCAATCACCCGTACTTGGTTGAGTAGTTTTTTTATAATCATTGGCTTTCTCTGATGTAACCCAAGCGCCATTTATTTTCAGACCGCCAGTGGTTTCTACTGCACCAGACATTGCAAATGCAGGAGTAATTCCAATACTAAGAACAAGAACAGCAAAAGCCATTACAGTAAGAATTTTACGTTCCATTTTCAAATACTCCCGTGCTTTTTGCTACCAGATCTTTATTCTCAGGCATTTTCAGTTCTTCAGAATTTGCACCCACATAACGTAGGTTAAAGTCACCATCAATAGTTCGTATATCAGCACCTGTGGATTTGAAATCCATGAATGAGTTATAATCAGATTCAGGTATTTCTACCCAAGCATAGGGATTGTTTAGTGCTTTCTGCATCCAAGAAACACTGCTGACATCCAAAGATTTTGCATTATCTACAGCATCATCGTATGGAAATGCCTTGACGTAATGTGTATCCAATCGTATGTTGGCATCAACGTAATTGACAAAATACATTTCAGAGCCTACTTTGTAATAGTAATTATCATTGCTAAGTACAAAGAACTCTTCGACTTCTCTATCACTTACTATTGCTTCACCGTTTTGAATTGCCCTACCTAACCAAGGATATTTCTCAACACTTACTTCATGGAATTTTTCTTGATCTAAAAACGCTATTCCAGCTTGTAACATTGGGACTCCTTGATAGAATGGGATCTCATGAGGTTTTGATACAGTTGATGGTTCTACTGCCACGTTATTTGTGTCATTAAATACTCCAAAACTACCGACTGCTAGAATTCCAGCAATGACGGCAACTCCGAGAATACTTAATTTTGTTTTCATTTTTTTGGTATTTTCCATGTTATTGTATTTCCAACTTTGGAATTATCTAATAAGTCTCGCTCAGTACATAGATACTATGCGATCGCATACTATCCATATAGATAGTATCTATATGCTAAGTGTCAGTCCAGAATTGTTGGAATGTCATTGTATTTTTTATCAAATGTAACATCTAGTTTTTTCTTGCACAGTAAAATTCCCTGAGGAGTAATATCATATGCATAATGCCGATTTGTCTTGATGACAAATCCCAAAAACTCTAGCATTTCAAGATATGAGACGCATGTGTCATAGTTTATCTTTGCATTTAGAGCCAGATTTGTCCTTTTTTCGTGCCCAGATTCATACATTAAAGTAAGCAGACGCAGCAAAACCTTGAGATCAAATCTTTGTAGTTTCTTTGTTACCATCATACATCAAATATCATAGTATGATATTATTAATTTCATGATATTTATCATTTACTTCAATTCAGATTGAATGTATTTTGCAGTTGAAATTTATAATTGGAAAATGTTCATTTGGACAAACACCAAAATTGTGCGTTCATTTGAACAAACATTCACAGATCAAATCTTAACTTATTCGAACCTACACATCAAATAGAAACAGAACTGAGATCAAGTCTTTGCGGTAATCTGTGATTCTATTTTTCATGAGTTCAAACCTATTTTGAGTCACACATTGCAGTTCAAATCTGTTGAGGTTTGACTTCTACATTTGACTTAGAGATGAAACATGACTCTTGCTATTCTCAAATGCCTTTTGCAGTCTTTGCTCTAGTTCTGCTTTTTTCTGCACATCAACAATCCACTGTTCGAGTTGTAACTTGATGAGTAGTTCCTCTCGAGATAGAGTGTCGTTTGATTTCTTGGAATCCATTTGGTTAATCAAAAAATTATCAGTCAGACGGAAATGACTTCAATAAACAATGTTTTTGAAGATCCCTACTTTCTACCCGTCTGACTTGAAAGCAAGGATGATCATAAAGTAACATCATACTATATTAATACGATCGGTTCAAAATATTTTTAATCAAACGCTATTAACTTGATATTTCTAAAAACGGTAATGACGTATATAACGCAAAAAACTATAATTGTGGCCATGAGCTTGTTATTGGTTTCTTTCATAGTTCCTTCAGTGTATGCCGATCCTACCTCACACGATTGTATGGATGATAACAATCCAAATCTTGATCATTGTTATTCAAGAGCAATTGCACAATGGTGTGTCCTTTGGTGTGGTGATAGAGAAGAAAGTGGATTAAAAGGAAGCAATACTGTTCCTTCAACTTTACCATCAACTGTAACCTCTCATTGGACTGCAAATCCATTTTGGGTTACTTTTCCTGACGGTGATTGGGTTGAGGTTGGTTGGATAAAAGGTGGAGGAGGTCCATGCGGTGGTGAATCTACTGCAGAGCATTATCAGTTAAGAGTTGAAGGAGGATCACCTACTACTTATTGTTTGTCGGCTAGTGCTGGAACTGATAACTATGAGCTTTCAGATACAAACAAAGACAAACAATGGAATCTGGTAGTAAATTCCAATACTCGTACTTCTGATCAAGACTATGATAAAGGAAAGCTAATGACAGGAGGAGAATCAATCCATGTCAGTAATGCTATGGATGGATATGTATCTGGCTTACAATACTATGACACACAATGGAGGAATTGGGACAATGCAAGAACTGAAGTTGATCCTAATTATGACTTCGACTGGTGTACAAATCCAACATCCTTTGAATATGGAGATAATCCATCATGTTAAACAATAACAAAACAAAATTAATTATTGCATCATTTGCAGTAATTGCTTCGATGGGATTATTTACTAATATGGATGTTATCTCAACAATATCTGTAGATGCTAACGAACTATCAAGTAGAAATAGCATTCCTAGACCTCCATCATATACAATGGGGGATTATGGAAATAGTATCAGCATAGATCATATAGCCAGTGAAGCAAGTGTTAAAGATCCTCCACAAAATTCAGCACTAAAATTATCTGAAATTAAAAAGAACAATTATGGACTCATAACCGTTGTTTATTTGGATGATTCGATTTCCTACACTAGTAACACAACAATGCCAGAATTCCTCAAAAAAGGAGGCATATTAGCACTTCATAGTGAAATTGGAAATTTAGATGTTGAAAAAAGAATTGCAAATTATGAAAAATCACATCCTGGACAAACGTTTGTAATAAATGGCGATCCTGCTAAAGGTTCAGAAAAAAATCCAGATTTGGAAATTCCGGCACAGCTGACCATTTACCAATCCAATGGTGAACAAGTACAATTGTTGTCATGGGGTTCATTAGACGATTTAGTAGAGTTTGCAAAAAACCTCCAATAACCTCCCCCCTTTTTATTTTATAACTAGTTATAATTTGAAATCTCTTTTATTTTTCTTTAAGTGAATTCAGTTAATGTTATCATCTATTTTTTGCCTTCTTTTGCCAATCCATTTAGTAATTATTCTTTCTAGAGTTATTCCTGATACAACAATTACGACCGGAATGAGTATTGAAATTATAAGAGATTCTACAGAATCTGCACTTGTTGTGATGCCTGGATTTGGAATAACTATTCTATCTAGAGGTATCGATGGATAGATGTCAGTTATCTCATTAGTTGGTTCTTGTATTGGCAACTCTTGGTTATTTACTTTAACTGTCACCCACGACACAATTCCTGCAACACCAATTACCGTAAACTTCATAATGGATTTTAATGATTTCGAAAACGATTTACTGTTTTTTGCTTTTTGAGAAGCTTTCTCAGGCAGGATTATAATTCCGGGTTTTGCCGAATAATGTTTCATTGGTTGCTTTTTACCATTAGTGGATGTTTTACTGATTACTACAATACCCGATTTTATCATTTGGTTGATATGGTAAAGCGCCAATGGCAAAGATAATTGCATTTGAGTGGCAATTTCGTTTGCAGTCATTTCTTTTTCTATCAATATTTGAAAAATTTCTCTACTTGAATCATTGTTGAGAATTTTGCCTAAAAATTTTAGTTTTTCATCATTATTGGAAAAAACTTTGAACTCTTTAGAGACACTATCTGAATTTTCATTATTTAATTCATTTTTTTCCACAAGTTGATAGTAAATTCTTAAGTTAATAAAATTACTTGAAAATGCAGGCACATCTTGATTACCGATTAAGAAATACATTTGAAAATAATAAGAGCAATATAGTCTCTGACTCAACCATAGGGTTCAAACCTGTATGGATTTGAACATAAAATAGAATGTTTTATGAATGCATGAATTTTAGACAAACAGAATGAAAACTAATCTTATGATAATTATTTTGGGAATTATAATTGTTATTTCTGTTATTGTAGGAGGACTCTTTATTTTCCAATCGCCGTTACAAAGTATGCAATGCGATATTGGATATTTGCCAAAAGCACATGCTTCATTGATTTACCGTTCGATAAACGATGTTTATCATTCTGCTAATGTCATAGTAGTTGGAACTGTTCAAATCCCAAGTGATGGAACTAATTTTCTAGTAAATGTATCCGAATATGTTAAAAACACTCGACAAGAAAAAATTCTGATATTGGATTTGCCATATCCTCCTTCAAATACAATCAACTCTAATGAAAAACGCTTTTCCCCAAATGAACATGCACTTTTGTTTCTACATGGACCTGATAAAGAGAACAAATTCAAGATAATTCCATACTCTGTAAGAATTCCAGATGATTCAATGTCTGGAAAGGACTTGATAAAAGGAATAGAGGTAAGGGCTATGGAAAAAAACCTAGTGATGGAACAGGGACAATCTGCAAAGTTTGTTTTGTGTATTGATTCTTTTTTTGGCTATGATGAAGATGTTCCTCTGAGAATATCTGGATTCAGCACCTATGATTCTTCAGGGAATGGAATATCATATGAAGACTCAAGTAAACTAGAAGAATTTGGAATATCATTAAACATACCACAAATAACGGCAATCTCGGACAAAACCGTATCATTTGAAGTTCCCGTACATATCAAAGACAATGCAATGAAAGGAAGATACTTTATTGACATTGAACATAAAGATGGAAATTTCTTTGAAGAATTGTATTGGAAACGAGGATCAATACAACTGAATGTGTTTTTGGAATGATTGGAGAAAATGAAAACTAGAGTTCAAACCTGAAACAGTCCATTAAACCAAATCTATTGGGATTTGAGCTGAGATCAAAAAAGAATAAAAACAAAATCTATCTATCTAGTGTAACAATGCCCCAATCAATATCAGACATGCTAAGAAAAGAAATCAGAAAGGAACTAGACCAAGGTGCTGATTATTCCACTACTGCAAAAAGAAACGAATTCCATGAAAAATTCCTGAAAAGACATCCTGACATTACATGTGATAGAACACTGATTTCAAGAAGATTCAAGGAAGCCTATGAAGAACGTGGTGTAGACCTGTATTCAGTTGGACTCTCTAGAAAAAAGAAATACAACGAAAAACTTGCAGCTGAAATTAATGAAAAAGCCAAAATTTCAAAACAAGAAGCCGAACCTGAAATGCACAAGGAGCAATTGCAAGAATCCGTTATTCCTGAGTTAAAGTACGATTATCTGACCGTACAGTCAGTTAGTGCAGTATTTCGAGGTATGCTTTCGCCACTTCGTGCAATAAATCCAGAATTAGAACTGTCACAAGAAGAGGCAGACTGTCTTGCACAGATATGGATTCCAGGAATTAAAAAACTTGGCAGTGAAAAGTTCCAATACCTTGTTCTTCCTACCATTGGAGCATGTGGAATGATTGGTACCCATGTGTATGAAGGATATCGACTTCACAAAGAACAACAGAACTGAGTGCTATCAAAAATCTATGTTTTTTCACAGTTTTTTTTTATGATGTTTGATTGTCTGTATCTCTTCGCATTACCTAAAACACCATTTTAGGTGTACGAAGTATAGATAACTATCCTTTTTGCACAAAAAAGCTATCAAAAAACATAGCTATCAAAAAGGATAGCTATCATATCTCTACATGATAGCGCCTGAGAATTAGCTATGATAGCGCACGAAATTGCGACATAGCTATCAAAAAGTGCTATGATAGCAAAAGGTAGTGCGTAACAGGCGTTTTTCTGTGAAATTTTGATACAAACTGTTACAAAAAAAGATAGCAAATGATAGTGCGTAACAAGAAAAAGCTATGTTTCGTACACCTAGTTAGGTGTACGAAGTATGGTATTTTGATGTGATACTTTGCAGAAAAAAATATTCGAACCTTTTTTTGCTGTGTTTAATTTAACATTTCTGTGTTATCTATTAGTTAACTTATCAAAACGATTTAGCGATCAGAAATTTTGCTTTTTTAGGTGTCTATTTCATATGCTAAATTTTGTCAAATTAATTAAATTAATATAGTTAATTCTAATTTTATCGATCGAACGATGACTGCTGTCAAGAAAATTTTTGAGGACACTATTCAAACCGATCATAAAGTCATCACTGAAGAATTATCAAAAGATATCCTCAAGACTTATGGTGTTAAAGTTCCTCCATATGCACTAGTAACTTCTGCAAATGAGGCAGTAAAGCAAGCAAAAAAAATCGGATTTCCGCTTGTTATGAAAGTTGTATCGCCACAGATTTTGCATAAAACTGATGTGGGCGGTGTTAAAGTTGGATTAGACAATGTCAATGATGTCAAAAAAACCTTTAATGATATGTATGGCAGACTTTCCAAAAAGAAAGGAGTAGATGTAAAAGGAATTCTTTTGGAAAAGATGGTTCCAAAAGGTGTTGAACTAATTGTAGGTATTCAAAATGATCCGCAATTTGGTCCAATGATTATGGCTGGATTGGGAGGAGTGATGACTGAAGTCTTCAAAGATGTCGCATTTAGAATGCTTCCAATTACCACATCTGATGCAAAATCAATGTTAAACGAACTCAAGGGTTCCAAACTTCTCAAAGGTTTCAGAGGAAGTGAGCCAATTGATCTTGACATGGTAGCAAAAATGTTAGTGCAAATCGGAAAATTAGGCGTGGAAAATGCTGATTACATTAACAGTATCGACTTTAATCCAGTAGTTGTTTATCCAAAGTCCCACTTTGTAGTTGATGCAAAAATTATTCTAAATAATAAATTAAAAATAAATTCAATTTCAAAAGCAAAACCAAACATTGCTTCCATGGAATTGTTCTTTACTCCAACATCTGTTGCACTGGTTGGTGCATCTGCCACCCCTGGTAAGATTGGTAATTCTGTTTTGGATGCACTTGGAAAGCAAGATTACAAAGGTAAAGTATATCCGATTAATCCTAACCAAGAATCCATTCTTGGAATCAAATGCTATCCCTCATTAGATGCAATAGAAGACAAAGTTGATCTTGTTGTTGTTTGCATTGATCTATCTGCATGTGGACCTATTATGGAAACTTGTGCAAAGAAAGGAATTCATAATGTTGTCATTGTTTCAGGTGGCGGTAAAGAGCTTGGTGGTGACAGAGCTGCAATGGAAGCTGAAGTAAAAGAATTATCTCTAAAACACAAAATCCGTGTAGTTGGCCCTAATTGCATTGGAATGTTTAACGCAGCAAATAGACTTGATTGCGCATTCCAAGGACAAGAAAGAATGGTACGTTCAAAATTAGGACATGTTGCATTTTTCTCACAAAGTGGAACTATGGGAATTAGTATGTTGGAAAGTGCTGATGTATTTGGTTTATCCAAGATGATTAGTTTTGGTAATCGTTCTGATGTTGATGAAGCAGATATGATCTGGTATGCTGCAAATGATCCTCAAACAAAAGTAATTGGATTATACGTTGAAGGATTTGGTGATGGTAGAAAATTCATCAATACTGCCAAACGTGTAATGAAAGAGATGAAGAAACCAATAGTAATTTGGAAGAGTGGAAGAACTGCAGCTGGTGCAAAACAGGCTGCGTCTCATACCGGTTCCCTTGGCGGTTCCAACGCAATGATTATGGGTGCATTCAAACAAGCAGGAATTATCTCAGTTGATAGTTATCAAGAACTAGTTGGAGTCTTAAAGGCACTAGCGTGGCAACCTCCTGCAAAGGGTAATCGTGTTGCTATGACTAGTAATGGTGCTGGTCCAATGATTGGTGGAATTGATCAATTAGAAAAATTCGATCTTACAATAGGAAAGTTATCTCCAGCAATTCTCAAAAAAATAAAGGATCGTTTTCCACCAACTGTTCCTATTCATAATGGCAATCCTGCAGATGTAGGTGGTGGTGCAACTGCTGATGACTATAGATTTGTCATTCAACAGTTCTTAGATGAAAAGAATGTCGATATTGCCATGCCATGGTTTGTCTTCCAAGACGATCCACTTGAAGAAACAATTGTTGGTTATCTAGCTGATCTCTCAAAGAAAATGCAGAAACCAATTCTAGCTGGCGGAAATGGCGGTCCATACACTGAAAAAATGACAAAATTGATTGAGGAACACAATGTTCCAGTTTACAGTGATCTTCGAACTTGGGTTACAGCCGCATCTGCATTATCTCAATGGGGCAAAGTACGCGGAAAATAGAGAACATTTAAGTTTCACATTAATTGCCAAATTGTCATGTCACTAGTTACCACATCAACTTCTGATGGCATTTGTACTGTCAAAATTAACAGGCCTGATAAACTCAATGCTATGAATACTGATGTTGCAAAAGAACTAATCAAAACTTTTGAAGAACTAAACCATAACGATGATGTTAAAGTCATTATTTTGACTGGCGAAGGAGAAAAAGCATTCTCTGCTGGTGCTGATATTGAATACATGTCAAAAATCACTGCAGATGAATCCGTAGAATATGCAAAAACTGGTCAACTTGTTACTGCTACTGTGGAATTGGTTAGACAGCCAACTATTGCAGCAGTTAATGGTTTTGCATTGGGTGGAGGTTGTGAACTTGCAATGTCTTGTGATATTAGAATTGCTGCAGATACTGCACGATTAGGTCAACCAGAAGTAACAATAGGAATTCCACCTGGATGGGGCGGAACCCAAAGATTGATGAGAATTGTGGGAATAGCAAAAGCAAAAGAACTTGTTTACACAGGTAAAATGATCAAAGCAGATGAGGCCAAAGAGATCGGTCTTGTAAACCATGTAGTTCCACTTGCATCATTACAAGAGGAAGCTTTGAAGATGGCACAACAAATAGCAGCAAACTCTGCAATGGGTGTTCAAATGTCTAAAGTTGCAATTAACAAAGGTAGAAATGCAGATCTTGACACTGGTCTTTCAATAGAACTTCTTGCTTGGAGAAATTGTTTCACTCATCCTGATAGACAAGAACGTATGACTGCATTTGTTAACAAGTCAAAAAAATAGCTGTTTCTAATTTATTATTTTATTAAAAAAATTCAGAGTTTGAGAACTCTATCTTACAGTAACTAATCCAACTCTCCATGGGTGAAATGAACAATGATAACTAAATACTCCAGATTCTTCAAAATCAAAATCAAATTTATCTCCTGTTTCCAATGGGGGGCTGTTGAATAAATCAGTCACTTTTCCAAATTCATTTTGACTTTGTATGTTATGTGGAACCGAATCAGCATTTATCCAAATTACTTTTGTATTTGCTGGGATTTCTAGATTCAATGGCAAGTAAAATCCACTACTTGCAATGTCCGAGTTTCCATTAGGAATTGTAACTGTCGCATCCATGTTTTTTGATGGTTTATCTTCCGTGTTCTCAATTATGATCACACCATTTTCAATCAAAAATTTAATTGCGTTTAGAAATTCTGTCTCTGAAATTACTCCCTGACCATACCACAATGCATTATTTTTTACCCATTCTGGAATTGATTCAGCATTGGCAAAATTTGCTGAAAATGACACTAACAGGACAGAAAATATCATTATTGGAATCGATATTTTTCTTGTTCTGTACTTCATATTACAAAATGATGTTTAGATGATTTATTACATGAGTACACATTGTCTTGCAGTGCAAACTTATCTGTTATATCTGATTTTGACTATTTTTTTACATGCAAGAATTGATTCAAACTCAAAAAATCATGGATGATGAAAGAAAGCAGGTTATTTTAGAAATACTTGCCGATAAATATTGTAAAGCAATACTGCACAATACTTTAGACAAGCCAAAATCCGCAATGGAAATATCTGGAGAAAAAAAGATTCCTATTAGTACTGTTTATAGGAGATTGCAGACTCTATACGATGCCAAATTACTGGCAATCTCAGGCTCAATTAATCAAGATGGAAAAAAATATTTCCTTTACAAGAGTCGGGTAAAATCAATATCTCTAACGTGTGATCTTGAGGAAACGTCTGTTGAATTAGTTCCAAACTATTCAAACACACGCTAACTGTCTATCTTTTTGTTGGAGTTACTCTTATGGCTGATAAAATTTTAACTTCAACAAAACGACAAATCCATTCCTCAAAAAAAGAATCTACTCGAAGTATCACATACAGGTTACCAGAAAAACTTGTTATTGAATTAGAAACTGAATCAACTCAGAAAGGAATATCTCAAAATGTACTTGTAAGACAAATTCTGGAAAAATATGCTCAATGGGATCGTTTTTCTAATAAGATTGGAATGATTCCAGTGCCCAAAGGAATTTTGGAATCTCTGGGAGGTGAATTAGATGGAAAAGACATTGATGAAATAATTACCTTGTTGTTTCCAATGATTAAAGATACTGTCTTGTTTATCAAAGGAGGGTATGATTTGAAACGTTGTATTGAAACGTTGGAAGATTATATGCGTGCCTCTGGTATGAATTCTGATCATCGAGTAGAAGGAGACGTCCACACATTTTTAATTCAACATGATTTAGGTTTGAAATGGTCTGTTTTCACTGAACAATTACTGACTCAAGTTTTTCGTAGTTTCTTACCTGATAAAGAACTTAAATTTCAAACAACTGACACAACAGTAATTTTATCTGTATCCCTAGGGTCTGATTTTAATGAACATGATTATCATAATTGAAATTCGTTTAATCCTTTGAAATAGCACTTTTCATACAATCTAACTATGCATTTCTCTGATCCGATTCAACAAAAAACTTTGGTAAAACAAATAATGAATAACTCTGTCGTTTCAGTTGATTCATCTGTAACTGCTACTAATGCCGCAAAGATGATGGAAGATGTTGGGGTTGGGGCTATTGTAGTTTTAGAAAATAATTTACCTGTTGGAATTGTAACTGATAGAGATTTTGCAATAAAAATAACTGCACACTCTTACCCTATTGATACTCCTGTTAGACGAATAATGTCCTCTCCACTCATCTCTATTGATTCCAATTCTAATCTTTGGGTTGCATCAGATCTAATGTCTACTAGGAATGTTAGAAAATTGCCTGTCATTGATGATGGTAAGGTTGTCGGAATTCTCACTTCAAGTGATCTAGTGAAACATATTGCAGATCATTAAAAATATGAAGGAAATAATGTTGATTTCCTGAATTACTAGTGTGTCTGGTGGGAAAAGCTTATTATAATTTGAAAGAGCATTTTTCTTCATAATGGCAACTGAGCAAACACAAAAAATGATCACAGTTACTGCCAAAGCAGCTGAAAAAATCCATGAATTCATGAAAGAAGAAGCAGAATCTCCTGAATACCTTAGAGTATACGTTCAGGGTGGAGGTTGTTCTGGACTATCTTATGGAATGGGCTTTGAAAAAGCACCCGAAGAAGACGATATTGTCTTAGAAGAAAGTGGTGTCAAGCTTTTAGTTGACAGTTACAGCGTTGATCATCTACAAGGCGCTAACGTGGATTACATTGAGAGCCTAATGGGGTCTGGATTCAAAATTAATAATCCAAATGTTACAAAATCCTGTTCATGCGGTCACTCATTTAGCACTGAATAAACAAACATCATTATTTTTCATTTTTAAATTTCTATAGCGATGCTACTGACACATTTTTGCAGCACCAATAATTTTGTTAAAATTGTTTTCGATACCCTCATATATCTAATGCAGAGACCAAAATTATGAAAATACAGGAGATGAAGTTATGTCAAATAAATCAGGAATTGTCAAATATCATGTTAAACTTTCCTATGAAGTTGATGGACTCGTTGAAAGAGCAGATATAATCGGAGCCATCTTTGGCCAAACAGAAGGACTGTTAGGCCCAGAGATGAATCTGAATGAGCTGCAACGAGTTTCTAAAGTAGGTCGTATTGAAGTCAATACCAAATCTACATCTAACACAACTAATGGTGATGCTTTAATTCCAATGAGTACCGATATTGATACTTGTGCATTAATTGCTGCTGGAATTGAAAGCATTGACAAGGTTGGTCCGTTTGATTGTAAATTTAGATTAGAAGCTATTGATGATGTACGTGCTGCAAAGAAAGAAGATATTGTAAAACGTGCAAAAGAAATCAAACAAAAATGGGCAACTAAAACTGTTAGTGAAGGTGAAAGCATGTTAAATGATGTTCACCAAGGTGATACTGGCAAGTTATCAACATATGGTCCATCAAAACTAACCTGCAGTTCAGGTGTTTTTGATTCTAGTTGGGTGATCCTAGTTGAAGGAAGAGCTGATGTTATCAATCTTCTACGAGCTGGTTATGATAATGCTCTTGCAATAGAAGGTGCTAAAATTGATGAATCTATCAAAGAACTATGCAATTCAAAAGATACTGTAGTTGCATTCCTTGACGGAGATAGATCAGGTGGTTTTATTCTCAAAGAACTCAAATCTGTTGTTACATTAGATTATGAAATACAAGCAGATACTGGTGTTGAAGTTGAAGAGTTAACTCCACAAAGAATTGATGAAATTCTAAGACCTATTGCTGATGAAATTCGAGATGGTAAACCAAAAGCTGCTCTAAAGAGTGATGACGATAAACCTCTCGCAGAAGTTGCAGCAAAAGTTTTTCCAAATCTCAACGAAACACTCGAAGCTGTTGCATTAGATGGTGATCAAAACGAAGTTTTCAAAGTTCCAATAAGTGAGGTTGTCAGTAAACTTTCCTCACAATCTGGAATCAAGTATCTTCTGTTAGATGGAATTATCACTCAGAGACTTTTAGAAGGCGCCAAAAATGCTGGAATCGAATGTGTGATTGGTCATAGAGTTGCCAAATTATCCAACTCCGATGGAATGAAACTAAAAACATTCAGTGACCTTGGTGTATCTTAGAGTATATGTCTGAACTAAAAATTCAGCATATCTTAACTCTCTCTTATTTACTATCAAAAGGTGCAAAATACAATTATGTTTCAGTCACTACTTCATCTCTTGGAAAAAATATCCAAAAATCACAACAAGCAGCATCAAAACATCTTCTTGAATTAGAACAAAATAAATTCATTGAGAGAATAATAAACGGAAGAAACATTTCAGTAAAAATAACGTCAAAAGGATTTTCTGAAATGGTAAAACTTTCATCTATTTTACAAAAGAGTTTGGATTCTTCTTCTTCACATGTAGTTCTAAAAGGAACTATAGTTTCTGGAATGGGTGAAGGTGCATATTACATGGGATTAAAGGGTTACACAAAACAATTCCAATCCAAAATTGGGTATGTGCCATTTCCAGGAACTCTTAATGTCAGACTAGATGAAAAAATACATCAAGAATCTATCAAACAATTTGAAGCTTTGAATGGTATCAAAATCAAGAGTTTCTCTGATGGAAAAAGAACTTATGGGTGGGTAAAATGTTTTAATGCCAAATTAAATAATACGATAAATTGTGAATTAATCATACTTGAACGTACACATCATGATGACTCGATTATAGAATTGATCTCCAAATCCTGTCTGAGAAAAACTGCTAAACTAAAAGATGGGACAAAAATTTCAATTAAAATTCCGATTGTATCTTAAATTCCGTGAATAGATTCCCCATATTCTTTTTCAATTTTAGAACTGGAACTTTCTGGAATTGGTGATTGTAATCGTGCAACTTCTGCATCAAGCTTTATTTTTTTACATCCATCTATAATGAATTTCTCTTGATGAACTTGATCGTATCCTAAAGCAATAATTTGTGGCCTTACATGACTTACTGTTTTAAAAATATCGTCTTCTTGTCCAATTAAACAAAGATCTACTGTTGATAATGAATTCACCATTTCCTGTCTTTGCTCTTGAGTGTGGAGAGGTCTTCGCTTCTTCATTTTTACCGCTGTATTGTCTGTTGCTACAACCACTACTAAGACATCCCCGAGTTTCTTTGCAGCGTTTAATGTATGGATGTGCCCTGGGTGAATGATATCAAATACCCCTCCGGCCAAAACTATCCGTAATGAACTTCTCCCAGTTTCAGTTAGTGTATTTCTATCACTATTTACAAGATTTTTTTTGATTAACTCATCAATCTCTGAGTTAATCTCTGTATCTGACAGAATTGTTTTTTCTTTAATCAAGTCAAATGCTTTTTTTCTTTCAATTTGACAAACGTAAATGATAGAAAGAATATTTTTTTCGATTTTTTCCAATGTTTTTTCTATTTTCAGACCCTCTCTTTAATTCATTGCTACAAATTACATTTTTGGCTCAAGGCCTTTTGCCAATCTCAATGCATCTACAAGACCATCTGCATACCCTATGCTCAAAATTGCTACCTCTTCTTGACCGTCTTCTAGAAATTTTTCTGCATCTTGGACGTACAATTCTGCGTTTTCTAAAATTCCATGAAACTCTTTTTGATCTTTGTAATGAGGTGTGATTTCCTCTAATGCTTCTCTAACCATTGGAACATATTTTTTCATCATCTGCACTGAAATCTTTTTTGTTTTTTCACTGTTATCATATGGCTCATCAATACACTGACCAAATATTTTGAGTGCATCTGATTCTGTGAAATGTAATCTACCTGGTATAATTACAGTGTGTGGAGGTTTACCGAAATCAATCTTCAATAAACTAGATATTTTTCCTGAAATTATTTTTTGATCTTTGAATCCAATTCTAGATGCAACTATTGCATATGTTGATGTGTTTATCACTTCTCGTTTTTGCCCTTTCTCTGTTTCTACTAATCTTTCTAATGCTTCTTTAGGGTCTAAGAAGAAATCTTTGTCTTGATTATATTCTAAAAGAAGTACTGTGTGATTTCCCTCAATGATGTTTTTATAAATTACATAGTATGGTGTTGTCATTGATTTAATTTCACTCATGATTGTTGCTATTCTTCCAATTTTGTAAAAATGTAAACCACACTCTCCAATCATTGAAGTAAGAGATGATGACGCATGAATGGAAATGGTCTTTATTTTCTCTTCTATTGCCCTAGTTCTTAATTCAATGTGTGTTGTTGCAATATACGGATCTCCATAAGCTAATAGCACAACTTTCTTCTTCTTGGCATTTTCTAGAATTTCTTTACCGTCTTCAACTAACCATCTTTTTGCAGGTATGAATTCTCCTTTTGTAGCATTCTTGATTTTAGTTAGATCCGATTTTCCAATTGGACTGGTAAATTGTTCAAGATAAACAATATCTGCATTTGATAAAACATCTAATGCCTCGCTTGGAATTGATTTAAATCCAGAAATTCCTAAACCGACAAACCAGAGCATTACTAAATATTTTTATCGTGAAGTCTCTTTAAATGCTGTAGGGTTTTTTTGAGAATTTCTATTCCTCTTAGATATTCATCAATTGAAACTTTTTCATCAATTGTATGTGCCTCATGAGGATCTCCTGGCCCATATGTGACTACAGGAATATTCCATTGATTGCCTAAAACATTCATGTCTCCTGTACCTGTTTTTCTGATTAGAGTTGGTCTTGCATGTTCTACTTCCATTATTCCAAGAGTAAATGCTCTAACTAGTGGTGATGTGTGAGATGCCTCAAATGGTTCTGTTTCATCTAGGATTGAATAAAATGCCTCCACATCTCTTTCCTGTGCAATTTCTTTTACATGTGTTGCAATTTGCTGCTCAATAGTTTTACAATTCATGTCTACTGGAATTCTAATATCAAATGTTGTCTCGCAATCTTTCGGTGTTACATTGTGACTTGTTCCACCTTTAATTTCAGTCATAGTTATAGTGAGTAACATTCCCCTTGATCTTCCTTCTTGATTTTTTTCCAGTCTGTCTTTGAGTTCTTTTACAAAAACCATTGATTCTTGAATTGCGTTCTTTGAAAGCCAAGGTGCACTTGCATGAGAACTATCATCAACACTAATTTTGAGATTGATTGCCAATCTTCCTTTGTATGCAATTGTAACTTGTTTAATTCCACTTGGTTCTCCAAAAATTGCGTAATCAATACCTAATTCTTTCTTAACGAGATTTTTAACTCCCGTGGCATTTCCTTCTTCATCTACCGCACCTACAAAATATACGGTTCCGTTGTTGTTTTGAATTGATGCTGCAGCAAATAGCATTGCCATTAATGGTGCTTTTGCATCTGATGCTCCTCGTCCATAAAGTGAATCCCCTTCTTTCCTAACTTTTACTTTTCCTGGTACAACATCCATGTGTCCACATAACATAATTTTTGGTGAACCTGATCCTTTCTTTGCAATTATGTTTCCTACTTCATCAATTTGAATATCTTCAAATCCTAAATCATCACATTTATCAGCTAAAAATTCTGCCATTGGTTTTTCACTCAACGATGGCGTGTAGAGTCTAAGTGACTTTTCAAGCATCTTCACTGCAAATCTTGGTGTTACTGTAAATGTGTCCAATTCTTACTTGTCTATCTTCAGTGCGTAATCAAGCATTGCGGATGGGATGTCTACTTCACACACTCTTACAGTATTCTTGTATTCTGTTGTGTTGTTGACCTCGTGGACAACTAGTCCTCTCTCATCGCTTTCCATCAAATCTACACCTACGATATCTCCTTGAACTGCATGTTTTGCCTTTATACACATTTCTTCCATTTCCTGTGTTACCTTGCAGGGTTCAGCTGTCCCTCCAAGTGCCATATTTGTTTTCCAATGTTTAGAAACTCTGTAAATTGCTGCAACTATTTTATCTCCTACCATAATTGCTCTAATGTCTCTTGGTGGTCTTTGTACAAATTCTTCCAAATAATGAATTTGATAAATTGGATACATGTTTTCTCTGCTTTCAAGAATCCCATCTGCAGAATCCTTATCATTTATTTTTGAAATTAATCTTCCCCAACTGCCAACTGTTGGTTTGATGACTCTTGGGAATCCTTGTATTTCTAAAGCTTCCAATGCTGCTTCTTTTGAAAATGCCACTGTTGCATTTGGCGTAGGTACTCCAAATTTCTTTAGTAACATATGTGTAAATAATTTATTTCCTGCAAAAACACCTGTATTAAGACAATTAATCACTTTAACTCCTAGACCTTCTAGTGCAGCAGTTGAATGAAGATTTCTATAGTAACTTACACATCTTTGAATCACTACTCCGTAATCGTCAGGTTTTTTTTCTAAATTTAATGCGAGCTTCTTACAATCAACCATTTGTATGTCTATATTCATTTTCTTACCGGCTTCTAGAAGAGCTTTTTCTTCCCAACGGATGGTATCGTAAAGAATAGTAACGTCAGGACTCACTGTCCCCAATCCTCGCCAACCGTTTGGGCAGGCTTTAATTGGAAACCGTCTGAACTTTTTGCTAATTCAAAACTTGCGCCACATTCCGGACATGTTACAATTTCTCCTTCAAGTGCATCACTTGGAACAGAAATATCTGCATCACATTCTTCACATTTTGACATGTTTTATCTTAATTACTCCTCTCTATTTATCGTTAATTATTTTTTTCTCGAGTCTGTCTTCTAGTGGTATCTCAATAAGATCTCCCATTCTGAGATTTTTCAAACCTGCTGCCACTGCCTTTGCACCAGCATCGTCTTTCTCAAGACCTAATAGTGACATCAAATATGCTGCACCTGTCTTCCCTGCTAGTTCTCCAAAGACAATTCTTCTTCTATTGCCTACTGCTCTTGGTGGGATTGGTTCATAGGCTGCAGGATTTCTAAGTATTGCTGCAAGATGAGTTCCTGCCTTGTGTTTGTATGCTGAACTACCCACGATTGGTTTAGAATCATAAGGTACAATTTCGGTATATTCTTCAATTAATCTAGAGAGATCAAGTAACATGTCTAATCTTAAATCATTAGGTGATTTGTACAGATATGTTAAAGCAACTGCAACTTCTGCAAGAGGCGGAATTCCTGTTCTTTCGCCAATACCATCAATAGTAGTATGAATTTGATCAACTCCTGCATCACATGCTGAAAATGCGTTTGCAAGTGCAAAACCAATATCATTGTGAACATGTGCATCTAATGGTACGTCTACTATCTCTCTAACTTTTTTCACAAAATTATACATTCCAATTGGACGTAAAATTCCAACTGTATCTGGAAGACTTATTCTATCTACACCTGCTTCTTCGATTGCTTTGCAAACTTTTAATAAAAATTCAGGCTCTGCCCTACTTCCATCTTCTACTGTAAATCTAATTTTTAAGCCATGAGATTTTGCATACTCTACAGTCTCTACTGCTCTTTCAAGTGCTTCTTCTCTTGAAATTCGTAATTTATCTTTCAAATGTATGTCTGAAATTCCTAAATATGCTGCACACCATTTTGCATCACAATCTAGGGAAATATCAATATCTTCTTTGAGTGCACGTCCATGTGAAACAATATCTGCTTTCAACCCTTGTTTAATGATTGTCTTGGTTGCTTCTTTATGATCACTTGACACAACTGGCGATATTTCTATTTGATCAACTCCAAAATAATCTAACATCCATGCAATCTGGATTCTTTGTTTATTTGTAAATGAAACACCAGGATGTTGTTCTCCTTCTCTTAGAGTACTGTCTAGTATTCGTATCTTCTTTGGAGTTTTGTCATATGCGTTGTATATGTTTGCATAGTGATTCGGATCTTTCATTACTGATATCGCTGACATAAATTGATGATATAAACATATTCGTACTATTTTCGTTGGAAATAACTAATAATGATCCTAAATTAGTTCATAATTAAAATTCTAGGACGAAAGTCGTTTTAGGCTATTTTTCTTAAAATAATTACAGTGTTAGTATCGACAACACCTGGAATCTTTCTTAATGCATCTATTGTATTGTTAATTTCTGAAATGTTTGAGCCGCTCATAATTGTTGTAATGTCATATTGGCCTGTAATTTCATAAACTGTTTTGACTCCATCTAGCTTGGCAAGTTTAAGTGATACTTTGGAAGTATCCATTGCTGAATCTACTGATACTAGAACAATCGCACTAGTAGTATTTTCTTCTCCCAATTCAAGTGTAAATTTTTTGATAGTTTTACTATCTACTAAATTTTTTACACGTCTTCTCACTGCTGATTCTGATAACTTTAATTTTTTACCAATATCTACAAATGATTCTCTTGAATCTTCTTTGAGATAACCTATAATTTTTTCATCAATACTGTCTTTATACATTTAATTTTTTTTCCTCTTCTGTTAGTATTTTATCCAAAGCATGTAAAACTTTTGTTATGTCTTCTTCTGATATTAATAATGGAGGAAGAATTCTCAGTATGTTTCTTCCAGAATATAGCATAAGGACTCCTTCTTTTATTAATGACATTAAAATGTCTTTTACATCGAATTTCATTTCTACTCCTATCATCAGTCCCTTGCCTCTGATTTCTCTGATCATGGTGTGATTCTCTTTTAGTTTCTCTAATCCTTCTCTGAAGATTTTTCCCATTTTTTCAGAGTTTTCAATCAATCCATCTTCTGTAAGTGCTTTAAGTGATGCAATTCCTGCTGCACAAGATAATGGATTGCCTCCAAATGTTGATGAGTGTTCACCTTTGCTCATCGAAGCTAAAATATCTGGTCTGACAAGTGTTGCCCCCATTGGCACTCCTCCTGCGATTCCTTTTGCAAGACATAAAATATCTGGTGCTGTATCCCAATGATCACACGCCCATATTCGTCCGGTTCTGCCTAAACCAGCTTGTATTTCGTCAAAAATTAATAAAATCCCTCTCTCATCACATAGCTTTCTAACATCTTGTAGAAATCCATCAGGTGCAACATTGATTCCACTTTCTCCTTGTATTGGTTCTAAGATTACAAACGCAGTATCTTCATCAATTGTTGTTCGTAGTGATTCAATATCTCCAAATGATGCATAGGAAACTTTCTCAACAAGTGGTTCGAATGCTTTTTTGTATTTTGGATTAAATGTTATTGATAATGCTCCTAATGATTTTCCGTGGTATGATCCTTTCATTGCTACCATTCCTTTTTTACCTGTAAACTTCCTTGCAAATTTTATTGCAGCTTCTATTGCTTCTGCTCCGCTGTTGTTTAGATGAACTTGTGTGAGTCCTTTAGGAGCTAAACCAACTAACATCTTCAAAAATTCTTCACGTGTCTTATTGTACAGCGAACTGTGTACTGTGATAATTTTATCTATTTGTTCTCTGATTGCGTTGTTGACCCTTTGATTCTGATGACCTACTAATGAGACTCCGTATCCTCCCATACAATCGATGTATTCTTTGCCATCCACATCCCATACATGGCATCCTACTCCTTTTTCAATTGTAACTGGAAATCTCTGATAGAGATTCCCCATAAATTGATCTTCACTCATTTTTAATCACCGTACAATTATCATGTGCAATTGCTGCTGATATAGGATTTTCTTTTTGGCCATTTGCAATAAGTGCTTCTTTAACTCCCATATCTAGTGCTTCAGTGGATGCTAAAATCTTTTTTTCCATACCTGGTCCAATTTTTGGTCTGATCTCTTTTGCTTCAGCAAGTGATAGTTTTGGAACCAGTTTATCATCCATTAGTAATCCATCAACATTCGTTATGAATAATACTTTATCACAACCAACCTTTCCTGCAACATATGCTGCAGCCCTGTCTCCATCCACGTTGAGGAATTCTGATTCCTCGCTAATGGCTATTGGTGAAATTACCGGTGTTAGTCCTTGGTCTAAAAGCAATTTGATGAATTTGGAGTTGATATCGATAATTTTTCCTGTATATCCGCCGTCAATTGCTTGTTTTCTACCTTTTTCGTTAACTATGAGTAACTTCTTTTTTCTTTCTGCTTGAATTATTTTTGCATCTACTCCTGAAAGACCAATTGCATTTATGCCATTTTTTTGAAGCATTTGCACAATTGTCTTGTTTATTCTACCTGACATTACCATTGTAAAAATTTCGGCTGTCTCTTTGTCTGTGTATCTACTCTTGATTCCACTAGGTGATGTAACAAACTTTGGTTCTTTCCCAAGCTGTTCACAAACTTTAGTAACTTCCTTTCCTCCACCATGAACTAAAATTACCCCTTCAGATTCTGCTATTTTTTTAATATCTGTAATTATGGATGGATGTAAATTATCAACTACACTTCCACCAATCTTGATTGTGATCATTTCTAAACAGGAGTTAATGGGGTGTATCTTAGTCCATCCATTTCATCAAAACCGCACATTACATTCATGTTTTGAATGGCAGAACCTGCTGCACCTTTCATAAGATTATCTGATGCAGACAATGCAATCAATCTATTGTTATCCTCATCTATGTCAAATCCAATATCACAAAAGTTTGAACCAACTAAGAATTTTGGATCTGGAAATTTGTATAATCCTTTTTTATCTCGAATCAATCTGATGAATTTTTCTTCACCGTAGGCTTCACGATATAATTTCCACAATTCTTTTTCATCAATATCTTTTTTCAAGAATGTGTGGTTTGTACACAATATACCACGAACTACATCGACAGCATGTGGACTCATTGAAACACGAATTTTATGTCCTGCAATTTCACTAAGCTCTTGTTCTATTTCACCGGTGTGTCTGTGCTTTGCTGGTTTGTATGGTCTAATCACACCTGCTCTCATTGCATGTGCAGTTCCTGAACCAGAGCCTGCGCCAGATGAACCAATCTTTGAATCAACAATGATGTGTTCTGTGTCAATAATGTCATGTCTAATTAATGGTGCAAGTGCTAACATTGAAGTTACTGCCATACATCCAGGACATGAAACAAGTTGAGCATTCTTGATTTTCTCTCTATGTAACTCAGGAACTCCGAAAACAGATTTTGCTAAATAATCTGGATGTGGGTGTTCCCATCCGTACCATTTATCGTATGCTTCTTGATTATGTAATCTATAGTCAGCACTCAAATCAATTACTTTCATTCCTCTATCATATAGTGCTTTTACAATCTCTGTTGCAGTTCCATGTGGTACTGCTGTGAAAACCAGATCACATTTGTCAGTTAATTTGTCATAATCTAATTCTGAAAAAGTCAGATCGGTAAATCCTTTCAAACTTGGTTGAATTCGGTGCAGATATTCACCAACATGTTGTCTTGATGTTACTGTAGTGATCTCTACATCTGGATGGTTTACCAGAAGACGAAGTGTTTCTCCACCTACATAACCTGATGCTCCAATAACTCCGACTTTCATCATAAAACCACTCGTAACGAAGTATAATTTATTTCCTAACGTAGTTTAGCGCATATTCTATCATTTCTTTTGGTATATTTCGTTGCGCAACTCTTGATAGCCCTTTGAATTCTACTGTATTGTTCACTTCATGAACGATCAGGCCCCTTTTGGCATCTTCCATCATGTCAATTCCTAAAATTCCACCTCCCATGGCTTTTGAAGCTTTTACAGCCATGTCTTCCATTTCTTTTGTGATCTCACAAAGCTCCGGATCTGCACCAAGTGCAATATTTGTCTTGAATCCTCCTGAAGACTTTCTATACATGGCGGCAATAGGCTCATCTCCTACTGTGATTACCCTGATATCTCTTGGTGGTCTTTCAATTAATTCTTGTAAATAATAAATTCGATCATGTGGGCTGTCCGTAATATCTCTAATTTCAAAAATCGCCTCCATCGTATCTTTATCTTTTAGAGGCATTACACCTCTTCCCCAACTACCAATAACTGGTTTGATTACTAGTGGGAATCCAACTTTTTCTAAATTCTCTGCTGCACTTTCACTTGAAAATGAGAAATATGTTTTTGGTGTTGGCACATTATTTTTTTTTAATAACAATGTCATGAACATTTTATTTCCACAAACACTTGCAACTTCAAATTTGTTAAGTACTGGAACTTCAAAAAATTCTAAACTTGCAGTAAAATGAAGCCCTCTAAAATAACTAACACATCTTTCTAAAACCACCTCTCCAAAATCATAGTCTTCTTTTTTACTATCTGTGTTAACTTGAGTAATTTTTGCATCTAGCATCACTACATCGTGTCCTAAATCAGATGCTGCTTTTTCCAACATCTTTTCTTCCGCTCTTAGACGGTCAAACACGATACAGACTTTTGACATTACTCTCCCCAGTCTTCGCCTACACTTTCTGCTTGCTTTAGCTCGACATTTGTTCCGTCTTTTTTTGCGATTTCAAAGTCAGCGCCACAATCAGGACAGGAGACTATTTCTCCTACTGAGGCATCGTCTGGGATGTTTAATGTTGCATCACATTCTGGGCAGTTCATGTTTTTGTAGACCTTTTCTTTTGTAATTTATTAGCTTCTGTTGACTGCATTCCCCATAATTGGACAAATCCATTGGCCAATCTCTGATCGAATGTGGATTCTGTACCATAAGTTGCAATCTTGTGACTATACAATGAGTTCTTAGATTTTCTTCCAACCACTCTGAGACCTCCTTTGAATAACTTTAGTTTCACAGTTCCAGAGACTGGTTTTTGTGATGCTTCAATGAATCCATCTAAATCTGTTTTAAGCGGATCTTGCCACAATCCTGAATATGCCAGATATGCCCATTCATCATCTATCATTGATTTGAATTTATTTTCATGTTTGGTATGTACCATTTTTTCTAAATCTGCATGTGCTTCAATCAGACAAGTTGCTGCTGGGGTTTCATACACTTCTCTTGATTTGATTCCTACAACTCTGTCTTCAATATGATCTACAATTCCAACTCCTGCATCCCCTGCCTTTTTGTTGATATATTCAATTAATTTTTGTCCCTCCATAATTTTTCCATTAACTCCAACTGGAATTCCTTGTTGAAATTCTATATCCAAGTATGTTGGTTTGTCTGGTAAGTTTTTTGTTTTAACCCAAATGAATGCATCCTCTGGTGGTTCAACAAATGGATCTTCTAACACTCCACCTTCTATTGCACGTCCCCACAAATTTTGATCAATACTAAATCTTTTTGCAACTGCATCTATTTCGATTCCATGTTTATTTGCAAATTTTAATTCAGTTTCTCTGTCTAAATTTTTATCTCGAATTGGAGCTATGATTGGAAGATCAGAACCAGAACGTAATGTAATGTCAAAACGCACTTGATCATTTCCTTTACCTGAGCAACCATGTGCAAGTGCTGTGACTTTTTCTTTTTTAGCAATCTCCAAAACTTTTTCTGCAATTAGTGGTCTTGCAAGCGCTGTAGCAAGACAATATTTTTTCTGATAAAGAGCATTTGCTTTAATTGATGGAAAAATGTAATCTTTTACAAATTCTTTTCGTGCATCTATGTTGTAATGTTTTTTTACTCCTAGTTTTTTTGCTTTGGTTGCAATTTTTTTACTATCGTCACCTTGTCCTACATCTACTGTTACCGTGATGACATCCATGTCATGTTCTTCTTGCAGATATTTTACAACAACTGAAGTATCTAATCCACCAGAAAAAGCCAGAATTCCTTTTTGAGTCATAAAACATTTTTTACGTCGTAATTTCGAATTTATCTTTTGTGATGGGTAAATAATCTAATTATTTTGAAAAATCTTTGACTAGCTTGAGCTAAAATTCGATGATTATTTAACCGTCAAATATAACGCTGTTTTATGAAAACTAGATCTATACTCATTATTGGAGTTGTAGGGGTCTTTTTACTATCTTCCTTAGGAGTTGTTCTTAGTTCTGATGATAAAATCAATGAAAATAAGATTCGTATTGCTTACTTTCCTAACATAGGTCATGCAATTCCAGTAGTAGGGATTGAACAAGGTTTTTTTGAAAAAAGTCTTGGTAATGATGTTCAAATTGAAACTAGAATTTTTGATAGTGGACCTCAAGCAATAGAGTCTCTATTTGCAAATTCTGTTGATTTGGCATATGTGGGCCCTGGTCCTGCAATAACGGGATTTCTAAATTCTGAGAGTCATAATGTAAAAATTCTGGCCGGTGCTGCAAGTGGTGGTGCTAGTTTTATCGTACATCCAAATTCTGATATACTTTCTGCATCTGACTTTGCAGGAAAAAAAATTGCAGCTCCTCAAATTGGAAATACTCAAGATGTTTCACTTAGAAG
This sequence comes from Candidatus Nitrosopumilus sp., assembly GCF_040878665.1. Lineage (GTDB taxonomy): Archaea > Thermoproteota > Nitrososphaeria > Nitrososphaerales > Nitrosopumilaceae > Nitrosopumilus. The sequence goes on along the minus strand of NZ_JBBDLU010000007.1, from coordinate 194,411 downwards.
TTATCTGTCTGAAAATGGATTAAAATCAGCTGATAAAGGAGGTTCTGTAATTATTTACAATATTCCAAATCCTGATATCTATACATTATTTGTTAAAGGAGATATTGATGGTGCATGGGTTCCAGAACCATGGGCAACTATTTTTGAAACTGAACTTGATGGAAAAAGATTATTCTATGAGGAAGATTTATGGCCCAACAAAGAATTTGCATCTGTTCTTTTAATTGGGAATGTTAATTATGTTGAGAAACACCCTCAAATAATTTCTAATTTCTTAACGTCCAATCATGAAACAGCAATATGGATTAATCAAAATCCTATTGAGACAAGAGTGATCTTTAACGATTTTCTAAAATCTCATTTGGGCAAATCTCTGTCTGATAATGTTATAGATGTTGCATTATCTAACATTGTTATTACTGATGATCCTAAAAGTGATTCTATCCACTCTTTTGCAAAAAAAGCCGATGCGTTAGGCTATCTTGGAAGAAATGGATATGATTTGACTGAAATTTTTTACTCTTTTGATTCAAATCCTAGTTTGGAGGTAGATGACTAGATGACTAAACTTGAGGCAAAAAATATTGTAAAATATTTCAGCCATGATTCTCATAAACTCAAAGCTCTTGGTGGAATTAATCTCAAAGTTGAGGCAGGTGATTTTGTATGTCTAGTGGGTCCTTCGGGTTGTGGTAAATCAACATTTTTACGCATAGTTGCAGGCTTGGAAAAGCCAGACGAGGGGCAGATTCTATTTGATGGTCATCCTGTAAATGAGACCGGACCTGAAAGAATTATGGTATTTCAGGAAGGTGCGTTATTTCCATGGCTTAAGGTGCAAGACAATGTAGAATTTGGATTGAAAATGTCAGGTATTCCAAAAGAAGAGAGGGCAAAGATATCTCACAGATATTTGGATATGATGCAACTGACTAAATTTGCCGATTCATATATTTTTCAACTCTCAACTGGAATGAAACAGAGAGTAGCAATTGCCAGAGCACTTGTAATGGATCCGGATGTGTTATTGATGGATGAACCATTTGCAGCACTTGATGCACAGACTCGTGATTTGTTATTAGTTGAGATGCAATTGATTTGGGAGAAGACAAAGAAGACAATTTTGTTTGTAACTCACAGTGTTTCAGAGGCTGCAGTACTTGGAACTAAAGTTGCAATATTTAGTAATCGTCCATCTGTAATCAAAAAAGAAGTTGAAAATAATTTTCCAAGACCTAGAGTAACTGAAGATGAATCATTATTGAAATTTCAACAAGATATTTTGAGAGAACTTCGACCTGAGATAAAGAAGACTAAACAGTGATGAATGTGGCAAAAAATTACGCTCCTTACAAAATTGTATTTTACATTGGAATAGTTGCAGTTTGGCAGATTATATCTATAGCCGGAATTTGGCCTGATAATATTTTCCCATCCCCATACGAAGTAGCTGAAGACTTGGCATATGGTGCAACTGATGGTAGCTTATTTTATGGTATAGCAACTAGTATGTGGAGATTGTTGATTGGTTTGGCAATTGCAATAGCTGGCGGCATTGTACTTGGAATTTTCATGGCACGAGTAGAAGTTGTAAATCAAACTGTCGGCTCACTTGTTTTGGGATTGCAATCAATTCCTTCAGTTGCTTGGGTACCTCTTGCAATACTTTGGTTTGGATTGACTGATGGAGGAATCATTTTTGTAACTGTAGCTGGTGCAATCTTTGCAGTTACCATCAATACTTACTCTGGTGTCAAAAACATCGATCCTCACTTTATTGAAGCTGCAAGGAATATGGGCGCAAAGAATACCCAATTGATCACTGCAGTATTGATTCCAGCTGCATTTCCTTACATGATTTCTGGCTTTAAACAAGGGTGGGCGTTTGCATGGAGGGGTGTAATTGGAGCAGAATTGTTATTTTCATACCTGGGATTGGGTTTTTTACTTAATGCAGGACGTTCTCTAACTGATGTGTCTCAGGTAATTGCCATCATGATTGTGATTATGGCAATTGGATTGGTTATAGATGGACTTGTTTTTAAAAAATTAGAAGACAAAGTAATGTCCAGATGGGGATTAAGATAATTTTGATTTTTTTTATTTTCTAATCTTTAATGATACTACAAATGCACAAATAATTACAATAATTGCAAAATACATCACCGAGTTATAATCAAACAAATATGCTATTCCTCCTGCAATTATGGGACCTACTACTGTTGCAATGGATATAGTGGAACTAAATATTCCAGTTGATGTGGAATGCGGATTATTTTCCATCAAGTGAAAATTTCCTCCTATAAACAAAAATGCCCATGTTCCACCAACAAGTGCCATAAATGGCATTGCCATCCACCACTCTGTTACAAACAACAATCCCACAAATACAAATGTCGTACATCCAATACCTATTTTGAATTTAGTTATATTTGAGAGATTTATTTTGCTTGCCATCACATTCATCAAAATAAATGCAGTCAGTGTATTTGCAACATACACAATTGAAATTTGATAAAGTTCAGCTCCCCATTTCTCCATTAATATGATTGGAAAAATTGTCCATACTGCCGTTGCACCAATATGTCTTAGTAATAATGATGTAAATAGAAATTTGTTTTTCAAAATGACTTTGCTCATAGTTCCTGGTGCCAATTCTTTTACTTGCTCTGGATTTGGCAGTTTGATTGTAAAGAGTAATCCAATAACAAATGATGCTGAACTAATCAAGAAAATTAATTTAAGATCATTTGCAAATCCGGCCGCTGCAATTCCTGCAAGCCATCCTAATGCATGAAATGAGATGACCGTAGCTGCTCTTTTTTTATCAATGTTTGCTTCGTAGGAATATGCAATCATTGCAGGAATCATTATTCCACTTGCAATCCCAGCTGCAATTCTTACCAGAAAAAACATTGTAAGATCATCTGCAAAATAATGTAATCCAAATGTTATAGCACAACCAATAAATCCAATTCTGATGAATTTGAGCCTGGTTCCTTTCTTGTCTGAATGCCTACCAAAATAAATTTCAGATAAAATCTGGGCAAAACTAAATGATGCTACCAAAAGCCCGATCTCAAAGACTGATTCTGTGACCCCTTTGGCAATAATAGGCATGAACACAAAGATAATCGAGATTCCCGCATGCTGAAAAAATGTTGCACTACGAACTAGATTGTTGACTTGAAGATTTAGCATAAATGTATAACGAATTCTTTTTCACCTAATTTCAACATACGTATGAATCCTACATCGCTTCGTTGTTTTTTCTGAAAAGAGTTAAACTCTGCTAGAATGTTTTGAAATCAAGTTGACAGAAAAAGAACCATTTCTTGATGCGTTAAAAAATAGAATATTGTTATTTGATGGTGCAATGGGAACTGAAATTCAAAGATATGATCCAAAGCCTGAAGACTTTCCAAATAACCAAGATGGCTTTAATGATGGTTTAGTTATAACACATCCTGAATGGATTAAACAAATTCACAAAAGTTACTTGGATGCAGGTTCTGATTGTATTGAAACAAACTCTTTTGGTTCTAATAAAATTAAACTTGACGAATATGGTTTTGGCGATAAAACAATTGAATTTAATAAAAAAATTGCCATGCTTGCATTAGAAGTTTGTAAAGAATATTCTGACAAGCCACGATATGTAATTGGGTCCATGGGTCCTACTGGTTATCTTCCAAGTTCTAATGATCCTGATCTTGGTCAAAAACCACTTGATGAGATACGTAAAGCATTTGAGTTGCAAGCTGAAGGATTAATTCTTGGAGGTGTTGATGCATTACTTATTGAAACAAGCCAAGATATTCTAGAAGTTAAACTTGTCATCGAAGCATGTCATAATGCAATCAAAAAGACTGGCAAAAAAGTTCCAATCATTGCAAATACTACATTGGATCAATATGGAAAAATGTTACTTGGTACAAACATCCAAGCTGCATACACAACTGTTTCTGATATGGGAATTGATGTTTTTGGATTAAATTGTTCTACTGGCCCTATTGAGATGACACCAAGTGTTCAATGGTTAGATGAGCAAAATGAACACAATTTACTAGTGGTCCCAAATGCAGGCATGCCTGAAAATGATGGAGGTAAAGCAGTTTACAAAATGACTCCTGAAAAAATGGGGCAGGCATTAGGCGATTTTCTTCATGAATACAAAAAAGTTAGAATTATTGGTGGTTGCTGTGGAACAAATCCTGAACACATTAAGGTTTTAAGAAAAGTAATTGACGAAAGAGCCAACTCTGTCGAGGGTTAAGTATTTACAAAAACAGATGTGATTTTACAACATTGACAGTTCCAAGAGTAAGTTCAGCACTCAAAGCAGTTGATCTAAAACAAATTCCACCGCCCCTAATAATTGGAGAGAGAATCAACACTCAAGGTTCTCGTAAAGCAAAGAAGTTAGTTCTTGAAGATGATTACGATGGTTTAGTAGATTTAGGTAGAATACAAGTTGAAGATGGAGCACACTGTCTTGATGTTTGTGTTGCGACTACTGAACGAGCAGATGAACGTGAGTTTATGTTAAATTTAGTTAAACGATTAAGCTTAGAAATTGATGCTCCTCTAGTAATTGACTCTACAGATCCTGAAGTTATTGAAGCATCAGTTATACAGATACCTGGTAGACCAATAATTAATTCCATTAATCTTGAAGGAGATGGAAGTAGATTTGAAAAATTAGCTCCTATAATGGCAAAGTATGGTTTGCCTGCAATTGCTTTGTGTATTGGGCCAGAAGGAATGGCCAAAACACCCAAGCAAAAAGTTGATACTGCTACATTACTTTATGAAACAGGAAAAAAATATGGCATAAAAATTGAGCAATTCATTTTTGATGTTCTTACATTTACTTTGGCAACAGGTGAAGATGAATTTCTTGATGCTGGAAAAAATACTCTTGAAGGAATTAAACTAGTTAAAGAAAAATTTCCAAACTGTTTTACAACTTTGGGTCTTAGTAACATCAGCTTTGGTCTTGCACCCTATGCTAGAAAAATTCTAAATTCTGTATTTTTGTATCATGCTGTCAAGATAGGACTTGACACTGCAATAGTTAACGCAAAAGAGATTATTCCTTACGGTGAAATTGATAAGAAAGAGAAAAAACTTGCAGAAGATCTGATCTTTAACACTCATCCGAATGCTTTGTCTGACTTGATTACTTATTTTGAGAATACAGGACCTCAAAACAGTGCTACATCAAAGCAAGTCGATGTAGATCCTTCATGGCCTGCAGGAAAACGTGCAAACTTTAGAATTGTAAATCGGCTCAAAGATGGAATTCAAAATGATGTTGTATCTGCAATAGCAGAGAAACTTGGTAATAGTGGCAACATCAAAAATTCTGAAGGCATTTTATCTCTTGATTTGCCAAAAGAAACCACACATGATGGTGCCATTAAAACTCTTAATGAAGATTTACTACCTGCCATGAAAGAAGTTGGTGACAAATTTGGTGCAGGCGAACTAATTCTTCCATTTGTTTTAAAATCTGCTGAATGTATGAAGGCTGCCGTTGGAGAGTTGGAGAAATATTTAGTCAAAGAAGAAGGTACAAGCAAAGGAGTACTTGTTTTAGGTACAGTTTACGGTGATGTACATGACATTGGCAAGAATCTTGTAAAGACAATTTTTCAAAATAACGGATATACGGTTCATGATTTAGGAAAACAAGTTCCATTACAAAAATTCCTTGAAAAAATTAATGAAACCAAACCTGATGCAATAGGATTGTCTGCATTACTAGTATCCACCTCAAAACAAATGAAATTCTTTGTAGAACATGCAAGAAAAAATAACATGACTATTCCAATTCTTTGTGGCGGCGCTGCAATTAACAGTAATTACATCAACAGAATAGCCAAGGAAGATGGAATTTACGAATCTGGGGTATTTTATTGTAATACTATGTTTGAAGGTCTAAAAACTATGGATGTTTTGATTTCAGACGGAAAACCAAAACTCTTAGCTGATTGGAAAGAAAAGTTAGAAAACTGGAAAGAAAGATCTACTGCGATAGTAGATCAAGACTCTCTTCCAAAAAGTGAGATAAAACCTGTTTCACCTCCAACTCCTAAAATTGTTGGTGAACCGATTCGATTAAAATTAGATCAAATTAACATGGCTGAAGTTTGGACCATGATTGATAAAAAATCTTTATTCAAATTATCTTGGGGATTACGGGGAAAATCTGGTGCTGAATCTGAAGATGAACATGAGCAATTATTAACTGAATGGAAAATTAGAATCATTAGAGATAAACTCTTTGAACCTGAAATCGTGTATGGATATTTCAAATGTCATAATAATGGTCGGAAATTGCTTGTAGAAAATCCTGATGGAGATGATGTAGAACTAGAATTTCCACGTTCTACAAAACCTGATCATCTTTGCCTTACTGATTATTTTGGCCAAGATGATATCGTGGCATTCCAATCAGTAACTGTTGGCAATAAGGTATCTGATATTATTGAACAGTGGAACAAAGAAGACAAGTATACTGATGCCTACTATCTTCATGGGTTGGCCGTAGAAGTAGCTGAAGCATTGGCAGAATGGATAAACCGAAAAATAAAATCTGAACTAACTTTGCAAAAAGGCGGATTAAGATACAGTTGGGGCTTTCCTAGCTGTCCTGATGTTTCTCAACATCATCTCGTTTGGAAATTATTACAGCCTGAAAAATCTGGAATGACATTGACTGAATCAGGTCAAATTATTCCTGAACAATCAACTGCAGCTATAGTAGTACATCATCCAGATGCAAAATATTTCGTGTTATGATTTTATCTAAACTAGTTCATCTAAACTTTAGAATACGTTTTTCCTAAAAACTCGTTTAATCCATTAAAATCACTAGGAGATGTAATTAACACGTCTCCTGTTATTTCATGTGTTTTGTTTACCAACTCTTCAAATTTTTGACTGTATGAATCTAAATCTAAATTCAAAAATTTTGCAGATTTTTCATTTTTAGGTGATGGATACAAAAGAATTGGAATTATTGAAAATTCTTTGAGGTTGTTATGTAAATTTTGAACTTGTTCTATGTTTTGAATTACCTGTGTCATGAATCCTTTGGGCTTGGCATCTATTTTCCCCCCAATCTTAGAGAAATCAGGTTTGTTTGAAATGGACAAATACAAATCAATTTTTGTATCTATTCCTTGCTCTCTTAGTTTTTTTACTGTCAAACTGGGAATCTGACCAGAATCTTTTCCACCTGTTTGAGATGGATCTCCCATCAAAATCAAAATCCCTGAAAAACCAACTGAAATACATCTGTCAACAAAATCTGAAATCTCACTCTCACTTTTGTCTCTGACTCTAAGACTTACAGTTATTGGTAAGTCAGGAATATCTTTTCTGATGATTTCTCCTACTTTGATAGGTGAAACTCTCTGATATCCTAATACGTTTTCAGTTAGATGAATCGCATCACATCTTTTTGAGATGATCTTTATCTTTTCTACAAATTTTCTGATTGACTCATTTGTATCTATATCGGGTAAAACTTTAGGAGGATTAGCTTCGTATCTAATTGTCATATTTCCATTTCTTTTCTCCTCGGTTAAAACCTTTGAATACTAAAACCCATATGGAATAGTAGGAAAGAACCACAATGATATTAGATGATTTAAAATCTCGCCTTTCTACTCCGATTAATCCTGTAATTGAAACTAAGAATCAGTACAGTTTTGCATCAGTACTTGTTGTGATTTATGGAAATGAACCAATTGTTATAATGACTGAAAAGCCCAAACACATGAAATTTCATGCAGGAGAAATTTCATTTCCCGGTGGAAAATTGGATTCAAATGATTCAGATCTTTTGGAAACTGCATTACGTGAAACTAGTGAAGAGATAGGACTGTCAATTTCTAAATCACAAGTGATTGGTCAACTAGAACCTGTAATAACGCTGAATTCTGGTTTTTTGATTTTACCTTTCGTCTCAGTAATTGATAAAATCCCAAAACTTTCAGCTAATGCTGAAGTTGAAAAAATTTTTCATATTCCTTTGAAATCATTTTTAAAAACTGAAAAAAAAGATCCAGATCCAACTCATAACATTATTCAAGAAATGTATACGTTTGAATATCAAAATCAAGTTGTGTGGGGAGCATCTGCTAGGATACTAAAACAGATTCAAAATTACCTAAAATCCTGAGATTCATTTAAAAAGAGCTCTTCGTGCCTGAAAATCTATGGCTGCACGTAAGTCCTCTCCAAGGAAAATCCGTCTGTTAAAAAAAACTAGACAGACTTCAGCAGTACCTGCATGGATAATTCTAAGGACAAAAAGAAATGTCAGAACCAATCCAAAGCGTAGAGCTTGGAGATCAACTGATGTGGAGGTAGGATAGATGTCTCAAGAATTAGAACGTGTTTATACAATTAATCTAGGTAAAGCTTTGATTTCTCAATCACAACACAGAGCAGTCAGAGCCATCAATATGGTTAAAGAATTTGCTCGTCATCACATGAAAATTGAGACTATTAAAATTGAAGAAGAACTAGCTCATGAAATTTGGTCAAGAGGTGTTAGAAGTCCTCCAAGAAAAGTTAGAGTTAGAATGACTAAAACTGATGATGGTTATGTTCTTGTTTCTAGATATGATGCAGATGCAGAATCTAAAGTAATTCCTGAAAAAGAAACTAAAAAAATTACTGACAAAGTAAAAACCCCAGCTAAAGAAGAAACCCCAGCTAAAGAAGAAGCACCATCTAAAGAAACCCCAGCTAAAGAAGAAACCCCAGCTAAAGAAGAAGCACCATCTAAAGAAACCCCAGCTAAAGTAGCGCCAACTAAAGAAAAACCGGTTAAAAAAGAAACCCCAGCTAAAGTAGCGCCAACTAAAGAAAAACCGGTTAAAAAAGAAACGTCTGCTAAAAAAGCACCAAAGAAAAAATAATAGTTTTTTAAAATATTAAATTTTAATTTTTGTCTATTCCAGTTGATATAGATCTAATTTACAATCGATGCTACATTCTGGTGTAGACCAATCAAAAGTATTCTCTTGTGGAATTACTCCCAATGGATCATAACTATCGAATTTTGTCATTCCTTGAATTGATGATAACATCACAACTTTGGATTCGTCTGCATTTGATGTCATGTCAATTTGTGAATTACTTTCGTTTAGAATTCCACTAGTTAGATTTGTGATTGAGTTTAATACTCCTACTGGAATATTATTGCCCCCTACAACGTACAACATTGAACGCTTGACTGAATTTGGTGGGGCATTGCCATATAGCATTTTTAGTGAATCTCTAAGTGACTCTTCGATATTTTGTCCATTTTTACTAGTTGTGAGAATGTTTGTTTCATTTGATATTTCTGATGTTCCAAGTGATTCTACAACATGCATTATGGCAGCATTTGCAATGTCATAACATGTTTTAGGACTAAGTTCTGGATTGCTTTCAAGTAGTGAATCATTATCTAATACTATGGTGCATGCAGAGTTTTCTCTTATTCTTTTTAATGAAATACCTGAATTGAAAATTCTGTCTTTTTCGTATTTGAATGGCATAATTGCAAAGGAAACTACACCAATGCCTTCATCTTTACACATTTTTGATACTACTGGGCCTATTGCTGAGCCTGCTTTGCCAGCCAAATTACTCATTAAGATAACTGTAGAATAGCCTGAAATCTTTGATTTTATTTCATCGGCCACATTGTAAGTTGAACCTCTGATTAATTGAACAGATGGATTGATTACTGAATCTGTTGATACATGAACAGATGGGTTCTCTGATGAAAAGTCTTTTGTATTATTGCTAATTAATAGACAATCTGAATTAAGAGACTCCTTTGCATTTATTGCTAGTTTTGAGCCTACACCGCCCAAACCTATTACTAGTACTGGTTCTTTAACTTGAAAACTCATTTCTGATCTTATTTTCTGATTTAGATAAAAAACCTTCTTACGTTTTTTTAATCAAATTTTAGATCGAAAAAAATTAGCTTGCGATCTTACCAATTAGTCTCTTTACTGTCGCATCGATAATTTCAACTATGTATGATTGACCTAATTCCACTTTGTCATGAACTGCTATGGGCTTGTAGGCAAAGTTTCTACCCTTGATGCCTTCATCTGTGTTTTCATCAAACAATACTTTGCCTTTCCAGCCGATCCATTTTTGGTTGCTTTCCATGGATAGTTTACTGATCTGTTCAAAAATTATCTTACTTCTTCGTTTAACTTCTGCAGCATCAATTTGTTCCATCTCCGCCGCATCTGTTCCTGGTCTTGCACTAAACTTTGACAGATTAACAACATCTGGTTTTGTTTCCTCTAGCAATGATATTGTTTTTTGGAATTCTTCTTCGGTTTCTGAAGGAAAACCAACAATTATGTCAGTTGAAACTGTAAAGTCTACAAACCTTTCTTTTACTTTCTTTACTATTTCTCTAAAAGTAGCCGATGTATGGCCTCTTTTCATATCGTGTAGTACTTTATCACTTCCACTTTGTACTGGAATATGTAGAAATTTGAAAACTTTATCATTGTCAAAAGATTCAATCAAATCTTCTTTGATTCTTGGCATGTACATTGGATTCATCATGCCTATTCTAACCATAAACTCATCTGGAATTTCTGTAACTGCATTTACTAGTGATGGTAAATCGGTACCAATATCTAATCCATAACACCCATTATCTGTAGATGTTAACCATACTTCCTTACAACCTTCGTTAATCTCGGTTTTAACTTGTCTTACAATGTCTCCTAATCTATAACTTGAAAGATCTCCTTTGGATAGTTTCGTTTGACAAAATGTACATTCACTCATACATCCACTTGCAATTTCTACAATTCCTACTGCCGGATTTAGTCTGACCTTTGGAAGTCCAACTTTTGATAAATCTGTATCTTCTAATGCAATTTGCTTTCTTCCTCCTAGAGTTGAATTAATTACTTGAAGTGTTTTACCTAGTGAGTTAGGTCCTAACAAACTGGCATTTTCTGAGATTTTTTCAACTGTTTCTTTTTCTGCTTTTGGGAGACATCCTGCTACAATGAGTGGTTTTGATTTTAATGAATTAATTCGATACATCATCTTGTTTGCAGTTGAATCTTTGACTGAACAAGTAACTATGATATTTAGATCAGATTCCGCAGAATTATCTGTTAATGAATGTCCTCCATTTAGAATCAAACCTGAAATCATTTCTGAATCTGCAAAACTTGCAGAACATCCGTACGCCTCTACGAAAATCTTTGCCATGTCTATCCGAATAGAGAATCGATCTCTTTGTTGCTCATCAGCTTCTTTGAAACAACAAGTTCTCTGATGGTTTTCCCTGTTTTCAAGGATTCTTTGAAAAGTTCTGCAGATTTTAGATATCCAATTTTTGGTGTGAGTAATGTCACAATAACAGGACTGTTCTCAATATTTGCACGTAATTTTTCTTTGTTTGCAGTGAGTCCATCAATTAGATTTGCAGAAAATATTGGCAAGAAATTTTTAAACATATCCGTAGATTCTAGCATACACTTTAGCATTCCAGGCAACATTACGTTTAGCTCAAACTGTCCGCTTTGTACTGCATATGATACAGAAGTATCATTTCCTATTACGTTAAAGCAGATCATATTCATGCATTCAGCCAAAGACGGATTTACTTTTCCTGGCATAATTGATGAACCTGCATGCACTGCAGGAATTCCAAGCTCAGCTAATCCTGCAATTGGACCTGATGCCATTAATCTGATGTCATTGGCAAGTTTTCCAATCTCTAACGCTAAATTTCGTAACGCACTTGATGCATTTGCAACTGCAAATTTACTCTGCAAACCGTGCTGCATATCTTTCTCCGGTCTTAATGCAAGTTTTGAAATTCTTGAAAGTTCTGATATTGCAATTTTCCTATAACCTTTTGGTGTGTTTGCACCGGAACCTACTGCAGTTCCACCAAGTGCTACATTTTGTAACTCTTTTTGTGATGCGACAATTTCATTCCTTGCTTTAGTTATTGATGTTGCATATGCTGCAAATTCACTACCTAATGTAACTGGTAATGCATCCATTAGATGCGTTCTACCAATTTTTTTAAATGCTGAAAATTGTTTTGCTTTTTTTGACAGTGATTTTATTAAAATATCGATTGCAGGAATTGTTTCTTTTAGGTTCATCAAAATTGCAACATGCATTGCAGTTGGATAAGTATCGTTACTTGACTGTGACATGTTTACATGATCATTTGGATGTAAGAATTCATGCTGTCCTTTCTTTTTATGTAAAATCTCTAATGCAACATTTGCAATGACTTCATTAGAATTCATATTAAACGCAGTACCTGCTCCAGAATTTATCATGTCTACTACAAACTGATCTACGTATTTCCCAGCTAGTATTTTATCACATGCTGAAATAATTGCATTTCCCAGTTTTGCATCAATTGCTTTTGTCTTTACATTTGCAACTGCTGCAGATCGTTTTATCATTACAAATGCCTTGATCAAATTTTCATGGCTTTTGTTACCTGTGACGTGATATTGTTTGATTGCTCTACCTGTGAATGCTCCATAATATGCGTCATATGGGATCTTGACTTGCCCCAGTGAATCTTGATCAAGTCTAAATTTCATACTGATTTTATCGATTACTACCCATTATTCATTCTTTTTCAGATATTTTCATACTGTCACAACTTGGGTTAATGACAATTATTATATAGGATTCATAGGTCACCGTGCATTATGAATAAGCGTATTAGCATGCTCTTTACAATTGCAGCAGTAGCTGTAATGGGGGCAACCTTATTCGGAAGCACATACACACAAACCCAAATCGGTGGACAATCACTTGACATCTCCAAAATGGATATCGATGTCATGGAACAAATCCATCAAATGGGCGGTTTACAACTTGTAATGCCTCAAGCATTCGCAGAAACTGATTGTGGTGCATTAGAAAGCTCTGGACGTACAGTAGTTGAGTTTAACTTGACTGGTGAGAGTGTTGAACTTCCAATCATGGGAGGAAAAACTTACAACGCCATGACCTTTAGTGGACAAGTCCCAGGACCAACACTAAGAGTTACACAAGGTGATGTTGTAAAAATGACACTTACAATTCCAGACGATGAAGTTACTGGACACGGTAACGACATGCACGCATCTCAAATCTCTGCAAGCGCTTTTGAGTCTGTCAATCCTGGCGAAACAAGTCAGTATTGTTACATCGCAGAAGCAGCTGGTATTTTCAAATACCATTGTTCTGGTGTCAAACTAATTGGCATGGACCAACACGTTCTTTCCGGCATGTACGGAATTGCAATCGTTGATCCAGCTAATGGATACAAGAAACTAATGGTAGAGAAAACCAGCGGTAGCGGTGAATTAGACAGAAAGTTCTATGATGCAGATGCATTAGAGTTCCAACTCCAATACAACCAATTGTACCTTACACCTGAAGGCAATTATGATGCAGGAGCAATGTTCATGCATCACAACACTGCAACAGTTGTCAATGGAATGCAATTTGGTTATGTACCAAACATGGCTCACAACTTACTCGTCAATGGCGATGTAAAGAAGAACATCTTTGTTGCACAACCATGGAATGGAATTGAACACAAGCAATACCAATCACAACTCTTGTTTGTTGAAAATGATCAACATGTGAGACTCTTTGTTGAAAACCACGGTAACGAACCAGTCTTCTTCCACATTGTAGGAGAAATCTTGGATAGAGTTACACAAGGTAACAGAGTACAATCCGCAGCAACTGAAACATGGTTAGTCGGTGGCTCACAAGGAATGATTGTTGACTTGGTATTTGATGAACCAGGTGCATACGCAGCAGTAAACCATGATTATGCAGCAATTTACACTGGCGCAGCTACAGTCTTTGTAGCAGGTGACCCATTCGGCTTGAACCCAGTTCTAGTTGAGAAAGGAGTTATCCCAGCACCAGTAGCATCTTATGCATATGCTTTAGGCAATCCAAGTGATGCTGTTCCACCAATGGGAGCAAACAGTATTGCTCATCCTGCACTAAACATTCACGGTTTGTACACTGATGAAGTAGCTTCTGAAATGCAAGCAAGTGGCGATTATGTCGCATTATGGGAAGTAATTCCTGTAGTTGCAGAAATCCTTACTTCTTGATCTTTTAACATCTTTTTTTCTTTTTATTTTCTTAATGAATTATATTCAGTTGTTCGCTTTCTTTTGCTATGGGTTTTGATGATTCTGTACTAATTTGTGATGCCGTTGATCCAATACTGAATAAAATTTTGATAGATAACGGTCTCAAGGTTTCATATGAACCTGAAATTACTCCAGAACAAATCCTAGAGAAAATTTCCACATTCAATATCATTATTGTTAGAAGTAGAACTACAATCACAAAAGAAATGATCGACAAAGCTACCAACTGCAAAATAATTGCTCGTGTTGGAGTTGGATTAGATAATGTAGATCAAGAAGCAGCCAAGATAAAAAATATTCGTGTAATTAATGCTGTTGAAGGAGCAATGAATGCTGTTGCAGAATTAGTTTTAGGTTTAATGTTGTCTCTTGCAAGACAAACTGCAAGAGCTGATAGAGCAATAAGAAATGAACAGTGGCTCAAAAAAGAACTAATGGGTACAGAACTTCGTGGCAAATATCTGGGAATTGTTGGTTTAGGAAATATTGGAAAAAGATTAGGCCGACTTGCTCGTGCACTTAACATGAATATTATTGGTTATGATGTGATTCCAATCGATGAGGAATTTGCAAAAGAGGTTGGTTTGATGAAAGCTGATCTAAATACTCTTTTACAAAGCTCTGATTATGTTTCAATTCACGTTCCACTTTTAGATTCTACCTATCATCTTTTGGATGCTGAAAAAATGTCTACCATGAAAAAAACTGCAAAAATTATCAACACTTCTAGAGGTGGAGTTATTGATGAAGATGCTCTTTACAATGCACTAAAGAATGGTACTTTGGGTGGCGCTGCTTTGGACGTGTTTGAAAAAGAACCTGCTATCGGGCACAATCTAGCAAAACTAGACAATGTCATTCTTACACCTCACATTGGTGCCCAAACAAAAGAGGCTCAATCATTAGCTGCAAATGTGATTGCTGAGAAGATTATTCAGATTCTACGTGGCGTTATCTAGTACTAATTACACATCAACTTTAAAATAAGTAAAAAAGCTTGACTTTTACGTGATTTATTATCATCTCTTCATTTTTAACGTCCATTCTGAGGTTATCATATCGTAATGAATAACTTATCTGTAAAGGAATTGTACTCTGAAAAACTTACTAAATTACCTAGTGTAAATTCCATGCTGAAAATTTCAATTGGATTGATCTTGTTTACTATGATCTCATTTGCTCTAGTTTATGCTGAAACAATTCCTGTAGATGTTGCAGGAACTTCATTTGATGTTGATTATACTGCTACTGGAATGACTGTATCTAGTATTCAAGCTGATATTGAATCTGCTACCTTGTTTTTGACAGTTGATGTGATTGCTTCTCCTGGTGTTTTGGATATTACTTTTGATCGTTCTTTCTTTGATTCCACATTTGATGGGTTAGATGACCCTTTTTTTATTTTTGCTGATTTTGAAGAACCACCTTTTTCAGAAACTAACACCTCTGCTCAAAGTAGAACTCTAAGTATTGAATTACCTGCTGGTACTGAAGAATTAGAAATTATTGGTTCTGTATTTGGTGCATCTGTAGTTTCTGACACTGAAGATGACACAACTGGTACTGAAGATGACACAACTGGTACTGAAGATGACACAACTGGTACTGAAGATGACACAACCGGTACTGAAGATGACACAACAACTGGTATTGAAGATGATGTTGTAGTAGACACTAGTGAATCTGACATAACAGATACTGATCAAAAAGTACTAACTCAATGTGGTCCTGGAACTATTCTTCAGGATGGAGAATGTGTGTTAGATGAGCGATGTGGTCCTGGAACTATTCTTCAGGATGGAGAATGTATTGTTGAATCAATACCAATACCAAAATCTGATTCTTCTGTCAAAGGAATGGGCAAAGAAATGATTTTTGGATTTGTTGCAGCTTTTATCATTGCTGGAACTGTTGGATTAATTTTGGGAATAATGTCTAAAGCAAGCAAGAGTAGCTAATCACAAGTCAAATCTTCAGAATTCATTATTCTATCTAAATCAAATCCTGATATCTGAGTTGTAGACGAATATGGAATTATTCCTATAATTGGTGTGTCTATTCGTATGACTGTTATGAGTTTGTTAGGATCTAATCTGATATCTCCCCCATCAAACTCAAAATCCAGCGTCATGAAAATATGTTGTGCAGTCAAAATTTCTTCTGATGAAAATATACCTTTCTGAACTGTTGAAGAAAGTGGATTTATTGTAACTGGATTTACTACGAATGAGCCAAGATTCTCTTCATTATAAAATACAGTGATATCTAATTTCTGAAAACTTGTCCAAAATGGAATTGTATTACAAAATTCTATTTCACCGTGATTAGACATTGTAAAAAAAGAAAAATCTCCTGGATTGTTCCATCTGTACTCTAATTGCTGTATTCCTAAAATATTCAATCCAGAATATGCAAATGGAATGACAATCACTATTATTGCAATAATTGTAATGACTGAATGTTTATTCATATTTCATTTTCCAATGATGTTGGAAATCCTATGATATTTTCAGCTAATAGATAATTCATTGCTTTAGAAAAATCATCATCTGATATGACTCCTTCTATCCACCAATATCCTATATTCTTTATCCATTCTGGTATGTCTATATCATACACATTACCTTCATCAATTTCAAATGGCACATAAATTAATTGACTATCAACATATCTCTGAAATGCATCAATTAGAAATCCATCAGAAATTTTTCCTGTAATCCAATTTACCATTACCGGTTTGATTAATTCCGGTATGCAAATTGAATCAGATTCAATTAATTCAAATTCTGCAGTATCACTTACTCCGGAATATTCAACATCTATGAAATATTTTCCTAGTGGAAATGTTTCTGCTTGAAATGCAATTAGTGATGGAATTGGATTTTGTAATGATGTTATCTGTATTGGTACTGCGCTACTTCCTTTGCCTGTTTCGTCTCTTATGTGAATAATTGCCGGCTCTCCTGTAATTTCTGAAACTTCAATTATGTAGAATAACTTTTCACAATAGGTGTATGTTGTTTGTTCCATTATTATGGATACTGAAGATTCTGCATGAATTTGTGGTACCAGTAGTGTGATGCTAATTACTAAAATTACTGGTAATGTTAGAATCTTTGATTTCATCTTTCCTTTGATCTTATCTTGTTCAATAAAAATCTCAAATCAATACTGAGGAATCTTTTTTAATAACTTTGAGGCATGTAATTCATCGAGTTTTCTGCGGAAGCAAAATCTTTGAGTGTGTGGATTGTGAACCCCACTCAAGGAAATTTTCATAAATCTAAGCGTTGAATTCGTTTTAGATGCCTACACTTTTTACTGCCTTAGATGATTCTTTACATATTGTCATATTTATGACAACATTAAAATATTATTTTTTACGTTTCTTATACATGATGCAAAAGCCAATTCTTGATACTGTTGGGTATCAGGCAAAGCCCCGTGCAGAGCGACAAGTCACATATTTTTGCAGATTATGTAGAAACTATGGAATAAAGACGCGAAAAGCTCATCTTCAAAATTATCATAATGCTTCTAGAGACACCATTACAAAACGTAGTAATGGTGATTTGGTAGATATAATTTTTGTAGAATCAAAATAATCAGAACATTTCAGTTATTAAAGGGGATTTTTCTAACCTCGATATGCCTAGTTATCAAGATCAGACGTGGATCAGACTTTGGAAAGAAAATTCTCCTGAAATACGTGAGCGAGTAATTGGATGGCGTAAGCAAGCAGCAGTTACTCGTATTGACAAGCCCAGTAGATTACAACGAGCTAGAAGACTAGGCTACAAAGCAAAACAAGGCATCATTGTTGTTAGAATGAGGGTTGGTACTGGTGGTATGCGAAAACAAAGACCAACTGGTGGTAGAAGACCAAAACATCTTGGTGTTACAAGAATCAAAGCAGATGATAATATGAAAACAGTTGCAGATAGAAGAGCTGTTCAAAGATACCCAAACATGAAACTTTTAGGTTCTTATTTTGTCTATAAAGATGGAAAACACTATTGGTTTGAAGTTATCTTAGCTGATCCAATTCATCCGCGAATTGCTCAGGATAAAGAATTAATGAAAAGAATTCCTAGAACTGCATAAATTGAAAACAATATTTCTGATTTCTATTTCACTACTTTTTGTAATTTCTCCAGTGTATGGTCAATTATTATCTGATGCAACTGGGTTGGTGAATAGATTAGATGTTCAAACTGGTGGACATACATTTGAAGTTGAAACTGTTTCTAACTTTGACATACATAAATTTGAGTTTGATAAAGATGAGAAAAAATTGACCCTTTACATTTCTAGCGGACTGAAAAACAATCTAGGTGAGATAATCCTGCCTCAAAATCTTTTGGGGGGAAATTTGACATTCTACCTAAACGATAAAGAGCATTTTCCAAAGATCAACACTAATGAACAAATTTCATTTGTGACATTAAATTTTACAGGCTCTGGTGATAACACATTGGAAATTTTTGGCACAACTTATCTCTCTGGCTTGACAGAAATATCATCCTCTGACATCTCTTCACCTGATCTAACTCCTTCAGTTGATTATGATTCTGAATTAATCTATGTGATAATTGCACTTTTAATTATTGGCATCATTGCATCTGTGATTGTTTTTAAGAAAAAAAGAAAATAAATGATGCCAAAATTTCACTAATAATGGATAATGCAAAGATTGCTCTTGTAAGTGGATTTGTAATAGTTGCGGTACTGTCTGTGTTGATTGTTTTGATCTAGTCTTCTTTGAGTAATTTTTGAATTAATGCCTCAGCATGACCTGTTTGACCAAATGACACGTCTCTGAGAATTCCTTTCCTATCTACTACTATCATTGATGGCGTTCCCTGTAAGGCAAATTTCTCAAATGTTTCTGCTGAAAATTCTTTTGATTTCATATAACTTTTCACTCTTTCAATAATTTGATTCTTGTATTCCTCTGGCTGTGAGTCAAACTCTGGAATCTGCGGATAGATAAACTGCATAATTTTTTCCTGGTTAATTTCACCTGCACTCTTTGTAAGATTGTCCATTGCTAATGGAAATGGAATTTTGTATGATAATTTGTTTCCTTCTTGTAGTTGGCCATAATTTCCAAGCGCTTCTTTTGTATCTCCTACTACCTCCCCTGTTTCTGCAAGCATTTTCAAATTGGCCAGTGTGTTTTTATCAAAATCCTCAAAAGCCGTAGCTAGTCCTAACACTCTGACTCCTTCATTTTTGTATTTGTTGTAGATGTTTATTGCTTCTGGAATTGCATGCATAAAACATCCTGGACAATTAACTTGAAAGACCTCCAATAGTACAATGTGATCCTTTTCTTGATCAAAATTAGTTGGAGCCCCTTGAACCCATTCTGAAACTCCAAAGTTTGGTGCCTTTTCGCCAATTATTGCACTCATTGCACATCGTTGTTTTTTTTCCATTAAATACATAACTCTACTAATTTCAAATTAATTCTCAAGTAACCTAATATAGGCCACAGGGGCCTCCAAAACAAAATGCAGGTTGTAACTGAAGACAGATTGGCACTTTTTGCAGAGATGGAATCAAAATACGAGCAAAAAGACACTGCATACTTTGTCTCTCTTTTAGATCACCCAGATTATGTAGTAAGAACAAGAGTTGCTTGTATTTTGGTTGATTTTGGAGGCGAAGATAAAGTTTCATACATTGCCAAAGTTTTAAAAAATGATGAAAATGAATTGGTAAGGCATGAGGCCGCATTTGCATTAGGTCAGATGTCTTATTCAAGTGCAATTCCGCCATTAGTTGATGCAACATTGCATGATCCTAGCATGTTTGTAAGGCATGAGGCAGCAATTGCTTTGGGAGTTGTAGGTTCTAAAGATGCAAAAAAGGCTCTGGAACAAGCATTAAACGATCCAGAACTCCCAGTTGTAGAATCTGCAGTTGTTGCATTATCTAACATTGAATTTATGGAAAAGTTAAGTAAGAATGAACAGTTTGCAAAGTTAACGGGTGGATGAGATGAATTTTGCGTATGGAGTAATAATTATTGTTGGGATTTTGGCTGCAGTTACAATTGGATTCATTGCAATGGATCCTAATGACATAATTGAGCCAAGAATTGTTGAAGAGAAACCCGTTGTATGTACCTTACAGTGGGATCCTATGTGTGGTGTGGATGGTGTAACTTATGGGAATTCTTGCATGTTAAATGCTGCAAATGTACAATTAGATTATTCAGGCGAATGTGTTATGGAAAACTCTGAACCTAAAATGAAACCATGTACAAAAGACTACAGACCAGTATGTGGAGTTGATGGAAAAACTTATGGAAACATGTGTACTTTGGAATCATCTGGAATTACATTAGATTATGAAGGCGAATGTATTGTTGCTGAACCAACACCTGAACCAACACCTGAACCAACACCTGAACCAACACCTGAACCAACACCTGAACCAACACCAGAATCATTTCCAATGACTGCTATAATCTCAATACCTCCAGGGGCTGCAGTTCCTGGATGTGAAAAAGCCAATGAATGCTACTTGCCATATGAAATTACTGTGGCAACAGGTGCAACTGTTTCTTGGAGTAATGATGATTCAGCAGCTCATACTGTAACTAGTGGAACTGTTAAAGCTGGATTAACTGACGTCTTTGACTCTGGTTTATTCATGTCTGGGGCTGTTTACGAATTTACATTTAATGATGCAGGGTCTTTTGATTATTTCTGTCTGGTTCATCCTTGGATGACTGGTATCGTTAATGTGGAATAAATTAACTAACTCTAAAATGTTAACTTTTGTATATTAAGGTCGTTTTTACCCTTAAAATTTAATGTTTTAGGCATAAAATATATTTATATATGTGTTTCCAGTGAAATATATATGGCTGATACTCAATTAAATCATATTATCAATAAAGTGGAAAATGAAAAAAAGATATTTGCAAACAAATCTGCTTTTGATACCTCTAATCCGCCATCCAAAATCATAAGCAGAGTCAATGAAGTTGGGAAAATAGTTGGCTACATTTTAGACTATAAACAACAGCAAGTGGTTCCACTGGTTTCAATTTATGGCCGAAGTGGCACTGGCAAGTCCACCCTTTTGAAATATGTTTGCGATTATATTCCTGAAGTCAAACTGTGTTTTACAAATCTTAGAAAAGCCAAAACCGTGTTTGGTACAATTAATCTTATCTTAAATCAACTAGATCAGCCTAGTCTTACAAGTGCTCAGGGCATGAATCTTGGATTGGAAAAAATCCGGGAAACAATTTTGAATACCATGAAGTCAAAAAACAAAAAACTATTCGTACTTGCCCTTGATGAGTTTGATGTGATATTTTACGACAAACGAGGCAATCCTTCTGACTTTGTTTACAAACTAGTAGAAATGGTGGCTGAACTAAAAGAGAAATGCTGTCTTGCGATGATATTTACAATATCAAATAATATTTTATCTGATTATGATCTTGATGATAGAGTAAGATCAAGAATTGGAAATTCAGAGATATTTTTCAAACCATACACACAAGAAGAAACCCTAAAGATATTACAACAAAGATCTGAGGAAGCATTTGGTAAAAAAATAGATGATAAAGTTTTAAAAGAATGTGCGAGATTTAGCTATTTGGAACATGGGGATGCAAGACGTGCAGTTGACTTGCTACGAGTATCTGCTGAAATTGCAGCAAAAGAAAATAAAGAAATTTCAGTAGAGCATATCAAATCTGCATCAAAACAATTACAAAAAGACCGACTAGGTGAGGTGATATCTAGCCTATCATATCATAGCAAAGTAATTACTCTTGTTTTGGCTGTAAAGACGTATGGCCTTGATGATGAATGGCATACTACAAAGTCTATCTTTGATAGTTACCCAAAATATTTGGATGCTGAACCCGTAGGCTATAGGCGATTCTCAGAGTTGCTAAATGATCTTGAGAACTCTGGACTTTTAGTATCAAAAACAGGCTCAAAGGGTCACAAAGGATACAAATCAGAGTATTCACTAGTTGTGGATCCAGAAATTGTAGGTGAGTTAATTGATAAAGAATGGTGGAATGAAAATGTTGTAAAGCCAAAAGCCAATTTTGATGAAGCGGATTCATTAGGAGTGACAAGCGGTCCACTTTTTGATCTTTATAAACAAGTGAAAAAACACCGACAATCCCAGTGGTAAATCATATAACTTTTGTAGAAACTACAAAACAAAATTTATGATTTTTGCGATGTAACCTTTGATTTGGAGTATGAAAAGTATCTGATGCTTTTTGTAAATGAGAAATGATTGGAAATTATTTGGACTGGTTTGGATTCTGACACGTTTGTTAGATGTACAAACAATTTTGATAATCGATAATCTCATAAGCTTTGCATTACTAGAATTTATGTGAATTACAAAGATCTCTATGATTTTTTAGAACATAAAATGAACATGCAACATGTCTATCAACCACTAATGATAAAGACACTTTTGGAATCTGGCAATCAGGCGACAGTTGAGGATATTGCCAGGGTGTTTTTAGGCGATGATCAATCTCAGATAGATTATTACAAAATAATTACAAAAAATATGCCAGGAAAGGTCTTGCGAAGACACAAGATTGTAGATTACAAAGATGACAAATTCTATCTTTTACTTGATTCTGTTTCTCCAGAACAGAAAAAAAATCTGATCAAACTATGCCTTGACAAATTAGCCGAATTTCAGATAAAACGAGGAACAAAGATATGGCAACATCGGGCTACGGATAGAATTCCAATATCTGGAAGCTTGCAGTATGATGTTTTTGCAAAAGCAAGGGGGAGATGCATGGCATGTGGAATATCAAGAGAAGAGCGAGCACTAGATGTTGATCATATTATTCCAAGAAACAAGGGCGGCAAGACTGAAATCTCAAACTTGCAGGTATTATGCTACAAGTGCAATTCTCAAAAAAGAGATCGTGACAATACTGATTTTTCAGATTGGGAGGGAAGATTCAAGATTAGAAAGTCTGGCTGTATATTCTGCAAAGAACAAAAGACACTACTTGAAAATGAACTGGCAACTGCATTTTTTGACAAATTTCCTGTAACTGCACTTCACACTCTGATTGTTCCAAAAAGACACGCTGAAACTTTTTTTGATTTAATACCTTCAGAAAAGAACCACTGCTTTGATTTATTGGATAAAGTAAAAGAGAAATTACTTGAAAAAGACAGGACTATCACTGGCTTTAATGTGGGGTTTAACTCTGGTGAGGATTCAGGGCAGACAGTAATGCATTGCCATATACATGTCATTCCTAGAAGAAAAGGAGACGTCTTGGATCCTACTGGCGGTGTAAGAAATATAATTCCTGGAAAAGGAAATTATACTAAATAATTTTTATTGTCTGTATTGTTTGTGTGTTGTTTGCAGAAAATTTAGATTCTCCTGATTTAATCTTTGAATTTTGGCTTCTCATAAGTTTCCAATTTTCTGGCAAAACTGACCACACAATTATTTCTTTGAATATTAAATGATGATAATTGTAGTCTTACTCAATAAAAATTTCTTAGCTTATAATTTTCCAATGTTATTCAAATTATTGTTTCTAATTCTTAGTGTATTTGTTAATACAAAATTGTATTTACAGTTTTACTAATCCATGTTGCTCTATTGATTGAACATTTCCATGCCATTTTCTATGATACTCTTCATGCTGAGTGTGAATTGGAATCAATTTTTTGGCGTTTGACCCGTCAATTACTTTTTTAATCTGAGTGCCATCACCATGACCAGATACATGAATTTGATGCCAGTCTTGCTCTTTTGATAATACTCCAAAGTGCATAAACCAATTTTTTATCAACTCTTCTTTTAATTCCATCTCCATATCAAATGGTTCTGTTAATGAGCGAATATATGATGAATTTTCTTTTGGTTTTACATCAATTAGCTCCTGGAGTTTAAAATCGCTGCAATAAAACACAAAATCTTTTTGATTTTTTAGTACATCTCTGTAATCTACAACATTTGGATAATCTAAAAATTCTTGTTGCCATCCTGCATAATCCATTATTAATTGACGCTTTGAGAATTTCGTTAAATCTTTATCAAGTAACCCCCATGAACCACGTGGAATGTATATTTTCAAATTTGGATCTCTTGGTCCTGGATATTTCCCTCTTAGAACAGATGATTCATCAAATAGTTTTAGTAAATATGCCTGCTTTAGATCAACTACCAAATATCTTCCAGTGTTTTTGGCAGCATTGTAAAATGACAACAATCTATCCAAATCCCGAATTGGGTATCCACAAATCACTAGATTCTTTGTATTTTTAATAATCTCTGCAACTTTGGTTTCAACATCATACTCTGTGATAGAATGTGTTTTATCAATTCTGGTTCCTTCACATAATAGTAAATCAAGATCAGATTCATTACATGTCTCTACAAATTGTTCCGTATCATTTGCTCGTCTTCCATGAAATCGTAAATCTGCAGTATTTGCAACAGAACCCTCTGAAGTATGCAAAATAAATGCATGTACACCTGGAATAGAATGGTCTACTGGTAATGGATTTACATTAATTGAATCAATTGAAAATGCTTTTCCGCTCTCAAAGACTTTGATCTTTCGTGGAATTGTTACCTTGTCACCAGTAGCTCTGCTAATCTCACCTTTTGTGTTTGTATATACTTGAAATCTTTCTTTTAGTGTGAGATATTGGTCAGAACTAGTCTCATCAAAGTTTTGCATAATTAGTTTTGATTCTTCAGAGCAGTAAATTGGAATATCTTCCCGTAAATATGGAATATATGCACAATGGTCCACATGCGCATGAGTCAATAACACTGCATCAATTTCAGTCTCTTCATCTCCCCCAAACTCCATATGTCTTGCATAATCTCGTCTGTACAGTCCCTTGATTTTAGGCAAAATTCCAAGTTCAAACATGTCAATCAGACTATTTGATGTTCTTGGTCCTAGGAATTGTGAGAAAAATTGCCCTTCTTGAGAAAAAGACATGCCAAAATCCATGAAAATTTTTGTTCCCCTGTCGTTTACTAGGAATTTGTTACCTCCTATATCTTGGACTCCACCATGAAAGGTGATATCTGTCATGAATCACATCGTAACTTCATAAATAAAAGGTGTCCTTTGCAACATGTTCAATAGTTTCATGATGACTATTGGATAACTTTAATTCAGAACACTAGTAAAAAATGAAAATAACACAATGTTTTTCAACAATGTATTATTAGTCGTTATCTCTTCCGCCGCCAGATGGCTTACCTGGATTTTTGCTAGGGTAGCCACCGCCTTTGCTTTTTCCCATGTTCAATATAATGTATAAAAATATTAAAGAATTCCTACTAATTGATATTTGAAAAATTATATTCCAAAGTCATCCATGTATAATTTAGAAAACCATATCTAGTATGTAATCGTATTTTGCCACATGGGTGGTACTTTGGGTCAGTGTCCTATTTGTAAAAAAAGAACCGAACTAACACAACATCATCTCAAAGAATTAGGAAAAGATGAAAAAGGAGTATATCATAAACTAGGCTTATGTAATGATTGTCACGTTTGGCATGAAAAATATGTTAATGCTTTGAAAACATTTGAACTTAATTTTGAAAAATAGAATTTGTATTATATTTTTTAAATTCTATAATTGCACATAGTTTTCAAATTACACGCATTACACTTTGATTTACTATTGTGATGTTCTGGATGTATAATTCCAAGTGATATGGTTGCAAATTTTTCCAAAGATGTATGCAAATAATGTAGTGCAAATGCATCCTGATAATCTGAAAATATTTTGTAAGGCTCTCTAGTTTTTCTATTGCAAATTCGTATCTGCCACTTTTTTTGAGTATGTGGCATATCAAACCAATCTTCTGGATTTTTACTTCTAGTTGCAGAATAACTTGAATTCAGATATGTCAATACTTGTAATAGTTGACTGGGATACGGCTGTGTTTTTTGATCATAAATCTCAGGCTTGCCTGTAAATTTGTCATCTTGAACTATTAGTGTTCCATCAACTCTTAGAATTTTATCAATTCTGCCTGAAAGAGAAACTAGAACATTTTCTGCTGGAAATTCAAGTGGAACCATCAATGTAGAATGAATATTTTCTCTTGCAAACTCGATGTTTTTTTCTTCATCTTTAATCTCTTCCATTAATACTGGTTCCAACTCTACATGCTCTTGTTCGTATTTTTCTTCTGCAGTGTGAGCTTTGGTCCCTAAGATAAGGGACTGAGATGGTTTTGGTTTTATATCTTGAATAGATAATGGAATTTTATATTCACAATATCCTAGAGAATCTGCAAAATCTGTAACTGATGCAGATAGTACAGTGATATCTGTTTCTCTATTGATTTTAATCAATATTTTTCTTTATTATGTTGATTATTCAATATTTTCTTAAAAATACTCTTAATTTTTTAAATCCATTTAATCCTAATTTGATAAAATTATCATCTACTCCGTATTTTTCAAATATTCTTCTTAGAAAATAACTCCTGGCAAAAGATACTGTTGCATAAACCAAAGTAATTGCCAAATTTGCAACTAGCGGGTCTTGCTTGATCCAACCCATGGACAAAGGCAAAATCACTATTCCAAGACCATATCCAATTGGATAACCTCCAAATGAATTGACAAATGCCTCATTTAGGCTCTTTTTGTGAGAATCTATTCCTGTACTATTTTTTACAATAATTGACATAATTATATTCCAAATCCTGTTATGTTGTATTTCCAAAAAAATAATGTTCCAGGATCATACCATTTTGGGTACCACCCTCTTTGTGCAAGCCAGATGTAGATATCTTTGTGAATCCCATTGGCATACATTGTTTTTACCTTAACTCCATCCATTATGCATTCTCCAAACTCTACACTATGATCAAATGGTGGTAATCCTTTGTATATCCAGGCATTATCTCCTGATGTCCAAATTCCACCTTTAGTACAGTCAAAATTTTCAGATTTTTTTATAAAAGTAATCTCTGGAATCATTTTCTTTATCCCTTTGATGATCTGTAGTCTACTCCACTGATTTTCCATATATTGCATTAATCATACACCTCTTCTATATTGAATCCTTGATCAAAATCAAAAGAATCTATTTTATCTAAATTTAATTCTCCCCATTTACTTTCACAATCATTACAATACCAAGCAGGTGAGTCATCATCAATACAATATCCTCCAGGATAAACTCTCTTTTCTGCAACTAGTTTTAGATATTCTTCTTCATCTGCAGGATATCCATAAATAATCTCACAAGTGTTTGCACTATTGCATTTTGGGCAAGTTGGATTTGAGACATTCATTTTAACTCTTTCCTGGAATCTTTAGATATCTCATGTTGTTCATAGTTTTTACCTTGAAAAAATCTGTGAATTTCTAGATGGTTTTTTTCATACCAATGTATGATAATTAACAACCAAACAAATACTCCGACTATTGGAATTAACACTAGAATAGCACTAGGTGCTGGAACTAGAAACAATCTGTTTGCGTTTATCATGACTTTTCCTTGAATTGTTTTTTTAGATCAGTGTATGATTCTCCAATATTCTCAAAACTCAATAAAATGTAATTGTCATGATTGGGTTTATCTTGAATTACTAGACCAAATGGCACTTTACATTCTCCTAGTTCTAGTGCTTTCAATGTTTTTCACCATAACACATTGGTTCATCCTTATCCTCAAATTCTCGAATGATTCTTGGAAAAAAATTGGCTGTGGGCTTTTCACCCACTTGATGGCTTTGGTGCAATAGTGTAACTGGTTTCATGAATTATTTGCGTGATCAGAATTATTATATGGTATGTCAATAGTATGCATACTATACATACCATGACAAGAATTGCAAAATTACGTGTCCATATTGCCCCAATTGGCTATGAGATTGACAGAGTTGTACTTCCAGCAAAACAAGAAAGAGCAGACAAGGTTTGGCTTTTACTGCATGAAAATAAGAATGAAGACAAAGCTGGGCCATTTGTAAGTAAAATAAAAAATCAACTAGCAAAACTCAACATTGAGATTAAAGAGGAATATCATGACAGACGAGATTTATTTAAAATTATTCGTGCAATTAAAAATATTATAGAAAAAGAACAGGGAAATGACATTTATGTAAATTTGGCATCTGGCAGTAAAATCCAGGCAATTGGCACAATGATGGCATGTATGATGTTTAATGATGATTCAAATATTCATCCATTTTATGTTGAAGCTAATAATTATCCTGGATTTGAAGGAAAGACTCCTCTGTCCACTGGGATAAAAGAGATTCAAAATGTTCCGCCATATTCAATTAAAATTCCTGATCAAAAATTAATTGATGCGCTAAAAATAATTAAAGAAAATAAAGGTAGACTGACAAAAAAAGAGATTGCTAAATTATGTGAGGAAAAACAACTAATCACAATTAATGCCAAAGAGAAAAATCACTCCATGGCAAGATTTGCAAGTTTGGATAAAAATATCATACAGCCTTTGGAACAGTGGAAGTTTATTGAGATTGAAAAAATTGGTAGGAATAGATGGATAAAAATCACTGAAGAAGGTAAGAATGCTGCAGAGTTTTTAATTTAATCTCAAAATTTTATTTTCCACTTGTAATTTTTTCAAATCTTTTAAATTCTCTTATGTAATTTTTTTCATAGTAATAGGGTTCTTTTAATTTAAGATCTTCTTTATTTCGTTTTAATATTATGTCAAAATCTTCTCTATTGGGAGGTTCTATATCCCATTTTTTTCTATTACATTCATTACATGCACCAACAATATTGTATTGTTTTGTTTCATGTACAAAATGATCTGGTATATAATGATCTTGAATTTTAATTGGTTTTGTTTTGCAAAAAAAACAGACATGACCTTGTATTTCTTTAATTCTATCAAAGTCTGTTTTAGATAATTTTTGTATGGTTCTTTCTTTCGTAGATATGAAAGATGGTAGTGGATCTGGGAAGGATTTTACAATTATTGAGTCAATCTGATGTGTGGGACCAAAGGAATCTATTGTTTTACTTTCAATTGTGAGATATTTTCCATCCTGAGAAATGTTAAAAATTTTACATCCAATCATTACTCGTTCTAAAATCTTTCTTGTAAGACAATCCTTGATAATTTTTTGTCTTAATTGGTCGTTAGTTTTAGAAAAAAAAACTGTACTTTTTGGAATTTTATTTTTCTTTCTTTTATTATCTCTAAAATCATGTAGAATTTTAGAAATTGCTTTATCTTCATCAAATTTAGGTACAAATTTTTCGGAATAGAAAATCTGTCTCCATGAATAATATCCTAACTTAGCAGCGATAAAATCTAATCCCACCTTGAATTGATCATTTTTTGTAATAAACTCTCCCCATTTCTCATTTTTAGTATCGTATTCTATCAAATCAATCAATGATCTTATGATTAATAATTCGCATAGACTATGCTCTTCTTTTTGTAAATTATCAAATGCTGTTTGCCATATCATCCTACTAAGAAGTATATTATCTCACTCTTTGATAAATGCTACTCAATCCTACCTTGTCATGTCTTGTCAAAGGTAAATTTGAGTATTACACTTGATTCAGATCTTGTAAAATGGATTGATCAAATGATCAAAATAAAAAAGTTTGCAAACAGATCTCATGGATTAGAATATGCCATTTCTCAACTAAAAGAAAAAGAATGAATCGAATTTTTCTAGGAAATTTTTTCACGTACCTGTAATTTGTTTTTAATTTTTTTATCAATGAATTTAGAAAAATTTGTCTGAAGTATAATGCGATATCAACTACATGGACTTTTGTATGTACTGTCTTTCCATATTATTCATATGATGTGTGATGTCGTGAAATTTTATATCTGATAGAATGCGGTGTTTAAATATTTCATAACTATCTGTGATTTGAAAAATTTTGTTTCTACTTTATTTATTCTGGATTTATTTTCCAGATTGGTTGAGACTTTATCCATGTTGCAAGTTCTCTGAATCTTGTGTTGTTATTATAATTTAGTAGCATGAGTTCATAATTACTTCCACTCCACTTGACACTCTTTGTGAATTTTGGGTATTTTACAAAAACTAGTTTTTCATAGTACTTTATGCCATTTGTCATGTTCTTATATTGTTGTTCACCATACCTAACAGCAGATAGATCAATTATCAATCCATCCACCCATCTTCCTGTACTGTTACTTAGAACATATTGATGATTAAGGAAATTTTCAAGAGATTCATGGACTAAATCTTGAATTATTAATTGATTAATGGGTTCATGTTTGAAGGTAGTCATTTCTTACTCTCCATTCTTTTCATATTCTCAATGTTTTCTAGATTTGATTCTAATTCTAATCTATCAAGCATGAATACTGCACCAAAATACATTACTGCCAATATCGCTCACCATACATCATTGGTTTATCGTTATCTTCAAATTCACGAATGATTCTTGGATAAAAATTAGAAATCATTTCACTGTTTTTTTGTATTGTGTTTGTTTTCATAAAATAACTAGGCTTTGGAAATTATTATATAACATGTCAATAGTATGCATACTGTACATACTGTGATAAAAATTGTAAAACTACACAGTATGGTTCTACAGTAACATTAGGATGTGTGATCCACATTCACTTGTAGATATTTTACCTAATTCTGAAAATCCAAGTTTAGATGAATCTAAACAAGAGTTGGGACAAATTTCAAACCTTGTATCCAATAAATATTAAAAATATGATAAGAAACAACATGATTATCTAAATTCTTTTTGTTTTCCCAAAGCATTCCACCAACTTTTGGCATTACATGACACTTACGTTCACTAGGACATTCTTGCAATCTTTGAAATCCCATCCTGCTTTGAAATCTGAAATATATTATCCACATACGTCTCCAATTCCTTTTCATGAGAGACCAAAATGATTTGCTCTGATTTTAACTCATCTAGTACCTCGCGAATCTTTCCTAGCTGATTTTTAGAAAATCCATCAGTTGGCTCATCTAAAATCAACAAATTTGATTTCATTGAATCTGTCTCTTTTCTCATTAGTGAATTTAATGTCAATCTATACGCCAATGCAATGCTGGTCTTCTCCCCGCCTGACAAATAACCTACCTCCTGGTCGTATCCGTCTTGATTCACAATTGGTGTAAAATTTTCATCAATTCTTGATTCTTTGGTAGGATCCTCAACCAAAATAGAGTACCATCTACGATAAGTCTCATTAAAATTCTGCAATATTGACAGCAATACCTGCTTTTCAATTTGAATAATTGCTGGAACAAAAAATGCCTCTAGCCATTCTTTATGCTGTGAAACAATCTTAAATTTACTCTCATATTTCCTAGATTCTGTAATTTTTTTCTGATTCTGAACAATCTTTTCTTGCTCGTTGTGCAATTTTTCTTGAGATGCTGCAACCATATTTGAAATTCCAGATATCTCTTTTCTAAGTGAATCTAAATTATCTTCTACTTTGAAAATACTTTGTTCGATATCTTCAAATGATATCAACTCTGTCTCTGTTTTTTTTAATTCAGTCTCATTTTCTAAAATTATATCTTCTAGTTTTTCACCTTCTTTTTGATTTTCTATAATTGATCTCTCAATTCTCTGCTTTGTCTCTACAATTTGTTTAATCTTATCAGTAACACTTTCAAATTTCATCAAATTATCTTTGAGTTCAGTCAGATACTCTACTGGGTTTTTGCCTTCAAACTCTGAATCCTGAAGTTTGTTTTGCAATCCTTTGATTTCAGTGCCTAATTGGTTCTCTCTTGCTGATTTTACTCCATACTCTTCCACTCTTGGAATTATTTCACGTAACTGCAAAATTTCCTGCTCGTATGCCTCTATTTTGCCTTGAATCTCTTTGGATTTTTCCTTTGACTCAAAAAACGACTCTGTAATTTCATGTAATTCTCTAGTTAGTGATTTGACTTCTATGTCTTTTTCATCAACTAAACTGTGGTGATGTTTTTCTGTAATCTCTTGCTTGCATGTAGGACAAGCGTTGCCTAGCTGGGAAAATCGTGCAATCTCTTTTTCTAGTGAATTCTTTAGCGTCTCTTTTTGAATTTTTTGGTCATTTACCTTTTCTAATTTTTCTTTAATCTCTGTTGCAAATTTTTCTAGGGATTCTCGCTCTCTAATTAATTCATCTAGTGTATCTTGGAGAGATTCTCTTTTCAAATCTAACTTCGCACCAAAATTTTCTTTTAATCGTATAATGTCTTCTTCTGCACCCTTTCTTTCTGATTCTAATTTTATCATCTCATCGTTGATTTTCTGGAATTTTTTAATCTCTGATACTATCTCTGGAATTTTTTTACTAATTGGAGGACTCTTTATCTCTAATAGTGGACCTAATTTTTCAGTATTTTCTTTTAATTCATCTTCCCAACTTGCAAAATCTTTTTCAATTCTTTCAATTCTTATTTTGGCTGAATCTATCCTGTCTTGCAAATTTTCTTTTCTAGCTTTTAATTTTATTTTCTCATTGTTTTTAGCTTGTAATTCTTTATGTTCTGCATTTAGTTTGTCTTCTTGCTCCTTTAACACTCTGGTTTGATTTTGTTTTTTTGCCAGTTCCTCATTTAACTCAATTACTAGTTTTTCTGATTCACTAATTTGTGATTCTAATTCTATAATGTTGCTAAACTTTTGCTGCAACACTGCCAATTCCAGGCGAATCTGACTGGTAACTTCTTTTGCGTTCATTTCTGCAATGCTGTAATCCTCAATTCCAAATGCTCGTCTGATTGTCCCAAGGCGCTTTCTGGAATCACCTAGTACCTCTTTCATGGCTTCCTGGGGCGTAAATATCGCATATCGGAATATTCTACTCTCTGCAGTAGGCTCTGTAGGCTCGTTGAACTTTAATATCTGCAATACTCGCTGCTTTAGTTCAGATGGTGATAGTGGTTCTATCCCGTCACCCGTTTTAATCCAGGAATTCTTTGGGTCCTGGTTTACCCCGGTACTTTTTCTTTTCAGTGTGCGCTTGATCTCAAATTTCTCGCTATCCACTGAAAACTCTAAAACCACATAACCTGATTCAGATTTTTTTGCCAAAAGCGACTCTGCTTTCTGAGAACCCAAACCAAACAATGCAAATTCAATTGCCATCAGTATGGTTGATTTTCCAGAACCAATGTCCCCTTCAAACAAAGAAATTCCGCGAGGAAACACAATCTCCTCATGTGTATAACTGCGAATATTTTCAATTATTATGGAATTAAGAAGCATCCGAATCCAATCCTAGTGTGCCAAACGCATTTTCTTTAATCCTGCTGTTGTAATCTGCAACTTTTTCATTTTCCAATTTCTGATGTACCAATCCTGCAAGTAATTTTTTTGCCAATTGCACACCTTGTTCCCCAATGAGATTTTTCTGCTCAAATCGTAACTGGCCAATGTTTTCAGAAAACACATTTGTCTCAATCTCTTCTTTGTTTGCACCCTTTGCTTCTGTAATGGAATACTCTTTTGAAGTTAATTGATTCTTGTTAATATTTACCATCAATGCCCCTTTTTGATTCAACTCATCTCTAATTGTAGAGATGTCCACATCTGCAGTCTTTCCTTTGGTCATCTCTCCTTGCACTTTGATAATTATTACCTGTTTGGCAGGATCAATGTCTCTTATCTTGTCTTGCAGTTCTTTGTTTACAGATTCTGCAATTCTATTTTCTGCATTTACCTCAATTACTTTGTAACTTGTATTTGCAACTTCGACAAACTCAATCTTGTTTATCTTTTCTTCAAACTCTACAATTACAAACCCGCGTCTCTGGCCCTTTGCATTGTCTTCGAGATCACTGTGATATCCTGCAAACGGAGTTCCAGGGTATACTACATTTGGATGATCATCAAATTTCTGAGCATTGAACTTGTGCATGTGGCCTCCAGCGTAATAGTCAAAGTTTTTTGGCAGCAAAGAGAGTGGCATATTGGCTCCGTCCATACCTGAATCTGTCTTCATCTCGGTAATTCCTCCATGAAACAGGAAAATTTTGAGGCCAGACTCTGCCTCCAAAGAATCACTGTCTAGCTTTTCATAATATTCGCGGTCTTTGCCTACTTTGAGGCCAGACAAGCCAGCTATCTTTACGCCCGTTTTTTTATCTATTAAAAAATCCAAAACAATTTTGCCATTTTCAGACTCTTTTACTTTGGTAACTTTGGTGATGTAACCGACTGCTGCAAGCAAATCAATTACTGAATTTGACACCGGCGAGAAATCATGACTGCCGTAAACAACATACACTGGAATTTTCGCATCATAAATTTGCCTAAACTTGGCAAATGCAAATTTCTGCACTCTCATCTCTGGAATATTTACATGAAATAAATCCCCTGGAATCAAAATAAAATCTATTTTTCTCTCTATACATTGATCACAGATTTTCTCAAAGACATCTTGCTCTATCTTTTGTAGTGCTTCATGTTTTTGAAAACCTAGGTGTATATCTGACAGATGAGCAAATCTCAAAACTAAAACACCTTTGTCTTTGTAGTGTCTTTGATGATTCCTTTACTCTTTACTATATCTTCAAACAAGGGAATTTTTATTGGCATTGCAAATGGCACAAAGATGCTAGTGATGATTGCCTCTCCTTTATCCAAGCTTGCAATGTTTTTGTCATCTTCAGATAAATCCTGAGAAGCTGAAGATATGATTGCCTCTCTTTCTTGTTTCATCTCATTTCCTAGAATAATTTTAGTATTCATGTTTGCCAATATGCTTCTAGGTATCACACTGCTTAGCTGTGTAATTGCAGTCAATCCCACTTTGAACTTGCGGCCCTCTTTGGCAATTGTCGAATAGATGTTGTCATTTTTTGTAGTCAACACATCGACTCCAATTACGCGAGGGGCCTCTTCAATTACTACAGTAGCTACTGGCTTTCTTGCCAACTCGCCAGTTGCCTTGTATGCTTTGTATTTATCAAATAACTTTGATGCAATGATATTTCCAACAATCAATTCTGCCTCATCTCCCAATCTTGAAGTATCCAGTACGACCACCTTGCCTTGCTCTATGTCTTTGACAATATCATCAACAGTGGTAAATCCTTTGGTTGCAGAATCAAAGACTTCGTGCTTTGAGACCAAATGCCCTTCCTCATCCTTGACTAGACCCAAAATTAGGCGTAATTTACGCTGAATCACCCCCATTGTAGCTGCTGCAATCCTGTCTTCGGCAGCTTCAGGCGATGTCAGCATCAATGTGGTAAGCCAGGTATCGTGTTGCTTCCAATGATAGCTTCGAATTGCCTGAAATTGTGCATCTGAAAAGTCTACAATACCTTCAAAGTGCTCCGGTCTAATTGATTGCAAATTAACTGTCAATCTGTTTGCACCAGCTGGCGGATTTGATGGGGTATAATACACTAAATTCTCTCTTGCCCTTGCGTGGTCCTTTAGTCCGACTCCCTGTCGTCCAAAATATTCATCATGTGCATCAAGTACAAGTGCGCCAACCTTGTTTGAATCCAAGACATGCCACAAAATCGTCTTTACCAAATTTGATTTTCCTCTACCTGTAGTCGCAGGAATCAACACATGATGCGAAAACACATCTTCTGAAGGCAGCCAAACTTCAGCCTCTTTGATCACTTTACTTCCACTTCTGATGTATCCTACAAAGATGGAATCTTTTTCTTTGTGCAAAAATTTCAAGTCATTGCTAGTTATCAATCTTAATTTGTTAAAAAATGAGGGAAGTGATTTTGGAATTTTTACTTCACCTTTTTCTTTATTCACTCTAGCTAAAGGTTTGATTCTAGCCAAAACATAATTTACAAATTCAGGTTCGTAAAACTGTGCATCCATTATTCCTTGCTCTAAGTTGACACCTGACATCATCTGCTGCATTTTATCTTGTATCTGACTACCATACTCCAGAGCAAACACTTGCAAAATCAAGTACGACCCATTCTCTTCAGAGACCATCAGATCTCCAATCTCTAAATTGCTTCCAGCTTTCTGTCTAACTATGATATCTCCAAACTTTCCGCCAACTACTTGACCTACTATAGAAATATCTTCCATTAGCTGGTCACTCCATTTAGTGCATCATGTGCTGCCAAACTTGCAGCATACTTTTGTAATTTCTTCCATTCTGGTCGTCTGAGCTGTTCGGCAAGTATGAATCCTTTGTACATTCCTAATTCATCCATTCTTACTTGGGCAAATCTGTCTGCATCAATTGCCCCATACGGATATCCCATCATGGCAACATCTTGCGAGTTTTCAGCCAGGCTTTCAAGCACAGAATTGAGTTCCTCTGGGCTCATTTTGTAAAACTGTTCTCGCAGTATTTCAAATCTAAAGACAAATCTTGATTTTGGATGAAACTTTACTACCATCATAAAACCTCGGTCATCAGCTGATACCTCATCTGCAATTTTGATATGCCATTTTCCAAATGGTACCTCTTCTGCAATCTCTGAAATTCTTGCAAGTAACGGGTCACCTGACTCTGTAATTAATCTACTAGTCTTTGCCAAACCGCACACAATTACACCCTTTTTTTGAGCCAACTCATACAGTCTTGTGGAATATTTTACCTCATTTTTAAAACCTGTCTGCAGTGAACCGTCCATAACTATCATGTCTCCTTGATTCAACTCATTTTCCACTACATGAATTGCCAGTTGCCATTCTGCAAACCTTCTTCCAAGTGAATTTAGTTTGGCACCTTGCAAAATAGATGTGCTTTCAGTCTTTGATGTTAGGTCGCTTTCTGATGGAAGATACTTTTTGTCTTCTGGGTTGTGTGGGAATAGTCTTGTGTCGTAACTGACTTTCTTTTTTCCGTCTTCAGTGCAAATCTTTGATAAAACATAAGAAAAGAACTGGACTCGAGGATTTGCTTTTGGCTTGATTCTCTTTTTGCCCTGAAACAATGAAAAGTACACTCGATTAATTGTTATTAAAAAATTTGGCGTCTCCTCTAATGGCCCATCACCGCCATCCACAAATGCCATCTTTCTGTGTGATGTGATCGGCTTTATCTCCTGGAACTCTGAGGGTGCAATGAGAAACTGCTTTCCATTTCCATTGTTTAGTATTACGTCAGAGTGTTCTTTTTGTGATAGATGAGCTCCTAATTCCTCGATTAAACTTTTTACTGGATTATCATTCATATTTTTTCTCTACTTGCATTGTTATGATATTTTCCTAGAGTAATAATCTGACTGTTAGTTATGGTGTTTTTGACTTGATTCACAGATCAAACTATTTTAGAACTGGTATTAAGAAACATGAGTATAGTATGCATACTTTACATACAATTTAGCCTCAAATTTTCTCATTTTATGCACTAATCTAGTGCCACTTTGTCTGTTCGCTTATTTTCAACGCTGCAATCCCGTACACCAAAAGCCATCACCGAGTCCGGTGGATGGTTGTACTCCTTTCTTGGATGCTGCCTGAGAGTCTGAAAATTAAATGGTATTTTTTCAATGATTCGCCAAACTTGCCCACTTCAAACTCATCCTATCTTGCCTTTGAGAATAATTTTTTCATTTGAATTTGATGGCGTAGATTTATCGATGTATCTAATCTCGTATTCATCTCCGATATGGATTGTTTTCCCATCTAATTGTCGTGGAATTTTAATTATAACCTCAAATGTATCTGTATTGGGACCTGTTTCTACAAGATGACTTCTGTTTGCTTCAAATTTTGGATTGGCAAGCGTGGTTCTAATTCCACCTTCACTCCTAAACTCTAATTCACTTAATGAAATCTTATCTTCGTTTTTTGAATCTCTGTTTGCATCAGGTTCATAAATTCTTACAGTAAATTCATGGCCTATTCGTGAACCTCCTCCAGACGATTCTACTTTTGCAAACGTCTTTGTTAATGGCACTGATTTGACCAGAATTCTTTGTTCTCCTGAATAATCTGATTCATCCAAATATTTTATCAAAACAATATCGTCTTGACTCAGCGGTCTTCCATTTATTGTCTCTGGCAATTCCAATTTGATGTAAAATTGACCAGTGTCTGGTCCTGTTTCAATCATGTTTTTTGGTCCATTGATGGGAATTCCGTTAATGGTAAATTCAAACAATCCTTGAATCGGAACAACCTCTATTCCCCTATGTGCTGTATTCAGATCCTGATCAGTAATGTAGAAATTCACTACTGACATGCTTGATGCAGGAACTGTCTGCATCTCTTTTTCTGATGCTGTAACTGATTGGATATCTTTTTGCAAATCTAAAAAATTTATCGGAATAAATAACATTCCTATTTTTTTCATTCTCTCTGCTGTATCTGGTTTTACACAAGCTGCATCTCCGTTTGTTCTGATCACTCGTTCTAATCCTACTTTACAAATTACATCTACAGCTGAAATTCCTTGCTCCATCTGTTTTCTTGGCGAATCAATCTCTGCATTGATTGGCAGAATAATTGAAAATAGCAAAAAAAATGATATTGTCAAAAGGATATTCTTATTTTTATTCAATTCTAATTCAAATTCTCTTTTTTATTTTAAATAGATTGGGTACAAATCATCAGTTTTTGTAGGGGTGATTATGCTATTTATTGAAATCCTTCAGATTAGAATTAATTAAGAGATCAATTCTATTTATGATGTTGAAAAAAGTTGGTTTATTGGGTTGCGGGTCCATAGGAACTCAAATTGCCCTGGCAATTGATTCTGGAAAAATCCCAGCTGTTTTAACACATGTTTTTGATAATTCTAAAGATGCTGCAATATCCCTTGTTTCCAAATTAAACAACAAGCCTGAAATTGTTGAAAACTCTCATCTGCTCTCTTCGCATCCTGTCCACATTGTAGTTGAAGCAGCTTCGCAAGATGCAGTAAAGGATGTTGCATTAAGTGTTTTACAAAATAAACGTGATTTGATGATTATGAGTGTTGGAGCATTACTTGATGAATCCATTTATGATATTTTGTCTGATGCTTGTAAAGATTTTAAAAAAACAATCTATCTTCCTTCAGGTGCAATTGCTGGATTGGATGGAATTAAATCAATTAAAGATGAACTTGAATCTCTGTCTATCACAACTACAAAACATCCTCGTTCACTCAAGGGCGCAAAATTTTTTGAGACATCTAAAATTGATCTAGACTCAATTGACTCATTGACAACAATTTTTGAAGGTACTGCAAAAGATGCAGTTTCTTTGTTTCCTGCTAACATCAATGTTGCTGCATTATTGTCTCTATCTGGAATTGGTAGTGAAAAAACTGGCGTCAAAATAATGGCTGATCCAAATACTGACAAAAACACTCATCATATTGTAGCTGCAGGAACATTTGGAAAAATGACTTTTATAATTGAAAATTATCCTGATGAAAACAATCCTAAAACCAGTAGATTGGCAGTTTTGTCAGCGATTGAAACTCTGAGAAAATATTGTTCAGATGATATTCAGATTGGCACCTAATATGGCAATAATTGCCACATTTGATAGCTTTTTAGAGAATTCAAGACTACTTCCCATTCTTTAAATCATCTCTGAATCAAATTTGAATGGCTTATGCTTGTACAACAATCCTCAGCACTTAAAGATGAGATTTTGAGATTAAAAAAAGAGAAAGACATAGTGATACTTGCTCACAATTACCAGATACCTGATGTACAAGATGTAGCTGACTTTACAGGAGACTCGTTGGGTCTCTCAAGACAAGCAGCATCAGTCAGTCAAAAAACAATTCTATTTTGTGGTGTAAATTTCATGGCAGAGACTGCTGCAATTATTAGTCCTGAGAAAAGAGTGTTGATTCCTGATCTGGAAGCTGGCTGCTCATTATCTGATTCTATTACTGTTGCTGAATTAAGAAATTGGAAGAAACAACATCCTAATGCAATAACTGTGGGATATGTCAATACAACTGCAGAAATTAAGGCAGAACTTGATTATTGTTGTACATCATCAAACGCAGTAAATGTTGTAAAATCAATTCCTGCAGATAAAGAAATTTTATTTTTACCTGACATGTTTCTTGGATCTTATGTCGCAAAGATGACTGGTAGAAAAAACATGCACATTTGGGCAGGTGAATGCCATGTTCATGCAGGAATCAGACCTGAAGATGTCCAAGAAAAACTAAACTCACTAAAAGATGCTGAATTTTTAATCCATCCAGAATGCAGTTGCACTACTCCAATGATGTATGATGTATCTGATGGAAGATATGATAAAAATAACGTGTCTATTCTTTCAACTGAAGGAATGCTTAACCATGCTCATCAATCAAAGTCAAAGAACTTTGTTGTAGCTACTGAAACTGGCATATTGTACAAAATGAGGCAACAAAATCCTGGAAAGACATTCATTCCTGCTTCGGAAAAAGCTGAATGTCAATATATGAAAATGATTACGCTTGAAAAAGTATATGACGCATTGGTAAATGAAAAAAATGTGGTTACCGTTCCTAAAGAAATTGCTGACAAGGCTCGTTTAGCAATAGACCGAATGCTTGCAATTAGATAACCATGTATAATTATGACTGGATTGTTTTCTAGGACTCCAAAAGATCCTCAAAAGAAAAAAAATGTTCAAAAGATAAAGGAACTAAAAAAATTAGTTAAAGAAAAAAAATATACGGCAGCTCTGAAATTAGGTACAGAATACTTGCAAAAAGTGCCATACAATCATGATGTTTTGTTTACTGTTGGTGGAATCTATTACTTACAAAACAAATATGCTACTGCAATATCCTATTTTGATAAAGCCCTTGAAATTGGCACATATGACGTTGATGTTTTGTTGTTAAAAGCATATTCTCATCAGAAATTAGCCGAAAATAAACGTGCAATTCAGTGCTGTGAAAAAATTCAAGAAGTTGATCCGAAAAATAAAGTAGTGTCTGCATTACTCGCAGAATTAAATCTCTAAACTCATATCAATTCCTTTGACTGAATTTGTAATACTGCCAATTGAAATTATGTCTACTCCTGTTTTACTGTACTTTGCAATATTATTGGAATTGATTCCTCCTGATGCTTCAAGCATTACTTTATCTCGTAGCTTTTGATCTTTGAGTATTTTTATTGTTTTTTTAATCTGTACTGGTGTGAAATTATCTAACATGATGATAGTTGCACCTTCTTTTGCAGCAAGTATTGCGTCTGCAGTATTTTCAACTTCAACTTCAAATTTTTTATATTTTTTCTTTGTTTTTTGAATCAAAGATATCAAATTCTCAATTGCTATGTGATTGTCTTTTATCATTACCATCTCATCTAATCTGAGCCTGTGTTTTTTACCTCCTCCTATCTCTACTGCTTCTTTATCAAAATATCTCAGTCCAGGAGCAGTTTTTCTTGTTGCATACAATTTTGTGTTCTTTGGAATTTTTTTTACAAGTTTGTATGTCTGAGTTGCAATGCCGCTCATTCGTGTTAGAAGATTTAGTGCAGTTCTCTCACATGCTAATACGTTACCTGCATTTCCTGTTATGACCATTATCGTTTGGTTTGGCTTTACATTGGAACCGTCTTTTTTTAGAATTTTGACATTGCATCCATTTAGTTTGAAAATATCTTTTGCGTAAGATGCCCCTGCCACAATTGCATTTTCCCTAGAGATAATTCTCGCTGAAATTTTTTTCTTTGTTAGTAAATTACTTGTAATGTCTCCTTTACCAATATCTTCGGCAAGAAATTCTGATAATTGTTTTTTAGAATTAAAGGTCAACATTATGATAAAATGTTTATGTAATTTTAAAGATTTAGAAATATTCTACGTTACTCTGATGGCGTACTTGCCTTTTTTTGTAATTCCCAATGTCTTTGAAATTTCTGAATTTGTTGGATCAACTACTAGTACAACTCCATTCCAATCTGGTGTCAAGTCTGATGATTTACAATTGGGACAAACTTTCAGAGTTGTTACATGTTTACACTTGCGACATGCCATCTCTCGTGCCATTCTAACTTGCCTCTACTTTTTCTTCCTTTGCTGGCTCTTTGCCACCGCTGGCTTTCTTGATTTCTTCTGCAATCCAATCATCTGCACCTAAGAATGGTTGTCTACATGTAATTCCAATCTTGCCCATCGCTGCAGCTTTTCCTAATGATACTGCAGTAATTCTTGCACGAAGTGTAGATCCAACTTTGAGTGTTCTGCCGCTTTGGTTAGCCAGGATCATTCCAGATTTGACATCACTCTTAAGATAATCATCCATCACTTGTGACAAGTGAAGTAATGCATCAGTTGGGCCAATTCTTACAAATGCTCCAAAGTCTGTAATGTCAACAATTTCTCCGTGAACAATTTCTTGTAATTTTGGATAAAATGTTAATGCTTCAAATTCAACTTTATGAAATGTTCCACCATCTCCTGCAATCATCTTTCCCATTTCATCTACTTTGGCATCTAAAATCATAATGATGTATCCTAAATCCGCATTAATCATGCTCTCGTATTTTTCTTTGAGAATGTTAGTTGCAGCCTTTTTCAATGTGGTTCCAAATAAGCTTGGAGGAATCCTTACAACATCAATTAGGGTGGATATAGAAAACAAATGTACTGTTTTTCTTGAATTTCAATTTATGAATGTTTAGGTGATTTAGGCTTGGATTTTCAAAGAATTTACTATTTTTTCAAAAAAATGTCAATTTCTTTTCATCTCTGACTTATGTTTAAATAAAGTGAACTGTCTTTTTGACGCAATGGTTGGAATCGATCAAGTTCTTGAAAAACTTAGCACTGTCATTGATCCTGACTTGAAAAAAGATATCGTCTCTATGGGGATGATAAAAGATTTAGAACTCAACGATGGCAATCTCAAATTTACTTTAGAATTAACTACACCTGCATGTCCTTTCAATGTCGAAATTGAGGATGATGTTAGAAAAGCAATCGGTGAACTGTCTGAATTGAAAAATTTTGATATGAATGTCACTGCAAAGGTAATGGAAGGACGTTCACTTGAAGCTGATACTGGAATGGCATCTGTTAAAAATATCATTGGTGTTGCAAGTGGAAAAGGTGGCGTTGGTAAATCAACTGTTTCCTTGAATTTAGCATTAGCTCTCTCTGAATCAGGAGCCAAAGTTGGATTACTAGATGCTGATATCTATGGTCCTAGTATTCCATTAATGCTTGGAATGAAAGATGGATTCATGGAAGTTGAAGACAATAAACTTCAACCTGCAGACTCTCACGGATTGAAAGTTGTTTCTTTTGGTTTCTTTGCAGATCAATCTAATCAAGCAGCAATTTATCGTGGCCCAATTATTTCTGGAATATTAAAACAGTTTTTAGTTGACACTAATTGGTCTGACTTGGATTATCTTATAGTAGATCTTCCACCTGGAACTGGTGACATACCATTAACTCTTGCACAAACGATTCCTATTACTGGAATCTTAGTTGTTACAACTCCGCAAGATGTTGCAAGTAATGTTGCAGTAAAAGCAGTTTCAATGTTTGAAAAACTAAACGTTCCAATTATTGGAGTTGTTGAAAACATGAGTCATTTTATTTGTCAAAATACAATTGAAACTAAATCTGAAAATACGTCTAAACTTAAGGGATTTGTTTCTAAACTTAAGGGATTTGTTTCTAAACTTAAGGGATTGTTTTCTAAGACAGAACAAAAACCAAATACAATTGAAACTAAATCTACATCCGATCATCTAACATGTGGTAAAAAACATTATATTTTTGGTCAGGGTGGTGCAAAGAAAATAAGTGAACAATTCAATATGCCTTTCTTAGGTGAAATTCCACTAAACTCTGGAATTATGGCAGGCTCTGATTTAGGTAAACCCATCATGATTACAAATCCTGATTCTCCAAGTGCAGTAGCTTTTAGAAAGAGTGCAAAAAATATTGCAGCGCAATGCAGTATTCTTGCAGCCAAACTCCAAGAAGAGATGGCATCTGAAACTTCTAGCGAAACACCAACACCAGAGGCAAATTCCAACTAGTATTGATCGTCTGTGAAACTTTCTGACTCTCTTAGGGACCAATTCAAAGCTCCACTAGGAATACTATTACCTGAAAACCAAACAAGCAAAGAAAATATCAAAAAATTTCTTTCAGCAAACTACATCATTACAGTTGGCGATAGAACTACTGAGAAGATGATTAATTTTGGTTTGATTCCATCATTGCAAATTATTGACGGACAAGAAAAAAGAGAAAAAAGAGAACCACCAAAACTTGCAAATGCCACTGAACTGACTGTTGATAACCCTGCAGCAGAAATTACACCTCAAAGTGTCTCTGCAATAAAAACAGCGTTTACCCTAAAATCTCCGGTTAGAATTTTTGTTAATGGTGAGGAAGACCTTCTAGTGTTACCCGTATGTGTCCATGCACCTGAAAATGCAGTAGTCATGTACGGTCAGCCAAACGAGGGACTCGTTATAGTGAAAATTACTCCAGAAATTAGAAATAAAGCACAAGCACTCCTTGATTTAATGGAATAATTGGGGTATGATGAGACGGTGGCTGTATGATTTGTGATTACTCTACTAAACCTTCTGACCCTATTAATTCATAATTCTGAAGAATCAAAATACACTAAACTTCTTAC
Organism: Candidatus Nitrosopumilus sp.; assembly: GCF_040878665.1. Taxonomy (GTDB): domain Archaea; phylum Thermoproteota; class Nitrososphaeria; order Nitrososphaerales; family Nitrosopumilaceae; genus Nitrosopumilus. The sequence goes on along the minus strand of NZ_JBBDLU010000007.1, from coordinate 149,674 downwards.
AAGAATTGACATTTGAAGATAAACATAGATTACTTGACATAAATTTGTGAAACTAGATCCTGAACTTTCGTTACAAATTTTAGAAAAAGTAGGTGTCTATTCTAATCGTTTTTCAATCGCTGAACCTAAAATTCTTTTGACTACCAAAGAAGTTCTGGATACTCCAAAAGAGATGACTGAAGGTAGAAGAACATCTGCATACAAGTATTATGGAGTGTCATACCTTCAACACAATCTAGTTTTTATTAACGTAAGAAAAATTCCTGATGAAAAAATACTTGAGAACACAATAGTTCACGAATTAATCCATATGCGATTTCCATATCTTGCACACGGTAAAAGATTCAACAAGCTAGTCAGACAAGGACTAAAGGGAAAATTATTTCCGCCATATAGAAAAAGAAGTAAGATCTCTGCTATTTGATTTATATTTCCCAGAACTAGGCAAGCAAAGTATACTATGGAAATTCCCCAAATTATTCCATTTATTGCAGGAATTGCATCATTTTTGGTGGCTGGGGGATTGGTGTTTTGGATTACTAAACAACCTGCTGGAACCAAAGAGATGATGGACATCTCAAATGCCGTCAAAGAAGGCGCTTCTGCATTTCTAAAAAGAGAAATGAAAATTATCATTCCTGTGGCAATAGCATTGTCAGTTATTATTGGCGCATTTCTTCAACCATCAAACGGACTAGCATTTGCAGTGGGTGCAACATTATCTGCAGTAGCCGGAGTTATCTCATTAAAAATTACAGTAAAAGCAGCAGTCAGAGCTGCAAATCTTAGTGGCAGTGGTCTTGGAAAGACTTTTGCTATGGCGTTTAGAGGTGGAGCTACAGTAGGTCTAGCAGTTCCAGCAATGGCATTATTGGCAATCACTGGTCTTTATCTGATTTATCCTGACCCAATCACAATTGCCGGAGTTGGCATTGGAGCAAGTCTAATTGCATTATTCATTAGAATTGGCGGTGGTATTTTCACAAAAGCAGCAGATATGGGTGCTGATTTAGTAGGTAAAGTTGAAGCAAATATTCCTGAAGACGATCCTCGAAATCCTGCAACCATTGCAGATAATGTAGGAGATAATGTTGGCGATGCCGCAGGAATGGGCTCTGATGTTTATGAATCTTATATTGTTACAATTCTTGCAGCATTGTTAATTGCAGCATTGATTGGTGCACCAAACTTTTTCCTTTACCCAATACTAATTGGTTCTTCTGGAATGATTGCATCTATTATCGGTGTTGTAATTGTTGGCTCTAAAAATATCACTGATGTAATGAAACCTCTTAATCGTTCGTTTTATGTTTCAGCATCTATTGCAATTGGATTAAACTATGTCTTTATCACGCAGTTTATCGGAAACTCTACAGCATCATATGCTTTGTTTGGTTCTACTGTCATTGGTGTCATTCTTGTACCTGTGATTCAGAAAATTACTGATTACTATACAAGCTACAAACAAAAACCAGTTAAAGAAATTGCAGACTCTGCAAAATGGGGCTATGCATCATTAACATTGATGGGTATAATCAAAGGAATGCAATCCACAGGACCATTTATGATTGCACTAGTTGTTGCAATCATTGTCTCTTATAGCATTGCATCTGCAGCAGCTCCCGAAGGTGCAGATCCTGTTCTTTATGGAATATTTGGTACTGCCATGACTGCAATGGCCATGTTGAGTCTTGCAGGAATTGTTCTAAGCATTGACGCCTTTGGCCCAATTGCAGATAATGCCGGTGGCATTGTAGAGATGACTGGAATGGGCGAAGAAAACCGTAAAGTAACTGATGAGATTGACGCTGTAGGAAATACAACCAAAGCCGTTACCAAAGGTTTCGCTATTGCTAGTGCTGCATTAGCTGCATTAGCCATGATTCAGGCATTTCAATTTGAAGCAGCACATGTTTTTGCTGGCGTATTAGAATTAGATTATAGTTTAACAAATCCAGCAATCATTGTTGGCTTACTAATCGGTGGATTGATCCCATTTATCATTACAGGACAACTCATCAATGGTGTATCACGTGCCGCAGGTAAAATGGTCGATGAGGTTAGAAGACAATTCAAGGCAGACGCTGGAATTCTTACTGGAACATCAAAACCTGATTATGCAAAATGTGTAGACATTGCTACTGCTGCATCACTTAGAGAATTATACAAACCAGCTATTGTTGCAATTGCTTCACCAATAATTTTGGGTATCTTGTTAGGCCCAACTGCAGTAGCAGGATTACTAATGGGTTCAGTTGTAACTGGAATACTTTTGGCATATCACTTGGCAAACACTGGTGGTGCATGGGATAATGCAAAGAAGCTAGTTGAGATGAATGGTGAGAAAGGTTCCGAAGTACACAAAGTTGCAGTAGTTGGAGATATTATAGGTGATCCTTACAAAGATACAGCAGGTCCTGCACTTAACACTGTAATTAAATTACTTAACACTATTGCAATCGTTTTTGTATCTGCATTTGTCGCAATAATTACAATCTAATCTTCTACGATTAGTGTCATATCTAATTCATCAATTTGAGCTTGAATTGCTTTTCTCAAAGTAGTGTCATGTTTGTCGCAGAATTTGAAATAATTATCAGCTGTTTGAAAACAACCACAAATCCATTTTGTCTTCTTGTCTCCTTCAACTGTCCACTTTGAATACTTGTGTTCAGACATGTCTGACTTTTACGAATCAGACTAAAAAATATGTTCTTTGATAAAAAGGAAAAAATGTTTAAGGACAGCCTTCCATCTTCTGGATAAAATAGCCTTTTTCCTTAATTGCCTGTTCTACAGGTGCTGGTGCTCCTTGTGAGTGGCAGAATTGACATTCGTTTGTAGTCATTTCTGCATCGCCTTCACCGACGGATTTTAACCACTCTTTGCCATATGTGATGGCTTTGTCGTGGTCTTTTTCACCAGTAATTACGTCAAAGTGCATGGTATGACCATCTGCTGCTTTGACATAAGTGTCGTATACGTGAATTTCCATAAATTTAATTAAAAAAAGGGATATTTAATTCAAAATAATATTCTATATTTCCCAAAAAAGGTTCAAACATCTGAGAAATTGAATCTAAAATGGGACTCTGATGACATCTAGGGGTCTATTTTACAAAATTTCTTTCCCTGTGAGAAGAACACTCTTTCACTAATTCCCCATCCTGATCTTTTATTTTGCATCCACAAGAGAAGATTATGTGCATTCTAACTCAACTAATTAAAAATATGATAAAAGATTAATTCCTTTAATTTACCATGCGTACAAGAATTATTTTAATTCCTATTTGCTATATAGAGAACAGTGATGATGGTAATTCCCACACTCAATACCTAAGTTCATTTAGAACAAAATAAAACTATGAAATTGTATGAATTTGATTTCATCGAATGTTATGATGATGACGATTACGACTTTGATGATGATGACGATTAAAAATAAATCTACACTAGTTAGATAAATTCACTACGGATGTTATCTGTTGGCTAGTGTTCTATTTTTAAGAAATCTTACTATACACATAATCACAACAGTTTTCTAATTCAAAGATCTTCATACAGTTATGAAATATTCAGTTGAAGTAAAAATCTCAAACTCCTCAAGCATATTTTTAGAATTAAATGATACTCATTCTCCAAATACCGTCAATGATTTTATTTCAAAGTTGCCTTTTACAGTAGACCTCAATGTTTGGGGGGATGAAATCTACACTTCAAAATCACCAATAATCCAACCGGAAGAAAATGCAAAGTCTCCTGTTGAGTTAAATGATGTGGCATACTGGCCAACTGGAAAGGCAGTCTGTTTGTTTTATGGTTCCACTCCAATTGGAAATCCAGGAGAAATTACACCTGCATCACCAGTTAATGTGATTGGAAAAATTATTTCTCCAGATAAAGCAATTCTAAATAATATTCATAGTGAAAAGGCAACGTTTAGCTTACTATTCTAATCTATTCTTCTATTGGAATTTCTACAATGTCTGATTCAAGCAGATATGCTCTAAAATTTTTATTGATGCCAGAATAAATTATCCATACTACTGGATTGCTTTGCATGAATTTTTTATCAGTATTTGATGGATATGCATCTGAGTCTGGGTGTGAGTGAAATATTCCAACTACGTCCATTTTCTTTTCTTCAGCCACCTTATACCCTTCGATTAACTGTTCGTTTGAAATTGTAAAGTTTACAGGTGATTTTTCAATATTTTCTGTTAAAAATAAATCTAGAACTTGATCATTTTTACCAAATAGTATCGCACAAGACTCATTGGGTTTTTGATTCTCTGAGTACTCTGATAAAACTTCTTTATCTGATTGTGATAATCTGATTTTCTGCAAATCTATTCTACGTTAACAGTTCCAACCATCCATGGATGGAATGTACAGTAATAATCAAACGTTCCTGCATCTGTAAATGTATATTCAAAAATTCCTCCCGCTGTCATCATTTCAGAATCAAAAATTCCATCTATATCTGCAGGTGGTTTTCCTGATGTGACAGTGTGCACTGTATTGTCTACATTGTCCCACACAATTGTAGTTCCAACTGTAATGTCAATTATCATTGGATCATAGTATATTTTTCCATCTTCAGGAATTGCTGCTCCTTCAGGAATTATGACTTTGGTTGGTTCTGGCGCTGCTTCGATAACTAATGTTGCAACCATCCAAGGATGGAAACTACACAGGTATTCGTATTCGCCAACTTCTAACTTTGTTGTATCTAATTTGAAAACATCTCCTTGATTCATTGTACTTGAATCAAATAATTCTCCATACCCTTCTGTACTTGTAACTGTATGTGCAACTGCATCTGCATTTGTCCATTCAACAGTGTATCCTTGTGTGACTATTGCTACATCAGGATCATAGTCTGGATTACCCTCTATGGTAGAATCTTTTAAAATCTCAATTGCAAAAATTGGCCCTGCAGTTGCAATTTCTGTAGGTTCTTCAATCGATATTTGTTCTGGAATCATGTATGTATCTGGACTTACAAATCCTAATGCTACCCACATGATGATTCCTGTGGCTGCTGCAATTCCAACAATTGCACCGATTGGTTTTGCAAACGGTGGATGTTTCATTGCAAGATATGCTATAATTATTGCAGGAAATGCAATTGCCATTAAAATTCCTGCGATTGTAATTGTATAGTTTGATGTGTTCATAGTCAATGCAAACATTCCAAATCCTAATGAAATTGACAAAATTACCAAAGTCGTTGCTTTGGCTCTGTTACTTGTAGAAATCCCGCCATCTAGTATGCCTGCTGCTAGAAAAATTAGTCCTACAAACATGGTAAGGCCAGTTAGTGCATGCATGCCATCGATGAATGTGTGTGCAATTCCCGCATACGACAATGTAAGACCAGCTATTCCTATAGCTGTTAGTCCCATTCCAGGCATCATGAGGTCCCAATTACTCATTTAAAATAGCTGACAGGACTGAGATACTTATTCCTTGCGACAGGTAATGGATCTATACGAAGAAATTAAATGGCTTTGACATTGGATAGAGTGAGATTGGGATTCAATGAAATACTGGAGATATCCAAACCCAGAATTGTTGTTCTTTTAGTAATTACTGCAGTTACATCCATGTATGCTGCAAGTAAACTAGTTCCTGGCGTACCCGAACTTGATTATTGGTCCTATTTGCACATAATCATCGCAGGAGCATTAGCATCTGCTGGTTCTAGTGCACTAAATCACTATTATGATAAAGACATTGATCCAAAAATGACTCGAACTAGTACCAGACCCATTCCATCTGGACGAATGTCCGCATCCAGTGTTTTGATTTATGGTTTGGCAGTTAGTTGTATTTCTGTAATTTACGGATTCTTTGCACTAAATGCTGTATCTGCATTCTTTATCTCAGTTGGAATTTTCTCTTATGTCATTATTTACACAGTTTGGCTCAAACGAAAAAATTCTTCCAACATTGTAATTGGTGGAATTGCAGGTAGTGCGGCAGCTTGGGCAGGATGGGCAGCAGCTACTGGTAGTATGGATTTGTTAGGATTTCTTGTGGGATTTCTGGTCTTTGTATGGACTCCTTCTCACTTTTGGTGTCTTGCAATGAAAATCAAAGATGAGTATGCACAAGCAAATGTTCCAATGCTTCCAGTGGTAATCGGAATGCAAAAGACTTCAAAATTCATTTTAGGAAATACGTTAATTTTAATTCCGTACTCTTTGATACTTTCATTCATTCCAGATGGTATGGGAATAGTTTACACTGTCATTGCACTAGTTTCAGGAGGATTGATGCTTGCATATCATTACAAACTGACAAAGACCCCTACATCTGAATTTGCATGGAAAGCATACAAGATTACTGCTCCTTATCTTACAATCATTTTTGTTGCAGTTGCATTAGATGCAGCATTTCATATTCCGTTATTCTAATTATTTGTCCAAGCCTGGGAAACTAGCTTCGTAATCGCTCTCCATTGTTTCCTTTACTTGCTCATCTACTTCATCTATTTCTTGTTTAATCGTAACAATTTCTATTCGGCGTTCATCTTTTGTAACCCATGATACTGTGATGAGTCCTAGTATCTCTAAATCTAAAAGTATCTTGTTAAATCTATCTTCAGCAATTACATGCCCATCTTTGGCTAGACTTTTTAAAAGTTCAACATCCGTTAATCTATTTGCTTCTTTTATTTTGTCAAATACTGTATTTCTTATTGGTATTGTCATTTTTTATCCGTAGAATGTTTTATCCCCTGACTTTGGTACCACGTTAGATATACTTTCCTTTATTGTGTTGTACCATTGATCAACTTCTTTGGTAATTGATGGTCTTACACGTTTCAAACTATTTGCAAAGTCATGACTTGAAATTTTTGTCGAGTTGCTTCTCATTGCTTCTACTGCAGCTTCTCTGCAAAGTGCTGCCAAATCTGCTCCTGAATAATTTTGAGTAGCTACTGCAATCTCCTCTAATTTGACATCATTTGCCAATGGCATTTTTTTTGTTAAAATTTTGATTATCTCCAATCTGCCTTTCTCATCTGGTGGTCCAACATATAGTACCAAATCCAGCCTTCCTGTCCTTAACAGAGAAGTATCTAGCACATCTGGTCTGTTTGTGATTCCAATTACAACTACACGTGAAGATACTCCTTCTTCTATCTCAGTTAGTAGTTGACTAAGAACTGTCTCACTTGCTCCGCCCTCTCCTGATTTGTAACGAGCTAGAGAATCCAACTCATCAAAAATTACAACACACGGGGATGATGCTTTTGCTTTTCTAAATATCTCTCTTACTGCTTTTTCTGATTCTCCTAACCACTTTGAAAGTATCTCAGGACCTCTGACTAGAATCATGTTGGCCCCAGTTTCAGTAGCTAGTGCTCTACCAAGTAATGTTTTTCCACATCCGGGTGGCCCATAAATCAAAGCTCCTTTTGGTGGTTTTATTCCCATGGATGTGAATTTACTGGGCTCTTTCATTGCCATTATGAGATTATCTGTAAGTGATTTTTTGATATCATCTAGTCCTCCAACGTCTTGCCACCAAACTTTTGGTCGTTCAACGTAAAATTCCCTCATTGCAGTAGGGATTACTTCGTGCATTGCATCGTAAAAGTCAACTAGTTTAATTTGCATTGATTGCAATACCTCTGAAGGAATTTTTTCAGTTTCAAGGTCTATCTCTGGCAGATATCTTCTAATTGATTTTAGTGCAGCTTCTCTGCAAAGTGATTTGATATCTGCACCTGTGTATCCGTGCAATTCTGATGATAAATCTTTAAGATCAATATCGTCACTAATTGGCATTCCTCTTGTATGAATTTCAAGAATCTCCAATCTTCCATCTTCATTAGGTACTGATATCTCAAATTCTCTATCAAATCTACCTGGTCTTCTAAGTGCTGGATCAACACTGTCAGGTCTGTTTGTTGCCCCAAGTACAATGACGTTACCTCTATCGTTTAATCCATCCATTAATGCTAATAGTTGAGCCACTACTCTTTTTTCCACATCACCATATGCCTCTTCTCTTTTTGGTGCTATTGCATCAATTTCATCTATGAAAATTATACTTGGAGAATTGTCTTTAGCTTCTTTGAAAATCTCTCTTAATTTTGCTTCTGTCTCGCCGTAATATTTGTTCATAATTTCTGGACCATTAATTGGAAACATGTTTGCTTCTGATTCACTTGCCATTACTTTAGCAAGTAATGTTTTTCCACATCCAGGTGGGCCGTAAAGTAAAATCCCACTATGTGGTTCAACTCCTAATCTTGCAAATAATTCTGGATGTTTTAATGGTAATTCTACAATCTCCCTCATTGCTTTAATTTCACGTCTTAATCCTCCTACTTCTTCATATGTCACTCTGACTTTTCTATCACCTGATGTTTCAGTTGAAATGCTGAGATTTGTAGTGCGGTCTATCTTAACTACTCCTTTTGGAGTTGTTTTTGTAATTTCAAAGTCCATGGAATTCCCTAAAATCATCACAGAAATCTCATCACCGTGTGTGATAGGTAACCCTTTGAGTCTATTCTTTACAAAGTCTGTGAATTCTTTATCCACAGTTACTGAATCAGTAACTGGTGTTAGAGCAACTGATTTTGCAAACTTTGATGTTACTTTTCTAATTTTTACAAAATCATTCAGTGATGCTCCTACATTTTTTCTTGTTTGTCCGTCAACTCTTATGGTTTCTGGTAGTTTCTCATCTTCGTCTACTGGCCAAACAACTGCACAGCTAGTTCTTGAACCCATTATCTCAATAATGTCTCCTGGTGTTACTCTGAGAAAATCCATGGCTTCAGGACCTATTCTGGCGCGTTTCTTGCCTACGTCTCGTTGTTTTGCTTCTCCGATTCTCATCTGCAAAGGTTCTTCTTTGCGTACCAAAAAATCACCTATTTCATGTCAACTGACATTCGACTCATGTTGAGTACTTCAAATTCACTCACGCCGTCAATTGATCTTACTGCTTCTTCTAATGAGTCCATCTGTCCTTCTTCATCATTAACAACAAATTCTGCTTTAATGCATTCTAATCCGAATGCTAATGGTTCTTTTGCATGTCTTTTCATAGTAATTCCTTCTTTTAATCCCCCTTTGATGGACTCTGCTAATTTATCAAGATCTACATCCATTCCAGTTGGAAGAATTTTTGTAACTAGTAGTAACTGTGTCATTTTATGGTCCTATTGTATTACATGAAGTGCAAGTATAGTTTCTTGCTGCCTCTCTGCAACTTTGGCATCTCCAAATTAAATCGACACCGCAACTAGGGCAATTGAATTTTACACATTTATCGTTAGGCATAATTGGTCTGTGGCAACAACTACATGTTGGCAAAGAAATCGTAGATGACATGCTCAAATTTTCTCCAAACATCATTTATATCTTCCTTAGAAATTAAGCGTGTTTTAACTTAGTAATTTTTTAATTTCTCCACCAATTAGAGTTTGGGCAGTTTTAATCGAACCTTTCACTCCCAGTAATTTTATGATGGAACCAGTATGAAAATCAAAATCATCTTTTTCTGAAATTTCTTTTGTAATCTCGGGTGTGATTGAATCAAATAGTTTGTTAATTGTGTTATTATCAATTCGTTCTAAAATTTTTCTTGCTAAAGTTTGTTTTTCAAATTCTTTACCAAAACGATTCATCCATCTTTTCTGATATTCTTCAAGATCTGTTTTGTTATTTGTTTTCAAAAATTTTGATATTGCTTGTCCTGCATACACTCCTCCAATGCCACTAGTAAAAATTCCTCCAGCTGTTGTTGGCTTTGCCTGTCCTGCAGCATCACCTATGATCACTGTTTTTCCCTCTATGAAATCTTTAATGGGTCCTTTGATCCATATCGGTGCAAAAATTTTCCTTATTGTTGAGAACTCTCCTTTCTCTTTGAGAAAGGTATCTATTGCTTCAGATACATTGATCCCTTTTCCTGCGACTCCAACTTTTCCTTTACCCTCATTGGATGGAATTATCCATGCAAAGAATCCTGGATATTTTTCTTGATCAAAAATTACTTCTACTTTTCCTTTTTTTATCCAATCCGCATAGATTTCATATTGTGCAGATGATAAAATTCCAGTCCTGTCTTTGTGAATTAGTGATGACACTCCTCTTGCATCTACAAAAATTTTACAATCAATTCTTTCTTCATTTGTTCTGATTCCTGTGTCTGTAATCTCTTGAAAACTAGTTCTAACTTTGATTGTTGCTCCGTTTTTTTGAGCTTGAAAAGCGATTTGCTTGTCTAATTCTCTTCTGCTAATCTCTATTACTTTTTGCTTCTTTGAATTAATGGTAAAATTATTTCCATTTGGTGATGTAATTGTTGCAGATTCAATCATATGATCAAAAGTTTTTCTAAATGGTATTACTCCTAACTCCTCTAATCCTGCGATACTGACTAATCCTCCACAATGTTCAGGAGTTCCTATCTCATAGTCTTCCTCAATCACAAGTACTGAAAAACCATTTAAAGAAATTTCTCTGGCACACAGCAATCCTGCAACACTTCCACCTGCAATTACTACGTCAAATCTCACAGATTTTGTTTCTTTGCCAATTATTTAATTCAATTATTTATGCATGTCAGGTATATGGATGATATATTATACACTATAACAGGCTTGGCAAGCGTCTTGTCATTGTACACGCCTTGGCAGGTTTGTTATTGAAGAATGTTGGATTAATCTTGTGACTTTGGTTTTATGCAGTATTCTTAATCATCATACATGATATTTCTGAAAAAAAGAAAATAGATCTGCGTTCAAAAATTATAAGAAACCATTAGAATTTTAGATATTTTTTAACTGTTATTCATTCTTTGTAGAAACTCTTGTTGTTTCACTTGACATTTACGTCTTAAATCCTCTAAAGTTAATTCCTCTATTGCCTGAGTTATTCTGACATCCCCTTCTTAGATATAATGCCAAAACATGGGATATCTGGTCTAGGATCACATTTTTTGTGAAAGAATCTACTATCATACAAAATACATTCTTCAGATAGTTCGAATTTATTTTTACATACTCCGCACTCAAAACTAGACATTTTTTGAAATCTCCTGACTCAGCGGTAAAATTATATGAATTTCTGTACCTTTGCCAGATCCTTCAGATTTTGCAAAAATTTTGCCTCCATGAGATTGGATAATTCCACCTGCAATTGTCAGGCCCAACCCACTACCACCGTGACTCCTGGTCATGGATGAATCTGCTTGATAAAATTTAGAGAATATTTTACTTAGAACTTTTTTTTGTATTCCAATTCCATTGTCTCTTACAATGATGTAGGCATTATTGCCATGTTGTTTCAAACTAATGTGGATTTTACCGTCTGTTTGAGGACAAAAGTCTATGGCGTTTAAAATAAGATTATTTAACACTTGTTTCAGTCGGGCCGAATCACAAAAACACAAAATGTTGGGTATTAGAGACAAAGTTATGAGAATTTTTTTGTCAAGTGCATTTTGAGTAAAGTTTTCTACGCTGTTGTTAATGAGCACATCAAGTGGATGTGTCTCTTGTTTCAAGGTGAATGTGTTTAACTCCATTTTCTGAACATCTAAAAGATCACCTATTAGATATTCTAGAGACTCCCCACTGTTTTTAATCTGTGTTATGATTTGTTTTTGTTTTGGATTCAGTATTCCAAATGCGTTTTGAAGTAATATGTCAGTATAACTCTTAATTGGAACTAGAGGCGTCTTCAATTCATGTGCCACCATTGCCAAAAATGAGTCTTTTTGAACAGTCAATTTTATCAGATTATCATATTGTCTTTTTATTATTTTTTCATTTTTTATGACTTTATCATGTAATTCGGTTAATTTCGTAATGTCACTAATTACAGTATTACTTCCAACTAAAAGTCCTTGAGAGTCAAGAATATTTGTGGCGTTCAATAAGACTGGAAAAATATCTCCATTCTTTTTCTTCATCAATAGATTGGCGTTTCCAACTTTGCCAGTCTGTTTCCATCGCAAAAATGTATCCGTTAATTTTTTTATGCTTTCATCAGCAACATGCTCGAATATTGATTTTCCAACAACTTCCTCTTTACAATATCCTAGCGTGTGACAGTACATATTGTTGCATTCGATAATTATACCGTTTTTATCAATAGTACGCAACATAACTGGTAAATCTTCATATGCTTGGCGATAAAATTTAATGAATACGTTATCTCTTTGTTCTAATTGATGATTTTTTATCATATTTCACATACAACCTCACTTTGTTTGTTACCATTATACAATGAAACAATTGCATCGATATTACAGTCAGAAATGAATGGTATTGAAGTAGTGATAGTTGGATACATCAAATCTTCAGGAGCAGTAGAATGTGCTAAACCTATAGCATGTCCAAATTCATGTCTTAGGATGGTAGCGAATTGATTTTTGGATAATTCATCTACATCATAGATAGTAATACGTGATTTAAGAATTTGATTTTCTTGTAATAGTGAAGTTGTAAATCCACTTATACCATCAGGACTTTTCTGAGTAGTTAATGTAATTATGATGTCTCCCGATGACTGGGATTTATCAGAATGGAGAATTTCAAAAGTAGATGGTATTGAATGGATGGTTTTCTCTGAAATACTTTTTAGTGCACCACTCCATCCAAGATAATTTACAGATTCAGTTCCTTTAGGCCCTTTATGCAATATTGAATTATCTACATTGATCTTTTCTTCAGATAAAATTACATTTTCCAACTCATGGTAATAATCAGCATTAATTAGATTAGATCCCACTATACCTACATACAAAGGTCGATTAGATGGTATGTCCCAATAATTCCAAGTGTCTATTGTGTCGCCTTTTAAATTTTGAACTAAATACTGAGTATCAAAAGATACAGGATGATGCTCACTGCTTAATTGTAAACCTATGGCACAAGAACTCCCTAAAATGATACCAGTTATGATTATTTTTTTTAGAACTGGATTGATTTTATAATTTTTTATGTTTTTTCTAATCAAATTATTTGAATAATGTTCATTTTCAAATGTTTGGAAATCAAAATTATTTGAATTAATGTCTATCAAAGTATTTTTTTGATGGGTCTTATGTAATGAGGATATAATTTCATGGTTTTTACAAAGTTCTTGATTTAGCAAAATAGATTTTTCATGTAATAGTTGTTCTATTTGCTCATCAAGTATGTAGAATTTGTTACTTGTGGACATATCATATTACTATCATATGATAATAATATATACTAGGTTTACATTGTATACAAAAAATACAGGATACTAAAGAAAAAGGAGATAAATACCATAATATAATTTTATTTTATTATAACCATAATCTATTGAAATATTATATTATGAAAATCATGTAATTACTTATTATTACATTTACATCGTTATATATCACGTGTATGTATGACGTACGTGCCTGTAGAAAACAAACAAGAGAGGACGTCCGTATTCTCAATCAGAATAAAAGATTCAGTTAAAGAAAAACTTGAAGCAGAAAGCAAAATTCAGAAGGTTAATTCATGTACATTAATTAATCAAATTATTGTGAAATATCTTGATTGGGATAGATTTGGGAAAGATATAGGTTCTGTATGTGTGACAAAGAAATATCTAAGAGCAATACTATCTGATCAGGACAAGACTCAAGTCATTCATATTGCAAAATTTGTCTCCGCACCTAGTTTCAAGGACATAATTCTGTTTATGCATAATAAAGTAACTTATCAGAGTATTCTAACCACAATAAAAGATTGGTTAGAACGTTCACATTTTCAGTTTAGGTTTGTAGATGACGGAACAGACTCCTTTATCATTCAACATGAAATGGGTGATAAATGGCCATTACATTTTTTGAATATGATTACCCCATTGTTTGTTGAAGTGGCCTATGATGTAAATGAAATCGATTTTAATGAAACTAATTTATGTTTTAAAATTGTAAAACTGGAAATTGCAAATTTACAAAAATAAATTTAAGAATTTAAAAATAATTCAAAAATAAGTTATGTTTGCCCCTCATCTGCAAAAACATCTGGTTGGGGCTACAATGACTTGATTATCTTTGTTACAAATGGATAAACAATGAAAATCATATTTTTGGTCGGATCGCTGAAATAAATAAGCTCGGAAAGTACAACACTTTAATTCAAAAGTTTTTCATTAGGCCTGTATTTGGTAATGTTATGGGTGATATCAAACAGGTGATTGTTGTTAGAACTGATCTTGAAATGGGAAAAGGAAAGATTGCAGCACAAGTAGGGCATGCTTGTGTACTTGGAGCAGAGCATGTTAGAAAATCTCATCCTGAATGGTATGATCAATGGTGGGCAGGACAAGAAAAAGTAGTCCTCAAAGTTTCTGGCATCAAAGAATTACAAGAAGTAAAAAGACATGCAATTGATTTGAATCTTCCATGGTCTGAGGTTTCTGATGCTGGCCATACCCAGCTTGCCCCTGGAACCACAACATGCATTTCTATTGGACCTGCTCCGGAAAATCTAATTGATAAAATAACAGGAGGTCTAAAATTATTATGACTTTTCTAGTGTTGGAATAAGATATAACAAGGCTTTACTATTTTTTGAAATATGAAGAAGAAAGGTGTCATTGTAACTGCCTTTTTTGGATTTATTTTACTTTCTTCAACTGTGATGATCACTCTTCCTGGACTTATTCCAGCAGATGATTCCCCAGAAATTACGATTACTGGAACTCCTGCAGATAATTACCCTGATGAGGAGCGTCCTAGACGTTGTGGCTCAAGTGATGCAAAGTCTACTGATTACGTACAAGAGTTTTCTATTCAAACTGATTGTACTAATCCTTTAGCTATAGTGTCTGATCCTGATGGAAATATTTGGTTTGCACAATCTAATACTGGTAATTTGGCAAAATTTGATCCTAACACTGAAACATTTACTGAATATGAGAATCCATCATGGCCTGCAGGTTTACAATCTACAATTTGGGGAATTGACTATGCTCCAGATGGTTCACTATGGTTCACTGACGATACTAATGACTCAATATGGAAATTCTCAACAATTGATGAACAATATACTAGAATATCATATCCTTCTGAAGGAAACTCAATGCCTCAAAAATTGAAAATGAATGGTTCTTTAATTATTGTTAATGATTTTTACGGAAACAAAATTACTTTTCTGGATCCAACTCAGTCTGCTGATAATGTAGTGTATCTTAGTGTGCCTTCTCCTTTAGTTGTGAATAACACTGCTCCATTCACTGCAGACTTTACTGTTGACAAAAATGATGATGTTTGGTACACTAATTGGTTATTCCAACAAGGAGGGGTACTAGTAAAATTTAATCAAAATGAATACTTTGATTCTATTGCAAATTTTGAACAAACACTTCCTTTACACGAATTCATTGATTTTTATCCATTTCCTAGAGAACTAGGTGCTCCAAATGGTATAGTTGCAAACAATGACTCTATTTGGTTAGCCGATACTACTTCGTCTTCCTTGTTTAATTTTGATACTGTAACTAACCAATTCACACAATATTCAATATCTGATCCTCTTCCAAATACTTTTGGCAATCAAACAGGAGTGATAAAATCTCCAGTTTCAATGCCGTATTGGCTTGATGTAGATAGTCAAGAACGCATTGTATTCAATACATATGCTGCAAATAATATTTCTGTACTCGATCCAAAATCGCAATCTCTTGTAGAATACCACGTTCCGTCAAAGAATCCGTATTGGACTGATTGTGATCCTGGAACCGGAATGATGATCGATGACTGCGGCATTGCACAAATTTTAGATTTTACAGTTGATGGTGAAAAAATATGGTTCACTGAAATGGCAGAAAATAACATTGGGGTAGTTGACACTTTGGTTCCATTGCCCCTTGAAATTCAATTTAAATCTGATTCAGTAACTATGGCGCCTGGGAATTCACAGGACTTTGAGTTTGTTATTGCGTCTCAATCTTCACAAGATTTGATGGATGTTTCATTAATTTTATCGTCTACTGGTTTTCTTAATGTTGATGTAAATTCTCCACAAACGTTTCAATTAGATGCTGATATACCACGTTTGATTTCTGCAACTATCAGTGCATCTAATGATGCTGTACCTGGTACATACAAAGTACTACTTGGTGCACAACTACCTGATGTTGCCGTTAGCAAATATGTTACAGTGACAATAGAGTGATTCCTGACTTAGACTCTCAAATTGGTATTACCGTATACAGTACGCAATTTCCAGGTATTGGGGGGAAAATTAGAGTTGAACCTGAAGACTTTCAAGTTACTGAAATACTTTCTGAAAAAGTACAAAATGCAATAAAGGATCAAGACGGTTATGCAGTATACAAACTAAAAAAGAAAAAAATCGATACTAATCATGCACTAACTGGAATTTTTAAAACAAAAGGTTTACGACTAAAATCTCTTGGATTAAAAGATGCATCAGCAATAACTGAACAGTTTGTCTGTTCTGGAAATAAAGGAAAGGCAATAGAAAATTTTTCTACTGACAAGTACTCTCTTGAAAAAATAGGCTATACAAAAAAACCTCTAACAAAAAAAGATATGATTGGAAATCATTTTAAATTAAAAATAACAGATTGCCAAAATCGATTATCATCTTTTACAGATTATGACAAAATTCTGAATTTTTATGGCTATCAGCGTTTTGGCTCAAAAAGACCTGTGACTCATTTAATTGGTAAGGCAATTTTACATAGGGACTTCAAAAAAACTGTTGAACTAATTCTGTCCTTTACGTCTATACATGATTCTAAGGAAAACACTGAGATTCGTGAAAAACTTGTTGATAGGGAAAACTATGAAAAATACTTTGATAGTGTTCCTTCATCAATGGATGTTGAAAAAATCGTTCTCAAAGAAATGATTGAACATGATGATCCAATCAGGGCAATTCGAGCCATTCCTTTACCGCTGAGAAGATTTTACATTCAAGCTTATCAGTCTTTTATTTTCAATCAATCTCTAAGCTCTGCATTCTTAGATGGTGAAAATCTCTTTGAGTCTCACTCTGGTGATGTTTGTTTTGATCTTCGTGGTATTATTGGCAAACATGTTAATGGTTTGGATCAAAATTTGGCCTTGCCGTTTGTTGGGTATTCGTATTACAAAAAAACAAGATTTGATTTTCAAATCTCTAAAATACTAAAGCAAGAAGAAATTACTCCTAAAGATTTCTTTATCAAAGAAATGCAAGAGGTCAGCAGTGAAGGTGGCTTTAGACAAGCTGCAATACACTGTTCTAATTACTCATCTAGTGATAATGTTGTCGAATTTTCACTTTCTAGAGGATCTTTTGCAACAATTGTATTGCGCGAGATTATGAAACCTCAAGATCCGATGATTGCTGGGTTTTGAGATCTTTTTTAAAACAATTCTCTAGCTGTCTTTAAGTTGATGTTTTTTTAAGAAATTATGATTTAATTGGAAAAAGCGTACATGCTAATTAGTTGTGAAATGGGAGAAGAACAATCCCTTTATTTACAATTAAAAGAAATTCCTGAAGTCAAAAATTGTTTGATAACTTATGGTAACTATGATCTAGTTGCAGAATTTATAACTGATACTTCTTCACAACTCAATGAAATTATCACATCTAAAATTAGAAAGATTCAAAAAATTAAAAGTACAATTACTTTGCGTGTAACAGACTAATTCTTTTTAAGAATTAAAATCCCTGCACCAAAAATAGCAATTCCTACAATGATAATTTCTATACCATAAGTAATCCAATCTGGATTTGAGTACATGAAAGATGATTCAGGACCTACTATTGATTGTCCTTGAAGGTGAAACAATCCACCAAAAATTATGATGACAGTTCCTACTATGACTAGTATTTTTCCCTCTCTCATGGATTTCTACTTGATTTCCATTAAAAAGGGTAAACAGAATTGATAATTTGACCAAATGATTTTCTGATTTGATCTTTAATGAGTTTCTTTAGATGTCATAAAATGACTAACTGGGATAATTTTGAAGAACCTCATGGTCGTAGTCATGTTGGTTTGATTCTATTTACTGCTTCAGCCTCACTTGCAATTCTTTTGTATCTTGTCTTTCACCCTCAGATTGAATCAATCAACAAGGAATCTCCAATTCTAATCAACCTCATGTTTATCCCTGCTATGGCGGTAGGTTTTCTTTACGGCATCAAAATTACTGAACGAGCAGTAAGGCCATCAGAAATTCGCAGTCCTATCAAAAGGTCAATTGTGAAGATATTCCTATTCTTTTTTGTCATAGGTGGGATGTTCAGTGCTGTAAATTTTGCTTTAAACGGAGGAAGTGTTATGCCCGACATTTCAATTTTGGATGACGGTCTTTTACCATGGGTACATAGTTTTGTAACTGCAAACGGTGGTGCAACTTTTCTAATTATTACTAGTATTGGTTTGATGGCAGGTGCCACTAAAAGAATTGTTGGACTGAATACTGGATTTGTAAATAGATTGGTAACTTTTGTTGGAACATTTGTATTTTTTACGATGCTTGTTTTGAGTTTCACAAAATCTGATCCTACGTCATCTGGTGTCTTTTTGTATACTTTCTATCAAGCAGGTATTATTGGGGGTGCATTTTATGCAATGAACAAACTCACCAAAAATCAAAACATGCTCGAAGATTTTACTAATGGATACTAGTTATTTTTCAAGGTCTACATAAATTCCTGAGGCTTTGTTGTTAATTCTGTCCCAGTATTTTTCACACCCATCTGCTTTGAAATCATTCTTTTTACATTCGTTGAAATGATTGGTGTTGTCCCTTTGCATGTTATCTGCAAATAATACATCATTTCCTATTGCTAATGCTATGAGTCCAATTGCAGCTAAACTAGCTGCTACTACAATCATGGAATATCCTACTTTTGCATAATTGTGGGGCTCTTTCATTTATGGAAAATCAATAGCTCTTGAATTTAATCTTTTCAAGTTAAGATTTTGCGATCAAAATAATCATACTAGTGTATTTTTTGGGAAAAGATGAAAAGAAAGTATTCAAAAATACTATCATTGAGCATTCAAATCCTTCAGTATGAATTTCTTGGGCCTATTCCACTTGAAGAATGGGGTCCTCCAATGGAAAAATTGGTCTATTTGATTCTCTCAAGAGATAAAGACAAATTCAATATCATTTATGCAGGTGAATGTGGTAAGACTGATGATAAGGCATTCTTTGTTCAACACTCTGGATACAAATGCTGGATTCAGCATTCAGGATCTGAAAAATCAATTCATTTAGCAATATTGCCATTGTTTGAATTCAGTGATGAACACAGACAAAATATTCTAAATAAGATACTGATTCACTACAAACCCGCATGTAACTCTGAAGACATTCCTATCACAAAACCTGATTATGTTGTTAGACATTCTAAGCAAAATGTAGCAGATGAGGAAAAACATCTATGCCTTTGCTGTGGTTCTGAAATGAAACCTGAGAAACAACTTGAAAAATCTACTCTCTTTCGATGTATTAGTTGCGGGTTAAGTGATACTAGGATTGATTCCTAGTTTTGTTTTGAACATCAAACAATTGCAATGTCAGTAAATCAATCGCTTTTTTCAAATGTTGAAACTCGTTGATTGAATGAATTTGGCCTTCCACTAGCGCTCTTTGAATTTTGACAGAGTTTTTTTGATGTTCATCTGATGCAACAATTTCCATAGCGTTAAGTTTTGATAACAAATTATCTAGTTCTTTTATCATCTCATCTGATGGCTTATGTTTATCCATGTTCATCTAAAACTGATTTTGATATATGAATTGTTACAAGAGGTCTTCATCAATTTTTTGAATTGGATCTATATACTGCGAACACGTACATGTGGGAATCTGACATTTTCCTACTTTGATAAGTGAGTTACTTGTGTCATTTGGAATATGTACCTCATCAGTATGGTGACATCTATTACAATTCATAATGAAAAATTAATCATCCTTTATTTAAGCCAAGAATTACGGAATTAACACAGCTCTAGCTTCAATTTCAGAATTTTTTAGTTTTTTGAGTACTTCATTTGCTTTTTCTAATGGGTATATTTCAGAAATTACCTCGATATTTTCATCAGTGCATATTTTGATTACTTGCTCCATGTCTTTAGTTGATCCTATTACTGTGCCTCTGATTGTTTTTTCTTCAAATGCCATAAATGCTGGATTTTCTCCTACGGTTGCAATCACAATTAATCCACCCTTCTTTACTGATTTTATTGCAGTGTCTGTAACAATATCTGCTGGAGCAAATACTATGGCAGCATCTAGCATTCCATGTTTTTCTTTTAACATTCTTAGAAATTCTTGTTGACTCTCTGAAAATACTATTGCATCTGTTGCTCCAAGTCTTTTTGCAACATCAAGATGCTTCTGTGATCTAGAAAATGCAATCACTTTGCACTTTTCTACTCTTGCAAATTGTATTGCCATGTGACCTACTCCTCCAATTCCGAAAATTCCAATTTTCTTGTCCTGTTTTGGTTCTGCTGCTACAACTGCTTTGTATCCAGTTATTCCTGCACAAAACAATGGTGCAGCATATTCAGGTTTCATATTTTCTGGAACTTTGGTTGCAAAATCTTCAAGCACTGTAATGTATTCTGCATATCCGCCTTTGAAAGATTCTCCTGTGATTATTGATGATTCACACAGATGCTCTTTTCCCTCTTTACAATACTGACAATTTTTACATGCTTCTAAAAGTGGTGTAATTCCTGCTCTATCACCAACTTTGAATTTTGTAACTCTGTCTCCGATTTGAATTACTTTTCCTACTATCTCATGACCTGGAACTGTTGGCAATGCAGGTGGAATTCCAATATCTTTCCAATCTCCTTCAATTCCATGCAGTTGAGAATGGCAAACTCCACAAGCTTCTATTTTTAATAGAATTTCATTTGATCTTTTAATCTCATGCTTATCAATTTGAGTGAGTTTTAATGGATTTGTTTCAATTTTGGCACATTCAGAAAGTACCATTGCACGCATTTTTTCCATGATTTCAAAAATAAAACATGAAATTTTAAGATTCGTTAATTGAATTATTCATGGGTTGAATTTGCCTCTAGCCCTGCTTTTACACTAAGATTTATTTGCAAAATTGATAAAATTCTGAACATGACTGAAATTTCTGATGAAGATCGTCAAAGAGTAGAATTTTTACAACGTATTTCAAGTTCTAAACATGAATTTAAGAAATTTTCTTTGGAAGAATTGAAACGATTACAAGAATTAGTTGAAAAAAAAGATTACAGCCATGATAAAAAAGCACATAAATCTAAAGTGAAATTACTTGGAAAAATTAATGTTAGAATCTATGAATTAACAGAAGGTAAAGGTATCTGGGGTTAATCTTTCAATTAGGTACTAATATTCAAATGAGTTTGACTAAATGTGGTTGAAAATAATCTAATTCATGAAAGTAGTCCCTATTTACTTCAACATGCTAACAACCCTGTTGATTGGTATGGTTGGAATGACATAGCATTAAAAAAAGCAAAAGATGAAAATAAACCAATTTTTCTAAGTGTTGGTTATAGCTCTTGTCATTGGTGTCATGTTATGGCGCATGAATCATTTGAAAATGAAGATGTTGCTCAATTTATGAATGAAAATTTTGTTAACATAAAAGTTGACAGAGAGGAAAGACCTGACATTGATGATATCTATCAAAAAGTTTGTCAGATAGCTACTGGCCAAGGCGGATGGCCTTTGAGTGTTTTTCTTACTCCTGATCAAAAACCGTTCTATGTTGGAACTTATTTTCCTGTCTTGGATTCCTATGGCCGCCCCGGCTTTGGAAGTATTTGTAGACAACTTTCGCAAGCATGGAAAGAGAAACCACGAGATATTGAATCTGCGGCTGATAAATTTATCGACACATTACATAAAACAGAAACAATTCAAACTCCTACAACATTAGAGCGCGTCATTCTAGATGAAGCCGCATTAAACTTGTTTCAATTAGGCGATGCTACATATGGTGGATTTGGCTCTGCCCCAAAATTTCCCAACGCTGCAAATGTGTCATTTCTTTTCAGATATTCTAAACTCTCAGGTCTAAGTAAATTCAATGATTTTGCGCTTAAAACTCTCAACAAAATGGCCAAAGGTGGGATCTTTGATCAAATTGGTGGTGGTTTTTCTAGATATTCCACTGATGCAAAATGGTTAGTACCTCACTTTGAAAAAATGCTTTATGACAACGCATTGATTCCAGTAAACTATGCTGAAGCATATCAAATTACCAAGGATCCTTTTTACCTTGATATTTTAAAAAAAACACTTGATTTTGTTTTACGTGAAATGACATCTCCTGAAGGTGGTTTTTACTCTGCTTACGATGCTGATTCAGAAGGTGTAGAAGGAAAATTCTACGTGTGGAAGAAAAGTGAAATTAAAGAAATTCTAGGAAGTGATGCTGATCTTTTCTGCCTGTATTATGATGTGACTGATGGTGGTAATTGGGAAGGAAATAATATTTTGTGTAATAATCTTAATGCATCAACTGTGGCATTTAATTTTGGGATTTCTGAATCTGAAGTTCATAAGATTGTAAAATCATGCGGTGAAAAATTATTAAAGGCTCGTTCTACTAGAGTTCCTCCAGGATTAGATGATAAAATATTAGTTTCTTGGAATTCTTTGATGATAACTGCATTTGCAAAAGGATATCGTGTAACAAATGATTCCAAATATCTTAATGCTGCTAAAAACTGTATTTCTTTTATTGAAAAAAGTCTTCTAAATAATGACAAACTGTTACGAACTTACAAAAATGGCTCTGCAAAAATTAATGGATATCTTGAGGATTATTCGTATTTTGTCAACGCACTATTGGATGTATTTGAAATTGAACCTGATTCAAAATACCTTAAACTGTCTCTGAAATTGGGTAACTATCTAGTGGATCACTTTTGGGATGCAAAAAACAACAGTTTCTTTATGACTTCTGATATTCATGAGGGATTAATTATTCGTCCAAAAAGTAACTATGACTTGTCTTTACCTTCTGGCAATTCTGTTTCTGCTTTTGTAATGCTTAGACTTTACCATCTCTCTCAAGAACAAACTTTTCTTGGCATTGCCATAAAAATAATGGAATCTCAGGCACAAATGGCAGCTGAAAATCCTTTCGGATTTGGGTATTTGCTAAATACTATCTCCATGTATATTCAAAAACCTACCGAGATTACAATTATCAATACTGAAAATTCTGCGATTTGCTCATCATTGTTTTCAAATTATTTGCCAAACTCTATTATGGTGAGTATTTCCAGTTCTGCTCAACTCGAAAGCCTTTCTGAATATCCTTTCTTTGCTGGAAAACTTTTTGAAGATAAAACATCTGTATTTGTTTGTAAAGATTTTACCTGTTCTTTGCCTTTGCACACATTAGATGAGATAAATTCACATCTTTAGATTTTTTTTAAATCTATTTCAATTATGCTTCCAACTTGAGGTCTTCCCATCTTGTCATATCTTGATTTTGGCATTGCAATTGTGATTTGTGTTTGTTGATATGATTTTATGTTGACCGTTGGCTGTGCTTGTAAAATTGCTTCTAGTAGAGGCATTACTTGCTCTTTGGTTTCTTCATCTAGTCTTTTTGAAACATTATCTATTATCATTTGTTTTTGTGAGATTGGTTCAGTTGAAATATTCTCAATCAATGTTAATTGCACAATTTGACCATTATCTACTATTTGTGTTATCTTAAACTCATTTGTATCTGACATTATTTTGTTGAGTATCTCTTGTGATTTATCTTTAACGAATTGAAAAATATAGTGCTATCACTGCAGTTACAACTGCTGCAGTTACCCCTAATCCAAAAATTATCTTACTCCCATCCACATTCATGGTATTTGTTTGTAATAGTTGGAATTAAATCATACTGGTTCTATATTTTCTAAAATATCATTACTGATGATTTCTACGTAAGTGTTTTAATAGAAAAACACTGTATCTTGTTATCGCACGTGAATTGTATTTACACATCTGCGATTGTTCGACCATTCCAGACAGGAGTCATAATGGGTGCCCTATTGGGCACTCTTCACTTGTTTTGTCATCTGTTTCTTTTTTTAGGCTTGATCTGGCTTGTCGCTAATTTCTATGCTGGATGGATTTAGGATTGATTTTTTGATTAGCGGAGCACGTTTTTTTATGATTTGATTGAATTCTTTCATATCTTCTAGACTGGGTGACTGTTGCTGATTTTGATATGCTTGTAAAAATCCTGAATATACACATCCAGTGATGATGCCAAATGCTGTATCTGTAACTGATTCTACTTCTGGCACAAAATTTTCTGCAATCTGTTTGTAGGATTCTGATTCGTTAATGTAATAATCAATCAAACTATCTATGAAGTCTCTGTTTTCTTTAGAAATTACCATTACTGTTTTCTTTATTTCCTAGTTTATTTAACTGTCTAGAATTAATCGTTTATTTATTCATGAACTCTTTTCAAGATGTTGTGGAAATTAGAATTAGATGAAGGCTATTTTCGAATTTATGATTCAAAAAAACTCATTGCAGGATATTTTGATCCTGATTATGGGGATGTTTTTCCTAAAGAAAACGCTGAGGAAATCATTTCATCCATGTTAAAAAACCATGATCCTGTTTTAGGTGGAGTTGTAATGGTTCCCTTGGTTAAATTTGGTTTATTTGATACTGATCTTGATACTATTTTGACTAATGTCGAAGAACAAGTAATTAGAGTAAATACACACTTGCAGAAATGGAAAAAATTCTTGTCTGAAACTAATCACCAAGTTCACTCTATTCGAATTTCTCACACTGATCAAGATATGCTCACAATTACTTTCCCTGTGATCTTTTCAAAACCAATTCCTCTTGAGACAACTTCACTACAAGAAGAACTTTTTACAACTTTTGATTTATTGCAAAAATCAGACCTGTTATGATTTACGATCTTTCATCTAAGGCAGATGGTCTTTTTTCCATTTTTCAGCCTCGTTAAAACAATTAAACCACTCTATCTCTATTTGGTTTGAATTAAATTCGCCCAATTCATTTTTGAATTCTGTATCACATCGCTCTTTCATATTTTCTGAAATTTGGATAACTTTTTGTTTAATCATGTTATCTGGCGCTGAGAATTTTTCTGGTTCATCATAATTCTTTATGCCCATTTTTGCTGATTGAAACTCCATTAATCCCAAATTTTCATATTCATAAGCTTCTTGAATCTGTGTATCTGATCGTATTTTGGCAGATTCATCCCCTGTTGTAATCCAACTGATAAATTCTACATCGCTTTTTAATTGAGTTTCAGCTGAAATTTTGAATAAATCTACTGAACTTTGGAACAACTCTGGCGGTGTCAATCTATCATATCTGGAAATTATCTCTTTAAATTTTTGTATGTGTTCATCATAGTATTTTAGCAATTCTTCTTTTGTAATGTCGCCTTCATCCCATTTTGTTTTTTCGGAATAGAATTTGGTTTGTAGTTCTGCTACATCTTGTTGAACTTGTGTCAACTCGTTTCCAAATTTTAGTCCTTTTTGTTTAGTCTGATCTGCTGAATAATTGTATGATGCAATTAATACTATGATTGTTACAGCTATGATCCCAATTGTAATGTTTTGAATTTTATTTTTTTTCAAAGATAATCTACATAATTTCCATTTTCATCTAACTTTAATTCAATTGTAAATTCTGTACCACTGATAAACGAATCATTACGCGTTGTTCTAACTTTACCTATGACTAATTCATATGGCCAAATTTCTACTACAATTGAGCCTACTTTTGCTATTGGTGTTTCTGTAATTGTCATGTCTTCACGTTTCACCCCGTGTCTTTCTAGCATATGGATTGCATGGTTTAACAATGGCTCAGGATTGTTATAATTTAGTACCCAAACTGTTCCTTCATACTCTATTTTCTGCAATTTGAACAATCCTGATTTTACTCATATAACAATTATGCGTCTATTGTTTTTGTTTTAACTTTTACACATGCTCTCAAAAGAATTGAATGTATGGTATAATGGTATTAGTTTTGAGTACATTGTGATCACTCCACTCAGAAAATAAAGAAAGAATATTCAGATTTATCAAATTCGTCATTGTCATCTATGCCTAGTTCGAGCTTTAGATCTTAACCTTGTTTTACAACAAGGGCATCTGACATCATTAATGTAAAAATAATGGGCACATAATGAGCAGCGTTTTTGCCCTGTTGAATAACGTAGATTATTTTTCATAGGAGGTGCTTTTAGACATTCACATAATCCGTTACATGTCTGTGCCATATTCTAAATACCCTGTTGAAAGAATCCCAAATTATTTAATTCTGAAATAATGTGTTCGACACTAGATGTAGGTAGGGCAGAAATTAATATGATATGATCATTCATAGGCATAGTTATAATCAAAATATTCTCTCTGTTCGCTGTACTGTAATTTATCTTGCCTAAAGTGTCATCAAAATCTTTTTGCATATGAATTTCAAGTGAAATTTGCATGTAGAACTGTCTTCTTTTTTCATCAGTTTCTAACAAATCTATACCTGCACTGATCCCTCCAGAAATTAAATTCCCTATGGGATCTATTATTCCAATAAATCTGATCTCGTCGTTTCTTAGAAGTTTACAACATTTATTTTCTAGTTGCAGATATTTGCTAACATCTGATGAAGATTTTACATCATCATTGGAAATTAATTGTTTCATCATAGTTGAAAAGAAAATGACAAATCAAGAAAAAAACTAAGAGGGGAAGGAATCTGATTTGTCAATTATAATTGTTTTATCGCCTCCTTTGCTTTCATGTAAATATTATATTTTTGTAATAGATATAGTGGTAGCACTACAATGTAACACATTGTAAATAATACAGCATATCATACAAAAAATCTTGCATGAGTG
This sequence comes from Candidatus Nitrosopumilus sp., assembly GCF_040878665.1. Lineage (GTDB taxonomy): Archaea > Thermoproteota > Nitrososphaeria > Nitrososphaerales > Nitrosopumilaceae > Nitrosopumilus. The sequence continues at coordinate 122,751 of NZ_JBBDLU010000007.1, read as the reverse complement.
TTGACAAAAATTTTTATTGTTTATTATTTGAACATCAGATATTTTTTATCAAGCATCATCTTGTTAAGTGATTTACTACATCCGTTGATGTTACGATGCCAATTATTTTATTATCTTTTGACACCGCAATCTTGCGAATTTTCTTTATGCTCATGGTCTTTACGGCTTCCAATACAGAACTGTCATAATTTACTGTTATTAGAGGTGAAGACATTATTTCTCTTGCAGGGGTATCATATGATAGCCTGTTGGTTGCAATTTTTATCGCAAAATCCCTATCAGTAATAATGCCAACAGGGTTATTTTTTTCACTTACTAGCACGGCACCAATAAAGCCACGCTCCATCATCTTTGCAATCTGAAAACATGTAGTTGCAGGATTTACCGTAATCAGTGCTTTACTCATTATGTCTGTAACTAAAATAGAGTCAAAATCCTGGAAACCCATTATTTTTAAAGTCATTTTGTGATAGATATACTACTAGCAATACATTGCCATACATTGTATTGCTTTACTCATAACATATCTTATTAATTAAAACGCGATAAAAATATCCATGGATATAGATTCAGATAAGAAGAAAAGCCAGACCATCTCATTTCGTCTAGATATTGATCTCTTGGAGGAAATAAAAAAAGATGCAGAACTTGAAGGGATGAATGTGAACGCACTTGTCTCCAAAATTCTCTCAAACCATATTCTTTGGGAAAAATATGAAAGAAAGGTTGGATTATTGCCAATGACAAAACCATTTGTAAAATATTGCCTTGATAAAATGGATGACACAGAAGTAATTCATCTTGCTGAAGCTGTAGAAGAAGATACTTTTTCAGACATACTAAATTTCATGAAGGAGCAATATAGTGTGAGGGATTTTATAGATTTTGTCAGAACGTGGTTACATGTGGCATGGATGCAACATGATATTGTACACGATGATAAATCCTACACTTTTAAAATAAAACATGATCTTAATGCAAAATGGTCATTGTATCTGCAAACAGTAGTCACAAAACTGTTTCATGATGTAATAAAGAAAAAATTAGAAGTGAAAATAACAAAAAATACCATAGTCTTCATATTTCCAATATCTTAAACTAGATCAATTATTTGGGATCTATCACATTTAATGTCATTGTGCTTACAACTCTTGAGATCTTTCTGACTTCTGAAATTACTTTGCTAAATTCTGTTTCGGTTTCTGTTTGAATCTCTGCAACTACGTCATATGCTCCAAAAGTAAGATATGCATTACTGATATTTTGCATTCGTTTTAATTCATCAACAACATATTCTTCTGCTCCTAGATCACAATTTAATAAAATGAATCCTTTCTGCATTATCTTAAATTAATTAATAAAGTCCGAACCTTTAAGTTTTAATGCTACCATCTACTGCGTCCGCCGTAGCTATTGCCACTGCTTCCGCTATCTTTATCTCCGTATCTTTTTCTTCCACCACCACTTCTACTGTCTCTTGTATTTCTGTCTCTGCCTGATCCGCCATATCCACCAGAACGTCCTCCTCTGGAATAATTAGATCTTGATTGACCTCCATACCTTCTTGATGGTGTCTGTCTTTTCAGTGGGTCTGGAATAGAGATCTGAATTCCCATCTCTTGATTTAAATCTGTAAGTGGTACTTTGATTTGACGTTTAATGAGATTCCAATCTCCAACAGATGAATATGATACAAATGTAATCGCTCTACCCAGTGCACCAGCTCTTGCAGTTCTTCCAATCCTGTGAAAGTACGCCATCTCTTGATTTGGTACATCATAATTTACTACTAGTTCTACTCTTGGCACATCTATTCCTCTTGATGCTACATCTGTGGCAACTAGAATGTCTGCTTTACCACTTCTAAATTTGCCCATTGATTGCTCTCTTCTGTGCTGTGACATATCGCCTTCTATGGCAACTGCATTGAATTTTTCTTGATGTAGGAATTTTGCTACATCTCGTGTCCTGTACTTTGTTGAACAAAATACAATGCTTTGGCCTTTTATTGGCTTGATAAAGTCAATCAGATACTTGAATTTGTCTCTGTCTTTGATTACTAGATATGATTGGTCTATTCCTTCTCCACTTAGATCATCTGCATCCAAAAGAAATTGTTTTGGATTCTTTAGATAGTCTTCTGAAAGTCTCAGAATTTCAGTTGGCATTGTTGCTGAAAACAATGACATTACTCTATCTTCAGGTGCTAAATCTAAAATAAATTGAATATCATCAACAAAGCCCATATCCAACATTGTGTCTGCCTCGTCTAGAACAATATGAGTAATGTCTCTTAGTTCTATTGATCCTCTTTTGAGATGATCTATTAATCTTCCAGGTGTTGCAACAACTATCTCTACTCCTCTATGCAGAGCATCTAGTTGAATTCCCATGCCCTGTCCTCCGTAAACTGTAGCTGTTCTAATTCCTGTATATTTTCCAAATTTTTTAATTTCATCACTAATTTGCATTGCAAGCTCTCTTGTTGGAGCCATGATCAATCCCTGAATTCCTTTCTTTGGTTGGATCTCTTGTAACATTGATAATGCAAATGCTGCAGTCTTTCCAGAACCTGTATGTGCCTGTCCTACAACATCTCTTCCTGAAAGTAATACTGGAATTACGGCTTCTTGAATTGCAAAAGCTTCTTCAAATCCTTGTTCTGTAATACCTTTCAGAATATTTTCGTTTAATCCTAATTCTTGAAATTTTGTCATTTTTGTTTTCTTCTCTTAAAGCAATGACGAAAAAGCTCATTGCCCACTCGTCATTATTCCGATGATTAAAATTTCAATAAAGGTCTAATAAACGCTTGTTATTACCTATGCATCTAATTGCGCATCAATGATTTTTTTGAAACTATCAAATGGCTGGGCTCCTTTTAATTCAGTAAATCCTATTTTTTCATTTCCTACGAAGAATCCTGGAGTTCCTGTCACTCCATAGTCTCTTCCATCATTAAGATCATTTTGAATTTCTGGAATATGTTTTCCACTAGTAAGACACGAATCAAATATTTTTTGATCTAATTGCATATTTGATGCATATTGACTAAACAAGGATAATGCTTCAGTAGTTTCTAACTTGTTCCACTCATTTTGTTTTTCAAATAACATGTCATGCATTTCTCTGAATTTACCTTGATCATTTGCACATTCTGCTGCAACAGATGCAGGTAATGCATTTGGATGAATGCTTTGAATTGGAAAGTCTCTGAATACTAGTTTCACTTTGCCTTGTTCTATGTATTCCTCAAGAATTAATGGTAGTGTTTGAGTGTGGAATCTTGCACAAAATGGGCACTGAAAATCTGAAAACTCAATTATTGTAATTGGTGCGTCTGGATCACCAATAATTGGATCATTGTCTGCTGAAATTTTTACTGGTGGTGATGCTTGTTTTGTAGGTAACTGATTTTGTAATATCTTCAATTCAAGTTTGGCAATAGCTTCATCAAGATCTTCTTGAGATATTTGGTTTGAATTTAGATTAGATGTGTATGTCCCTGCAAAGAATGATGCAACTCCAACTAGTATGATTACCCCAATAATTAATCCATTAAATGATAATTTCTTAACTGGCATGTTTTCTTTATTTTGAATCGATTCTGATTCCTCTGATTTCATTTTAATTCCTCTTAGTTTAGACTACTTATTCGTATTGCCAAATCTTTATCGAGTTTTTAGAAATTAAAGGAGCCAATGACGGGATCCGAACCCACGACCTGCTGATTACAAATCAGCCGCTCTAACCAGGCTGAGCTACATTGGCACGAAGTACTATGAAATTTTTGACGGTTTAAAGTGTTACCTGTGATTCTCTAAAAACTATTTTTACCTAACATCTATCGAATTTACCGTCAGTTTATAATAATGCCACATTTTGATACCTGTTATGAGATACATCGAACCAACTAGAGTTAAGGTTTTGATGATGATGTTTTATGCGACTGGAACATTAGGGATCGTTATTGGATTAACTGTTGCTCCTCCTTCTGTAACACTGATGATCACCTTCTTGGGCGTTATCAATATTGGATTAGGTGCATTTTTCACATTTCTACTTTTGACACAAACTCCATCCACTCCAGACAAGAGAAAGAAAAAAAGAAAATCTGATTAGATTTTTTCTAAAGTTTTAAAAATCTACAATTCTAATTAAAGTATAAATAATAACGTCTTTTCATCAATTCAGAAATGCTGGATTTAATTGCAAAAAATCTATTCCTTACAAGAGGTAAGGGTGTTCATGAAGATAGATTGACTAGTTTTGAATATGCTCTAAGAGATGCTGGTATTGCAGGAACAAATCTTGTTTTAATTTCAAGTATATTTCCACCTAATGCAAAATTGATTTCCAGAAAAGAAGGACTGAAAAAAATTAAACCTGGGCAAATCTTGTTTACCATTTATTCCAAGAATCAGACTAATGAACCTCAGCGAGTATGTTCTGCATCTGTTGGGCTTGCACAACCAAAAGACAAGACTCGATATGGGTATCTCTCAGAGTATGAATCTTTTGGACAAAATGAACTTCAAGCCGGTGATTATGCTGAAGATATTGCAGCACAAATGTTGGCATCCTCCCTCGGTATTTCTTTTGATGCTGATAAAAACTGGGATGAAAAGAGACAGCAATGGAAGATTTCAGGTGAAATTTACAATACTCATAATATAACACAATCATCTAAAGGCGATAAAGATGGAAAATGGACCACTGTTTTTGCAGCAGCTGTTCTTTTGGTATGATTATTTTTTATATCCTTTAAGATAAAATATTGCAGCTGCAATTGCTACTATTGTTATAATTATTATTATGATTGATTCATCAAACTCTTGTTTTACATATTGGAGATCATCTCCTCCCAACGAAAATTTTAATTCGTCTTTGCTTACTGATGTCTCTTTACCAAAAATATATTTTCCTTGTATTCTTTGACCCTCTTCTGGTTGAAAGATCCATCCTTGTTCTGTGATTTCAATCGGAATTTTTTCACCATCAATTATTTGTGTTGGAACTATGTTTCCTTTGATATCTGAAATATTGGTATTTTCAGAAGATAATATCACCACTTGAATTATTGAATTTAGTGGATAGAATCCTGAATCAAAATAATTTGATCTTTTTAATTCTTCAACTTTGAGAAATTTTAATGGGTCTATTTCTGAAATTATGGATGCACTATTTGGATAGTCAACTGATAACTTTAACTGAAAAAGTGATTTGGATTCTAATGGAATCCATGAGAATGTCACTTTTGCATTCTTCTCTGATGATAGATTTTTAGCTACATCGTAAAATCCTCCATCATCCCTGATTGACTTGGGAATGAGGATGGCTGAAATTTTTTCATACATGGAATTAGTGTCTTCCATTGGTAATGTGTACACTGCTGAAATCATTCCTTTTCCAGAAATTATTCCTGAAGTTTCTAATGCTTCATTTGATTTGCCGTCACTATGTATGAACACTGAATGAAGTTTGGCATTTGTATCAAATACTTGATTTAGCTTGTCTATGTACAAATTGGCAATTTCTTTTGTAGAGTCCTGAATGGCTATGATCCCCTTGTCTACAGGGTCTCTTGTCACGTTAATCATAATGCATGACTCATCCACCACTCCTAATACACATTGATCCTGATTTGTAAGAATTATGGCGACTATTCTTTTATTGTCTCTAATCTCTTGGTCTAACTCTGCTGGAATTTTTATTTCTTGAATGCTGGTACTTTGTAGCGTAATGGACGCTGTTACATTCTGAGACATGCTCTGGTCTATAATGATTTGAGCTGTCTCTTGAAATGTTGCATGCTTTATTTCTTGAGAGTATGCAAGACTTGTTGTAACCCCAATTAACATGATTAGTGCAAAACAAAGTATCTTTTCTTGCATAGGTTGTCTCTCTAGAATTGAAATTATTAAATTTACTCTTATTTTATTCATCATGAATTGTTAAATTAGATATTTTTCCACTTTATGGCAAAATTGGATTATCTACTAACTAATATTCTCATTAGAATTGATATTAGATAGCATTGGCCCTGCTCCCATTTCCAGTTGATATTTTCTTACATCCTGTAATTCAACTGATTGCAGTGCTTGGTGCTTTTGGCATTGGCTTGTTTCAAGGGATAATCCTTGGCAGGGCAATCCTTGTAAGATTTCCTCGTCTGCAAAATCACGTAAAGACTGTCTCTGTGACTTTGTTTGTATTATTTTTGATTAATGCTGTTTTGAGTGTTCCTCGTTTTGAATCTCCTGAAAAAATTGATCTGTTTAATTTACCTGTAACTAGTTCTGAGGAATTACTCTCTTCACTTTTTTTGATTTTTGGAATGAATACTGGGTTCCTAACCGTGTTGGCAATATCTGTCACTGTCATGAGCTTTGTCATGTTGAAATTTACTCATATTAGTGGAGTAACCAAGGCATTTGTTTTCTTTTTTAGTGCTCTTTTACTGATATTGACTGCTGTGAGCAGATTCACAGAACTCACACCAAGTTCTTTTGAGGTTTTACTATACCTGCTTTACCAGTTAGGAATCTCCATTGGGATCTTAGCTGGTACTCTCAGAAAGATTAAACCCAAGAAATTTAATTTCAAATGATTTCAAACGTTTAAATCAGATTATTGATATCTTGTATTTGACATCGAATTCAAACCGTTCGGGGAACAAGCTGGCAGCCCATGCGTTGGGCTGTCAGCCCCATTTATTCAAAAATCTAATTTAATGACGCAAGTGTGTCTACCTGTTTTTTGACATAATCAAACCCCTCTTGCCAGAATTTAGGAGATGTTATATCAAATCCATGTTCTGAGAGTAGTTTTTCTGGTTTCTTAGATCCTCCAGCTGAAAGAATGTTAATGTATGATGGGACAAAATCTTTTCCTTCTTTTTTGTATCTTTGAAATAATGACAATGCAAGCAAGTTCCCAAAGGAATATGCATAACAGTAAAACGGAGTGTGATAAAAATGAGGAATACAACTCCATTCAATTGCAAAATCATCTGTCAGACTAACAGAATTCCCAAATTGCATTTTGAGATTTTGTAAATATGTTTTTGATATTTCATCTATTGTAGTACCCTCTCCAATTTGTTTATGCGCATCGACTTCAAATATTGTAAAAAATGACTGTCTTAGAATTGTTGCATACAAATCATCAATTTTTTCCGATAACATTATCTTTTTTTCATCATCTGAAATTTTATCTGATAAATTATCATACAATAATAATTCTGAAAATGTAGATGCTGTCTCAGCTAAAGGCAGCGGTGCGTCCTGAACAAGAATTGATCTGTCTTGTGCTGCTTGACTGTGAACTGCATGACCTAATTCATGAGCTAAAGTAAAGACATCTCTTGATTTTCCAGTAAAATTCACTAGCACAAATGGTGTGATTTTTGGAGTCAGTGTACTGCAAAATGCTCCGTCTCTTTTACCTTGTCTAATCTCAGAGTCAATGTGATTTTCATTGAATACCTTTCTTGCATGTCCTTCTAATTTATCACTGAATTTCCCAAGTGATTCAAAAACTAGTTTTACCGAATTGTTATACGAATAATTTTTTTCTTTGATGTTGGATGCTGCTGGAGCATACAAATCATACCTTCTTAGTTTTTTCATTTTCAACATCTTTGCTTTTTGAACAAAGAATTTCTGAAAAACAGGCGAGTTTTTCTTACATACTGAAAGTAGCGAGTCAATTGTTTTATCATCTACATCGTTTCCAATGTTTCTCATTGATATTGGAGATTTGTATCCACGAATTTCTATGCCTTCATCTTTCCAGTTAAGAACAATGTTTTGATAAATCTCCCCGACCACTCCTTTATTATCAAAATATTTTGTAAGGATAGTTTTGTATGCCGTCTCACGAATTCTTGGATTTGTACTTCTGACATAATTTGTAAGTTCTTCTCTTGTCATCACTTTGGATTTGTTTCCAATCTTCATTTTGTACTCAAACGCATTAGTGATTTTATCATACAGTTTTACTAGTGCAGATATGCCAGTTACATCTAGTGTGTTTATGATTCTCTCTTCAGGTTCACTAAGCGCATATTTTGCAAATAATCTTTTGTGAGAAAGATACTCTGTAATTTCCCCTGCGTTTGCCATGAGTCTTTTTGCATTTTTTTCATCCACCTGTGTCTTCCACCATAAATCAAAAAACAAAATCTTGTTTGAAATCTCTGACCCTAACTTTGACATCTTTGTCATTAAGGATGTAGCTTCATCTGATTGTGTGTCTGATGAATATGCTAATGATGCGTAACCTCCAATCTTACTCATGTTTTCTGAAATTTCTTCAACTTGTTGTATAATGTTCATGAATTGTTTGGATGACATTTTAGGATCTAATTTTGATTTAATTTTTTCAAACTTTAATGCCTGTTTTTCTAATTCTTGAATTTGCTTTTGAAAAGCAGGACTTTTTGGGTTTTTTACTAATTCTGTTAAATTCCATTTGCCTAATTGATACTCTGGCATCTATTTTTGCTGTTTTGTGACTATTAAAAATCAATATCTGGTTTGCTGTGCCTAGAATTTCCTTTATTCTGTGGATTATTTTTGTAAATCAGGCTCATTTTCTCCAAAAAATCCAAAATAAATCGGTTCATATAGTAATTCCACCATGCAATATTGGTAATTACCTTTGGTACTAGAAATGATTAACGCAGATTCCACATGCGGTCGCTGTGGAAAAAAATCCATGTTGACTGATAATGTCACTGGAGAACGATTTTGTGGAAAATGTGGTTTTGTAATTTCTGAAACATTGCAAGATTCTGGACCTGAATGGAGATCATTTTCCAAAGAAGGAGGGGCTGATCCTACTAGAACTGGAGCTCCAACATCACTTGCAATGCATGACAGAGGATTGGCAACTATTATCAGTCCAATGAACAAGGACTCTTCTGGAAAGCCACTTACATCTACAATGAAAAGTACCATTGAAAGACTGAGAACTTGGGATAGTAGAAGTAAAGTTAATGCATCTTCTGATAAAAATCTCAGACAAGCACTAAGTGAATTATCTACATTAAAAGACAAACTTTCACTTTCAGACGCTGTAATAGAAAAGGCGTCATATATTTACAGAAAAGCATTAGAGAAAGGTCTCGTTAAAGGTCGTTCTATTTCTGCATTAATTGCTGCATCACTTTATGCTGCATGTAGAGATACCGAAACACCTAGAACTCTCAAAGACGTTTCTGATGCAGGTAACATCAAGAAAAAAGATATCTCTAGATGTTATAGAATTTTACATCAAGAATTAGAATTGAAGATGCCAGTAGTTGATCCAGTTCAGTGTGTAGCAAGAATTGCAAGCTCTATTGGAATTACAGAAAAGACAAAACGATTTGCAGTTAAAGTACTAAAAGATGCACAAGAACATGAGGAATCTGCAGGAAAAGATCCAATGGGGTTGGCAGCTGCAGCACTATACTTGTCATGTGTGAAGAATGGTGAGGATAAGACTCAGCGAGACATTGCAGAGGCTGCAAATGTTACTGAAGTAACAATTAGAAATAGATACAAAGGTTTACGATTAGACCAAAATATGGACATGCTAGGAGGAAAATAAGAATATGACTCAAACAAAGCCCATAATTGCTATAGTTAATGTAGTAGCTTCTGCAACAATTGAACAAAAACTAGATCTTGTAGATATTACTAAAAAATTTCCTGCAGTTGAATACCATCCAGAACAATTTCCAGGTGCTGTATTTAGACTAAAAAATCCTAAAACTGCAACATTACTTTTTGGCTCAGGAAAGATGGTGTGTACTGGTGCCAAATCACAAGAGTTAGCAGAAACTGCTGTGTTTGAAGTAGTAAAAATATTACGAAAAGGCAAAATCAAAATCAAAAACGATCCTATAGTTTCAATTCAAAACATTGTATCTTCAATTAATCTTGGAGGTAAAGTCAACTTGGAGCAAGCAGCAAGAACTCTTCCTAGAAGCATGTATGAACCAGAACAATTTCCTGGATTGATTCATAGAATGCTTGACCCAAAAACTGTAATTCTGATTTTTGCATCAGGAAAACTTGTCTGTGTTGGAGCTAAACTTGAAAAAGATGTTCACCGCTCTGTCAACCAAATCCATGCCTTACTTGAAGAAAAAGGCCTGATGGTTTACGATTAGACTAGAATCTAGAAAATAACGTTTCAATAATTATCATCCCTAGTAATATTCTTCATGAATGTAGCACCACTTCCAAATATTTTCTGGTACTGCCTTCATTACAGGATGCCCTGTCTCTTCAAAATGTCTTGTAGCATGTTTTCCAATTGATGAGTCACAGCAACCAACATGTCCACATGTTAAACACATTCTAAGTGCTACAACTGGGAGATGCTCTTTTTCACACTCTTCACAGTTTTTTGTATTTTGAGATACGTCTTTTGCTTGCAAGAAATGTTTGCATTCTTTTGACATGTCAGTATTTTTTCAAAGTATCTTTGTATCTTTTTATCGATTCGATTATTACGACTTTGGCTTCTTTAGCTGGTTTCCATCCTATGATTTCAACTTTCTTGCCTTCCAGATCTTTATACACTTGGAAGAAATGTGCAATCTCTGAACGATAATGGTCTTCAATATTTGTAATGTCTGTAGTGTGTAAATATCTCGGATCATTTGTCGCAACACAGATTATTTTATCATCAAGCTTTCCATCATCTTTCATTTGTAATAGTCCAATCGGTCTTGCTTCAATTAAAATTCCTGGATATGTGGGATTTGTTACTAGTACCAGCGCATCAAGTGGATCTCCATCCTCTGATAATGTTTGCGGTATCAGACCGTAATCTCCTGGATAGTGAAATGGTGAGAATAACACTCTGTCAAGCTTTATCATGTTGTGTTTTTTATCATACTCGTATTTGTTCATCGAGCCTTTTGGAATTTCTACAATGACATTGACAATTTCTGGAATATCATTACCTGATTCAATATCGTGCCAAAAATTTTTGCTCATTTTCTGGCTCTCTGTTTAGATATTCAATATATGAATTCTCTGAAATATTTCTGTTACACGTTGGTTGAAAAAGTGTATTTTTAATAATTATACTAGATTATTGGTGTTTGGAATTACTTTGTATATTTTTACTGTATATTCCCCCTCAAAGACATTTACAAATTCACCAGTGTTTGAATCAAGATTTCTAACTCTGAATTTGTATTCATATGATCCGTCTCCTTTCGCATCCACCTGTGCAAAGTGGACTGGGTCTTCACCTTTGTAAAATTGAATGATTATTGGATATCTTTCAGCTACATCATCTGCTGCTCCTCTGACTGTGCCCCAAGGAAGTTTGTTGTCCTGAGGAACGTTCATTGTGGTAATTGTCTCCTCCAAACTCACTTTTTCATTAATTGGAGTAACTGTAATCTGGTTGGATTCAGCAGAAATGTCACCTGGAATCATCATTATTCCAAATACTGTCATTATTGACGCAAATAGCAGAATGTTTGTTTTTGCACTCATTTGATTCTCTGTTTTACAAAGTCCTTTAAAAAATTTATTACTAATTTGTACCTATTATGGTAGTTCTTCTTCTAGATCACAGCATGCTTTGTGAACCCACTGATCTTTAGAATTTTTTAGTATCTCTTTGCCTGTTTTGATGACATCGCCACATTCCACACACTTTCCATTAAATCTGGCTTTCATAGATTATGTATGATTTTGACCCAATTTAACTAGTATTATCTAGGATTCAAGGTCAACTCTAATGGCTATTGATCGTTTAATATGGCAAATCAAAATCTACGTTTTCTATTAGTACCTTCTTCCTCTTTTGGCATTAGTGCTTTTTTCCTCGCCACTTCTTCACGAATTTCTGCAAGAAGCAACTCTAGTTCTTCTCTGAGCAGTTTCTTCATTTCTTCAGTTACAGTTTCTTCAGTTACAGTTTTTTGCATGTTTCAAAAAGTTTTCAGATGATTCTGTTAATTAACTTATTTGTTATGCTCTACTCATTTTATCAGTATGACTCTTGTCATTTTCCATTGCTTTTTTTAATCTATACTCAATGTCTAGTATGTGAGAATCCCTACACCCATGAGAACAGAATTTATCTTTGTCACCCTCAAAGATTTTTCCACAATGTATACAGACTAATCTCAATGTATGATTTTACATTTGTTTACATTAGTTAAGTGTAATTGGAACTTTCATGTTTTGGGAACTTTACACAAAGACATGTAATAAAATATTACACTGAAAATTTTAGAACTAGTAGAGATTATACTAAAACCACTTATGACTAAATAGAATCAAAACATGTTTGTTCATTTGAACAAACAATTCTGGAAATGAATTTATTTTGTTAACGACATTTGTCTGACCTTTACCAAAATTTCATCAGTCATCTTTTGTAAATTCACCATGTCTGTATGAATTTCTGATTCTCTATACATAACAGAAATAATGCAAATGTGTAGATAAGAATATGTCAGTTTGTTATGTTACAGTTATTTTACATTCTAGCTAGTAGTTAAAAGCGATCAATTTTTGATCACTTTGTTGTCCTTTTATACAAAATATGTATTTGAAATGATTCTTTTTGACCGTAATTTTGACCTCTTTTTTCCAGAACCGAACTTATTTGTAAAAAATATGTCCATTCTGCCTATAACTAACAAACTATGGTGTATTGTTAGATGACTGAAGCCAATATCTCCGTATTTGATAATGATTCTGACACTCAGCTATTCAGACATAAAATAACTCTTGATAAAATCAAAACAGAATTAGTTAATTTTGGATTAACTGCTAATCAAAGCAAAGTTTTCATATATTTAGGAAAATATGGTTCAAAAAGTGCCGCTGAAATTTCAAAGGCATTACAATTACCTAGAACTGAAACATACCATCTTGTAAATTCTTTACAAAGTTTAGGACTGGTTGTGGCAGAGTTATCACATCCAACAAAATACACGGCAATGGATATGAAACTAGCGATTGAAACATTGATCCTACAACAGCAATCTAAAATCAACATGTTGGCAGATAAAGAAGAATCTTTATCAAAAATGTGGAAAGAAATTCCGTTCTTTGCAGTGGATACTGATGAATCAAAATCTGAAAAAATGCAATTATTACATGGAGTTAATTCCATTTCAATTAAAATTCAAGAAATGATTACATCTTGTAATGATGAATTTAAAATCTTTGCAAGCATGTCTGATGTAAATCGTTTTTATTATTCTGATATTTTTGATACTATCGAACAATCTACATCTGAATTAAAATTAATAATTTCACCTATTGAAAACTCCCCAGAGTTTTTATCTGAAATTGATCCCAAAAAAATACGCACTGTTTCATCTGATTCAAATAACAAGTGTTTCATTATTAATGACAAAAAAGAGGTTCTAATCTTTATGCGTAATGCAAACCATCCAACAAGACAAATCTTTGCATGGTGGTCTGATTCTGAAACTCTAGTCGAAATGATGAGTTCTCTTTTTGATCTGTCTTGGGAAAAAGGAGAAGCATCGTATTGACCAAAGAAAGCATTAGCAAACTTGAAAATCTATCTATGGCTGATGTTGCTGGAAAAGAATGTCGTGATATAATGCAAGAAACAATGCTGGACTTAAATCTCAAGACTAGTACACTGTTTAAAAAATTCAAAGAGACTCGTGAAAAGAACAAATTCTCCCCCTCTAGGTCATAATTACACGGTCTGAAATTTTGCTCTAATTTTTCAATTAGTATTTAATGTCATGTGTATCTAATGAAAGATATTATGGATCCTATTGATGTTGTAGATGATGTCAATGCATTGCTGAAGCTTGGTGTTGGGGATTCGTATAGATTAGAGCATATCAAGCAAGCGTACATTCAAAATAAAACCATCTGGGTTACTGACGAGAATTATCTAAAACGCATGCGAGAAAAATACCTCATAAAACATACTTTTGATACTTCTGAAGATACTGTTTTTGAAAATGAACCTGAACCAAAAGAGACAATCCATTGCTGGAAATGTGGTAAAAAATGTCCATTAGGTGCTAATTTCTGTATGACATGTGGTACTTCTTTGTTTGAAGTAGGTGCAAATCCACAACCAGTCCCAAAATCCAAAAGTTTTACAACTATTCCACTAAAAATTCCTATGCTTGTTGGAATTCCTGTTATTATTTTGATAATTCTCGGAGCTGGATACACTCAGGGATATTTTGATAATATGTTAGATGACTCTTCATCTGATGTATCAAATGTTGTACCAGTTGATGATGTTTTCATTGGCATAGCTGATTCAAGATGTGGTCCTGGAACTGTTTTGGATACAGAAACTGATTCCTGTGTTGTGGGTATTGTGGCAAAAAATATTGAAACTAATTCAAAATGTGGACCAGGATTAGTTTATGATCCTGATACTAATTCTTGTAATTTAGAATAGGAAAAAATCTGCATTCTATTTTAGATTACTTTTTTTCATACCCCATTTAGAAGCAAATTCTTTTTCAGTGATTACAACTCTTGATTTGCATTTTAGACATCTACGCATTTTAGTGTGCTTTGAATATCTCCAAACATGAGCTTCACTTATTTTATGACAATTCATACTGTTGTCTGTTTTACTAGTATTTAGGAAAAAATCATTATCATGAATAGAGTGGTGGACTGGTATGTATCACAACCCACAGTGGGGTTCGATACCTTTTTTGTTGATTATAAATGACGGTAGAAAGTTATTGGAGTATTCAACCTCTACCTTATTTTTTGTAAACTCTTCCTCTATGATCGGCCTCGATTACAAAGATTATCGCTCTATTTTGCTGTAGATCCAAAATGACTCTGTAATTTCCTACTCTTAGTCTGTAAAATGGTGAATTTGTAAGTCTTGTCACACTTTTGAACGGATCTTGTGTACAATCTAACACTGCATCATAAATCCTCTGCGCATATTTTTTTTCTATCTTTTCTAGTTGTTTTACAGATTTTTCAGACCATATGACTTGCCATGTCATATCATTTTAGGCCTAGTTTCTTTTTCACTTGCTCTGATGTATACACGCGTCCTGCCTTGATGTCAGCTACACCCTTTTCGATATTTTTAATGATTGCAGGACTTAACATATCGTCTTCCTGTGTATTCTTTAGCAATCTTGCAATTACTGTTTCATAGGTTTCGCCTGGGTGGTTCATCTGCTTTTTGAGATCGTTTTTTATTTTTTTAGAAAGTTTTATTGTGCTTTGCTCCATGGTATACTCTAGTATACTGTAGTATATTCTAATATAAAAATAAATCTCCTGATTCTACTCTCTTAATGTCTTCTTTGATGTATGCTGCAATGATGTCTGATGCCAAGTCTGGATTTTTTCTTGCAATTTCTACAAAGAATTTTGCAAGTGTTTTTCTTTCTTTGTCTTGTGGGCTATCTCTTAGAGTATCTTGATAAATTTGATTTGGAATTAATTTGAGAAATGTGTATAGTAAATTCTTGTATCGTCTTTTGGTTTCCTTGTTTTTTACTGAATCCAAAAATAGCTGATATGGATCTGCTCTGATGTTGATATTCTCTATGGTAATTTCCATTGAATCATGGCATGATGTGGGCCGTATTTAATACCCATGATGGTAGGTGGACCGGATGGGATTTGAACCCACGACCTTTGCGGGAAATTACTTCCTTACGCAGTGTGAGTGCGTCATCCAAACCAAACTAGACGACCGGTCCAACAAAGTTACTAAATGAGTAGTTTTTTTGTCTTTGCTATTTGAGTATGTCACAATTACCTTGACCTTTTCTACTAAATTAAAAAAATACCCTTCATGTCTTTACAAGAATTTGATGCATTAATTGATAGGATGAAATTGGCATTTGAATATGCAGATAATCTAGGACAGTATGTAGAGGCAGCCAGAGTTCTGTTTCAAATGAACGAGCAACTACCTGATGACCTCCAGTTATCCTTTGAAGAATTAGATAATCCTGAGGTAGCAAAATCCTTTGTAAAACAACACAATAATGAACTAAAGTCTGCAATTGTAAATTATAGACAAAGACTGATGAATGTCTAATTCTATTTCTTGACGCCCAAATTTCTGTTCTTTAGTCTCAAGTATGGGTTCCTACATTTTCTACATCGTGAGGCAATTGCATCATTTCTGCATCCACATTTGAAACAAATTTTCATTACAAGTCTTGCATGTTGTGCAATTCGTTTCTTTTCTGGGTCTGTAATTGGCATTTGATTGTCTCCTTTATCTCTCTCTTTTATAGTTTCTAGGTGAGTAGATCACCGTACTTATACGGTAAGATGAATCACCTACTTTTTTTGCTCACGGATGTATCTCTATATGGCTTGTGCAGATACATGTCAAATAGTTCCCACATAATGCGACCGATTCAAAGCTTGTCTCTCTACATTTTTTATCTCAATTTTGGAAATCTTTTGAATGCTTTCTGGCTGTGATTCCTTTAAACATCTTGACTATTGTAGGGGATGCCAACGGATCACAGGCTACAAAAAGATGAATGTGATCTGGCATTACTTGCATTTCTAAAATCTCCAATTTTTGAGATTTTGTAATGTTTGTAATCTCCTGATCTAAAAATTCTTTAAGATTGCCCCAGAATCTTCTTGCGATACTTGAGATACTATGCCAAATGATAATTGATATTGTATAAAGCAGAGCTTGCAATGTTTGTCATGGCAAGTAATTTAACATTGCATTTGTATATTGCAACTAGGTAATGGTATCAACTAGAAACTACAAATTCAGACTATACCCAAATGATTCTCAAGAGTACAAGCTTCAAAATAATCTGGCGGTATGCAGATGGGTCTATAATCGCTTTGTTGGAATGGCACGAAATGGATTCATTACAAGAAATGACTGCAATTACATGCTTACTGAAATCAAACAGACTGAAGATTGGCTATACCAGTATCATTCTAAAATGCTCCAGTCCATATCTACACAGATTGATGGAGCACAAAAGGGAATAATTGAAAAATCCAAAAAAGGACACAAGACAGGATCCTTGAGATTTTGTAAATATTACGATTATAGGACATTCACATATTCTCAGAGCGGATTCAAATTTGAGAAGAAAGGTACAACTGATCTTCTATATCTTTCAAAGATTGGATATGTAGAAATTAGACCACATCGTCCCATTCCACAAAACTCTACAATCAAACAGGTGATAGTAACAAAAACACCATCAGGCAAATGGTTTGCATGTGTTACCGTAGATAAAACAGAACCACTAGTTGAAATTCCCAAAATATCGTTTTCAAAAAGCGTTGGAATTGATGTTGGCATCAAATCGTTTGTGTATGATTCAAACGGTTTTCAGACTCCAAATCCTAAAAATCTGCAAAAGATGCTAAAACCACTAAAGAGAATTCAGAGAAAGGTTAGCAGAAGAAAAAAAGGATCAAACAACAGACTCAAGGCTATATTACATATGCAGAAAATACACGAAAAGATAGCAAACAGAAGAAATGACTTTCAGCACAAACTATCAACTATTTATGCCAAGAACAATGATGTCGTATTTGTTGAAAAACTACATCTAACAAACATGGTAAAAAATCACAAACTGGCTCAAAGCATCGCAGATGCAAGCTGGAGTTCCTTTGTGCAAAAACTAGAATACAAATGCAAGATGCTAGTCAAGGTGGAGCCAAGAGACACAACTGTTGACTGCTCAAGATGTGGGAACAAAGTTCCAAAAGGATTAGCAATTAGAATTCACAGATGCGACAAATGTGATTTGGTTCTGGACAGAGATCACAACGCATCACTTAACATCCTAAACAGGGGATTGAATCTGTCGGCAAAAGTCTACTATGAACTACCGCAGGAACTGCGGGAAGTAACGCTTGTGGAGAGTGCAATGCATTCAATGAAGCAAGAAAAGGTCATCCGACTTGTCGGATGGTAGTTCACTTTAATCGGATTTTTCCATCTTTCCTGCCAGTAATACTGGCACTTCTGCTGGTCTTTTTGCTACTGGTATGTTGGCTTTGTTAAACATCGAAACTTTGGATTCTGCTGATCCATAGGTTCCCATGACGATTGCCCCTGCATGACCCATTCTCTTTTCTTTAGGTGCGGCTCTTCCTGCAATGTACGCTACGGTTGGTTTCTTAAACCCAATATCAATAATTCTCTGAGCTAAAATCTCTTCAGAATCTCCACCGATCTCGCCAACCACTACTAGTCCTTCTAAATCCGAAATATCTTTTATCATTTCAAATGCATCAATTAGTCTTGTACCATTAACCGGATCTCCTCCTATTCCTATTGTAATTGATTGTCCAAATCCCGCATTTGTTAGAGCATCTGAAATTTCATAAAGTAATGTCCCGCTCTTTGATAGTACTGCAATTTTGCCTGCTTTGAAAGGCATTGGTGGCATGATTCCAATTTTGATCAATTCTGGTATCATGATTCCTGGTGTGTTTGGTCCAATGATTACTGCATCTTTTTGTTTTGCAATCTCTAATGCTTGCATTGTATCTCTGATTGGAACGTGCTCTGGAATTGCAACCAGTAATTTTATTCCAGCTTCTAACGCATCCTTAGCTGCTGAAAGAAAGAATTTTGCTGGAACAAACACAATTGAAATTTTTGCATGAGTTGCATCAACTGCTTCTTGCATGGTGTTGTAAATTGGAACCGTATCCTCAAATTTCTGACCTCCTTTTCCTGGTGTGACTCCTGCAACGATATTGGTTCCATATGCTATCATCTGTTTTGCATGCAGTGATCCGTATGCTCCAGTTATCCCTTGAACGATCACTCCTTTCTTTTCGTAATCTGGTTCTCCAGGATTTCCTTTGAGCAAACCAAAAATGTCTGTCATTTTTTTATCCCCATTACTGCAGCATTAATTGCCTCTTCAACTGAACCAAATATTTTAGTTCTAGAGCCTTGCAGCATTTCTTTTGCTTTATCTGATTCTGTACCTTTTAGTCTTACAAATACTGGTAAATCAATTAAATTATTCTCATATGCTTTAAGAAATGCTTCTGCAACAACTGTAGTTTTTACAATCCCTCCATAGAGGTTTACCAAAATTCCTTTCACTCTGCTTAATTTACTAATCAAAGTCAGTGCTTCATAGACTGATTCTGTAGTTGCACCGCCACCTACATCTAAGAAACATGCAGGCTTTCCACCGTTATCTGATAACATGTCTAATGTGGACATTACTAGTCCTGCACCATTTCCTACAACTGCAATATCTCCATCTAATTCTACTAGCGAAAATCCGCTTTTTTCAGCTTGTTCTTCAATTGCTGTCTTTTCTTGATACTTTTGAAGTTCATCATGTCTGAAATTACTATTATCATCTGTTACAAATTTGCCGTCTAATGCCATGATTGAATCATCTTGCATAATTGCTAGTGGATTTATCTCCACAAGCTCTGCTTCTTTCTCAATTGTAAGTTTTGATAATTTTTTCAAAGTGTCGACAAATTGCTCTGCAGTCTTTCCGTCTAATTTCATCTCTTTTGCAACTTGTTTTGCAAGTTCATCGGACACTTCTCCTAATCCGACTTCTTTGATGATTTGATTTTTCACAGATTCAATTTCAACTCCACCTTCAGCTGACGCAATGATGGTATAGCATCTTTTTGAGCGATTCAAAAACAATGACAGGTAAAGCTCTTTTTTAATATCTGCCATTTTTTCTAATAAAATGGCTCTTGCTTTTTCGCCCTTTATTGTCAAGTCCATAACTTGTGGGTATTTTATCTCAAATTCGTCATCATTTTGACATTTTTGAATGCCTCCTGCTTTTCCTCTGCCTCCTACAGGGACCTGAATTTTAATTACAAATGGATATCCTAACTGTTTTGCATGCTTGCGGCCATCTTCGATATTGGTAGATGATATGCTGTCAAGTAGATTTATCCCATACTCTCGAAACAATTCTTTAGCTTGAAACTCTAGTAATTGCATGCAAAACTCATCAATTTTACGGTCTTTATTAATTATGATGCTATTTTAGTTGTTCATCTAGAAAATCAATCATTTCTAAAAATCGATCCTTGCTCTTTCTCAATAGTTCTTGAGGATACTCTTCAATTGTAAATACAAACTGCTGATGAAAACTAGGAACTATTATTCCTCCTGATGCAACCATTTGTTCAATTACATATCCTTTAGTTAATGTGCACACGATCTCCTCGTAAGATTCGTCCTCTTCTTCCAAAGTTTGTCTGTACAACACTATTGGTTTATTGGTTCGTGCAACAACGTTTGACCCCTTTTCTAATAATTCTGATAAATGCTGTATCTGCCAAGCGTCAAGGCTGATTTGCTTTACCATGTTACTAATATGTGATTTTTCTATTTAACTTTGATAAACCAACGCATATTCACAACTTGTCGTCAACAAAGTCATCTTAATTGTAATGTAAAATAAAGAAAATAGTTTTGGCAGTTAAGCCATATCTAGTGCTCTAGAATGTTTTCTTGTATGTGGTCTTTCACCAGAATACTTTCTTCTCATGTGTCCAGATGGTCTTCCATAGATTAGTTCTAGGAACCAAGACTCATGTTCGATCTCTTCAGATAAGATATCTTTTGCAATATCATATGTGGCAGGATCTTTTCCTAATGTCATCTGGCAAATTTTATTCCAATTGACAATTGCTCCTTGCTCTGCTTTGAGACATTTTTCTAGAATTGCATTATGATCTGTTGGATTGGCAGGAAGTTGTAAGAATTCACAACCCGAAATTTTGATAAATTCAGTTGCATCATTTGGAAGAGCTCCGCCTAGTTGGTAGATTCTCTCAAGGCATGACTCAAAGTGGCTAAGATCCTCTAGTCTAGCGTCTTCGATAATCCCCTTTAATCCCTCACCTTCAATACCTGTGCAATGTGCTCTGAGATTGGTAAAGTAATAGTATGCAGTAAATTCCACTGCTGCATTTTTGATTAGCTCTTTTACCAATTCATCGACATCTAGGCCGTTTTGTTTTAGAACGTTAATTCCAACAACATTTGGTTTTGATTCGGACATTTGCTTATGCCTTTTTTGATTGTAATAAAAATATTACATTCATTCTCAACGATTATTCTACTGAAATCCTGACTTTCTGACCATCTATGTCGTCTTCTTTGTATTCTTTACATGATTCTGTAAAGTTTACTTGTTTTACTCTTACTAAAAATGCTAATTCTTTTGTTCTGTCTTTAATCATTTCAAGTGATTCATCATCTAATTCTAAAATTGATGCAACTTCTAAAACATCAGTTGGATTGTATCCTCTTTCTTTTCTAAGTGTTTGTAATCTTCTGGCAATGTCTTTTACCAATCCTTTTGCCATCATCTCTTTGTTTCTGGATGTTGAAATCAATACAGTGTATGTGTCTCTTTTTGATAATGCAAAGTTTTCACTTGCATCAAAATCTACTATAAAGTCTTCATTATTTAATGAAATAATTTCTCCGTCAATATCAAAATCATATTTGCCATCTTTTTGTAGTGATGAAATAATTTTTTCAGGATCTGTTTCATTAAATGTTGCAACTAATTTTCCCATGTGTTGTTTTGCTTTTGGTCCGATCTGTTTTCTTTCCAATTCAACTATTGCTTTAACTGGTAATCCCAACTGTTTTAATTCTAAAATCTGTTCTAATCCTGATTCCTTTTCTGTTTCAACGATGCTGAATTTCTCTACATTTAGTTGTGATTGCAATAATTCTGATAATGATTCTAGTTTTATTTTCTGACCTTTCTTCAAACAAATCTGTGCTTCATTTAGTGGCCATCTCCTTTTCAGCTTGCCCTTCATTCTTGCTGCCGATGATATTGATACAACGTCTTTCATAATGTCAAACGACTCTTCAATTTCTTCATTGACTAGTGATTCTTGATATTGAGGCCACTTGTCTAGTAGGATACTTTGTTTTTCAGAAAAGACAGTTTGATAGAGATATTCACTTGTAAATGGACAAAACGGATGAATCAAAATATCCAGCGTTTTGAGTACTTGGTTTAGTACAGCATAGATTGACAGTCTTCGCTGTTTTTTGTCCTCGTCTTCATCCCATAATTCTCCTCTTGTGATTGGAATGTATATCTGACTAAGATTATTAATTATGAAATCATCTATTGCTTTTGCACCTTCATGGAATTTACATGACTGATTCTTTTCAGTTAGTATCTGAATTAGTTTTTGTAGTTTTGATAAAAGCCAAATGTCTGGTGATGTTAGTAGATTGTTTTGCTTTGCCCATTCTACTGTATTTGATTGGTCAAACTTGTCATATTGGCTATTTTGTTTAAAGTACAGGTGCAGGTTGAATAATGTATTAATCACTTGGTATGGCCTTGACATTAACTCTTCTGTGCTAAAACTTAGTGGCTCAATTGGACTTGCCTTCCACATAAAGTAGAATCTTATCAGATCAACTGGATACTTTTCTAGTAATTCTGCTCCTTCCAAAACATTTCCCTTGCTTTTACTCATCTTGCCTCCTTTCTCATCAAGTACGTGTCCCTGAAACAAGAATGCCTTGTATGGTGGTATTGGTGCGTTGTTTAGAATTACATTTTCAATTAGTAACGTGTATGCCCATCCTCTGGTTTGATCAATGCCTTCTGTAAAAAATGGAGCTGGTATCTCTTTTGCATATTCCTCATCAGTCAATGACGAATATGGTGCAGCACCACTGTTGTGCCATGTATCTAGCACATATTCTTCTCTTCTTGTTTTGACACTGCTGCATTTTTTACATTTTATCGTAATGTTGTCAATCCATGGTCTATGTAATTCAAAATCCGGACCATCTGGTAGTTTGTCTGCCGCTTCTACGATGTCTTTTCTTGTAAAGAACCAGTTTTTCTCTCCACAATCCTCACAATCCCATACTGGTATTGGACATCCCCAAATTCTTTCTCGTGAGATACACCATGGATGTCTTTCTTTTATAATTCCCAAAAATCTGTTTTTTGGCTGCTCAAAAAAATACTCTACGCTTTCTGCTGCATCTATTGCTTTATTTTCTAGTCTGTCTAGCTTGTAAAACCATCCTCTTCTTGCTAACCATACAATTGGATGGTGTGATCTCCAACAGAGCGGATACTTGTGTTTTATTTTTCCAATCTTTACTAGTGCTTTACACTCTTTTAGATCTTCTACTATTACTGTATCTGCATCTCTTACAAACATCCCGTTGTATTTTCCAGCACTTTCTGTAAATTTTACCTCGTCATCAATTGGACTAAAGATTTTGACTTTACGTTTATTTGCAATTTTGATATCTTCCTCACCGTTTGCAGGTGACAAGTGTACCAGGCCACTTCCAGTACTTGCATCTACAAAAGATTCTGATACTGTAACATGATAATTGTCTAGTTTTGAATATTCGTTTAATTCTGGAATCAAACTCAATAATGGGTGGATGTATTTTCTTCCTTCAAACTCTGATCCTTTTGCAGTTTTTTCAACTTTATAATCTTCAATCTTCATCTCTTCCATGAATTCTTTTAATCTTGTTTTTCCAATAATCCATGTTTCATCCTCTACTTTCACAAAAGCATAGTCTTCTTCAGGTTGTAACCCTACCATTGCATCTGTAACTAGTGTAAATGGCATAGTGGTCCACACTATCAAAAATACGTTTTCATTTACTAGCTTTACTTTATAGTATAATGACGGATCTTTTACTTCTTCATATCCTTGATTCACTTCTGCATGACTAAGCGATGTCTGACAACTAGGACAATATGCAATTACTGTAAAATCTTCTTCTAAAATCCCGTTCTCATATGCCTTTTTTAATATCTGCCATTCTCGTTCGATAAATTCATCTCTAAATGTCCAATATGCTTTCTTGTGATTAAATGACATTCCAAGTAAATCGTCTACTTCTACCCATGTTTTGTTAAATTTTTCTACAACTTTTTTACACTCTGATACAATTCGCTCAATTCCAAATTCTTTGATTGCCTCTGTTTTTCCGCCTGTGACTCCTAGTTCTTTTTCAACTTGCAGTTCTACTGGAAGTCCTTGTGTGTCCCATCCTCCATTAAATTCAATTTTTTTTCCTTGTAATGTGTTAAACCTGTACCACAAATCTTTGATTACTCTTCCTCTTAGATGACCTGCATGTGGAATTCCATTCATTGTTGGAGGCCCTTCGATAAATCTAATTTTTTCAGGTTTGTCTGATGCAAAAATTTGTTTTTCTAAATCAATTGACTTGATGTATTCTTTAACTTGAGATTCTATTGATTTTGCGTCAAACTTTGCAGAAAGTTCCATCTAAATTTTGATATGTATGTGGCATTATAAAGCTAAATTGATTTTCTGAGACTTGGATTATATAATTGGGTAAAAGATAATTTTTGTTGGTAAATGTCCTAGTTATCGGTTCAGGAGGACGAGAACATGCTTTGTCGTGGAAATTGTCTCAAAGCAGTAAAGTCGAAACTGTCTACACCGCACCTGGAAACGGTGGAACCCAAAACAATATCCAAATCAATGTAAATGATTTGGATGCTTTGGCTGATTTTGCTCAAAAAAATAATTGCTTTACTGTGGTAGGGCCTGAAGATCCACTAGCTGCAGGAATTGTCGATAAATTTAACAAACTTGGTCTGAAAATATTCGGACCTTCAAAACAAGCAGCACAACTTGAATCAAGTAAAATCTGGGCAAAAAATTTCATGAAACGAAATGACATCCCTACTGCTAGATTTGAAATTTTTGACGATGCCCAAAAAGCACAAGAATATGTAAAAACACTCGATTACAATGTGGTTGTCAAGGCTGATGGTCTTGCAGCTGGAAAAGGCGTAATTGTTTGTAATGGTGCTGATGAGGCCTTCTCTGCAATCCAAACAATTCTTGTAAAAAAGACGTTTGGTGATGCTGGAAATCGTATAATTATTGAGGAGCGCATTGATGGTATTGAAGCCTCATACATTGCACTCTCCGATGGCAATGTTGCAATTCCTATGGCATCAAGTCAAGATCACAAAAGAATTTTTGATAATGATAAAGGTCCGAACACTGGAGGAATGGGTGCTTATTCTCCAACTCCAATTATTGATGACGCTCTATCAAAATTGATTCAAGAAACAATAATTGAAAAAACAATACATGCTATGAAAAAAGAGGGTATTTCTTTTACTGGATTTTTGTATGCTGGTATTATGATTAGAGATGGCACTCCATATGTTTTAGAATACAATGTTAGAATGGGTGATCCTGAATGCCAACCAATTACGATGCGCATGGATTTTGATTTGTATGATTATTTTGTAGCCTGTGTTGAAGGAAAATTGTCTTCAATGTCTCCTGCGTCTTGGAGGTCGCAATCTGCAGTATGTGTTGTGTTGGCATCTGAAGGTTATCCTGAATCATATCCAAAAAATGATGAAATCACTGGATTTGATTCTATTTCAAATGAGGCAATTGTTTTTCATGCTGGAACAATAAAGTCCGACGGCAAGATTTTCTCTAACGGTGGACGTGTTTTGGGTGTCACTGCATTAGGAGATACATTGAGTTCTGCAATCACAAATGCATATGCCGCAGCTGAGAAAATTACTTGGTCTCACAAATACAATAGAAAAGATATTGGACAAAAAGGTCTGTCTTATCTTTGAGTTTGTATCATTTTATCTTCAGTTACAATCCAATCGATAATTATGTCATGTTCTGATTTTGGAATGTTTTTTACAATTTGTTTTTCTAATGTAATGGAAATAGTAGTGATTTTGTTTTCTGCTAAGAATTTGTCATAATATCCATGACCATAGCCTAGTCTTACTCCTGCCGGAGATATTCCTACAGTTGGCACTAAAATCACATCCAAATTATTATTAACTTTACAGCCATCTTTTGGCTCCATGATATCAAACATGCCCATTTCTAGGTCTGAAAATTCGGTAATTTTTCTAAATTCTATTTTCTCTCCAATTACTTTTGGTAAAAATACCTCTTTTCCCTCACTAAGCAACTCTTGAATTATATTTTGTGTAAAAATCTCACTTCCTATTGGATAATACACTCCAATTTTTTGAGCATTTTTGAATGCATATATTTTCTTTATTTTTTTTTGTATCTTTTCACTAGCTATTTTCATCAAATCAAAAGATGTGTTGTCTCTTTTTTCTAAAAGAAGATTTCTGAGTGATTCTTTTTCAGTATTATTTTTCAATTTCACCACTCAACGATGCTGCAGTTACTGTATTTCTTAATAGCATGGCAACTGTCATAGGCCCTACTCCTCCTGGGACCGGTGTTGCAAGAGATGCTTTTTGTATTATCTGCTCAAAATCTGAATCTCCAACTAGTTTTTCCTGAAATCTTGAAATTGCAACATCGATTACTATTGCTCCTTCTTTTATCATATCCGGTGTTAATACAAACTTGTTTCTATCTCCTACTGCAGTAATTATAATGTCTGCTGATTGACATAGATCAGTTAAATTTCTAGTTTTAGAGTGGCATGTAAGTACTGTTGCATTTTTTTCCAACAATAAATGATAAAGTGGTTTTCCTACTAGATTACTTCTGTTAATTAATACAATATTTTTTCCTTCCAAATTGATTCCATGATAATCAAACATCTCCATTATTCCTGATGGAGTGCATGCCACTAGAGCTGCTTTTTTCATGGCAAGTAATCCTACATTGTGTGGAGTCAAACCATCTACGTCCTTTAATGGTGAAATTCTTGATGTGGTGGTAAACTCGTCTAATTGTTTTGGCAATGGAAGTTGGATCAAGATGCCATGAACTGATTTATCTGCATTTAGTTCATCTATAATTTTGATTAGTTCTGATTGAGTGATGGATTCATCTAGCTTGTGATCTTTGGTTGCAATTCCTACTTCTTCACATGCTTTGTGCTTATTTCTTACATATGTGGCTGAAGCAGGATTATTTCCAACTAACACTGTGGCCAAACAAGGAGTGATTCCCTTGTTTTTCAACTCAACTACATCTTTTTTGACTCTGTCTTTGACTGATTGTGCAATTACTATGCCGTCAATCTTGATGCCTGCCATGTTCTGTTTTTGATTTATAGATATTTAATTCTTGGAATTTCTCTGTGAGAATCTTAGAAAGGAAATTAAATGACTCTATTTCTAGTCATGTCATGTTTGTAATGATTGCAGATATTCAACTAAAGGAAGGAGCAGAAGAGGATTTCAAAAAATGGTTTGCAGAATCAAACAAAACTCTGTGTAACTTTCCTGGATTTATCTCTAGAAAGTTCTTGAAATCCACTGATGGCACTTGTAGGATTCTTGTAGAACATGAAAGCAAAGAGACATTTATCAAAATGCATCAAAGCCCTGAACATGAGAAAATTCATCCAACTGGACACTCATTTATGAGTGCAGATCCTGTAAGAAAAACATACCTTGTAGCTGCTGAATAAATTGAAACTAGATTTTGATTTATCTGATTATGTCGATAAAATAAAAAAATCTGATTCATATTTTCATACTTTTATAAACAAATCTAGTCTTGCAGCTGGAGTTTTGGTTTTAAACCCTGGTGAAGAAGACACACAAACTCCTCATGAGAGTGATGAGATTTACTATATAATATCTGGAGATGGATACTTGAAAATTAATTCCAAAGATTATCCTGTTTCAAAAGATAAAATATTTTTTGTTGGAAGAAATGTTAAACATTATTTTCATGGAAACAAAAAAGAACTCAAAGTTTTGTATTTTTTTGGTGGACCTGACTCTTAGATGATTATTGTCTTTCTTCCAGAAACCCTGATTTTCTTCCTAGCAAAAAGATTTACGGCTTCTGGATAAATTCTGTGCTCTTCTTTTAGAATTTTTTTTGAAAGTGTTTTTTCAGTATCATTTTCTTTAACTTTGACTATTGCTTGAATTATTATGGGTCCTGTATCCATTCCAGAATCAACAAAATGCACAGTGCATCCTGAATACTTTGCACCGTATTCTAAAGCTTGTTTTTGTGAATCCAATCCTGGAAATGATGGAAGTAACGCTGGATGAATATTGATAATTCTATTTTTGTATTTTTTTACAAATTCTGGGCTGATTATTCTCATAAATCCTGCAAGACACACAAGTCCATTTTTTGGTGTGACTCCATATTTTGTTAAAATTGAAATTAACTCCTTGTCGTACTCTTCTCTACTTCCTTTGAACCCCTTACTTTCAAACACTTCTACATTGACTCCAAGTTTTTCTGCAATTTTTAAGCCCTTTGCATCATGTTTGTTTGATATTACCACTGCAGGATTGATTGGAATCTTTTTTTTCTTAATTGCCTTTAGGATGGATTCCATGTTGCTCCCGCGACCTGAAATTAGAATTCCTAGATTTAGCAACTAGTCAATACTAGATCAAACCTGCAATTTATATCAAATCCAACAAATTTCATTCTTATTGCCTAGTAAAGTTAGGATGACAAAAAATGGAATTATGTGTGAAGGAGAACACCGAGTCTTTTTGGATCCAAAAAACACCGATTCTTCTGGAATTAATTTTGTATCTCATGCTCATTCTGATCATCTGCCTTCTAAAAATGGCGGTACCATACTATCGTCTATTGAGACAAATGAAATTGCGAATCTTCGAGGATTTAAGATGGAAAATCATGTGGAATCCCTTGAATCCTTCTCTCTAGTTGACAGTGGTCATATTTTGGGTGCAAGGGGATTGCTTTTTGATGATATTTTCTATACTGGAGATGTTTGTACTCGGGATCGTGGATTTCTAAATGGTGCCAAAGTTCCAAAATGTAAAACTCTGATCACTGAATGTACCTTTGGATTGCCCGAATTTGTTTTTCCTAAACTTGAAGACACTCTAAAACAAGTAAATGAATTAATTTCTGAACTCTACGGTAGAGGAATTCCAGTAATTTTGATGGGGTACCAGTTAGGCAAGGCTCAAACTATTACTCAGTTTTTTGGTCACTGGGGTCCGTTATATCTTCATGACTCTATTAAAGAGATGAATTCACTTCATCAGAAATTTGGTGTGACATTAAATGATGGAATTGGACATACAGAAGCAGAAAAAAATGGTTTATTAGAAAAAAAACCTTGGATTATGATTGCTCCAATATTATCCAATAAAAACAAGTTTGTACAAGATATGAAATCAAAATACGATGCAGTCACTATTGGATTTAGTGGATGGGCACAATCTACACGATTTTCTTTTGGGAGAAGAACTGATTATTCAATTCCAATAAGTGATCATTGTGATTATAATGAATTAGTGGAGATGGTTGTACAATCTGGCGCAGAACAAGTATACACAATACATGGATTTGTTGATGAGTTTGCAGCAGACTTGAGAAAACTAGGAATAAGTGCACAACCTTTACTGGAAAATTCTCTAGATGATTTTATTTAGTAAACTCATTACATTGACAGTCTTTTACTAGACAAGTTTCTGCGTTTCTAATATGATCATGTGAAAAGTGTTTGCAGTTTTCATTTTTACAAATTCTTCGCTGCGCTTCTTTTTGTACCACTAACTGGGCTATGGAATTTGCCTTGTCTTTTGAATATCCTTTCTTGTCCATGTAAAAATGAACTATTCTATTGTAAAGTTTTTCTGGACTGAATTGTTTTTCTAACAATATTGTCGCTTCCCATTCCCTCTTCTAAAAATTGATCCTTTATGACAATCACATTTACACAATTCGTTCTCACAAAAACCCATTTTGTTTTTTTGCATACTGTAATTAGGCATTGATGGTATTTGAAGGGCTCTTGTTTTTGAACGACAATTTGTTCAATTTTAATCCATTTTTTGAGTATTTTTTTCAGATTTTGGATGTTTTAGATTGTTAATTATGTATATGCTTAAGTTCGTACAAATTTTCCATCATTTGGGGATTTATGGATAAAGAATGGTTACGAGTTAAAAGTGGACGTAGTAAAGGTTGCAGAGATTGTATCAGTCATAGATGTGTCCCAAGTAGTTGTAGATGTGATTGCCATAAATAATGCAACTTGTTAGATTCTGAAAATTTATTTTAAAATCACGCCTATATCCATTAGGTTTGTATGAGTTGGTTTTGTTATTATGTTCCCCTTTTGTTTTTGGAAGAATCTCCCAGAATCACTGTTTTTAAGAAATTCTTTAATTGTATTCAAATCCATCTTGATATTTTCTGTAATTGCTCCTGCAAAAACGGAATTTCCATCAATTCCATCAGTACCCATTGATGCGATGATCATCTTTCTTAATTTCTGAGTATTTTTTAATAATCTTAAAACTAGTTCCTGATTTCTACCTCCTATTCCTTTTCCAAGAACTTTGACCGTGGTTTCTCCTCCAAAAATAATACATGTTTTCTCTTCTGTAATTTTTTCAAGAATCTTTGTCACTGCTTCTTTAATGTCTCCAAAAACTTGCATTGTACTTACTGTATATCCTATATTTTCAGCTGTTTCTTGCATAGCTTTCAAACAATCCTGATTGTTTGCAATAACCATATTTTCAATTCTGGATTTTTTTGGAGTCTCTTCCACTTTCTTATTTACTCCGTCTTCTAACACACGGAGAACCTCTTCTGGCGTTTTCCATCTTATTTTGTATTTGTCTAAAATTGCCAATGCGTCTGCATATGTTGTATCATCCATGTATGTTGTACCTGATGCAATAGATGAAAGATCATCTCCTTCCACATCTGACATTACTAGACTGATTCCTTGACACTTCATGTTTTCAACTAGTTTGCCTCCTTTGATTTTTGATAGGTGTTTTCTAATGCAGTTAAACTCTTGAATTGTTGCACCTGATTTTAACAGTACATTTGTTACATGGATTTTATCATCTAATGTTATCTCATTTGGCAATGCAAGAAGTGATGACGCTCCTCCAGATACCAGAAATATTATCAACTCATCACTTCGCTTGTTTTGAACAAATTTCATGACTTCCTTTGCTGCCTTTACGCTTGTCTGATCCGGATTTGGATGTCTTGAATTAAAAATCTGAAATTTTTTACTTTTAATGATTGATTTTGAACCTTTAGGAATTACTATGATGCCACTTTTTACAGGCAATATGGCATTGAGGGCTCTAGTCATAGAATCTCCTGCTTTGCCAAACGCGATTGAATAGATATTGGAATATTCACCAATATTGAAGATTTTGTCATTTATTCTGATTTCACTAGGTGTGACATATTTTGAAATGATATTTTCAGGATTTGCTGCTTGAAGACCTGCCTCCAAAATTCTCAAACAATCTTTTTTCTTGTCAGTAATTGCCAATTCTTCAAAGTTTTGTATAATCATACTGTCAATCAATAATGCAAGATATAATAATAATCAACAATGTCTTTGATTTATGCAAACAGTACGCATTCCAAAAGTTATCAACTTTGGAGAAAATGCACTTGGTGAAACAGAGTATCCAAAAAATGCCCTAATTGTCACAACCGTTCCGCCAGAACTTTCTGACAAATGGATTGCAAGAATGGGAATCACGGATTACATGTTGTACGATCAAGTAAAACCTGAGCCATCAATTGACGATGTCACTTCTGTCATTTCACAGTTTAAAGACAAAAACCCCTCTGTTCTAATTGGATTGGGTGGTGGAAGTTCAATGGATGTAGTAAAATATGCTGCACCTGAGATGAAAAAAGAAAAGATCTTAATTCCAACAACATTTGGAACTGGAGCTGAAATGACAACTTATTGTGTTCTGAAATTTGATGGTAAAAAGAAATTGTTGCGCGAAGATAGATTTTTGGCTGACATGGCAGTAGTGGATTCATACTTTATGGATGGCACTCCAGAACAAGTCATCAAAAATTCTGTCTGTGATGCATGTGCTCAAGCTACCGAAGGATATGATAGCAAACTCGGTAATGACTTGACAAGAACCCTATGTAAACAAGCATTTGAGATTCTTTATGATGCAATTATGAATGGCAAACCAGAAAACTATCCTTATGGTTCAATGTTATCTGGAATGGGATTTGGAAATTGCTCAACAACACTCGGACATGCTTTGTCCTATGTTTTCTCAAACGAAGGAGTGCCACACGGTTATTCTCTTTCATCTTGTACTACAGTTGCACACAAGCACAACAAGTCAATCTTCTATGATAGATTCAAGGAAGCTATGAACAAACTTGGTTTTGATAAACTAGAACTCAAAGCTGATGTTTCAGAAGCTGCTGATACTGTTATGACTGATAGAGGACATTTGGATCCAAATCCAATTCCAATATCAAAAGATGATGTCGTAAAATGTCTTGAAGATATCAAAGCAGGTAATTTGTAAAAAATTCAATATTTTTTACCTTTTTTCATTTTTCTTGAGAAACTGCGAAATTGGCAGCTTGATTAAACTTTTTATTCTAATACTCTGACGCTAATGTACGTGACTGACAATAAACTGAAATTTGGTATTCAAAATGGATTAAACGTTGCAAGAGCCGGTTATACTGAAGATCAAATTCTAACTGCATGTATGTTAGCCGATAAAACTGGCTATGATTCTATTTTCTATATGGACCACACCAATGTACCACAGTGGAAAAATGCAACTGTATTGGATCCATGGGTTATGTTATCTGCAATCGCCGCAGTTACAAATAATGTTGAATTGGGAACTTGTGTGACTGATGCAATTAGAAGACATCCATCAAATATCGCACTAGCTGCAATTACACTTGATCGAATTTCTAAAGGCAGAGCAATACTTGGTATCGGTGCAGGTGAAGCACAAAACCTAAAAGAATTTTGCATTCCATTTGAAAAACCAGTTTCAAAATGGGAAGAGCAAATTGAAGTTATTCATACATTGTACAAATCAACCCCTGATAACACTGTAGATTATGAAGGGAAATATTACAAACTTGAAGGTGCATGTTTACAGGCACCTCCAATTAGAAAACCCCGTCCTCCAACATACATGGCAGCAGGTGGTAAACGAACTCTTGAATTAACTGGAAAACTGGGTGACGGCTGGTTACCAATCGGTTACACTCCGGAACTTTTCGAAGATCACGCTGCTCAAATTAAAGATTCTATGAATAAAAATAACAGAACACAAGAAGAAAAAGACAATTTCCAATATGCTCTTGATATCGATGTATACTTTTCTGAGGATGCAGAAGAATCCTGGGCAAAAATGAAGGAAGCAGTAAAAGTTAGTTTGTTCAAGCCTGAAGTTTTGAGAGTTCATGGATTAAAAGAAATTGAAGGGTTTGACTTTGTAAAATACTTTACAGAATATTCAATGTCTGATCAAAGTTGGATTGTCAAGATGAGGGAAGCTGCAACAAAAATTCCTGATAAAATTGCTCGTTCATCTACTGCAGTTGGTACTCCTGAAGATATTATCCCAACATTTGAACGATTCATGGATGCGGGTGTAAATCACTTTGTAATTAGATTCTGGGGTAAGAACTACTTTGGTTCTATTGATAAATTTGCAAGCCATGTAATGCCTGCACTCAGAGAAAAAGCCAAACAATAGGACGTTCTAACCTATAACATACAGTAAATCATTTACTATACCTGCTATTAGATATTCTATGGATGAAGATCTTCCTGAATCTGTTAAAAAATGTCTTGACATCTTAGAAGAAAATGTCGAAATTTTGGCAAATCTTGAATTTGCTTTAGATGATGAACAAGAAGACGAACTAGTTCCTAACATGGAGCTTCATAATTTGTATGATATGGCAGATGATGTATCAAATACTGCAAAAATTAAACGCGCAGAATCAAATTTCACACGTAGACAAGCTGAAGATTCTTTTTAATTATGACTTGTGTGGTCTTTTGTTTTTTCCTTTTGTAAATGATTTTGCTCTACGTTTGTTTTTTTGTTTTTCCAATCTTTTTCTTGTACGTTCTGTTGCATTTGTTGATCCTTGAATAATTTTTGTTTTACTTCCATCTCTTAACATGATTTCTTTTCCTTTGAATCTAAATTCCACGTCTCTACATTTCACATAATATTTTTTGAGACAAAAAAATATTCTATTGTTTGTACCATGCATATCTTGAATTTCTTTTGATTTTTTTAATTCATTGAGAATGTTACGAAGTATGCCTTTATCGATATCTGTGATTCTATGTAGTTCTCTAAACCAGATGAATTTCGATTTTGATCCCCATTCTTCTAAAAGCACTAGTACTTGTTTTGTAGATTCTTCATACTCTTCGTCAATTTCACTCATGTCTGTGTTGATTTTGTCCTAGATTTAGCAATTTACTTTAATGAATTATTTGAATTTCAAAAGTCAATTTTTCTAAGGTTTGTCCCTTTTCATTATTTTTGTGATATATTACATGAACACCGAATTAAAATCCGAACACTCTGAATTAGCCTATAAAATTTTAGAAGTACAAGCATTAGCAAAAGAATTAGATGATGAAGAATAGCCCTATTTTCTTGATTTTGTTTTTAATTCCTTGATTCTGGATTTTGTAACTTTGATTGATTGTTTTTGATTTGCTTCCATCTTGTTTGCTATTGAATCAATTTGTTTGATTATTTTTGCTTGTAATTCTGTAGAATTTGTCTTCAATAGCTTCTTTTTTAATTTTTTTAACTGATTTGAATATCCTTCAAACTCATCCCGTAACTCATTCAGATACGGATCATTCATAATTTGTTTTCATTCTTCTTGTATTTTAGGAATATTCATGATCTGGATTTATAATATTATTTCGTTGAATCAGTTTGTGCAACTAACAGGAGTTCTTCAGATTAGATCATATGAAAAAATTAAAGAATTTCTAAATGAAGAGCATGTGGGACGCGTCTCTAGTATTGACCCAAATGGCTTTCCACAAATCATTCCTATGAACTTTGTATTTCTAAATGATGCAGTTTACATGCATTCTCATGTGAAGGGTGAAAAATTAGATAATATTTCCAGAAACAACAAAGTTGGTTTTGAGGCAGATCGTGAATTGGAATTCTTACCTTCTTATTTTGAAGACCCACACAATGCATCACTTGCTGATACATTGTACATCAGTGTGGTGATAAAGGGGATGGGGTTTTTTGTTTCAGATAGGGAAGAAAAAACACTTGCATTAAATGGATTGATGGAGAAATATCAGCCTGAAGGACAATACGACCCAATTCAATCTAACATGCGTGTATTAGATGCAGTTAGTGTGATTAAGATAATCCCACAAACAATTCATGGAAAATACAAGATTGGACAACACATGAGACCTGATGATAGAATAGATTTAGCTCAGAAAATTCTAGAAAGAAATTCTGCGTCTGCGATTCAAACTTTGAAAATCATGGGCTTTGAGGTAACTCCTATGGGATTAAAAATGACTGATGAGCCTGTTTGGTGATTTTAGTTGGTATTTGTTAATTTTTTTCCTTAACTTTACATCGAAACTTTATCACTTTTTGAATGTTCTTTGAGTTTTTTTAAAAATGCATCTGTTTTTAATTTTAAATTAATCATAATTTCTTGCTCTGTCTCTCGAAGCTCTTTTTTCAGATCCTTATCCATGATTAATACAATGTCCTTTTCATTTTTTAGTATTTATCATAATATTTTATTTCCCAAATTTGAAACGCTCTTGACTCTTTGTATTTATTTGACAAACGTTAGCTATAAGTTCAGTTTTTAGGAATTGTTTCTATTGGAACAAATACCTGAATTTGAACTAGCATCTGATTATGTCCCTACTGGGGATCAGCCTCAGGCTATAGATGCACTAGTTGAAGGTGTCAAAAAAGGAACAGTTCAAACTTTATTGGGGGTAACTGGAAGTGGAAAGACATTTTCTATTGCAAATGTAATCCAAAGAACTGGTAAGAACACCCTGGTGATTTCTCACAACAAAACTCTTGCAGCACAACTTTATTCAGAATTAAAACAATTCTTTCCAAAAAACAATGTCGGTTATTTTGTATCTTACTATGATTATTACCAGCCTGAGAGTTACTTGCCTCAAACAGATACTTACATAGAAAAAGACACACAAATTAATGAAAAAATTGAAAAATTAAGATTAGAGGCAACTGCAATGCTGCTTTCAGGTGAACCTACAATTATCGTATCTACTGTATCTTGCATCTATTCTCTGGGAAATCCTAAGGATTGGGAAGATTTGGCCATCACAGTTAGTACAGGTGATGAAATAAAACGAACAGAGATTATCCGACGTTTCATAGATGCACGCTATGAGCGAAATGACATTGCGGTCGCACCTGGAAATTTTCGTGTCAAAGGTGATACTATAGATATTACTCCTGCATACTCTGAAGATTTGATAAGAATCTCTATGTTTGGAGATGAAATAGAAAAAATTATCGTTCTTGATCCTGTTTCATTAAAAGAAAAAAAGAAATTAACACAAATGAAAATTTTTCCAGCAAAACACTATCTTATCGCAAAAGATGTTAGAGAAAATGCTGTCAAATCTATTAGAGAGGAATTACAATCACGTTTACCTGAATTAAATGAACTTGAAAAACAAAGACTAGAGATGAGAACAAATTATGATTTAGAAATGATAGAAGAATTAGGATATTGTTCTGGTATTGAGAACTATTCTAGGCATTTTGATGGTAGAAAGTCTGGGGAAAAGGCATTTTGTCTAATGGATTTTTTTGGTGATGATTATCTTTTGGTAATTGATGAATCTCATGTTACTTTACCACAACTTCATGGAATGTACAAAGGCGATCATTCACGAAAAAATGAACTGGTGACATATGGATTTAGATTGCCAAGTGCGTTTGATAACCGTCCATTAAAGTTTGAAGAATTTGAAGAATATCTCAAAAATACCATTTTTGTCTCTGCAACTCCTTCTGAATATGAAAAAAAAATATCTTCTCAAATTGCTGAGCAACTTGTAAGGCCTACTGGTCTTCTTGATCCTAAAGTCGAAATTAGACCAACAAAAAATCAGATGGATGATTTGATTAAAGAAATTGATAAAAGACGTGCAAATTCTGAGCGTGTTTTAGTCACTACTCTTACTAAACGAATGGCTGAAGATTTGGCAGAATATCTCTCAAAAAAACAAGTTCGAGTACGCTACATGCATTCAGAGATTGACGGGTTACAAAGAACTGAAATTATTAGACAACTACGTCTTGGAGAATTTGATGTTCTAGTTGGCATTAATCTTTTAAGAGAAGGGTTGGATATCCCTGAAGTATCACTAGTTGCAATTTTGGATGCAGACAAGGAGGGATTTTTAAGAAATTTTACCAGTTTAATTCAAACCTGTGGCAGAGCAGCACGAAATGTAAATGGAACTGTAATTATGTATGCTGACAATACCACACAATCTATGAAAAATGCCATGGATGAAACAATACGTCGTCGCGAGAAACAAACACAGTACAACAAAGAGCACAACATTATTCCCAGAACTATTATAAAATTAGTACCAGAGCAAGAAACTGTTTTAGATGACTCTAAGTTAAAATCATTACATGATCTTACAACTGATATCATTGAATTAGATGCACAAATGAAAAAATATTCTGAGGATTTAGATTTTGAACGTGCAATAGAATGCAGAGACAAAATAAAACGAATAGAAAAGGAGATTGAATTCAAAAATGGTAGAAAATAAATTAAAAATTCGTGGCGCAAGACATCACAATTTAAAAAATTTAGATATTGATATTCCAAAAAACAAACTAGTAGTTATTAGTGGTTTATCAGGATCTGGAAAGTCTACTTTGGCTTTTGATACAATTTATGCTGAAGGTCAGAGACGCTATGTTGAATCTCTTTCAGCTTATGCTCGTCAGTTTCTAGAAATGATGGATAAGCCTGATGTTGATTCCATTGAAGGTTTGTCTCCTGCAATATCGATTCAACAAAAAACCACAAGTAAAAATCCGCGTTCTACTGTTGGAACCACTACTGAAATTTATGATTACATGAGATTGTTATATGCTCGAATTGGGATTCCATATTGTACTAACTGCGGACGCAAAGTATCTACACAATCTATAGAGCGAATATGTGATTCCGTTCTCAAAGATTTTTTAGGAGAAAAAATTCTCGTTTTAGCTCCTATTATTCAGCGAAAAAAGGGAACATATGAGAAACTTTTTGAACAAATCAAAAAAGATGGCTATTCTAGAATTAGACTAAATGGAGAAATTCTGAGCCTAGATGAGGAGATCCCCCCCCTTGATAGGCAAAAATGGCACAATATTGAGATTGTAGTTGACAGAATCACAACTGAAAAATCAGAACGTTCTCGACTTTTTGAAGCAATTCAAACTGCAATCAAAGCATCAAAAGGCGATGTTATGATTGGCACTGAAAAATCCGAAAAAATTTTCTCTCAAAATAATGCCTGTCCTTATTGTGGACTAACTATAGGTGAACTGGAGCCAAGATCTTTTTCGTTTAATTCGCCATTTGGCATGTGTAAAACATGTAATGGATTAGGTGTCAAAATGGAGTTTGATGCCGATTTGGTGATTCCTGATAAAACAAAATCTATTTTGGATGGTGCAATAGTTCCTTGGAGTGGACGCTTTTCTGCATTTAGACGTCAAGCATTACGTGCTGTTGGAAAAAAGTTTGGTTTTGATTTGATGACGCCTTTTGACAAGATAAAACCTAAACATCTTCAAATTATTTTGTATGGCACAGATGATTTAATTGATTTTACATATCGTTCAAAATCAGGCGATTCATCATGGCAATCCACTAATACGTTTGAAGGTGTTTTAGGAAATCTACAACGTACATTTATGGAGACTGACTCTGAATCAAAACGAGAATGGTTAAAACAATTCATGAGGGATACTCCATGTACCATATGTAATGGCAAAAAATTAAAACCTGAATCACTTGCAGTGAAAATTAATGAAAAAGGAATAATGGATGTTTGTGATTTATCAATTGATCATTGTTATGATTTTTTCTCTACACTGAAATTAACTGAAAATGAACAATACATTGCAAGAGACGTTCTAAAAGAAATCAAAGAACGTCTTGAATTTTTAATGAACGTTGGGTTAAATTATCTTTCATTAAATCGCCTTAGTTCTACGTTGTCTGGAGGCGAATCTCAGAGAATCAGATTGGCAACTCAAATTGGTTCTAATCTTACAGGTGTTTTGTATGTTTTAGATGAGCCCACAATTGGTTTACATCAACGTGATAATGCAAGACTCATTAAAACGCTCAATAAACTACGAGATCTGGGAAATTCTGTCATTGTAGTGGAGCATGACGAAGAAGTTATACGAAATTCAGACTGGATAATAGATTTAGGTCCTGGTGCTGGGGTTCATGGTGGAAATGTAGTTTTTGAAGGGACAGTAAATCAAATTCTTAGAGGAAACAAGTCTGTAACTGGAAGTTATTTGAAGGATAACTCTTTAATTAATTTGAAAGATAAAATTCGTAATCGCTCTGGTTCATTAATTATAAAAAAAGCATCAGAAAACAATCTTAAAGATATTGATGTTGAAATTCCATTAGGATTGTTTGTATCTGTAACTGGCGTTTCTGGTTCTGGTAAATCTACGTTGATTAATGATATTTTGCTTAAATCCTTAGAAAATCATTTTTACAAATCAAACGTACGACCTGGAACTCATGGTAGTATTTCTGGCTTGGAAAACATTGATAAAGTTATTGCCATTGATCAATCTCCTATTGGTAGAACCCCACGTTCTAATCCTGCAACTTACATTGGTGCATTCACTCCTATTAGAGATCTTTATGCTAATACTGCTTTATCAAAAGAGCGCGGATATACACCTGGACAATTTTCATTTAACGTTGCCGATGGTAGATGCTTTGCATGTGATGGTGACGGTGTTAAACAAATTGAAATGCAATTTCTTTCTGATGTTTATGTAAGATGCGATGAATGTAAAGGAAAAAGATACAATTCTGAAACACTATCAGTGTTGTACAAGGGAAAAAACATTTCAGATATTTTAGACATGACTGTTTATGAAGCATTAAATTTCTTTGAGAATGTACCTGCAATACAACGAAAATTACAGACAGTTTATGATGTTGGATTGGAATACATCAAATTAGGTCAGTCTTCTACTACATTATCCGGTGGTGAAGCTCAGAGAGTAAAGCTGGCATCTGAACTATCTAAACGTGGTACTGGAAAGACTTTATACATTTTAGATGAGCCTACTACGGGCTTGCATTTTGCAGATGTTCAAAAACTACTAGATGTTCTTAATCGATTGGTGAATCTAGGAAACACTGTAGTCGTAATTGAACATAATATGGATGTCATTAAAAATTCTGATTGGTTAATTGATCTTGGACCTGAAGGTGGCGATGAAGGCGGCCAAATTGTATCTGTTGGCACCCCTCAGACTCTTGCAACATCTCCTGGAAGTTACACTGGAAAATATTTAAAGAAATTACTAAAACAATGACTTTTGATATTTCTAAAATTCAAGTTCCTACAAATCCTGGAATTTACTTGATGAAAGATCTCGATGGAAACATTATCTATATTGGTAAAGCCAAGAACTTGAAAAATCGTGTAAAATCATACTTTAATAAAAATCAAAACTTCAAAACTCAAAAACTAGTACAAAAAATTTCTGATATTGAATTTGTTTTAACTGATAATGAAAGTGAAGCTTTTCTTTTAGAATCAAACATGATAAAAAAATACCGTCCTAGATTCAACATTGAATTAAAAGATCAACAACGATATACGTATCTGAGAATTACTGATGAACAATATCCTCGTCTACTAGTTGCAAGAAGAACTCGCGATGGAAAATTTTTAGGTAAAGGTAAAACTTTTGGTCCTTTCACACAAGGCAGTTCTAAATTACTTACAATTGGCACTTTGAGAAAATCATTTCAAATTCGAATTTGTAAAACTCTGCCAAAAAAAGTCTGCTTGGAATACCATCTGGGGAATTGTGAAGGTCCATGTGAATTCAAAGATGCACAAGAAATGTACTCTAATCATATTGCATCTTTAGAAGATGTTCTCAAAGGTAAAAATCAGACCAAAATTTTTACAAAAAAACTAGAAGAAGAAATGCATCAAGCTGCAAAACTACAGCAATTTGAGCGTGCAAAAGATATTCGTGATACATTAGTTAGACTTGGTAGTCTACAAACCAAACAAAAAATGGAGTATGTTGAAAATTCTGATGAGGAGTATTTTGGTATAGGAATTCAGGAACACTCTGCAACTGTGATGAATTTTAGAATGATTAATGGTGTGATTAGAGATAGTGACAAATTCTTTTTTGATTTGGTAGGTGACAATTCATTTTCTAATTTTTTATTTCAGTATTATTCTACTCATAAAATACCAAAATTCATTCTAGTAAGCGAACTACCAGAAAATCAAAAATTATTGGAATCTTTACTTTCAGAACAATCAGGATTTAATGTTCAAATTCTAGTTCCAACAAAAGGAAAGAAAAAAGATATCATTGATCTTATTTTGAAAAATATTGATCTCATTCATTCAACAGGCGGCAATCCTGGATTAGTTGAACTAAAAGAAATTCTCAATCTCTCTATACTGCCTAATGTTATCGAATGTTTTGATATATCAAACCATGGTACCGATTTTGCTGTTGGATCAATGTCTAGATTTGTGAGTGGGATTCCTGACAAATCTGGATATAGAAAATTCAAAATCAAAACTGTATCTGGACGTGATGATTTTGCAATGATTGGTGAAATTATTAAAAGACGATACTATAGATTATTAGAAGAAAATTCCAAACTTCCTGATCTAATAGTAATTGATGGTGGTAAGGGTCAACTTAACGCTGCTATGAAATCCCTTACATCGCTTGGATTAATCTTGCCGTGTATTTCATTGGCAAAAGAAAACGAAGAAGTGTATATTCCAAAACATAAGAATCCTATAGTAATTCCTAAAAATAACCTCTCTTTGAAAATATTACAATATCTGCGAGATGAAACTCATAGATTTGGAGTTGCATACAATAGAACAATCAGGAAAAATCAAATAAAATAAGAAAAAAGGAAAGTTTTTGGTTAGTTCACTGTAACACTACCAGTCATCCATGGGTGCACCATGCAAAAGTAATCGAAACTGCCTTTGTCATTAAAAGTAAATGCATAAGATGCACCTCCCATGACTAGACTGCTATCAAATACGCCAGATGGTCCATCAGATGGACTACCACTAGTTACTGTATGTGCTGCTGTGTCTACATTTATCCAATTCACTGTATCTCCAGCATTGATTGTGATGTCTGCTGGTATGAAACATGTGTTGTTGCTTTCACATCCTGGAGTCGAAGTTCCTGCTGGCATGTCAACATTGTGTGTTGTTGGTCCTGCTGGTTTTTTCATCATGGTTTCATCATGTGTTTTTTCATGTGTTTCCTCCATGCTGATCTCTTCTTCAAGTTCCATAGTTTTTCCTGCAGTTGCAGTTGCACTTACAGAATAACTGACAGTAAATTGATTTGTGTTCTTTGTGTGAACTGCTAAAGCATTACCTGAGAATTCCCATGAACCCATCGTATTATTTGGATCAACAAATGTCAATTCAAAGATTGTTTCACCATCTGGTGTCCAAGTAGCTGCTGGTTTTTCATCAGCACTAATTGGTCCTCTTAGTGAGACTAGTTGAATATTTTCAGAAGCAGAGTATGAAAGAATTCCTGAATATACATCGCTTGATGGTGCTAAAAGCACTGCAATTTGATGTGATTCATGACCCAAACCTGGATCTTGTACTGACGTGGTTGTACCAGTCACTACAGTATCTGACATTTGTTTTTCAGTATAGTCTACTTTGTAATCCACTGTGAATGGTTCTGTATTCATTGTATGTACTGCTAAAGCATTTCCGGCAAATTCCCATTTGCCTTTAGAATTCTTTGGATCAACAAATGTTAATGCAAACTTTGTTTTTCCATCAGGAGTCCATGTTGCTTGTCCTGCATCTTCACCAACAGCTAAAGGTCCGTGTAATACAACAAGTTGAATATTTTCAGATGCATCATAATTGAGTGTACCTGAGTATACCTTGTCACTTGGAGCTAAAAGCACTGCAAGTTGGTGTGTCTCATGTCCAACACCAGGATCAGTTTCAGAGGTTGCTCTTTCCCAACCACTTTTCAGTGTTTTTGTTGGAGCTCCTTCTTTAACTTTATTTGCAATATCTGCAAATGGATCTGCTTGTGTTGTTGGCTTTACCATTTCAGTTGAAACAGTTGGAGTCGAGACAGATGGAGAATAATCAATA
The DNA here is from genome assembly GCF_040878665.1 of Candidatus Nitrosopumilus sp. Taxonomy (GTDB): domain Archaea; phylum Thermoproteota; class Nitrososphaeria; order Nitrososphaerales; family Nitrosopumilaceae; genus Nitrosopumilus. The sequence goes on along the minus strand of NZ_JBBDLU010000007.1, from coordinate 79,539 downwards.
GAATTTCCTGCAACAGCAATTCCTACACCTATTAGTGCAATTGCCATTGAGAATACTATCGCTGCTTTGTCTATGCCTGCCATAATTGATCCATGACTTGTTGCATGCTAAATAAATCTAATCGTCATATTCACGTTCAATTACCGTTGGCTTCTGGACTCAATTACCATTTTTTGGATTTTCTTATGATTGTTCTTTTTGAAATGTATAATTTCCAATATTTTTGAAATATTTGCAAAAATCACAACAATCTCTTGAAAATCTCACATGATCGCTCTAATTGAACATTTAGTGTTGTCAATGATGTTGAACAAATATTTCTTTTATCAACCTATGATATAATAGAATTACAAACTGCAAATGAGATGTCACCAAGTAACTAATCGTTTTTGGTCTTAATCTCTTTTGCATTAAATATTTTCTTTGGCTAAATTTTCACATGTATCAATTAATTCAAATTGAATTTTCAATTTCCTTTGTTTTATTAATTGTCTGATAAACTGTATGCGGTCCTCTATGAGTCTATCATTTATTTCTAAATCAGTTGTGAGTTGATCAAACATGCTTTTTTCATCTAATTTAATTTTGATTGTATCTTCATTTTTAATTAAAAATACACCTATTCCCCAAAACAAACCTATGTGTAATGATATGTATTTTGATTGTAATGCTGTGATTTTATCTTTATACAAATCAACATGAGTTCTCATTTGACTAATTTTGGAATCTCCAGTTCGAATGACCCATGTGATTTTCTCTGTATTCCCATCTGAATACAAAACATGGTCCAATTGTCAACCAAAAAGGGGTCTTTTGTCTATATATTTTGAATCTTCCACTTATGATCAAAGATTGAAAGGTGTATTCATGCTTGAATCGCACACATTCTTCTCAAAAATGGTAGATGAGTTAGTAGAATTCTCTGAATATGATCCAGAATTAGCAGATGGAATAAAGTGGTTAGATGATCAGGCACAGAAAAAAGGAATCACTTTCTATGACATGGTTTTTGAAGTATTGTATAAACACGATGTCAATTCTAAAGCTAAAGAATGGCTTAGTACAAGAAATTAAAAATTATTTTCTCAAATCAAGTGTTTTGTATTCACAGCCTTCAGGACCGCAATATTTCCCAACATAGGTTGCTTTTGGTCTATATAATGCAGGCTTTGGTGCTGCTTCTGCAAACTTTTCTTCAATGATGTGAGCTGTCCATCCCACAACTCTTGAAATTGCAAAGATTGGTGTGTTGAGATCCATTGGAATTTTTAACATATAGTATAATGATGCACTGTACAAATCTACATTTGGATAGATTTCTCTATCTTTCTGTGATTTCATCTCTGCAATAGTTACCGTCTCCACTTTTTCTGTTATTGCAAACCATGGATCCTTGGTTTTTTCTGCAAGTTTTCTTGATAGTTCCTTTAGAACTTGTGCTCTTGGGTCATATGTTTTGTACACTGCATGGCCCATTCCCATGATTCTTTCTCCTTTTGTAATTCTTTCTTTGACCCATTCTTCAGCTTTTTCTATATTTTCGATATCTAGTAACATCTTCATTACTTCTGTATTGGCGCCTCCATGTAGTTCACCACTTAGTGCTCCGATTGCTGCACTGCATGCTGAATACATATGTGCTCTAGTAGACGCAACTTGTCTTGCTGTAAATGTTGACGCATTAAATGTATGATCTGCATGAAGTATTAAACAAACATCAAATATTCTCTCAACTTCTGAATCTGGTTTTTCACCTGACATCATGTATAGGAAATTTGCTGCATGACTCAATGATGCATCAGGATCAACAATGTCTAAACCATTTCTAATTCTATTCCAACTTGCAATGATTGTGGGAACTTTGGCAATGATGTTAATTGCCTTATCGTAACTTGCATCCTTGTTTGCAAATTCTTCATCATAATATCCTGCAAGTGCTGCTACAAATGCCTGTAGCATGTCCATGGGGTCTGCATCTTTTCTCCAATTTCCCATATTTTTTTGCATTTGTTTTGGGATGAATCGGGCATCAACTAGTTTAGCATTAAATTCATCTAATTGTGGTCTTGTTGGTAACTCATCATATAGAAGCAGAAATGCAGTCTCTTCAAACGTTGAATTTTTTGTAAGATCTAAAATGTCATATCCACGATAAATCAATCGGCCTCGTTCGCCATCAATATTGGAAATCCTAGTATCTGCAACCTCAATTCCACGTAAGCCGATATTTTTGGTCTCCATGATGAGCCTATGATAATTCTTTTATTATATTTTAACCCTAGTCGTGTCTATGAAGTTTAGTATTCAGTTTAAATCTGTCATTAATTTTTTGTGCGTAATTTGAGATTATTACCACGAATAATTTTTCAAATACTGTCTCATGATCCTTTGTATGAAAGTGAATTGAATTATCTTAACGGTGGTTGGTTCTTTCATTAATTGATAATTCTTCTAAACAAATCCAATGTTGTATTGGCAATTAAATGGGAATTTGCATGTTTTTTAGCTGAAACCATTATCAAATTTCCATAAATTGGAATGCTGATCATTTGAATTTTTTTTCTATACGCAACAACAAATTCTAACTGACCTAATTCATCATCCAAATCTTTGATCAAAGCTGATTCCAGTTTTAATTTCAAGTATAGTTCTCTTGATTTTTTATCTGGGAGTAAAAATTTTGTTCTGTTTTGTTTTTTCTCTATAATTAAATTCCCCATTTTGTTCAATATACAAATATATCGAATATTTTTATTTTGTAAAATCTTTTCACAAAACTCATCACATTTTTCAATTTTTTTCCTAGTTATCTTGGTCATGTAATAAGATCTAATTACTCTGTGATTTTTCTGGCCACATTTCCTCCCATGTGTCATAAAATGCATTCATGGAAATCTGATATGTGTCAAGTTTGATTATGGCATTGTTATATAATTTTTGTTGGATGTTGAATCCAAAATCTTGAAGGTTTTTTTCTGATGGATAATCTAAGATTTTTTCATATTCTTCCTTCATGTTTGGAAAATCTTTCATATGATCCATATTTGTTTTCTTGATCCAGGAATTTGCAAAAATCTTCATAGTGTTGGGATTTGTTTTTCCTGCTTTTTTTATTACTTCGGAATATATTCTGTTCATTTCTAAAATGGAGTTTTGTGTTACTTCAATTGCTGATTTTAATGTCATCATATTGTGGAAATACTTACATTTTAAATCATGCCAAGATGTGGATTGTTTTACTTGCATAGTTGATATTGTGTTTGAACTTACATAGATTCTTGTAAGCTTTCTCTATGAAAATAAGCTTGAAAAGATAATCTTGTCATTTTTGCATACATAATGTCAAATGTAATCCGGAATAAAACATTGTAATGAAAAATCAAAACGACAAATTTGGAATTGTAATGTCTGTTGCTGTAACTGCAATTGCTCTTGTGCTCGTTAGTGGTATAAGTGCTATAAATGACGGCTCAATTTCTGCTCAAGGAGAGCAGGTCATTGATCGAACAGCTTCAGAATTGGAAAATATTCCAGACACCGTGCAAGATCTTACATCTGATGTATTAGATACTGCTGATACTATAATTGAAGAATCTGACTCTCTGTATGGTGCATTAGATAAAACCACAGATGTAATTGAGGATGATTTACCAACTGTTCCAAAAGTAGTAAAACAGGGTAACGGCAAGTTACTTGAACTTGTTAGTATTCCTCCAGAAACTAGTTTTCCTGGATGTGAAGAATCCAACACATGTTTTCTTCCAGCAGTTACTATTTTGTCAACTGGCGGTGAAGTAATATGGATAAATCATGACAATATTGCTCATACTGTTACTTCTGGAAGTCCACAAAACGGTTCTAATGGATTGTTTGACAGTGGGTTGATGATGCCTAATGATACATATTCTCTTATGTTTGATCTTGCGTTTGAATATGATTACTTTTGTCTTGTTCATCCTTGGATGCAAGGCAGTATAGTAGTCACATAACCTCTTTTTTTCTTTTCAATCTAAATTTTCTAATGACGACTTAACATTTGTGTTTTTTATTAATAGTTAATTGGATGCTATTATGTTGCAGGTTGCTTGTGAATAGATTTCATGCACGAACAACCGATAAGGTAACAACACCCATGATTTGGTGCTTTGACAATAATTTGAATAAATTAATCGTACATTTCTAAATGTTTTAAAAATTTAAGGAAAATTCTTTCTACCTATACGCCATTTCTCCAATCTTTTTATTTCATACTCTTCTAGATCTCGATTTTCTGTCATGTCTATACTACTATGGTGTGGCCTATAACAAATAATCAACAAACTACTTGAAATTAAATGAAATAGCTTACGAAGTCATAAAAGTGATTTTTATCAAAATATTTTATGGGGACTTCCTATTTGCTTCTTTCGTATACACCTCGTACAAATGTTGAGATTGCAGACACCATTCGAAAATTCCTAGGAGTAAAGGAAGTCATCCCTGTAACAGGTGCATATGATTGCGTTGTAAAAACTGAAAAATTGTCTCCTGATGATGTAAATAAACTTGTTTTGACTAGTATACGTCCTCTATCTAATGTACGATGTGTTCTTACTTTGCATGATGCATCAAAATCACTCTTATCAAAAAATGTTTGACAATAAGATGAGTGTTTATGTTTTTGATGATACCATAATTATTAAAAACCAAAAAAATCTGCAAAAACAATTTCCACGATGTGGAATTACAAAAATAGAATCATTTGTTTTAGATATGGTAAAAAATGGGCATTTGAATGAACTTTTGTATTGAAACATCTTCAAATTTTTAATATCGATCACAACTGCTTTTAATGGGTTTAAATAATTCAAACTATGATAAATTTTGAAGACACATCGGCAGAATTTTTGGAACTTGCAAGTGAAGTTAGACTTAAAATATTATTTGATCTAATTCAAAAACCATCAAGATTAACTACTCTTTCCAAAAAATTCAATGTAACGCCACAAGAAATTCATAGAAATTTTGAACGTATGTCAAATTCTGGGTTAATTATTAAACAGGTAAACAACTATTACGCACTAACCACTTTTGGTAAAGCCATCTGCACCCAAATTCATTCATTTTCTTATCTTTCTCAACACAAAAAATATTTTAAATCCCATGATTTTGGAAACATTCCTCCTAAATTTTTACGACGTATTGGTGATTTGAGTAATTCTGAGGAAATAATCGGTGTGTCAAAGGTGTTAGAGACTTGGAAGAAAATCTATCAAACTGCTGATGATCACATCTTCAATATTTTGTATGAAACTCCTCTAGATCTTATCGAATTGATGATTAAACGTGTAAAACGTGGAACAAAATATCGTCATATTATCTCTGAAGATGCTTCAATACCAAAGGGCAGAAAACAACTCCTAGAAAAATCTGGATTCTATAATTTATTGGAATCTGATAAAATTGAAAGAAGAATGATAAAATCAGTTCAAGTTTCAGTCATTTTAAATGAAAAATATGCTGGATTAATGTTTCCTGATTTGACAGGAAAGCCAGACCTCCGTTCTATGTTTTTTAGTCAAGATGACGCATTTCGGGAGTGGTGTTTGGATTACTTTAAGCACTGTTGGAATATTTCAGACTCTTTCAAGGAATTTAAATTAAAAGAATGAGATGAAAATCAAGTTCAAAGCTTACAAGATCCTATATCCTTAAAACGTTAAAATCAAAACATGGAAAATTTTTTTGATCCTAAAAAGTCATATGTTTCATGTGAAGAAACTATCAAAAACTATTTGTGTTCTATTTCTGATTCCCAACTCAAAACACTATTTGAAAATTTAGAATATACTCCTTTTCCAAAACTATTGATAAAAGAATACAAAAAACGATTTAAAACCGTAAATGCTGATAGATGAAATCACGATGAAAACAAATAATCTAACGCATAGAAATTTTCCAATGAAGAAACTATTTGATATATGCAAACTAGATGAACAGTGGAAACGTGTTGATAATTCTATTCCTCGTCGCTATGTTTTACTAAAAGACGATGCATCAATTGATCTTAGAATGATTAAATCTAATTTCACCGAATCATATAATTTTAAAAAAAACTCCTTTATAATAATTAAAGATAGTATTGCTGAATTTTATGAAGGGGATTTATTTAGATAAATTGCCTGAATTATTATTTGCGATATTGTCGTTAGTAATTACTGTTGTATTTTATTTTATTACAAGATATGTAGTAAATGTAAAATTACAAGATCTTCAGGGATCTGACAAACTATTGGGAATGATTCTGATCTTTATTACCTTAGGCGAAATGGTGTATCTGGGAACTACTTTTGGTTTGTTTACCTTGGCTTTAGAAATGATCACTTCAATTGGTGCAGCCGCGGTAGTTGTTGGAATAGCAACACAAAATCAACTAAAAAATACAATTTCTGGCATAAGTATTTTTTTAAGTTCACAAATTAATGTAGGCGATACGATAGAATTTGATTATATAAAATGCAACATCACAGGCTTACATTTGACAAAAATAACTGCAATTACTGAAGATGGAATACGAGTAATAATACCTAATCACAAATTTAGTGAAGAAATGATCCAAATTCATCCTAGAAATCCAAATCTGATAAAAGAAAATAATGGCGGAAGTAAAGTTATTCCCAGAACAAAATGATGCCAAAAAGTATAGTTGTGGTATATGTTGCTGAAAATATTAAGAAAAAGACATTTGATTATGGGCTTGCATTTGTAAAAAAATTTAATGGTGAAATTACTGTTCTGCACTCTGTATAGACAATCTCCAAAATTTGTTTTTTTGAAACAAGATGTGATGAGAAGCAAAGAGAACGATGAAAAAATCTTCTGAAATCTCTTGAAGATTTTGTTAAAATGGGAAAAAGAAACTTGTTGTCAAAACATTTGTAATAAATATACAAAAATAGAAAATCTAACTAATTGTTTTAGAATTTGAGCTTAATTTCAACACATTAGCTTACAAAAGATTAAGTCACTTCTTTTTGAAAGTTATTTCATGGTTACAACTGAAAAGATGGTAAAAAATTTAACTGAAAATTTTGAAAAAGATGGAATACAAGTTCTTCAAGCAAATTGTATTGGATTTGACAATCCTAATAATATTCAAGGTTTTGAACCTGACGTTATTGGTTGGAATCCTGAAAAACTTCTTTATCATATTGGGATTGTAGTAGACTCCCAAACAATTTCTTCAGATTTAACTAAACAAAAAGTCTCAACATTATCAAAACTAATGATGGGTAAAGGTCCCTCTGAAGGAGAACGTTTACCTTTTTTCATCGGGGTCCCACAAGAAGCAAGCAACATAGCAGACAAAAGACTAGAAGAAATTGATGTTTTGTCTCAAGGAAATGCAATAAAAATAATAGTGTAAGCATGACTTCTATTACATACCGAGAACCAGTAATTGATGACGCCCAAAAAATTTGGGAACTTGTAAAAAATAACAAACCCCTTGATGAGAATTCAAAATATCTTTACGTCTTACTGTGTCATCAATTTTCAAAGACTTGCTGTGTCGCTGAACATAATTCGGAAATTATAGGATTTCTTTCAGGATTCATTTCTCCAAAAGATCCTAACACTTTGTTTGTTTGGCAGGTGGCAGTAGATAATAGATTTAGGAATGAAGGAGTTGCAAAAAAAATGGTTTTCCAAACGCTTTCAGATATGGACTCTTTGGTTAAATTCGTAGAAGCCACAGTTACTCCGTCAAACCATCCATCTTTAAAATTCCTACAGAATTTTGCAGATCAGGCAAGGGCAAAACTAGTGACACGCCCATTGTTTTCAATTGATGTTTTGGAAGATGGACATGAGCCTGAAAATCTCATAAGGATTGGTCCCATTCAAAAAAAGATTTTGGAGGTAATATCTTGAAACAGATCAATTCTCTAGAGTCTGAAGTCAGATCCTATTGTAGAGCATATCCTGTAATGTTTGAAAAAGCAAAGGGCTCTTATCTAATTGACAATAATGGAAAAATGTATTTAGATTTTCTTTGCGGAGCTGGCTCATTAAATTATGGCCATAACAACCCCATTTTGAAAAATGAAATAATTGAATATCTTAACCAAGATGGAATTACACACAGTTTGGATCTTGCAACAGAATCCAAAGAAGATTTTCTAAATGTTTTTTCAAAAAATATTCTTTCTCCCAGAAACTTAAATTACAAAGTTCAGTTTACTGGTCCTACAGGAACTAATGCTGTTGAAGCTGCACTTAAAATTGCTAGAAAAGTTACTGGAAGAACAAAAATAATTTCTTTTACAAATGGTTTTCATGGAGTAACATTAGGTGCTATTGCAGCTACAGGAAACAGTCATCATAGAGGAGGTGCAGGAGTTTCACTTAACGAAGTGATATTTATGCCATATGATGGATACATGGGAAATAAAGTCAACACGATTGATTATTTCAGACGATTACTAGAAGACAACAGTAGTGGTATTGATCTTCCTGCAGCTGTGATATTGGAGACAGTTCAAGGAGAAGGAGGAATCAACATCGCAAGCTCAAAATGGCTTCAATCTTTACAAGAGGTGTGTCAAGAATTTGGAATTTTGATAATTGTTGATGATATTCAAGTTGGATGTGGAAGGACAGGAAGCTTTTTCAGTTTTGAAGGAATGGGAATTGAACCAGATCTTGTAACACTGTCCAAATCATTAAGTGGTTTTGGGTTACCATTTTCACTATTGTTGTTAAAACCAGAATTAGACAAATGGAAGCCTGGTGAACATAATGGAACGTTTAGAGGAAACAACATGGCATTTGTTACTGCAAAAGCTGCAATTGAGCAATATTGGACCACATATGAATTAGAGAAACAGATCATCTTGAAATCAGATATTCTCAAAAACAGATTAGAGAAAATATCTTCAAAGTTTTCATCTTCAGACATTCAAGTACGTGGAAAGGGAATGATCTGTGGAATTGATTGCATATTAGCTAGTTTGGCTAGCGAAATTAGGCAAAAATGTTTTGAAAATGGATTGATATTGGAGACCTGTGGGTCAGATGATCAGGTAGTAAAACTTCTTCCACCCCTAAATATTTCTGAGATTGAATTAACCAAAGGATTGGATATTTTGGAAAAAAGCATCGTTGAAGTTTTACAAGAATCAGATTTTGACAAAAAATTAACTGTAGAGGCCCGTGCATAAATGATTATACGAAATATCAATTCTTTGCATGGCACCGAAAGACAAGTTGATTCTAACAATTGGTCAAGTACAAGATTGTTGCTAAAAGATGACAATATGGGGTTTTCATTCCACCAAACAATCGTACATCCTGGAACCGAAACTAAAATTTGGTACAAAAACCATCTCGAAGCAGTATATTGTATAGAAGGTACAGGAGAGATTGAAGAAGAAGATGGTGCTAAACACAATATTTTTCCTGGAACAATTTATGCCTTAGACAAACATGATAAACACAAACTAAGAGCATTTTCAAAAATGAAAATGATTTGTATTTTCAATCCTCCACTTTTAGGTCCTGAAACTCATGACAGTCAAGGGGTTTATCCATTACTAATGGAGAAATAAAATGTCTCAAATTGATTCAGAATATGATTTTTATCCAACACGGATTAATTCCAAATCAAAAATTATTCCTAGAACTGATCCTGTAGTTTACTCTGGTTCCTTTTCATCATTAACTGAAAAACAAGAGAACTTTTTTAAGAAAAATGGGTATCTTATATTTGATAATCTCTTTTCATCAAAGGAAGTATCAATATTACTTGATGAGATCAAATCTTTATCTAAAGATAATTCAAAAAAAGAATTTCCACAGTTTATTCTAGAAGAAACAAAAAAAGATGTACGTTCCATATTTGAAATTCATAGATTAAGTAAACTTTTTGGCAGGCTTTGTAGAGACAAGAGAATTGTAGATGTAGCTCAACACCTCTTGGGAAGTAAAGTCTACATCCATCAATCAAGAGTAAATCTCAAACCAGGATTTGATGGAAAAGAGTTTTACTGGCACTCTGATTTTGAGACTTGGCATTCTGAAGATGGTATGCCAAACATGCGTGCTGTATCGTGCTCTATTAGCCTGACAAAAAATTATGAATTTAATGGACCTTTGATGGTCATTCCGGGATCACATGATGAGTTTGTTTCATGCTCAGGTACCACTCCTGACCAACATTACAAACAATCTCTCAAAAGACAGGAGGTGGGCACGCCAGATAAGAAAATTCTTGAAAAAATGGTAGAAAAAGGAGGGATTGTTTCAGCCAAAGGTGATGCAGGTTCTGTCATATTTTTTGATTGCAATATCATGCATGGTTCCAATGGAAATATTTCCCCATATCCTAGAAGTAATGTATTTTTTGTATTCAACAGTGTTCAAAATCAACTAACGGCTCCATTTTGTGGATTAGATCCGCGCCCTGATTACATAGGTTCAAGAGAATTCTCATCCTTAGAAAATGTAGAAAATTTCTTGCAATAAAAAATATTTATGATGTTTTGATGGCTTCAGAAATCTATGCAATAATCTCTGTTGTAATAACGATTGGAGTAATAATATCTGCAAAAATTATTGATCATTACAAGTTTAAAACATTGGATGGTTCCTACAAAGCCCTAGTCGTTATAATATTGTTAGTAGTTATCGCAGAAGGTGTTTATCTTTCAATAAATTTTGATCTTCTAACATATGCGTTAGAGACAGTGACATCTCTGAGCGCAATACTAATTTTTGCAGCATTTGTATATCTAAACAAATTACAAAACGCAGCATCTGGCATAAGCATAGCTTTGAGTACCAATATTCATGTTGGCGCCAAGATCAAAATTGAAAATCATAAAGGCACCATCTTCAAACTAGGTTTAACAAAAACAATCATTGAGATGGATGAAGATAAAAGTAGAGTATGGATTCCCAACAAAAAATTTGATGAGGTTCTTGTTTCAATTTCTTCAATAAAAGCAAAACCTTCGGATTATGATTTAGAAAAAGCCTCAGTTGATAATTGATTAAAAAATGTGTATGTTCTTTTTAATGCCTTTTCTATATTCTTTTTTACCCCACAAATAAAATATTTTACAATGCTTTTGAGATCTGATTTTTTCTCATACACTTGATCTGGAATAGATCTTAGAAATCGCCAGTAATTTTTTGTACTTTCTTGCAGTCTCTTGACGTTATCAAAAAATAACTGGTAAGGATCATTTCTGCTGTTAATGTCATTGTAGTTTATATTCACTGAAATGTGATGTGGCGGGTCGTATTTTAAAACCAATAAGAATAGTCTAAATAGATTCGAACCAAAATCTAAAAATTCTGTATTTTTTTATAGTCTAAAAATGAAATTTGGTAAATTTTGTAAACATTTTGCAACGTATTTAGTCTAATCTACCAACTTTCGATCATAAATGAGAATTTTTAATCAAAAACTAATGACTCCTAAAGAGCGCGAACATTTGCAAAAATTAGATGATCTGGTTCTAAATGCATCTTCTGAAGAATTAATGAAAATTCAAGAAATTGATTATCAAACTCAAATGGAAGGATTATCATTTTACGACGTATTTCTTGATTCTAGCTCATTGGTAAACCGAAATATCAAAAAATCTTCTAAAAAATCCTAGATGCTTTCTTACTTTAAATGAGGGCGTCTAATTTTTTAATTTGTATTGGCATTATCTAAAACTAAATCTACAACTAAAAAAATCTCTAAAACTGCTGTTAAAAAAACAACAAAAAAACCAACCGCTAAAAAAATAACTAAAAAATCTACTAAAATATCTCCAAAAAAATCAATCAAATCTCAGCGAACTAAGGTAATTTGTATTTCTCATAAAGAAGACTGCGATGGAATTAGTTCTGCGGCATTAATACGTCAAGCTTTTGGCGGTGATGCTATACTTGTAGACTATCCTGGTCAAATGGAAGCACTTAATCAAATAGTTTTAGATGAAAAACTAAAATCTCTTTTCATATGTGATTTAGGTTTAAGCAAAAAAACCCAGGATGAATTTGTTGATATTTTAACAACTTTGAGAAAAAATAAAGTTTCAGTTACTTACATTGATCATCATGATATGGATCCTAATGTTATAACGTCATTAGAGAAAATCAAGGTGAAAGTGATTCATGATATCAATGAGTGCACTACGGTTCAAGTTTACAATGCTTACAAATCAAAATTAAGTGATCATGCATCATTTGTTGCAACATGTGCTGCCATTACTGATTATATGGAAGATAGACCAATTGGTTCAAAATTACTTCAAATTTATGACCGACAATTTGCTTTGATCAGTGCAACTGTCCTTACATACAATATTGTAGGACATCAAAAAGAACCTGATTACTTACTATACTTGGTTGAAGAATTATCTGATTCTAAATTCCCACATGATATTCCAAATACCTATGAATTTGCACAAATTCAAGTAGAAAAATTATCTCAGATGATTGCTAAAGTAAAGAAAGGGATGAAGACTATGCAGAATCTGGGCTATATGGAAATTCTGGATGCCGGCGCTAGTGGTGCAGTTAACTTTGTCATGGGATTATCTGGAAAGGATGTTGGTGTTGCATACAAAGAACGTGTTGATCATGGTATTTACGCTGTTTCAGTTAGAGGTTCTAAAAATTGTAAGGTTCATTTGGGAAAAATTGTAAATATTTTGGCAACTAGTCTTGGTGGTTCTGGTGGCGGACATGATAAAGCATGTGGTGCAGTAGTTCCAAAACCTCAAATAAAAAAATTCATCACTGAATTAAATAAAAAAATAAAATAATCTATTAATTCACTTTAATTGCAAATGCAAAAAAGTCTCCTTTGTTTTTACTGACAAATTTTGCAATTTTGGCCATGAATCCATATTTTTTGTCTCTCCATTTTACTGCCTCACTGGTTTGACTTTCTGTCAAAATTTTTGCGGTTCCTGATGTCCACTCACTTGTAATTTTACCTTTCATTGTGCATAATGCAAATTTCACTTGGAGATTTTTTTGCAGTCTTTTTACTTTGCCAGTTTTATATCGTGTTACAACATAAATCAAATCATCTTTTACCACAAACCAGACTGGTGTTTTGACTGGTTGATCATTTTCTCTATATGTCTCAAGTGAAATGTATTTTTCTGATTTGATTTCATCTAAATTATACATTGTATTATTATTTTAATTCTCGAATCAATATCTGGGAAGTATGGCAAGTTTTGATTTTGTTGCAACTATAATTGAAATAATTGATACCAACAAAATTAATGATACTATGATTCCAAATTCTGGTACTACTAACCCGTCTTCAATTTCAACTTGAATTGATTTTTTGTGCTCTGATGCTGCTCCTTGATTTGCAGTAATTGTGTAAACACCGTCTTCCTTCCACATTTGACCTCCTGTCTTGACTTCTGCTTCAAAATCCCCATTAATGCCTGGAGTAATTTGTGCAATAGTAACTATGTTTCCACCTGGTGAATTTACAATTAATGTGATGTCTGAATTTCTTAAATCAGTATTTCCTGTAATTGTAATTACATCTGAACCATTGATTGCATCTGCTGACATTGAAATTTTACCTGTGTCTACTAGTTTTTCTCCCATGGCTGGTTTTTCTATGATTGGTTGCACTGATTGATTTCTTGGCATTTCTTGAGATGTAACTGTAAATTCTATTTGTGATGTGATTTGAGTGTCTTCATGGCTGACAATTACCGTATATGTTCCAGTTTGAAAACTTGGAAGTGTTGGTTGGAGTAATTTTCTAAACGTTCCATCATCTGCCAATGCAACCATTGGACTGTAAACTATGGAGCCATCTGGCGCTGTAACTAAAAGTTTGACTGGTTTATAATTTGAAACATCGGTAATTTTACCTGTAATTAGTACTGAATCCAATGACGTTATGTTTTTTTCAGATATGTCTACTTGTATTGTTGATTCTGCAAACACTGAAGTTGACATTATTGAAAATGCAATTAAAAACAACAGTGACACCTTCAACATGTTTTCTAATGAATTCTATCTGTATATGAATTATCACTCTGTTTTCATAGAAATATTCTTATCTTTCCTATGCAGTGTTATAGTTTCTTTATTCTGAAAATTCCACAATGGCGTCAATTTCAGTCATTGAATCTAATGGTAGACAGGCAACACCTAATGCAATTCTTGAATGCTTTCCTTTTTCACCAAATAATTCAAATAATAAATCTGAAGCAGCGTTGATTACTTTTGGATGTTGTGAAAATTCTGGCATTGAATTTACAAATCCTGATAATCTTACAATTTTTGTAACTCTATCTAAATCTCCTAACTCTCTTTTGATTTGAGCTAAAATGTTAATTGCACACATTCTTGCTGATTTTTGAGCAACTTCCAAGTTGTCATCGGAAACTTTTCCAGTGAACATAACTTTTCCGTTCTCCATTGGTATTTGTCCTGAGATAAACAACAAATTTCCTGTTTTTACTGCAGGAATATATGATCCAGCAGGTGTTGGTGGTATTGGTAACTCAATCCCTAATGTTTCTAGTTTCTTTTCAATCAAGACTCTGATGCTAAGTTTTCATCTGATTTTAATTTTTACTTGAATTAGGCTTTAAAATTTAAGATATCCTACTTTTGGAATTCTATTGCTAAAGTCTCTCTGCAATACTATTCTTTCAGTTGTTTTTCTCTCACTAAGTAATTTTTGATTTATCTCATCCATGAATTTACTAATCTGTTCAAAACACTTTTTCAACTCTTTTTTTAATTCATCGTCGTCTGTTTCTTCTTTACCCCATAGAATTGATGATGCAAGATTAAACATTCCTGACATCCCTTCCAATAATAACTCATAGTCAGTTTTGGTATGTTTGCTAAATTTATGTGATGTAAGATCTTTTGATATGTCTAAAAATATTTTTTTATTTTCCACATTTTTCAATGCTTTATTTATTTTAGATTCATAAGTGAAAATTATGTTATTTATAAATCCAATATTGTCTTCTAATGTGCTGTGGTACGTTCTTTCATAATATGCCTCATTTTTGTAACCGTATTTTCTGATAAATCCAAACTCTTCCATTTTTTTTAATGCCTCTTTAAATTTGGCTCTGGTGTATCTTTTCTTATTTTCATTTGTACATCTTTCCCAAATATCTCCAAAATAGTTTTTTTCACTAGTCATACACTTCAAAATGTCTCCAATGGCGATTGTCTGCATGGAATGTTTGTTTATTTTGAATTATTTATTGATGGTGTATCTGACTCTTCAAAAAGTATGGCAAGCTCTTTTTATTCCTGTCTGATATTCTGGATTCACTAAACTGATCCTATTTTGAGCATTTAGTACATCTTTGTTATTGTCTTACATAATCAATGTCTATTTTCTAAATATAGTTAGTATGTTATTTCATGATGAAGAATTAGATGAGGAAGCATTATGCATATGTTTTGAAAAACTAGATCCTGAAACTATTGAATTAATCAAGTTGGAGTATGAAAATGACTAATGAAGAAAAATTAGCAAAAACTGTTTCATTATACATTGAGAGAAACCTTAAAGGCAAAACCCCTTTTCAAAATACTTCTGATTTTATCTCCTACATTGCATATAGGGAATCTAAAAGAAAATCTATTTGATATTTTGAAATAATTTGTACTATTATTTTATCAGACTTTGCTAATTTTGATATATACTTTTTCGCCTTTGCTTGAATTATTCTGATATATGGTTCTAGTTTTGTATCCTTGTTTTTGTAAACACCCGTCCAATATTGATACCCATGGAAGTGAATGTCCGCTGTTTAGTTTTGATTCTACTGTAATGTTTTTGGTGTTTGCATCAAAGTTTACGTGACCTGAACATGTTATTTGCATTATAGCATCCATTATTTCAATAATGTCATCTAACGTTTTTGATTTTAATGAAATTCCACTTTTCTCTAATAGTTTGAACATGTCTACTTCTGGTTTTTTTGATATCATTGTGGTATTGAGAATATGCATCAGCCCTGTTTCAGTGACTGTTTTAATAATTCTGTAAATTTCCTGTGCTTCTGTTTTTGTCATATCTGCAAGCGCTTTGGTTTTTATTGCATTTTTCCAAATATTTGAAAATATTTTTTCTTGATTTATTCCTAAAATGTCCGTTGATGAAAAAATTGCTCCCTTTCCGTTGTCATTGTTTATCATTAACAACTCTGTTTCATCAAAAATAAAACAATTTTGAATAATATCTGATGCTCTGATCTCTATTCCATCTGGAATTACTCTATATGATTCAGATCCAATCTGTGTTGGTGAAACAAGTATTTTGACATCTAAATTACGACGTAAAACTGATAACAATTGCTCTTTGCACTCTGCCAATAATCCAAATCCCCACTGATCTGTCATTATTTTAATTGATGATTTTGAACCTTCAATCATTATTTGAAGTTGAGTTAATACATTATTTGCACTCAAATGAAAATACCTTTTTTCTTCAGACCCTCTTGATTTTCTACTCTCCTCACTTGCTTTCTTCAAATTGGAGATTAGTGTGTTCATTGCATTTACTTTGTTTATTTGCTCATGAATTATTCCATCAAAAGCATCTTCAGGTGCAATGGCAGTACACATTATTGGTTTACTTTTAGAAATAATGACTAGTCGCTTGCTTTCCAATTTTAATAAAGTTGGGTATACCTTGGTTCTTGGAATCTCCGAATAATAGGCTAATTCACTTGCCGAAATCGTACCTTTAGCAATTAATGTCACATATGCCTGTGCTTCATACTTGCTTAATCCAAATTCTTCTAAACTGACAGTTAACACATGCTCATTTACCATGTTCCTTCTTGATTTGTTATTAGGTAAAATTGAGAGCTAAATTCCTTTACACAAATACTCAAAAAAAATCAAAATTGTATCTGCTGATAGTGTAACTGTAGTTACTAAATTAATTGTTACATCGTCCTCAAATACAAAATATCAGAGAACTCCTCGGTATGTTGGTAAAATACAATATTAATTCACTATGCACTGAAAATATCTCCCACTCTGTGACTCTAGTTCCAAGATTAAAATACTCTTTAAATTTGTTGGATGAAATAATTGATATTCTTGATAGTAAAAGAAACGAACTAAAAAAATCAAACGAAAATCTAACTCATAGTTTTGATGAATTTGACAAGACTCACAGATCTGCATTAAATTTAGAGCATCTTGTTGTATTTTCTCTAGACCTTCTATTACAGGTAAAAAATAGAACTAATCTAGTTTCTCATGTTGGCAGTATTCCTGAAATTCTTCCATCTGCAATTCCTATGATTCGAATGGTTAGTGCGCAATTATTTGGTATACTCCCAAATTGTAGCCAAAAACTATCTGAGATATCAGTTCATTTGGGAAGTATCGTACTTGATTCTGCTGCCCTCACAACTGCAAGATTTGATTTTAGTCTCTCTAACACTGAATCTTCCATTTTAATTAATGAAGTAAAATTGATGGTGGACTCTAAATTAAATAAGCAGTATCCTAATCTTGATTTTTTCAAACTATGTAACACTTGACCATTCTTACTAAACATAGTTTCTCAAAGGATTTAGACAGAATTAGATCTATTTCCTCAAAAATTGATCAAAAATTATCCGATATCAAGACTCCTGATAATGCAGTTATTGACAAACTAACTGTGGATGAACTACAAGATTTAAAGAAAATCGTTGGAATTGCAGATTTTATGATGTGTAAATATGAAGATAAAAAGGAAATGAAGTCCATCCTAAAGCATTTTGTTTCAATTATATCTGAGACTGCAAGTTCCCTTGAAGATTTAGATGATGAAGTATCTGAACTGATTATCGCGGCTGAAGATTCTATTAACAAAGTCAAAGACATGCATTCTAATATCTCTGAGCGCTCTGATTTTAAGAAAAAATATCATGATGGTCCTGATTATAATGAGTATGAAACAAGTGGAATTAATTTAACCAATTTTACGACAGAGATTAACACAGTAGAATACCAACAAAATTCTCAAGGTGAAACTGCGTAGGTAATTAAGATGAGTATGGCCCCACAAGAATTAGAAAACACAGCAAGCAAATATGCTTCTGAAGCTATCAAATTTGACTCACAAGGTGCTCGTGGGATGGCAATTACTCATTATCAACATGCAATTGACGCTCTCGTAAAACTAGTACAACTTTATCCTGCCAATAAACTGAATCAAATTTACAAAGACCGGTGTAATTCTTATCATGGTAGAATCACTGCATTACAACAGTCACATGGTGTAGAACCTGCAGTTGATCCTAAAGCTTCTGATGCTGACCAAAAAGCATCTGTGAAGAGACAAGAAAATGAAAATGATTTTGAAGAATTAATAATGAAAGAGAAACCCGATGTTACTTGGAATCAAGTAATTGGGTTAGATGATGCTAAAAGTGCTTTAAGAGAATCAATTGTTTATCCTACTAAACGACCTGATTTGTTTCCACTTGGATGGCCAAAAGGAATGTTGCTTTATGGACCACCTGGTACAGGAAAAACTATGCTTGCTGCTGCAACTGCAAATGAAATGGATGGATATTTCATCAATGTGGATGCATCATCCATGATGAGCAAATGGTTAGGTGAAGCAGAAAAAAATGTCTCAAAATTATTTGCTATGGCACGACAATATGCTGAGAAAGAAGGTAAACCTGTTATTTTATTTGTAGATGAGGTGGATTCCTTACTTGGTTCAAGAAGTAGTGAGGTTGGAGGTGAAGTTAGAACTAAAAATCAGTTCCTTACTGAGATGGATGGTGTAAATGGAAAAGGAAAACAATTGATGCTATATGTAATTGGTGCAACAAACAAACCTTGGAGTCTTGATTGGCCTTTCTTGAGAAGATTTCAAAAAAGAATCTATGTGTCTTTACCAACACAAGAAGCTAGAGAACACTTGTTTGAAGAATATACTGCTCCACTAAGTAAAAATTATAATGTAAATAACACTGAACTTGCAAAATTGTTTGACGGTTACAGTGCAAGTGATATCAAAGATGTTTGTCAAGCCGCACACATTAAAACAGTTCATGAAATCTTCAATGCTCCAGACTATCACGAACCCATCGAAGGGGAGACTCCAGTTATCCCAAGACCCCTTACAACTGCAGATTTTAAAGATATTATGGCAAGAAGAAAACCAAGTGTCTCACTTGAAATGATTCGTGCTTATCATAAATGGAGCGAAGAGTTCCAAGCTCTTTGATAATTAATTTTTCTGCGATCATTTTTTTGGCATTCTAATACGCACAAAACTTAAATTCAGAATACCTAGGACTTTACGAGGGTCACAATTACTACAAAGAAATCAAACCATGCAAAAAAGTTTGGAAAACTGATCTTTGATGATGGCACCGTTCTTGATGGTGAAGGGTTTGGTTATTCTACGACTGCTTTTGGTGAAATTGTATTTAATACTGGCATGGTTGGTTATACTGAAGCTCTTACAGATCCTTCATACAATGGGCAAATTCTCACATTAACTTATCCTCTAGTTGGAAATTATGGTGTCCCTGATCCTTCGGTTAAAGACAGTGATGGTATTTCAAAATTTTTCGAATCTGACAGAATGCAAATACGTGGCCTAGTTGTTCATGAATTGTCTCTAACTGCTAGTCACTGGAATCTTGCAATGACTCTAGATGAGTGGCTTTACAATGAAAAAGTGCCTGGCATCTCAGGAATTGATACTCGTGAACTAACAAAAAAACTTCGAACAAGTGGTGTAATGATGGCAGCACTTGTTGTTTCTGACACTGAAATTGATATAGAAAAAATCAAAGCAGAACTTGTATCTGCAACTCATTATAATTCCGAACAATTCATGGATATAGTATCCACAAAGAAAGAACAATTTTTTGGTCAAGGTAATGAATCCGTAGTAGTAGTTGACACTGGTACAAAAAATGCAATCATTCGCAATATTTTGGAGATTGGTTACAAGGTAATTTTAGTTCCATGGAATACTTCTTATGAAAAAATAATGTCTTACAATCCTAAGGGTGTTGTGTTAAGTAGTGGTCCAGGTGATCCGCAAAAATGTCCTAACACGATTGATACTGCTAAACAATTAATTGAAAATAATGTACCTACACTTGGTATTTGTTTAGGTGCACAAATTATTGGCATTGCTGGTAATACTGAAACTTACAAACTAAAGTATGGGCATAGAGGACAAAACAAATCCTGTATCAATTTAGAAAATAATCAAGTATATGTTACTAGTCAGAATCATGGATATGGAATAACTCCTGAGTCCATCGAAAAATCTGATTTTAAGTTATGGTTTACAAATGCAGATGACAAAACAGTTGAAGGAATAAAACATAAAACACAAAATTGTATTGCAGTACAATTTCATCCAGAAGCATCTCCTGGTCCTTTTGATTGTAAATTTGTCTTTGATGAACTCAAACATCTGATGGAGAAATAAATAAATGCCAAAAAATGAATCACTAAAGAAAATTCTTGTACTGGGCAGTGGCGCCATCAAAATTGGCGAAGCAGGTGAATTTGATTATTCTGGCAGTCAATGTCTTAAAGCAATACATGAAGATGGATTAAACAGCGTCTTAATCAATCCAAACATTGCTACTATTCAGACAGATACTAGATTCGCAGATCAAGTGTATTTGCTTCCAGTGAATTCAGAATATGTAGAAGCAATTATTGAAAAAGAAAGACCTGATGGCATTATGCTGGCATACGGAGGACAAACTGCTTTGAATTGTGGAGTTAATCTAGATGAATCCGGTATTCTCCAAAAATATGGTGTAAATGTACTTGGTACTCAAGTGGCTGGAATCAAAAGAACTGAAGACAGGCAGCTTTTCAAAGATTCTATGAATGAATGCAACGTGCCTGTACTAAGGAGCAAAACTGTTACAAATTTTGAAGACGCTAAAAAAGCAGCTGAAGAACTAGAATACCCTGTAATTATCAGAGTCGCATATACTCTTGGAGGAAGAGGTGGTGGTGTTGCTTATAATGAAATTGAACTTCATGAGATTGTTGAGCGTGGCATTAAGGCTAGTCTTGTTGGTCAAGTTTTGGTTGAAGAATACATTGGTCATTGGAAACAAATTGAGTATGAAGTAATGCAAGACTGGGATGGAAATAATGTAATTGTCTGTAATATGGAAAATGTACTTTCAATGAAGGTTCATACTGGCGATAATATTGTAGTTGCTCCCTCTCAAACAATTGATAATCATGAATACCACATGTTGCGCTCTGCCGCATTACGTGCAACAAAACATGTTGGAATTGTAGGGGAATGTAATATTCAATATGCACTTGATCCTGACTCTGATAGATATGTTGCAATTGAAATCAATCCCAGACTTTCACGTTCTTCTGCACTTGCAAGTAAAGCAACTGGTTATCCATTAGCATACATGTCTGCAAAAATTGGATTGGGGTATAATCTATCTGAACTTGTAAACAGAATCACAAAAAATACTACTGCATGTTTTGAGCCTTCACTTGATTATATTGTATGTAAACATCCAAGATGGGATTTTGCAAAGTTTGAGCTTGTAAATAGAAGATTAGGACCTACGATGAAATCTGTTGGTGAAGTTATGGCAGTAGGTAGAACATTCGAAGAATCTTTCCAAAAAGCAATTAGAATGTTGGATATCGGAAATGATGGATTGGTTTTAAATCGTGTAAATGAAAAAGAATACACTGAAGAGGAAATCGAATACAAATTATCTCATCATGATGATCAAATTCTTTATCATGTTGCTATTGCGTTAAAGATGGGAATTTCAGTTGCGCGCATATACAAACTATCAACTGTTGATCCATGGTTTATAGAAAAAATTAAAAACATTGTAAATATTGAAGATAAATTAAAAAATTCTGAACTTGATGAATCGCTTTTTTGGGAAGCCAAAAAATCTGGGTTTGCTGATAAACAAATTGCTCGCGCTAAAAATAAAACTCCTGACGAAATACGCACATTAAGAAAGAAACTAGGCGTAATTCCATCTGTAAAACAAATTGATACTTTGGCAGCTGAGTGGCCTGCGGTGACTAATTACCTCTATTTGACTTATGGCGGTCACTCAAATGATTTGATAATTCCAAAAGAGGAAAGAGGCATAATTGTACTAGGTGCAGGTCCTTACAGAATTGGAAGTAGTGTGGAATTTGATTGGGGTACTGTAAACATGGTTTGGGGTTTACAAGAAAATGGAGAAAAATATGTGTCTGTAGTAAATTGTAATCCTGAAACAGTTTCTACTGATTATGATATTTGCACAAGATTGTATTTTGAGGAATTAACTCAAGAAAGAATTTTGGATATCACCGAATTTGAAAATCCTAAAGGTATTGTCACTTGTGTGGGAGGACAAACTGCAAATAATCTTACTCCTGGACTTGCACAACATGGTGTCACTATTTTAGGAACTGCTGCATATGATGTTGACCGCGCAGAAAACCGTTCTAAGTTTAGTGCAGAATTAGATAAACTTCACATAAAACAACCTCTTTGGCAAGCATTTTCAAATATTAATGAAGCAAAGTCTTTTGCACAACAAGTTGAATTTCCAGTCATCGTTAGACCTTCTTACGTTTTATCTGGTGCTGCCATGAAAGTTGTTTGGTCTCAAGAGGAATTAAAGACATATGTCAAAGAAGCAACTGATGTGTCTCCTGATCATCCAGTTGTGATTTCAAAATTCATGTTAAATTCTCTTGAAGTAGATGTTGATGGTATTAGTAATGGAAAACAAGTTGTAATTGGTGCAATAGTAGAACACATTGATAGTGCAGGTGTTCATTCTGGAGATGCTATGATGGTAATTCCGCCATGGCGTCTAAGTAATAAAATCATTGAAACGATTACTGAATACACTAAAAAAATCGCTTTGACCTTTAATGTTAAAGGACCGTTTAATTTACAATTTTTGGTTCATGATGATCATGTATATGTAATTGAGTTAAACATCCGAGCCTCGCGTTCTATGCCATTTGTATCAAAATTAGTAAAAATCAACCTGATTTCCCTCGCTGCCAAGGCAATATTGGATAAACCTTTGCCACAAATTCCTGAAAATAAATGGCAAAAAATTCAAAACTACGGAATCAAGGTACCCCAATTTTCATTTATGCAACTTGAAGGTGCAGACATTGCATTAGGTGTAGAGATGCAATCTACTGGAGAAGTAGCATGCTTTGGAACTAGCTTCTACGATGCGTTATCTAAGGGGTTGATATCTGCAGGATACACTTTGCCCGACAAAGGGTCTGCACTTGTAACTGTAGGTGGTGCACAAAATAAAGAAAAATTAGTATCTGCAATTGCTAAACTAAAACAATTAGGATTCAAAATCTTGGCAACAGAACATACTGCTGAATTTTTTGAAGAAAAAATCGGTCAAATTGAAATAGTTCATAAAATTTCAGAACCTGAAAGAAAGCCAAACATTTCCGATCTTCTATATGAACGAAAGATTGACTTTATCATAAACATTCCAAGTACTTCAACATTAGAAAAATATGTAGACATGCTTGATGATGAGTATCAAATCCGACGAAAGTCTCTTGAATTGGGAATTCCTGTATTGACTACTATTGAATTAGCAGATTCATTTGTAAAAACATTAGAATGGTTACGTAATAATAAAACTACCAAAGAACCGATTGAACCCTATGACAAATATGAGTAACTCTAAAAAACATAAACACAAGTATTCTATCAAATAACATGGCCAAAAAGTTTGCAGATGATGAGATTGATGAAGTACTAAATTCTATTGAAAAATTTGATTCTGATGGAATTCGTTTTATTCATTTAAAAGATAACGTAAAGAAAAATTTCGTTAAAACAAAGATTGCTGAATTTAAACTCAAAGATATTTTGGTATTTTTAGATGAAAATGGTCTTGTTCAAAGAATTCCTTTTGATGACAAACCTGGATTTCATGATATGACTCTATATCGAATATCTGAAAAGGGACGAAAATTAGTTGCTAAATTTATTCGTGAATCCCGTGAAGATTGGAGCAAGAATAGCTATTTGGCAAATATTTTGTGTCAAAACTGTGGCTATTCTTACGAAATTCGTATTGCTTACTCTGAAGCTGTCAAAACTTGGGCAAAATCTCAGAGATGTCCAAATTGTGCAATCAAAGGATCTTTATCTACAAAACTTTGACTAAATTACTTGATTAATGTTTGATTCATCTCCTATGATTGTTCCATCAAGTGTGATGATTTTTGCTTTTGATATAGTTTTGATTTTGTTTATTATTGGAGATATGGATTTTTTGTATTGCTTTCTATGCGTTGCATAAAAATATCTGTTAAACGATGGAACTATTGTAATTTCAATATCTCCTGTCTGATTTGGAAATATGTTTTCTTTCTCTGTTTTGATTGAAACCCATACGCGTTGCCCATTCATTATGGAATCTTCTTGAAAAAATACTGGATGAAGATGTCCCATGATTATTTTATCTACATGGGAGAAATTCTCTGATGGCATTGTATGCCCATGTGTTAATAAAATATTTTCTTCAATCATTCCTGTAGGACTAATCATTGAGATGTTCTCTGGAATAAGTCTTTGAATATTTGCATCATGGTTGCCAGGAATTAATATCACATCACATTTTTCTCTTATTTTTCTAAAAAATAATGGTACTTCATCCCATTCGTTTTTTGTTATTGTTTTAACACTTGATTTTACATCTCCTAATAAAATTACTGAATCTGGTTTTTCTGAATCAATTATTTCTGTTAATTCATGTATTGATTCATTTATTGTTGAATTTTTTCCTATGTTGATTTCATTTGATGTCATGCTGTTTTCAAATCCAATATGCATATCTGTAACTATGAGATTCTTTTTCTCTCCTTCTAAAATCAGAACTGGTTTTGATGGAATTATTCTGATTTGTAGCATCAAAGTTATACTGTAGATATATGATTAAATCCTTATGAATAAAGAATCGGAAAGAATTCAATCGATAATTTCTGAAAAACGTGTGAAATTACACTTCTTTGAACCTAGTCAACGCAAAATTTGGACAGTGGTTGGGTTGGGTGATGAGCATTGGATAGATCCTGATGGTGGTTATTGCTCCTGTCCTGGATTTTATTTTGGTAAACTTAACGGAAAGCCCACATGTTATCATTTAGAATCTGTATGTCTTGCTAGGAAAGATGATCAAGTTGAAACAATTATTTTCTCTGATGATGAATTCTCTGATTTTTTGTCTGGATTAATTTCTGATTTGTAATTATTAATTATTAGAATGTGTTAATAACTAGAAATTTTACTAAAAATTATGGATGATGACCAACAAAATTTAGAAATTGAGAAAATCGCTAATCTGATGGTTCACGATGGTCTTTCTCATGATGAACAAGATGATACAAAATTAGAAAAATACAAAAATCAAATCAAGGAAGATTTTGGTATTGATGATGAACAAGCTATGAAACTAGTTTATGAAACATTACTCTATAGAAAACTAAAAAATTCTGATTCTGGTGATGTTTTAGAAAAAGGTAGTGAGTTTGGCGCTGGTTTTAGTTAGATTATTCTAATGGAACAGTATCTATGTCTTCTTTAGAAACTCCTTTCCAAAGACCAATCATTCCTTCTGGTTCTACATGTTCAACTTTTGTGATTTGCTGAATCTTTATGTGATCTGGATTTGGAGGCATCCATAACATTGCCATATAATCTCCTATGTCTCCAACCTTAGTTGGCAAAGCCATAGTGATTTTATCTGCTGAAAATCCTTTTGCAGTTAAAGCGTTTGTTGCCTTTTCTTTAAGATCCATCTTTCCATGAAGGAACAAGTAGACATCTTTCTGAGTGTCAATTTCTGCCATGGTTTGACTGGTTTTTTAAACTAAATCAACCTTTCCAGATCTAATTTCTCCAAAAAGGGTTAAATTAGAACGGGTAAAATTATTCATTGTGAAAATCTTCACTGTTGGAAGTAAATCGTTTGTAACTAGTTTTCAATTAGCTGGGATTCCAGGAAAAATCTCTGAAAATCCACAAAAAGCATTTGCAGAAATCAAAACACTAACTGATGATTCTGATGTTGGATTGGTTTTAGTTAGTGATGATATTACTGAATCTATTTCTGATGAATTAACTGCACTTAGAGCTGAAAAATCTACTCTTGTATTTTCATTACCCGCAACTGGAAGTGAAAAAACTGAAGTCGATTATAGAGTCATGTTAAAGAAGATTCTTGGTGTATAATCTACTTATAATCAAATTTCTAATCCTTCACCATGAAAACCGCTTCTGTTAAAGAACCATCTGTTATCTCTGTGGATGAAATAGATAATCCTCAGATAGGATCAGGTGATGTTTTAGTACAAATGCAAGCATGTGGTATTTGTGGTTCTGATTTAGAAAAAGTATTTGGCCAATATGGGCAGCCTTCAATGCGTTTAGGACATGAACCATCTGGAATTATCTTAGATGTTGGTTCTGATGTAACTGAATTCAAAAAAGGTGACCGTGTATTTACTCATCACCATGTTCCATGCTATGACTGTCATTTGTGTAATCACGGAAATGAAACAATGTGTTCAAAATATTATGAAACAAATCTTTCTCCCTGTGGATTATCTGAAGAATATGTAGTTCCTGCATGGAATGTATCTCATGGTGGGATTCTCAAAATTTCTGATTCTCTAACCTTTGAGGAAGCTGCAATGATTGAACCTTTAGCATGTTGTGTAAGGGCATGGACCAAATTCCCATATCGTGTAGGTGACTCTGCTGCAGTTTTTGGTGTAGGTCCTACTGGAATGATGCATGTGATGTTGGCACATGCAAAAAAATTCTCAAAAATTTTCTGTTTTGATGTTAATGATTTCCGATTGGATTTTGCAAAAAAATTCAACATTACTAATTCAATAAATTCTATGGACAAAAATAGAATGCAAATGATTTTAGATAATACTGATGGACAAGGTGTAGATGTGGCAATAGTTGCTACTAGTAGTCTTAAAGCTCTTGATGATGCCATAGATCTGGTGCGAAAAGGTGGAGCAGTAATGATGTTTGGTGTTCCATCCAAAGGCGCGAAACTAGATCTTGATATGAGCAAAATTTACTCAAAAGAGATCACTCTAGTTACAAGCTATGCTGCATCTGACTCTGATACAAAGGAAGCACTACGTCTCATCGAATCTTCTCAAATCAATGTTAAACAACTAATCACTCATACGTACCCTATCATTGATTCACAAAAAGCATTTGATCATGCACGAAGTGGTGACAATGCAATGAAAATCATCATTACGAAATAAGAAAGGCTTAAGAAAGGTATTTTTTTCTTTCAAAATCGAAGAGATATGGATTGGGGATTAAAGAATAGAATTTCTAGTATCATTAAACCACACAATAATCGTGCTCTGATGTTAGCTGTTGATCATGGATATTTTCTTGGTCCAACTGAAAAATTAGAAAATCCAAGAAAAGTGATTGCGCCACTTTTGAGACACTGTGATTCCTTAATGGTTACTAGAGGTGTTCAAAGAACATCAGTTCCTGCAACAACTGACGTTCCTATGGTACTAAGGGTGTCTGGTGGCTCAAGCATTATCGGTGATGATTTATCTAAAGAAGACATCACTGTATCTATTGAAGATGCAATTAGATTGAATGCAAGTGCACTTGCAATGTCTATTTTCGTCGGTTCAAAATATGAATATCAAACAATTGTTAATTTAGGAAAACTAGTGAATGAAGCTGAAAAATATGGTTTGCCTGTTTTAGCAGTAACTGCAGTTGGGAAAGAACTTGGTAAAGATGCACGATATCTTTCATTAGCATGTAGAATAGCTGCTGAACAAGGGGCACATATTGTAAAAACTTACTATTGTGATAATTTTGAAAAAGTTGTTCAATCCTGTCCTGTACCAATTATTGTTGCAGGCGGAAAGAAAATACCAGAACGGGATGCATTACAATTGACATACAATGCAATCAAAGGCGGTGCTGTAGGCGTTGATATGGGCAGAAATATCTGGCAATCTGAACATCCAGTTTCTATGATTAAAGCAGTACGCGCAATTGTACATGGAAATCTAAATGTCGATCAAGCTTTCAATTTGTACAAAAAATTAGTCAATGAAGAACCAAAAAAGAAATCAAACAAACCTACTCAAAACAAACCTACTCAAAACAAACCTACTCAAAACAAACCTACTCAAAACAAACCT
>NZ_JBBDLU010000007.1:0-51191 GCF_040878665.1 Candidatus Nitrosopumilus sp. | reverse complement strand
ACTCCAAATCCTAAAAAATAATAAAATATTATCAGTTGATCTTTGATAGATGAATGTGAGCAATTTTCCATGTTGGTTGTTTCACCAGTACAAATGTTGCACGCCCTGTAATTATTAGATGCTCTCCAGTGTATGCTTTGTTATCTACTAGCATTCCTTTTTGAATTAATTCCAAAGCTACAACTGCAGTGTCTCCAAATAAACTGATTTTTGGATTTTTGATTTCATATGTGTAGTCTGAAATGCTTACAAATCGTAATTCTTCAAGCTCTATTGTTGTTTGATAATCTTTAAGATCATATGGTGGTAAATCACTAAAGCTTGAGAATTTAGAATCATTTAGATGAATTTCTCTTAGTGTTGAAAGATCTTTTGTGATACCTGCTTGAAATAATGTCTCTATAACTTTAATGATTTCTTCATTATCATTCAAAACAGTTCGCTTCAAGTATAGAAAATATCAGTTTAAGTCTTCTGTACAATTACTAGTAAAAACACGACTATTCTTCTGAGAATCTTTATAAATTATTAATTGCTTGTTTGTTTGATTTCAATGAGCACAAAACTGACTAAAATAGTTGGCAAAAATTTACCTGTAGTTGTTCTACTGTAAAGTGTGCTCACGATTTTACTAACTTAAAATTATGGAGAGAAATTTGATGAATAAAATGGAAAGTATGACAGGCGCAAAGGCATTGATGGTGGCTATGGAAAAAGAAGGTGTCAAACAAGTATTTGGATTACCTGGTGGTGCAAATCTTCCAATGTATGATGAATTTACACGATGTAACATTAGACACATTTTGGTAAGACATGAACAATCAGCTGCACACATGGCAGATGGCTTTGGTAGAGTTAGCAGAAAACCAGGCGTTTGTTTTGCTACATCTGGTCCTGGTGCAACTAATATTTTAACTGGAATTGCAACTGCACAAGCTGATTCTGCACCAATGATTGCAGTAACAGGACAAGTACCTGTTGGTATGATTGGCAAAGATGCATTTCAAGAAAGTGATATAATTGGAATGGCAAACCCTGTTGTCAAATATGCTTTTCAACCAAGAACAGCTGGTGAAATTCCAGAAGTCGTAAAAAAAGGATTTTTCATTGCAGAATCTGGAAGACCTGGACCTGTGTTAATTGACATTCCAAAAGATGTCCAAACAAATGAATCTCCTATGAATTTTCCAGATGAATTTAAAATTAGAGGATATCATCCTTGGGCAGATCCTGATATTGTTAATGTTGAAAGAGCAATTGATATGTTACTTCATGCTGAAAAACCAATTATTTTAGCTGGTGGCGGTGCAATAATCTCGTCTGCATTTGCAGAACTCCAATCTATTGCAGAAGTTCTCATGCTTCCAGTAGTTACTACTTTCAAAGGCAAAGGGGCATTTCCTGAAACGCATCCTTTGTCATTAGGTCCAATTGGCATGCATGGACATGCAGAAGCTAACAAAATGATGGCAGAAGCTGACTGTGTATTGGCAATTGGTACTAGATTTTCTGATAGATCTGTTGGAACATTTGAGGCATTTGAAAAGCGATTAAAAATTATTCATATGGATGTTGATCCTGCAGAAATTGGTAAGAATCAAACTGCACAAATTGCAGTAATTGGAGATGTACGTGTAAATCTCAGGG
Source organism: Candidatus Nitrosopumilus sp. (assembly GCF_040878665.1). Taxonomy (GTDB): domain Archaea; phylum Thermoproteota; class Nitrososphaeria; order Nitrososphaerales; family Nitrosopumilaceae; genus Nitrosopumilus. Next base: position 49,544 of record NZ_JBBDLU010000007.1, on the reverse strand, counting down.
TAATGGTAAAGTTGCTTTTACAAAAAGCAATTAAAAAAACTGACGAGACTCCTTGGTTAAAACATGTCAAAGAAACAAAAGCGTATTGGAAAGAAAACTTGAAACTTCATCCAGGTGAAATGGGTGCTGCAAAAATATTGCGTAAACTACGTGAATTATTGCCAAAAGAATCTATTGTCACAACTGAAGTAGGACAACATCAAATGTGGGCTTCATTATTTTATGATGTGATTCAACCTGGTACTTTTTTTAGTTCAACTGGACTTGGTACTATGGGTTGGGGATTCCCAGCAGCAATTGGTGCCAAAGTTGCAAAACCTGATGTTCCAGTTGTAGATATTGCAGGTGATGGAAGTTTCAGTATGACTGAAAATTCTCTTGCCACTGCTGTATTGGAAGATATTCCAGTGATTGTATTTCTCTTAAACAATTCATCATTGGGAATGGTAGCTCAATGGCAAAGAACTTTCTACAATAGAAGAATGGTTGGCGTGGATCAAAAAAGTTGTCCTGATTATGTTAAATTAGCAGAGTCATATGGTGCTCAAGGAATCCGAGCTCAATCTATGAATGAACTTGATAAGGCAATCAAAACCGCATTAAGCAGTAATGTTGCAACAGTAATTGATATCCCTATTGATCCTGAAGAAGATGTGTTGCCATTTGTAGCTCCTGGAACTTCGTTGTCGGAAATGATCTTACCATCTTAGTGATTGATTATGTGGGCGATTCTTTCTATTTTAGTTGAAAACAAACCTGGAATCTTGTTTAAAGTAACTCATCTTTTTAGATCTAGAAATTTTAACATTGATAGTATTTCTGTTGGCGTAACTGAGAATCCAGAATACTCAAAGATGACAATTACTACCTATGGTGATGAAAAACAGATAGATCAGATAGTAAAACAACTTGATAAAATGATCGATACTGTTAAAGTTGAGCATTTAGATGAGCATAAAACAGTTTATCGTGAACTTAGTCTTTTTAAGATAAAACTCAGTAATGCTAATGATAGTATGGAAGTTAACAAATTGGCAAATGCATATGGTGGCAAAGTCCATGATGTGAAGAAAGATTCTATCATGGTAGAATTAACTGCAACTCCTGATCAAATCAAAGCATTTGAAGAATTGGCAAAACCATTTGGAATTATAGACATTGCACGAACTGGTGTTGCAGCTTTACAGAGGAGTGGGGTATGAAAGTTAGAATATTTGATACAACATTAAGAGATGGAGAACAAACCATTGGTGTATCCTTATCCCCAGTTCAAAAACTTGCAATTGCAAAAAAGCTTGATGAGTTAGGAGTTGATGCAATCGAAGCTGGATTTCCAGTAATATCTAATGGTGAACTTGAAGCAGTCAAAATGATTACTAGTGAAGGCTTATCTTGCGAGATTGCAGGATTGACAAGAACTATCAAAAAAGATATTGATGCTGCAGTTGATGCTGGTTTAAATTATATTCATACATTTATTGCAACTTCTGATATTCATTTGGAATACAAACTACAAATGACACGCGATCAAGCACTAGAAAAAGCAATCGAAGCCGTAGAGTATGGTAAATCTCGTGGCCTTCAAGTGGAATTTTCAGCTGAAGATGCTTCAAGAACTGATAGAGAATTTTTGAAAAAAGTATTTGGTGAAGTTGCAAAAGCAGGTGCTGACAGAGTTAACATTCCTGACACTGTAGGATATGCAACTCCTGAATACATGGCAGAAATCACACGTGATACAGTAGCAGTTACAAAACTTCCAGTAAGTGTCCACTGCCACAATGACTTTGGTTTAGCAGTTGCAAATTCTTTATCTGGAATTCATGCAGGAGCAACATGCGCACATGTTACAATAAATGGAATTGGTGAAAGAGCAGGAAATGCTTCATTAGAAGAACTTTCTATGGCATTGAAATGTTTGCCCTATGATCAAAAATATGAAACTAATATAAAATCTGAATTAATTTATGATGTATCTAGATTTATCTCAAAGACTGTGGGAATTATTGTTCAGCCAAACAAGGCTATCGTTGGGGCAAATGCATTTGGTCACGAATCTGGTATTCACACACATGGTGTATTGAGTAACCCTCTCACATACGAGCCAATAAGTCCTGAGTTGGTTGGAAGAAAAAGATGGCTTCAAGTTGGAAAACATGCTGGAGTTCATGGAATGAATGCAATGTTATCAGAGTATGGAGTAAAACCTACTGAAAATCAGTCAAAACAAATCTTAGAAAAAGTTAAAGTGATAGGTGATCAAGGAAAACAACTCACTGATGTGGAGTTACTCTCTATTGCAAGTGATGTTATGGGAGAAAAAGAACTTAAAAGAATTGTTCAATTAACTGGATTTTCAGTATCTACTGGAATTGGTACAATGCCTTATGCTTTTGTAAAGTTAAATATTGATGGTGAGGATCACGTTGGAACTGATTATGGAGTAGGTCCAGTTGATGCGGCACTTAATGCAATTCAAAAAATTACTGGAAAGCTTTCTGAGATTAGAATCAAGGATTACGGGTTGGCTTCAATTTCAGGTGGCTCTAGTGCCTTATGTGAAGTTACAGTAAAAGTTGAAGATGCATTAGGAAACAAAGTTTCTGCAAAATCTGTTGGTGAAGATATTGTAACTACTAGTGTAAAGGCAGTAATTGATGCTATTAATCGAATCATGCTCAAAAAATTACTTCAAGAAAAACAGGTAAGATAATTCTTATTTTGCGATGATGGTATAATGTACAAAATCTCATTAATCACTGGCGATGGCATTGGTCCTGAATTATCTGAATCTGCAGTTTCCGTATTAAATACGATTCATGACAAACTTGATTTGAAATTTGATATCACAAAACTATCTGCTGGTGACAAAGCCTTGGCTGAAACCGGCAAGGCACTTCCAGATGATGTGATAGATATGATAAAACAATCTGATGCATGCTTGAAAGCTCCGGTTGGTGAGAGTGCAGCTGATGTTATTGTTGTGTTGAGAAGAATGCTTGATTTGTATGCCAATATTAGACCTGCAAAATCATACCCACACATGCCTGCATTACGTGATGATATTGACATGGTAATAGTTAGAGAGAACACTGAAGATCTTTACACTGGCAAGGAATTTAGCTTGGGCAACGCTGCAGTTGCATTGAGAATAATTTCTGAATCTGCATCAAAGAGAATTGCAAAGTATGCGTTTGAGACTGCAAAACAGCGAGACTCTATGAGAAAAGTGACATGTGTTCACAAATCAAATGTCATGCGAGTTACAGATGGATTGTTTGCAAAATCTTGTACTGAAGTGTCAAAAAACTATCCTGATATCATATTTGAAGAAATGTATGTTGATGCGTGTGCAATGAATCTAATTCGTCAACCTGAACAGTTTGATGTGATAGTTACCACAAATCTATTTGGTGATATTTTATCTGATGAATCTTCTCAAGTAGTTGGTGGATTGGGAATGGCGCCAGCTGCCAATATTGGAGATAATTTTGCATTGTTTGAGCCAGTTCATGGTGCTGCTTTTGATATTGCAGGACAAAACATTGCAAATCCTTCGTCATTTTTACTATCTATAAAGATGATGCTTGATTGGCTTGGAAACAAACACAATGATTCAAAATGTATTGTTGTAGGGGAAAAATTAGAATCCACAATATTTGATCTAGTAAAATCAGGTGTCAAAACCAAAGATATTGGCGGAGATATGAGCACGTCTGAATTTACAAAACAGATTACAACCAAACTTTGATCATAATTTTAGTCATTACCACCTAATCATGCATAAAAATGGGGCTACTGTTTTTATACACATCTCTAAAAATTTGATTCTCAAAACAACGAGATACATGGAAAACACGTTAAATCAAGGACGTATTTCCTAACATGATGTGTTTTCCAACCAATCATTCTACTACGCAGAACAATGGCTTCTCGTCATAACTATTACGTCAAAATCATATTTAACAATGATCCTAATTTCCATCTAGTGATAACAAATCATATCTCTATGATATTCTTTGAATGTATTCCTCGTGAATTCTTTTCTGGTTTTGTATAATCCACAAAAATGTCTCGTCATTTGCATCCATGAAAATTATTTTTTCTTTTTTGATAAAGATCAAAAAGTGTAAAAAATTTGATCTTTTAGTCTCTTCTCTTTTTTAAATCTGAGTTGGGTGGATTAATTGACCAGAAAAACAATGCCAGACAAATTGGAATCATAATCAATATTGCTGCGACCCACGAAATTGCGTAAAAGTTAGGATCTAATCCTGGAATGAAAGGGCCGGGAAATACTGTATATAGCCACAAAATTCCTACAAAAATCAGAACTTTTTTATTCTTTTTTAGTAATTGTTTCCAACCTAGTTTTCTTTTTGTAATATAGCAGTTCTTACAACGTGTTTTATCGTCAGTCATACATGATGTACAACAATTTTTCTCACAAAAATAACATATTCTATCTCCAAATGCAGATCCACAGAAATCACATTTGTACACTAACACAGATCTACTTCTTTGGATTTATCTCTTTTTCAAAAATTACCAATTTTTATTAATCACATTTTTTACCGAAACATATGGTAGATTGCTGCATTTGTAAAGTTGTTCCAGGTACCTTAAAAATTACTGATGGTAATCCAAAATATAAAGGAAAACCAATATGTTCAGAATGTGCAGGGTATCGTAAATTACTCAAAGAAACAAAATAATCTATTCAGTTTTTTTTGTTTTATTTTTTGTGGCCCACTCTTCATACATTTTGATTAACTCATCTACATCTTTTCCTTCTTCTGAATAGGTAACTATTACACCAAATGTTCCTTTTTTATCATGCCCTCTTGCAAAATATCCCCAAAAAGAATCAGGTAATTTTGCAAAACTACTTGAATCATGTGATACTCCAATCAGATTGTTTCCAATCACTTCTACTACTTTTTTTGCATCGATTTGTTCGATCATGATATTGTAAAACTATATTCCAATAAAAATCTGAATAACTATGGACTTAGTCTGTCTGGATCTCTGGGATACAATACCACTTCACGAACATTATCAATTCCAATTAGTGTGGTCATCAATCTATCCAATCCCATACCCCATCCAGAATGAGGTGGCATTCCCCAATCAAATGTTTTGATGTGATCTGCAAATTGTGAGGGATCCAATCCTTGTTCTTTCAGTCTATTTTTTAATATCTCTGGATTATGTAATCTAGTTCCACCTGAGGATAATTCTAAAAATCCATACTGTAAATCAAATGAGCGTGATAATGCTGGGTCTTCGTCTTTTTCCCTAATGTAAAATGGTTTTAATTTCATTGGCCAATCAATCAAAAAGAAAAATCCTGGATGGGTCTTTCCAATTATTCTGAGATGGGAATCCAACAAGTCATCACCAAAATCTACTTTCTCTCCTGTTTTCTTTAACTCTTCAACACATTGAGTGTATGTAATTCTCTCAAATGGTGCTGTTGGAACTTGTATTGTATGCTCAATTGCTTCTTGTTCTTTTTTACAATTCTCTGCAATTTCTTTGTACACTGTCACAACTAGTGATTCTAAAACATTCATTACATCTTCATAGTCCATAAATGCAGCTTCTATGTCAACACTGGTAAATTCTGTCAAATGTCTCCCAGTATGTGAATTCTCTGCTCTGTAAAAATTTGAAATCTCAAAGACTCGCTCTAGACCTATTGTCATTTGTTCTTTGTATAGTTGTGGGCTTTGTGCAAGATATGCTGTTTTTCCAAAATAATCTAATGAGAATAAATCAGCTCCCCCTTCACTTGCACTGCCGATGATTTTCGGTGTTGTTATTTCTATGAATTTTTTTTCAGAAAGAGTTTTTCTTAGTATCTGTAATACGTGATGACGTAATTTGAAAATTGAAGCTGTTTTTTGATTTCGCATATCTAATGCACGATGATTTAATCTTGTATCGATGTTACTTTCTAATCTGCCAATTGGATCTACTGGTAATGGGTGAATTGCTTTTCCCAAAATTTCTATCTCTTCAGCTTTAATCTCAAATGCAAAATCTCGAGCTTTTGTTTCTTGAACAATCCCTCTGATACTTACTACGCTTTGACGATTAATCTCTCCAAGATTGTCATTGAGTTCTCCTTTTACTATTACTTGAGAAATTCCTGACACGTCGCGTAGTGTAATAAATGCCATTTTTCCTAATTTCCTAAGATCTTCAATCCATCCTCCCAGTACCACCTCTTTTCCAATTAATTCTGCGTTTAACTCTGAAATGTCGTGAGTTTTCACAAAAACCATGTCTTATCTTTTATCCTCAAACTCTATCTCAATGTCAAGGTTTCGGGCGTTTTTTACAATTTGAATAACTTTTTTTGTATCAATAGGAAACTTGGGAGTCCATTTTCCAGAAACTATTGCTTTTGTTTTTTGAACACCTCCAGGTGCCCATACTGCGTTAATTGATAGAATTTTAGTTGGAAATAGCAAATCTTCTATGAATCGCTTGTCTGTTTCGTCATCCTCTACTAGCCAAATTTTACCCTTGAATTTATCCTGCAAAGTTCTATACAACGTACGACTCTGTCTTATTATTCTGATGTCTTCTTTTGCTAGTGACAACACAAAATTTCCATCAAATTCTCTGCATGAATATAGTGAAAACTTTTCAATTTCTTTGTTTGATTTTGCAATATTTGCAAGATTCATTGATGCTTCTATGTCTGCTTTAGTCAATTCACCTGACTCTACTTTACTTTCACATTGAGGACAAAGTATTGCATTTTTTGCATCAAAGCCACAAATTGGTAATTTCATTTAAATCGACTTTTTAATTCTGATACTGTTGTTTATATCCCTTAGTGCAAAACAAAAATTCTAGTTTGGATCTAATAGAATCATGACATTTCTAATTGTTGACGGATTATCTTCAAAATATTCTTCGTCAAAGGGGCCAGTATATGCTGTTGATGATATTGATTTTGAGTTGCACCATGGGGAATCAATTGGAATTGCAGGTGAGAGTGCATGTGGGAAAAGTACATTGGGGTTATCGTTGATTAGAATGCTCTCTGGAGGAACGACAGAGGGAAAAATCACATTTGAGGATGTATCTATTTTAGATATGGATGAATCTGACTTTGATGCAAAATATCGATGGAAAAAAATTGCAATGATCTTTCAAGGTGCAATGAATTCTCTAGATCCTGTATTTACAATCAATGAACAATTCAATGAAATTCTAAAACAACATCGTTTTGAGGGGAATTCTAAAAAATTAATTCTTGATGCAATGTCCTCTGTAAATCTTGATGAGATTATTCTGAAAAAATACCCTCATGAACTAAGTGGTGGCATGAAACAAAGAGTGATTATCGCAATGGCATTGCTGTTAAAACCAAAACTTGTAATTGCTGATGAGCCTACAACTGCACTTGATGTTTTGACTCAAGCTCAAATTGTAAATTTACTCAAATCTCTCAAAAAAGAAGGCATGTCTTTTATGCTAATCACGCATGATTTGGCAGTATTGTCTGAAATTGCCGATAAAATTGGCATAATGTATGGTGGTGAAATGGTGGAGTTTGGTTCATCTGAGCAGATATACAAAAACCCAAAACATCCCTACACTCAAGGGTTATTGGAATCTATACCCAGGTTAGACGGTGTTGCTCCAAAACACATTAAGGGAATTCCTCCAAGTTTACTTGACGCTCCAACAGAATGCAGATTCATAGAAAGATGTCCACTGGCAATTGAAAAATGTAAAACACTTCCTCCTAAATTTAAAACAGAATCAGGCTATGTTAGATGTTGGTTGTATGAATAATACTATTATTTTGAATTAATATACTCTTCATCAATTTTTTTTAAATAAATTTCTTGTATTTGCACTATTTCTCTATCTGTTGTATTTCTACAAATCATTTTTGCATATTGTACTAAATCTTGATTCTTGTATGTTTTCTCAAACATCTCAATTTTCTTAAATGACTCTTGTTCAAATTTCATTATATCTCTAAACTCTTCACTGATCTCTTCTGATTTCATTATTTCATAATTTTTAACATTTGATTTTCTAAAACTGATTTCGTCAATTAATTTTTGGATTTCATCATCTACTTTCATATTTTTTAGTAAAAAAGTAATCGAATAAATTATTTTTGCATTTTCTTTTTATGTTCCAGTATGTGTTTTAATCCGTCTGTCATACTAAGTGAATCTAAATCAATTTCACAATATGGACACTTCAATGTATTAAGAATATTTCTTTACTATTGGTAGACATGAATCTATAATTCTTAGCATTTCTGATCTGATTACTTTTTTATCAATGGATATCCACACTCTTACTTTTTCTATAGCAAAAGAAATAGTTTGAACTTTCTTCCTTTCTTCCCAAACGAATTCTATTTCTCCAAGATTTTTATCAAAAAATCCTTCTAAATCTGTCTTTATGGCAATATGTGAAAACTGATACTGTGTATCTTTAGCATTTAGAAGAGGCACTAAATCTTCTCTTCTTTTGTATGCTAACAAATTTCCACTTTCTCCTATCACGCCTACAAATCTAATGTATGGGCTAATTACGGCGATAGCGTCACATATCTTCTCAAAATCTTTTTTTGCCATTTGATAGAGTTCTAAAAAGATGATATTTTAATGAATTGTAGACTATCGTCCTAGATTTAATTAAATAATGCCTGAAAACAGTTTTGTTTGTGGATTTTGTTGATCTATTTCCGTTTGCACCTGAAGTGGGTTATCTCAGCTTATCATTGGTTAATTTTTTTGGTTCATTAATCCCGTTTGTCCCATTACCTGGATTTTTACTTCTCGCAACAATGTCTGTAGGTGATCATTTTGATTTACATGTTTTGGCATTATTGTCTGCAATAACAGCTACTATGGCAAAACAAATCATTTTCTATGTTAGTTACGGTGGACGAAAAATAATCACTGAAAAAACTAGAAAAAGAATGCGCCCTTTTGAGAGACTAGTCAAACGATATGGTGCAGCCGCGGCATTTTTTGCAGCAGCTACTCCAATACCTGACGATCTAGTATATGTTCCACTAGGACTAGCAAGATATAATCCAAAAAGATTTTTCATTGCAACTCTTACTGGAAAAATTGTTCTTAGCTATTCTATTGTTTTTATTTCACATTATCTTGGATTGTCCCTCGTTGAACCATTTCTTGAAAATATTGACGATGCGACTCCGATTTACATTGGAATGATTCTTTTTGGAGTAATGATGACTGTGATTATTATTTTGTTATTACGATTAGATTGGGCACGCATACTAGGAAGATTTGCTCCATGGACTTTGGATGAAAATAACAAAGATTAGATTTTTATTTTAAAATTCCATAATTTCTCAACCGGCTCTTTGATGCCTATTCTTGGTGATGTTTCAATCTTTTTTATTTTTATTCCTTCTGTGATGTATATCTTTGATTTTTTTGTCAAATCAACACCATAATGATCTTTGGTTATCGCCAAAGCTTGTGTTAATTTTGCAGGTCCATCTGTAAGATTTTTTAAATTTACATTGCCTCTATTTTCTTGCATTGTTTTGATTCCTTTTTCAGGCTCAATCGCTCTGATTAATACTGCACCTGCAGCAATTTCAGGTCTTCGTGCAGTTACATTAAAGCAAAAATGCATTCCGTATGTGAAATAAACATAAGATATTCCTACTTGTCCAAACATCACTTTGTTTCTCTCTGTAATTTTTCTAAATGCATGACTTGCAGGATCGTCATTGTGTCTATATGCTTCTGTCTCTGTGATTATTCCTGACATCTCTACTTTACCTATCTTTCTGATTATTTTTTTTCCTAGTAACTTTTTTGCAACTAAAACAGTATCTTTTGAATAAAATTCTCTAGGAAGTATAGTCAATATCTATTTGAACTTCTTTGTTGTTTTTTAATTCTGTGATTAATCCAAATAGCTTTATCATATCGTCTCTTAAAACTTTAATTAATTCTTGATTGTAAATTGTTGCTGCAGGATGCACTGTTAAAAAATATAGTTGATTGTCTTTTCGTACTAGTTTTCCTCTGAATTTTATAATCTCCGATCCTCCTAAAAGCGAATTAAATGCAGTATTTCCTAATATGCAAATTATTTTTGGCTTGATAATTGTGATTTCTTGTTTTAGATAATCTTGACATGTGTTTCTCTCCATTGTGGTTGGAACTCTGTTTTTTGGTGGCCTGCATTTTACAATGTTTGTTATGTATACTTCATCTCTTGCAATACCTGCTTCTTCTAGTGCAACTGAGAGTTTTTTTCCTGCAATTCCAATAAATGGTTCTCCATTTTCATCCTCATTTTTCCCTGGAGCTTCTCCCACAAAAATTACATCTGAATGGGAATTTCCTTTTCCTGGCACTGAGTTGGTTCTGGTCTTGCAAAGATCACATTTTGTACATTCGATGACATTTTGTTTTATGATTTCTAATTTTTGATTCATTTTCTAGTTTACGCTCTTTACAGTTGCAGTTCCTCTTATTGTTGGCCCTCCATTTCCCATAATCATTGATTGCATAGGATCTCCTTTTCCACAATTTGTTATTGGTCTTACAGTAAAATCATCTCCGCACGCATTAATTGATGCAAAGAATTCAGGGGCTGTTCCCATCACAATGACGTCTCTTAACAAATCTGTAATCTCACCATTTTCAATTTTTTGAGCGTATTGACATGATATGTTCCAATTATATCGCTTCATGTCTATTGATGGTATTTTCATATTTGACACTAGATATCCATGTTTGACTTCTTTTATCATTTCATCCACATTCCAATCTCCACTTTCAATACATGTGCATGCCATCCGAATCAATGGCATGAATCTATAATTTGTTGCTCTCATGTTTCCTGTAGGTGCTACATTGAATGTTTGTGCAGTTTCTCTACTTTGCATATGATTTTTTAAAATACCGTTTTCTACAAGAGTTGTTTTTCTAGTTTCAACTCCTTCATCATCAAAATAATACCATCCTAAGCTCTCTTCGATTGTTGGATCATCAAACACATTTAACATCTCTGAACCAATCTTCTCGCCGATTTTTCCTTTCCACCACGCGCCTCCTGCCCATGCCATCTCTTTTCCTAATACCCTATCTCCTTCTGATGGATGTCCTAGTATTTCATGTGTGAGCAATGACACAAAATCTGGATTCATGATGATTGTTGATTTTTCTTCTTTAACTGGTTTTGCATTTGTTAATTCTGCCGCCTTTGATGCAATTTCTTTTGCACTGCGAAAGATCTTTTCATCTGCAATGATTTGTTCTATTCCTCCTCTTCCTCCTTCTGTTATGTTTATTGATTGTGTTATTCCTGATCCATGAGATGTTGCAATCATCTCTACTATGGTGTCTGTGAAATTTTGTAAAATTTCTGAGCCTTCACTATTTACAAAATATTTTGAATTAACTGTGTACGATGGATTGACACTTGATTTGATAATTTTCTCAACTCCTGAAATGATTTTGTTGCATTCTAATCCAATTTTTATGATGTCTTCTAATTCCGGTTTTTTTAATACTGGGTAATGGATTTTATTTTTGTTTACTGTGTTAGGATAAAGACTGATGTTTTCATTTTTTCCATGGTGTTTAGTATTTCTAATTGAATTATCCATTGCATCTTTAATTTGATCAAACGATTGCGGGTTTGTAATAGAACAAAATCTCCATATATTGTCTTTTAATATTCTGATACCTATTCCCTTATCTTCGCCAGTTCTTACATGTTCTATTTGGTTGTTCTCCAAAAGTACGGATTCTCGTTTCAACTGTTCTGCTCTTACATCACAATACTGTATTTCTGATTTACTTGCATATTTTATTGCAATATCTGCAAAATCTTGTAATTTTGAATCCATGCACTGCTAATTTCTGAATGGTTCGTAAATCTTCTACTATTTAATGATTTGAGATTGCAGGCATGGTAAAGTAATATTCGTCCTCAAAGTTATAGTCTGTGGTACCTTTTTTACGTAAAAATTCAAAATATTTAATACAGTTTTTGTAAAATTCTCTATTTTTCTCATGTTCTTGTTCCATAATATTCGATCTAGAAATGCCCATTTTTTCAAGAGTGTGAGTGAATTTAGTTCTGAAAGTTTGTTTTCTTTAAGCAGAATTTAGCGGTGTTTTGCTCTTTGAGATTTCCTTTGGAATCGTGAATGAAAATGTGGCTCCTTGGTTTTGGACGCTCTCTACCCAAATTCGCCCATAGTGGTTGTTTATGATTCCTTTACAAATAGCAAGTCCTAAACCACTTCCTCCTTTTTCTCTTGTAAGTGTTGCATCGACTTGATAGAATTTTTTAAACAAGTTTGCCTGTTTATCTATTGCAATTCCAACTCCGTTGTCCTTTACACTAATTTTTATTTCAGTAGGTAGATCTTCTACGGTTATTTCGATCTTACCTGGATTTGGTTTGATTGCAATGATGCTGTTTTTCATCAAGTTTGTTATAACTTGACTTATTCTTTCTGGATCATGATTTATTATGACGTCTTTACTATTTGAAACAATTTCAATATTATTTGATTCAGCTTCTAGTTTTAATGCGTCAATTGATTTGATTATTGATTCGTTGATATTTTTATTTTCCGTCTTCATTCTTAATTGACCCAAATCTAATTTTTGTGCATCAAGTAAATCTGAAATAATTGCCAGTAATGTATCGGAACTTGATTTGATAATTCTTATTCTTTCCTTTTGTTTATCAGTTAGTTTGCCTAAATGTTCACTAAGTAAAATATCTGAATACCCTTGAATTGGAACTAGTGGTGTTTTTAATTCGTGAGTAATCATTGCCAAAAACTCATCTTTTGCAATGTCTGTTTTCTTTGCTTCTTCTTCTTTGATCGTATTTGACATTATGTTGAAGTTGTTTACTAGCTGTCCAACTTCATCTGTTCCTTCATATTCTATCTTTTCACCATATACTCCTTCTTTTACTTTTGATAAAGCTTGAGAGATTGATGTAAGTGGTGATAGTGATTGTCTGATTACTATTAGAACTAAAAAGAATACTATGATGTCTACTATCAGTATAATCTGTATGATTGTCTGTTCATTAGAGCTTTGGCTTGTAATAATTGCACTCCATTCTTGTAATATTATGTCAATATCTTCATAGAGTGATTCTTTAGAAATACTCATCTCTTGTTTCGCAATATTGAATTCTGGTGACAGTAGTGCTCTATCTTCTAAAATTGTTATCCTTGTCTGCATTGATTCCCATAGCGGATCTATTTTTCGTAATGCATTGGAATTTTCTCTTGGGATTGGGATTAACTCTTCATATTTTTCGCCAATACTTTCAACATCTAGATCTGATGTTGATATTTGAAGCAGTTTTCTGATTCCAATCTCAAAGCCCAATTTTTCTTCTTTTAGTTTTTCTTTAGCATCAGTTTCTTCTCCAATTGAAATCAACAAAATCTGTTGTCCTATTCCTTTGGAATATTCTAATAATTCACTAGCAATTTCTTTATGTCTATTGTAATCCCTATCTAGATTCTCAAATTCCCTATTCATTTCATCAGTGAGTAAGACTAATTCATTATTTTTTTGAAGAAGATAATTCATTGCTTTTGTAGCTTCTGGATCAAACACAGATGTAGTTTCCACATGTGTTACTTTATTTTTATAAACTTCCCATGATGTTGATAATTTTTCGTATTTTGGAACTAATGGTGTGGGAATTTCTTCTACCGTTTGCTCTCTAATTGTTCCACCAATTTTTATAGCGTCAATTATATTTTCAATTTCTAGAATTTGTTTATCCAAATTTTCTTTGTCTTCTATGTTGCCGTTTGCAATTGATATTGATAATGAAGCAATTGATTCTGCAGTTACTTTGACATCTCCAAGTCTTATAATTGAATATGATTGTGTGGTTTGTGAATTTGTATCTTGATAGAATAAGAACAAGTTTATTGCCGCAGCAATAATCAAAATTGTTACTAACATGTATGTCTTACTAATTAGCTTCACAATGAATTTCCCTTATCATAGGGTATAAAAATAATGGGTGTATCTTTCTAAACTATCTGATATGTCTGATGAATTTCTTAAAGTTGCAGCAAAGGAAATCAATGATGATTTGTCTGAATTGGAAAAAATCCTTACTCTATGTCATACTGATGCTGACATTCTCTCCAATATCGAGAAATTTCAAAAATACACACATAAAATTAAAGGTCTGGCACCAATGATGGGAAAAGAAGACCTTGGTGATTTAGCGTTTTCTCTTGACTCTATCTTTAAAAAAATCTCAATTGATTCTCCAGTTGAAAATATTTTTAATATTTTAAGTGATGTTATTCCAAATTTAAAATTTGTAATGCTTGAGCCTGATTATGATTTAACTATGCTTAAACAACAAATTTCCCATATTCAGAACATTCTAAATATATGAATATTTTTAACGCCCTAGTCATTCTGACTGATTATGGCTAGAGTTATGATTGCTGATGATTCTGATGCAATCCGACTTGTACTGAAGGATATTCTTGGAATTGGTGATCATGAAATAGTTGCAGAAGCCATTGATGGTGCAGAGGCAGTTGATGTTTACTGTAAAGAAAAACCTGAAATTTTATTGCTGGATTTAGCAATGCCAAAAAAAGATGGATTAACAGTTGTAAATGAAGTAATGCAATTTGATCCAAACGCCAAGATTATTCTAATCACAGCAAGTGATGATCAAAAAGTAATTCAACAATGTTTAGAACATGGTGCATCTTCATACATTTCAAAACCATTTGATTTCAATGGTGTCTTAAAAGCAATCACCGATATTTTAGCAAAGTAATTTAGGGTTAATTCAATTTGATTATACATTGTCAAAAATTGTGGCTGATACTAGCGTTATAATTAATGGTCAATTAGTATCTCAAATTGAATCAGGATCCATTAGAAATTTTGAGATTATTATCCCTCAAGCAGTATTTGATGAACTCCAATCGCAAGCATCAAAGAAAAAAGAACAAGGCTTTGTGGGGTTGGAGAAGATTAGAAAACTCAAATCCTTTTCTGGAAGCCATGGACTAAACGTGATTGTAGCTGGCTCTCATCCTTCTTCTGATGATATTAAACTTGCAAGTAGTGGTAGAATTGATTCATTGATTGTAGATATGGCAAAACAATATGATGCAATTCTTTACACTTCTGACCGTGTTCAATATCTGGTTGCTCAGGCTGAAGATGTTGAAACTGTATTTCTTAAATCTGAAATAAAACAGGATTCTTTAGAGTTTCTTAAATTTTTTGATTCTGACACCATGAGTGTTCATCTAAAAGAAAATCAACACCCTCTTGCAAAAAAAGGAAAACCTGGAGCGTTCTTGTTAACAAAACTTGATGATGACCTTTTATCTAAAGACTACTTGCAAATGATTGCATCTCAAATCTTAGATTCAGTAACAATGTCTGATTTGAACACACTGGAAATATCAAAAACTGGTGCATCGGTAGTTCAACATGGTGAATATAGAATTGCTATCACACATCCGCCATTTTCAGATTCTTTAGAAATTACTATAGTTCACCCAATTGTAAAATTGTCTCTTGATGATTATACTATTTCAGAAAAACTAATGGAGCGTTTTTCTGATAGTGCAGAAGGTATTGTGATTTCAGGTGCTCCTGGTTCTGGAAAAAGTACACTTGCATCTGGTCTTGCAAATTTTTATCATAACAAAGGAAAAATTGTTAAAACTTTTGAATCTCCACGTGATTTACAAGTTGATTCTGGTATTACACAATATAGTAAACTAGATGGAAGTTTTGATAACACTGCAGACATTTTATTACTTGTTAGGCCTGATTATACTATTTTTGATGAAGTACGAAGACGTGAAGACTTTAGAACCTTTGCTGATTTGAGATTAACTGGAGTTGGAATGGTTGGTGTAGTTCATGCAAATTCTCCATTAGATGCAATCCAACGTTTTATTGGTAAGATTGAACTTGGAATAATTCCCAATGTCTTAGATACTGTGGTATTTGTGAAAGATGGTAGTATTCAAAAAGTCTATGACTTGGAATTAAAAGTTAAAGTTCCAACAGGAATGACTGAATCTGATCTTGCAAGGCCTGTAATTGAAATCAGAAATTTTGATAATAATGAATTAGAACATGAAATATACACATTTGGGGAGGAAAATGTAATCGTACCTGTAGGTAAAACTGTTGATAAAGTTGGAATTCATAAACTTGCTGAAGATAAGATAAAGGAAACCTTCAAGCGATATGATTCTGGTGTACAAGTCGAAATCTTGTCTGATAATCGTGTCAAGGTGTTAGTTGATGAACAATACATACCATCAATTATTGGACGTGGTGGCTCTAACATTAATGAAATTGAAAAATATCTCAAAGTTCACATCGATGTCGTCCCAAGAACTTCTAATAATTTATCCATTTCTTCAAATGACATTCCATTTACTTTTACAGAAACAAAAACTGCGTTACTTTTTACTGTGAATCGAACTTACACTTCAATGCATGCAGATATTTATGTAAATGAAAAATTTGTCACTTCTGTTCGAATTGGGAAAAAAGGTCAGATCAAAATTCCACAACGTTCAGATGCTGCCAGATCAATTATGAATCTTTCCTCATCTCAAAACGATATCCAGATATTTCTTAAAGATTTTTAAAATTATCAATAATTTTTGGGTTTGCTTTAAGAAAAGTAATGAATTTTCTTAATTGTTTTATTGTTTTTGGATTCAGGTGATGTTCTATTCCTTCGGTGTCTTGGTTTGCAGTATCAAACCCTATTCCCAAAATCTCAAAAAATTCTAAAAGTATGCCGTGTTTTTGCCTGATGCCTTCTGCAATTTGTTTTCCTTTGTTTGTAAGATTAATGCCATGATATTTTTCATATTCTAAAAACTCTCCCTCATCTAATCTTTGAAGCATTTTAGTGACACTGGGTGCACTTACATGCATGTATCTTGAGATATCTAACGTTGTAGCATATCCTTTCAATTCTACTAGCTCTGAGATTATCTCCAAATAATCCTCCATTCTTGTACTGGATCGAGTTTTTTCTGATTGATGGGCTGCTTTGATTGAATCTAGTCTTTTAGAATCTCTAGTTTTCATATGCTCTTTGTTTTTAACTTAAACCTAGTATAATTGAGTTCTTTTCAGTTTAGCTCTTCTTTGTTGACTTGAATGTGATGGTAGTTGATCTTTGATTCTTAACTATTTTTTTTTAAATTGATGTTGGAATGATTGACCCCCTAAAGGAACGTCTAGACAAATTACGAAAATTCTCAGATTCTGCTAAACGTCGAGCAAACTTGTATTCCGAAGTCACTAACATTGATGACAAATCTACTGCTAGTTCTTTAGGTGTCCTTCAACGAGCTCCTGCACCTGGTAAAAAACTCCAAAAAATTGGATTTATCATGTTGTGGATACCTGAACCAACAATGGTTACTGCTGTCGTTGGGGCTCCTATGATTTTAGCAGGAAGGTACATGGATAAAAAATACAATGGTACCACAATTCATGATATTGGGCATCAGACAAAAGATGCAATTTCAACTATTGCTGACTTTAAGAATTCTGTGTTCTAGTTTATCTTAGTTTTTAAAAAATCTGTTTCTACAATTTGTTTCTACTGATTTAAATTTAGATAAATTCTGTAACTATGATTGACCAGAGTTGATAAACACCTTTGAGTTTGATGTTGTTATCATTTCTACTGCTTTGATTGACATATTTTCTTTTTTTGAAATATCTAGCATTTCGTTATGATGCTTTTCGTTTAGATGCTTCAGGAATTCTCTCTCTTCAATGTTATCACGTTTGAAATTACACGATGGGAATACGCAGTTAAAATTCAATAATGTCATAGGTTATCATTAACTAGTTACTAATTAGTTAGATTCTAAACTAGACGCTCAAATTCTAGTATGTAACATTTGAAACAGTCATAGTTTTAAGTTGTATTTTGTTATATGGTATGTCATGATGACAGATTCTTCAAAGATGCGAACCCCTGAACAAATATCAAAAAAGATGTTAAATGAAGAAAGAACAATTATTGATTTACAGTTGGCAATAAAAAAAGAACAATTCCAGCATTACCTAAAGTCAAGAACCAAATTTTATGAAGGATATGACAAAGTAGATACATCGTCCCATGACTGTTGGATGTTTACCTAAGGTTATTCTAAAATTTAAATTTCAATACGCTTAAAGTTTGTAATTCTTTTAGATACATTATGGATAATTCAGAGATAGTAAAACATGATCATCAGAGAAATAAATCTGAAATTGTAAAACTGGTCAAAGAAATGATTAGTTTAGATAAATGGGGTGATGAACGATACAAGGAAAAACTGCAAGAACTAGTTACCAAAGATGAAGAATTAATTAGAGAGGTTATTAGAAAAATAAAATTGGATAAAGACTTGTAATGAGAAAGAAATCTCTAAAAGATAATACACAAATTAGCGTATTTTAAAAGGAATTACAGAATACATTCATGACTACTAGGGCTCAAGCGTTAATCCCGATTACAATTGCAGCTGTAATAATTGGGGTTGTAGGATTAATGACGTTACCTCAAGATAGTAAACTAGAATCAGTTGAATTTCCTAGAGGTACAATTCTGATAGATGATATTCCACTTGAAGTGCAAATTGCAGACTCTGAACCCCGACGTGTTCGTGGATTAATGTTTCAAGATCAATTACCTCTTGATCAGGGAATGATTTTTGTCTTTGATGATCCTGGACTTTATTCTCTTTGGATGCTAAATATGCAATTCTCTTTAGACATGATTTGGTTTGATCAAGATGGAAATATTGTACACATTGAAAAAGATGTACCACCATGTAAAACTGTATTAGAACTCACAACTTGTCAGAGTGTTGTTCCAGATGGTGAGGCATCATATATTCTTGAAGTAACTGCTGGATTCATTGATCAAAATAATATCACTGCTGATTCCAAATTGACTATTATTTCAATATGATGTTACAAAAGCTTATCTTTGTATAAGAGATTGTAAATCATGAATAAGGTAATTGCAGTTCCTATTTTTGCAGGAATTGTAATAGTTATTTTTACATTATTATTGATGTCAAATAATGAATTATCTGAATCTGACTCTCAATTGGTTTATGAAACAGGGTTTACTTATTATGATATTGAAAAAATTCAAAATGCATTAGCAGAACAAAATATTTTTGTATCTTCTCCTACTGCTATTACAGATCATACTACAAGTCAGTATTGTGCTTATTTTGAAAAAGGCCTTCTAAGAAATGTAGAGTATTGTACAACAACTGCTGTATTGGATGTTGATGGTAACCCTCTTGGAAATATAAATATTGGAGGGAATACACAATCGCCTGTTTTAGCTATTGCTAATCTTGAAACTTTAACTTTGGAATCAAATCGTGATAATGTTCTAGTCGTGTTTGAGACTGTAATTGAAATTCTGGTATGTGATTGTTGGGATGAAAAATCTGGAGAATATGAATCCATTTCTGATTGGCTTGATACTACTCGTGCTTTTTACGCTGATTCTGGTAACCGTAATGTCAAATCCAAAATTGATAATCTGGAAGGATATGAAATATTTTTAGAAATCACGTCAAAGGATAACTCTGTTTTACAGACCTTAATTATTCTAAAGTAGTTTGATTATATAATAGAAAATTATTTGATTGGCATTACAATGATTGATCAGATATGGTTAATTCCATTGGGATTTGCAGCTGGAGTTCTAGGTTCTATGATCGGCCTTGGTGGCGGTGTAATCGTGGTTCCTGTATTGACCTTTTTAGGATTTCCTCCAACGGTTGCTGCAAGTAACAGTCTGTTTGCTGCATTAAGCAATGCTACTGCATCCACAATTTCTTATTCTAAACAAAAACGAATAGACTATTCTTTAGGGCTTAAACTTGGTTTACTTTCAATTCCTGGAACTGTTTTGGGTGCAGTTATGTCTACTGATGTTGCACCTGATATTTTTAAAATCTTATTTGGATTTGTATTGATTGCATCATCTGTGTACATATTTTTACGAAAAAAATTTGAGACCAAAGAAAAAATAATTTCAAAACAAATGATTGTATTTGTAATTGGTACAAGCTTTTTTGCAGGCATCGTTTCTTCTTTCTTTGGTATTGGAGGTGGAATTATCTTTGTACCATTAATGGTGGTGGGAATGGGGATGGCGATGAAAAAAGCTGCACCTACATCTCAAATGATTCTCTTATTTGCATCTTTGTCTGGTGTCGTAGTTCATAGTTTCTTGGGACATCCTGATCTTCTTCAATCCGGATTCTTGGCAATTGGTTCTTTTGTTGGAGGATTAGTTGGAGCTAGATTGTCCGTAGACATCAAGGAACGTTATTTACAAATTCTTGTTTCTGTGGTTATTCTAATTGCGGCCGCAAAAATGTTCTTTGACTCTTTGTCTGGAAATTATCTTTTAGGATTTTAGTCTCAAGAATTTTTTATGTATTTTTATACTAATTTTGTAATGTGTGTTGTTTCTAGGTCTTATGATCTAAGGGCGGAAGAGACTAGTCGGCTCTTCTGTATCTTTATTCGCTAAAACAATATTTTTCTTAAAATACGATCTTTGTTGGTATTTAAGAAGGACAAGTGGATAAAGGTAATTAAATTTCACCTTAAACATTTTAATCCAAAGTATTTTGAATAATTTTATTGCAATCTGCTGAAATATCTATTATTATACCCACATACAATGAATCCCAGAACATTTGTGGTATTTTAGAGTATATTCAAAAATCAATTCCTCATAATCTTCAAGCTGAAACTATAGTAGTGGATGATAATTCTCCAGATCATACAGCCAAGATTGCCGAAGACTATTTTCGTTCAATTAAAGAAAAGACCACTCATACAATCAGTGTAATTAAAAGAAAGGCAAAGACAGGATTGTCTTCAGCAATACTAAATGGGATACAACAGGCAACTGGCAACACCATTGTAGTGATGGATAGTGATTTTTCTCATCCTCCAAATATAATTCCAAAAATGATTGAGACACTAAAACAGACTAGATGTGATATTGTAATTGCATCAAGATATGTTAAAGGAGGAGCTATTCAGGGTTGGCCACTTAAGAGAAAACTGATGAGTAAGATTGCAACAGTTATTGCAAAGAAAGGTCTAGGGATTTCCTCAAAAGATCCGATGTCTGGATTTTTTGTGTTCAAGAAAAATATTATTTCAGGATTAAAATTTGACACAATAGGATACAAAATGCTTTTAGAGATTTTGGTAAAAACAAAAGGCGTTAAAATTCAAGAAGTACCATACACTTTTACAGACAGGCAATATGGTGACAGCAAGCTTGGAACATCTACTGTTTTAGAATATTGTAAATCTGTCTGGAAATTATACAAGTATGGAAGAAACGTAAGAAAGATAGAACAACGTACATCTGTTAGATTTTTTTCAAAAGCTGCCAGGTTTTTTACAGTTGGCGCATCTGGTTTGGGTGTAAATTTTCTTGCATCTATGCTGTTTTCTTTGAGTACTGACATGTGGTATATTCACGCAACTGTAATGGGAATTATGTTTTCAATTACAAGTAATTTCATTCTAAACAAATACTGGACTTTTGAGGATCGAGACTTTGATCCAAAAAGAACATTTGTGCAATATGGAAAGTTTGTAGGGTTTAGTTCCATTGGTGCACTAGTTCAGCTTGGAATGGTGTACTATCTGGTAGATGAAATAGGTCTAACGTACCCACTCTCACTTGTATTGGCAGTTGGTGTTGCAGCGTTTAGCAACTTTATACTAAATAAAAAATGGACGTTCAAAGAAAAGGTCTGGAGTTAGAATTTCTTCGAGTTTTGATATTTTGATGAAATTATATACATTTGGAAAATCCTCAAAAAAGATATCTCTTTATGGATATTTTAGAAATAACAAGTGAGTTTGATGGCTCTGATATATTTGATTTTATTAGTTTTGGTGGGAATTTTACTTCCAACAGTATATGCTCAAATCTCTGACGGACATGACATTTTAATGCAAAAGGCAAAAGATTTTCTCTATGCTAAACAATATGAAAACGCGATAACTGAATTAAATAAAATTTTAGAGGCAGATCCTGATAATGTTTATGCTTTAACTGAAAAAGGAAATATTCGTTTAATTCAGGGAAAATTCGTTAAGGCTTTTCAAAATTTTGAAAAATCTCTACAGTTTGAACCCAAAAATATTGTCGCATTAAATGGGAAAGGGATTTCTTTGCATAATCTTAACAGGTATGATGATTCATTAGATTCATTTGATTCTGTTTTGAAATTAGATAGCAGGAATACCGATGCACTAATTGGAAGTGGTAATGTTTTACTTAAACAACAACAATATGATGATGCCATTCTATTTTTTAATATTGTATTGGAAGAAAGCCCATCTAATATCGCAGCATTAATTTCTAAAGCATCCGCCTTGAGTTCAACCAACCAATATGATGATGCCCTT
This sequence comes from Candidatus Nitrosopumilus sp., assembly GCF_040878665.1. GTDB lineage: Archaea > Thermoproteota > Nitrososphaeria > Nitrososphaerales > Nitrosopumilaceae > Nitrosopumilus. The sequence continues at coordinate 27,015 of NZ_JBBDLU010000007.1, read as the reverse complement.
ACTTTGTTTGATGCAGTAATTCAATTAGATTTGGATAATATTCAAGCTCTAACTGGAAAGGGACAAATATATTTAGAATTAGTTGAATATGATTTAGCTAGAGATATTTTTACAGATGTTATAGAAATTGATGAAAGCAATATCGCGGCACAATTAGGCTTAGCAAAAATACTTCTTAATGAAAATAAAAATATCAAATCCATGCAACTTTATGATAAAATATTGTCCCAAGATCCTGATAATATTGAAGGATTGATTGGAAAAGCAAATGTTTTAATAAATTTAGGACGCAATGATGAAGCTCTAGAGTTTTTTGATGAGGCCTTAGAAGTAGATCCTGATAATCTGGAAATTGCAAATAATATAGATGACATTTTGAGTTCCAAAGTGGATACTTCACTTGATTTAATACTATTAATCACAATCATAGGAAGTGTTACATCTGTCATTTCCTTTGTTATCGTGATGATAAAAATTAAAGAAAACACTAGATTAACACAAAAGATAATTATCGCAGAAGAGCAAATTGAAGACCTTGTTGATAAATTTATGAACAGAACCATAAAATCTGACAAATAATCTATTCTTTGAAAAACTTTTTAACTGTATTTAACACAATTACTCCATGAGTAAAATTATTTTTCTATTATTTTCTATCTCTTTGTTATTTCTTACAGTGATGATTTCTCCTGCAAGTGCAGATATTCTTCCGCCAAAAAAACAAATTGCTTTTGGAATATCTGCTGATGATGTAGTTTGTGAAACTGGAATGTTCAAAGTAACCAAAGCCAGCACAAATACAGTATCTTGCGTAAATGTTGATAGTGTGTCAAAGCTAGTATCTCTTGGTTGGGCTAAATCTATTGATCAAAGTAAATTAGATAGCGCAATGTCCAATCTGAATTTGTCTACTGGAACTATTAATCAATTAATTGTAACTCCAATATATTCCGATTTTGGTAAACAATCCCCTAAAGTATCTATTAGCAGCTATGACTATGTGTTTGATGTATGTGCTACCACTAAAACATTAGTATCTCCAACTATATTGATTCGCTCTGATAGTGAAACAAAACATATAGAATTGGCTGAAACAATCACTTCAAATTCTTGTGTATCTAGCGCTATTGTTATCAAAGCTGCAAACCCTAATTCTATTGTTGCAACATTACAGAGTAAGGGTGATGTTTCTCAACTGATTTTGTCGCTTTCTGAAAAAGTGGACTCTCTTAAAATGCAACTCCAAGATGCTAGAACATCATATGGAAAGGAAGCTACTGAAAAAAATATGGCCATAGGTGAGAAAATTATTGATTTAAGAAAACAACTCAATGATGCAAGAGAAGATCTTCACAGAATATACTTTACACTTTACACTCCTGAAAAATCAAAGTTTAGTCATGAAAAACTATCTCTTTCTGGAACTCCTATTGTAGGAAATTCTGTGACTAAACTATCTGTTAGTCCATCAATAATCTCTCCTAATTCATACAATGTATTTTTTGAAGCATGTGCAGGAAACAAACAAGTACGATTACCTGTGATTTCTATTACTTCTGATTTTGAAACTAATGATGTCAGATTAGGTGATAAAATAGCACCAAATACTTGTCAACTAAGCTCTGGAAAAATCACTGCGACTGATCCTGAAAGCATCACTGTAGAACCTGCAGGAAATGCTGAATCTTCTACCAGAGCTGGTGATCTTGAAGTAATAATCACTGATTTACAAAAACAATTAACATCTGAAAAAGATCTTTTAAAATCTCTAATTCATAATTCTAGCAGACCTGATAATTTCAATGAAAAAGTATCCTTGCATGTAGATAAAATCACTCAATTGAGAAATGATGTTATTTCTGCAAAAGCAGAACTAAGTAAACTACTCTATCTTACATACAAATAAAATCACAACTAATCATTACGTTGTCCCATGGTCATATTATGTACATCTTGATGAAAGAAGATGAATCCTCTGATCCTCAATAGTTTTTATAAATACTTTCTATATTTGAAATGCGATTTGGAATTTCAATGAGATCTTCTTTGTTTGTTGTACACTATCACAAAATCTTCTGCAAGTTTTTGACATGGAATGATGATTTTTCCTCCATCTTCAGTTAATGCAACAATTTTTGTTAGATGTATTTCTATAATGATCCCGTGAGTTTCATTAATTTTTATTGAATCACCAACATTGATATCTGGATTTAAAAAAACTCCAATTCCTGCTGCGATATTTTTTAATTGATGTTGTAACGCAATTCCCAATACCACCATCCCCACACCGATTGATGTGATCACCTCTAGTGCAATCTTAAACAATCCTAGAAATGATCCTAAAAAGGCAATTTCTGAAATTATTATTATTATGGTTATTAACCCTGTTAACTTTTGTGTTCCTGCAAGATTTTTCATTTTTTTGTTGATTATGTACCTGGTAGTGAACAACAGTATTGCTGAAATAATTATCGATACTAGTATTATGTAAAAACTATCCATCAAATATTCTCATGAATTATTTTAGCCCCTTCAATGTAAATTCATCTATTTTTGGATTAAAATTATATATTCACTGAGTTAAAATGACTGTCCAAATGTATTTCAGTGGAAGTTAACCACAAGATTACTGCGTTAAAAAATTATTTGTAGTTTTTAAGAAAAAATCTAAAGACATACATATTTCTTTTGATCAAGATCTTCTGAACACCTATAAATGAAAATGACCACCACCCAGACTCACACTCGTCATAGCCATGTTACAATACGTACAATGACTGAAGACGATATTCCAAAAATCGTTGAACTACAAAAAATTGCCTTTCCCGCAATGGCTGCAGAGGGAGTATATTGGAAACCTGATCAACTAAAAGTTCATCTACAAATTTTCCCTCAAGGTCAGTTTGTTGCAGAATACCATGGAAAGATAGTCGGCTCTTGTAGTAGCTTGATTGTAAAACTAAAATCTGAATATGCAGATCATACTTGGAAAGATGCCTGCGGTGATAGTTTTTTCAAAAATCATGATCCTCGTGGAGATTCTCTGTATGGAGCTGATGTATCATCCCACCCTGAGCATAGGAGATTAGGTGTAGCCACAAAACTATATGATGCACGAAAGACACTGGCAATAAATCTAAATTTACGTAGAATTATTGCAGGAGGACGATTGATCAATTACTGTGATCATGTAAAAGAATTTACTCCGTTAGAATATGTCCACAAAGTAAAACGTCATGAAATCAAAGAGCCTGTTTTGTCGTTTCAATTACGAAATGGCTTCAAATTTATCAAAATACTGTCTAATTATATGAAAGATCCTAGATCCCTAAACAATGCAACTTTTATTGAATGGAAAAATCCGAATTTTAGAGAAAAACAATGATCATTGATTGTCATGTACATGTGAATCAATATGAGCTTACAGAAAATATTCCTCTATTGGAAGATAGATTGGAGCTACTTCAAACTGAAATGACTAATAACAATGTTGACTATGCTGTAATTCTGTCCTCTTACAAAGTAAATTCTCAAAGACCTTCAACTGAACAAATAATCGAAGGCATTAAAAAATATGATAATTTAGGAATTGCAGCTGGATTTACAATAGATAATCATACTGATGAAGATCTTAAAAATTATAGACAGTGGATTAAAGATGGCAAGATCAAAGCTATGAAAATCTATTCTGGATATGAACACTACTATCCTTATGATTCACGATATCAAAAAGTCTATGACACATGTATTGAATTCGGAATACCTGTAATGTTTCATACTGGGGATACTTATTCTGAGAAAGGTAAATTACGATTTTCACGACCTCTTAATCTTGATGATGTTGCAGTAGATAATCCTGAATTAAAAATTGTAATGTGCCATTTAGGAAATCCTTGGATACAAGACGCTCAAGAAGTACTTTACAAAAACAAAAATGTTTATGCTGATGTATCTGGACTTGTTATAGGATCTTTTGATCACTTTTTTGAAAAAATGATGAAAGATAAAGTTGCAGAATTGATAAACTATGCTGGAGAACCGCGATATCTTCTATATGGCACTGATTGGCCAATTAGTACGATGAATTCATATCTTAATTTTGTAGCAAAACTTAACATCAAACAAGAATTTCGTGATAATTTTATGTACAAAAATGCAAAAAAATTGTTTAATATTTCCTGATCTAATTTCCCATTTTTGAGAAATTCTATATTCTTTTATTTTGTAGCTAATAATTCTGACAAATATGAAATTAGTTTGCACTCATTGTGGAAAATCATTTGAGGGAGACAACACAAAATTTTGTTCTCAGGGTTGCAGGGATTCTTATATTGTTGCAATAGACAAACGTACACGTGAAGCAAGTCATAATGATCCCGGTCACACTGAAAAATTAAGTCATTTATAATTACTTCAAATTCATAAGATTGTGAAATAAATAAAAAATGTAAATAAAAAATACGACTTCAAAAGATTATTTCTTTTTTGAAGCCTTTTTAGTTGTTGTTTTTTTAGCTGCTGCTTTTTTCTTTGCTGCCATGTTAATCGTGATATTTTCATTGCTTTTCTACAGGTAAAATTAAAAAAAATACACAAAATGAGTACTATTGAGACTACTTTTTTTATCCCATTTTTGCGATCAGTTTTCTTTTTTTTAGTTGGACCTTGTTTCAATAAGTTTTTAATTCGGTGTATCTTTTTGGGATTTGAATCTGATGAGCGCTTTTGATTCTGACAGCGATGGTTCTGTTGCCGATTATGCTGGCGAGGAACCAATAGAAAAGCGATTCTTGAACTTGTATCCTGAATATGATTATTCTATACAATCATCATCTAAAGAAAAAGATGTAAGAAAAAAGAAAAAAATGAAAACTATGTACTAGTATTGATTTAGAAATCCTTTAGTATTGATCATCTCGGCGGATCCTTCTTGATTCTGTAGATGTTTCTTTTTGAAATCACTATTGTTTCCTCGTTTTGATTGGACCCTTCGTAATCTATTACAATTTTCCCAAATTCCTCATCAATGTCTTCTTTTTGTGCAACTGTAAATTTTAATTTCAACACTTGATCTGTGTATAATGGTTTGAGAAATCTGGTATTCCTGTTTTCCCATTCAGAATCCCCATCTGTACCTAGAAAAACAATATGATTTCCATAAATTTGACTTAATCTTGTAAATTCTCCCTCCATTCTTGATAGAATGGCTCTGCCTGAGACTAGTTGTTCTTCTTCTTTTTGTTTATTTTCCAAAAATGCATTCTTGACTCTTGAGAATTTTAGATATTCTTCTAATTCTTTATCTGATATGCTGCACGTAGAATAAAATGAATCGCCTACTCTAAATTCTGAAAATTTTTTCATTATTATCTTGATTCATCAACACAAAAGACAATTTCTGCTGATGATCCGGCATTTTCTGATACTAGGAAATTAAATGCATCTGCAATTCTTTGATTATTTGGTTCTGAGCCTGTTATTGAACCTGGGAAAATAGTGAATATTCTGATTTTTGAATTTAGGACATCGCTTAGTTCTTGATTTACAGTAGTTGTAAAAGGTCTTAGTGCTCCTCTGAAAACTTCTACTTGTGCCCTTTGGGTACCTGTGACTTTTTTACCTGTTGGTAAATCCGGACCAATGATCATAATCGCTCCTTTAACATCTTTGTAAAGTCGTGGGTCTTTACTTCCACCTGGAACAAAATGTTCTAGTGTTCTTTGTGCGACTATTGCTGGAGTTGAAATGAATTTTTCAGTTAATGCTTCCCATACTGCCCTTGAAACTTCTGTTAATTTTGGTATGTCTGGAAGTTTTCCAGTTACATGAATCACACCTAAAATATCGCCTATGTTGGTTTTCGCCGTGTTTAGCCATCTTGCAACTTCTTCTGGATTTTTTATGTCTACTACGTGAGAATGGAATTTACTACTAATGTATTCTTGTAGTTCTGATGATGTTGTCTGTGATATGAAACAAGCTACTTTTCCTCCATTCTTTTCCACATGTTGTGCCAAAAACTCGACTCTTTCTGCGTCTGCTTTGTCAGTTGCATCAACTGTAAAGACAACTGTTTTTCCTGTAAAGTCTGGTTGGTGTACTCCTGGTGTTGTAGTTCCAATATGTGGTTTAACTGGATAAAATACTCTATCCCCAGGAATCACTTTGCCGTTGATTATCTTTGCAATCTCATCATCACATAAATTAAGAACAGTTTCTGCAACTTGTCCTTGTGATAGAAATTCTTTATTGGCAATCATATGAGATGTATTGTTTTGAACTTTTTCTGCAATAGTTTGAATTTTGTTTAGTAGATTGGTAAATATCTCTGTAATTTTTGAAACCTCTTTTCCATTTGCAAGTTTTGTTGCAGCTGCAGTAATTCCATTTTTAATTATATTTTCATCTTCACCTAACAGTGGGAGTAATTCCTTATTTGCTTCATCTACTTCAATTGGAGTCAAACCTTCAAATCCACTTACTCGCATAAACTCTGCTGCAGCTTTTGGATATACTGTTTTGTAAATTCTATCTGAATGAACTGGACCTGGATTTGTTGCAATAGATATGATTCCTTTATCTGTTAATTCCCATGACATTAATTCTGCCAATCTGTTTTTTGCACCTTGTGATGCAGTATATGGACTTCTAAATCTGTACGGTCTTTGTTCTAATGGTTTTTCCTCTGTGAAAAATGTGGAAATAGTGATAATCTTTCCACCCTCTTTCATTACTTTTAGTGCCTGAACAGAGCCCCAGAATGTACCTGTTAGATGAATTCCAATTGTACTTTTGAATTCATCCATCGGTGCATTTGCAAAACACGTAACAGGTCCTGAGACTCCTGCATTATTAATTATGTAATCTATTGTTGTATTTTCATTTTTTAGTGTATCAAACATGTTGTTCAATGCTGCTTCATCTGCAACATCCACTCCTGCAAAAATTCTAACTGAAGCATTTGTACCTTGTGGGATTTTTCCTTCAAGTTCTTTTGCTGCTTCTTCTAGTGGCTCTTTTCTTCTTCCAAGTATTATGACACTAGCTCCTTCTTCGATGAATTTTGTAGCAATGGCTTTACCTATTCCTGTACCGCTACCTGTAACTAGGGCAATTTTGTTTTGAAATTTTAGCATTAGATGGCATCTCAAAACTTTTGTGATATTTAATTCGATTGATTTCTAGAGTGTTTCCTTGATATCTTTATTTGTGGGTATGATTCATGATTTTTAATGCATGATACAGAGCCGGATACATTTGTTTATCAATCATGGCCTGAAAAATTTTCTGGAATGCTAAAGGAGATCGGTATTGATTCTGAATCTAAAGAAATTGGAACTGATGAAATTGAAAAAGATGATTACTATAGCCGATATTTTGCTCAAACACCTAGAATGGTAACTAACAAGGGATGTATTGATATCAAGAATTCTAACATTGATGCGGTACAAATTATTCAAAAGGGATAATCATGCAAGATCCTAATCCACTTCCTTGGGGCGCGTTAGATAGATTTCAAGCTCAATTCATTGTTAGAAAGACTGTTGGTACTGGATTTGCAAACTATGTTGCTAAAACTATACTTTCAACTAAAGGTCATTTTGCTTCTAAAACTATCACTAAGGTGGAATGGAGTGGTTCTGGAAGTTTAGCTTCAAAACTAAATGCAGATCATGAATTAAATGAAATGATTGCAAAACAGTCTATCAAAGATGCTACTATCTACATTGAACCAACTAACGTAGCCGTTAGAATTCGAAGTAAATGGGACAATCATATTGCTTTTGGAATCACAAAAGACCTTTTTGAAATCTATGATCGAATAGCTGGTCATATCAAATCTATCTAAGCTTTCCACCAATCTAACGCAAGAAAATCTACTTTATCTTTACCTTTTGGTATTGCCAAGATGAATTGTTTTCTAACTGTAGTTGCAAGTCTTCCTGCAAGAACTATTCCTGTTGATGAAATTGATTCATTTCTTGTATATACTTGAATTAAAAATGGTGCATGATCAATTCCTGGACCTTTTTCATACACTGCAAAATCACATCCAAATTTGATTCCTGGATTGATGATGTATCCTTTATCTCTGAAATTTTTGTACACTAGATATTTTTTTTCAAATTCATGAACTTCTTTTTTACAGATTTCAGTTAGTTGTTCTACCGTTATTTTTTGTTTTGAGTTACTAATTGTTATTTTCTTATTTTCTAAAAGATACAACCCCTCAATAAGATCTAAAATTAGTGGCGCATCTATTTCTTCAATTTTTGGTTTTGGTATTCCTATTGGTTTTCCATAATATCCATCACTGAAAAGCTTACGTGAATCTTCAATATTCCATACAATAATTCTATTTTCAATTAATTCGCTTTTCATTATTTCTGTAATTTATTATCTGTATATGAATTCTCTATTACAGATTTTTTTAAATTTAAAAATAAGTAAAAGTGGTGAGTATTTTGTTTATAGGCTCAATGCTAGCAATATGAAAGAGTCTGACACTTTTTGACATTTATCTGACATTTCTTCAATACCTTCTATCACGTCTTTGATCAACAATAATTCTTTAGTGTTTGTTACTTCGTTTAGAAGTTTAATTGTAGTCTCTCTATACTTGACGTCAATTTCTCTTTCAATTGTTTGTGTTTCTTGAGCTAACTCGATGGCGTTAACAGTGTTTGTGTTAAGACTTCGAATGATTTCATTTAGTTTGTAAACTTCGTCTACTACTAGTTCAATCAATTTGGTGATGTCTTTATCCAGTCCTGCACTTTTTAGTGTTGTAATCTTTACGTTTGCAAGTTTGAATGAAATGCCTGTGATGTATCCTGCTATTTCATCCATTGTATAAGCTGTGTTTAGAAGATTTTCTCTGTTCATGATTAATCCTCCAACATCTGCAACTTCACGTGTGATCTTTCGTCTTAGATTTTCAACCTCTTCTTCAATGGTTGAAATTTGTTCTAGAGTATTTTTGATTCCTGCTTTGTCTTTTTTCATCATCATTTCTGGTAATGTTGCAAGTTCTCTGGATGCATTTAGTATTCTATTGATTTCGTCTTGTAAAACTGCTATAGCCTTTCTTTTTGCTTGAACTTCAAGCTCTCCGCTATACATAACAAAAACCAAAAATGCTCTAGGTAATTTAAATCCTCTATGATTTTTGATATTTTCTAAGCCTGATTATATCCGATTTTTGTCATGTGCTACTTTTTTCTGTCCTTTGTATAATGTGATGATTTCTTCATTTGTGGATGCGTCTTCAGGTAATTTTTCTAATCTTATCTTCCCTGTGAATTTTGGAAATCTCAAAGCGAGACCTGTATCTTTACGTATCACGTCTTTTGCTGCTTTGTGAATTGGGCTAAGTGTGATTTCTGATGCTACTACTTCAATTACTAATTCTGGTTCAAACCACACATCTGCTTCCATTTCACTAATGATGCGGGGATTTTTTTTGATTGTAACTTTTGAATTTAGTATTTGATATAATTGATCTAAATCTTCATCTGAAAAGCCTGTACCGACTTTGCAAATACTTGTAAACGCATCCTCATCTTCTTCATATGTTGCTAGTAACAATGTTCCATAGTTCCCAGTCCTTCGTCCTTTTCCAAAAAATCCTCCTATGACTACGAGATCTAAACTATCTCCTAACTCATTTCTGTATTCGCGTTTTAGTTTTAACCAGTGACTTCCTCTGGATCCTGCTTGGTATGGCTTGTCGAGCATTTTTAACATCAATCCTTCGCTTCCTGCATTGATGCTATTTTCCATAAATTCTTCTATCTCGTTTTTATTTTTTACCAAATTCATTGGAATGTATTTAGCAAAATCGTCTTCGTTGACATTTTTTTCTAACATTTCTCTTCGTTCCTTGTAGCTTAATTCCAAACAGCTTTTTCCATTGCAATATAATATATCAAAAAAATTTACTGTTATTGGATATTGAGTCATTGCTTTTTCTATTTTGTATTTTCTTCTTCTATGCATTAATTCTTGAAATGGTAAAAACTCTCCAGAGTTTTCATTGATTGCAACTGCCTCTGCTTCTAGTATTATGTTATCTGCTTGAATTGCTTTTGGGATTTTTTCTATAATGTCTGGATAATAACTTGAAATATTCTCTAAACTTCTAGAAAACAATACTACTTTTTCTCCTTCTATGTGAAGTTGAACACGTTCCCCGTCTAGTTTGTATTCTGCAGCAAATTCATTACCCATCCTTTCAATTGCATCTTCTTCGCTTTTTACTCTGTCTGCTAACATTGGTCTGATTGGATTAAACAAAACAATTTCAAATTTTTCTACTCCTTCCAAACCTTTTGTTGCAATTGTTTCTGCAACCTTGCCTAAATCACTAGATACATTGTATGCATGTTGTAAAATTTTTCTATTTTCTTTATTTCCTGAAAATGTTATTGCAAGTGCATCCATTACAGTATTTTCTGCTATACCTAATCTCAAAGTTCCAAGTAAAATCTTCAAAATGAAACTTGCCTCTATTGGTGTTGCATCATTTAACAAACTTGATATGTATTTCATTTTCATATCTTGAGATCGTGAACCACCTAAATTTGCAATTTTAAATAATGTCTCATAAACTCGCTCCACTGTGATATCTTCTACCAGAAATGTTGTCTGTGTTTTCTGTTCTAATATTATTGAAGCTGCATGTCCTAAATCTCCTCCTTTTCTATACTCTTCTTCAATTTTTTTAATCGGAATTCCTGAAGATTTTGAAATTGCTCTTATTGCAAGTTTTTCTGCTACTCCTAATTCTATTCCTTCAAAGTCCGGTCTCAATTTTCCTTGTATTAGATATACAATTTTAGAAATCACATCTTGTGGGGTTTTTTCAAATAATTCTACTAAAAATTGTGTTAACTCTAATCTCTTACTTGTGGATTCCATTTTGTTAAATGCACCAGCTAATGTAGAGAATTCCATTTTACTTCTTTAAGTAATCTTGAATAAAAGTCTGAATTAGATGTATCTGAAGATTGTTGGTTTGTCTGCTTTTGGAATGTCTGAAACTAGTGCAAAATTGCAAAATGGATATGCTTCTTTGTATTGTTTCATAAAACTCCATGCTACATCATGTGTTTTGAATTCTGTTCTTAATCCATCAATATGGCTCTTTTTCCCAAACACATCGAATACTACTACTGAATAATTTTTAGGACGATTGTGGGGCTTTGCTTTTATCAACCATGCAAGTGCAAAAATAAACACTGCTCCTAAAATTACATATTCACTAGCAACTTTGAAAAATGCTAGAATGATTCCTGGTATTGTTTGCCCAAATAACACTGCCACAAAACTTGAAAATGATATCACTGCTAGCGCTGTTAAAATGTACGTTTTCCAGTCAAAAATCATTTGAAAAGCATTCATGACGTAATATTGATACGGTCTTTTTTGATTTAACCATTGCTATGATTCTTTGAAAGTAGTACTTAATCTGGATCTTCGTAATTTTCTTTCTTTTTACCACTGGGTATATTTTCTTCCATTGGCTTCATCTTACTCTCAAGTATGTCCATTCTTGCTCTGTATCCTTCAGCATATTCTAATTCTGATGGTACTAGTGTTGCTGGATGAATGAATCCCTGACTCCTAATTGCCATTGCTTTCTTTGTTGCGTTTTCTCTAATGTAATCCCAATCAGGTGTAGAGAATCCATCAAATGGACCTGTCAATTTTCCATTATGCATACTAAACACTAATGCTTCTACAATTGGAATGCAAAAGTTAATCGTAGCTGCTGAATTTAGTTTTACAGGCATTAATGGCATATTGTGACTACCACGTGTGTTTCCTGCAACATAATGCGGATTGTTAAATACACTGCCTACTTCTTCTGTTGCTGGAAAATTCTTTTGTGTTCTAACTATACAGATTGGATCATCTTTTCCAACATATGTTCCTGCAATGTTGTGTAGTCTGTCAGTTGATGCATCTAAAATTGGTTCTCCATCTTTAGTGTAAACTGAATCTACCACATATCTTCCAGGATACATCAATGCAGCTTCGATAGTTGGTTTATCTTCCCATAGATGCAGTTCTGCTATCTGAGCTTTTTCAACATCCATGATATTCATAACCACTCCAGATGCAAGACTTTTGTTTACAATTAGTCCTGTATTGCTTAGTGCATCTACAAACATTCTGTAAATTGGATAGTTGAATGCACCTGGCTCTGTTTTATCTGCTGCAAATACTGTGAAAGCTTCATTTGGCCTTTCTTCAAATTCCATCTCTGCTACTCCTGGACCCATTCCTTTTACATTACCTGAGAAAGAATCTTTTAGCAAATCTTGCCCTGCTCCATACAGTCCCTCTTCTTTTGCTACTTTAGTTCCTGCCATGAATGCATCCCATGCTAATTTGTGAATTTTTTGATTATCCACTCCATGAGTATGTGTCATGACGATGTGAGTATCATCTCCACAATATCCTATGTAATGATCAATTAGTAAATCTGATGAATTTTTGACGGTGTTTCTAATTGCTTCAATTAGTCCATCACTTGGTTTTGTATGTCCGCCGACTCCCCCGACATCGGCTTTGATAACTGAAACTGTAATTTTCATAAACTTTGTTTTTATCTCTTTGATTTATGTGCTTTTAGCAAAGTTTCATGATCTGTAATTAATTGAATATTTTTTATTTTTTCTTCAAAAATTCATAACAGTAATAAATGCCCTCAGATAGGCAATCCATATGGCAGATAAACCACACTTGAACCTGATTGTTACAGGTCATATTGATAATGGAAAATCAACAACTATGGGTCATTTCTTGATGGATCTTGGAGTTGTAGATGAAAGAACTATTGCAGCTCATGGAGCCGAATCCGAGAAGACCGGAAAAGGTGATACTTTCAAGTATGCTTGGGTAATGGATAACATTAAAGATGAACGAGAAAGAGGTATTACAATCGATCTAGCTTTCCAAAAATTTGAGTCTGCAAAGTATTTCTTTACTTTGATTGACGCTCCTGGTCACAGGGACTTTATTAAAAACATGATCACTGGTGCTTCTGAAGCAGATGCAGCAGTCCTAGTACTTTCCGCAAAAGAAGGTGAAACTGATACTGCTATTGCCGCAGGTGGTCAAGCAAGAGAACATGCATTTTTGCTAAAAACACTCGGTGTAGGTCAGATTATTGTTGCAATCAACAAAATGGACTCAGTTGAATACAAAGAAGATGCATACAAAGCAGCCAAAGAGAAAGGTGAAAAATTAGTAAAATCTGTCGGTTACAAACTAGAAAACGTACCATTCATTCCAGTTTCTGGATGGAAAGGTGACAATCTGGTTAAAAAATCTGAAAACATGCCATGGTACAATGGAAAAACATTGTTACAAGCATTTGATGACTTTACCATTTCTGAAAAACCAGTTGGTAAACCACTCCGTGTTCCAATTCAAGATGTTTACACTATTACTGGTGTAGGTACTGTACCTGTAGGTAGAGTAGAAACTGGAATAATGAAAGCAAACCAAAAAATTATTGTCATGCCTTCTGGTGCTTTAGGCGAAATCAAATCAATTGAAACACACCACACAGAAATGCCAACTGCAGAAGCAGGTGACAACATTGGTTTCAACCTTAGAGGTATTGAAAAGAAAGACATCAAACGAGGTGATGTTCTTGGAACTCCTGATGCCCCACCAATGGTTGCAAAAGAATTCAAAGCCCAAATTATAGTAATTCATCACCCAACAGCAATTGCACCTGGTTACACACCAGTTATGCACGCACATACTGCACAAGTTGCAGCAACTGTTACTGAGTTTCTACAAAAGATCAACCCAGCAACTGGTGCAGTTGAAGAAGAAAATCCAAAATTCCTTAAAGTTGGAGATTCTGCAATTGTTAAAATCAGACCGGTGAGACCAACTTGTATAGAAACTTTCAAGGATTTTCCTGAAATGGGTAGATTTGCACTTAGAGATATGGGTGCAACTATTGCAGCAGGTATTGTCAAGGAAATTACCGAAGAGTACAAACCATAGGCGGATTTTATGACCCAAACCGCCCGTGTCAAACTCACATCTACCAGTCTACCTAAATTAGATGACGTATGTGGGGAAATCATGGGTATTGGTAAAAAAACAGGCGTTAAGGTTAAAGGTCCAACTCCGCTTCCTGTAAAAAGACTGCATATTGCAACTAGAAAATCTCCATGCGGTAGCGGTACTGAAACCTATGAAAAATGGGAAATGAGAATGCACAGACGAATTATCAATATCAACGCTGATGATAAAGCAATAAGACAACTAATGAGACTAAAGATTCCTGACGATGTTTACATTGAATTATCTTTAACATAATCTGGTATCCTTAAATTATAGAAATTTTGATGATTATTATGGTCCAAGAAGATATTGAAGAAACTCCTGTTGAATCGTTTGAAGTAAAATATTCTTGTTTGAGATGCGGTACTAGCGTTTCTAATACAGAGTTATCTAGATTACCTGAAATCAAATGTATTTGTGGATTCAGAGTCTTTACTAAAGATAGACCCCCTGTAGTCAAAACAGTAAAAGCAATCTAATTTATCTGTCTTTTTTGTAACTATGTTCTCTTTGTAAATGAGTTCTCATATCTTCCATGTTTGAAAAATATTTGTTACATTCTTTACAGTCATATTCCAAGTCTTTACCATGAACAATTTGTTTGTGATTCATGATTTCTTCTTCTTTTGAAAATTTTTTGTCACAAATTTCACATTTAATTTTTTTAAAAAACTCCATTTTATCCAAATTCTGCCTTCTTTTCATCCCAACATTTTCTACAGAGCTGTCCCTCAATCTTCCAATTTCCCTTTGGATTATATCTGATTAATCCCATCTTTCCTTGACACAGTGAACAAAAGTTTTTCTTTTTACCGTGCTCTTCTTCTTTTTTATCAAAGCATTCTTTGCATAGTAGTCCTTCCATATCCCATTGCCATCTAGGTTCCCACAAATCTGTAATTTTTTGTGTATTGCCACATACGACACATGGCTGTCTTACTTTTCCTTCATAGTATTCCTTTGATTTTTCAAAATGGCAGTCTCCGCAAAGTGGACCTTTAAGATTCCATTCTCTTTTTGGTTTGTGTTTGTGAGTTAATTCTTTGTTACAGACACTACAAAACGATGGCTTTTTACTAAATAATCCCATTTGATCCTTTTAATACGGTATATTCTATAAATGTAAACAAAATAAAAATAACAAAAAATGTTATTGGCTTAAAATTTTCTCAAGAGCCTGACTTGCATTAAGCATACCATTTTTCTTGGCAAATTCTTCGATCATTTTGTATTGTTTTTCAGTAAAACATACTGGCATTGAACGTCTTTCCATGTTAATTACTCACATTTTTTACTAATATCTTTTTCTCTTGGAAAGATATTTCAAACCACTTTCATTACGTTGACTATGGGAAAGAAACGCCAGATCCTAGTTATCGGTCATAATACAAACGGTTGTACTCCTGAACATGAAAAAGTTGCATATGATGTTGGAATGGAAATTGCAAAATCTAATTCGGTTCTCATCACTGGTGGCTTGGGTGGAGTAATGACTGCAGCTGCTCATGGTGCAAAAGATGGTAACGGATTGACTGTGGGGATAATTCCTCAAGCAGATGCTTCAGAGGCAAATGAATTCTGTGATATTGTGATCCCGACTGGTATGGGATTGACTCGTGATTTTTTAAATGCATTAACTGCTGATGGAGTGATTATTGTAGGTGGTGGCTCTGGAACTTTATCTGAAGTATGTGCTGCATATATGCACAAAAAACCTATGGTTGCAATCAGAAACCTAAATGGTCCTGTGGCACAATACATTGATGGTTATATTGATCATCGAGAGAATGTAAAAATTATCGGTGCAGATAATGCCAAAGAAGCAGTAAAGAAAATTTTAGAATTAACTACTGCATAGAGACAAGCAATGGGTCTGGCCTGTAAAATTCCCCATGTTTCTCTGCAAGATTGTTTAACTCGTCAACAATTTTTTTAATTCCAATTTCTTTTGCTGTTTCAAATAATGGTTTCTTGAGTCCTAATCCTAGTTGGGCTGCTTTTTCTATTTCTTCAATGTCGCTTGCACCATTTGTAACAAGCCATGCTGCATTGTTTAAAATATTGGCAACTAATTGAATTGGATCGAATTTTTCTGCCAGCTCTTCTGAAAGTACTACTCGCTCATACTTGTCATCAGAATATTTGTAATAGCCCTCCCCTGATTTTTGTCCTAATTTTTTTCCATCAAACATTTTTTCTACTAGTGGATGTGGATTGATGACTTTTTTATCTCGCAGGTGCATTTCCACTGTAGCTTTGTGAATAACATCCATTCCAGTAAAATCTGCTAATTCAAAAATTCCCATTGGGAATCCAAGTTTAAATTTTACTGCAGAATCAATCTCTTCAAGTGTTGCATTTGTTCTGTCTTTTACAAAACATGCTTCATGAACCATTGGAATAAACAATCTGTTAATTATGAATCCTGGGACATCTTTTCTACACAACACAGCTTGTTTGTTAACTGATTTTACATACTCTTTAGTTATATCTGTGATTTCATGTGAAGTTTTTTCTCCTGGAATTATTTCTACCAATTTCATTAATTGTGGGGGATTGAAAAAATGAATTCCAATGAATTTTTCAGGACGTGATGTTGTGTTTGCAATCTCTGTTATTGGCAATGTGCTTGTATTTGATGCAAAAATGACTTCAGGTGCTGCAACTTTGTCTAATTCTGCATAAACTGCTTTCTTTAATTCCATTATCTCTGGAACTACTTCTATTATCATCTCTGCATTTTTTACTGCCTCTGCCAAGTCTACAACGGGGACAATCCTTGCAAAAATTCTATCTCCTTCATCTCTGGATATTTTTTCTTTAGACACTAGTTTGTCTAAACTCCATTTTATTTTCTCCATTGCTTTATCTAAAAATTCTTGTTTGATATCTCGTAACACAACATTATATCCTGCAGTGGCAGATACCTGCGCAATCCCGTGTCCCATCACTCCTGAGCCTAAAACTGTAATATTTTTTATTGTCATGATTGTTTAAAAATTGCACATCCTTTATAATTTGTTAAAAAATCTCACCAATATCATGAGTCAAAAACAAAAGTCAAGATATTTTGATAAGGTCTGGACCTCCTCATTAATTGGCATTGTCCTTGTACTTGTCTATTTTTACATAGATTCTTCGATGATGGATTCTTTGTTATTTGATCAAATTAGCTTATTTCTCTATACTGTAATTCCTGGCAGTCTTGTCATTATGGTGGTTTGGACAGTAATAAAATCCGAGCAAATTAAAGAAATTCCAAAAAAATCTGCTATTTTTTTAGCTTTATCTTTTATTTCCTGGTTTACTGCAGAACAAACCTGGAATTTCTATGAACAAGTTTTAGATATTGATCCTTTTCCTTCTATTGCAGATGTATTTTATATCTGTGCACCGATTTTTATGTTCGTTTCACTAATAATTTTTTTAAAATCCTTCAAAAAACAAATTTCAAAAAAGATCATATTTCTTGCAATTTCATTTGCCGCTGTTTTACTAATTCCAACAATCATCATAACTTATGAATCAGATAATGATCAATTGCTTGAATCTATCATTATAATTTTTTATCCCGTGTCTGATTCACTGGTTCTCGTACCTGTAATTATTACAATTTTATTTGTGATTAAAAAGAAAACAAATCCCTTCTGGATGATGATCTTAATTGGGGTCTTGATGTTTATTGCTGCTGACACTGCATTTTTATTTCTAGTATCTACAGATGAATATCCACCTCATCATCCTATAGAAGTTTTATGGCTTTTGAGCTATTTGATTTGGTTTTATTCGTTATGGCGTAGCATGCATTATTCTAAACGTCTTTTTGGTACTAATGATGAAATATCTGATTATCACAAACATGAAACGGAAAAACTCACAAAGTATGGCATTACTATATTTTTGATTGTCATTAACGTCACAGTTATAATTGTTTTATTGAGTATGCAACACTTACAATCATCAGAAACAACTCCTGGATTGTTGAATTATTTTTCAATAATATTAGTTATGTTGTTAATTATTTTTTCTACTGTAATCGTTTTATTAAATACAATACTACACAAGAATCTAGAACACAAAACCACTGAATTAAAACATTTGTCAGAAGAATCTATTAAATCCGAAAGGCTTTCTGCAATTGGTGAATTATCTGCACGACTTGCTCATGACTTGAGAAATCCATTATCTGTAATCAAAATGTCAGTCGATTTACTAAAGAATACTACATCTGATTCAAGGATCTCTGATCCTCAAATTACTTCTAGAATAGATTTGATAGACAAAAGTGTAGATAGAATTGCCCATCAAGTCGACGATGTTTTGGATTATGTGCGACATTCTCCTTTGAAAATATCTCATGTGTCTCTTCGTCAACTTGTTCTTAGCTCTGTAGAAAAAATCAAAATTCCAAAAGACATTCAAATTAAAATATTTGAAAAAAATATTGAATTTGATTGTGACCCAATCAAGTTAGAAGCTGTATTTATTAATCTTATAATGAATGCTATTCAAGCAATACCTGATACTGGAAATGTTGAGATCAAAATTAACGAAAAAAATGATTATGTTCTTTTAGAATTCATTGACTCTGGAGATGATCTTTCAGATGAAAATGTAGATAAAATTTTTGAGCCTCTGTTTACTACAAAACAAAAAGGAACTGGTCTTGGTCTGGCAATTTGTAAAAATATTATAGAGCAACATGGAGGAACAATACGGGTTAAAACCCACCCCACTACATTCATAGTAACACTTCCCAATAAAATTAAAAACTAGCATACATTATTTTCGAATAACTTTTAATGTATTTTCAATTTTTATGAAATTATGGGATTGTTTAATCGTAAGAAAAACAATGAAATAAAAACCAAGTGCGATGTATGTGGAACTGAACTACATGATCCTGAGCGTCTAAAAAAACATATGAAAAAGGCTCATGGAA
The DNA here is from genome assembly GCF_040878665.1 of Candidatus Nitrosopumilus sp. Classification (GTDB taxonomy): domain Archaea; phylum Thermoproteota; class Nitrososphaeria; order Nitrososphaerales; family Nitrosopumilaceae; genus Nitrosopumilus. Next base: position 7,979 of record NZ_JBBDLU010000007.1, on the reverse strand, counting down.
ATGTACCTGCAAAAAAACTAGATCCTAACTCGGGAGATGGCGGTACTTGGTAAATGAATCTTAATTCCAGTCAAAAAACTACGTTGGTATTTGTTGGTGCTTTTTTTACTGCAGGAATTGTTCTATCTACTATGGTTTTCCCATTTTGGAATCTTATACGTGAAGATGTCTTTGAGGAAGTTGTAATTTTAAACAATGATGGTGGAACATGTTATGTTGACTCTAAAGATAATGTCCCAAAAATAATCGAAGACTGTTCTCTTAATCCTGGTGATAAAACTACTATCAAATATGGTAAAGGTCTGGCTTGGGCGACTATTGTAACTCCATAATAGATGATTTAATATTTTACAAAATATGTTGATGTATTGTGAACTGTGTTTTTTGTAAAATTGTTTCTGGTGAAATTAAATCAAAGTTTCTCAAAGAAACTGTTCATTCTGTATCTTTTTTGGATGCATTTCCTCTCACCAGTGGACATACACTAGTGATCCCTAAAAATCATCATCACAAGATTCAGGATTTATCTGTTGAAGAAAACAACGATTTATTCTCGCTTGTTCATCTAATGATTTCAAAAGTTGATACTATTACTGGTTCCACACTTGTTGCAATTCATAATGGTCATGAGGCAGGTCAGGAAATTCCTCATGTCCATGTACATTTAGTTCCAAGGAGTAAAAAAGACTCTGCAGGTCCGATTCATAGTATGTTTGACCCTGTCCAACTGTCTGAATTTGAAATGGATGAACTTTATAATAAATTAAAAATCTAACGTGGAAATAGTCTCTCGTTTGTTTCTACATCTTCTACAATAATTGCTTTGGTAGGACAAGTCTCTGCAGCATTCATTATTTTATTGATTCCTGTTCCTTTTTGATTAATCACGGATGATTTTGGATTTGATCTTGTGTTTTTATTTATTTCAAAAACTTCTGGTGCAATCATCTCGCAACTACAACAACCAATACACAAACTTTTGTCTACATTTACAGAAATATCTGGTTGTTTTTTTGGTTCTTGGGCTTTTTCATATTCTCCATTTTTTCCGTCAGGACGTACACGAGCATTGTATTCTTCCCAAAATTTTCTTTCATACTCTTTCCAAAAATCAGGATCTCCCTCTTCAAACTCACGCGTATATTTCCCCCAGTTCTGTTCTGGAATGTTGCCATCGTCTGGTGCTCCCCATTGATGCTTTCTCTTAAAATCCTTTTTTGGCTTGGGTTGATTTGTATGCTGTGTTAGATTGCTTTCTTGACTGTAATTTTTTTTAAGATGGTTGTATGCTTCAGTGATTTTCTTAAATTCTGAATCTTCTTTCTTATCTTGCTTTTTATCTGGATGTAGTTCTAATGCCAATTTTCTATATGCTGCCTTGATCTCATTTTGAGATGCTCTAGAATCCATATTTAGTATTCTTAATGCTTGGTATGTATTCACTGAAAATACAGATTTGTCATATGTTAAAAACAATTGCTCAGAGTTGTACTCGGTTTATTCTAATAGAATTTCATCATCTGCTTTCCATGCAGGCTCTACAATACATAAAAATTGCAAATCTTCACTTCCTGAATTTTTTATAAATTGATTAGAATTTACTGGGACATAAACGGAATCATCTTTTTCTAACTGATGTCTTTTACCATCTATTGTAATTTCACCGTGACCTTCTAAAATATAATAAATTTCAGATGATTTCATCTTGTGCAGTTTTGATTTTCTTCCTGGGTTTAAAGTAAAGTGTGCTAAACTGTAATTGATTCCATTTGATGTATTATGTGGGTAAAAATATTGTTTTATTTTAGTTCCTTCATTACCTTGAATTATGTCTATTTCAGAATTTTTACGTAATGACATATTGTCTAAATGATTTTTGTGACTGTACTTTTAAAATCTGATTCATACCAATCAGTTCTGTATGTTGAATTTTTCTTTGGCAATATGTTGATTGCAATATGTGAAAACTCTTTTTTGTTTATTGAACCATGCGTGTGAAGTGTTTTTGCAGGAATGTGCACCACATCTCCTTGACTGATGCTTATCTTCTCTATTTTTTTAATCTTAAAGTTAGTTTTACTTGTGCCGTATTTTTTAAAAATCTCTAAACTACCTTTGCCTTTAATTCCAATTAAGACTTGATTTCCATTATGTTGATGAAGTTTTGTTCTAGAACCTTTTTCAAAATGAACATGATACATGTCCTGATCTTTTGATTTTATTTTCTCTGAAAGAATCTTCATCCATGTTTTATTTGTAAACCACTCAGGATTTATTTCTCTTTGATCATTCTTTCCAAAAATACTTGTTTTTTTCATATTAGATTCTACTCAAAATTTTCTTTTTCTTTTCTTGGAATTCTTTTTCTGTTAGTATTCCTGATTTTCTTAACTCTCCTAGTTTTTCAAGCATTTTCAATTCTTCTTTAGTATTGACTGTCATTTTTTTTGCCAATGAAATACCTTCATTTAATTTTGCAATTCCTTTCTTTTGTAATTTTAAATTTTCTTTTTTTGCTTTCTCACTGAATTCTTTACTTGCTTTGGAAGCTTGTTTTGCAGTAATCTCACCTAGTTCCACTGCCTCATCTAACACTTCATCTGCTTTTTTGAGGCCTTCTTGTATTGCCTTGTCTGCTCTTTTAAGAAATTTATCAATATATCCGCCTTTTTTTGTTTCCTGTGTTTTTTTCTTTGAAATTCCCATGTGTTTCTAATAATTTTAATTCTATTATTTCTTTCTTAGAATTGATTTAATAGATGGAATTGTGTATTATGAGTGATTTTGGAAACAAATGATTTTGATGTCAAGAAAATTGTGATAAAAAAATCTCTTGAAGACGGAGAAGCGATGGAGATTATTGAGCAAAAGAAGACAGATCCTTTCAAATCATTACTTTCTAGACCAAAAAAGGAGGATATCCATATAGATTCTTTAAAATTAATTTATGAGGGCTCTTTGATAGTATCTGGAAAGTACAACGCTGATTATTTTAGAAAAGCATCTCATACCATTGATGTTGACTCTAACGTTCATGATGTTGTTATAGGTGATGGTATTTTCCAAGTTCGTTCAAAATCCGGTCTTGAAAAAGCATTTGTTGGAAAACGAGGTAAAAATAAAATTGATTTGGATTTAGAAGAGCACGTTTTTGTAGAAGGTGAAGATGAATTGACGTTTGATCATAATGGGATGCAAATAGAGTTACCGTTCAAAATTGATTCAAAAAATATTGAGAATTTTCCTACAAAAATATTGGATGAGGGTAATTCCAATGTAAAAAAACCCGATTTTTCATACGATTCTGCAATTGATAAATTAAAAATTCATTTGAAAAAACCTCTGGAAGACGATATTAGAGATCTAAAGGATGAATTCGTGTTGCATGATATCACTGAAGTATATATCCCAATTTTTGAAGCAAGGCTGTCTGATCTTAAAAAGAAAGTAGGTATAATTCGAATAGATGCCGTGAGAAAAAAAATACTGTGATTTTTTACTAGTTTTATAATTTTACTAGTGCTCTAAATTTATCATTACTGTGTAATTGTGTAAATGCTTTTTCCTTTTTTGCCCACTCTCTAATTACTTTGGGGTTTTTTGTTATTGCATGTTTTAGCAGTTCCAATGATTCTGGATATGCTCCAAGCGCTGCCTTACTTCTTGATTTTGCATAAATGATATTTACATTTTCTTTATGTTTTGTTAAAATTTGATCAAATATTTCAATTGCTTTTTCATGTTTTCCCAATTCTGCAAGTTCTATACCTCTATGGAAATGTGCATCTATATGACTAGGATGATTTTTGTAAACTAAATCAAAACAATTCAATGCCTCTTCATGTTTTTTTATCTTCCCAAGAATGATTCCTTTGTAAAATATGGCATTTGGCTTTCTAGGTTCTATTGAAATTGCTTTCTCTAGAAATTCAATTGCTTCTTGGTGTTCTTGTAGTTTGTCAAGAAGTACTCCTTTGTTAAAATAAGACGCAGCATGTTTTGGGTCTGCTTTTATTGCTTTGTCATAACATTCTGCTGCATCTTGAATGTTTCCCATTTCAGCAAGTGCAATTCCTTTGTTGTTGTAAGCTTGTGCATCCTTTGGATTTATCTCCAATAATTTATCAAAACAAGTAACTGCATCACTGTATTTTTTTATCTGATTTAGTGCCAATCCTTTGTTAAATAATGCTGATGTGTTTTTTGAATTTTGGTTCAGCACTTTGTTAAATAATGTAATTGCTCCCTTTGGTTGATTTTTTTCCATAAGTGACATTGCGTTGTACATCAAGTCTTCATTATTTTCTTTTGAGCCAAATAGTCCCATAATTTCATAAAAATAATACTGCTAATGAAAGTTTGGCTTATCTTAATGATTTGAATTTTTTGATGGCTTCCTTTGCCATGTTTTCTTGCTCTTCAGCCGATGTGTTTGTAGGATCATCTGTTGCATAAGCTTCTTTTTCATCTTTTTTTGTATTCATGATATTTGAAATTGGTTATTTTATAAAAATCTGTTATCTAATATATCTTAAATTTTGCATAGATGTGCCGTTTTGGTATCTAGTTAGTTACATTTTTTCCGAGATTTCTATAAGGTAATTGAATATATCTTAATTAGAAATGGACTATTGTTACGACAGACACGATCACAAATATTTGATAACTTACAAGCCCGCCATTTATGGATCTCAAAGTCTCAAGTGGACTGTATGTGACTATTGCTATCGCAATAAAACATGCTTTAATGATCCTAAACAGATAGAATCAATTGTAATTCTAGCATAAGATAACGCTTAATTTTCCTCAAAAGTAATTTAGGATGTTGTCTGATTTTGAAATACAATATTTAGCAGATAAAGTACATGTCCATAGATGGCCTCAAGATTCTCCGGTGTGGGGTGAATCTATAAAACAACAGTTAGATGCCTCAATAAATAAAAAATCACAAAGCAAGCATATTGTAATAAAAAATAAGTCTATTCAAATTGAAGATTTTGAATTTACATCTGTTACAAAAGTTGGCATCTCAGTTCCATTTTTCAAAGATGAGTGTACAATGATGTTTGAAGGGAAGTTTGGTGAACTTTTTGCCCATGTTCATATCACGATAAAACATCGTGATTATCTTGATGTCTTTAATCGACTGATCCTGTGGAGACAACAATCATTTCCAAATCTATGTTAGTTTTTATTTTAACAACTTGTCTATCTGTTTTTTTACTTCATCAAAAATATCTGCAACTCCCTCTATGATACTATCTGGAACACATTTTCCGTTTTCAATATGGGTGCCATCTCCGCAAATTAACGAGTTTAGACTTTGCTCTGCAATATTTTTCTGAATTTCTGCATTTATTTTGTTTCTTACTTCATCATAAATTGAAATTTGTTTTGTTGATTCAACTGGTACTGGTATCTTCCATCCTAATAATTGAAAGTACGCTGTACCTTTCACTTTGATATTCATTTTCCCGTCGGCGTTTATTATGGAAAGAGATGCAGGCATCATACTGTCTTTTCTAATGTTTTGAAATGATATGATGTCTTTTGTTTGACCTGGATTGATTATTGCATTGATTTCGCTGTTTCCACTTCCTATTGGGACGTCATTAATCAAAACATCGTAATGTAAATCTGGAATGTATACAGGAAGCAATCCATTGTTGTTTAAACTGAATACAAGATTCAGATTTATTCCTTGAATCAAACTAAATGCTGCATCAAACCAATTTCCTGATAATGTGTTTATTCCTAACTTTAGGAGAACTTCCCAACTAATGGGCTCCCAGTCTATACTTTGAAATTCCACATTGTTGAGATTCACTCCAAGTTGTGTGTAAGAATATGCAAACAACCCTCCTATGAGAACTATTATTACAAGAAAAATTATTCCTATGGTTGTAAATTTACTCATAATTTTTTGAAATTCTTTATCAACTTAAGCATATTGTAATCCTGTTTCTTATCGCTAAAATTTCTCAGATGCTAAAACCATCTTTTTGATATCTTCTTTACTGTGAGCATTAGATATTGCGCCAAGCTTTCCAGGCAAAAAGAAAATTCCATCATGTGCAATCATTTTGAAATGATAGTCATGTAATGCTTTAACATCACACATTGATGCTTGTGCAGCATTGACAATTTTAGTAATCTCATTTTTGAGAAAATGAGTCATAAATAAAGATCCTTTTCCAGTAACTATTACTTTACCATCAAAGGATTTACTCAACTCTTTTCTGGCATAATCTCCTAAATCATTAATTTTTGAATATATTGCTTTTCCATTTTTCAATACAGATAAAGTTGAATATCCTGTAGTCATAGAAGAAGGATTTGCAGAAAATGTGCCTCCTCCAACATAACTGCGTTCAGACTTTTTCTTTCCAGTAGTATTGGAATATTCCATAATCTCTTTTTTTCCACACATTACACCAATTGCCATTCCACCACCTACAATTTTTCCCAAAGTCACAATGTCCGGATCCAATTTCATTGTAGGGTATAGACACCCATATCTGAATCTAAATCCTGTAACAATCTCATCTAGAATAAACAATGAGTCATTTTTCTTACAAAATTCTTGAATTCCTTTCAAGTAATCTGATTCAGCTGGAATGCATCCGCCACCACCTAATACTGGTTCTATGATTACCCCAGCTAAATCTTTAGAATGTTTTTTCAAAATCTCCACAGATTTTTCCAAATCATTATATGGAATTGAAACAATTTCTTCTTCGTTTACAACCCCAGAACTCTCTGATTCTGTAAATGGCCAATTAACAGATTTTAGTAAATCTGATGTATATCCATGCCATCCTCCGTCAATCTTTGCAATTATTTTTTTACCCGTTACTGACCTTGCTAATCTAACTGCGTACATTGTAGCTTCAGTTCCTGATGTTACATAGCGAATTTTCTCAGCTACTGGAACTGCCTTTGCAATTAATTCTGATAGTAAAATTGTTTGCTCATTTACTGTTCCATACATCCATCCTTTCTCGATTTGTTTTCTCAAAGAGTCTTTTACTTTGGATGGTGCATGTCCTAAAATCAAACTCCAATGCCCCATCCAATAATCTGTATAGTTATTATCGTCTACATCTACAAGATTTTTACCTGAAGATGATTTTACTACAAATGGATATGGTGCATAATATCTTATGTTATGAGAAACACCGTTCACGTGAAGTTTCAATGATTTGGCAAACAGACTAGATGACTTTCGAGTTTTTTCCTTGTACTTTTTTATGTAATCCAAAACCAAATTCAACGAATCACTACTGTCATTTTAATCCTCAAAAAGTACTCTACATTGATCCTTTTTTGAATAAACTATGCATGAGAGAATGATAGGAAAAAAACTTGTAATTTTTACAATTTTTTGGACCGATCAGGCGTAATTTCACGCATGGTTTATATGGTTTCTGTATGCTTCACCTTCTGCATACGTAACGCAATAGGCGGCGCTCGTGATGAAGTATGGCAATATGCCACTTTGTGATTCATGGGCCTCCAGTTACGCATACAAAATGAGGATCTGATCAAAAGATCAAATCTGAAATGTGAAGATTATGTGCATCCGTCAATTCCAATTAAAGTACAAATGTACTTCAATAATCAAAATACAAAATATAATTCAGAATCCGGTTGATCCTGCCGGACCTGACTGCTATCGGATTGATACTAAGCCATGCGAGTCATTGTAGCAATACAAGGCAGACGGCTCAGTAACGCGTAGTCAACCTAACCTATGGACGGGAATAACCTCGGGAAACTGAGAATAATGCCCGATAGAACATTATGCCTGGAATGGTTTATGTTCCAAATGATTTATCGCCGTAGGATGGGACTGCGGCCTATCAGTTTGTTGGTGAGGTAATGGCCCACCAAGACTATTACAGGTACGGGCTCTGAGAGGAGTAGCCCGGAGATGGGTACTGAGACACGGACCCAGGCCCTATGGGGCGCAGCAGGCG
>NZ_JBBDLU010000006.1:0-275951 GCF_040878665.1 Candidatus Nitrosopumilus sp. | reverse complement strand
ATTATTCTATAGAGTTCTTTCAACAAGATAAAAAAGAGGGATTAAAATCCCAATTTCATCAATCATTATAAGCAAACCATTTCGCGATAAATTGTGTCAAAAAGAAAAATTTGTGTAATTGCTGCTGCATCAGTACTATCTATAATTATTATTGTACTCATCACCAGTGATACGCCAAATGACTCGATCATCAGAAACAGTTCCATTCTACCAAATGACATTGCAAATGCAAACAACAAATTTGCATTGGACTTTTACTCTTTTGCAAAAGAGGACGGCAAGAATGTCTTCTTTTCGCCAATTAGCATAATGACTGCATTTGCCATTGCATATGAGGGGGCAAATGGAATCACTGCAGACGAGATACAACAAGTTTTCAAATTTACATCAGATGAACAAGAACGAAAAAAAGAATTCCGGTCTTTTCTAAACAATTTTGGAAATTCCGGTATACTGGGTTCTGACTCAGAATACACACTACACATGGCAAACGCATTATGGATTGCAAATCACTTTGAGCCAAAAAAAGAATACATCGATACTGCAAAGACATACTATGACAGCAGAGTAGACAAGGTAGATTTTGTTACAGACAGTGGGGCAAACACGATTAATGACTGGATAAAATCCCAGACACAAAACAAGATAGACGAACTGATAAAGCCTGATGATACCGATGAGATGACGGCACTAATAATCACCAATGCAATTTATTTCAAGGGAGACTGGGTTCGTCAGTTCAACCCTTCGTTTACACAAAAGGCTAATTTTCACATCAATGAAACAGAAACAGTAAGAGTGGAGATGATGGACTTGGACAAACCAATACTAAACTATGCAGAAAATGATCTTCTGCAGATGATACAATTGCCGTACAAGGGAGACCAAGTATCCATGCTCGTGTTGCTTCCAAAGGAGATTGATGGATTGGATGCACTTGAGAAGGAAATGACAGTGGAGAATATTACATTGTGGAGAGACAGCCTTGAGGAGAAAATGTCAGGAGTGTACCTGCCAAAGTTCACCACTGAAACAGAGTATGATTTGAAAAAAATATTGTTTACAATGGGAATACATGTTGCATTTGATAGTAATACTGCTGATTTTAGCGGAATATCTGAGCGTGATCCTATATTCATTGACAGTGCAATACACAAAACATTTGTCAGTGTTGATGAGAAAGGTACAGAGGCTGCAGCAGCTACAGGAATTAATGCAAGACTACAATCCGGGCCTCCAAACACATTCAGGGCAGATCATCCATTTGTATTCATAATACAAGATGATTCAAATGGAAACATTTTGTTTATGGGAAGGGTTGTAAACCCGTTACAGTAGAAAATGAAAACAAAAATCTTGATTATTACGGGGATTGTACTTTTCTTAATTGGGATTTCTGTATTGGCTTATGAAATATTTGGAAATACTGACTTCAGACTCGAATCACAGTTTGAAGAAATCAAATCCAATATAGAAAAAACAGAATATGACATTTGTGATATCCGACTAGAAGAAAATAAAATAATTCTTGATTTGCACAAGTTCTTTGAAGGATCTGATCCTGAAAAACAGATAATCTCACAAATTCCTTCCTCTATAGATTATGAGATTGTATATTATGATGGATATTCGGATTATTTCATTGGTCCTGACACATTGCACACATGTGATAAAATTCAATGTGAGACGCCCCTTATCTTAATAAATGGAGAATGCGCACATGTTATGCATTCATTTGATTCAAGTGTTAATTACACAACAAACGATAAAGCAGATGAAAATAATTTTCCTCACGTAGGTGAATTTGTAGAAAATGAAAACTAGACTTTTGAAAATCGGGGTTGTTTTGTTTGTATCTGGTTTGGTAATATTTGGCACTGCAGTATCAATTGTTGAATTTGAACGTGCAAACATGGAGCCAAATGAAATGAGGTCCATTCCAAATCTTGCATTTTATAATATGAGTGCAGTTCTGGTGGGCATTCCGATATCACTGGTTGGTGTGTTTTTTGTAATTGGACGATTTGTGTCTAGATTTCCCCCACGGTACGTAGTTTGCTTGACTAGTCCTTTTTTTGTAGTGATGTGGATTTTGTTTATTTTTTCAAGAGGTTCTTAAAAATGAAAACTAGAATAATACTACCTGTTATACTGATATGTATAATAGTAATCTCAGGGTTTTTTGTATATGTCAAGTCTACAACAAATACAAATCTGTTCCATCATGATGAAATTAGAACTCCAATACCGGACGATCGCTTCACAATAGATGGAATACAATGGGAATGGAATAATTATGTTTATGACGTAAATGAAGAAATTAATTTTACAGTATCGCGATATGCGAAAACGTGTGGTGATGTGTTTAATACCAAGATAATGAATACTGATGGGTCTAAAACATTCTGGCAAGAATCCCTTTCAAGTAAGTGTGATACTAACTATGAAGATCTAATTGAAGATGATTATTATTTGGTGTTTGTGTATGCAGAATTTCCGTCACATAATAGTATAGATCTGGAAGAGGGCATGTATGTTTTAGAAGTTAAATCCCAAGATAGTCATAGTGAGAGGAGGCTTACCGGACAATTTGTTGTAAAAAACAAGACAACATTATCTCTTTTGCCATGTACCAGTGATAGGACTGCTTGTTTTAATCATGATGCAAATCTATGTGATCCTACAGGATGGGAATGCGGAAGTAACGAAGGAATATTTGAGGAAATTATAGAAAATGAAAACTCGACTATTGAATCATTGTTGGTGTAATAATAATACCATCAATCATTTTTAGATAGTTCAGTGATGCTTAGAGTTGAAGTTATAACGTTGTAATTTATGTGAAAATCATGGCATCTGACAATGAGATTGTAATGAAAATAGATGAAAATTTTCTAATTGAAACAAATAAAAAAGTTCTCTTAAGAGAAAAGGAAAGAACTGGCAAAAAAATCTACATTGAAACTGTTCCTCAAAATCTTGCTCTGGTATTCCCTAAAGTAAGTGAGTATGGTACTTCTGGAATATAGAACAAGATTTGATTCAAAAAACTGCTGCCATAATAGCTGCAATTCCTTGGACTCAGGCGTTCTTTGATGGTAATAGGAGAACCTCGATCGTTGCAGCAGGAACATTTCTACGTGACAATGGTTATGAATTAGATATTAGTCCAGAAGAAGAAAATACAAAATTAAGGGAAATGTTAAGTGAGATCAAGAAACATCGACGTGACCTTGAACCAACTATTATGAAACAGTTGTTTTTATATGTCTCAGAAAGGATGATTAAGTATGAGTCCAGAACATGAGAAAATTACTGATGAACTCATCAAGAAATACTCTAAACTCTTAGATGATCTTGCTACTGACGACTAATTTTGATGCTTATAATTGTAAAATAGGTCAAGATCACAGGAAATCCTCTCCAAAATAGGCACAAATATCTGGTTTTGTACAAACTTTTTTCACAATTATGTGATTTTGCTGAAAAATAAAATGAATCTATGATATGATATGTTCGAAGCACTTTTCAATGATGGAATGAGATTTCATACGGTATGAAGTATTTTGTGGTTTTAGGGATTATTGGAATTTCATTTTTGTCCTTTCATTTGCAGGAAATAGAAGCAAGGACCATCCCTCAACTCAGTATCTGGTTAGATGAGGGCACAATCAAACAAAATTCTTTCATAACTGCAGATGGCGGAGTGCCTGACATAACAATACAGAAAGGGGGTATTGTATCATTTCCACTTACAGTGAGTTCGCATGGTTCAGAAAGTCTCCCTGTTAATTTTTTTCACAGTATAGAATATGCAATTTCTGACACTCGTCAATCTATGCTGCCTGACATGAAAATTGAACTTGATCCGTTTCACATGATTCTAAAACCCGACGAACCACAACTATTGAATGTCACAATAACTGCTCTGAATTACACTCAACTAGGAGAACACAAGATCAAATTAACTGCACAATATCCTCAAGGTGAAACGTTACTCAATACTCGATTTGATGTCTTGGTAATTGATGAAAACCAATATGAAAACTATAGATTCATTGATTTTTCATATGCAAACAAAATTGGTGAGTCAATTCAATTTATTTTAGAAAAGACATCCTATGAGTTTTGTAATTCCTACAATGCAGAAATAACTGATGAGGATGGAAATATTGTATGGAGTGAAGCGTCTTTTGCTTTGTGTGATCCAAATTACAATCACTCTTTAGTTACAGCCCAAGTCAAAATTGGTTACAATGAGGATAACCACATAATCATTAACGAGTCTGGAAATTATTTCATCAAGGTGCAAATTGATGATGGAAGTATTCAAAGAGAGTTTGTAGTTATGCAAAATCATGGAGGCGGAAATCTTGACTCCACAGTTTATCCTGTTCCGTGGAGTATATCTCCTTTAAAACAATTTGAATCTGGAATTCTTATTGATGACATCATGTGCAAAGAATCTTTAATTTTAGTTACAAAATATGACGGCTCACCTACATGTGTGAAACCTGTAACCAAACAACATTTGATAGAACGAGGTTGGGCTGAAACTAAAAGTCTGAATGAAATAGCTGTCAACCCTGATTTGATAAAACAAAACATTGTCCGAATAGAGGACGGATACATATCACTATACCCAGAAAATATGTGTGCCTCACTAACATTAGATCTTCCAACTGAACAAGACATTCAAAGATACAAAAATGATGAGAACGGATTGAATGACACTAACATATTGCAAATTACATCTGATGATCTAAAAGAAATTCCAAACATACAAGAACTAATCTCTGCTGTGCATTCAATTGAATTCCCATACAACAAACATTCATCGGCTTATTTGGATATTGTAACTTTTGTAGAATATGAGTTTTTTTTAATGGACAAGGCAATAAAAAAATATGAGGATTCTAAAGGTGACTATTTTATACAAATAGACAGTGACTATGAGGAAAGATTCGCCGATCCTGCAAAACAGGGATTCACGAATCACTTTATTGCGCCACTAATAGTTTACAATGAGAGAGTATATTCTATAGATGGTGTTCATTTTTGGACATCTGATGAGCATAACCCAAAAAGAATGGGAGTTTATCCACAAGATTCTATCACAGACGATGAAAAATTCATCATATTGAATGAGGAGGACATGAAATCAGTTCCAAAAATAAAAGATGCTATTGAAAATATTGGGACAATAAAAGAATCAATATCTGCACGCAAGGGATTACCAGAAGATCAACAGAACCAGTATCGAGAATGGTTTGAGCAAAAATCACAAGACCGTCTGAATTCAGATAGATTCAGATTAATTCAATATGGTGAACATCTATACTCAATTGGATTTAGCATTTGTTGAGTGGTAATAGAAAATGAAAACTAGATTATTGATAGTTATTGCATGTGTAATGATTATACCCATAACTGAATCCTTTGCAGAAGAAATTGAAATAAAATTTGGTGAAACTGTTCTCTATGAAAATTTGAATCTGTATTTTTATGATATAGAGGATTCAAGATGCCCTTTGGATGTGACATGTATTTGGGAAGGAAAAGTTGTAGCCATGATTCACACTAGCAATCAAACTCATAAAATTGGAGGAGGATTTGAAATTGGTTACCCTCTTACATACATGACACCATATACAATCACTCTAATTGATGTAAAGCCACATCCAATCAGCACTGAAAAGCCAGACTATGTTGCAATTCTTGACATATCAAAAATAGAAAAAAATATTGATGTAAACTATGCTGACTTTCGTGATGCACCTAGTGAAATAATTGAAATTGGTTGCAGTATTGGTTTGAGGGCATCTCCTGATGATTCTTTTGACAATGATGTTTTATTATTTTTTAAATGTAATCCTGCTTTAACATTGATTCTAGTGCTAGTGGTTGGAGCTATGGTTGGAATTGTTTTCATTGTTTGGAGAAAACAGAGAATTAGAAAATGAAAACCAGATTCTTGATAATTGGGATTGTTCTTGCAGTTCTTGGTTCATTAATGCTTGTCTCATTATTACTTCATGACAATCTGAATTTTCTTGAGATGAGTTTGCCACACAACAAGTATGGTCTGATTAATTATGAGAAAATAGGATATCAGACATCCTTTGATGACTTTGCAAGCAAACTGAATGAAAAAGACATATCATATTCCCTTGATGATCTGGTGTTCATTCAAGGAATATCCCGTGCATCTTACCCTCCAACAACTGACTATTGCGGATATGTCATGGCAAAAGACGGCAATGATTACTGGTATTGGAGCAGTGTCCACAAGGACACTCTGAGTCGAAACGAGATTACTGAAGAAAACCCGATGCCTTGCCGGCCAAACATGGGCTCGTGTATATGCTCACTTGAAACAAAGATTGCAGAAAAAAATATCAACACTTTGTCATATTTTGACTCTGAAGAGCAGAAATTTGTCGAAGGCATCGTGCAAAAATACCTAAGCAGCATCAACATGGCTGGAGGCCCAGAAAAGTTTGTGATTGGAAAATACAACCACAAGTTTGAAAGTGATGACATTGCGTTTTGTGGTGCATTTGTAAGCGAGATGATGACAAATCCAGAACCTGACAAAGTATTGCGCGAAAACGTGACCAAGGTAAGATACATGCAGGGAACAATCCGTGATCCATCTCATGTTTTGGGCTTTAGCATTTCTGTTAACAGTGAAAAATTGTGTGCAATCAATCAAGATGCCAATGTCATAACTTTTGAGCGAGTAAACAGGTTGGAGAATTCAGGTTCTAGGGGAAGCAGCCAGTCATGTGGTTTTATCTCCACAGTACCAAAGGAATGGACTGAAATGCAGATAAATCCATCATTTGAGGACTGGGAAAAGACTGGCGCTTTTGCCATCAACAAAAAATTCAATGAAGTGATTCATAGCAGGGACATTGTGATTGAGGAAACATGTATGGATATTAGAACAGGCGGAGTTGAGGAGAGCAACCCACCAAACATTGCCATGTGCACTATTGTTACTGCACTAAACGGTACACAACTCACACTAGAAGGAACTGTAAATCAGTTTGATGTATATTATTTCCACATTGACAACAAAATACCATACCAATGCGATGAAAAATACTCTGGATGCTTGTGCAACTTTGAGGAGTTACAATGAAAACTAGACTTTGGATAATTTCTGTAATTGCTGTTACATCACTGCTTGTATTTTTTTCAATTGACTATATGAACATGGACAGGCTTTGTTCCGAAAAGGGGGGAGTAAGAAATGACGATGTATGTCTGATTGAAATAATTCCTGTCAAAGAAACTGCATATGAAATTCTTGGAATAGATAATTCACTTCGCCCATCGACTCCTTTGGAAATTTCTATCAAAATAAACAATGATAGCAAATGTGCTAATTCCAGTGAAAGCATTGATGCTAGAATCCTTGATGTACACACTGGTTCTTCCATATGGGAAGCAAGTTCTGAGATCCAATGCCTTGCTGTAGAATCTGGCGGATATTATTATTTGATTTCAACTGAACAAGTTCCAATTGTTATTGATGATGTTGGACGGTATCTATTTCGAATAACTATAGGATCTCATTACCTAGAAAAGACATTCACGGTACGTGAAAATTCTAACAGTGGTTCCCTTGATAGAACCGTTTATCCTGTCCCTTTTAATTCCGAATCTGATGTTGATTTGTCCCAAATAAAATCAATAAAACCAAACACTATGGAATTTTTCTACTATCCAAACCCAGAAGATACTGAAAATAGGGATGTCTTTCAGAAATTCATTTTGATTCGTCTTCCAGAAGCATTGGGCGGTACAGTAGATGACGTCTCTGCATTCAGAGCGTATAGTGTATTATCAGTAGGTGTTCATTGCCAGATAAAATACTGGCCAGATGACAGTCGTCAAAGAATGGAGGATCCTTGCTGGGGAAGTATGTATAGACTGATTGATGGCGCAATGATGTATCCATACCCTGTGATGAATGATTCTCCTTTGGGTTTGCCATATCTTGATTTGTCCATTGATGAGAACGGCTCTCTGTATGTAGAGCCACCTGTCTGGACCATGCAGGAAAATGGCGTCATTGGAGTTGGACGTATCATGTCTATGCAAGAAATTCGTCAGGGCTCTCAAATGCTAATTGACTCGTACAAGAAAACAAACCCTCATCATCCAATGATTCCTGTGGACTTTGCAGGGCTTGTCTTGGCAGAAATCTATCCTGATCATAACAAGGTGAATGCAAGATATACTGACTTTGGAGCACCGTCCCACCAAAATATCTCCTTTGAGGTAAGAAACGTATCTGCACAAGATCAGAAGTCTTTTTTGGATGTTACAAAACCAAATTCAGAGTTTTGGCAGATTGATGACACAATAATTAGAATTGGAGGCAGTGCAATGGATAAAAACAACAGTCTACCAGAAAGATTTCGTGATTATAACGTTGAATTTATTCTCGATGGATTTACGTTTGTCATTACAGGACCAGATCTGAATTCCATAAAAACATCCATAGTTTCAAACTATTTCCCAGAGAGTAGCTATGATGACTTGTTTTTGGTTTCAAGTACGGTGAAGTAAAATGAAAACTAGAAACCTAATCATTACTGGAGTTTTGATAATTGGAATAATTTCAGTTGGCCTGCTTTCTTATTTTTTGCTTTTAGATAACACATATGAAAATGCATCTACAGGTTCTGTTTTTCCACCACCACCATTAGACCATGTGCTTATCGCATCTTTGGAAAATGACTTTGATTATGATTCACTTTCATTTAAAGAAAAATCAAGAAATTCAAAATTCGCAAAAACACTTTTGGTAAGCGAAAATGATCTAAAACAATTTCCGAGTTTGCTGTCTGCAATAAATGATGTTGGAAGGTATGATTCATTTCCAAACAAAGGATATTCTAATATTTCAGAAGAAGAACGAAGATTGTTTAAAGAGTTCAGAATAAAAACATCTGAAGAGCAAACGGGTATTGCAAATTCTTCATACTATTCTTTAGAATTTCAGGGCAATGTGTATCATATTGATTATAATTTTCGACACCCTCCTGCAGATGACCTGTTTTTGTATGTGTATGTGATGGATCCAAAAGATCCTACTGATTTGTTTGTAAAAATTGAAGAAAAAGATTTTGCTAACATTCCAATTATCGGAGAAGTCTTGATAAAAAAGCAATTTTTGTCTGATGATCATGTTCCGGAGGAAGTTTCAGTTAAAGATCAAATTCTCTATCAAGACTATCTTGATTCAAAATTTGAGGAAAAGTATGGAGTTGGAACTGCGCCGTTTGGAATAAACCATATTTTATTTGCAGATGAAAATTCAAACGAATTCAGGCTAGTTGTACAATTTGAAAGAATTTACTAGTGAAAAATAGATGCAAAACATCATTTCATGTATTTTTAATAAAATATTTGAAGTCTAAAGTGATTAAATCATAAACTTGAAACAAACAGAGTTTTTATTTATAAACAAAAATGGGGAGTGTTGAACTGATCTGACAAAACCCGATGGGAGCACGTTTTGTTATTTCAACACTCCGGTTTTTTACGCATGATAAAACAACACAGAACGATTTAGTTCTCTGAGAATATTGAACTGTTGTTAATAATTTTAAGAAAATTAGTTCTATCGACTGGAATCTATGATGGACTCAACTACATGCCCACATATCTAATTCATTGTGAGATTGGATCATTTTTTCTCATATCTGATAAAATTTCAGACATATTTTCTGTAATTACCAACTATTAATCTCCAATCAACCCAGCAAACCCAAATTATAAATCTAAAACATTAAATCAACATAAAAAAATAAATCATGATTTAAATAAATTTTCCATGTAAGAGCATTTACACTTAAATCTAAGTAAAAATACGCATTGATGTGTTAACAAACCATTCTCCTTAAACAACACATTCTAAATTTTACGAGTAATGTAATTTTTTGATCAATTTAAACCAATAATCTGATTTTGATATAAAATGAACGCAAAAAAGAAAAAACATACGGTGAGGATCATACCTCCACATAGTGAGCACTATATCTACATCAACGACAATTCATCTGAATTTCACGCAAATACAAAACAAGATGCTCCAAAAAAGAAAGAAGTCGACAGAAAATCGATCAAAGACTTGAAAAAAATGAATCGTTACAAATCAAATTCTAAAAATACACAATCACGTCAAAACCATTCACCCGTCTATGAGTAATGATATGTTCAGATTAAATAATTCCAAAAACCTTCTTGTGACAAATAGTTTTAACACCCCTAGAATCAGATGGTGTTGTTACCCTTGAGATGATATAATGGATATTTTAGAACTAGTTCAAGCAAACATACTTACACCTGTGGTGCTGTTCTTTCTTTTTGGAATTGTTGCAGCAAGAATAAAGTCTGATTTGAAAATCCCTGATGCAATTTCGGAGTTTCTGCCGATCTATCTTCTGGCTGCAATTGGGTTGCATGGAGGATTGGAAATGAGAAAGACAGGATTTGAAAGCATGCTTGTACCACTAGTAGTTGCAGTTGGCTTATCCATACTTATGACGCTTTACCACTATCAAATCTTACGAAGACTCGGAAAATTCAACCTGTTTGACTCGTATGCATTGGCATCAACATATGGTGCAGTTGGGGCCGTAACTTTTTCTGTAGGGCTATCATTTCTCAAAAATCAAGGAATTACATCTGAGGGATATATTACTGCAATACTTGCAGTGCTTGAGCCAATCGCGTTTATCCTTGCGATATTTTTGACAAACATGGCAGTATCAAAGCAAACACAGGCTAAAAAACAGACATTTGTAAAAAGCAACAATGCGGATGATCTTGTCATAGACACAGAACAAAAGACAAAATTACTTCAGGTGCTGCGAGAGTCAATCACAGGAAAGGCAATTGTCATATTGCTTGGAAGTATAGTCATAGGATATGCAATAGGCACTGATGGATTTGCACCGATAAAAATTGTATTTGAGGATCTCTTCATCGGAGCAATAGTGATTTTCTTAATTGAGATGGGAATAATTGCAGGCCACAGGCTAGATGACATAAAAAAAGGCGGAGTATTTCTCATAGGGTTTGCACTGGCAATTCCTACAATAAATGGAATCATCGGAGTTTTGATTGCCACATATCTTGGATTAAGCATAGGTGGTGCGGTGATGTATGGACTGTTGTTTGCAAGTGCATCTTTTATTGCAGCACCAGCAGTTCTAAGACATACAATTCCGCAGGCAAAACCAAGTCTATACATTACATCTGCATTAGGAATAACATTTCCTTACATCATAATGGTGCTGCTTCCAGTAATGTTGATATTGGCAACTACCTTTCATAACATTGAATTAATGAATCTAAATTATCTTGGTGATACTTGAAATGAAACTATATGATGCAAAATTACTGACGATCATTTGTGAGATTCTTGCACAAAAAAATGTTATTGACATTCTTCACAAGCATGACGTTTCAGGATATACGTTTTATGAGGTAAAAGGAGACGGTACAAAAGGTATTAGAGGACAAGGACTACAAAACGAAAAAAACATCAAAATTGAAATAATATTACAAGAAGCAAAAATGCTTGACATACTTGAAGAGATTGCAAGAACACTATTTTCTAATTATGCTATAGTGACACATGTTAGCGATATTGGTATTGTTCGTATTGAGAAATTTTCCTAAGATTCCCTTTTTCTAGATGTACATCACTGTTTTAATTGTGAAGTGCCTCTGTTTGTCTGATATCCTCCGGCAGAACTCGATATTGGTACTGATTCCAAATGTATAGGATCAATTCCTGTCTGCACTGAACTAGTTCTTTTTATTTTTCTGTCACTAATCACAAAAAATACAGCAGCTGCACCAACTCCAATTCCCGCCATACCGTACATCGTAATTACCTGCATGTCACTTTCCTTCACTATTATTGGTGCACTATCCTGAATTGTAAATATCTCTACTTTTCCAATCTGAGACTCGTTGACATATCCTTCAATGATAATTGTTGCATCATCTTGAGACTCCATTAAACGAATAGAATATTTCTCTCCATCAATACTGAATTCTTGATATACCCGCTTGTCTTCACACAATCCAAGATAAACGGTGCATATTCCCATGGAATAATTTGTGATTACATTACCTGAAAAGCCGAAATTCACAGTCTCACTCATCTTTGCAGTAGGATCAAACATAGACTCCCATTTTGATAGAGGAAATTCAGATATTCCATTTGCATCAATAAGAGGAGTTTCAAGTATTGCTAATGCATCACTACCAGACAAGTAATCTAGTACGTTCATACTAGAAACTGCAAGAGCGCTGCTTGGAGAGTTGATATCATATTCTCCATAAATTGTATTTACAGGAATCTTTTCTTTAATGGCAAATCCTCTCCATTGTGAATCCAAAGTGTCAGAATCTCCCACATAGTGGTTCTGAATTGTGGGGTTTAGAGTTATTTTGTATTCTATTCCAATTGATTTTTCCTGCACAGAGACAATTGCAGAGTAGGTTCCGGAAATGTCAGTTATCTTTGCAAATGATTTTTCTTTCAGATCTGAGTTTATTTGCGAAATTAAAGAAGGTGCATTTGTTTTATCAATATCAAAAGAAATTTTTACGTTATTTCCCATCAATCTATACAATTCTGAATCACCATCATGATTAATTGTAACTACTCGCATAAACTGAAATGAGGGAACAAATTCCTGCGAATCTTTGGCAATTGTAGCATCTAATTGTGCTGCATATACTGTATGTATGGATGAAGTAGATATTAGCAATATTAAAAATATGATATGTGTTTTGTTCATAAATCATTATACTTGCAATCACATAAAACAACAACAAGAAATTATTTTTATTGAGAAAATGATTTGCACTTTTTATTATATCAGTGCAATTAGAATCTCATGCAAAAACAATCTGTTTTGTTTGTAGGAATATCGTTTGTGTTGATGGTTGTTATGTTACAGCCAGCTTTTGCACAGTATGATATTGCTGAAAAGGGACTGTATCAAGGGATGGAGGACTCTAAAACCAAAGTAGCAATTGCAACACAAAAAGACGCCACAGGCTCAGGTACTCCCATATTTGCAGCAGATGGAATAGTTGGAGCATCCATCTTGTCTGCAGGAATATTTGGAGGAATTGCCACAATGTTCTTCCTTCGTGGCAGAAAAGGCAAATATGCTGCAGTCGGAAGGGGATAATCCCCTTTTTTGCGCATAAATTTTTGCTACTATATAAGGAATAATTTTTTTTTAAAAAATGACAAAAAGTAGAATATCTTAAGTAAGATTTTGACCTATATTATGGTACAATGCCAAACTCGTTTTCCCAGCTTTTATGCATGGATACAATTCGAAATGCAAACAACTACCTGGAACCAGGTCAAAGAACAATGCTTGCATGTGAAAACAAACTTCCAAGACATGCAGTAAAATCAGCGCTAACGATAAGCAAGGATCATGACTATACTTTGTGGATTGAGCTTTATGAGCACAGCCTAGCAGAAAAGATCATAGATATTTACAGTGATCCAGTAAAGCGTAAAATTCTATTGCATATTGACAAACCAATTGCAAAAGATGAGTTGTTGCTAAAGTGTGGAGTGTCATTGTCTTCGGCATACCGCAAGTTCAATGAACTGTTAGAAGACGGATTCATCTTGCCAGTGGGATATACAAAATCAGAAAAACGTGTAAGAGTGTT
This sequence comes from Candidatus Nitrosopumilus sp., assembly GCF_040878665.1. Lineage (GTDB taxonomy): Archaea > Thermoproteota > Nitrososphaeria > Nitrososphaerales > Nitrosopumilaceae > Nitrosopumilus. The sequence continues at coordinate 262,211 of NZ_JBBDLU010000006.1, read as the reverse complement.
TGACAAAATAATTTCAAAGGCAGAATTTAGCATGTCAACTAAAGTCAGTCAGATAAGACTTCAGGTGAACTTGTCACGTTTACCAAAACCAAAATTAGGAGAGATAGTTTATCCATGACTGCAATGGAAACTCTCCTTGCCACACCTTTTGAGAAAACCTTTAGAAATTTTGTAGACGATGATGACATTACTAAAATAAAATATGATCTGTTTGAGCAATATCAAATAACACTTTCATCATCACTGAAAGAATTTAAAAAATTTGAGTGTGTCACAAAAAAAATTCTAGGAGACAACGGGGTATCCACAATCAAAAAAACATTAGACAAAATTTGCCATTTAGAATCCCAACCAAAACATAAAATAGAAATAAAAGATGAGACACTCAAAAATACAATTTTAGATGCATATGATGATCCTCTCAAAAAACACATCTTGGATGTTGCATTTGATTACCCCCTTACACTGTGGGAGATTGCAGCAAGGGTAAAAATCGGCAGTCTTTCATTGTCTGAAAATATTTCATACCTGATATATCATGGATTGTTGACTACACGAGACTTGGATGCTGAATACAATAAGAAATACTATTCTACAATAGATGACATATCTGTCAAGATTGATGAAAATGAGTTTTGTATGTATGCCACCATAAATGACATTTCTAATGAGACCCCATAATTTAGATTTTATTTTCTCCTCCTTGCAATAATGACTCATGTCACAGTTATTGTTTCTACAATTGCAATCAATGGAAAATAATATGTCCTTCAAGCAGTGTAATTTCAGATTCATTTTGGCACTCCCATCTTTTCATTGATCTTCTTTGCCAAATCTTCACTGTCTTGCAATTCCAAGATTATTTTAGAGTAAAAATTAGCCTTTAGTACAAAAACAAGAAAGTTGTTTTTTCTTCGTTTGATATAACAGAATTGTTTTTGCGTACCACTAAGAAATGTACCAAGCTCAATTAGTTTAGGAAAGTTTGTTCCTGCTAGTTTGAATCCTGCAACACCATGAGGAGATTCGGAAAATGCTGACACTATACTCTCGTATGGAATGAAAAAAGATGTTTTTGCAGAACCAATCATTTCCAAAGCATTAAGATTGATCCTCAGATGATCATCATGTAGGGTTATTTTCATTTTTCCACCGTACTTGAAATTAAAATAATATTCCCTGATAAAGTATGCTAAGATATCACAAATGCATTTGTATCAGAATTCCATACAAACTCTATTCCAAAGTCATGTTCATAGTTTTGCACAAAGCTTTCAATATCAGAACTCTGCTGGGCCTCAAACAATTCCAAGATTTGAGATTTTTCAGTTTCAATGTTTTCTTTTAAAACTACATAGTTTTCTCGAACAAAAATTATTTCTTCACTTGCCATATCATTTGAGATGTCACCACTATTGAGTCTCTCAAGTACTGCTTTTTCTTGTTTTATTTTTTCGTTTTGAATATCAACAAATAACGAATCATATTTCAACACAGTCTCAGAGATTTTTTTCTCATAATACTCCTGTATGGAATAAACTTTGGAGTTTAGAGTATTGACTTTTTCTGCAATTCGGTCATGCTCTAGCTTTTCAATGTCAACTGCCTGTACTTGTGAGGAACCCTCATCAACTATACGACCCATATTATGGCGTATCCACATTTCAGCAGTGTATTCGGTAGTGCAAACATAATCATCAGAAGTGGTTCTGTAAACTAGTACATACCCATCACGACATTCAGTGTTTGGATTATTCTTTCCAAGTTCTTCCCATGAGATTTTGTCAAATGGGTTTGCTTTGAGATATTCTGGATTTGTCCTATAGTCTTGATAGTATTTTCGTAATGATTCACCTGAAAGAGACTCAAACTGGCCATCCGACTCGAAGAGAGTTTGTTGGTTATAGTATGCGTTACCACTAAGAACATTATACAATGCGTTGGCAGATATCATCTCAGCACGGGTTATCTTTGCGGCATTGACAAAAGCATTTCTTGCCTCTTCAGATCCGCTACCATTTTCAACTGCCAAGGCCAGAGCAGCACGGCCTGCATTAATTTTGGATGCGGTAAATTTCAAGGGATGATCATAAATTGTATCAGTTGAATTTGCAGGATGATTTACAAGTGCACGCTCTAACATTTTATCAAATGTGTAATAGCTCCACACCTCATCCCATTTTTCCAAGTCATCTTGTAGATATTGTAAGACTTCTGCTCTTTTCTCTTCTAGATCTCGTTGTTTTTCTGATGCTTCAAAATTTCTTTCTTGTATTTGTTTAATCCATCTTTTACTTTTCTCAATTTTGTCTAAAATATCCTGAGCTGTAGGATTATTTGCAAGATCCCCTGAAAGAGTTATCTGATTATTTGTCTGGGCATATGCCATGGGGATAAAAATAATAGAAAATGCAATGGTTAAAATTGTAAACCATATACCCACCATGGAAAAATAATTGGTTTTTTGTATTTAGTGAACACTGATGATTCATCAGTAAAAATCAGGATTTTTAGGCACAGACCAATTTAGAATCCAAAGACAGCAGGCATTAAATTACAGATGGTTTGAAATTATTCTTTTAGTTTACTTTCTCTGAAAACATCAGAACCATACCAACAGTATCTGAAATAATCAAGACACCATTCATGAAACATTGGATCATTTGAATAAAACATCTCACTGATGTCAGATTCACCATCAAGTGAAGGAAACATCAGACATGCTTCTTTTTCATTAAGTACAACAACTGTTTGGACATTTTTTTCCATCTTTCGCTCTATCAAACCTTTTTCGATTAATTTATCAAATCCTAATTTTTTCAATAGTGCTTTTCTACCCTTTGGAACTACAGCTGATTCTGAAAAGACATAGTTGAATTTCACACCTTGTTTGATTTTTTTCACAAGTGGTTCTATCAAATCAAGTGGAACATCAGATAGGATTTCATAGATGTAATCATCAGAATTTTTGTAGATTTCTTTCCATTGTTCTAAAACCTTTGATACACCTTTAACATACTGAGAATTTGCTAATTGTCCACATCGCATTTGAAATTTATGAGGAATTCCACCAAAAGTATGTTCTTCAAAGTATTTTCTATTCTGTGTCAAAAATACAAGTGATGGGACCTGAGTACAAACTGTCTGTCCAAATGTAGTAAGAGAATACTTGCCACTCACTTTCTTTTTTATCAATCCAGTTTTTTCCAATCGTAGAAAGTTACGATGAACTTCTTGTTTTGTAGCATCAATTTCTTTTGCAAATTCTGTAGGAGTAAGATCTTCATTGAGTAGACCAATAAGAATACTTAATCTTTGAGAGCTTGCAAGCTCTAAAACATAATCTGCAGTTTCATCTATGAGATCAGTCATTGATAATAGTCCTCAATACTGGATAAAAATGATTACAGATCTATTCAATTACTTTGATTAGTTCTTTGAGTTTCCTTCTAGATTTTGGAGGCTTTTTCTTGTCAGGATATCCAATACAAAGAATTGATGAAGGCTGCAAATCTGTGCCTAAAATGGCTTTTACCTTATCCTCATCAAACATCCCAATCCAAATTGTACTGAGTCCAACACCTGACGCTGCCAATAATGAAAAAGATGCTGCAATTGTTGCGTCTTGTAATGAGAATTTTTCCAAGATTTTTGGGGGAAACTTTAGTTTAACTCTAGAAGGATCAGTGCAAAAGACCAAAACTACAGGAGCGTCAACATAAGGTTGCTTGTTGGCAGCTTCTACAAGTGCTTCTTTTGTTTTTTTATTTTTAATTAAAAATACTTGAAAACCTTGAAAGTTTCCAGCAGTTGGGGCAACATCTGCGGCAGATAAGATCTTGTCAACTTTCCAATCCTCAACTTTAGTTTTTTCAAATTTTCTAGTAGAACGCCTAGTAGCAAATACTCTAAACAAGTCGGTAGGAGAAAGATCTTGTCTGAGATTTTCTGGTTCAGAAAATAGGATTGCTTCAATTAATGATTGTTTGTGAGTTTTTTCAGTAGATTCTTTTGATATTTTTTCATCATCATGAATCCAAACTGAAGGGTAAAACTCTTTAGTTCCAATGTAAACATATTGCGGTTCATGAGGAATTTTAGCAAATTCTAAAATCTGTTCTTGAAGAACAGTTGTTTTTACCTCAAGTAACCTATGATTTGTTAGTGTGAATTGAGTGACATCTGAATTAACTCTGATGAAACTTGATTGATCTTCAAGTTCAACTTCACCAGTAGAGTTTTTTTGTAAAATCTCAACTAAATTTTCTAATTCAGTTTTATTTAGAATTACTATATCTGTATCATCATCATCTATTCCTTTCCAAACTAATCTGCAGCCTTCTTTTGATGTGTATGAAGCGTCTACAGTTTGAAATTGCATGTTACCAGTTCTGCAAACCATATAAAAAATAAAGTTTGTTGCTAGCCTAAAATTCCACTAGCAACAAGGTAGGCACCAGCACCAATTCCCATTACTACACCTATTCCCATGCAGATGAGGTCAAATTTTACGACCTTTTTGAATGGAGCATGTACCATTTTATCCCAGTTTGAGATTTGTTGTGATTTCATGATTATAATTAGTACTAGTTACAGATAGAATATGGTAAAAGAAATAGATTACAAGTAAGCTGATTAGCTGACCAAGGTATATGATCAAAAGATACGTAGTATTAGCATGCGAATTGATAGTTGTAGAAGATGTGGAATCGACCTAGAAGAGAGTAAAAAATGCTCAATTTGTAACAACCCGATAAAATTCAGTTGTAACAAATGTCACTTTGAATCAGAAGAACAAATTCATTCTTTATGCAGAACAGGTATTACAAATTACAGATCTCTAGTTTCAAACGTAGCATAATTTTTACGTAATTTAGTACCAACTCCATTTGGTTTGAAATCAATTTGGAATTATAATTTTCATTTTCTTGCATCTAATAGTTATACTTTGCATTGTTTAATTTTTGTTTGATTATCAACTCAATTATTAGTCCTGAAACTATGACTGAAAGAACTGCAACCACAGACAATAAAATTCCAATTTGTGGATCAGATGAACTCGATGACAATACATCTTGCATATTCTCTGATGATTCTGGGATTGAACGCATCATCATAGACTCTGATGATTCAGATACCATTGATGAAGCCTTGGACTGTGCTGTCTCTGGAACACTAGTCTGATTTTGAAGAAATTGTGATGAAAACCATGCCGCAATTGAAACACCACCAAGTGTTGCAAGCCTATGAATTCTTGTAAAGGAATTAAACAATGATTTGCTTTTCTTTGCAGGTTGGGTCATGGCAGTAGGAAGAATTACAATTGCAAATTTGTCAATTGTGTAATATTTCATGTCATGTGACTTTGAGTTTTTTCCAACATTTGCGATCTTTACAACTTGAGCCGATTGCATTTTTTTTAAATGGTGAATTACTAAGGGTAAAGACATTTCTGTTTTCTGAGCTATTTGATTTGCAGTAAGTGATTCGTTAAACAAAATCTTGAGAATATTTCTACTTGAATCAGATGACAGTATTTCTCCAATTGTTTTTAATTTTTCATCTTCAGTAGATAAAATATCTACTCTGTCCGATAAATCTGGAATGTCATCAGAACTCATTGAAACATAATTCTTTCAACTTGTATTATTAAGATTTCTCGTTAAATTGAAATTTAATCAAACCTTATCTTCAAAATATTATTATCTAAGACCATGAAGAAATCAAAACAGCTAGTTATTGCCATGCTTGCAGTACTTGCAGTGTCTGTTTCCTTTGGAGCATTGTATCCTGAAGCAAATGCACAACCAGCATCAATTCTCTCGTTGGAAAAGACCCTGTCAGTTACAGGTATGGCAACAGCATCAGTAGATCCTGATCTTTTAACTGTCAATTTTGGCATAGAAATTCAGAAACCTACTGCAAAACAAGCACTAGAGGAAAATTCCAAGATGATGAAGAATGTAATTTCAGCACTAAAATCCGTTGGAATTACAGAATCAGAGATTAGCACATCTTCTTTGAATATTTATCCTGTCTACGAATACATCAGCGATGAGTTTTTGGGAATTCAGACAAGAGAACTTGTAGGATACAACGTATCAAATATTCTCTCAGTAGAAACAGAAAAACTCAATCTTGCAGCAGACATCATAGACAATGGTGTAGATGCAGGAGTAAACAGAGTCGATTCTGTGTATTATTCCCTATCCCCACAAAAACAAATGGATCTCAAAGATGATTTGTTAGAACAAGCCATAACAAATGCAGAGTCAAAGGCAACAAAGGCACTAGTTCCACTTGACCACACGGTAATTGGAGTAAAGAGTATTTCACTTTCAGAATTTGGAATGCCATACCCACAACCAGTGTTTAGTGGAGACTTTGCAATGGCAGAATCAAAGATAATGTCATCAACTCCAGTGTTTTCTTCCGAACAAGATATCACAACATCAGTACAGGTTGTGTTTCTTATCGGAAGCAACTAATTTTTTATTTTCTTTTCCTCCAAATTTCAAGAATTAATTCAACTTTGAAATCTCTTGTTCTATTAGTGGGTTCTGTACCATATTAACCAAATAGACTCCAACAACTATTATTGCAATGCCAATACCTATTGAGCTATTCTGCCCACATTGAATTATTTAAATTTCAAGTATTCTATCATTGCAGTACAATGATCAGCCATAAATGCATCTAGATTTCCAAGTTTTCCTGTCCATTGAGTAATTGTATTTGTGATACAAGTATCTAACGGAGTAGAGTCATCTGAATCTAGTGCTTCTTGTGCGTTATCCATAACACTCTGAGTAAATTCTTTGTTTGTAGAGATATGATCTTTGTTTGCAAGCATGTTTGTATGACCAGTAATGAGCACATCAAAATCATAATTTTGTAAAGTATCATGAGTGTCTAAATACAAATCAATGTTAGGAGTTACACCAAATGCCTTGTATGGAGATTGCTCTGGACGTATCAAATCAACTATCATTGCTACTTTTTGTTGAGGTGCCAAAATCAAAATATCACCATTAGAATGAAAGTTTCCAAGATGATGTAATTCCAGAGTTTGATCACCTACAGTCAAAGAATACATTGCATCATCAAATGTTATAGAAGGTATTGGTTTGTCAGGATTATTTTCTTGTTTTAGTACATCTGCCGTCTGTTTGTGCGAAATGTATGTAACATCTGAGGAAAATATCTTGCCTGCGTTACCAGTATGATCTGTATGACTATGAGAGTAAATCATATGAGTAATAGGTTCTGATGTAACTTCTTTGATTGCATCAAGATATTTTTCTCCAATTGCTTGCGGAGCATCAACTGCTATAACCCCTTGTCCTGTAGTTACAAACATTGTCTGATAACCGCCACCAACTAACCAGTAGATGTTATTTGCAATCTCAGTAACAAAGTATCCCTTGTTTTCATCAATCGTTACGGGGTGTAAAGTATATTCTAGAGTCTTTTCAAATATTCCGTCTGTAGGTTTTGTAATGTCTGAGCATTCACCTTGATGACTTGATGGGATATGTGCATATTTGATCATACAACTGTTTCCATATGTTATTCCATCCACACCACAGATTGGTGCATATTCAAGAGTACATGCAAAAACGGGCATGAATGTTTGCCATCCTCTCTCTTTTAGTGTTGAGATGGATTGTGGTTTGACACATGCTGGTGCTGCATCATTAGAATTGAATATCTGTAGCAAGCCTTCTGCACAAATTACATTACTGGCAGAAATTCCTGCATTTCCTTGTTGTAGCGGTCTAAGGTATGGTTGTGTTACGCCATCCATTACACATACTTTTCCTGGATAAGCTCCAACACCACATCGGTCATTGAGAACGCAGATTTCACCTAGTGGGACAAATCCAGGTGCACACATGTTTTTGTATGGAAAATGTTTTGTTGTTGATTCTTGTTTTATAATTCCGATTAGTTCATATTTTTTACTTGAGGTATCTGTTGGAGGATTTACAATATCTGTAATTTTAACAGAGATTTGATAGGATGTTCCCTGTGCAAATGAAAGCCCATCAATACTGCCATAGAAATTTATCCATTCAGAGTATTGATTTTCTCTAACTTGCATACATTTTTGTGGACTAACCCCAACACAATCAACTAAATTTGGACTGACAAAGAGAGTTTTTGTTTCATCAGCAAATGATTCATGAGTACCTAAAAGTCCTAAAAATAATAATATGGTAAATGTCCAGATTGGTCTCATATTGTGTGTTAGAATTAATGCTTTAAAATGATTTGATAAAAACGACACTCGTACAAACGTATCAGTTCTTTATCACATATGGGATCCATGAGACGAAATGGATTGAAGAATTCAGTACTCTTCGCTATCTTTTAGCCATTTTTGAACATCGTTGAGCATACTTGTTTTTACCATTTTAGAATGAAACAGGCATAGAATTTCATTTGACATGCATGTTGTACACTGGGTTATCTTTTTCATCACAAACAAAGTTTCAGATTGACTAGGTATGCTTTTGCATAATATTGTATTCAATAGCAGGATTACAAACCTGCAGCATTTATCAAAATGTGTGTCAATACAATGAATTACATTGTCAAAAATTCCCAAAATTGGGAACTCAGATATAAGAAAATCATATAAAGTATGAACATGAGATAATTATATGATCAAGAGGAGTCAATATCGTAATGGTTAATTGTATAGTAATAGATGACGATCAAGACATTGCAGATATTTTTTCAGAGTTATTAAAAATAAACAAAATAGACGTTCTTGCAAAAGGTAACAATGGTAAAGAAGCAGTAAAATTGTATGAACAACACAAACCAGATGTTATTTTTACAGATTTAGATATGCCAAAGTATGATGGACATTATGCAGTTGAGAAAATAAAGGAGAAATATCCAAATTCCAAAATAATAATAATGACCGGAGATATCAATGCACAAAACGCAAATATTTTCAAAGTACTAAAGATACCAGTAATTAACAAACCATTTAACATTCACGAAATAAAACAAATGGTTACAGAGATACTCATTACAAATGATACCTTACCTATGCCATTTGAAATTCAGTATAGATTCAAAGAAGATGACAAATATTATTCATGTGTGGTGACCTATGAACAGTACATAAATTTCAAACAATTGCCAATCATACAGGAATGTGAAATAACAAACAATAATCAAAGAAATGCAGATTCGCATGAAAATGAAATGGAAAGGGCGCTAGAGTTAGCAGTGAAAAATGATACAAGTCACATTCGTAATCTATCAGAGGTAATAAGATGACAGAAGCACGAAATAATAATATGAAAGTATTACCTCAGGAAATCATGATAGGAGTAGATCAGATCTTTGCAACAACTCTTAAGGAGATCATTGTAAAGAATCTAGGCAACACTACAATACAAAAGATACAAGACAGATTATTTGAAAAATTTGGCATATCCATAACTACTGCTATGGAAGAATTTGAGAAAATGGATTATGTATTAAGAGAATTTTTTGGGGCAGGAGCTGAGGGATTAGAAAAGAAATTCTTGGACAATATATGCAGTATCAAATCAAAAAAAGACCAAATTGAAAAAAGATTTACAATATCAGACCCATCAATGAGTCAATCAATTCTAAAAGCATTCAGTGATGATGAAATGTCAAAAATTCTTAATGCATCTATTGGCGAACCATGGACCATTTCAGAAATTTTAGAAAAACTAAAGATTCAAGAAACGCCAGGATATGAAAAAATCAATTTCTTAATAGAAAACAAATTGTTAGTGCAAGTAGGAACGTATGAAAATGAAAGTGGTGAAAATATTGCTAAATACAAATCATTGTTTGATAATGTTAACATTAACTTTGGCAATAAAATTACAATAAATGTTCAGTTTACTCAAGAAGTTGCTAGGAATAGTTCTATTCTTCAAACAGTATACGGAAAATAAAACATTCAACAAAACAAGTCCTGCCCAATCTAATTTGATTAAATAGTTTGGGAGAAAGTTTCAATTAAAAAGAAATCTTAAAGTGTTTCTTTAAATAATAAAATCACAGTTAGGCATTGTTGGGTCTAAGAGAAATAAAGTTAAAAGAAGAATATCGTTCAGATGTCAACGATATAGTTTCAGAATTTTTCTTGCCTTGCTTGAGTAACTGTATAGAATATAACAGATGTGTGGATTTTTTATCAATTCATACACTATCTACGATAGCAATGGGATTTGACAAATTTGCTGAAGGAGAAGCAAAATTAAGAATGATCACTGGGCATAAATTCAGAGCGTCAGAATTAATCTTGTTGACAAGACTTTTTTCTGAAAAATACAATAAATCATTGAATAAAAAATCAATGAAAAATTCCAAAATAAACAACATAAAAAACATCATAGATAATGGACAAGTAGAACTAAAAATAGCAATTCCAAATTCAGATCAAGTGTCAGATTCATTCTCAGAAAGGATAGGAATTTTCAGGGATGAACAAAACGATGTAGTAGCATTTACAGGAACATCCAATGGGACAATAGTCAGTCAATCAAGAGATTTTGAATCGGTGGATGTATTTACATCATGGAATGATAAATCAAGAGTGGAAAGAAAAATATCAGATTTTGAAGATCTTTGGAAGAATAAAACAAATTATGTTGAAGTATATGATTTTATGGATGCAGATAAAAAAGGTCTTTTAAAATATTCACCAGAATGGATCATGCAAGATTAAAATTGAAATGATTCTTCCAATCTAGATTTGTTCTCATAAAAATTCATCTTGTTGATTTTGTAATAAATCACTTCGCCGCGACGTTCAATTACAGCAATTATTGGTTCTTTTCCCATTTGAGTAATATCTTCAATCTTTTTTTGTAAAGTTCCCATCTTTTCTTGTTGTCCCTCATTAAGACCAAAGATTAAGAATTTTGCACCCTTTTCACCAAAATGCCCTCTCTCATATACCCTAAAATCAGAACCAAACCCAAACCCATCTTTTACAACATATCCTCGATTACGCAGATCACGATATATCAAAAATTTAGTAAGAATTTCAGAATCAGTGTTTTGACATATACTCATAAAAGAATCAAAATCAATTTGTTTTTTGTTCTTTTTTAGAATCAATCTTTTTGTATATAGCAAATAGAGTGTTTCAAATGATTTTAAGAATAATTTCTCTTTTTCAATTTCACCAAATCCTTTTAGATCAAGTTCATGAATCATATTCTTATCAGAAATACATCCTTGATTTGAAACTAATTCGCCAATAACTAGAGGAGTTTCTTCCATAATGAAGAGAAAAATATCAGATTTCCATATAAGCATTGGAGATAGTGAATGCAGACAAGTCTAACCGTTAAAATATGGGCATTCAGGCTTGAAATATCATGCATGGTGCTAATTACAGAACAGCAACAGGTCAAGTATTTACCAGAAAAGAATACATCAAAGGTAAACCACAAATCAAAATTGCAAAATTTCAAGGTGGTAAAAGAGGCACTTACCAATATTGTGTTCAATTATTAATTAATGAAAAAATTCAGATTAGACATATGGCAATTGAATCTGCAAGATTAGCTGCCAATAAAACACTAGAGAAAACAACTGGAGAATCAGGTTATTATTCACGTCTTAGAATTTATCCGCATAATCTCCTTAGAGAAAATAAACAGATTGCAACTGCAGGTGCAGATAGAGTTTCAGAAGGAATGAGAAGATCATGGGGAAAAGCAGTCAGTTTAGCTGCAAGAGTTAGACAAGGACAATGTATTATGGAAATGTACGTCAATGGAGATGTTAATCTGGCAGCTGCAAAAAAAGCACTTGTTGGATCATGTGTAAAATTACCAGGTACTCCTCTAATCAAAGTGATTGAGTGGAATAAGATATCACCATAAATTTTCTAAATCTAATTTCTTGGTTTTGATAAACTCTAAAAATTCTGCAAATTCTTCTTTAGTTGGATCTCGATTTAGAATTCGTTTAGATTGATAATAAAATGCATTGTAGATTCTACCTACAACAATGCCCAAAGCGAATGATTTGGAATTATCGATGATCGAGAAAGAGTGAATCAGTTGTTTGATATCATCTTTATTTGAAATAGTGTCACGAATTTTTTGTTCTAATTTTTTGAGAATGATTTCATCCATAACATATCTTATTTGAAATAGTTAAAAACAGTTTAATATCCAAATTCAGCCTTTAGGGTTGTTGCAGTTATAGTACAGTCTGGTTAGTACTCGTGCTTGCCAAGTACGTGACCCGGGTTCAAATCCCGGTAACTGCACCACTCAATTTTGTGAAACTAGGGCATTTTGAATTATTTCAAGTGCATCTTGAGCTTTTTCGGGACGAGGTAATTGAATCATGAACACATTGTCTTTTCCATAATTAGATTTTGGTGAAGCAAGTGCAAGCATTGATGTTTTTGCAAGAGATGTAAAAAATTCAAAATCCGTTTTAGCGTTAACTAGAAATGTTTCCACGATATTGCCTTTTGAAAAAGTTAACGTTATTTCTACAAAAACATTTCCAAATCCATCATGAAGAATATTGAGATCAGTGTTAATAGATAATGGTTGTCCGGCAACTTTTGGCAGTATCGCATCATATTTTTTTTCGTCTAATTCAATACAGGGCGTATTTTTTCCATCAAAATCAAAAGTAGTGATACCAGGATGGACTCTATCTAGTAATTGTTTTAATTCATCAGACATTTTTTTTCGAATCCAAGATAGGGATAATTTTATCTCCAGTCTTCATCAAAAATGGAGAAATAAATGCAGAGATAATAGAAATAATACCAACAAGTGGGAATAGGAAAGCACTGACTGCTCCAACATCAACACCTACTTTGATTATAACAATTGAAAATTCCCCTCTTGGAGCGGCCAATGTAAATGCAGAGCGTAGAGCCTTACTACGTTTTTGTCGGAAAATCAGATTTCCAATCATGTTGCCTCCAAATTTCATACCGGTAGCAACTGCAATCAGAGCTATTGCTATGAAGATATAATTTCCAACATGTGAAACATCCATCAATGCACCAACTGAAATAAAGAAAATAGCCACAAACATATCTTTTATTGGACTAGAAATTAATTTGGCAACTTCAGCAGATTTAGATTCAGCAATAAGCACTCCAGCTAGAAACGCACCTATTGCAACAGACAATCCTACAAGATTTGCAAGTAATGCATAGCCAAAACAAACACCTAGAACACTAAGTAACAAAATTTCACGACGTTCTGCAGAAGCAACTTTATCTATTAATGGAGGAATTATGCGAGTACCCACAGTAAATGTTCCAATAATTAGACCAAATGCTACCAATACAACTATAATAATAGCCTCAACTGATACAGTACCTACTAGAGCGATAGATTGTAATGAAGATATCAGAATTACTGCAATAACGTCCTCTACAATCAAAATACCAAGTACAAGGAGAGATGATTGATTTTTGATTTTTCCAGTTTCTTCTAAAAGTTTGACAATTATTGCAGTACTAGAAATAGATAGTGCAGCTGCAATAAATAATGAGTCCATAAAATTCAATCCAAGTGCACTAGCAGCATAAAATAAAACACCTAATGTAGAGAATAATCCAACAGTCCCAACTCCAATTGCTATACGACCGATGGTTTTGATTTTTCCATAAGGAAATTCTATACCAATTACAAAAAGAAGTAAAATAACTCCAATTTCTGCAAAAAGATTTAATGCCGTTGTATCAGATAATATCCCAATACTATCCAAAGCATTGGATGTAGAACCGCCTTCAGGTAAAATCCAAGCCCAAAATGGGGACAAAGGTCCAATGAGCATTCCTGCAAAAAGATATCCAATGATCAAAGGTTGTTTGATTTTGAAAAAAGCAAGTGTGACAACTGCGCCAATGATCATAATGAATGCTAAATCAGTTACAAAACTTTGATGTAATTCAGGAGTAAATTGTTCAGTTAAGCGAGTTACAACATTACTAATGGAATTCTGAATTTCACTTGAATCCAATTGAAGTTGGATGTTTTGCACATTATCAAATTATCAAGTTCATTTAAAAACGATTAATTATGGATTTAAAAATAATTATCAATTAATTGTACAGATAATAGGCTCAATAATTTTCGTAATGTTTAACCTCTTTATGCCCAAATACAATAGTCCAAATGCAGAATGATGATTAGGTCAAACTGAATAAAATGTAGAGATATGACCTGGGGTATCTGACTGTATAATGGTTATTGAGTAATCACCTTATTATTAATAGTACGGTACTATACCGTACTATATGATTCAATGTGAATATTGTCCAAGAGGATTTATCGACACAGCCAACGGATTAGCTGAAAAGACATTTCATGAGTTACTTCACGAACCAGAAGTTGTAAACAAGTAACTCTTTACATGTTTTATTTTAGACCCAACTTTTTTATCTTTAAATTTTTAATTGAGTTTACATGGCTACTAGTGGGATAAAGAAAAAAACATCAAAACAGGTGAAAAAAGAACCTAGTCCATCAATATTACTCAAAAAAGTAGCATCAGTTTCAGACTCCAATAAAGCATTACAAAAAGAGATCAAAGTAATGTCAAAGATTTTTGGAGAGAACCAAAAAGTGCTAGTATCAATGAAAGGCATGATTGACGCACTAACATCAACATTAGAATACATACAAAAACAATCAAAACAAATCAACATAATTGAAGATGACACTCAGAAACTATATGCAGGATTAAATCAAGTAAGGGCCCAATCAAATCTAGTAAACAAAATCAATGATCAAACTTCAAAATTAGAACAGGAAATCAATAGAATTTCAGAATTACAGAAAACAACCAAACCTCAAGAATTATCACAACAGGTAGAGGATAGCATGAATTCAATAAAAAATAATTCGCAGATGATAATCAAAATTGCTCAAAGAATTGATGAGGTAAGAGATGATCTCAGAAAAGTATCTGGAAAAGCAGATTCACTTGTAGGAATTAGTTCCGAAATAGATAATCTAAAAAACAACATAGAGGAGATTTCAGGAAAAACTGCAAAATTAGACACAAGCTCTCAAATAATTGAAAGTCTCAAACAAGAACTAGGAAGAATTACAGATGGCATATCATCTACTTCAAATCTCAGTTCAGAACTAGATGCAATAAAAATTACAATTGATACGATATCATCAAAAGCATCAAAAATTGATTCGTTAGGAGGAATAATTGATGGGCTAAAACAGCAATTCGATACAGTATCATCAAAAGCAATTTCAGTAGACAATTTGAGCCTAGAATCAATCAAAGATTTAAACGGAAAAATTGACAGAATTGAGACAGAGATAGGAACGCTAGCAAAAAGAGCAGATTCCACTGCATTTGTAGGTGAAGGACTCAAATCAGTCCAAGAAGAAGTTTCCAATTTCAAACAAAATGTATTTGATAAAACAAATAGTATTGATCAAAAAATATCTTCAGTTTCAGACACGTTAAAAAGACAAGACGAATCAACAATAGAATTTCATAAAAAATCTGAAAAATTATTTGATGAAATTCAAAAAATTAAAAACGTAACAAGCAAGGCATCTAATGATTCATCAAAAGAAGTGATGGCCCTATTGAAACTGTCAGAATATCAATCAAATATCAGAATGAATGCAGAATCAAAATATGGCGCAATACAAGATATTGAAAAAATGGCATCACAAACTGCAGATATTGTTAATCTATTTGATAGATTGTCAATAGAATCAGGAGAAAAAATTCCATTGCCTCATGAAGTAAGACAGTGGGCAGTAAGTAAAATACTAGATTGTGCAGACAAATGGGAAGTTAGATTCAGTGATGTTTATTCTATTTTGACAAACGCCATAGGAAGAGACATGCTAAAAGAATCAATCAGAATTCAGCAAGTGAGAGACATTTATGGAATCAGAGCAGTGGATGAGATTAGACAAGATCTAAACATTTCTTAAATTCCAATTTCATCCTCTTTCTTAAGTTGCTCTTTCTTTCTTTTCAATATAGCAAAGATTCCAATAATTGCTGCAATCCAAATGGCACTAAACATCATATTTGCAGGGCTCACATACATGTAAGGAGTTGCATCCATGATATTGATTTTCAGTAATAGTGCTCTGTCATTGATATCTAACATTCCTGTATGATAGGCAGCATTATCTTTAGAAACAGAAGCGATTTCGTCCAATCCTGCAAACATTGCATCTACATCATTTTGAATTCGTAGAAAATTAGTAGATTCAGTACCAAATATCCAAACAGGGTTTTTTGCAATAACTTTTCCACTTGCGTCAGTTGTTTCAGGAATATTTTTCATCACTATATTCAAATCAGTCTGAATCGATACCAAATGATTACGTATTACATCAGGATCAGAAGAAGATCTGGCACCATCAAGATTTCCTCGAATTCTATCTAGAGGGTAAATGTCAGTATTGTAACCAGAAATTGCCATGTATCCACCAAAAACAATTATCCCAAGGATTCCAACCATTGCAAGTTTGTAGAGATTAGGAGACATTGTTGTTTTATCACTGACGTTCATATGTGTATTATTTGAAGTTAATCTCGATTTTGCAGTTACGGCTATGATGCCTATAATTGCAACAGCCAATATTACCATGGCAAGTGTACCAAATTCAGGCATCAATTAGAGTATCTATCAGATACATAAAAATTCAATGGAATTTTTAGAAATAAAACTAATTTGTTTCTAAATGGACATTATTAATTACATCAATTTTCTTAAGTTGCTCTTTCTTTCTTTTCAATATAGCAAAGATTCCAATAATTGCTGCAATCCAAATGGCACTAAACATCATATTTGCAGGGCTCACATACATGTAAGGAGTTGCATCCATGATATTGATTTTCAGTAATAGTGCTCTGTCATTGATATCTAACATTCCTGTATGATAGGCAGCATTATCTTTAGAAACAGAAGCGATTTCGTCCAATCCTGCAAACATTGCATCTACATCATTTTGAATTCGTAGAAAATTAGTAGATTCAGTACCAAATATCCAAACAGGGTTTTTTGCAATAACTTTTCCACTTGCGTCAGTTGTTTCAGGAATATTTTTCATCACTATATTCAAATCAGTCTGAATCGATACCAAATGATTACGTATTACATCAGGATCAGAAGAAGATCTGGCACCATCAAGATTTCCTCGAATTCTATCTAGAGGGTAAATGTCAGTATTGTAACCAGAAATTGCCATGTATCCACCAAAAACAATTATCCCAAGGATTCCAACCATTGCAAGTTTGTAAATACGGTTAGCAGTTTTTTCTTTCTTTGTTAAACGTTTAACATTATGAGAGTTATTTTTCTTAAATCTAGTATGAGACAAACTCATGTAAGCAATGTAGAAGAAGCCAATAGTTTGCAGAAGAATAATAGGTACAAAAATAGGATTATTTGAAAATATAGAGACGAAAATTCCCATAATCCCATAAACGCCAAAAAATATTTCTAAAAGTGTGGTTTGTGTAAATGGTAAATTGTATGCTTTATTTCTCCAATCATCGTCTTTTGTAACAATTCCATATTTTGGAGTTCGCAGAAATTCATTCTTCTTACCAATAATTGCGTCAAAGACTGCAACAGTATTGTTAACAGACATTCCTGCATTATAGACCAATAATGCTGGAAGTAATTTTGCTTTTGATTTCCATGATTTATCATACATGCTCTGTATTATGACAATGTATGCACCTGGACCCATTGCAAGATATGTTGCTATAGTTAATGCAGGAAGAAAACTTACCACATAAAGATTGATTTGACCAGCCAAGAGAATAGGCAATGCTAAGAATTGTATCAGCATGAGAGGATAAACAATATGACGAGTGAGCTGGATGAATGCTTGAATTTTTGCTTCAATAGCTATTTTACGTTGTAACATAACATCAGAGAGTAATTTTACAGCACATTGAATAGAGCCTTTTGCCCAACGAAATTGTTGTCTTTTAGCAGCATTCATTTGTGCAGGTAGTTCTGCATCAACTACAATATCAGGTAAAAATACACATTTCCATCCTTTCATTTGTGCCCTATAACTCAAATCAAGATCTTCAACAAGAGTAGCAGTATGCCATCCTCCAGCATCTTCAATGCAGCCGCGTCTCCAAATTCCAGCAGTGCCATTAAAGTTCATAAACAAATGAGAGTTACTTTTTGCTTTTTGCTCTACAAGAAAATGGAAATCAAGACTAAGTGCCTGAACTTGAGTAATAGTGGAATAGTTTTCATTCACATGTCCCCATCGACACTGTACTAAACCAATCCCAGGTTTTGAAAAGTGTGGGATTGCCTGTTTAAGAAACCATGTTGGAGGTATAAAATCTGCATCAAAGATAGCAACAAGATCAGTATCAGTTGTTTGCATTGCATGTTTTAATGCACCTGCCTTGTACCCTTTCCTTGTTCCACGTCTTATGTGTTCAATTTGAAATCCTTGTTTTTGATGATCATTAACTACCTCTTCAAGTAATTCAACAGTATCATCATCAGAGTCATCACAAACCATTATTCGCATTTTGTCTTTGGGGTAATCCAAATTACAAACAGCATCCACAAGTCTCTTTGCAACATATTTTTCATTGTATATTGGTAATTGAATGGTTACAGACGGAGTTCCCCAATCAAGAGTAGATGGGATATCTTTTCTTTTTCGAGAGAGAAAAGCAAGATAATAGAAATTAACAGTGTATGCAGTGATTATGATTGCCGAAAAAATAAAAAGATCAAATACAAATGTAGTGAAGGGGTTTAATACCATGTCCCAAATTCACAGAATCATTATTCGCTATTTATACTTGTAAAAGATTCAGATTATTTTTGCTCAAAAATCTTGATTGCTTGAGGAGGACAAACGCCTTCACATGCAAGACAGAATATACAATCAGGTTCTTTTGACATTAATGGTTTCTTCTCAGATGCAGGATTTCCAGGAGTATCAAACCATTCATAGACGCCAACTGGGCATGCTTCAATACATCCACCATCAGCAACACAAATATCATAATCTACTGAAACAAATTCACCCCAAACACCCAAGATTCCATTATTGGTACCTTTCCGTCCCCAAGTTTTGATTGTATGTTCAGGAGCTTCATATGTTCCAGATGGTTTAACTTTGGATTTGAAATCAACGTCAATTGGGCCTGGTTTAGCACCGTCTGGGATTTCAATTGATTCGTCATCTTCTACAGCATCTTCATCTTTGGCTTCAACAGGTTTTGGTTTTGCGCCAAGAACAATTTTAGCTAAAGGAGTAATTTCTTCAAGTTTTTGTATAGCTGCTACTTCAGATATTTTTTCTGTCTTTACAAGATATGAAATCATCTTGTCTGCCAAAATTGTATTTCGTAAAATTGTATCAATTACCATTTTTGCAAAATGATCAGCCTTTTTTCTATAATCTTTAACCCAATTAGGATCACCAAATTTCTCGATGGGGAAAATTTGGTAAATAATATCTACAACTTCACCAGTAACAATTTCTACGGTAACTGATAAATCAACTTCTTCATACCCTTTTGCATCAGGATCATCCATGTTTTGCTCCTTCCAGCGATATGTTGCAAAAATTCTGTCAGCATACATATCCATTTCAAATGCTTTTTTAAGACCGTCATGAACCGATTTTAGTTCTACAGGCTCTTCAAGTTTAATTGGCAATCTGTATAGTCCCAGTTTGAATCCATGTAATGGATATACACCACGTTTAGCTGTAGGTGCTTCCATTGACCAGACGCGATCTTTTAGTAGTAAAGACATCTAACGTATCTAACTTGATTTTAGATAAAAAGGTTATCAGTCATCGTCAGGACATGTGAGTTCTCGAAGTTCGGTATATTTTTTCTCCATAGCTTCTGCATGAATAACTACTTGAGGCAAATTGTATTCGTTTTTTGAAAAATACCATCGTATAGGAACCCAATGACCAATACCGTCCATATCATGAATCATTCCTTTATCAGCTTTGACATTTAATTTTTCATCAATAGATGTTTCTTTAATTTCAAGACCACGTTTTGTTTTATCTTCCATTATGATATCAGATTCGCCGTCTTTGATAAAATAAAAAGTACCTTTCTCAAGAACGGGAAGGTCTAAAAGCAATTTATTTTTCCACAGGATTTCCTATCATGTTACCCCATTCAGTCCAAGAACCATCATAGTTTCGAACCTTTGGATAACCAAGTAAATATTTTAGAACAAACCAACTATGTGAAGATCTTTCACCAATCCTACAATAACAAATTACGTCCTTATCAGGAGTAACACCTTTTGGTTCATAGTTTTGTCGCAACTCTTCTACAGTTTTGAATGTGCCATCAGCATCATTAACTGCAGTTGCCCATGGAATATTATTTGCGTGAGGTATGTGACCTCCTCTTTGTGCATGCTCCATTGGATATTCTGGAGGAGCCGTTATTTGACCAGAGAATTCTGCAGGAGATCTCACATCAACCATTACGGTATCTTCTTTCCCTAATGCTCTACTAACATCAAACAGATATGCACGCAATCCTTCATCTGGAGGTTGTCCAATGTAATTTGTTGGTGCAATTTTAGGTTCATCTGTTGTATAATTTTTATTTTCTAATTCCCATTTTTTTCGTCCACCATTCATGATCTTTATGTTTTCATGACCATAAATTTTGAAAACCCAGAACACAAATGCTGCAAACCAATTATTAAAATCACCATAAAGAATTACTTCAGTATCGGCAGTAATTCCATTTTTTGACATTAGTGCTTCAAATGCTTTTTTACCAATAATATCCCTAGTAACAGGATCATTGATGTCACGTTTCCACCAGATTAAACTGGCATCGTTGATGTGACCTTTTTGATATCCATTTACAGGGTCATAATCAACTTCAACTAATTTCCTTTTTTCATTAGGAGGGTTTTTTGATACCCATTCAGTGTCAACTAATACTTCAGGATGTGCATAATCCATGCTTTGTACTGATTTGTTTTCATACTTAATTGTTTTTCGATGAAAAATATCATTTTTATGTAAATACGATTCAGAAGAACTGCTTGAAACTACAAAAAGTGGCAGTTGTAAGTAAGGTTGGTTCTAAAGATTCAGAACAAGCAGCAATAGATGTCACAAAAAAGCTTTTGGCAAAAAAAGTAACAGTGTTTACAATTTCACCAATTCAGGTAGAAGGAGCAAAACAAATAGAAACACTAGAAGAATTAAAAAAAGAAAAACTAGATTTGGCTATAACTCTTGGGGGAGATGGAACAACTCTTCGAGTTTTTAGAAATTTAGATAATGAAACACCTATTCTAACAATTAACGTAGGTGGAAACAGAGGTATTTTAGCAGAAATTACAATTGAAGAAATTGATAAAGCAATAGATGAAATTTTAAAAGATAATTTCTTTTTAGATAAAAGGACAAGAGTTGTTGCATCGTGTGGAGGAAAAGAATTTCCACCAGCATTAAATGAAATTTACATCACTAGAACAAATTTAACTAAAACTGCAGAGATTAAAATAAAATTTCAAGATGATATTGTAAAACAAAAAATGGACGGAATGATAATTGCAACTCCAAGTGGATCTACGGGACACTCATTTTCATTAGGAGGTCCAATTTTACATGAAAGTTTAGATGTTTTAATTCTCACCCCTGTTGCACCAGTGTATAGATTAGCATCGTTAGTTGTACCAGATGAGAAAATTGAAATAACATGTTCTCATGATTGTAACATAGCAATGGATGCGCAGGTAGTAAAAACAGTAGGATATGAAGAGCCAATTACTATCAAAAAATACAAAAAACCAGCAGTCTTTGTAAGATTAAAAAAACGAGGACTGAGACAGATGAGCAAGCTTGGGTTTTAGGATTTTAGATGCAAGTGCATTTTATGCAGGAGTTCCATTTAGTTCATCTGAGGACTGTTATACAACATCATTAGTGTATGACGAAATAAAACATATTAAAAAAAATCACGATGCATTAGGAACTCTACTCGAGACCAACAGATTAAAAATTAGAGAGCCAGATCCAGAATCAACAAAAACTGCGATAAAAGCTTCAAAGAACACCGGCGATTTTCCTCAATTATCAAAACAAGATATTTCAATTATTGCGTTATGCATAGAGTTGAATGGTGAAATAATTAGCGATGATTATGCAATCTCAAATGTATCCAAGAATTTAGGCTTGAAGATATCACCGATTATGACAAAAGGAATAGAAGACATAGGGATGTGGATCCATTATTGTCCTGGATGTAGAACTAACCATACTTCAGGAAAAGAATGCCCAATATGTGGAACGCCATTAAAAAGGAAATTACTCAAGAGTAAATTAGCATGAAAAATTTGATCTGTTAATTTATGTAATGATATTATACATCATGCAGAGTTTTTTGGTTTGAAGATTTTTGAAATTTACTTTGAGTGTCCATAGTCTTTTTGATCTTTTTTGCTCTGGCTTCACCTAAACCTTCAATCTTTGATAATTCAGCCAGTGTTGCACTAAAAACATTCAAAGGAGTTCCAAACTTTGTAAGCATTCTTACTGCAAATTTTTCTCCAACTCCAGGTAAGCTACAAAGAATAGATAGTTGTTGTTTTTCTAAATCGTTTGATTTTTTAATTTTTTTCAAAAATGGTCCTTTTTGAGAATCTTGTCTTGAACACATTGATACTAGCAATTTAGCAGTATGAGATGCACTGGGAGTTGGGATAACTGGAATTTTAAAATCAAGGACAACAGTAGAAAGAGCCCCATAAAAGATCAATGGATTTTCAGTAATTTCCTCAATTTCATCAACGTTTCCCTCCATGAGAACAATAGGATGTTCAAAATGTTCCTTTAATCTAGAACATTGATCAAAGAGTCGTCCATCAAAAACAGATGCCATAAGATCACGAATGCTCTTTCTTTCAACAACAGTTTCTGGAGCTACAATGTAATCTCCAATAGGCAATGTTTTCATCTCTAGATTCAAACCAACAGATTTGAGAAGATCTGGGATACCGCTTTTACGTTCTCTTTCATCTACAATAATTCGAAGTTGGTCTAATTTCACACATAATGTTTGAAGTGAATTGTTAATATCTTATATGAAATGGGCGTGAAAATTATTTTCTAGGATTATCCTCTGCTGAGGAAGGTTTTTGAGAACCACTTTTCATCATTTCAGTAATTTTACTTTCTTGTTCTTTGAGAGATTCTTTAAGACGTGTTTCTTGTTTTTCAAGAACTGTAGCACGTGTTTTAGTCAATTCAATTCGTTCTTCTAATTCATCAATTAGTTCTTGTTTTTTGGATTTAATTAAAACTGTTCCAGCCTGTTTGTATACTGCTTCACCATCTGTAACCTTTCTTAATTCTTCAAGAGCTTTTTCTGTTTCAGCTTTCTCAATTTCAAGATGTTGTTTTTGAGTCATTACTGATTGGAGGTTTTGTTGAGACTGTTGTAGTTTCATAAGTTGTTCTTGAAGCCATGGTGGCATTTGTCCTGATGACATATTTAATCAAAAAATTTGTTTCATTATATCTTTACCGAAATAAACCAATATTGTCCATTTTTGAGATTTTATTTATAAATAGCAAATTAATGAAAAATACAGTTTTTTTGTATTAATTTCTGAAATTTTTCTAATGTTTTTGATATAATAAACTTTATAATTAAAGTGTTGTACTTTCCGAGCTTATTTATTTCAGCGATCCGATCAAAAACCCAGATAATCCATATTTCATGTACACATGACGATATCATCGCGAATTATTTGAGAATCACCAATATGATCTTTTATAATTGAGGTCAACTTTTCATGATGGATTTGATCTTTTGTCCACGAGCCACCAATGGAAATGATAGTTTCCTCATCATTATTTTTAATTGTAATTTCTCTATTTGGAACATCAAAATCAGAACCAAACATGGAAATTGTGGATCTTAAGGATGAAATTAATTTCTCTTCATCAATTATGGTATTTTGCATGTGCCATTGTGTCCAACAAAACATATCATTTTGATGAATTTGAGGAATATTGGACAAAGCAGTTGGAATGTCATGGGGATTGTCATCATCAAATGATGTTTCATTAATGTAGGGATAAATTATTGTGCCAATCAAAAATACGGTTACTGAAATTCCAATAATTATCAAAAGTTTTGTTTTCATTTTCTATTATCGTTATAATCTGGCTCTTCAATTATAATTGGTACATCAAATGGAATTAGTTGTTCTGCTCTTGCTTTGTAGTATTCTTTAGCATTTGGTAATGCATCTAAGATTGCACGATTAAAGTCAAGTGTGATTCCTTTGTCATTACCAGAGCCCATTGCCCGCCAAGGGATTTCCGAATTTTTCAGTATGGCAGCACCGATTTGCTGTTTATCATGAAAGGTCAGTTTACTTGTATTATCTGGAATAATATCGATTTGCCCTCCTCCCATGTGATCAGATGCAATACTTCCGGATACAGGCAGTGTTCGTGCATGCCATTCATAGACACCATATCTATCAAAAGTCATAGATGCCGTAGTAAGTGGCAAAACAACAGGGCCATACCAAACAGGATCTTTCCAACCACCGCCATCGCTTTGAATTCTAATTGGAACTAGCAAATCATTTTGAAAATTTACAGTAATGTCATTATTGCCAGAAATTATCAAGTCACGTGGAATTGCAACAGAGTCATCATTTTGTTTTTTAATTACAATTGTATTGTTCTGACTAAGTATAGAATCAAATGGTAATTCTTGACTAGTGTCAAAAAACTTTAGTGGTGTAATTCCAATTTTTGACACCTTAGCTTGATTGGTCATGCCAGATAATCTGTAAGTATTTCCATCAGTATCGTTTACAAATGCTTCAAAGGATACATGTGGAGGTAATGACGTAAGCATCATTCCTGAATGCACCTTAAAATCAGGATTAATTACATCAATGTTTTGTTTGTCAAGTTCATTTAGCATTTCATTTTTTACCATAAGTGATCCTAGTTGTTCAAAAAAGGCATCACCATAAATTTTGTGAAAAGACATCAAAGAATCAAAACTTTCATTTTGCCATTCAGAAATTGTTTTTCCAAGATAAACCTCAGATGTAACTGAATGCGTGAATTTGTAATCAAAATGGCTGGAACTGTTTTGATTTATGGATTTATCATGGTCAATGCCAACAACTATCAATGCAGAGATTGTAATCATTGTAGTCATTCCAATTATTATCAATAGATTGGTTTTCATTTTCTTTTTCGCCAAATTTTAATACTAAAAATTATTCCAGCAGATATTGCAATTAAAACTGAGATTATGAAAATTATAGTTATAATCCATTGATGACCATAACTAATCCAACTCATGCTCGATTCAGATGGAATATCTAACTCATTAGAATTTCTTTGTTCGTTGATTATTTTTGAAAATACCCTGTTCATTTTATAATCTGCCCAAATAGCATCTTCCACTAGTAGCCTAGTGCCACTTGATTCACCTGTAGTTGTCAAAAAAACATCACCATAAAAATATCCAGTGTCAGGCGAAGTTTCAGTTACAGTTAATTGAATACCGGTATGATCAGTATCAGAGAATACATGAATATCAAATGAATCTTTAATCGTGGGATCTAGATTCATGTCTTTGTCAATAACTTGAATTTTAGCTATATCATCTGATGAATAGAGATCTTTGTCCCATTTCAATTTAATTCCATCATCAATTGGCGGTAACCATTTGTCACAAAGTAATGGATTGTAATGGTCTTCCCATGAAGATATTTTGTAAGCATCCACCCATTTTGCCATTCTATAATGAGTTTGTCCATCTGAAATAAATTCAGTACAAAGTGTTGCAGGTGGATTTAATTGTATTTTTTCAGTACTCCAATTTCTATTTGGAATTTCCCAGTCTCCAAAGTTTAACTCAATGTTTCTGGCATACTGTTCCATGATGGATTTCTCAGTTAGTGGCTCTGTACTTACCATAAAGGAATCAAAACACGGTTCTGGCAGAATTGTTGCAACACAACCTGCATAGGCATACTTGATTTCCAAAGTATCTGCAACACCCAAAAAGATTGGCTCTAGGAAACTAGTGTAAAGCGATTCCAAAAATCCAGGAGTGCCATGCTCTGTAGGATTCCAAGTGCATGTTAACAAATCAAAAGAATGAGTGTGATTGTATAATCCAATTGAAGGAACTACTTGATTATCTTTGGGAGGAACACAGTTTTGTACCCAATCAGATTTCTTTATCTCTTGGTCTTGTAATGACAAATAGTATTGATCAGATGCTAGTAAAGATACCAGTATCACAACAAGTATTCCAGTGATCATCAAAAGTCTAGTTTTCATTTTCTACTGTAACGGGTCTACAACCTTACCAATAAACAAAATACTTCCAGTTTCATTGTCCTGAATCAAGAAAATAAACTGACGATCCAATGTAAATTCTAATGGACCAGACTCTGCCACAAGTATTCCTGTAACCGCTGCAGATTCAGTTCCCTCCTCATTGATATCAACTATTGCTTTGTGAACTGCCTTGTCAATATACAGACCAGAATTCGAAATACCTCCAAAGTCTGCATCATCAAATGCATCATGAATGCCCATCTCCTGCAGCAGATATTTCAAATCATATGTTGTTTCAAGTTTGAATTTTGGCATGTACAGTTTGATTTTCTTTTTGTGCATCTCTTCTTTCCATTTGTTTAGATTGTCTGCAGACAGATCTCCTTCCAAAGAAGTCATTCCAGTTGGATCTTTTGGCAGTAAGATAATCATGGATAGTCTGTCTCCATAGTATGGCAATTCCAGAATTTGCACTAGATCATTTATTGCAATGTTGTAAAATGTAGTTTTTGATTCCATCATTGGTACTTGAACTGTTACTTTGGGAGTGACATGAAAATCACTCATTACTGTTTTTTCTTTGTCAAATGGTTCTGACCAGTTTCCCTTAAAGTAAATGGCATTAGTTATTGCCAATTTTGTATTAGGATCCAATGCATCAAAGATTTTTTTTATTTTCCCACGGGTCTTTGTGTCTGCCCATTGGTTTATGATGTCAAGACTCTTTTCTTTGGATGAAAAATCAACTGATTCTATTTCGCTGCCATAGTATGTCTTTGCAGTATCAACATATTGTGGTAGCACCTCAAAGTTTTCTGCAATCCACAATGCATTTGATAATGACAGGGTGTTGTTTTGTTCTTTTATGTTGAGCTGTTTTTGCATGCTTGCAAAGCCTGCTCTTCGTTTTGCATCATCTACTTCAAACCCAAACACATCTCTTATCTCGCCTGCTGTGTGGTCTCTAGCACCTTCATATGCAATTGCAAACGCAGTAAAGATACTTGTAGGTGAGAAAAACACATTGTGTTCTTTGTCTTGTGACACTTGAGAATAGAATCTAAATGCAAACTGATTGTTTGCACTAGGAATGTCTGTAGGGCCTAGATATATCGTGGGAGCCCCTCGATTTACAGCGATATGCAGAGTAAGAGTCCATCCACGTTCGTACAGATTTTGAGCTGATTTTGGCGTGACACATGCGGGGGAGCCGTCATACTTTTGAATTAGGAAAAAATCATCTTTACATTGAATGTCATCAGCTAAATGCCCTGACTTGAACTGTTTTAGTGGCGGTTCAAGCATATGATTATATGAACTTGCTCCCCATTTTCCAGAAGAATCGGTGATTTGTTTTTGTGATTCATCAACTACACAAATATCGTTTTGCAGTATTGTTCCTGCCCCACAAGTTTCATACACTGAGATATCCTGTTCAGGTTCTGGAATCTTAACAGATACATCAAGTTGAGATGGGATTAGTTTTGATTTGTAGGTATCAGAATAATTTTTGTAAATAGATTCACATTTAGGATCATTTACAGTTACTGATTGTAATCTACCAGCAGCTACAGAAATACTATCAATGTTTATTTTATCTGCATTATTGACAGGTATTCTGAGATGAATAAAGCAATCCGTTTCAGTTTCTTTGATTGACACTATCAATGTATCTGAATAAAATACTGCCATAGAAGAGCCAAAATCAAGATTTGTCTTACGTGGGATATTTTTTGGAATCATTATGTTGATGTCAGTGTTTACTGTATCATCAAATGAAATAGTGCCATAAGGTAAAGTTTCACCGTTCCAATCAAGTATGATGTCTGTAATGTGCCTGTTATCGGCATATATGTAAAAATCATCAAGATCAAACTTTAGATAGTCATCATTTGGAACAGAGTCTGCATAAATATCTGAGATAAGAAACGATGAGAGAGTAAATCCAATCAAGAATAGGACAGAATACTTCATACTGTATGAAATGCAATTATTCATCATTGAAAAGTGCTTCGAACATATCATACCATAGATTCATTTTATTTTTCAGCAAAATCACAGTATAATAGCGAAAAAAGTTTGTACAAAACCAGATATTTGTGCCTATTTTGGAGGGGATTTCATGTGATCTTGACCTATTTTACAATTATAAGCATCAACATCATCTAGTGAGAATGTGTATGTAGTGCCAACAGTATCAAGCCTAGTTTTCATTTAATCAAAAGAATTCCATTTTGCATCATCGGGTATTATGCATAGTGGTGAAAGTCTTCTCCATGCCAAAATCATTGTCATTTGTTACCATATTTACAGAGCCAACAAAATAGTTACTGCGACTCTTTCCATCAAAAACGCCACAAAAAGAAATGACATCGTTATCGCCATAATCCATGTGGTATTTTCCTACTTGGTATTTGTAAAAATTAAGATTGGTATTGTCTTTGAGATAGTCATGAATGTAATTTACTACAATGGTCTCCTCTATTGGAGTCAACGGTGTTTTCTCAGTCCAGTAACTGTTCCTCTGCCAGTGTCTGCGCATCACAGAAGCAACTTCCATGATTTGGCTTGCAGGGCATTGGGTTTTCTGTAAACACATCTACATCGTATATTCTTGATTTGTCTATTCTCCCTTCAAGCCAGTACACCTGTTTGTCATCATCAATTACATAACCACACTGATAGCTTTGTTCCTGATACATGGATATCTGAGCACCACGCAACAAAACCATATGAGACGTCTCAACATCAACTCCAATCTCATGCAGTTTTTCTTGGAATAGTGGTGGGAGTAGTTTCTTGATCAATACATCATAGTCTATCTTGCCCTCGTAATCAAATGGAACGTTGTAATTTTCAGTGTATGGCAGTAATGTTCTGCTTGATGGTTCTCCCTCGTAACTGATTTTGGGGTTTGTTGGATCTCCAAACATTTTCTGATTTTCTCTTGGATCGTATGATGACCACCACAAAACTCCCAAGGATGGAATTACTGCAAAAGTTGCTAAAATGGAACCTGTGATAATTCCAATTATTGTTAACTTGGTTCTAGTTTTCATTTTCTATGTGTTATTTACCCCGATAACTTCTATTTGTTGCACACCTTTCTCAAAAGGAATTTTCAAAATAATGGGAGAAAATTGTTCAAAAGATACCTCTTCACCATCTACAAGAACAAAATAATCAAAGGGTAATTGTCTATGCTGATGCAAAATTCCAGTTTGAATTATAATTTGAATATATCCTTTATCAGATTCTGATAATGCAATAATTAATGAATTAGAATTTTTATTATATGTAATCGCATCAACTATCCCACCTGAAATTTGATATTGGCTTCCAAAAGTAACGTCATCTTTTTTTATTATATAATCGAAGGTAAGGATTGTTTTATTTTCTTTTGCCCACCCTCTCTCAATCAATTTTTGCTTGGTCTGTTCCGTTACACATGTAGGTGAACCGTCATATTTTTGGATTAATGTCAATTCATCTTTGCATTGTATTTCATCAAATGGAACTCCTGCGTTGAATTGTTTTAATGGGCTAAGCTCCCACGGAACGGGATAACCTAGACGATCAAGTGAAATACCTGAATGATTTTGCCTTACCACAAATTCTCGTTCTATACTTCCATCATCGATTTGTACTTTGATGAAATATTTTCCAGACTTATTTATGATTATAGGATTATCTTCATTGTAACCAATTTTGATTTGTGATGTAATTAAAGAAGGGCTTGTGATTGAATCACAGAGAGCAAACGATTTTTCACCCCATACAAGATTACCATCTTCGTCAGTAATTTCAGCATTAAATGATGTACAATGTCCATATGCAGTTTTTTCCAAAATGAATTTGATAGAATCTTCAAACGTATTTGCATATGAAAAATCAATGAATCTGTAATTTGGCTCTCCTAACTTCATCCCAGAATCGTCACATGGTAGTGATATACAATTTCCAAATGCAGTCGGGATAATTACAGGAAGAGCTAGTAAAACCAAGAAAATCATAAAATATTTCATATTCTCTGCAATCCTTCCTGACCTTTTCTGTTTCTAGTGGAATGCCGTACCAAGGTATTGCAACACGGGCATCTGATTATCCATTCTTCAAAATAATAGTCACAGTTTCTGCAAAAACTTCCGCCATCTTGGTATATGGTGCTCTTGTTTCCCTGCGGATGGTCTTTGCAGATATTCCTGCATTGATTCACACATAATTTCAAAATTCACAAGTTCATAAGTTCTTCGAATCTTTTATGAATGTCTTATTTAGAAAAATATGTGATGAAAATTAGTCTTTTGGTAATTATTGTAGTTTCTATTGTACCTATAATTCCTTATGTCTTTGCTGATTGTACTGTCAATACTGATTGGTCTGATGCGCCATGTCTTGATCTAATTATTAATGGAAAATATCAACAGCACGAATTAGACAAATGGACTGACTATTACTCTTACAAAGGTTCTACATTCATGGAGGAAAAACATTTGGAACTAAATCAAGCAATTAAAGACAATAACCTGCAAGAATGGGTTGATGAATCAATGTCACACAGAAATGTGTACGAGTATTATTTTTTCTCAGGAAGAGCACCCAATACTGGAGAATATAACGGTCAATTTGATGTAATTAAGGTCAATGAAGATAATGCACCACAATATGCTGAGTTACCCCTTCCAAACATGATGCCTTCAATTTTATATGATTTTGGATTAATTTACATTACAATTTTGATAATCATAGTGATAATTGCAAGTCTGGCAGTTGGAATTATTTTCGTTTATAGGCGAAAACAGAGAATAAGAAAATGAAAACTATCATAATTGGAATTTTACTTGGTATTGCAAGCTTCTTTGCGTTGCAAATGACACTTCCGTTTCCATACGGGTTAGTCATATGGTTCATAATTCTTTGGTTAATCATAAAGTATGCAAAAAAATATACCGTAATTCATAAAGATTCGGTGTTAAATTACAGACGTATAGATCCAATAAACGAAAAAGAAAAACTACAAAATGATGAGGCATTAAGAATTTTAGAAAAAAAATACATTGAAGAAAAAATTTCCAAAGAAGAATATCTGAAAAGAAAAAAAGAATTTTTAGACATTGAATATAATCCAAGAAAATGCAAAGTTTGTGGTTCAGAAGATTTTGAGTTAATTTCAGGAGAACAACCATCAGATATTGACTACAGATGCAAAAGATGCGGTGAAAATGAAAACTAGTCTTTTGATATTGCTTGCAATTGTTCTCACTGTTATTTTCTCATCGGTTGCATATGGTCTTGTCATGCCAATGACTGCTCAGGAAGTACTTGATGAATTTGACATGATTGTTCTTGGTACTATAACTGACAAAAAACAATCTGAAGGCAATGCCCCTTTATACACAATGGAAATTGAAGAAGTTGTAAAACAAGACTCTTTTGGAATGTCTAAATCTGTCTTGGCAATTGGATGTAATCAAAACATCATGCATCTTGGTACTCCTTGTCCATCATATGAGATCGGTGACAGGGGACTGTTCCTACTTGTAGGCAATAACAACTATGAAGTGTCTTTTTACTCCCAAGTCTCCAAACTCAATTGCACTTCAAAGGAATTTCTTGCAAATTACAGAGGTTTAGAGTATGGCTTTTTCTGGACGCAAGATGGACAGTCAAAGACATTCTTTACTGGAAAACAAATCGACATGCACTATAATGTAAACAATAGAGATATGACAGAAAAAGACTATTCGGTTATGTTCTCTGCAAATTCTGCCAAATTTGAATATTCTAATGTGGTAAATGGCACTGTCAATGAATGTGTAGGGTCTAAGATGATTACCACTTCGTTTGTTCCAACAGTGATGGGAACATATGGCTTTAATGCAGGCTCTGAGGGCGTTTATGGAATATCTATAATTGATTACGGTTCAACTCCGTTGGCGCAACATAAAGCGGGCGTTCATGGACAAGACACTTGGTGCCGAGATAATTTGATTTTAATTCTAAAAAATGACAACACAAAACCAAGAGCTGATAACTATCCTGCATGTGTGGCAAAAGACACTGGTGCAAAACTAATTGAAAGAAACTGGGGATTTGTTCCACCAGAAAGTAATGCATTTGGATATCTTGGAGGTAAATGATTAAAGAAAATGAAAACTAGACTTTTGATAATTCTCATAATTATTACAGTTGTTGCATCTAGTGTAACCATATACATGGTCATACCTGTAAAGCATACTGGTGGATCATTATTTTCAGCATGTCTTTGGATTCAGTAATTTCATGTACTTTCAAATATTCTAAAACTTCCTCATCGTCATATTTTCGCTGTTCTTTCAATTCTCCTACAATTTGGCTGGCTTGTTTCTTGAAAATTATACTATTCCTCCAAATACGCCTGGATTCTGTCTTTCATTTTTGGATTTAGACTGACTTCTAATCCGTATCCGGTAGGTTTTGATAAAATCAGGTTTTCTTTGATCAGAACTTCTCCCATCTTGTCGACTTTTTTGGAACCTTGTTTTCCGGTATCTCTTTGTGTGAATCCTTTTTTGAGATTCTCAAATGATGTGTGGCTTGCACCCCAGTTTCCACGTCTGTAGAGTTTTCGTATTATTCTACCTTTGATTTCTTCATCGGTTAGCATTAGTTCACTTACAGTACCTTTGTTGGTTCACATTTAAATACATTTAAAATCATAATATTACTATGAAAGATCAATCACTACTCCTACAGTATATGGGAGATACCCCTAAACTCAGAATAATAGACTTTTTTCTGGATAACAGAGAGAGTGATTATTCTAAAAAAGAGATCATAGAGCAAACAGGCATTTCAAAAACCACATTTTACAAGGTCTGGGATGGAATTTTAGAGTTTGAGTTTCTAAAAACTACAAGAAAATATGGTAAGGCACAACTGTATGCATTAAATCCAAACAGTGCACTTATCCAGAAATTCAAAGATTTGGATAATGAACTTGGGAAGCATGCCATGAAAAAGGCAATAGAAGAGCCAATTCCTGCTCAGTAAAACTTATCAGTCAGTGTAGTGTATGTGTGGTATGGGTATAGTATGCCTCTGAAAGCAACATTGTACAGAAGCAGCAAGGAGTCAAACGTAAGGACAGATCTTAACTTTGTAGAATCTACTCTCAAAGAGCTTTCTGAACAGAACAGTCTAGAGTATAGCATTATAGACACTGCAGACATGACAAACGCAGAATTAACAGAATCATACACAAAAGCACTGCTTCCATCTGTATGGCACAAGTACAGGATAAGAACAGTTTTTGGAACCAATAGAAACAGTGGATGTTTTTTTGGCAAAGAGCAACCTGCGCTTTTGTTGGAGGGAGACATCTGGGGAATCTATCCGCACGAAAAAGATGGAAGGAAAGTATTGATTGAAACGTTTCTTGCAAATCTTTCAAAGACATTTAATTGAAGCCCTCTCCTGAAAAAAAGTATTTTATTTTTGATGATCTAGATGTACTTATATGGTAACTCAAGTTACCTGTTTCAAATTCTTAAATAAACGTATGAATATTTTTTTATATGGACAAATGTAAGGTCGCACTTGCTAACATCTTCTTAACTGCAATCACTTCTGTAATTGAATACAAGACAGCATCTACTGAAGAGGAAGGTGTAAGAAGAATCAGAAACAGAATCAAGAAAAACAAAACCATAGAATCTATGATAGAATGCATCATTCAAGATGATTGTGATTGTAAACAGAACCCGTACACATAAAAATAGATTTAACAGAAACTCAAGGAATTAAAACAAGATTAATGATGTGTATTCTCGGAAAATAGGCCAAAGAATTAGAAGTATTTTATGATCTGTGGAAGAACTCCAGTTCAATTTAGAAAAAAAGGAAAGGGGCTATTGTAGTGAATTCCCTAATTTCACTAAATCATCAAGTGGAACATTTCCGTAAAAGGAATATCTTTCACCATTTTCACCAATGATTTTTAGTTTGGATTTTGTATCATATGCCGCAGTAATGATTTCACCATTACCAAAGTCCGCAATTTGAGTGCCACAACCTTCACAAGATTCTACACCGTATGCAGACATACCATTAATTGAATAGTATTGTGCATTTCTAGAAGGATTTGCTTTGTTGATTCCATCTATGGTTGTTCGAATTCTTTCTTCAGCAGTACCCAATTTAGCCATCTTATCTTCTGAAATAATGGCACCTTCATTTACTTGATGTAAGAAGATGTTTCCTTCAGAAGGGTTAACTGATTCACTCATCCATTTCGTAGATTCTGTTGGTTGATTTGTAATCAATACAGAAAGTTCGTTTGGATTTTCTATGGCAATACATTCTAATGAATAACCTTCAGGAAATTCATTAGGATATTTACCAAACTGGGTAATTTTTTTGGCATCTTGGATAGACATGCAAGTTCTATCAAGATTATTGACAGAAATAGAATCAGCAGTTCCTACTGATATGATTGTTGCAAGCACTGCAGCCATGATAATACTACCAAATATTGTTGTATTTTTTCGATTCATGATTTTATCCTGGTAGAAAATCAGAAATATACGTTCGTGGGCAATCATCAGTTCCTGCTGATGTACCAAAGTCAAGCGTATTTTCGCTATCGCCTACCAATTCTATGTCTTTGCCTGATGCATTAATATCATTTTCACAATAATTATTATAATCTGCGTCGGACAGATTAATCCAACTAGATCCATCATAAATTTTGTTAGATGAGAATGCACCATCTAATGCATTTGCTTGATTGCTTTGCTGTACTGCAAACTTTCCATGTCCCCATATTAAACCATCAATTATAGCTACAGAATCATTATTTTCATTTTGTCTACATAATTCTTATAATGCTTTCAGATATTCAAGACTAGATTGATCTATTGGGTTATTATAATCACTCCCAAATATCACTATACTCAATACTACAATAGATACTAAACTAAGCAAGGCAATTTTTCTAAGATTCATTTTAAGCTGAAAATTAATTCTAATTTATGTTATAAAAATAAAAAGGTAGGGATTAATCCCAGATTTCAGTTCCTTGTAGTAGATCATCATCAGAATCTATGCTAAATTCGATTCTACCATCTGGCACTGATGAACCAGCTTTTTTGATGTAATCTCCTGAAAGGTCATCGTAGTTCAATCCACCAACAACCAGAATAACACTTCCATCATATCCGATACGAGGTTCCCAATCATTGCTATTGACTGATTGTTCTTCTAGTGTGCGGAATTCCTTGTCCTTTGCATATGTGAGACCTCCAACATTTTCAACCCATCCTGCATCGTATAGATCTAGTCCGGCAGTACTGGTTTCACCACTTGCTTCTATGCCAATGTGGTAATACCACAGATCTTGGGCTAATGTTGCCGTATCTCTTCCAACCAGAAAGTTTTCTGATGAATCACTGCCACCAGGACTGTATGGGGGGTCGCTCCATACAGAATATGTTGAACCTGTGTTTGGTTTTGAGTCCCAATAAAAGGTTACTTCGTCACGTGCGCCGTTCCAATACTGCGTAGCATAGACATGATCGTTGTCATCTACATCTGATTGCAGCTGAGGGCAAGTATTTACACCCGTATTACAATCCCACAGTACAGAAGTAGCCGTATGAACTTCTGCATGTCCTTCTAGGTTTTGATTTGTTTCAACATAAGAACCGATTTGGTAGGTTATTCCAGAATCAACATCGCTGTCATCCGCACCTTCCATAGACAATACTGCACCCATCCAATATGTAGAATCATGAATTCCATCATAATCAGCAAAGAAAAATCCTTGTGATGCTGTCTCTACTGAAATATTTGGAGAAGCTCCAACATATGGTTGTGCGGCAAATGCTCCGGAAGTAGATACCATCATTAACGAAGCAATAAGAATGCCAAGAGCAAAGAATGGTCTCATTGTGATCTCTCCGTAACTTGGACGTCAACTATTGCATTGTCAATTCGTATTTGCTGTTCAGGATAATCACCAATTTTGACAAAGTTTGGTTGGAATGGTAATTTTCCAACCATCAATCTTTCATCAAAATCATCAGGAATATCAATCATCATAGATACGACTACGGATTCACCTGGGGCAATTGTAACTTGGCTTGGAGAATATGAAACATAATCACTCAAACTTATACTGCCAGTAATCTCTCCGTTCTCTCTGAGTTGTTGACTTCTTTCTTCGGAAGTGTACATACTAGCATATGGTTCTGGTGTAATTACGCCTATAGTTCCTCTTGGTTCAAGTGTTACTGATTTTGCTTTTGCATCATTAGCTTCGTGTGTCAAAGTAAGTGATGTAATTACAGAATTACCTCTTGTCACATCTACTGATTCAGAATGGACAATAGTTACTACTGATCTGATCCCATCTCTTTCTAAGAAATCTTGATTAAAATCAAGAGTTACTTCTGGAATGTCTTCGGTTTGATTCTCAGACATGCTTGACGAGATCAAGCCTATAGATCCAACTGCAACTATAGCGACCAAAGCAAAAACTATGCTGTTCGTTTTTGTAATCATTATAATTCATATAATTGGAAATCATAAAAGGTTTGATTAAAAATTTTTTTAACCGAGAAAGTTATTAACATAATAATTTTTGATGTTGTGTTTTACCTCAGATAATAAATAATGTATTGTTCAGGTGATTTCATGATTAATTTATTGATTCATGCAAACAGCATTTATTCATAACTTTAATTGGTAATAGTTGTTAATCACAAAGTTAACTGTTACGAGACGATAGCTAAACAACGAAAAATCGCCAAGATTTTGAAAGATTAATGAAACAGTGTAGAGTTTGCAGATAAAGTTTAGGCTCTTGTTAGAACAACATAATCTTCATCGATTGTTGCATCATTAACAATCTTCTCAAAATTCCTTATTTCTTCACTGATTTTCATTAATTGATCAAAATCTATTGATTGAATATTTTTCTGATCTTTAATGGCTTCATCCATTTTTTCAAAAATTATTTTAAATTTAGATTCTTCTTCCATCAAACCACACTCTTTCCAGTTTGTGCCTCAATTTGTAGTCTTGCTCTAGAGACATCTGTTTCTTTATTACATTTGATACATTTAAACATGTTATTTTCAATAGGATATGGAACGCATCCCTCGTTAATAGGAGCTTGTTCATTCAAATTAACCTGAATAGTGTATTTGGTTTTACATTGTGGGCATACAAAATTAATGTTGACTATTTTCATGTCTTTAACAGAAACATTTTCGGGTTTAACATTGACAGATGCTTGAAATCTAGAAATTTGAGTGTCAGGAGTTTCAAATAATTTGTACATAGCAGTATCCTCAAAAGACATTCTCAATAATGTATGATATCGAATAATTGCATCATTGAGATCTTTGTTATTACTATAATTAGTAATTTTTACTCTTAATTCTTCCAAGTCTTTAATTTTAATTGAACGACCATGTGTTAACCAACGTGATTGAGAACATAATTCGGTTGCAATTTCTTCAGCTCTTTTATGACGTTCTTCTTGTGTAACTGGATTTCCTGTACTATGATTTTTCCAAAATTTGAATTTATAATTTTCAAGCCATTCAGTAACTATTCGTTTAGAAAATTTTTGTGCATTTTCACAATGTTGAATTTCTCCAGGTGAAATTTGTTGTAACATTGGGATATAGGCTGGATTTAGTTTTCCACTTTGTATTATATCATTTTTAATTTTTTCTAATCCCTCTAGAAAAGCATCAGCGGAGAATCTTTTACTATTTGTTATTATTTGAGCATCTATTGGACCTAAACCAGATGCAGATCCCATCAAGATTTCATCTCCTGCCATTGCAAAAATTGTTCCTGCACTTTTAGCCCAACCAGGAATAATAATTCCAACATGCTCATATTTATCACGAAGAAGTTTTACAATGTCTTCAACTACTTCACCAACGCCACCAGGAGTTTCTAAGATGACATCTATTGCTTCACCAGATAAATTGGATAATTGATCTTGTACGGGCAGTATGTCAGTGTAATCAATTGATGGTGTATTACAACTGTATGACAGAACAGGAAAACCCAAGAATCGTAAAGAGAATGTTGTGCAATTAAGTTTAGATGCAATCAGTTTTTTTGAAATGAATTATGCCCAAGCCTCAAATATCTGGGAGAGTTTGATTATCCATATCAGCAACACTTTGAGAAATTCTTTGAGCATAGTTATCTTGGAGTCCAGTGTAATGTGTGATTAACATTAGCGGTAAAAAACACAAATCAAATGCCTGTATGTGTCAAGGAATCTACTGGAGACAGTTTGATTCAAAGAGGATGGGGTAATTTTGTCAAAACTGTAAACATAAACAATACAGAATCAAACATACTGTATGACATAAGAGGAGGAAAATTGGTGCATGTAACTCCAAAATCTAATTCGTTTGGCAATGTAACATCCTTTGAATTTTCAATTGTTCCAAATGATGGAGGACTGTTTTCTGCACGTATTCCAAGTGATTTGCTCAATACAAATCCTGACTATTGGAGGGAATTTGTAATCAGAGTGGATGGTGTAGTTACAGAAACAGAATATTGGTCTTCAGATCATACCTACAAACTGTTTTCAGTGTCGTTTGCAAACAACACATCAGTAATTGAGGCATCGTTGCCTGTGAAGTAACATGAAAACTAGACTATTGATACTATTTGCACTTGGAATGGTTGTTTCTGAGAATATTTTGTATAACAAATATGATTATTGTAGATTATAAAAATTATTTTTAGTATATCCATACGATCCATTTGTTTTAAAAAAAGTCAAGTGTGACTTACAGTGCTCTGGATCGTATCCAGCCTCTAAAGTACCTCCTAAGGAATTACATGGCATACGTCAACAAATTTGAAAGGTTTTGTTTTTATAATTAAAAAAAGAATTTAGAATGATCCTAGAAAAAATCTTCAAATGGTTATGTAGAAATAATTGGTTTCATGATTTTCAACTTAATGAAAAAGGTGAAGAGATATGCATTTTTTGTAATCTTAAAAAAAATACGATAAAGACTCGGACTATTTTTCAGGTCCAATTTAAAAAAAGAAAAAAAGTTAGAGTACTACCACAGTGCTTGGGTAACTACCACTAAATTGTATACTGCCATACTTTTGTGTTACAACAGTCACTACAACCGTATCTCCGTACTTTAGATTGTAACAAGTACCACCTTCAGTATCTGTAGATGATGTGAAATATGGAATCCCGGCACGCAACTCGTCGTACAAAAGCGGTCTGCTTGCATCAGGTGATGACAAAATCAGCAAGGGATTGGTTGCAATGCTTGGAATATGGTTTGAGATGAGGGCGACAGATGATGAAAAGAAAAAGATCTGGAAAAAGATGAAAAACAATCAAGGCAAAAAACTTGACATTTATGACATACTGGGTGATTCGCAGGAAATGAGCTGGGAGAATCTCTATGAGAGTACCGACAAATTGAAACAAAATCAAAGTGCGAGCTAGAGGCATCTCTTACAGTTTAACGAACATCTAAAATTCACTAGATTTCAAGTTGAAATTTTGTTATTTTTTGCAATAGTTGAAATTTGTCAATAATATTTTCTCTACCAATTCCAGATGAAGCACATGTAATTAGTACTATATCTTTGAAGTACATAAATCAAAAAATCCATCAAAAGATAAAGTGCTTTCTATGTGCTTATTTCACCATATAAACAAGAGATATGGGTTCGAGATAACAATTATTCTCTAAAACATAGATAAAATTACACTAGGTAGAGATATTGGGGGTACATCCATTCTAAGGATTTGCATTCTATTGGATTTCCATTTACTAATAAACATCATCTAAAATTATTCTAATTTGATATATGTCCGCTTCGCTATCCAATAACATGTTTTTTTCAAGATCTGTTGAGTTTACTAATGACAAAAAAATTTTCCTACATTACAAGAATTGTTCTTTTGAATAATTACACTCTAAGAAAGGATGTTAACAGTAAAGATCAAAAATGGAGACCATCTAAAACTATTCTAAGTGATTATTACATAGTATGTCTAATTTCACATTTCCTTTTATATAGAAAATAGAAAAACAAAACTATTATCATAGAATAAACGATCAGAGACACATAAAACATACTGTCTGATGCAATTTTAGACAGATCCCAGTCAGTAACACCACAGGAATTAACAGGACATCCACCTACACCATAAAATTCTGTCACAGTATGTGCAAAAACAGGATTAAATTGAATCAACACTACAAAGCCAATCAGAATGATGATGTGTTTCATAATAATACTATGAAGTATAACAGATTCATAAAGTATTCTGATCTTTTAATTCAGAAATAAAAAATAACCAATAGACTATCAAGAAGAAAGGGTTCCATTAATGAGTGACACATTTTAAAAATGAAATCTGCTCTAATAAAAAAGAAAAAGGGTTATTGTAACCCAAGTTGGCTTTTCATATATGACCATTCATGAGCTACTTGATATGTTCCATCTGTTCCGATATTCATTCCACCATATTTGGTATTAGAAGAAGCAACTACTGGGGCTCCACTATCTCCGTCGGTGTATGAAATTGAATCTATGAAGTACAGATTGTCATACCAATCACCTGAATTTGCTGGGATTTGTGCAGATTGATCTACTTCTTTAATTCTTCCTGAATCAAATCCAGTAGTAGCACCCCATAACCAAACGTAGGTTTCATCTGCAAGATCTGCATTTCCACTAGTGGTGATATCCGTACCGCCTCCAAGATAGATTTTACTAGTATCGATAGATCGTGAATTTGATTTTATGAATTCACAATCACAGTCACTTCCACCTGTCGCGGTTGGAGTACCAACTAACTCTGCAGATACATCATTATCTGCTTGATAGAAGTTTCCACTTGTTGGATTGCAGTGTTTTGGGATAACTATTCCATCCTCATCAGGGTTTGCAGCAGTTCTAACTGCCGCAATAGATACAGTGCAATCTTTTCCCCAATACCCATCTTCACTAAATGCTCCTCCAATTATTGGATTACATGGTCCACTCGCTGTTCCACTACCAGTACAGTCTGACGATTGGAATTTGAAAGTGTTTGGACCATATTCAATAGATAATGGGATATCCTCACCAACAAATGCTTGAATTTCCTGATCTATGTTTGTAGTTGAATCTGCCCTAATTTTTAACAATCCAGTTTCAGATTCTATTCCTACAGCATAAATTGGCAGATGGCTTCCTTCTTCAGATGTTATGCGGTGTTGTGCATCCTTCATCTTTTGTTTTAGTTCTGGAGCGATATACTTTGTAGGAGTTAGCGGAGATAATT
Organism: Candidatus Nitrosopumilus sp.; assembly: GCF_040878665.1. GTDB lineage: Archaea > Thermoproteota > Nitrososphaeria > Nitrososphaerales > Nitrosopumilaceae > Nitrosopumilus. Next base: position 220,517 of record NZ_JBBDLU010000006.1, on the reverse strand, counting down.
CCTCCAACTGTGCCATCAAGGAATTGATTTGTTCTGTATTATCACGAGTTCCTTTTTGTTGATCATCTATTTGCAAATCAATAATTTGTTTGGCAATATCATCGATTTGGGTATTTACTATTTCTTGCTCATTAGTCATTTTTTGTTTTGTAGTTGTATTTTGATTTGCTTGTGCCTCAACCATGTTTAATCCAGTAATGGATAAAACTATGGTTGCAGCTAGAAATGCAAACAAAATTGTTTTGTTATTCATGTTATTACCGTTTTCATATCATATGATGTTATTAAACATTAGATCAATCTGGATTGAAGCAATACTTTTATAGTATGAATATCTTAAAATCATATTCTTCAAAATGATCATAGTATCACCAAAGCACAAATCTGCCATAGATAATTTTTACAAAGAATTGAAAAAACATTAAAAGTAAGATAGCGATTCTCTCATACATCCTGACTTTCAGGTCAGACGGGTAGAGAGTCAGGGTACACTTCAAAGATGTTATGTTTTTGAGGTCATTCCCGTCTGACCGATACTTTTTTGATTATGAGTTTAAATCCTAATTGACTTGAACTCTGATGTATTCAATTGTTTGGACCTGTATGGATTTGAACCATGGTAAATCTACACATACAACGATGATTCTATCTTACAGAACTTTTCTCAATGCTTCGTTTAGTGTTCCAGAATAACTGACTGAAACTTGTTTTTGTTGTATCATTTTTGATTGGCGCAGTCGTAGTTTTTTATCTAAATCATCGTCAATCATTATTGTAACACGTTTGCTCATGATGACCCTGTGAAGATATGAGATATAAACCATCACAGAATATACAAGTTTTTTGGCAGGGTACAAACCCTAATGGTTACGGTCGTGTGGACCTAGACGTATTTGATATTGGAATGTTAAATTGATAATGTAAAATCTATTTGATGATTAAATTTCAAAGACTATAAAGAATTTCAGTATCTAATAAAATTTAACAATATATTCAAAATTATTGAAAAAAATATTCTCATAAGCAAACTGGAATTAAAATGGCATGTCTACGCAATTATCAAAAATATAGTTTTCATTTTCTTTTTCTGAGATTAAAAACAAGCAATGCCAGTTCTTAAATTTGATTCTATTTCTGAGATTAGAATCAAATTAAAACGTGTGAGCACGACTCGAATCAAATTGATTTTAATACAATCAGGTTAACTGTAATAAAATTAATTTTCTGCAATCAGATTAATTTTAGCTCAGATTAACTTTTTTGAATCAAACGGATACGGGGATAGAAAATTAAAATGTAAAAAATATGAAAAGGGTTAAGGAACCCATTTACTTGACTCAGCATCTGCTGATACACTATATCCCCATGTGGCTTGAGAACTTTGAGATACTTGGAAAGAACTTCCAGCTGTTGCACATCCCCAATCTACGTCGCCATCATTATAGGCACTACCAACTGTTGCAACTAGACTATTCTCATTAACAACAGTGCCATCGTCACCACAATGAAAGTTTCGATGTCAGCCCTTTAGTTATAAAGAAATAATTTCAGACATCAACGCATAAAGACTGTACCCGATTTTTCTGAATCAAAATAGATTTCAGTCGTTATAGTCTGTGTATTTAGTTCTCTTTCTCCCCATATCTGTTGTTCTGTATCATATCATTAAAGATAAAACAATTACAGATTTCAAGTTGGTTTTGCCCAACCACGTTCTATTAGTTTAGTTTTGGTTTCAGGAGTTACACATGCAGGAGAATCATCATATTTTATGATTAACATCAATTCATTTTTACATTGAATATTCTGTAAATCTATTCCATGTCTAAACTGTTTGTATGGACTTGAATGAGTAATATCAGCATTCAAAATATCAAGCATTTGTTGTTGTTCATAGTAATAATGTTTGGCATACTCAGTTTTGTTTGTATCTTCATAATGGTATGTGTAGTAAATTAAACTAAAACAATCATGTGGGTCTACACCAGATTCACGTACATATACCTGAAATTCAATTTTTACAGCATCTTGTTCGTGATAATATTTTATGTGTGCTTTAAGAGGTTTTGAACTATCTATTGATACAGAGGATGTTGTATCAGGATATTTTTCTAAGAATGCTTTAACAACGGGGTCCTGTTGTAAAAGTTCACCGCGTATTTCTAAATCCTTTCTCAGATCACATTCTTGTTCTGAATAATATGTAGGGATTAATGTTAAAACAATGATAAGAAAAATACTAAACATCGTCAAAAATAATCACTTATACATTATAATATTTACTAACCACACTTCAAAAAAAAGAATAGAGGATTTAATCAAGATCTAATGCAGTCTCAATTACATCATATGGGATATACTGCGCCAAATCTGTTTCTTCGTCTACAAATCCATTATGTATTCCAAATACGTCAAATTCTCCACTCTGGACTCTACCTACAGGTCCTCCACTGTCACCCTCATCAGATACATAATAGGCATATATTCTATTAATCTCTGATTCCTTGGAGTCGATCTGACCAATTGAAATATTGCTAGTTATACCAGACATGTACACATAGTTTCCTACAGATTGTCCACTTGCTCCAACATATTCATCAATATCCCAGTTATAGACATCGTTGCTGACGATTTCGGCATCAACAGTTCTGCCAGGAGATAGATCTATGAATGAGCAGTCGCAAGTTTCATCGTCATAACCCACAACCAGATCTCCTATTTTATTGGAGCCTGATTTTATAGGTTGGTAGATATCCTCTCCGCCATCCAATGTCAGCGTACCGTGCCCTGCCATAACGAAACCAGCTACACTATCTCTTGTAGCAGGAAAACTAAGTGTTGTAGTTTCTACAGTAGTATTAAACGTGTTTGCTCCCTGTATTTGTACTCCGCCAGCTGCAGGTTGACAATAATCATCTCTTTCACCATGATAGTTACATGAACTGGTTTTGGTTATTTTAGAAACGACTATGTCAACATCATTGTTTGTTGCTAGTAAATCTAGATCATACTTCATATTTTCAATTTTTTGTTGTAACAAAGGATCACTTACCATATTATTAGCAGTGCTTTGTAATGCATACACTATTTCATTTTTTGAGCTTATGAAGACGTCTTCTAGAAGTCCACTCGGATTATCTTTGGTATGAATTTGATATTTGTTCACGATTTGACTTACCGTGTCTTTCAATAATTCCTCTTTTTCTATGGGAATCTTATGCAACTCAACACTAATTTGTTCTAAACGATCAATTTGCTGATACATATCGGCAACTTCATTCTTAATTTTTTGTTGTTTTGCTTCAAGTGTTTCGATTTGCGAATCACTTGGATCTAGTTTTTCCATATCTTGTTCAACATAATACAGATCTCGTTCTAAATTAGACGTCTGTTCACGAACATTGAGAAATTGTTGAAAGTTTTCATCAATTCTTTGTTTCTTTTCAACAAGTCGATTCTGATCATTTTGTTGTGTTTGTGCATCAACGTTCATTCCAATTATTGGGATGATGAGAGTCAGAATTATTCCTGTAAAAAGAATTGTTTTTGTCGTTTTCGTAGTCATTTTTTCTTTATTATTTGTCATTACCATTCCCAATGGTGGAACACTCTATTAAGTCGCGCTCAGTACATAGATACTATGCGATCGCATACTATCCATATAGATAGTATCTATATGCTAAGTGTCAGTCCAAAATTGTTGGAATGTCATTGTATTTTTTATCAAATGCTGTATTCAGTTTCTTCTTGCACAGTGAAATTCCATGGGGAGTGATGTCATAGACATGATGCCGATTTGTCTTGACTGCAAATCCCAAAAACTCTAGCATCTCAAGATATGAGACACAAGTGTCATAGTTTATCTTTGCATTTAGAGCCAAGTTTGTTCTCTTTTCGTGTCCAGATTCATACATTACAGTAAGCAGACGCAGCAAAACCTTGAGATCAAACCTTTGTAGTTTCTTTTTCACCATCATTCATCAAATATTAGAGTATGATATTATTAATTTCATGATATTTATCATTTACTTCAATTCAGATTGAATGTATTTTAGAATCAAGTGGATTAAAACAATAATGTAATAACCAGCAATTATTATTCCATCTCACATTCGATTCTCAATATGAAAATTATATTATTGATTCAACGCACTGAAATTATGTAATGGTTTTGAACGAGTTTTGTATTATTTTCGGGTAAATTTTGTTCCTAAAATCTGCTAAAAAGTAAGGGCTTTAACGAAAATGTCAAAGCCATGGCGCCAGGTAAGGGCTTGGTCAAATATTTACACGCCACGACATTAAATTAGAAAGTGCGACCCGACCTAGCCCGCTTTACATGTATATCCGGAAACTAGTTCTTTTACAACGGTAGAAAGCGACTGGAACGTTTACAATATTCCTACCTATTTTTAATTAATTATAAAGGATGTGAAATCCCAATCCAGAAAACTAGAGGTAGTATAGATAATTGCATCGCTACCAAATACGAATAAAGAACCTGTTTCCAAATTTTCATACCTTTCATGTTCCACAACATTAATGGGATAGAAATCCAGATTAGAATAAAAAACAGTATTCCAGGAAATAGATCTAAACTAGAAATCCCAAACACAATATCAATGAAAGCAGATAATGAAATTATTGCAGGTACTCCGATAAATGACCATATTTCCATGGTAACAAAAACATTTAGACCAGAATACCAATTAGGAATAAAGATCTTACTGTTTTCAGAGAGATATCCAGCGGGTAAAAGTACTACGTAAACTACAAAAATAAAGGCTATCACAAATACAGTGATCATCATACAAAATATCTCACGTTTCTTCATAGGATCAATGTTCAAATCTTTATTCATTTAATCACACTTACTATCTTAATAGATATTTGTTAACATACTATTTAGAAAATTTGCATCAATGTTACATGAACAAGTTTTGTCATATAGCATAACAAGTATAATCCATAATTGTAAAAAAAATAAAAGGATTAGTTGACTCCCAAATGGTCATCAATTTCTTCCCATGGAGAGAAAATACCGAAGTAGTCACCTTCAGGATCACCGGCTACAGTGATTCCAAGAACATACGTAGTACCTAACGTTGTTACTGGGCGCCACTATCGCCAGACTCTGCCCAATAATCAGCCTCGACTGTATGATAGACCCAATGACCATCATAATAGTTAGTCACATCAATTGCAGTTATTTCTCCATAGTTGAGAGCATCGCTGGCGGCAGCTGATGTACGAACATCATCATTTACACTTAATGTAGATGATGAATGACGACCTGCTATGGTATAAGAGCTATCTGATGAAGCATACATTTTGTCTTCAATACCTATACCGTTATCAAGATCTACAAAAGCACAATCACAGTCAGTGAAAGTAGATCCTGTCCAAGTATTTTTGTCTGCGGTTCCAACTCCATCACCACCATGTGGTTGATAAGCAGTTTCGACAGAATCAAAACAATGTCCTGCAGTAACAAATCCTACAGAGTATGGATATACATCATCAAATGCTCTAAAGCCAAGAGTGCAGAGGTAAGAATCGTTTGAAATTTCCACTCCTCCCCATAAAGGCCTACATTCAGAATCTCGTGAAGTACATGATAATGGACTGATATTGCTGTATCGAATATCAATAGGAACGTCATCTCCAACAATTTCTTTTGCTGCTAAAAGAAATTGATTTGTCATTTCATCACTCTTTGCCACTAATATAGAATCTGTAATAATTGGATGTTTTACATCAATTCGTATCACAAGTTTTTCTTGGTTAAGATCTACAAATTCAGAAGAAATTGGGATCCCGCCAATAACATTGGTGTTCGGATTCAACATAGTTGTTTCTCTAATCTTGTTTTTAAGAAGATCATGTGCAGAATTCAGTTTATCAGATAATACAGGATCAATGGTAATCAAATTTCTTTTTTGTTGTCTGATCTCATCAAGTTGATCTTGTAAACCCGATAATTGATTCTTTAAGGTTACAGTTTCAACTTCTAATGAAGATATCATGTCTTTTGCATCACGGTATGATTCAAAGTCACCATTATTGATTGCACGGATCATTTTTTCATTCTCATTAGATAAGTTGGCCTGCACACTATTCAATTTCTGTTCTACCGCTAAGAATTCTCGGTCTATCGCAATAGATTGTTTAGACAATTCTTCCTTTTCAGAAGCAGCAAATGCAAGGTCATTATTAATCACAGACATTGACAACATGATCGTAAGAAACATGCTACCAAAGAGGATTGTAGAGGTTACTATTTGTTTGTTATTTTTTGTCATTACTATTCATAACATAATATCTTCCTAATAACATCGACTCACTGCACCAAGACTCTTGCAGTAGTGAGCAACTCTTTTAAATTATGAATACACTGCTGAACTCTGTTTTTTGTCATTACATGTAATTACATTTAGTTTTATTTTGTGCATCTTCATTCCTTGTTTTGTTAATGCAATTATCTCACTTCCATTATCATCCATTTTTCTAAGTACGCCAAATTTCTCAAGAAATTCTAAATACGACACACAGTTGTCATATGACATGTTTGATTTTCTTGCTATTGTTGTTCTTCTACAGTGACCGTTTTCATATAGTATTCTAACAAGTCTGTCTAAAATTGCATGGTTAATTCTTTTTAGGCTTTTTTTATTATTGGTCAATGTTATAGTATGATGTTATTAATTTCATGGTATTTATCATTTACTTCAATTTGGATTGAAGTAATACTTTTATAGTATGAATATCTTAAAATCATATTCTTCAAAATGATCATAGTATCACCAAAGCACAAATCTGCCATAGATAATTTTTGTAAATTGTAAAACATTAAAAACAAGATAACGATTCTCTCATACATCCTGACTTTCAGGTCAGACGGGTAGAGAGTCATGGTAAATCTACACATACAACGATGATTCTATCTTACAGAACTTTTCTCAATGCTTCGTTTAGTGTTCCAGAATAACTGACTGAAACTTGTTTTTGTTGTATCATTTTTGATTGGCGCAGTCGTAGTTTTTTATCTAAATCATCGTCAATCATTATTGTAACACGTTTGCTCATGATGACCCTGTGAAGATATGAGATATAAACCATCACAGAATATACAAGTTTTTTGGCAGGGTACAAACCCTAATGGTTACGGTCGTGTGGACCTAGACGTATTTGATATTGGAATGTTAAATTGATAATGTAAAATCTATTTGATGATTAAATTTCAAAGACTATAAAGAATTTCAGTATCTAATAAAATTTAACAATATATTCAAAATTATTGAAAAAAATATTCTCATAAGCAAACTGGAATTAAAATGACATCTACAGCAATTATCAAAAGTTTGATTCTATGTGTTGAAAAATTATTCTCCGCCTTTACTGCAAGGTTCATCGCAAACCTGGACTTGCCGGTTCCGGTCTGGCCGCAGACAAGAGTATGTGTTGAGAAAAGATGGGTTGGAAAATTAAATGGCAAACCGTTTGATAGTGTACCGACTCCAAGGCCCCAATAGTCCAGAACGGACGGTTGCTTCTTTTCCATATTTTATGGTATACACATACGTACCGACTCCAAGGCCCCAATAGTCCAGAACGGACGAGTTGTCCAGTCTGAATCTCATCAACTTGCAACGAGGACAGAATCTTTTCTCTTTGACGAAATTACCGCATATGCACTGCCAGTTCACCATCCAGATGCTGATTACGTTAAGAATTACCTTGCGTATGGGATATTCCGCTATGAGTGGTTTACCATACTAATTTAAGCCTAGAAATCATATATTATAACATCTCAATAAGTGAGATATTGTTATATATATTACAATATCTCATATAGTGAGAGGTTGTGATATAAATGAAAGTAAGCATATTGCTTGAAAAACTGTGGATAGACAAGAAGGAGTTTGTCAAATCAGATGAATTGAAAAAATATTGCAAGACTCTGAATCTAGATTACACAACTACCGTGAAGAACTTTACACATCGTGGTCATTTGGTGAGAATCTTCAAAGGCATATTCTATGTAAGACCACCCGAAGGGCTGATGTTTGGAAAGACCAAATACAATCATCTGGAACTTGTTGCAAAAGGCCTTGAATTGAAAGGTGTGAAAAACTGGTATTTCGGATTGCATACCGCGTTAAAGCACAACAACATGACACATGAGTACTTCACAATAGATGAGGTGATCAGTGACTCATTGTTTCGCGCCAAGCCAATTACAATCGCAGGTTACAAATTCAAATTTGTAAAAATTTCACCATCTCTATTAAATTTCGGCATAAAGAAAAGTAATAACACAATGCTGTACTATTCTGATCCAGAGAAGACAATCTTGGACTTTGTTTATCTTTCAACACAGGACGGTGTACCGGCGAACAGAGTCATAATGGATGTATCGGAATGGTCTGAAAAAGTTTCTAAAGAAAAACTCAAAAAATATTCCAAAAACTATCCAAAAACGGTTGCAGCTGTTGCGGAGGAATTGAGCAAATGATGTCTGATTTTGTTGATAGAATTTCTGTAGATGAAAAAATCCAAAGAAAAGACATGATAGAAAAAGACATACTCTTACATCACATATTGCTGGATCTCTCTAAAGAAAAATTCTTCGCTGAAAATTTCCTTTTCAAAGGCGGTACATGTCTGATAAAACACTATCTTGGATACGTTAGATTCTCAGAAGACATTGATTTCACATGGAAGAATCAAATTAGATTTGCTGGAAAATCGGGCAGACAAATAGATAAAGAGGTATCTGAAATCACTGAGACAACAGGTAAGATTCTAGAAAAGATATCTTCTGGAAGAGGACTGGATTTCAAGTGGGATAAGGGAAATAGAGATTATGTCGAACTTGTAAGCCGTGGGAAGATCTGTACATTCAAAGTTTGGTACAATTCTGATGTGTCAAAGGAAAGAATGTACATAAAAATTCAGATAAATTTTGTCGATAACCTTTGCCTCAAACCAATAGATGGAAATTTGAAGAGCCTGATAACTGGGAAACATGACAAGTTGGGAGCACTGTATGAAGAATATGCGGAATACGCTTCGACGATACCTTTTGGAGTATATGATGTAAGGGAAATTCTAAGTGAAAAAATAAGGGCCATACTTACAAGAAAGGGCACAAAAGCAAGGGACTTTCTAGACGTATTTTTAATCTCTAAAAATCTAGGTGTTGAAACAAAAGATGTGGAAGATTGTATAATCAAAAAGATCGGTTATGCCCTTGAGCATTATGAACGGTATCGAGATAATTTTGAAGAAAAAAAGAACTTGCTAGATAAGGGAAGCATATTCAATTGGGGAATCGAAAGAGGTTTACTGATTACAGAAATTGATGATGAGGAGTTGGATAGATTCTTAGATGATCTGATAAATTATCTGAAAGAACTCGTCAGGAAATTTTGAAATTCTTACCTGGAACTACCAGATTAAACTTTTTCTTTCCAGTTTTTACTGTTACATAAGTTCCAAGGAAAGTAGAAAAAGATATTGTTGGTATTGCAACTTCAAGGAGAACATGTCCTGCATTCGGCATATTGCTCGATAAATAGTTAGAAGCTTCCATACCAACAACTTATTTCAAAACCCTACAATACATCAAAAATGATGCAATGTTGATTAATCCAAGATAGTTTTCTGCATTTCTCTCGTATCTTATTCTAGTCCTGTGGAATCCACACTTTAACCACGCAAAGAATCTCTCCACTACATATCTTGTCTTGTTGTAATTATTCTGATCAGTACTGTCATTGTTTCTTGTCTTGAAATTTCTTTGTGGAATGCATGCAATGATGTCCCTTGATTTCAAATAATTTTGGATTGTTTTGGAATCATAGCCCTTATCTGCATAGACTGATACTATTTGTTCAATGGACTCATCATCAAGATAATCTGGAATGTTTTCCTCAATAAAGTATTTTGGATCTATTCTAACGTCTAGTGCATTATTTTCATAATCAAAGCTTCTAGACACCCAAGGCAAAATTTCATATGCTTCTAGGTCACCTTTGCCCTCTTTGAGGACATCTAAGTTTGTTTGAAGCAATTTTTTTGCTTTAACAAATTCATCATATTTGGCTTGATCGAATCTTTCATCATGCCAAGCCTGAATTTGTTCAGTCATTGCATCCACTTGTTTTTTTACATCTGCTTTATCTGATTCATTTTCTAATGAATTGTATTTTTTTAACAGCGTTTCTCTTTCATTAAACAAAGGAATGTCCGAATTCTTAGGATTCTTTTTGATTATGTCTTTACCGATTCAATCGAATCATAGCTAGCCTGAATTAATCGAAGTGTAGAATTCAAGTTAGCTCTCAAATGTGTTAAATGATCAGATTCTACAGAAATGACAATTTGTTTATCAAGATGGATCTTAGTTTTCACTGGATTTTCAGGATAGAACTCATTGTCAGTATTTATTGAATCATAAATTGCGTTTGACTTTTCTTTAACATCAACAGTAATTTTTGCACTAAAGTTTAACGTCATATGCAGTTCCAGCTACTTTATAGCTGCACTTTTTACACGACCAGATACCCACAGCATCCCTTCCAAATGTTCTAGAGCCACATTCAGGACAAGATCTTTTTTCTTTTAATTGAAGATGAATTTTTGTATATTGTTTTCTAAGTTTAATTCCATATCTAGCGCCTAATCCTTTAAGAGATTTCTTTGCTTTTGCCATTTTATTGACTACTCTTTTGAGCCTCTTTTAATTTTTCTCTTATTTTTGCACCTACTTTAATTGAGATATCTCCACATCGATTAATCTCATCTTGTGTAAATCCGCCACTTCCACCTTTTTGTAGTGCACAGATATTTCCATCAGAGTCAGTAGTAATTGTAATGCGTGCATCCATGCTTTCCCATTCATCTCCATTTGGATCAACAATAATGTGATTTCCAATCTTACCCATGGTTACAGACACAGGTATTGTAGAGATGGGTAACGCAACAGATTCATCTTCAACAAGTAAAGGATGATCATCGACCCAATTCCATTTTGGAGTTTTTGAGGAAAGTAAAGCGGCAGTGGTAGCATAAGAGCATGCATCAAACAAGTTTCCATCATAATCAACAACAACATTATCTGCAAATACACCAATTACAGACTTGTCTTTCTCTATAACCAATTGTGAAACATCAACCATATGGCTCTCTCGAATTCCTCTATCAACAACTCTTGCTAATTCAATAACAGGAGGTTGTGGTGGTCCAGTTTCAACAGTGGGGTGGGATAGTGGTAAAAGTTCAGCAGTACAGATGAAGAGTCCTTTATCACCAGTATCAGGGAATGGCCTATCTGGTTGTATTTTCACTCCGCAAACAACTTCTGTATCACCAAGACGAATTCTTGCAGAACCATTTGCTTTAGGAATTGCATTAATTTCAATTAAAATTTCACGTGGTTCATCAAGAGCACGTCCATCAACTCGTTTTCCTTGCTCTAACAGTTCAAGGATTTGTGATTTCTTTAGTTCATCAATAACTGAAGTAGATGTCAATTTTAATCTCCTCCTTTTCCAAAGTATTTGTCATTAAGTGCTTTCTTTTGTAATTCGTAAACAATTTTACAACCATTAATTCCAACTTCAACACATTTCTTGTATTCTTCAGGAGTCAGAATACCGTCTAATTGTAATAATGTGATTTGTTCAAGATTTGGCATATATCCAATTGGCATATCGGCTTGACCTGCTTGATCTTCTTCATTGTTAACATCAAGAATTACAGTATCTGCAACTTTACCTGCTGCGATTGCCGCAACCATATCTCGCATAGGAATACCAGCATCAGCTAATGCAACAGAAGCCGCAGTAAGTGCAGCACATCTAGTTCCACCATCTGCTTGTAATACTTCAATAAACACATCAACTGCAGTTCTTGGGAATTTATCCAACATGACAGCAGGCTCTAATGCTTCTTTGATTACTTTGGAGATTTCAATTTCTCTTCTTGATGGTGCAGGATTTTTTCTCTCACCAACAGAAAATGGTTCCATATGATATCTAACTCTTAAAATTCCAGTATCAGTATCTGACATGTGTTTTGGATGAACATCTCTTGGACCAAATACACCAACAAGGATTTTGTTATCACCAAATTCTATGTATGCAGAACCATCAGCATTCTTTAGCCCACCGGCTCTGATCATAATTCGTCTTGGCTCATCAACTTTTCGTCCATCACAACGAATACCATTCTCGTCCAACAGGACCATTGTTGCGTCTCTTCCGCCCATTATGATTCATCATCCTTTATTTCTAACATTTCTTTCACTTGATCAGTCAAATTAGCAACATGTGCTTTTTCATTAACCATTTCAATTGCTTTTTTAGCCTTTAATAATCCCTCGGGAGTTTCACATGATACCACTACCCAACCGTTTTGTCCAATAGTAACTGCTGCATTAGTAGCCATTTCTATCATCTGAATCATGCTACCACGCTTTCCAATTAGTCGTGGGACTTTACTTGGAGAGATTTTTATCAAGTCACCAGAATCGATTTTACCTAAATCTCGATCAGCGATTGTAACTAGAGGATCTCTAGTTCTATCAAAATTAGCTATTCTGGCAGCAACTAGATCACCTGATTTTAGTTTAGATGTGAGTTCATCAGCATGAGCAGAAAAATCTCGTCCAAACACATCTTGTGCAGGCAAAAATCCAACATAACAGGAGTTGATATCTAGTTCCCAAGATAATGAAGTATGAGAAACAACTTTGCCGATTACTAGATCATTAATTTTAGGAATATATTTTCCAGTTAATGGGATTACTTTAACAGAGTCATCATATATTTCAGAAATTCCAATAGTAGTAGAGATTATTTTATTTCCATCAAGGAACACGTTTTGTTCAGGTCTAAAAGGTCCAGTTGTTACTACGTCACCTGGAATAACATACTTTCTTTTATTATCCATCAGTGCATTACCTCAACTGTAGCAGAACCCTTAGTTATAGAACCTAATCTATCTATCACATTTGGCCTTGCTGCAGCGGGTATTTCAAGTATTGCTTTTAAGGAACCATTATTTTGCCATTCTTCAGATTTTAGAGAACCTACAGATTTCAAAACAGCATAAGATTGCGATGCGAACTGTGCAGGAATTGTAATTTCTAATTTTATATTCTCAGATTTCAGAGCAATGATAGAACGTAATTTCTCGACAATATCTTTGACCTGTTCATCTACATTTTTTTGAGGATCAACTGAAACTCGACCATCTTTCATAGCTTGCTCAATTCTCAATGGAGGATGAGGAAGATGTGTTTTAGGATCTACGTATGTTTTTGCGATAAAGTGGACGATTTGTTTTTTCTTATCTTCTATCATTTTTCGTCGTTGATCTGTTGTAAGGTTTAGTTCACCTTTTTCCATTATTATCTGAGCGATTTCATTTTGGTCTTCTGTTTTGAATGCCTTTAGTAATTTCTCAGATGATGGTCTCGTGCCTTTTCCAGAATCAGTGTAAATCTCATCTGAAACCAAGACCGCAGAAAGATCTTTTTTCTTACCCATCTTGTAGTCTAATGCAGGATCAGGTTTTACCATAATCTCAAATTTTTCCCCTTCAAAGGAATACCGTACCAATGTGACATCAGTCATTTTCAAAATATTTAGGAAGATTTGGTATTTATCTATACGTAAAACCAGCTAGATTTTTATGTGGACTTTGAGGATTTTGTTCAAGATTTGTCATCCTTAGAAGTAATTAGTAAAGATAATCAAAAAATAGCTGTAAAGCTAAGCGGAGTGCCATTACAATATGCAAATGCACTCAGACGAGTATGTCTTAACGGAGTTCCAGTTTTTGCAATTGACACTGTAGATATCATAGAAAATTCTTCTGTACTTCCAGATGAAGGCTTGGCACATAGATTAGGATTAATTCCAATAACAACAGATTTGGGTCGATTTAATGAACCATCCAAATGTCAATGTCAAAGTGAAGCTGGATGTTCAAACTGTAAAGTAATGTTAGTTTTAGATTCAGGTGACTCAGATGTAACAAGAACAATTCTTTCAAATGAATTATCCTCAGAAGACGATTCAATAAAACCAGTATCAGATAAAATTCCAATTGTACAATTAGCGCCAGGTCAAAGAATCAAAATTGAATGTTATGCCAGACTAGGACGTGGGACAGAGCATGCAAAATGGAATTCTGCAAATATTTCAATCCTTACTGATACAGATAAAGAAGATGTCAAAGTGTTAACAGTAGAATCAACAGGTTCACTTAATCCTGAACAAATTATTATTTCAGGGGTAGATGAAGTTAGCAATAGATTAGGTCAATTCAAAGATATGATTGACACAATTGAAGAATAAACTAAGCATAGACATTATATTTGGGTTTCAAGCCGGATTATTCACATGACTAATCAAGTGGTTATACGCATGGCTAAAGATCTGAAGAGAGCATCTACTAAAAATGATGCTCTAATTTGGGCAAAATTAGCAGAATATGCATTAAAACCATCTGCTGCAAGAAGAGATCTTAACTTGAATCGAATTGGTCAACTAACAAAAGAAAACGACATAGTAGTCTTTCCAGGCAAAGTTCTTGGAACAGGAAGTATCGCTCACAAAATAACATTATTTTCATTTTCAATTTCAATATCTGCAGCTAACAAAATCTTAGAAAAAGGTGGAAAACTAATCACACATTCAGATTTGATTGAACAAAATCCAACTGGAAAAGGAGTTGTATTACTTGGCTAAACAAGAAACAGTTGTAAGAACAGATATACCAATAGTTGTAGACGCGACAAATCACATAGCTGGAAGATTAGCATCAAATGTTGCAAAATTACTAACACAGGGAAATAGAGTATCAGTGGTAAATTGTGAGAAAATCATGCTGAGTGGAACAAGAGCTAATCACATTAAAGAGGCTAGAGATTTTTTGAAAATTAATAGTGTAATCCATCCAAAACACGGACCAGTTCACTACAGAAGACCAGATACAATCATGGCAAAAATGATTCGTGGAATGTTACCATATGGTAAAAAACCATCAGGAAAAGAATCACATCAAAGACTTAGAACATACATTGGTTCCCCAAAGGAAATTAAATCACTTACAAAAATTCAATTTGAAAAAGCAATAATTAAAAAAACTGCATCAAACTATACATCAATAGGGGAATTATGCAGAATAATAGGATGGACTGAATGACAACTCCAAAAACTGAAATCTATTTTGCAACAAGAAAAACTGCCAGTGCTCATGTTTACATTACTAAGGGCAAAGGCAAAATTAGAATCAACAATGTTCCAGTTGAAATGATCCCACAAGAAACTGCTCGTGAAGTAATTTTAGCACCACTAGAAATATCAGGAGATTTGAGAGACAAAATAGACATATCTGTAAGAGTTAGAGGTGGTGGATATATGGGTCAAGCCAGTGCTATTGCAACAGGAATTTCAAGAGCACTTACTGGATGGACAAAATCTAAAAAAGAACCAAAAGATCATCCATTTCCAAAATCAACTAGAGAAGATCTTAGAAAAAGAATTACCGATTTTGACAAATACCTAGTAAGTGGAGACGCCAGACAAAAAGAACCAAAGAAATTTGGTGGACCTGGTGCAAGAAGAAGAAAACAGAAATCATACCGTTAGGCTGTGAAGGCTGTAATTCTTGCAGGTGGTAAAGGAACTAGAGGCAAGCCATATACAGAATATTTTCCAAAAGCAATGATTCCAATCAATGGAAAACCACTGATTGATTATATTGTAAAATACCTAAAATCATTTAGTTTCATAAAAGAAATCATCATAATATCAGATTTTAAGGGGTTAGGAGGTCAGATAGAAAATTATTATGGAAATCAAAAAAATATCACTTTTGTTCAAGACTCACAGAGTGGAACAGGAGGAGATTTGTTGTATATCGAAAGAGAACTTAAAGATGAATCAGAATTTGTATTATGGTTTGTAGATAATTTGTGTGCAATAGATCTAAAAAAAATGAAGGAGTTATTCAAAGAAAAAAATAGTTCTGCATGTATTGCAATACGAACAAAAAGAAAAGAAGAAACAGGTTTTGCAGCAGTTGAAAATGGAATCATAAAGGAATTCAAAGAAAAACCAGTAATGAAATTACAACTATCCGAATGTCTTGGCATTTACATACTTGGAAAAGACATCATAAAACGAATAAAATCAAAACAAAAACAAAAAGAGATCAATCTATCATATGATATTTTACAAGGATTATCAAAAGAGGGAAAAATTAGTGCGTTTGATATAGATGGTGCAGAATGGATTGATGTAGAATCTCCAATCATTTTAGAAAGAAACGAA
This sequence comes from Candidatus Nitrosopumilus sp., assembly GCF_040878665.1. GTDB lineage: Archaea > Thermoproteota > Nitrososphaeria > Nitrososphaerales > Nitrosopumilaceae > Nitrosopumilus. The sequence goes on along the minus strand of NZ_JBBDLU010000006.1, from coordinate 204,168 downwards.
AAAACGGTAAAGACAATTATAAAACAGATGGGATTTTAGAATTTTTTTCAAATTCATAAATTTTATCCTCATACTGAAAAGTTTGAGCAATATCGTCTAAACCTTCTAAGAGGATTTTTTTCTGGTAAGGATCTATTTCAAAAAATATTTCTTCAGAAGATGTTTTAATGATTTGTTTTTCCAAATCGACTTCAATTGGGTGTTGTTCTTGCTGTAATTTTTCAACTATCTTTTGTTCCAATGAAATTGGTAAAACTCCATTTTTGAAACAATTACTAAAGAAAATATCTGCAAATGAAGGAGCAATTATTACAGAAAATCCATAATCGAGTAACGCCCATACTGCATGTTCTCGGCTAGATCCACAACCAAAATTATCACCAGCCACAAGGATTTGGGAATCATTATATTTTGAATCATTTAAGATGAAATCAGACGTTTCATTCTCATTTTCATCATACCGCCAATTAAAAAATAAAAATTTTCCAAAACCAGACTTTTGAACTAATTTTAAGAACTGTTTAGGAACGATTTGATCAGTATCCACATTAACTTTGTCTAAAGGTGTGACAATACTTGTTACTTTATTGAAAGATTGCATTTTAATTCAAATCCATTTTCCGTACATCTACAAAATGGCCTGCAATAGCTGCAGCTGCTGCCATTACAGGACTTACTAAATGAGTTCGCCCACCAGTACCTTGTCTACCTTCAAAGTTTCTATTAGACGTACTTGCGCAACGTTCACCTGGAGATAATATATCAGGATTCATTCCCAAACACATACTACATCCAGCTTCCCTCCATTCAAAATTAGCATCAATGAAAATTTTATCTAGACCCATTTCTTCTGCTTGTTTTTTTACCATTTGAGAACCTGGAACAACCATGGCTCTAACATTTGGTGAAATTTTCTGTCCCTTCACAACTTTTGATGCTTCTATAAGATCATCTAATCGTGCATTAGTACAAGAACCAATAAACACTCTATCAATTTTAATTTCTTCAATTGGAGTTCCCGGTTTAAGATCCATATAATCAAGTGCTTTTTCTGCTCCTTTCTTTTGGTTAGCATCTCCTTTTGAAAAATCATCAGGGAATGGAATGGATTCAGTTACGTCACAAGTCATTCCCGGATTTGTTCCCCAGCTAACTTGAGGAGCAATGTCATCAATGTGCAAAGTAAATTCTTTCTCAAATGTTGCATCAGTGTCAGTATTTAGATGATCTTTCCAAGTGTCAACTAGAGTCTCATAATTTTTTGGAGTGTATTTTCTACCCCTAAGATACTCAAACGTCTTTTCATCAGGTGCAATCAAACCAGCTCTCGCTCCGGCTTCAATTGACATATTGCATATAGTCATTCTCTGCTCCATTGAAAGATCCTCTATTCCCTCGCCCCTATACTCTATTACAGTGCCTGTTCCACCACCAGTTCCAATATTTTTGATAATTGAAAGAACGATATCTTTTGCAGTAACTGCATGTGGATTTTTTCGTTTTCCCTCCACTCTAATTTCAAAGGGTTTTGGTTTTTCTAACCACAACGTTTGAGATGCCAAGACATGTTCTACATCACTTGTTCCAATTCCCAATGCCAATGCACCAAATGCACCATGTGTAGAAGTGTGACTATCTCCACAAACAATTGTAGAGCCAGGTAATGTAATTCCCAACTGAGGACCAATCACATGAACTATGCCTTGATTAGGACTGTGGATATCAAATAGTGTGATTCCAAAATCTTTACAATTTTTTTCAAGTGTTTGAATTTGGATGGCAGATGTTTGATCTAATATTGGAAGAGATCTGTTATTTGTAGGAACATTATGATCCATTGTAGCTATAGTAAGATCAGGTCGTCTAACCTTACGGTTATTCATTCTTAATCCATCAAAAGCTTGGGGAGACGTTACTTCATGCACCAAATGTCGGTCAATGTAAATTAAAGATGGGCCATTTGGTTTTTCAACTACAACATGAGATTCCCAGATTTTTTCAAAAAGTGTTTTTCCCATTTCAATCTTAATCGGGCTTGTACTTGAAGAGACCACCTGCAGAAATAATTTTTCCAATAATTTCTGAGAAGGGTTTCATTTTGTAGATCTGGTTTTTTGTAATATTTTTAATTTCATTTACAGAGATATTAATTTCAATTTCATCTCCTTCGGATATTCCATTGTATGCATCTTGTTCAATTTCAATAGGTAACAAAAATGCTCCATCTACAGCATTTCTGTAAAAAATTCTTGCAAAAGATAATGCAAGTACTGCCTTTATTCCAGAATGAGATAAGGCAATTGGGGCATGCTCTCGACTTGAACCACACCCAAAATTCTTTCCAGACAAAATAAAATCACCTTCCTTTACTTTAGAGTGAAAATCTGGATCTAATCCTTCCATTGCATGGGTTGCAAGTTCAGCATAATCATGTACTTTTAGATATTGACCCGGAATAATTACATCTGTATCGATATTATCTTGAGCGTATTTTATGATATTTCCTTTCATTTCAAATCCCTCGGGTCAGTAATTTTACCTGTAACTGCAGATGCTGCTGCAACTTGAGGAGAAGCAAGATATGTTTGAGATTCAACATGACCCATTCTTCCTGGAAAATTTCTATTAGTAGTACTAATACAGATTTCGTCTTTTGCTAAGACACCCATATGTGCACCACAGCATGCCCCACATGTAGGTGGTCCAACTGTCGCACCGGCATCTAAGAATATTTTCAACAAACCGTTTTCCATGGCTCGCTTGTAAATTGAGATTGCCGCAGGTAAAATTTCAGTTCTAATCTTTACCGTCCTTCCTTTGAGAATTCTTGCGGCAGCTTCCAAGTCTTCATATTTTGCACCAGTGCAAGAACCAATGTATGATTTATCCAATTCAACGTTAGGGGCTTCCCTTACAATTGAAACATTTTCAGGAGAAAACGGTTTTGCAATAATTGGCTCCATCTCAGATGCTTCATATTCAAAGATTTGAGAGTATTCCGCATTGTCATCACCTTTTACTAAATTAACATTTGTTGCGCCTCTACTTGAAAGATACTCAACTATTTTTTGATCAGGTTCTACGATTCCATTTTTTGCACCAGCTTCAGTTGTCATATTACACATTGTTAATCTGCTCTCAACTGACATCTCATCAATTCCAGATCCTCCAAACTGCATTGTTCTGTATGCACCACCATCTGTTCCAATATCGCCAATGATTTTTAAAATCAAATCTTTTGCCATTACATGATCAGGTAACTTTCCATTAATCTTAAAGTACATAGTTTCAGGAACCTTAAACCAAATCTTTCCATTCAATAAGACATATGCAACATCAGTGTGTCCTAACCCACACGCAAATGCGCCTAATGCACCAGTGGTATTGGTATGAGAATCTCCACCCACATACACATCTCCTGGCATAACCATTGCTTCTTCATGAGACAACGTATGACAAATTCCGTACTGACCCATTCCATACTTGAAGTGTTTTTCAATCCCATATTGTTTAGTGAAATTTGATAGTTTCACAATATTTTCAGCTGAAGCTTTTTCAGCTGAAGGTACAAAGTGATCTTCAGCGACCCAAACCTTTGTAGGATCCCATAACTTGTCAACTGAGATTCCTTGCTTCTTCAGTTTATCAAATACCTTGATTACACCAGGTCCAGATACATCGTGAATCATTACTTTGTCAACATTGGCAAAAATTACATCATCAGGTGTTACTGAAGACTTTTCAGAGGCACGTGCAAGAATCTTCTCTACAATATTCATAACCGGAAAAGCTTGTACTACAGATTAAAAGCTTTTCAGAATATTAATCCAGAGTTAAATTTTTAATTTTCCTGTATCCAAACCATGTTTTACTATAGAAATTAACTCTTCAACAGTACAAGTTCTCAGAGATTCTGGCAGGGATTCAGTCTCAAAAGATTGAAAACTGGTTATTTTTTTTCTAATAATCATTTTTACAAGGCTTGGGACATCTTCAGTGATTTTGGTGTTGATGTGAGATAAAATTTCATCTATTTCATTTTGTTTCATTATATCATACCTACAACAATTCTAATTATTCACAACAATAAAAAAGAAAAGAAATACACAAAATATTGTGCAATTAACGGTTTTCCCATTATTATCAGAGAGAATGGATACAAAATTTGATGTTTTTGAAACATTACTGAAAACATTAGGAAAGAACAATATAGTTTTGGAGGAAGGAGATGTTTTAGTAATTTCTACAAAATACGTCTCAAACTCGCAAGGAAGGATTGTAGATTTAGAGAAAATCATCCCCTCTGAAGAAGGCATTAAAGTTTCAAAGACATATCAACTTAAAGCAGAAATTGCAGAAATAATTATCAGAGAATCAGATAAAATTTTTGGTGGAATTGGAGGATTTGTTATTACATCTGCAGACAACATCATGGCACCAAATGCAGGAATTGATAAATCAAATGCAAAAAAAGGTAAGGCAATACTATATCCAGCTAATCCATATCTTGTAGCAGAAGAAATTCGTAGAAAAATTTTCTTAAGATTCTTTATCCATGTAGGAGTTATCCTTGTAGATAGTAGGTTAATGCCAGCAAGAATCGGTACATCAGGGGTTGCAATATCTTGTGCAGGGATTGAACCTGTTTTAGATATGAGAGCAAAAAAAGATCTAGATGGCAATCCATTAAAAGTCACATTTCAAGCAGTCGTAGATAATCTTGCAACTATAGCAAATCACAAAATGGGAGAGGGTGCAGAATCAAGACCGTTTGCAATAATAAGGAATTCAGATGCAAAACTTACTGACAGGAAAATCAATCCATCAGAAATGGCAATATCGCCAGATCAATGTGTTTACGTAAGAGGATTATCAAATCCTCCAAAAGATTAGCCTAAGATATTATTCGGCTTTAAATAGAGGAATTCACTGAAAAAAATATGGAGTATCTCACCACATATCCTAAGACAGTTTCATTTTTGGATGGAATAAAACATAAAATTAATGTGGACAGTAAAGATGGAGTAGAACAGCTTCACATTGTGGTAAAGAAAAGTTTTGAAGAATTAGCAAAAATTTTTGCAGCAGAAGGGTTTACCAAAGTTAAATTTGAACATAAGCAACCAGGACAGATAGGAAATGGTTTGAATCTAAAATTAAAAAAACCATGGGAAATGCATATCAGAATGATTGATCTAAAAAAAGGATTAATTGGCATTCATGCAGAAGTAGAAGTTTCCAGAGATTATCTTCAGCATTTGTTTTCTCAAAGAACACCAGTTATTTATGAAGTGGGGGAGATTTTGAAAAAATATCAAGTCGATTACACTATTTGGCACGATAAAATTAAAAAATATGTCAATACAATTGCAGACAATTACAAAGTTAAACTTGCAACACCAAGCATACCAGTATTTGCTTGGAAACCAATGTTATTTGTGATTGGTACAATTGCAGCTTTGTACGGTTGGAAATATTTCAATACAATTTTGTAATCTAAACACCAAGTGGTTCGTCTTTACTTAATTCTAAAAAGACCTTATCTCCAACTGAGAGACCCATTTCCTTGTATTCATGCATTTCAAGTTTTAATTGAGTAACACCAGATTGCATTCCCATACCACCCATTCCAGACATCAATTTGTTTAGATCTTTCATCATATCATTCATGTTTGAAAATCCCATAACTTTGGGACTTCCAAAAGGAGATTGGGGGTGTTGAGTCCCTTCTTTGAGATCCTTAAGAGATGACAATGAGACTATGACATATGGAGCACCATCAGGGGCGGAATCAATACTTTTTACAACAAATTCTTTCTTCATATCTAAGGTAGTATCAATAGCCATATAATTTTAATTTTAAGGTTAATTTGTGCTAGTTTTGCTGATTTGAAGCTTTAATTACAATTTTCAAGATTTCAAAGCATTGCCAGAAAATTTGGAAACAGTATTGCGATACTATGGGATTTCACCATGGGAAATTGAAGTTCTTTATGGATTTTTAAATTCCCATTTTACTATAATTCAAAATGAAATAGAAGTAAATGATGAAAAATTTGTCAGTTCTTTAGATATTGAAATTCCACTTCAATTTAATGAAGAATTTTTTCAATGGTTTGATTTCAAACGATGGGAAAAAATCAAATCGGTTTTCAAAGAAATGAAACGAAGACGAGGTAGTGGAAATGCATTAAAAATTCAAATTAATTTTTTAGGAAACCCAAAAATTATCTTCGCCATAGACATTGAAGATAAACAATGGTTTGATAATGCATTAGAAAAAATTGATTTTGTATTAGAATTACTACCATACCATCTAGATCCTCAAAAGATACCATCAGATGTTTCAGAATTAACATACAAGTTTGATCCAGAAACAATCAGATGGCGTCTCAATACAGCTTCGTCTGAAAATAAAAAGTATAATTTCAGCGGAGACTCATGGAAGCAGGTTATTTGAGATCTTTCTGTAAGGGTTCCAATAATCCATGAAGCTCTTTGTATTTTGTTTCTAAAAACTCTAAAGCATCAACAAGTTTTTTTGATTTTCCATATTTGTAACGAATTAATTCACGATGATGCCAATATGTTTTATTTTCATCAACGGAAATAGTAGTGAAATAGTCTGTTCCTTTCAAATTATCAGGAAGTTTTACATCATGAGGAAATAGTAATTCTACAATAAACCACTCGTCGCCATCAGGATAATCAGAACCAGTTTCCACATCAAAAAAGATGTGTAGTAAATCAGATTGCATAAGACCATCATCAGTGATTGATGGATGCTTTACAGGAGATTTTTTAAAATCCAGATTAACAAGTTGAGGTTCAAAGAAACCTTTGATTATTGATTTTCTAAATATTTTATTTGCGTCGTTGATATTCAAATGCAAAATAACATTCTACGAAACTTGCCTATAACTTATTAGGTTCAAGGCAACAATTTACACTTCTAAAGAATCCAATATACTTGAAATGTCAGTGTTTGAGTGACCATTTTTAGATATGTTTTGTTTTGCAGGTGGATTTTCGAAATAATTTGGAATCTTATCTTGTAATCGTTGAGTATAAGTAGAAACTAATGGATTTTTGTAAAAGACTCCTATTGGGATTTTATCCCCCCATTCAAGAGATTTAATTAATGCTTGAGATAGTTTTTCATTTACTTCAGGTTCTGAATCATAATGTACTACTGGTTCAAATCCCTGTTCTTCCAATTTATAGATTCTAGAATGTCTCTTTTGAGCTTCGTCAACTAAATCAATTCCAGCATACCAATCTCTAGTATTCAAATCATTGTATGTAGGACAAGGCTGTAAAACATCAAGAAATGAAAGACCTTTGTGTTTAACTGCTTGAATTATCAAATCTTTGAGATGTCTTACGTCATAAGAATATCCACGAGCTACAAATGTAAAACCACTTGCAATTGCTAAACCAATTGGATTAACATTAGAATTTGTATTTGGAGTGGGTAGTGATTTTGTTTTTTCTCCAAGTTTCAAGGTAGGAGATGCTTGTCCTTTTGTTAAACCGTAAACACCATTATCAAAAATTATGTAAGTCATATCCACATTTCGTCTTCCAGCAGCAACAAAATGACCAGCACCAATTCCTAGACCATCACCATCACCGCCAACTGCAACAACAGTTAACTCTGGATTTGCAATCTTTGCACCTTGTGCAAATGTCAAAACCCGTCCATGTAGTGTATGAACACCATAAGTATTGATAAAGTGAGATGTTTTGCCAGAACAACCAATTCCTGAAAACATTACAGCCTTATCACGTTCTATTCCCATCTCAGCTAATGCCATCTGAATAGCATTGACTATTCCAAAATCCCCACATCCAGGACACCAATCATTATGGACATCTGTTTTGTAGTCAGCTAGTTTAAGCGCCATGCATTAAAATCTCCCGTTTGTTTGCTTTATTCTGAACAATTTTCTTAAGTGAATCATAAACCTCAGTACTAGTCATAGCACGTCCAGTATATTTTAAGATGAAGTAGTCAATATCACGACCAGTATTTTGTTTGAATAGTTTTCCTAGTTGTCCTGAATAATTTGCTTCAACATCAATTATGGTTTTAACATCTTTGAATAGAGAACTAACATAATCGCCTGGAAAAGGATTTAGTAATTTTAATTGTATTAATCCAATAGAGATTCCCTCTTTTTTCAATAGATCAAGTGCATCTCTAACTGGACCTATTGTAGAACCCCATGAAACTATAGTGTATTCTTTAACACCAAAAGATACAACCTGTTCTTCAACAGGAATATTTTTAAGAATCAAATCTAGACGAGACATTCTTTTATCCATCATTTTTACACGTAAAATTGGATCTTCAGTAATATGACCAAATTCATCAGATTCATCACCGGTATTCCAAAAAATTCCATTATCTAATCCTAATCTAGAACGAGGAGATACACCATCATCAGTAAATTCAAATCTTCTATAACCATCATCTACTTTTTCTAAGAGCTTACCTCTGTTGATTACTATTTTTTGAGGATCAAATCTTTTGCAGGTAATTATCGAACTTGCATGGAACTTGTCCATCATGTGAATAACTGGAACCTGAAAGACATCTGCATAATTAAAACAATTTCCAGTATCATAGAAACTCTCTTCAACATCACCTGAAGCATAAACAATTTTGGGAAAGTCTCCATGTCCAGCATATACTGAAAAAAGTAAATCGTCTTGACCATGTCTAGTTGGAAGACCAGTGGAAGGTCCACTTCTTTGATAGTTTGTAATAACAACAGGTACTTCATTCATTCCAGCCCAACCTAACATTTCAGTCATTAATGCAAATCCAGGACCAGAAGTACATGTTGCAGAGCGTGTTCCAGTTAATGCAGCACCAATAGTCATTCCCATTGCACAGATTTCATCCTCCGTTTGAATTACAGCAGTAGAACCTGGTCTTTCGTCAATTATTTCTAAAATTTCATTTGATTCTAGATATACTGATTCATCAGAAGCAGGAGTGATTGGATAATAAGGTTGCAGTCTGCACCCACATGCCATTTTTCCTAAAGCTGTTCCTTGAAACCCTTGAATCAAAAGAGTTCTAGGTTCTTTTTCAATTCCAGGTAATGTATGATTAAAACTTTCAAATTTTGCAGATGCATAGTTATATGAATAATTTGCAGTTTGTTGATTGATTTTTGCTATTTCTGGTTTTTTGGAAAAAATGGTTTCTATTGTTTTTTGTAAAGAGTCAGGAGGCATTTTAACCAATCCTAAAGATAACGACACTCCAATAACATTAAACATTCTGACTAATCCCTTTAATCTAGGGTTTTCAGTTTCTTCAGAAAGCGATTCAAGAAGAAATTTAAAAGATACAGGAAATAATTTGACGCCATTTTCTTTTGCAATTTCCAAGACACCAGATACTGTAAACGGTTTATTTTTTGATTCTAGTTCTTTATGTAATCTTTCTTTAAACGGTGCATCAAGAGTGTGAACAGCATCTGTTGTGGTTTCCCCCAAATCAGAATCATATATTATTCCCCCACCAGATACTACCTCATCAAAATGACGAAAAATGGTTTCTGCGTCAAATGATGCCATCAATGTCACGTCATTTACGTTTGAATGAATTTTTTTATCGGCAACTCTTACAGTGAAATAACTATGCTCACCTTTGATATTAGAATAGAATTCTCTTTTGCCAAAAATTTGATAGCCCATTTCTGCGCAAACTTTTGAAAATATGTTTGCACCAGATTCAATGCCACTTCCTTGAGGACCACCAATTAGCCAAGAAAAATCCACAGAACTCATAGGCATTCACTCATTTCTTGAATTTTAATAGTATTACGGTATATTTCTCCTAACCACCAGTAGCTGCATCAAACAATGCACATTCACATTTATCACGTTCACCACAATAAGGACATACACAACCACATTTTTCAATTGAATTTCCACATTCTACACAAATAGCAAATTCTTCTTCCTCTTTGACTTTTGAAGACACTGAGTAATTTAGAAAGAAATCGTATAAATGGTTTGAGATGAATTTCAATAGTGATGAAAAAGAGAGTGTTTCTTACAAGGACTTTACAAGATTTTGCACTAAAAATATTAAAAGAAAAATATCAAGTTGAGATTCATTCTGGGAAAATCCCAATACCAGTAACAAAATTGCGATCAAAAATTAAAGAAATAGAAGGTCTCATTTGTTTCCCATATGATATAATCAATAAAGAAACAATAGAATGCGCAAAGAATCTAAAAGTCATTAGTACGTATAGTGTTGGTTTTGATCATATAGATACAAAATATGCCAAGAAGAAGAAAATTCGTGTCGGGTATACACCAGAAGTGCTAACAGATGCAACCGCAGATTTAGCATTTTCATTACTACTTGACATATCAAGAAGAATTTCAGAAGGAGATAGAATTATTCGAGAGGGGAAATGGAAAGAGATCTTTGGCGCATCAGATTATGTTGGAATTGATCTTCAAGGTAAAACAATTGGGATTTTAGGACTAGGAAGAATTGGAGGAACACTTGCCAAGAGAGCAAAAGCATTTGATATGAAAATATTATATCATAATAGAAAACACGTTTCAAAATCAAAAGAAAATGCACTAAATGCAAAATACGTATCATTTGAAAAACTTGTTAGCCAAAGTGATTTTATATCAATTCATGTTCCCCATACAAAAGAAACAAATCATTTGTTTAACATGGAAATTTTTAAAAAAATGAAAAAATCAGCATTTTTAATCAATACTTCAAGGGGAAAAGTAGTTAATGAAAAAGATCTGACGATTGCTTTAAGGAAAAAAATTATTTCAGGAGCAGGTTTGGATGTATTTGAATCAGAACCAATAAAGAAAAACCATCCACTAACAAAATTACAAAACATAGTTCTGGCTCCACACATAGGAAGTTCAACGAAAGAAACAAGGATTAAGATGGCAGAAATTACTGTAAAGAATTTGATTTTAGGAATGAATCAAAAAAAACCAACTTATTCAGTAGGGTATTGATTTTCACGCTCAAGTTTGTACACCATGAAATGTGCAGTTTTTATATCTAAATTACAAATTGACGTTAGATTGAAAAAATTCAAACATACAAACGAAGAATTAGAATTAGCTAAACAACAATCTGAAAAAGAAAAGAAGAAGAAAGAATTTCAAGAATAATATTTTTTCTCCTTGTCTTTTTCAGACAAGGTTTTTTTTAAAATTGAATTTTAGAACCATATTTGTGGTTTAATTCGTCATAGATTTTTTTTCTTTCTGAAATAAGAATTTTAGAATCATCATACATTTTTGTAAAAAATGCTGCAAGAATTCGATCTCCGTTTTTATTGTAAAAACATACACTAAAACTAATTCTCTCAGGTTTTTCTTCTTGTATGAATTCTGCATAATTTATCAAATCAGAATCAATATGCATGTGTGCGGGACCATCATTATCACCTAAGGTTATCCATTTTTCTTTTTGTTTGATATTAAGATGATTACTTTTAATCTCGCTTATGGCTCCGTTGTTTTTTATAATAAGTAAAATATCATCAATTTTGATTAAATCGGATAATAATTCTAAAAGCAATAATCAACATTAAAATCAAAATTATTTCAGTTTTTTGAACGATTCATGTCAATTTGGACAAAATCATCAATATCTCCATGAATACAATCAGTTCCAACGGCTTTTACAGGTGAAAAACTAATTTTTCCATCATGAAGTTTACCTTCATTCTGTAGAAGTCCTATTTTACCAGATACAATTTGTTTATGTTTTTGGCATGTTAATCCTACCATGTATTCATCACTACCCGAAATAACAGATACGATGAATTCGGGAGGGTTAACACATTGTTTTCCTTCTTCAGTAACTGAACACTTATCAGGTAACATGTGTTGAAGTGTATTTTATTAGATATTAATCTTGATTATCTTGGATTCAATTTATTATCAACTAAATGGAATCAGCATTGTTATCTTATGACACAAAATTTTGACATGGTAATTATCGGTGGAGGAATTCTTGGAACTTCAATTTCATATTTTTTGTCATTTCTAAATAAATCAAAAAAAATTGCAGTGATAGAACAAGCACATAGCGTCGCGTTTCACACAAGTGGACGAAACACAGGAAAGGTACATGCACCATATCTATACAATCCTGAAAAGAAGAAACTGTTTGCAAAATCGGCGTTTCATGGTTATGAGATGTGGGAAAAATATGCAAATGTAAAAAATTTACCGTTCAAAAAAGATGGAGTGATTGAAGTTGCATTAGATGAAAAAGGAATCAAAGTTCTTGAAAAATATCTTAAATGGGGAAAAGAGAATGGCCTAAATGAAAAAGACATAAAATTAATGAGTGATGATGAATTAAAAAAAATAGAGCCAGAAGTAAAATGTAAATCTGCTCTATATGTTTACAGAGATGCTTCAACAGATTATTCCATATTTACTAATTCGTTAATGAAAGATAGTCAAAAAAACGGTACAAAATTTTTGTTGAATACCAAAGTTACTAACATAAAAAAAGAAAACGACAAGTGGGCAATAACACTGAATGGAGAGAATAAAATTAATGCAAAATATCTAATCAATACAGCAGGGGGAGAAGCAATTGATATTGCCCATGAAATAGATGTTGCAACAAAATTCACAGATGTACATTTTAGAGGAGAGTATTGGAAAGCACCGAGAGAGTACAACAATCTAACGAAATCAAGTGTGTATTCTGTACCAGAATTTCCAGAATATCCATTTTTAGATCCTCATTGGATAATTAGGGTAGACGGTAGTTGTGAGATAGGACCAAACGCAGTTCCAGTATTTAGTCCACATGGATATGGCAAATCAGAAAACATCAAAGAATTCATTCCAAAAATGCTTGAAATGCTAGGTTCAGGTGCACGAAAAACAATTTTTGACAGACAATTTCAAGAGCTTGCAATCAACGAAATACATTCATCGATGTCAAAATCAGCAATGATTGACAGAGTAAAAAAATTCTTACCAAAAATTGATGCAGAAAAATTTACACAAAAAGGTACTGCAGGCATAAGATCATCAGTTATCGATGAAAATGGAAAGTTTGTACCAGATGTAATTCTAGTAGACGATGAGATGTCATTTCATATTCTAAATTACAATTCACCAGGCGCTACAGGGGCATTACCATTTTCAGCACACATTGTAGATCATCTAAACAAAACAGAGTTGTTCAAGAGTGAAGAACAAGATATACAATGTGGCCCATGGAAGTTTTCAGATATTATAGAAAAATTAGATCTGTAAGAATTACAATATAAGGCGCCGGGAGGGAGATTTGAACTCCCGTTCCCTTGCGAGAACGCGCTTTATGGTAAATTATTTCCAGGCGCGCGCCCTACCAGGCTAGGCGACCCCGGCACAAGTCTTGCGACAAGTGTACTCGATAAAATGCGATTATAAATTATGTCACTTGTAAATGAAAAAACTACTTCAAAATAGTAATAGTTGTGAATTTTTCCACAACATTTCCATCATTATCAATTCCTTTTGCAGAGATTTTGTAGAGTCCTTCCAAAGATGCATTCCCATCGTTTTTAATTTGATTCCACGAAAAAATGATTTCATTTCCAGGAGCAAGATTTGAAGGTGATCCAGTAGCATTAGGAGAATATATCAGAATGCCAGACAAGCCAGTAATTTTCAAACCATATGAATCGTCAGAAAAAGTTAATGGCATAGTTCCAGAATTCACAATATGAATTTGAATTAATTCATCTTTTTTGAAATCAGACTTTTCAGTAACTATAGAAATTGATGGTCCGTCAACAAAAATTAATTGTGTTGTATTTTTTACATCTATCAAATAAGCACCAAAAATAAATCCAGAAACAACACCAACTCCAATGAAAACAACAAGACTTTTTGCTAACAATTCTTTTAAAATAATTTCTTCATTCTTTAATCCTTGGGAGGAGTTGGCTTTGTTCTCCATTTTTTTGGATATGTATTTGGAGCCATGATAATTCGTTGTGTTTGAAATGCATATCCTTTTGTTGCATCTCTAATTTCTTCTTCAGACATGGTAGATTCAGCCAATGCAACAGCTTCACCTTTCTGCGTATAGATTCCAACAATATCTCCTTTCTTTAAATTTGGAGAGATTTTCAAAATTCCAGGTATTGCAAGTTGTGCACCATGACACATTGCATCAACTGCAGAATCACGAATTATCACGGATTTTAATTCACTAAGGGCATATTCAACAGGTTTGATCATTTGCATTAATCTACTAGCATCTTTTTTTTCTTCCCATAACGCAAATGCATTTGCAAGTTCATGGAGAGTTACCAAACCGTCTCGTTCATAAAATTGATCAACTCTAGTTCGCCTAAGTTCGATCATAGTAGCACCTGGACCAAGAATTTCTCCAATATCATAGTAAAGTTTACGAATGTAAGTTCCTGCTTCACATAAAATTCTAGTTAAAAGCAGTCTTTCCTTTTGTTCAATTAATTCAAATTCGTAGATGGTTCTTGTTCTTGTTTGTCTCACAACTGCTGAACGTTGAGGAGGTTTTTGAAAGATTTCACCTCTAAACATTTCAATGATTTCGTTTAGTTTTTCTTTTGATGGAAGTGAATGCACCCTTCCTAAAGCATGATATTCTTTTGGTCCATAAAGTAATACACCTAAAGCTTTAGTTGCCTCTCCCAAACCTAAAGGTAAAACTCCAGAGACTTGAGGATCTAATGTTCCACTATGTCCGATCTTTGGAAGTTTTAAAAGACGTTTTGTCCAAGCCACAGTTTCATGACTTGTCGGGCCAGGAGGTTTATCTAAAATGATTAATCCGTAGTTTAGTAATTGTTCAATTGTTCTTTTATCATAATAAGTTCCATAAGCATCATCAGTTACATCTTGATCAATCTCAATTAAATTTTCAAGTTGTTTAAGTGTCATAGTAATTTCCTCACAGTTTCTTTTGCAACGTCAATTACTTGTTGTGCGGTAAGATGGTCAGTGTTAATGATCAAATCAAACACAGACTTATCTTCGCCAAAATCAAAATGATATAGTTTTTTGTATAACGCTCTATTCTTGTCAAATCGTTCTTTGGTAATTTCATATGCATTTTCAGGACTCATATTATCTCTAGTTTGCATTCTCTTTGTACTACTTTCATGAGAACCTTCTAACCAAATTTTTATTCCATTCTTTACTAACCAAGGAAGAGTATAACTCGTGATAACCATTCCTCCCTGATTAAAAAGAGTCATCAACTTTTCATCTAGTTTTTTATCGAATTCAGAATTTTCTTCACGCTGACTCAGGAATTTCATTCCATCTTTAGTATCCCACCAATCATCACCTTTAGAATCAAAACCGTGCTCATTTGCCATTTCTTTTAACACATCTCCTCCACTCAAATATTGAAATTTGAATTCTTCTGCCAATCCTTTAGCAACAGTTGTCTTACCTACTGCAGGAGGACCAGAGATAACAATAGATTTTGTCAACTAAGATCCATTGAAGTTTTGGTTAGTCTCATTATGATACCACTAAATGCAATAGATGATAGAAAATACCAAGCCCAAAGATACAATGAGTTTTCTTGAGGACATACATGGTCTACATCAGCTGCTTGTGCAGCAGTACATGTCAATTGGAACATGTCGCCAGGAATTACATTTAATGGTATTGGGGATATTGCAACAGTGTATGAAAACAATACGGGTAACACAAAATAAAATATCAAGATTAAAGGAACAAATGTAATCATCATAGGCCTCATGTTCATCTGCATCATTTCCATAGACATTTTGTTCATGTAAGCGGATTTTTTACCTAGTTCTGCAACTTTTGCTTGATCTTTAGATCTCATAGCAGACATTCTTTCTTTTTGCCATGCACGAGTTTCTTTCATTATTCGTTTTAGTTTGACCTGATCTACCATTTTTTTTCTAACTGAAGCATTGAAAAGATTCAACAATATTCCAAAACCAGTCACAGCAAACATTGAAGCAATCAATCCCTTGACAACAGGATCATCACTGCCTAATACATGAGATCCACCACCAAGAAAATCAAATTGTAGAGGAATGGAATCAATGAAGAGAAGAATAAAATTAAAATCCATTTTTACAGTCCTATTGCACTAATTACTTTACTAGCAGCTTCATCAATCTTTCCTTCACCATTTAGAACATATCTTACTGGAGCACCTGTAAGTACAGCGCAAGCAGATATCATGCCTGATTGAACATCTAATTCTTTTTTAATGTTAGGAAGAGTGATTTTATCCCTATTTCGAGTATCATCTTTCATACGTCTATTGTAAATTTCTTCAGGTTTTGCTGAAACAGAAACAAAGTTTGTGGGTTTAATTATTTTTAGAACATGTTCTGGTAAGCCAGGATAGTAACCCTCAGGAGAGTTGATAAATGCATGAGTATCAATAATTACTATTTCTTCATTGTATGCTGCAATTCTTTCTGCTGCAACTTTTTGAAGGCGTTGTTGTTCAGACACAGGAAGCTTTCTAAGTTCATCTCTGTCTGTTAGACCATTTGCTTTTGCAACTTCAAACATCAAAGTTCCAAAGCTTATCATGTGAACATTTTTGCCATTATTTTTTAGAATTTCAACTATCTTTGTAAGTAAAGTAGTTTTTCCAACTCCAGGAATTCCTATCATTACAACTTTTTTATTTTCTGCCAAGTAAAGCACCCAAACGCGGCATAAAGACTTCAACTTGTTCTTTCACTAATTGTGTGTAATAGTTGATGAGAATATCTACCATAAGTAAAATTCCGATTCCAGAACCAAAAACGCCCAATACATCAGATACTCCTGCTAAGAGTCCCAGTATTGCAGAGCCAATGATAGTAACAGATGGAATGTATTTGTTTAACAATGCTTCAACGGGTGCATTTGATCTTCTAAACCCAGGAATTTGTACATCAGCATCAAGCAAATTCTGAGCAGCGCTCTTTGGGGATAAACCACCAAGTTCTACCCATAATCTACCAAACACTATTACAATTCCAATCATAAACAAAACATAACCTACAGCACGCATGGGATCCAAAGCTGCAACATCTAAACCTCGAGGAGGAGTAATGTAGTAGATAATACCACCAACAGGAGTTGACGGACTAGTAGGATCAAATTGCGCTATAAAATTCATAAAGAAATTATTATTTCTCGGATTCATGTTTGCCCACAACATTTGAAATATGAAAACAGCATTCGCAGTTAATGCAGAAGCAAGTATGACAGGAATGTTAGAAACATACATCAATTTTATAGGATATACAGCAGAAAATCCTCTGTATTTTGTAGATACAATTGGAATCTCAATTTTCATACCCTGTGTAAATACAAGTATCAATAATATTCCAGCAGTAAGGAATATTCCAAATATGCTTGGGAGTTGATTCGAGCGAAAGAAAACATTAGACATGTCACCAGCCATTATTGACTGACCAATGTATGGAATAATTCCAATTGTTCCACCATCACCAGCAGGTAATGGACTAAACAAACTCCAAAGAATCTGTTGAGCAACACCTGCCATAATGAATAAACTAATTCCACTACCAAGACCCCAACCCTTTTGAATTAATTCATCTAAGAACATAATGATAATAGACGCTGCCATTAATTGACCAATCAACACATACAAAACATATGGTTCACCTATACCAGGACCATAAACTGCAATAGCATATACAATCGATTCAGCTACAATTACGACATATGTTACTAGTTTAGTAGCTGTCTGAAATATTCCTCTTTCTTCAGGCTTTTTAAAATCAAATTTGAGAATATCTGAACCTCTCAATAATTGCATCAAGAGTCCAGATGTAACTATGGGCCCAATACCCAATTCTACTAGGGTACCTTGTTGTGATGCAAAAATAACTCTTGCAAAGGCAAGAAAATCAAACTCAGGTGCACTGGCTCCAAATAATGGAGTCTGCCCCATGATCATATAGATAAGCAATGCAATTCCACACCACAACAATCTAGTTGGAAGTGGGATTTTTTTCTTAGGTTTTGGTACTTGAGGAAGATAAGGTTCTGCTTTAAAAACAACTTTTCGAATAATATTAGTGACGCTACCTTCAGCCATTATTAGATACCACTTCTCCCCCAACAGATTTTAGTTTCTCTTCAGCAGATGCTGTAAATTGTTGTATTCGGACGGAATATGCATTAGTAAGTTTTCCGCCACCAAGGAGTTTATCATATCCCATACTTTGAAGGTCTAGGACTTTCTTTCCACCTTCATCTTTACCAAACTTGGTAAACAAATCATCTAGATCTCTAAGACTAGCCCATTTTTTTATAATATTTGCGTGAGGTGTTCTAGGAATATCATGACCGTAATGATCTGGATCTTCTTTTATCATAGTACTCCTATGATGCTTCTTCATACCAGTTACTCCAAGACCACCTTTATGACCACTGGCACGATGTTGACCAACTTGTCCCCATCCCATATGTCGTCCACCTCTAAGTCGTCTAGTTTTTCGTAATCGAGTTGCCATGTTAAATCATTCTCCTAACAATAGCATCAAGTTCTTTATTTTGTCCTAGTATTCCCTTTTGTCCATACAATCTTTTGGTACTTTTTTTGAATCCAAGTCTTGGTGGTGCTAAAGCAAACCAAGGTTTTAGAGGTTTTAATTTTGATAGTGTAACTTTGCCATCAGCCAAAGCTGTTGCTAATTCATCAGTATTTGAAAAACCAAGTTTTTTTAGATCATCATCTGTGACTTTTTGATAACCACTTTTCCTTGCTTTTTTGTCAATTAGTTCTTTGGCCAAAGAAGCATCAAGTTCAACCCAAGACACATAATGTTGTACTTTTCTCAGCATTCCTAAAGTATTATCTTTAGCAGGTAGAATAGTCGCACGATATTTCTTATCTAATTTTAACAACGTCATCGTAGTTGTTGCCCAATAAGGACAATCCGCTTGGCCTTTTATTCTAACAACAAGATATGCATTTACCATTTTTTATCAACCTTGACTAAATGTCTGTCTAAGACAATCCAATACTGCTTTTGAAGTCGAATTCATTGTAGGAGTAGAACCTTTAGCTGTGGTCCATGCATCTTTAAGACCAGCTAATTCTAATAATCGTTTAATTTTACCACCTGCTACAAGACCTAATCCACGAGGTGCAGGAATGATTTCAATTGTAACACTACCACCTTTTCCTTTAACTTTGAATGGAACAGAATGTTTTTGATCACATCTACATTCCCAACTACCACATCCCATTTTGACTGGTTGAATGTTAAGATAAGCTTGACTTGTTGCTTTTTCAATAGCAATTCTCATTTGTTTTGATTTACCTTGACCAATTCCCAAATAACCATTTTCATTTCCAGTTGCAACAATTGCTTTGAATCTAGTAGATTGACCGTTTGTAGTCATTCTTTGAATAATACCCACGTCAACGACTTCACTTTTCAAATCAGGTAATAATTTTTTGATAATTCCTGATTCTTGAATTCTTAATCCTGATTCTATAATTTCTTCAAGTGATGAAATTTCACCTGACGCAACTTTTTGTCCTAAGATAGTTTTTGGAACCCAAACTTCTTCGTCTGGCTCTCTTCTTGGTCGTCTTGGACGATCGCCTCCTTTAGAACCTCCTGGTGGACCTCCGCCATATACAGGTGGACCTCGACCTCGTTGACCTCCTTTAGATTGTGCTGTTTGACTCATTTCTATTTAACCTCATTATCTATTGAAGATTTTATTTTTGAGATTTCATTTTTTATTGTCAAGTGTTCACCGTTAATTCTATCCTCTGGTGGAAATGTTTCTTCATCAGCTGGAACTTGAACGCCAGCATCAATCACACCTTTAAGAGCTGCTGCCATTCTTTGAGTATATCTTCTTGTTCCAGTATACAAAATAGCATCTTTTGCACCTTGTCCAAGTGCTTTCTTACCAGCTAAATATCCAGTAAGATATGCAGCAGGTACACTTTTTCTAGAACCTTTCCAACCTTTTTCAAGAAGATATCTAGAATGTGCAGATGCTAAAACTTTGTCTCCAGTCATTCCAGGCTTGAGAATTTGTACTTGTGTATTTTCATTAGTGATATTTACAGTGATAAAATCTCGCTTACCCATCAACATGGTTCCGCGTTTTTTATAATTGGTCTTTTCCTCTCTTAATCGTCGTAATATTTTTGAATAGGCCATCTATAGAAACCGAGTTTGAATCTGCTCTTATATACGTTAAGCGCGAATTAGAGCAGCAAGTAAAGCTTTCTGAGTATGTAAACGATTTTCTGCCTCATCCCAAACAACTGATTGAGGACCATCAATAACTGATGATGTGACTTCTTGTCCTCGTTTAGCTGGAAGACAATGTAAGAAGATCGCATTTTTCTTTGCAATATTCATCAGTTTTGAATTAATTTGATATTTTGGAAGGAATTTTTCGATTCGTTTTGGATCTTGATTATGAATAGAAGAATATGTATCAGTTACAACCACATCAGCATTTTTAGTTGCAAGTAAAGGATCAGTAGTTAATTCGATGTTTGTTAATTTTTGAGATTCTTTAACCACATAGTTTTCGGGTTCAAATCCTTTAGGAGTTGCAATAAACATATCAATTCCAGACAAGGCAGCACCATAAATCATAGAATTACACACATTATTTCCATCTCCTACCCAAGCAATTTTTAATCCTTTGAATTTTTTTTTCTTTTCTTTAATCGTCATAAAGTCTGCTAAAATCTGACATGGATGAAAAGAATCAGATAGTCCATTAATTACAGGAATGCTTGCATGTTCAGATAGTGTTTCCAATAACTTATGTTCATAAACACGTGCCATAATACAATCAGAATAACCTGAAAGAGTTTTTGCTGTATCTTCAATAGACTCACCACGAGACAATTGCATGTCATTAGATGATAAATTGATTGCATGACCACCTAATTGAAACATGCCAATTTCAAGACTAACACGAGTTCTAGTTGAAGGTTTTTGAAAAATCATGGTCAGTGTTTTATTTTTCAAAAGAGGTTTGCATATTCCTTTTTTGAGTTCTTTTTTTAATTGTATTGAAGAATCAATTAATCCTAAAAATTCCTTTGGAGTTAATTCTGCTAAAGTCAGCAGGTTTTTGGTTTTGAGTTTCATTTCCTAAAGAATCCGAATCTACCTCGTTTCTTTTTAGATTTTTCTTCTTTATCATGTTTTTGTATATTATTTGTATCAGATTTGTCATTGATTTCTTGATCTGAGGACGATCCTGATTGGCGTCTACCATGTTTAATCCAATCACGAATTTTATTTCCTAATAGAGTTGCATCGCGATCATTTTCAGGTGGAGGAATATCAAACAAATCAGAATATGTAGTAATATCAACATCGTCAATTCCGTCAAAAGGATCATTTGAAGATAATTCAGGTTCTGGTGTTGGTTCTGATGTTGGTTCTGATGTTGGTTCTGATGTTGGTTCTGGTTTATCAGATGTTTTAATTGTTACACCATCCAAGGATCCAAAAACATTTTCCAAAAAAACTTCTTTATCAAAGGGTATCAAATCAGGGTATTCTTGGCCGACTCCAACAAACATGACTGGAGTAGAAGTCACGTTAACAATAGATAATGCTGCACCACCACGAGCATCTGCATCACTTTTAGTTAGAATAGACCCGTTAAACTTGACATGTTCAAAGAATTCACGTGCTTGATTTACAGTATCATTTCCGGCTAAAGAATCACCGACAAAAATTTTCATATCAGGATTTACGACTTTGGTAATCTTACTAATCTGTTCCATCAGATTTTTACTTGTTTGCATTCTTCCAGCTGTGTCAATTAATACACAATCAGTTTTATGAGATTTAGCATAAAGAACTGCATCTCTAGCAACAGCTGCAGGATCAGATTCATAATTTTGTGCAACAATTTTTAGATTTAGTCGATTTGTGTGTTCTCGTAATTGTTCTATAGCACCGGCTCTGAAAGTATCAGCAGCGGCAATAACAACAGAATATTTTGCTTCTTTTAGCATATAAGCAACTTTGGCCAAAGAAGTAGTTTTTCCAGTTCCATTAATGCCAACAAATAAAATTAAAAATGGTAGTCCTTGTTTCTTTTTTTCGTTAATTTGTTCAAATAGATCAATTTTTCCAACAGAATCAAACATTGCAGAGATACTTGAAATCAAACTATCTTTAACAAATTTTTCAATTTCATTTTTAGCAACTTTTGAACCAATTAATTTTTCTTTTAAGTCAGATTTTATAGAATCAATTACTTCAATTGCAACATCAGATTCTAAAAGAGCAATTTCTAATTCAAAAAGAATATTCTCAATATCTTTTTCATTAAGCTCTTTCTCGCCAAGACTTTTCGCTGCATTTGAAAATGCATTACGAAGTTTGTCAAACATAGTTTATCCAGATTGCGGAGAAGACATAGATTGCATTAATTGATTTATCTGTGCTTTTCCTTGTTCTAACCGTGCTGCTGCATCTTGCTTTTTTGCAGCAGTGTCCTGTAAAGCAATTTCAATTTCTTTAATTCTTGCTTCAAGATAGTTTATTGCTGATGGAAAGTCTTTTTCAACTGCAATTCCTGCACCTATGTTCAAAACAATTTTTGAATTTGATGAAATTTTTGTTGGAACATATGTTCCCATTCCAATTGGGATCAATGTTTCTGATTCAGGTTTCTGACTTAATGATTTGATAGATTCAATGGAAGCAATTGCCTCTCTAAATATATTGAGAAATGTTCCTTCCCTATTAGACAAATCAGAGAAATAGTTTTCAAGCATTTGCATTTGCTGCATTAATTGTTCAGCCTGTTCTTCACTCATTTACAACAAACTTTTCTCAGATGGTTATAAATTCATTCATAGAATTGAAAAACCACAAGTGAGTAGATTAGTAAATAAAAAAAATAAAGATAGAACTTTATTTTGTTTGAGAGAATCTATTTTCTACTTCATCCCAATTAACTACATTCCACCATGCTGAGATATAATCAGGTCTTTTGTTTTGGTAGTTGAGATAGTATGCATGTTCCCATACATCACAGCCAAGTAAAGGTATCAATCCTTCAGTTCTAGGACTAGTTTGATTTGGCATTGATTTGTATTCAACCTTTCCAGAAGTAGGATTGAAAACTAACCATCCCCAACCACTGCCTTGAATTACAGCTGTAGTAGATGAGAATTTCTCTTTGAAGTCAGAGAAGCTTCCAAAAGAATTCTTAATTGCATCCGCAATAGATCCTCCAGGTTCTCCACCTCCATTTGGTTTCATATTATTCCAAAATAGCCTATGGTTATCATAACCACCACCGTTGAAATTAACTGCACCTCTTTGTGCTTCTGGTACTGATTTAATATCAGACAAAATGTCAATGATATCTTTTGATTGGATATCAGTTGGACATGCTTCAAGGGCTGCATTTAGTTTGTCAGTATATGCTTGATGATGTTTTGTGTGATGAATCTCCATTGTTTTTGCGTCAATATGAGGTTCTAATGCATCATAAGCATATGGCATTTCAGGAAGAGTGTATTTTCCCATGAGTAACTTAAGAATTGATTCAATTTATTGCTTTATGAAGCAATTCGTTTTTACTTACTAAATTTACAGATAATTTGTGAAATCATTAGGAATTTTTTCTCTATTGATAGTATTTTTAGGAATTTTTGTTTTGTCTCAAACTTTCCAATCTGAAAATGAAATTCGGACTTATCTACAAAGAAGTGTACCGTTTGTAGGAACAGACATTCCAAGAATGGATGGAATTAATGGGTATGGAATTAAAGTTGCAATCATAGATACCGGAGTGGATTTCAATCATCCAGATTTGTTCGGATGGGGACCAGATGGAAAAGTGATAGGAGGATATAATTTCATACAAGAAGGCGAACCGCCATTAGATACAAATGGTCACGGCACTCAAGTTGCAGGAGTAATTGCTGCAGATGGACAAATAATAGGAATTGCGCCCAAAGCAAAAATTTTAGCTTACAAAGTTTCAGAAGATGGAGAAGGAGTATCATCAGAATTAATAATTAAAGCAATTGAAAAAGCGATTGAAGATCAGGCAGACATTATCAATATTAGTTTAGGTGTTAACAAGACAAATTCAAAGATTGATGATGCAGTAAATTTAGCGTTAGAGAAAGAAATTTTTGTTGTAACTGCCGCAGGAAATGATGGACCAAAATTAAAAACGATTGGAAGTCCAGGAAGAAATTTTGGATCAGTGACAGTAGGCGCAACATACAACAATCTAACCTCTAGTTTGGTTGCAACGTTAGAAATAGACGATAAATCATTTACAGTGATTCCAATGGTTGGATCTTCAAAATTAGAAGAACCGATTACTGGAAAAATAATTTTTGGTGGACATGGAAAAGAAGGAGAGTTACAAGATTTGGATGTAGATAATGCAATTCTAATTGTTGAGAGAGGGAGTGACATAGAAGGGGAGTTACTGTATTTTTCAATTAAGGAAAAAAATGCTGCTGATGTAGGAGCAAAAGCATTAATTGTTTATAATGACAAGCCAGGAATTTTTTTGGGAGAATTAATTCATGAATTTATAGAACCAGGATACAAGCCACAAATCCCAGTAGTATCAATGGATAGAGAAGAAGGATTAAAGATTAAAGAATCAATTAAAGAAGATAGTAACGCAATATTACATTTATTTTACAATCCAGATTTTGTAGCACATTTTAGCTCAAGAGGACCAGTGTCGCCATTTTATATCAAACCTGAGATTGTAGCACCTGGAGCATACATTAACACTACACAAAATAATGGAGGGTATAATTTTACTAGTGGAACAAGCTATGCAGCACCACATGTAAGTGGAGCAGCAGCATTGTTACTACAGAAAAATCCAGAATTACACCATCATGAAATTAAATCCATATTGTTGACTACAGTTGAGCCTGTTTCAGATGCATATGGGCAAGAGTTTTCAATACATGAGGCAGGTGCAGGCAGACTAGATATAGAAAATGCTTATCGTGCAAAATTAATCATTTCGCCTCCAAATTTTGTCCTTAGTGTATCGTCAGAAGAACCAACAGGGGAGAAACAAATAGAATTAAAATTGCTTGAAGGAACCATAGAGGAGATAAATGTTAGATTTGAAGGACCAGAATTTATAAAATTCTCACACATCATTGAAGAAAACACATTAAGAATCAAAATTAGTATGAGTGAAGAAAGATTCGGGGATCATGAGGGTAAAGTAATCATCAATCATAAAGACATACGATATGTAGTTCCATTCCTAATACATTATACTCCAGGTTCTATTTCAGTAAATCAACAAAATCAAGATCTTATTTTTGAGATAAATCATCCAGATGAATGGAGTTTTGCAAAAATTTCAGCTATAAATAGTAAAGATGGAAGCATTCATACAACAACTACAACTCCAAATAAAAAAGCAACAGTAAAGATTTATGAGAATTCAGAATATTGGATAGATGCAAAAATTAGAGTTAACGGGAATACATCAGATGCATTTAATACAATTGAAATTAGTTCACTTTCAGAAAATCAGAAGAGAGTTGACATTATACAAATCCCTGAAAAACAAATTGGAATAATTACAATGATTTTAGTTGGAATAGTAATATTCGGTATTGTTAAAAGAAAACAATCTATTGAGAAATTTTAGGGCCTGCATCAATTATTTCATGTGAAACATTTTCAAATTTCTCAAAGTTTTCAACAAACATTTGAGATAATTTTTTGGCAGAAAGTTGATACGAATCTTTATCAATCCAAGTATTTTTTGGATCTAGAATTTCAGGAGGAACCCCACTCACTTCAACAGGAATATCTAGATTGAAAAGATCATCATGTCGATATTTGACAATATCAAGTGCGCCAGTTAGAGCTGCTGTAACCATTGCACGACTATATTGAATCTTAATTCTTTTTCCAACACCATATGGACCACCAGACCAACCGGTATTAACAAGATAAACCACAGTATTGTGTTTATTGATTTTATCACCAAGAAGTTTTGCATAGACTGATGCAGGTCTAGGCATAAATGGTGCTCCAAAACACTGAGAAAATACAGATTTTGGTTCTTTAATTCCTCTTTCAGTTCCTGCCAATTTACTAGTATATCCAGACATAAAGTGATACATTGCACCTTCTTTAGTAAGTCGAGAAATTGGAGGTAAAACCCCCAATGCATCAGCAGTTAAAAATACAATCACTTTAGGATGTCCTCCAACACTTGGGATTATTGCACCTGGGATGTAATCTAAAGGATATCCAACACGAGTATTTTCTGTTAATGTGTTATCGTCATAATCTGGAACATTGTTATTTAGAACAACATTTTCTAAAAGTGCTCCTGGTTTAATTGCATTCCAGATTTCGGGTTCTGCTTCTTGACTAAGATTGATACATTTTGCATAACATCCACCTTCAAAATTGAATGTTCCAGTATCAGACCAACCATGTTCATCATCACCAATTAATTTTCTGTTAGGATCTGCTGAAAGTGTAGTTTTACCAGTACCAGATAAACCAAAGAATAATGATGTGTCTCCTTTTTCACCAATATTTGCAGAGCAATGCATTGGAAAAATACCACGTTCTGGCAATAGAAAATTCATTACGCTAAACATAGATTTTTTCATTTCTCCTGCATATTCAGTGCCACCAATCAAAACAATTTTTCTTGTTAAATCAATTAGGATAAAGACATCAGTTCTAGTTCCATCAATTTCAGGAACTGCTACAAAGTCATTAATGCATAAAATTGTAAATTCAGGTTCATGAATTTCTAATTCTTGAGTGGTAGGTCGGATAAACAGATTACTTGAAAACATGCTTTGCCAAACATGATCATTGATTACTCTAATAGGTAAACGAGTTTCAGGATCAGCACCTACAAAACCATCAAAAACAAAAAGATCCTTATTATCAACAAAGTCTTTCATTTTTTCAAAGAGTTTCTCAAATTTTCCACTTGGAAATTGATGATTGATTTTTCCCCAATCAATTGTATCATGGGTTTTGTCATCATATACAATAAATCGGTCATCAGGAGATCTACCAGTATATTTTCCCGTATTAACTGAAAGTGAGCCTGTAGAATTTATCACACCCTCTTTGCGCTCAACTGCAAGTCTAACCATTTCATCTACACTTAGATTTCGATATACCTTGGAAGGATTAATTCCAAAAGAAGTTAATTGTGATGAGAATTTTTCAGTAGGTATAGTACTTAATATTTCAGTCAAATGACATATCTCCAAAAATTATTTTTTCAATCTCAGGCTGATTCATGAGGTATTCGATCCGCCTTGAATTTCCTTATTATCTTTTTCCCACATAGAATTTTTTTCTATCTAGGAACGTATTTATTCCAAAATTCAAGAGTCAATTTGATGCCTATTAACAAAGAAAAGATTGCAAAGAGACAAGAGGTAAAAGAACACAATCCAGACTTTGTCAGACCAGAAAGTTGGCGTTATGTTAGACTACAAACTAATTGGAGAAAACCAAAGGGTATTGATCATCATCAAAGAAAACAAAAGAGTAGAGGTCGTCCAGGTCTTGTAAAAGTTGGATATGGCGGACCAAAAAATGCAAGAGGATTACATCCTTCAGGGTATACAGATAATTTAGTTTTTAATTTAGGGGATTTGGAAAAACTAGATCCAAAAAAAGATGGTGTTAGATTTGGACACAGTGTGGGTACTAGAAAGAGAAAAGAAATTATTGTAAAAGCAATTGAAAACAAATTCAAAATATTTAACGCAAGAGTGAGTGCAAGTGGTAGTAAATCTTAAAGCTAAAAAAAGACTGGCAGCCAGAGTAACCGGCGTGGGAGTTCACAGAATAAAATTTGATGCAGATCATTTAGATGATGTTGCAGATGCAATTACTAGAGAAAATATTCGTAGTCTTATCACCGCAAATACAATCAAGATTAAACCATTTACAGGTACATCAAAAGGCAGAGCACATGTAAAGAAAGCCCAGAAAAATAAAAGAGGTACCACTCAAGGGTCTAAACAAGGAACAAAAGGTGCCAGAGTAGGTAAAAAAGAAGTATATGTAGCAAAAGTCCGTGCATTAAGACGATTATTAAAAATAGCAAAAGACAGAAAAGATTTGACTAATCCTGAATTTTGGTCCCTCTACAAAAAAGTCGGAGGAAATACGGTTAGAAACAAAGCACATCTCAGAACTTTAATGGATGAAATTAAAGAAAAACGAAAAGACTAGAAACGATAAATTTTATTTTTTAAATCAATTATTTTTCCATTTTGGATTTTAACACCCTCATCGTTTAGCATCTTGATTTTGACATGTTCTCCATAAGCATAACCACCAACTTTTCCAGTAGACATTACAACCCTATGACATGGAATGATTACAGGATAGGGATTTTTGTTCATTATTTTTCCAACTGTACGTTGCCCATTTTTGAGTCCAACAGATTTTGCCAATTCACCATATGTTGTGATTTGACCTTTTGGTACTTCAAGTAATTTTTTAAAAATTTTTTGTTGGAGATTCAAAGTTTGATTACCTCAAGTTCAGTTGATTTGAGAAAATCAAGTATTTTTTGTTTATTAGAACCTAATCCTCTCCAATCTAAAAGAGCAACTGTTGCCATACTGTTCTGTGTAAGAACATGAGAGAATAGTTCTTCATCGAGATCATCCAAAGCATGTTTTGGAATTACTGTACCAAGGGCATATTTCCCGTTCAATAATTCATCATTAAATTTTGAAGGATAATGAGTCCCACCAAAACATATTGCTACTGGATGTTCTTTGATTGGTTGTGACATCACCTGATGAACTATAGTCGCTACAGATTCACACAAAGATACATCATTCCATTGTTTTTCAGTAGTTCCAATTTCGATAAAGATGGAGGGTTTAGTAAGTGCAGTAGGTCCATGATGAGTAGCCTCAATTGTAATTTGAAAAGCAGAGAATTGTGATTGATTTTTTTTTAAAGTTTGCAGATATGTTTTTTGAAGATCAGGGTTGGGAATTGCAATTTGTCGAACATTTCCACCAAATTTTGCATCAGAAAAATTTCCAGTACTATGACAAGTCAAAGCTAACACACCAGATTCGGCAGCATGTTTTGAAAGAAATGTAAATCCATCGTAATCATATTTCTCTTCTAGCCAATCAGCAGAAATGGATGGGGTAGAAATCACAACAAGGTCATAATATTGTCCGTGAAATACATCATTCTCCAAAATCATTTCTTTTGAAAGAAATTTTGCCATATTGTAACCGGCAGGATCGTCCTGATACGCAACTAGAAGTTCCATGAGATAAGAGATATAAGGACACCTTATTAATTTCCACCAATGAACCCTAGGCAAACTATGAAAAACATGGTCAATACAATGAAAATGGCTAAAAAACCAGATAAAGAGGAATACCAACAACATCTTAGACTTGTATTATTAGGAATAGCTGGTGTAGGAGCTATAGGTTTTACTATACAGTTTGTCTTTTCTGTAATTACATTTGGGAGATAAAATTGTCAGAAGAAATAAAATCACACTTATTTGCAATTAGAACCACGGGTGGACAAGAAAAAGTAGTAATGAGATTATTAGAAGCAAAAGCTGCTACGAATCAAATTAACATTCAATCAGTCCTGTTAGTGGATAATCTTAAAGGATATGTTGTAATTGAGGCAATCAATCCAAGTGATGCATATATGGCAGTTGAAGGAGTTAGACACATTCGGGGTCAATTACGAGGAGAGTTAGAATTCAAAGATATTGAAGGATATCTTGTTAAAAAATCAACAGTTTCACAATTAGCAGTAGATAACATAGTGGAGATTACAGGAGGTCCATTCAAAGGAATGAAAGCAACTATCACCAGAATAGATGTTGAAAAAGAAGAAGCAACAGTTGTTTTGTTAGATGCATCATATCAATTACCAGTAACAGTAGACGCAAATTACCTAAAGCTTTCAAGTGAGGCTTAGGAAGGATTAAATTTTCATTTTAAGTTGATTTAACATGGGAGAACAAAAAGTATCAGCACTCGTAACAGGTGGAGGAGCATCAGCAGGTCCACCGTTAGGTCCGGCATTAGGTCCTCTGGGAGTAAACATTATGGAAGTCATACAATCAATTAATGATAAAACAAAAGACTTTGAAGGAATGAAAGTTCCTGTAACAGTAGCTGTTAATACAGACACAAAAAAATACACGATTGAAATCGGAATTCCTTCTGCAGCTGCATTAATTATGAAAGAAGCAGGAATCCAAAAAGGCTCAGGAGCTTCTGGAACTACATGGGCAGGAGACATAACAATGGATGCAGTTATCAAAGTGGCAAACACAAAACTCGAGAAATCTTATGCTTCTTCATTAAAATCGGTTGCAAAGACAATCATTGGAACATGTCTAGCATTAGGAGTAAAGGTGGAAGGCAAAACACCAAAAGAGATCACTGCCG
Organism: Candidatus Nitrosopumilus sp.; assembly: GCF_040878665.1. Lineage (GTDB taxonomy): Archaea > Thermoproteota > Nitrososphaeria > Nitrososphaerales > Nitrosopumilaceae > Nitrosopumilus. Next base: position 173,663 of record NZ_JBBDLU010000006.1, on the reverse strand, counting down.
AAGTGAATGAAGGTAAATGGGATGCAAAATTCCAATAACTATTTAATCAAATAAACAGGATTTTTGTCAGTTTTTTGTAATTCAACAAAGGTTTCAGTATTTTGAATACCTTCGATTTTTCCAATTTTTTCAATTACTACTGAATGAAGTGCTTCAAGATTTTTAGCATAAACTTGAATTATAATGTCAAACCTACCAGTGACTTCTGAAATGGAGACAACCTCAGTTATGTCTATGAATTTTTTATGAATAGAATCCTTTAACTTTGGATCTCGATTAATTCCCACCGAAGCCTTTACTCCTATTCCCAGTAAGGAATCGTCAATTTCAATGGTGAATTTTTTAATTAGTTTCTTCTTCATTAACCTCTTAATTCTACTATACAAAACGGATGCATTGATTCCAAGTTTTTTTGACAAAGCAGGAACTGAAATAGAACCATCAAGGGTCAATTCAAAAAGCAATTTCATATCTAATTCATCAAAGCGGTGCAACTTGTTAGAAAAACGTGGTTGTGATTTAATATATGTAGGTTTTGAGTAAAATTCCCTGTGAAATTGTAATTATTTTGTAGGAAATGTGTAATTATTTAAAAAAAATGCTTATCAAAAATCTCAACCTCTAAACGATTTTAAGTAGGCTGTCTAGGAAAATGTTCGTAATGATTACCGAAGCTCATCTTGCTGAGATGATTAAAAAAGCAAAAACAGCCACTAAACAAAAAAAGTTTAAGCAGTCAATAGAGCTGATTATGAGTTTCAAAGATATCGATGTAAAGAAAGGCTTTGCATTAAATGAGGTAGTCCAGCTACCAAAGACAAATTCACCTGCAACAGTTTGTGTGATGGCTACAGGAGATATGAGTGAAAAAGCAAAAAAAGCAAAAGCAGATTCAGTTATTGGATCTGCAGAATTGGATAAATTTGCAACTAACAAAAGAGAATCTCGAAAATTCATTAACAAATATGATTTCTTTTTAGCAGATACCAAAGTGATGCCAACAGTCGGAAAAACTTTGGGTCAATTTTTAGGTCCTAGAGGAAAAATGCCAACACCAGTACCATTTGATGCATCAATCGAGGCATTTTTACAAAGATTTAGATCATCAATTAAAGTTAGAACAAGAGCATCATTATCAACATCATGTAAAATTGGTGACGAAACCATGGAAGATGCAGATTTGGCAATTAATGCACATGCAGTACTAAGTGCAATTGAAAAAAAATTACCAAACGGAGAGAAGAACATGAGAAGAATCATCATAAAGACGACAATGGGTAAACCAATTAAAGAAATCCAAGAGGCAAAGAAGAAACATGCATGAAAATAGAACTACATATCCTAAAAAGAAAACTCAGATGTATCAACAATTACAAGAGCTTCCAAAAAAATACAAAGTAATTGCAATTATCAAAACGAATAAGGTTCGTTCAAGTCAGATCTTACCTTTAAGAAAAACTCTCAAAGATGAAGTGGAGATTATTTGTATCAAAGACAAAGTTGCAAAAATAGCATTAGACAAACTAGACATTCCAGGAATTAAAGAGATTGCCAAAGAACTGACAGGGCAATGTATGTTCATGTTTACAAACATGTCGCCATTCAAGCTTAACGTCCTCCTAGCCAAAAATAAAATCATGATGGGTGCAAGAGGAGGAGATATTGCAAGTATAGACATCGTGGTTCCTGCAAAAAACACAGGTATTGCACCAGGTCCAATGCTCACAGAATTCAAAGAAGCAGGAATTCCAACTAAAATAGATCAAGGAACAATTTGGATTTCAAAAGATAGTACACCAGTATTAAGAGGTGGAATAATTAATGAAAAATTAGCATCACTTTTAGGTAAATTAGATATCAAGCCAGTAGAAGCAGGAATTTCACTGTTTACAGCACTAGAAGAAGGCAAAAAATATGTAGAAGCAGAGATGATAATTGATGTTGAGAAGATAAGATCACAATTTTCACAAGCACACCAAGAAGCAGTTTCGTTATCAATCGAAGCAGCATACATTACTGCAGATAATATCTCACAAATTCTCAGCAAAGCTTCACAATATGCTCGTTCATTATCTATTGAATCAGGATTTATGACAGATGAGACAAAAGAGCAAATTTTGCAAAAAGCAAATGCTCAAGCAAAATCCGTTGCGAATCAAGCAAAAGATTACACACCAGCCTAAGTTTCTTGTACTTTAGGTAAATTCCAATTATACTTCATTGCAAGCAATCTAATACCAGTAGTAAATGCGATTCCAATAACAGATGCGATTTGTATATCTATACCAGATGAAAGAAACACATAGAAGATTGTGATTCCAACAATACTTGCAACTGCATAAACCTCTTTTACAAACACAATTGGAATTTCTCTTACAAACACATCTCTGAGAATTCCTCCACCTATCGCAGTAATTATTCCTGCAAAAAGCATAGGTAAAAAATTCAATCCAATTATTTGATATGCTATTGATGAACCAATAATTGAGAAAACACCTAACCCTACTGCATCAAAAATTAACCATACATTCATTTGTTTTTTTAGTTTAGAGTAAAGAAAAAACATGGTTACTCCAGTAATAACAGAAATAGTAACATAGATTGGATCTGAAAAAGCAGTTGGAAATCGTCCAAAAATCACATCACGAGTTATACCGCCAGACACACCTACAACAGTTGCTAAAACAATAATTCCAAAAATATCAGCTTTATGTGAAATTGCCTTTGCTGCACCTGTAACTGCAAAAGCTATCGTACCCAAATAATCAAGAAGACTAATGAAGCCATCTATTGGAAAAGCGAAATCTACCAATTAACAAAATTGCAATACAAGTCCTAATTAAGATTAACAAAAATAAAAATCAAAATTAAATTGAAAAAAGTAAAGTTGTTTAGCCGAATAGAGAAGACAATCCTTCCATGGCTGCTTCTTCGCTTTTACCTGTATCTTTAGGTTTTTCTTCCTTTGCTTCAGCGGCTGCTGCTGGTGCGGCTGCTGCTGCAACTGCTACAGGTGCGGCTTTAACTGCCTCATCGATATTTACATCGGCTAAGGCTGCTACTAGTGCTTTAACTTGAGCTTCATTAACATCAGCACCAGATGCTTTAACAACTGAGCTGATATTGGCTTCGTTAACTTCTTTTTCTAGCTTGTGAAGAAGTAAAGCAGCGTAAACATATTCCATTGTATCGAGATTTTCTTAGGGCATAATATAAAACTATGCAGAAGTTATGCATAAAAATTGAAAATCAGTTCAAAATTTTGAGACTTCGACAAACAGAATATAATGTTCGTTTTAGATGGGTATCAGTCAAAGTATCCATTCTATGTCGTAAAACTCGTTTTGCTTCATCTCTTTCAGAACCTGACGGTAAAGATAAAACAGTATTAATGAATTCAGGTAAAGATTCACGAATCCAACCATCTAACATTGCATAAATTTTTGGAGGAAGAATATCACATTTATCAGTATCAAGATCTAATACATCAGCAAAATTTTCATGTTCAACTCTATACACTAAAGCTAACACCACATTATCTGGTGTTGGATGTTCAAGTATTTCTTGTGATCGTTCACCTGTCTTTCCTTGCGCTATTTTATTTTTCAAACCAACTGGATTAACAATTACACCGCTAACTCCAACTTTTTTTCCATCTATCCCAGTAACCATCCCAAAAATAAAATCATTGAAATCACCATTTTTTTTAATTGAGAAAACAGGAGTTCCTTCCTTTAAAACAGGTTTTTTACCAAACATGAATAGAAGACATTATGTATTGTATTTATTACTATCAAATCGGACATAATAGTCACCAATTATTTCCATTGTAAAAAACCGACATCAGAAGGTTAGTCTATTGAAAATAGAAAGAAAATTCCACGAGGTCTCAGATTTGAGAAATCAGTTCTTTGGCTTTATGGAATCAGGGTATTTTGCCACATAATGAAACATGCACAATCTGTCAGTATTGCATTGACATTTCATAATTGTGCAGAATAAAACTAGTATAAAAAAATATCACATGATAAATTCTGATCTCAATGTAGTGAACGACAATTCTTAATATCGGATGAAAGCAGGCTCAACGTTGGATAAAAAAGAGATCTTAAAAGAATTTTCATCCGATCCTGACAGATATTACAGGGTAAAATTATTCCAAGAGCAAGGTTTTGTTAGAAAGGCATGCTCAAAATGCGGCAGATTTTTTTGGACTCTAAATGCAGGACGAAATTTATGCCCGGATGACGCAGACGATACGTACTCATTCATTGGTGAACCACCAACTTCAAAGAGATTTGATTACACGCAATCTTGGAAACAAGTAGAAGAGTTTTTCGTAAAAAATAATCACACATCAGTTAGTAGATATCCAGTGGTATGCAGATGGCGAGATGATTTGTTTTTTACAATTGCGTCAATTGTGGATTTTCAAAGAATAATGGGTTCTAAAGTAGTATTTGAATTTCCTGCAAATCCATTGGTAGTGCCACAAACCTGTTTGAGATTCAAAGATTTAGAAAATGTAGGAGTTACAGGTAGACACTTTTCAAGTTTCTGTATGATTGGCCAACATAGCATTCCAGATGCACAGGGGTATTGGAAAGATGAATGTGTGGATTTAGATTTTAGATTATTAACAGATCAATTTGGCATAAAAAAAGAAGAAGTTGTATTTGTTGAAGATGTGTGGGCAGGAGGAGGATCTTTTGGTCCATCACTGGAATATTTTGTCAGAGGTTTAGAACTAGGAAATGCAGTGTTTACAGAATTTCAAGGAGAACTAGGTAAACATACTACACTTGATCAAAGAGTTATAGACATGGGTGCAGGATTAGAAAGATTTGCATGGATTACAATGGGAACACCAACTGCATACGATTGTTGTTTTGGCCCAATCAATCAAAAATTATTTGAGAAAATTGGAATTGATTCTGATTCAGAAGTATTAAGAAAATACTTTACAGAAATTGCAAAGGCATTAGATAATTTTGAAGATCTTAATGAGGTCAGACGTCATGCAATAAAGAAAGCAGGATTATCAGATGATCAACTAAACAAAATGATCATGCCTTTAGAAGGAATATATTTGATTGCAGATCATCTTCGAACTTTGATATTTGCAATTACTGATGGAGCTTTACCAAGTAATGTAGGTGGCGGATATAACCTAAGAATGATGTTACGAAGAATCAATGCAACAATTAGCAAACTCAACCTCAGTCTTGACATAGATGATTTGATTGACACGCATATTGACTATCTCAGAGACACATATCCAGAGCTTGATGAGAAAAGAGAAGATGTCAAACAAATTCTCAAAATAGAATCAGCAAGATATGAAGAATCAAAGGTACACATGAAGAAGAAAGCAGAAAAAATTCGAGGTAAAGGTACACCTAGTGTAGATGAACTGATCACATTATACGAATCAGATGGTATCACGCCAGAATATCTCAAAGAAGTTGATGCGATTTCAGAGATCCCATCATCATTTTATTCTAAATTATCTGATTTACACCAGTCTGAAAAGAAAAAGGCAATAGCAGAGCTTCCACTAGATGAGCTACCTGAAACTGAGACTCTATTTTACAAAGATGATCCAATGGAGTTTGAGGCCAAAGTAATCAAAGTCTTTGATGACCAAGTGGTATTAGATAGAACTTCATTTTATGCACGAGGAGGAGGACAAGAACCAGACCATGGCAACATAGCAGGATTCAATGTGATTAATGTAGATAAACATGCAAACATTATCGTTCACAGACTTGAAGGAGGAGTGCCAAAAGAAGGAGAAATAGTTTCATGCAAAGTCGACGAAACTAGACGAGCAAATATTACCAAAAACCATACAAGCACACACATTCTAAATACATCATCTCGAAAAATTTTAGGATCATGGATTTGGCAGCATTCAGCTTTCAAAGAAGCAGATCATGCAAGATTAGACATCACACATCACTCTTCACTAACTGATGAACAAGTAAAACAAATTGAAGATGAATCTAATGCAATGGTTAAACAGAATTATCCTGTAAACATAGAATATTTTGATAGAGGTACTGCTGAACAAAAATATGGATTTAGAATTTATCAAGGTGGAGTAGTTCCAGTAAAATCTGTACGAATTGTATCAATAGAAGATAAAGATATTGAAGCTTGTGGCGGAACACATGTAAAGAAAACTGGAGACATAGAACTAATCAAAATTACAAAGACTAAAAGAATTCAAGACGGAGTTGTACGTCTAGAGTTTGTTTCAGGCCCTACTGCGTTTGAGTATGTTAAACAACAAGAAGCGAATTCAAAGAAACGAGCAGAAGAGCAAATTGCAAAACAAGCATTAGAAAAACAAAGGGATGAAAATAAACAAAAAGCTAGAGAATACATTCCAATATTATTAGAAAAGATCTTATCTGGAGAATCAGGAGATATTGAAGGTATTACTGTAAAAGATAAACTCTGCTTTACTGCAAGTGAAAATTATGATGATTATTTCCATCAAAACTTTGGAAAGAAACTAGTTGCCAAAGATAGTAAAGCCGCATTTTGTGGAATTTTTGAATCAGGGCCAACTGTTAGAATTATGGTGCATGCAGGAGAAGAATCAGGTGTAAATTCGGGTGAGATAGCTAAGGAAATAGCCTCAATTTTAGGGGGGTCTGGTGGTGGTGATACAAAATTTGCTCAAGGTGGAGGAAAAGACACATCTAAAAAAGACGAGGCAATAACCAAAGCAAAATCAATGATTTTAGGATAACATTATGACAATAAACTGGAATGAAATAGAAACAAAATGGCAGAGAAAATGGGCCGAATCAAAAGACTTTGAGACAAACCCAAATGAGAAACTAAAAAAATTCATCACAGTTGCATATCCATATCCAAACTCCCCACAACATATTGGACATGGTAGAACATACACATTAGCTGATGTGCATGCAAGATTTTATCGAATGCAAGGATACAATGTACTGTTTCCAATGGGATTCCACTATACTGGAACGCCGGTACTTGGCATGGCAAAAAGAATTGAAGCAGGAGAAAAGGAAATTCTTGATGGGTTACGAAATATTTACCACGTTCCAGAAGAAGATATTAAAACATTTGTTGAACCAATAAAGATTGCAGATTATTTTCATGAAGAAATTAAATCTGGAATGATTGAGATGGGTTACTCCATTGATTGGCGTAGAGAATTTACAACTATAGACCCAGGTTATCAAAAGTTTATTGAATGGCAAATTACAACACTCAAAGAGAAAGGTAGAATCATTCAAGGATCCCATCCAGTCGGATGGTGTCCTAAGGATCAAAACCCAGTATCACAACATGATACAATGGGAGATGTAGAACCAAAAATTGATGATAAAAATTTCCTAGTCAAATTTAAGTTTGATGAATTTATTTTTCCAATTACAACTCTAAGACCTGAAACGATTTTTGGAGTTACAAATTTGTGGGCTAATCCAAACGTAACATACAAAAAAGTTGCAGTTGATAATGAAAAATGGATAGTATCTGAAGAGTGTGTACATAAAATAAAGTTCTTTGAAAAAGAGGTTTCAATAATTGGGGATATTTCAGGAAAAGAATTGATTGGAAAATCAGCTACAGCGCCACATAGTGGTGCTGAGATTTTAATTTTACCAGCTGATTTTGTAGAGCCCGGCATGGGTACAGGATTAGTAATGTCAGTACCTGCTCATGCACCAAAAGATTACCAAGCACTAATGGATTTGAAGGCTAAAAACTATGAATTAGCATCTCAAATTGAACCCATACCCATTATAATTACTGAAGGATATGATGCCATTCCAGCAAAACAAATTTGTGAAAAATTAGGAGTGTCAGACCAATCAGACTCCAAATTAGAAGAGGCCACAAAAGAATTGTATCTCAAAGAATTTACAGATGGAAAACTTAATGAAAAATGTGACAAATTCAATAATGAAAAAGTGCAGTTTGGACGAGACAAAGTAAGAGCATGGTTAGAAGAGAATAATTATTTGGAAAAATTCCCAGTGCTTGAGAATGCTCCAGTACGTTGTCGTTGTGGAGCAGAGTGTGTTGTCAAAGTATTGAACAATCAATGGTTTCTCAATTATGGGGATGAAGAGTGGAAAGAACTGGCTCGTAATTGTTTTGATGATATGAATATTCTACCAAACAATATCAAAACAGAATTCAAAGAGGTAATTGATTGGTTACATGAACGAGCTTGTGCAAGACAGCAAGGATTAGGAACTAAACTACCATGGGATAAGGATTGGATTGTAGAGTCATTGTCTGATAGTGTAATTTACATGGCATACTATACACTTTCACGATTTGTAAATGATGAAACCGTACAACCTGAGAATCTCACCAAAGAGTTCTTTGATTATGTTTTGTTAGATAAAGGAGATACATCATTAGTTGCAAGTACTTCCAAACTTTCTGAAGAGATTATCAATACAATGAAAAAAGAATTTACTTACTTTTATCCAGTTGATTCAAGACATTCAGGCAGAGATCTGGTACAGAACCACTTGTCATTTTTTGTTTTGAATCACGTTGCAATATTTGATAAAAAATTGTGGCCACGAGAAATTGTGGTTAATGGTAGTGTGATGATGAATGGTGCTAAGATGAGTAAGAGTATGGGAAACATCATTCCCTTACGTACTGCAATTAGAGAACATGGGGCAGACCCAATCAGATTAGCAATTATTTCGTCAGCTGAATTACTTCAAGATGCTGATTTTAACATGGAATCGGTATTTGGGATTCAAAACAAATTAGAGTCCTTGTTAGAAGAGTGTTCTAGGCTCAAAAAAAGTCCAATTCCTGAATTACAAGCAGAAGATAGATGGATTCTATCTAAAACCCAGAACAAAATAGCTGAAATCACAGAAGCAGTTGAGAAGATGAGATTACGTGAAGCACTACATGATATTTTGTTCACATTTGAATCGGATTTAAGCTGGTATGCAAAAAGAGTCAAAGCCAAAGGAAGAGAAGATATTTCAGGAATATTACATCAAATAAATTCAGCTCGTGTTGCAATGCTGTCTCCATTTGCACCACATATAGCTGAAGAGATGTGGGAAAAACTTGGAGGAACCGATTTAGTTTCAAAATCACAATGGCCGCAATACTCTAAAGAAAATGTCAATGCAACATCAATTCAATCCGAAGAGTTACTCAAATCAACTATAGATGACATTGTAAACATTCTCAAAGTTACAAAAATAACTCCACAAAAAATTGTAATTTATGTAAATTCTGATGAATTGAAGTCAACAGTGTATCGCAAGATACTCAGTATGATGGTAGGAGGTCAAAACAACATGGGAGTTATAATGAAAGAACTCATTGCAGATTCTCAAACTTCAGAAGCTAAAAAAATGCCAGATTACATACAAAAAGTAATCAAGGACTTGCATTCAGAATCTGAAGAAATCAAAACCATGAAGTTGGAATCTGCAGAATTTGATGAAAAAGAATTTCTCTCAAAAGAACTAGCCAGTATAGGTAAGAAAGAATTCGGAGTAGAAATTTCAGTGTATTCTGAATCAGATGAGAACATCTATGATCCAAAAGGAAAAGCTAGACATGCAAGACCATTCAAGCCAGCAATTTTGATTGAGTAATGAATTGGAAGAACATCTAATGATAGACAAAATAGATTAGCAGATAGTAAAAATATGTTTAACGAATAAATCTATTTTTTCTCTTTATTCAAAATATCAATAATCTCAGTATTACTCTTAATCCATGTTTTAAGATAGGCATAAAACAGATTCTCCAAGTCATCCACTAATCCTTCTAACCTAGGATCTGAGCGTAAATCTGTAAGTTGTTCATCAAGATTCTCCAAAATTACATTTATGCCTTGGTTAGAAACCTCTAGCTTCTTAATTGCCTCATCTATGCCCATAACATCTTCAAGATATCATAGATAATAAATGAAGATCATTTTAAAATATTACATATTTTTGAAACTATTCTCAAAAACAACATCAGCTAGTGGTAATTGACCACCCCTAGGAGACGCATCTTTAAGCTTTTTTCCCACCACAACCATCATAGATATGATATGATCATCAGGTAGGTTAATCATCTTTCCAACAGAATTATAATCAAATCCCTTCATAGGACAAGTATCATATCCCATAGATTTTGCTGCAAGCATTATAGTTTGAGCAGCCATGCCACATGAACGCATTGCTTCATCGCGTTGTTGTTCTAATTTACCATTATAGGAATTTCTAAGTGAAGCAATCAGTGCATTACGTGATTCGTCAGATATGTTTGCCCAATATCTCTCAGGCTCTTTATTCCAAGAGTTCAAATCAGCACATAAAATTATTACAAGTGATGCATCAGATACTTGTTGCTGACCATGAGATAATTCAGATAGTTTATTTTTAATTGTTTGATCAGTAGTAGTGACAAACCTCCAATTTTGAATGTTGTACGATGTGGGAGATAAAATTGCTAATTCAAGAAGTTGATGAATTTCATCTTTTGTCATTTTATAGTTTTTATCAAAACTTTTAACAGAACGTCTCGTCTTTATTGCCTCAAATATATCCATATTTTTTCTAAAAATATTACCAAATTTAATTGAATAAAAAAGGTAAATTGAGCTTAAGATCAAACCCACAATGGATGTTGATGACAGCTCTTCACTTAAGATCAGAAACGAGTGTTTTCTGATGACAGTGATTGTCTTAAGGTCTGAAACATGTTGTAATCAGACGAGAGACTACCTTTTCAAATTAAATATGTAATTTCGATATTTAACTAACACTACTTTTTCCTACTAATGAAAATGCACTAGCATGATTTTCAGATAGTGTATTTATTAGGCGTGATTCGATTTCTGAATATCTTGAAGATAGCAGTAATGGGCATGGGTGTAGCAGGCTCTTATCTTATGGCCAGACTAAAAGATTCAGAACACGAAGTTGTCGGATATGAAAGAAACGTTGAAGAAAAACATGATTCAATTTGTGCATGGGGAACCATCAAACCGGTGCTAGAAGATTTTTGCAAGAAGACAGGTAGGAACTTTGATGATTTTCTAATCCATGATGGAAAAAATATGCATGTCAAAATGAATGATGATGTAAAATTTGATATCGGATTGAAAGGATTGTGCACATATAACAAACTAGGATTGATTAAAGATTTCATAAAGGATTCCAAGATAGTTTACGGTCAAGCGCCAAAATTAGAGGATCTGGAAAAAGAGTATGACATGATTGTAGATTGTACGGGTTTTAACCGAGTTTATCTCCCCAAGTTAAAAGAAGATTTTTTCTTACCCACATATGAATACAAAGTGGAGTATGAGAATGGCGTACCATATGATGACTTTTACATTGAACCATTTCCAGGAATGTCAGGATACTTTTGGTATTTCCCATTAGGTGAAAAATGTGCACATATTGGAGCTGGGGATTACAATAAAAATCACATCAAAGCAACCGATGAATTTTTACAAAAGCACGGAGGAAAAGTGATTGCAACTAAAGGACGCCCAATTAGATTGGCAACTCCAGATAAATGCAAACCCTACTATTCAGGAAAAGTAGTAGGAGTAGGAGAGTCAATTGGAACAGTGTATGCATTATTAGGTGAAGGCATAATTCCATCAATGCAGTGTGTAGAAATTTTCTTGGAGAACATGCATGATTTCAAAGCATATGAGAAAGCAATAGAAAAACATTACAAAGTGTATGCCAAAGTATTTAATTTTGTAAGAGCTAAAATTCAAAAAGACTTTAGTTTTCTCAAAGCATTGCCAGATTTTATTGCAATATTTAGATACATGAAAAAGAATGAAGATAGATTTGGTATGAACATCAAGATAGCAGATTTGATAAAAGTAGCTAAAGCCTAACTAAAACTAACTGACCCAAATCCTTCTCGATTGGTTCTGTTTGAAGCCATGTTGTAATCATAAATTGTTTTAGAATATTCTTTGAATTCCTCTTTCATAGAATCCAATGTCTCTGCAAGATAAAATCCTGGACAGTCACCAGTAAATTGATAAGTTGCGTGTACCCGTGCTTTTCCTTTTTCATTTTCAAGCCAACTTGAAAATGGGTATAGATAGCATACTCCAGGTCTATCTGGATGCATACTACAACCTCCTTTATCATCTAAAAACCTACATGAGATATGAGTCCCATCATCAGATTCAGTTTCATTTAATTTTCTTTTCAAATTAATGGTAGTCATTGTAGTTAATTGACCTGAAGGGCCAGGTTCCTGATACGTTACAGTCAAAGTTTCATTTTTTATGAAATCTGATGATTTTTTGTATTTCAAGCCCCTACCGATAATAATCAAATCATCAGAGGTTAATGGAAGTCTGCCTTGCCTGTCACAACAATTATGGCAATCAGGCCAAAAACATTTCCACAAGATAAATTTTTTTTCAGAGTTAAGATAAGGCACATGAAAAACAACATCTTTGACTTTAATTGGATAGTCAGATATGTCGGTAATTTTACCCAACATGAATTTTCGAAGAATTGGATCAACATCCCAATCTTTTTCTAATAAATTCAATGATTCTTCAATTTCATTTTGAGACAACTATTAAGTTATAACATCTTTTGCAGATGTTATTAATGTTGAGTGAAAAAGGAAAATATGCCTCAGCCACAGAGAATCGAAGATTTGTATGGAGTGAGATAATTTGGCCTTTAATTTTAGAAATTAATGATGTTGCATTTTCATTAAAACAATTTCAAATGAAACGAGAACAAATATGCGAGAAGAAAAATATTACAATTACGATTGCATCAAGAGGATTAGTTTCGTTAATACAAAAAGGAATTTTGTTAAAAGAAAGAGACATTTATTCAATTCATTTCAGATTAATTCCATATATGAGATTAAAAGCAGAATGTGATTATGCAACTGCTATACATGAAGTTAGAATAAAATAATTTTTCAAAAAATATCATATAGAACAACAAATGAATATATGCTAAAACATCAAAATTTCTTCTAGTAGCCCGATAGTCTAGCGGTCAAGGATTCTGCCCTCTGGATCTCAAGAGTGGATAGGCGGAGACGGCAGTTCGAATCTGCCTCGGGCTACTGGAAAAATTTCTATCTAGATGCTTGTGCGATACGCTCTAACTCGTTCTTTTTCTTTACAGAAGGAGCGTTAGGATCATTTGCTGCTGCAAGCATTAATTGTTCAGCCATATGTTCTTCAATTGGTTTTGGATTTGAAAAAGTAGATTCTTTGATAGCGTCCGCAATAAATTTTAAAGCTAAATCGACTCGTCTAATTGGAGCAACATCTACTGAAACATGGTAAACAGTGCCACCATACACTATTCTAGTTGTATCCTCATTTGGTGCAGAAAATTCTACTGCTCGTACTAGAATCTCAACTGGATTTTGACCAGTCTTTAATGCAATAATATCAAAAGCAGTTTTTACGGTGTTAAGTAATTTAGCTTTCTTACCAGTCATTCGACCAGTATTCTTGGAATATTTTTTTCCAAAGTGCATTGTCTTGTTGATTAATCTTTCAACAATGTTAACCTCAGCTTTGTTGAATCTTTTTAGTGCTGAACGGCCATATGTATAAGGTAAGATTTGTTTTTTCAAAGATATTGCAGATTTTAATCCAGGATCTTTAACTTCAATATTGGATAGATCCCATTTTCTGAATAATAATAGATTTTTTGTTTCAGCCATTTCTATCTCCTTGGTTTCTCCTTCTTACCAATTACTAATTCATGAAGGGATGTACCGTTAACTTTGAAAACTTTGAATCTAACTCCAGGAATATCTCCCATTGCACCACCTTGAGTTGCACCCATACCTTGAATGTGTACTTCATCATGTTCATCAATAAAGTTCATTGCACCGTCTCTTGGTAAAAATGCTGTAACTGTTTTTCCGTTTTTAATTAGTTGAACTCGAACACATTTTCTAACAGCGGAGTTTGGCTGTTTTGCTGCAATACCAACTTTTTCTAAAACAATACCACGAGCTTGTGGTGCACCTCCAAGAGGATCAGATTTTTTATCAATGCCTAATTTTCTTCTTTTGTAAGTAGAGATTGCCCATCTCTGTCTCTTCTTTTTAGTTGTAAGAACTCTGCCAGCAAATAATCCAAGTGGTGATTTTCTCATACACTACATCTCCAAGGTTGCACGTTCAGGGCTATTAATCAATACACTACTAATATCAAAATATCGTTTTGCAAGTAATCGTGCTTTCTCTGCATTCCTACCTTCTCTTCCAACCACAATTCCTTTTTTTCTTGGATCTACCATAACTATTGCCTGTTTTGTTCCATCAGCTCGTTTATTTATTTTTACTTCAGAAATTAGTTTAGAATTTAGCAAGTTGGAGAGAAATTTTACTGGATCGTCATCAAATTCTACCAATTCAACATTTCGTTTAACAATATTTTGTAGTGATTTGATATGAATGCCACCTTTACCAATTGCAAGCCCCATCTTACCAGAATTAACTACAAAAATTACTCTATCCTGTTTTTCATCTTCTACACAATCACGAGCAGTTGCACCTGTAACATTTTGAAAGAGAGACATCATTCGCATTTGATCAGTTGAAAGTTTTATGGATTGTGTCATTAGAATTCCTATTTAACTCCGAACAAAAAATGTCTCATTTAAACTTTCATTAAATAAAATGCAATTAATCATTTTTTTCCTCAACTGTTGTATCTTTTAAAATTGATTTGATGCTTGCATCGTCTAAAGAAGTAAATGAAATTGTCGAAATTCTGAATTGTAAGCCGCATAATCTGCCTAATGCGACTGATGTTCCTTGAAAGTTAACCAAAGGTATTTTTTCTTTTTTTGCATCGGATTCAATTTGCTCAAATGTTTTTTTCTTAATGGATTGAGACAATACAATCAGCTTAGAATTTTTTACAGAGTTTAAAACTTGTTTAGTGCCCATTGTCAATTTATCTTCTTTACGAGCATCCCTTAATGATTTTTCAAGTATCTTACTCATGTGGTTTCCTTATGTCGATCGTCTTGATAGGGCTTTATAGGTTTATTGAAAAATTGAGAGTATAATAATTAAAAATTAGTTTAGAAAACCAAACAGAGAACCCAAAGTTGAAAATACAGTACCTATTTCATCTAAAAAATTACTAGGTTTCAATTTTTCAGAATTTGCATCAGTTATTTCGAGATTTTGTGAAGTAAGTTTTTTAGATAGAGATAATTCAGAATAGTCCACATTTTTAATATTTGATTCTGATGATCCATTAGAAAAATTTGAATTTTTTGATAAAACAATGTCGAGATTGTTCTTGGCTGTGCTATAGTTAGGATTTTGTTCCAATATCTCATTATACAATAAAACAGCATCGTCAAAATGTTCTAACATGGCAAGGGCATTTGCTTTGTTGTTTTTTGCAGGCAAGAAATCAGGATTGATATGAATAGCTTGATCATAGTACAGTATCGCTTCAGAATAATAACCAAGTTTTCCTAGAGTTGAACCTTTGTTGACAAGAATTTCCACATCGTAAGGGTTATCGGACAAGGATTCATTAAAAAAATTCAACGAACTGTCAAACTTACATAATCGATACAAAGCGGGGCCCATCCCATCATAATATGAAATAGTGTCAGCGTAAATACTGGAATCACACTTTAAATTAATTTGATTAAGTAATACGCCCAATTCAATATCCTCGACAGTCAAATTATTTTGTTTTTTTATTTTAGGTGGATATGCAATTTTTTCTGAGATTATTTCAGGTTCTTTGTCAGATAAACTGTTTATTTTTTTAACAATAACTTCAGAATTATTTTTTATTGGAGTGTTATAATCTGAATTAGTTTTTTCAGTATTAATTATTGAAGAGTTATTTTCAGAACTGGATTCTTTTGGTGTGTCATTTGTAGGATTTTGTGTTGTATCATCATTTATTATGGATGAATTATCATCGGTGGATTCTTTTGGTGTGTCATTTGTAGGATTTTGTGTTGTATCATCATTTTGAGTAATTTCTGAATATTCAAAAAAAGATGTTGCTTCAGTTTCTGCATAATGTGCTTTTATTGAATATATCCCATCAACTCTAAAATTTACTCCAGCCTTTACAAGAAAGCTTGTAGAAAATTCCAAGTTAGAATCAACAGGTGCAAAATAAAATCCAGCGGGCATTCCAAAAGGATCATAAATTCCAATTAATACAGTTGGAGAATCTAATGCTGAAATTAATCCAGCTATTTTGATTATGTCTTTATCAGTGTAGTGTTTTTGCTCAGTGTAAAGAAGAAGAATTTCAGGTTCATCAAACACATCAGTCAAAGTTTCAGACTCTACAACTTCACTCTCAATTACAAAATAATGATTCTGAGAAAGTTGCCCATAGTCGAACTTTATCAGATATTTACCAGTTTTTTCATAAAATGGAGAATCTAGTGAAATAGTTTTACTGAATGTTTTTTCAGAAGAAATTTCCAAGTTGTTAGCAGACAATATTTTTCCATCGGGATCATAGATACTCATTGCAATGACAGGCATACTAATTTCTAAAATATTACCTGAAACAGTTAGTGAATCACCCAAATCATATGATGAATTGTCAAAATTTACAGTAAATGAATCTGCAAAAACATCTGTGAAAAGTAACGGAGATAGTACGGTTGACACTACTATAATCCCTAACAGATATCCTAACACACGTGTAAAAACGTAATTTTCTATTTAATAATCACGTAGGAATCATACTTTTCATCCAACTGAGATCACAGTGGACATCGAGGGAGAAAGTGTCATAGGATCATCAAATGAATTCCAGACAAATGTTTCAACTTCATACATCCCAGATTTTGGAGGGATCCAAGATTGAGAAACATCTAAACTTTGTTGAGGAGATATTTCACCTTGAATCCACGAAATAGATTCAATGTAATTATTTGTATTTTTTACTTGAAAGATGTAAACAAATTTTTGTTTAAAGTTATGATCATTTTTAATTGTTCCAACTATTTGCATTTGAACATTTGATGAAAACGATTCTAAAGTTTTACCAAAACTATCTGAGAATTTAGGAGGAGAATTATTCAGTCGTTCAAGTGGTGGTATAGACGAATCAACACTTGTAGAGGTTTTAATTTCTAAATTATCTGACTTTGAAAACGGTTTTGGTAATGTGTGATCATTGTATTTAGCAGATATTTCATCTCCAGATAAAACATAGAGTCTATTTCCACTGGATGGTGAATTTTGAGATAATGAAACAACGGCAACAAAATATCCAGAATTTTCGGATGTTTCGATTGCATTCACAGTTATCCCTGCAACATCAGAATCTGATATAACATGTATTTGCAGATGATCTATTGCTTCAGGATTCAAATTCATATCTGCATCAACTATACGAATTGTTACAGAGTTCTCTGAAAAAATAGGTTCATTTAAAAAATCAATTGTGCCAAGATTCCAACTTACAGGAACAGATTTGGTCAATACAACTCCATTTGCAAATTCAAACGAAATAGTTATTGCAGAATCTCTATCGACTTCTAAAAATCCACTAGTAGGACCGTTGCCAAATGTTCTAGGAGTGGTATCTGTTTTACCATCACCATCTACATCATGAGAAAAACCAGTAAGCACAACTTCTGCAGTGAAGATTCCTGAATTTACATCTGTTTCAGTGAATCTATAGGGTTTCAGAAAATAATCAGAAGCAGCAATTTTGATTGGATGATCTTCAGTATTTCCAATTGAATCAATCAAATGTGTGTCAGTATTCCAGCTTGGCGATATTATGGTCATTTTGATTTTATCAGTCCAAGTGTAAACGGGTTTATCGGTAAAAATTGGAGAGTAAGGGTCATCATAATTAGGAATTGATTCTCCAAATGCAGGAAAGATAATCAATGACAAAAGTAGCAAAAATAAGGGCATGTTAAAAATTAGTACATAACGAATTTAATGTTTAATGAAAAGTTTTAGGATTCTTCTTCAGGAAGCGAAACTGCCAAAATATTATCACCACGTAACAAAATTTTTCCTATGCCCACGTGTTTTTCATCAGAGACATCTTCTGCATCTTCTAGTGTCAAATTCATATGAATGTCAAAATCCTTGAGGATGCCTTGGATAGTTTGAGTATTTCTCAATCTAAGCAAAATTACTTTGTCTTTGCTATTATTCATTAAAGTTGAAATTTCATCTGCCATAAGTATTACCTAATTCTAACTATTACTCCTATTTTTTCTTACTTACTTGCATGTACAAGTGGTTAGTTTCCGTATACTTGTTAAATGAAATGTCTAAAAGATCGAGCAATTTTTCTACAATTCCGACCTGATTCTACCATATTTAGGCATTTTCAAATCTATCTTGGATACCAGTTGTGTCAGTCAACATGTAGCAGAAAATACGTTAGTGAATTATTCGCTTAACTCTTTTTTGGATACAGGGCAGTCGCAATATCTTGAATTCTGTAGATGCCAAATCCGGTTGCAAAGAATATCGCATAGTTTAGCCAGGAAGCTCCAACAAATGTGTCAGCCAAAAAGACAGATGAGGGTAGTGCTATGATAGCCGTGGAAACAAAGTAGAAGACTTTCTTTCCATTGAATTCAGACTTTGCTTTTTCTTTGATTTGGTCTTTTGCAGATTGCGTTCTTGCCGCCATCATTGCACGAATTAACTCCTGTTTTTCAGATGGAAAAGTAGCAATGTTGTCTGCATCGTTTGGCTTTAATATGACATCAAGAGTTTCAGTGGATTTCATTAACTCCATGCCATGAATAATCTTCTTATCTATTTCAGAATCAAATCTCTCAAACCACTTGACATCTACATCGTCAGGATTCAGCTTTAGCTTATCTCGTTTAGATATTACGTTGTTAATAGTTTGGGTAGCCATTTTGCAAATTGCTGACCAGTTATTACTTTGCAATAGTGTGCTCAATCCGTTCCACCTTTCGATGTATAGATTGATGATGCCTATGATTTCGCTGTCAGTCTGATCTTTGCTTTTTTTCTGAGATCTTTTCTCATGTACTGTGAAACCAAAACCAGCCAGAGCAGATAGGCCTATGCCAATCCAGGCGATGTAGAATAAATTCCAAGGATTTTCCTTTGCGGTTATCTCTACGTCAATTGCTTGAGTGTCAAAATTACTACCAGTTATGTAGATTTTTCCAACGTATGTTCCCTCGTACTTGAATCCAGAATTTTTCTCTCCAAATACATCGTACGAGATGTGAGTTATCCCACGTGAGCTTTTTGATATGTGTAGTTTTTGATCATTGTACTTGGTATCAGATGTTGACCCCACAAAACGAACTTCATCCCTGTTGATGAGCTCGGTAAACACCACGGATAGGTCTTTGGGCTGAACATTCGTGGAGTTGATAAGAGAAAATTTCACAGGCTGGGCATCTGCTCCGTATAGATTTTTGAAACCGTCATTGATGTAGTAGGTCAAAGTTATCTTTTGAACAGAGGGAAAAATTTTTGCAGGGGCAGCGTCAGCGTAACCACTTGCAATAAATTCAACAATTGCAATTTCAGATGTTTTTGCAGTGTCCGACAAATTAGTTAAATTAGTCAGTGTTTCAGGCGACAGATCTTCAGAGTCAAGTGTAGATCTCACAGAATTTTGTATGTCGATGTACTCTTGCTGAAGTTCGACTAGTTTAGATACGCTTTCCTTGTTCTTTACAACATCAGATGAGGTCATGCTAGATAGTTCAGATTTCAGCATTTTGTTTACGGATTCAACACTGTGTGAGATAGCAAGAGCATCAGAAGTCAAATAGTCATTTTCTAAAATATCAGAAATCGCTCTAACTTGAGTTAACGCTACTTCAATCTTTTGGTCAAATTCCATTTGCTGTTCAGCGTCTGAAAACGCTAATGGGAGTGAAACAGAGAGAAGCAAAAGGAGAGGAAACAACAGATACTTCATATACTCATAACTTGGGATATGTTGTTTTTATCTTTTCTTAGATCATGTGAATGCCAGAAATATTGTGTCACGTTTAGGCATTTTCAAAGAGGAGATTCAGGAAGAACGACTCAGTCTAGTTTTTTCGATGGTTGATTCGCATGAATGTCGCATGGTAGTTCATTTCCACAATAACACATCTCTAGTTTTTTTGGAGGGTTTGAAAAATACAGAATTTGAGATTCTAGTTGAGGTGAAAAAGTGGCGATATTTGCAGGAATTGAAGTAAATACAGATGGAAATACGCCTTGACTTAGCATAGGAAAATAACCTTTATTTTCGCTAAACACTTTCCCAACCTCTAAAACTTCAACTAAATTATTTAATTCATCAGAATCAAGAGATTCTTCAAAAGCAAAGATCATAGAAATTGCTTGTACAAATCTTTGATTAGCTAATTCAAAATTTTTCTCATCAAGATATTGTTTTGTAAGATCAAGATGGAGTGCAATTCGTGGAAATATTATATCTCGCTTTTTATTTCTACGAATTGTAGATTCTTTCAAAATATCAGATGATTCTTTCTGATGAAAGTGAGAATATTTCCAAAAAACAATTGCTACGCCCAGTGGGATTATCAAAGTAACAACCATCGAAACCCAATTTTGAATATCCAGCCATTGTCCATTTTCAATTTCAACAGTGTTAAGAGAAGTGAAGTGATTTACTAATGCAATTATCGCCACACATACGACATATGTAATTCCTAGAATATACACGAGTGAATTTCTTAAATTGTTAGGATTTTTGTTGGCCATATTCATAAATTTCCATCTAATTTACATTAACAATTTTTTCCTTAACCAGGTATTCCAACCCCTTTACAAATTCGTCCTCAGAAATCTTTCCTTCTGTCCACCATTTGGCGTTATTTTTTATCCATTCTGGAACAGGCTGCATTTTACCTACTGCCTCATAAATCGAGGAGTAATCTGGATAGTATTCATCAAACCACTTTTTGTAGCCTGGTTCGCTGTTGTATCTGTCCTCCCTGTGTTGTGTGTTTTCTTAACCAGGTGATTGACTGTTTGCCATCAAAGATTTTTGGAAAGTACTTGTCAACGACTTCTAAGATTTTTTTTGCTTCATCTTCAGGTTTTTGAGTCAACTTGCATTCACGAACTATTTTGATTTATGTGAACTTAAGCGTGTTGAGCCTCAGTTGGTTGTGGGTTATTTGGTGGAGGTGGTATAGTTGTCTCAACTTGTGTTGGCTGAGGCACTGAAAAATTCAATTCCCCCAGGGTCAAAGAAGCGGAATTGGCGGGTCATTACAAGAAATATTTCAGCAATTAATGGTTTTTATAAAAATAAATTTGATGTGATTTGGGAATGACATCATGAGTAGTAGAGATTATCAAAGACAATTTGAGGATGCTTTTCCCAATCATCAATCTCTTCCAATATCTATAAAAAATTTATTCATTAATGGACTTGAAAAAAAATACTTCAAAATTAATAAAAATAAAGTTAATTATGTTGATCAAGGAAAAGAATACCTTTTACATCCAGAAGAAATAGTTAGAGGAGCAGTTTATGTAGAATTAATTTCAAATTATCGATATTCACCTAAGCACATTAATTTTGAAGTGGTAGTTCCAAGAAGAACTCCGTCAGATTTTGCAGATATTGTTGTTTATAGTAAAAGTGAAGAAACCGTGCCCTATATTGTAATTGAAATAAAAAAAGATGGCATTACACCTGCGGAGTATTCACAATCAATTGAACAAGCTTTTGGCAATGCAAATAGTTTACGTGTAAAATATTGTATGGCAATATCTGGAACTATAAGAACTGCTTATAATGTATCTGAATTTGCATCTACTGAAAGAATAAAAAATGTAGTTGCAGATATCCCCATAAATTATGGAAAAGAACTAAAATATCTTTATCAAAAAGAACATCCAAAAAATGAAATTAAAATTGTCAATTTAGAAGAATTGCTCAAAAAATTTGATCAATGCCATAACATACTTTGGGAAGATGGAAAAAGAAATCCAGCTGAGGCGTTTGATGAAATGAGTAAATTGATGTTTGCAAAAATATATGATGAAAGATTTTTAACTTCTCGCAATAGTTATTATGGATTTCAGTTAGGAACTCATGAATCTGCCAAAGATGTTGGACTTAGAATAAAGGAGATTTATAAACGCGCCAACATTAAAGACGATGATGTTTTCAAAGAACCAATTAAGGTAGATAATACCATTATCTACAACATTGTGCAAATATTGCAAGGCATATCTTTGCATGAAACAGATTTAGATGCAAAAGGATTAGCATTTGAGAAATTCCTAGGAGGTGTTTTTAGAGGACAGATGGGCCAATATTTTACCCCTCGTCAAATTGTAAGGTTTATTGTAGATATGATGAAGCCCACTGAAGACGACGTAATAATTGATCCTGCATGCGGATCAGGAGGATTTCTTTCAAATACCATTGATCAAGTTAGAATAGATTTAATTGAAAAATTAGGTGAAAAAAATGCTAACGATCGATGGAAAGATTTTGCAAAATTAAATGTGTATGGAATAGAACTTAATGCACAATTATCAGTTATCTCGATGATGAATATGATTTTGCATAACGATGGGCATACAAATATTGAAGAGGGGGATGCACTGAAAGATTTTCAAAAATTTGATCCTAAAAAAGATATTCATAAAAATAAATTTTCATTATTAATGACTAATCCTCCTTTTGGAGGATCAATAAAATCTAAAGATAAGCCATATGTGAAAACATATCAT
This sequence comes from Candidatus Nitrosopumilus sp., assembly GCF_040878665.1. Classification (GTDB taxonomy): domain Archaea; phylum Thermoproteota; class Nitrososphaeria; order Nitrososphaerales; family Nitrosopumilaceae; genus Nitrosopumilus. Next base: position 150,923 of record NZ_JBBDLU010000006.1, on the reverse strand, counting down.
TTAGGAAAAAATAAAAATAAAAAAATTAGAGTATCTCAAAAAACCGAAATACTCTTTTTAGAACGTTGTATTGATTTAGTGAAACCAGGAACGGGACGAATTGCAATAATTATACCTGATGGAATACTAAGTAATTCTAAATCCAAATACGTTCGGGATTATATTAAAGAAAAATGTCAAATAAATGCCATTATTTCTTTACCTAATCTTACATTTACTCCATACGGTACAGGAGTTAAAACATCTATTTTATTTTTAAGAAAATATGCAGAAGGGGAACAAATCAAAGATTATAAAATTTTCATGGCAAATATCAACAATATAGGATATGATGCACAGGGAAAAGAAATCTCAAAAAATGATCTGCCAACAGTTTTAGATGCATATAATGATTTTAGTGTTGTAAAATGAAAAATATTTTAAAAGATCCTCTCATTTTTATCATTAATTTAAAAGAATTAGAATTTGATAAAAGAATAGATGTGCATTATTACAAACCAGAATATCTTCAGAATCTAAAATTTTTAAGAAAATCTTTTTCTTTGGATTCAATTGAAAACATGTCAGTTCTAGTAAAAGATGGACCACATCAAACACCTAGCTTTGTTGAAGTAGGAATTCCTTTCCTTCAAAAAGGAGATGTGACTATTGGAAATATCAATTATGACAGATCTAAACATGTTTCTGTTGAATTTCATGAAGAAAATAAAAAAACTCAAACAATCAAAGGAGATATTTTAATACGCAAAATTGGAGTAGGACCACGTGAAGCTGCTGTAGTGGATCAAGACCGGCCCCTTCACATCTATGTTTCAATTGCACTGATTAGATTACTTCCACAGTACAGCCCATATTTTGTCGAAATGTTTCTCAATAGTAAATTTGGGCTATTACAAACTGAAAGGAGGAATAAAGGGATTGGGACACCAGACTTACATCTTGAAGATATCAAAACAATAGAAATCCCCCATATTTCAGAAAAATTAGAAACTAAAATTGTCAAAGAAATTTTGAATGCTAGGAAAAAAAATAATAAAATTTTAGAAGAAATTTCTTTAATTCGAACAAAATTCTTTTCAGATATGCAAGTAAGATTAGGTTTAACTGAAATTGATGAATCGGCAGATCTTATTTTTTCAAAACAACTACCTTCTGATAGATTAGATGTAAGACATCATAGTCCAATTTATGAAAAATTAGAAACCAATCTACATGAAGGGAAATTTGACGTTGTTACCCTTCAACAAAAATCTAAATTTCCCACAGATAAGATAAATCCCAAAAGTATTTTCTTGAAAAATTATTTTAAATATATACAATTACAAGATATCGATACTGAAACAAATGAAGTTATTTCTTTTAGTTCTATATCGGGAGAAGATTCACCTTCTCGTGCCAAATTAATGTTACAAACAAATGATCTTTTGATTCCCACATTGGGAGGTTCTCTTAATTCCATTTTTCAGGTATCTAAGAAGTATAACGGCACTGTAGGAAGTACAGGTTTTATCAAACTAGACATATCGGATCAATATTGGCGTGAATTTATTAAATTATTTCTCATATCTAAATACGGGCAATATCAATTGATTAAATATTTGACAGGATCAATTATGCCTTCAATTAATAAAAATAATTTAAAAAAAATTCTGATTCCCAATCCTGATCCTGTTATTTTAAAAAAGATAGTTAATGAGTATAAAAAATTTGAAAAAGAAAGTATTTCATTAAGGAAAAAATATGTCATAAATTTACAAAAATCTCTAAATTTTTTGGAAACATCTCTTACTACATTATAAAGTGAATAGATTGAATTTGACATACCATGCTCTGCAGATATGGACAATGAGGAAAAAGTAGAAATTAAGAAGGTGTAGCGTACCCAATTAGCGAAAACGAAACTAAACAGATAATGCTAAATTCATTCATGCAACCCGTGTTCAACTTAGTTCTGAAACTCTTGAAAAATTAGATCTTGCCCACTTGCTTGTGTCTATAGCAGGTTACAATATGATCATTTACCATTCCAGCTGTCTGCATGAAGGCGTAGCATATTGTGGGCCCCATAAATGTAAATCCCCTTTTCTTCAAATCCACACTCATCTCCTCAGATTCTCGACTCACGGTAGGAATATCGTTCCAAGTTTTGAATTTGTTCACTTTAGTTTTACAACCAACCAACCCCCAGATGTAACTATCAAACTTTCCAAACTCATCTTTCACCTCGAGAAATCTCTTTGCGTTGTTCACAAACGATTCCACCTTCTTTCTGTTCCGGATTATTTCTTCGTCTTTCAAGATGGAATTCACGTCACCTTTTTTGTACTTGCAGATTTTTTCCGGATCAAAGTTGTCAAAGGCTTTTCGATACGCATCCCTTCTTTTCAGGATGGTTATCCAGGAAAGACCAGCTTGCGCACCGCCAAGCAACAAGAACTCGAAGAGTTTTCTGTCGCGATGTAGAGGAACTCCCCACTCGGTGTCGTGGTACTTTTGGTGGATGCCTTCCTTTACCCAGTCGCATCTGGTTACCACGTCAATCATAAAATCTAACAGATACAGCAGTAAAAAAAGATGAGTTAAACTTCATCTGATGTTTGCTTGAACGCTCGCTTCTCACGGCGCATATCATCCACTTTACCCTGCAGTTTCTCAATGTCGTCTTCCCTCTGAGAGATTTCTTTTTTCAGAGCAAACATCTGTCCCATGCTGTCGAGGAATTTTTTGTGAACTCTTGCGTTAACGATGTTGGGTTCTGTCGCCGTTGCCTTGTACACTCCACGGCTCACGTTCTTAATCTTACCAGCCCTCTTCATCATGTGAAGCGTGTTGTTGAGATTCGGTGCGTCTATGCCAGCCTGAGATAAAATTGATTTTACAAATCCAACCTCCAGAGGTTTTTGGTACGTTGTGAAAATGAGCTCTACTGCGCTTTCCCTTTCCCCCACACTGAACGGTGCTACAGTATGTCCAAGCTCTTCTGCTCTTTCAAGTAATTTTTCAATGTCCATAAAAAAAAGACGTCAAAATATTATTTAAAGAACATCTCAAAAGCTACAAAGCTACAGAACCATGAGGATCCTATTTTATTTATGATGTAGTATTGGGCATATTTTTGATTGATTATTAGATGATAACTTAATAATCAAATACATATGTTCTTACTTTAAGATTGACAAAAAAAGAGACTATGATTATGGATCCGATTCATGGATTCATCAATATTTCTGTGTACCCTGTCATCGAAGAGTTAGTTGAGTCAAAATATTTTCAACGATTACGACGATTAGCTCAACTAGGTCCAACTTCAAATGTTTATCCTAACGCTACACATAGTAGATTTGCTCATTGTTTGGGAGTCATGCATGTATTTTTGATTCTTTTTGATGCCATCACTAGAAAAGAAGAAAATGTTTTTCCAGATTTAGAAAATAAACGTATGATTGGGGCAATTACTGCATTACTGCACGATGTAGGCCATGGCCCTTTTTCACATGCTTCAGAAGGCATATTGGATAAAGCAGTTGGTAAATTTATTCATGAAGAAATGACATGTTCAATTATTACTAATACTGAAGTCTCAGACATTCTAAAAAAATATGGTATTGATCCACACTCTGTATGTGATTTAATTAATCACATTGATTCTAAAGAATGGCGATTAGTGTCTCAGCTAGTCAGTAGTCAACTTGATGCTGACAGATTGGATTACCTTATGAGAGATTCATATTTCACTGGTGTAAACTACGGTAGAATTGATCTTTACCGTATAGCTAACACTATGGAAATATGGCATGGGGATTCTAAAGATCCATTCAATGACACTGCCATCATTAATCATAAAGGTATAGGTGCTATTGAAAATTATATTTTAGGTAGACATTTGATGTACGAAGGTGTTTACTTTCATAAACTTTCTAGATGTATGGAATTATTACTTCAGAATGTGTTTAAACGAGCTGCCAAATTAGATGACAGTATTACTAATTTAAGCAGTGTAATGGATATTAATACAAAAACTACTCCTGAACTTCTTTATGAGATGGATGATAGTTCCTGTACTGCATTATTTCATAAGTGGACAAATTCTAATGATGATATATTGAAAGATCTGTCTATCCGCATTTTAGAGAGACGTCGTTTATCTTCTGTTTCTCTTTCTACTGAAAAATACACTAAACTAGGAGCAATCCAAATTGGAAAATTGCCTGAATTGGTCAAAACAGCTGGATTTTCTGAAGATTATTATTATATTGAAGATAATTATGAAAAATCTGCATACGATATGTATAATCCAGAAGAGCTTGAAGACGGTGGTTTTTCACCAATTGGGCACATTATGACTCCTAATGATAATAAATTACAAGAAATTTCCAGTAGATCTAAAGTCATTAAGACATTAAGTGAGATAGAAAATAAAAAGATCCGTATTTTTATTCCCGAAGAAGTTTTACCTGGAGTCAAACAAATTGTTGGCACTTAGAATAAATAATAACTTGATTAGGTTGAGTAAAGGGGATAAGAAGTTATGAATACACTGATTGAAAGTATGGGTCTTTTATGTTTGGCAATTCAAAGCGTTGAAAATCATGATATTGGTAGAACTAAATTGCAAAAAATGATTTATTTTGCAGATAGATATCTTGGATGGGATGTAGGCGATTATAGTCTTCATTATTATGGTCCTTATTCTAGAAATCTTGCTTCAACATTGAAAACTGTTAGAGGTGAATTATTAGAAGAAACACGTCCTGGATTTGGTCCTTATCAATATGAGCTAACCCAAAATGGTTCTCGATTTGTTACTGAGTTTGTGGATAATGTGTGTGATGAAGATAAAACTCAGAGAACTGTAGACTTGTTTGCAGAATTATCTACTTGGACTCGTGATGAGCTTGAATTGTCTGCGACCTTGGATTATGTTCACAATAATACACCTGGAATTACACAAGAATCTTTGCTTGCTAAAGTTGGCATCATCAAAGACAATTTTTCCCCTGAACAAGTTGAAACTGCCTATCACTTATGGAATGGTTGGAAAACTGAACATAATTTTTAGATATTAAAATTACCTTTTAACTTATTTCTATAAAAATTAGATGCGTTTTTACTGTAATGATCAATTTTGTGTAACCACCCAAGATCTAGATCACGGTGATTTTCACATGATATGGACGATACAAAAAATAATACATACCATCAATGGAAATCTGAGTTTAGAAAATTAGATAAAGAAATAGATTATTTTTTAAAAGATTTCGTTCAACAAAAAAGTTGTAAATGTGTTGTTGATGAATGTAAACATTTTAAACAAAATCGTAAATCTCTATTTGGTACAAGAATAGATGCTCTTTATAATATGAAATTAAAGATCGGTTTATCGGCTATTTCTGAAGTTGTTAATCAGAATTAATTTTTCTCTTTGATGATTTGTTCTAATTCCTCTTTTGAGTATTTTTCATGTAAAGTGGCAAATTCTTCATTTAATTTACGAATATCATGTATTGAAATAGGCACAGAAGAGCGATTTTGTTTAAGATATATGTTTGCGACGGTATGGAGATTATTTTTAGTTATAACACAAGTCAATCCACTTGAATATGTAAGTGGTTTAAAATGAAATTGATGCAGTGCTTTAAGTTCGATGACTGGGATATTTGGATTTCCAAATCTTGTAATGAATGAATAAGTATCAAATCCATATTGATGGTATACTAACGAGCTAACCACTCCACCAAAAGATTTTTTGATGGATGAAACTAATCGGATTATTTGATCACCTTCTCTACTTGAGATATACTGTAAATTCAGTTTATTATCTTCATTAGTTGCTTTTGGTTCTCTGCCAAAAAATCCAATTATTTCTAATCCTCTACCGAGAGAGTTTGAATAGAGTAATTTGAAAATTGAATGATTAAGATTTTCATCTATCACTGGAACTATCTTACATTCTTTAGGTATGAGTGTGATGTATTCTTTAAAATTTTCTAAAGCATTTCGACTAGTTTTAAAAAATGCTTTAATTAATTTAAAGCCACATTCTTTTTGAAATTCAATTAAGGCGATGTTTTTATCTTTTTGGATACTCATGGATTTAGCACCACTGATTACTAAAGTGCATAATTTATCAGAATTTTGTTCAATAATTTCGGAGATGATTTTTTGTCTTCTATTTCTATAATCTTTATCTGAAATAATCTGTTTAGGGTGTCTTTCTACTATTTCTAGAAATTGTGTTTTAAAATCAAATTTTGATGAGTGCACAAATTTTGCATGATTAAGATTGGTTGATGTAATGACTTGATTGGGAAAACTTCCTTTGATTCCCATTATGTCAAATGTTCCATATCGATTCCCATTCTTTTGTTTAATGGAAACCGACATATTATTTTCCTCCGAGTCCCTTCAGTAGAAAAATTCCTGCAAGTACTCCCCCTAGAATTAATCCTCCTTTTGCCCATTTTTCTGGAATGCCTGTTTTTTCTTCAGTGTATTTTGCTAAGTGATCTAATGTTCCATTAGGAAAATCTAGTGCATTATGTTCATCATAATGAATTTCTCCCCAATTTAAATTTGGTTGGAATATGGCATGACGATTTCCAAACTCTGGTTTTTCTCGGAATTCTTCCAAACCATCTGTTCTGATTATACTAGTTTCGCTCCATTGTGCTGTTTGTACTTCATGCCTATGGATCATTACAATTTGGAGTTATTACAAATTGATATATATCTGTTAACCTAATTGACCAAGTATGAAAAGTAGTATGAAAGTCGATCAAAATGATGTTACAATTTTGTATAAAATACAAAATTTTAATAAGAAATACAATTTCTTGGAAGATGAAGTAGTATGAATCAAACAGCACAAAAAATTCTCGCTGGTAGAAGAATCGCAATACCAAGAGAAATGTTCGAAAAATCTGCTCTTGAAGATGGTGGAATTGTTCTCGTAGAACAAGATGAAAATGGAAAAATAACTATCATTCCTGCTGACGTCAAAGCAAGAATTCCAGTTTAATTTTCTATTTTTTATTTTATTTGTTTTAAAATGATAAAATTTGTGTAATTAATTCTCTCATAGTGAATTGCCTAGTAGGTTCAAGTTCCTGAGATTTAACAAACAGTACAAAACTCAATCAATTTACATCCATGCGAAAAAAAAGTTGATGAAATTTCATTAATTAAAACTAAATCCATAATTTTGAGAAATTCTAGTTGAAATTATCGTACATTTTACAATATTTTAAAAGTTAAGACTGCTCAGTCAAATGCCTTCCAATCATCCATTTCAGATATAACTCTGATTCTTCATCGCGTCCTGAGTTTTTACTTGAACCCGCTTTAAAACTTGAGAGGGTAGCCCGGCCCAGACTCGAACTGGGGTCAAAGGCTTCAAAGGCCTCTATGCTTGACCGCTACACTACCGGGCTACAAAAAATATTCTTCAGATGTTCACTAAAGTATTTGCATTGTGAATTCTACCTAGTTCTGTTTTTTCGGATAACTGCTTTGCTTATCTCAATATCAATTCCCTGATCCGCATCAGTGTCTACAAATACTTTTTCAGCTTTGATTTCATACACAGATTCATCATTGTCTATTAACCCCAATCCCTTGTTGGTTTGGTTGTTGTCCATGTACTCTGGAAGAACATCAAGTACAATTTTCAGCATGTTGTCAAGATCCTTGCGGTATTTGCTCACGTTTTCCTCTCGTTGCTTGCTGAGTCGAAACTTTATCTTCAAGGTTACTTTCTTGCCCTTACAGTTTTCTCTTATCTGAGGTATGTTAGATTTTGATCTTCTAATTTTGTTTCGGAGATCTATCTTCCTTGCGACATCTTTTTTTGTCTTAGAAGTTTTTGGTTCAAATTTTCTCAGAGAAATTTTGCCTAGCAATGAATCACATCATACTTCCAGAGAAACAATATTCCTGCATCGGGGATGACACTCAAAGTGGTCCGCTCCTCAAGATCAAACTTCTGCATCCTTGCAAATATCGTTGTAATCACAGTACTTGCACGTAAAGGACTGCGGAGTCGCATCAAACTCCTTGTTCTTAATTGACTCGGTAAGAGTTTGTAAAACTTGTTTTGCAGTATCAACGTTAGATTGCGATACATCGTAATCGAAAAACTGTTGCCCCTCTTCTTTTTCAACGTAAAAGAAGGAGGCAGTCTTCGGTAGCTTGCCGTACTTTCTGTGCTCCTGCAGTGCAATGCAGTACATGTTTAGCTGTAGGCTCTCCTCAACTTTTTCAACTTTCTTGTTCTTGCCTCCCGTTTTGTAATCTATGATCACAAAATCCCCCTCAGGCGTTTTTTCAATTCTGTCAATTTTTCCGTTAACCTGAAAACCGCCGATATGAGTTGAAAACTTTAGCTCAACATCAGTTACGGTATTTTTGTTCTTGCTGTTCCAGTTGTAGTAAGATTTGAGTGCAGGTACTAGCGATTGCTTGTCTTCAGCTTCTTTTTGAACCGAGCTCTGCAGGTAGTTTGATTGATCCCAGTTTAATTCGAGCTCTGACATGAGAGATCTCAAGTCTCCTTTCTTTTCAGGCATTTCAGGATTGTCAACACCCTCCACAATTTTGTGGAACACTGTTCCTTTGTACAGGGCGTTTGCCTCCTGATTTGCAGGCAGTGCGTTCAGCACGTGCTTGTACCAGAACATCTTTGGGCACTTTGAGTAGTCATCAAACTTTGAGAAGGACAGTTTTTGATTTTCGTACCCCATCTCGATTGGGTCAGTGCCGGCTAACCTTTCATCGGTTAGAGGATCCGGCTCATACTTTAGCAGTCCATCGTAAGAAAAACCATCAGAAGATTTGTTCTTTTTGTAAAAATCAATCTTTGCAATTTCAATTATTTTTTGAATTGCGCTTTGGTACTGATCAGAGTGAAGATTCTTCAGAGCCTTTTCGATGTACTCATTTTTGATCACGTCAAAGACATCAACCGGCGCGGAGATGTTTTCGTTAGAGTTTGAATCGTACTTTACAAAGATAACGTTATCGTTTTCTTTAGGTTTTAGTGCCTCAAGAAATTTTGATGCCTTGTTTGCTTTTGACCTGTCCTCGTACTGCGTTGGGTACATCAAGAAGAGGTGGCTGATAGTTCGCGTCATGCCAACGTACAAAATTCTCCTCTCCTCCCTAGTGTGCTCTATCTTTGGCGTTGCACTTGGAATTACTCCCTTTGCAATTTGCTGTGGCACGTAAAATGATTTTTCAGAGTACTTAATCGGCATCCTGTTAGTTGCAACATCTGCGATAAACACAACTTCAAACTCCAGCCCCTTGCTTTTGTGAATCGTAGAAACCTGCACCGCATCATCACCGGACATGTCCCTCTTTGTTTCAACATCGAACTGGTTGAGCTGTTCGGTAAACTCCAAGAATTCCTTTACAGTTACCTCGGAGTTTATCTTTTCAAAGTCGTACGCGTTGTTCAGCACGTTGTTCAGAACAGAGCGCTCAACAAAGCTCTCGATTGAATCGTCGTTTGATATTTTTTTGTAGATGTCAGTTTTGTTTCGGATAATTTTGTAGATCACCTGTGAAGGTGTACGGTCCTTTGAAAGTTTGATGAATTCGTTAATCGTTTCAAACAGTTCTCGAATCTGAGTTTTCTGCGTCAGGTGCTCTACTTTCAAATCGGAGAGAACATCAAACGCGTAATCACCATCAGTTTTACCCCTAGCCCTAACTCCTGCTTCTCGGTTAATTTTTGAGATGTTCTGAGGCGTGATGCCGTACTCCTCAAGTAGCCTCACGATGCTGGTCATGGATTTCATCGGATCTGCAATGATCCTCAGGAACGCAAAGAGAACTTGAGCACTGGGAGAACCGTGTATCCTGGATTTACCCACGTACTTTACAGGAATGCCATCAGATGCAAGTATTTTCGCTATGTTCAGACCATCCTGCTGTTTTCTGGAAAGAATTGCAAAATCCCTGAAAGAGTATCCAGGGTTTTTCTTCATCAGTTCGCCGATTTTGTTTTTGATGAACTCTGCTTGCGCAATTTCAGAGGAGCACTCCACCACGTTGACTTTGCTATCTTCTTTTTTTGTATGTTCGATATTTTTTGTGTCTCGTAAAGGATCTTGTGCTAAAAGCTGTCCGGACAGATTGATCACGCTTTTTGGGTTTCTGAAATTTTTTCTAAGGGATATCTCATCGTAGTCTGGAAAAGTTTTCTTAAAATCTTCAAAGATTTGAGTGTAAGCTCCTTGGAACCGGTAGATGTTTTGATCAGCATCACCTACCGCAGTTACGTTTCCGCCTTTTGCAATTTTTTTGACCAACGCAAACTGCGCAAAGTTGTTGTCCTGAAACTCATCGATCAAAACGTGCTTGAACTTTTCCTGAACTCTCTTTAGCACGTGTGGTTGATCTTTGTTTTCCAAAAGCCTGTTTGCCTCCACGATCAGATCATCGTAGTCCATCACGTCAATTTTCTTTTTGAACTCTACGTACTTTTTGTAAATTTTTACAAGGTTATCCATCTGATGCAGGTAATCAAACTCATCCACATCTGCTATCGATGATTCTTCCTTGAGTTTTTTATAGACGTACTTTTTCAGTTCATCAGGAGAGATTAGTTCCTGGTTGAAAACGCTGATGCCGTCAACCATCTTCTCGATTAAGTCGTACGCGTTGTTTCCAATTACAACGTGTCTGTCAAACCCAAACTTGTCTATATTCTGAACACCCCACACCAAGAACACTGAGCGGTCTAGCACGCCACCTTTCATCCCAAGACCGGTCGCAGTTGTATTCTCCAAAAGGAGGCTCCTGCAAAAAGCGTGGTAGGTGCTGATCTGCATTTCAGAGAGATCGTACTTTCCTTTGATCTCATCGTCATCCTCCAGCCTTCCCCTCAGCTCGCTTGCAGCTTTTTCTGAAAAGGTCAAGCAGAGAATTTCTGATGGGTCAAGGCCGTCCCTTACAAGAAACTTTACCCTCTCAGTAATCACGCGTGTTTTTCCACTTCCAGGCCCAGCTGTAACCAGGAGAGGTGACCCTTTGTGCTCAACTGCTTTCATCTGAGTGCTGTCTAACTTCATATTTTCTTAATCTCACGAGCCTATTTCAATAGGATCCCAAACGTTCACAGCACGTATCGATAGAATTATCCGTGGTTAGTTTCTAGAAAATTCAATGTCTAAAGCACTCTTTGAAACTCTAGGAACCGGCGCAAGAGTCATGAAGCTCCTGCAGTCAGAGGAGGAGTACGGCGGACCGCAGTCAGTTGAGGACGTGTGCAAGAACCTGGGGATGACCAACAGAAACGCCCGCTCAATTCTGTCAAGGATGTGCATCAAAGGGAAGATCGACAGGGTTGAGAAATCAGTGTACAGGGCGAAAGGCGATGACAGGAACTACAATCCTAAAAAACCGCACTACATCGAGTGATTCGCTTTTTCAATTCACTTTGTTTTTTCGTAAACAACTTTTGTCAGCGATCTTGTTTTTCTCTTGACGTTTTTTACGTGCTCCAAAACATCTACCAGTGAAACTAAAGAGTAAGGATCGTCTGGTATTCCGTCTGGAATAATTTTTTTAACATCTACAAGATCAAATGTGTCTGGAAGTTCTTTGAGAATTTTTCTCAGAGGTGAGCTTGCCTTCTTTGGGTTTCCAACTTTCATCATGTAAGGCTCCTGCGATGCGCCGATAACGCAACAGAGGTAATCTCCAGATTTATTTTTGTAGTAGATGTGAGTTGTGTCCGTTTCCTTCTCAGCATCTCTTGAAACTTTTTGGAACTCCAGATTGAAGCCCTTTGGAACGTGATCCTCAACGTCAATGTGGGCATCTCCTTTTTTCCCGGACTGCACAGTGTCAACCCATTTGACTGGGAAGTAAAGAGGGATCATAAAGTTGGAGAGCATAAGATTGTCCTTTGCTCTCTTCTTTGCAAGAGTCGCGTACGATTTTCGAATGTCTACCCCGATGTACTTTCGCTTCAGGTGGTTGGCAACTTTCACCGTCTGACCGCTTCCGCACATAGGGTCTAAAACAACATCTCCTGCTTTCGTGTACATCTGAATCAACCTCCACGGAATCTGCTCTGGAAAAACTGCGGGGTGATTGATTACGTTTGGAGGAACCGGTGTGATGTCCCAGACTGAAAGCGCAACCTGCCTCTTCATTGCTCTGTTTAGCGGAACCTTTGGTTCTGTTTCTTTTAGCAGGAATCTGCCCTTCTTTCCCTTTTGGAGGACTATAATGTACTCGTGCATTATGTTTGCCCTGTACCTTGTTGGGACAGGAATTTTCACGAACTGCCCGAACCTGTTGCCAGCACCGCTTCTACCAGCAGTCACCTTGTTCCAGATAATCATGTCGCGCAAGTGCCACCCCTCTTCCTCATCTTGAAGATCCACGAGCTTTGAGATGAGAAGACTTGGCAGTGGAATCAAAACTCCCTCGGATAGCTCATCTGCTATCACTATGCAACAGAAGCCACCAGGCATTGTAACTTTTTTCACCTCAGAGAAAATCCCCTGCATCTCTGTCAGGTAATCTTCAAGCGAACCTCCAACGTTTCCTCGGTACTCTTTTCCCTTTCCAGATTTTTGGTTTTTAACATGCTGCGAGTAGTTTATCGCGTTTCCGTACGGCGGAGAGGTTACGGTTAGAGCAACGCTGTTAGGTTCGATGAATTTAGAAAGTGTTTTGCTGTCGGCGCAGACAACATCGTTAACTGTAAATTTTTTTGCCACAGCTGACATCGATGATCATCAGCTTTAAACCTTTTGGAAATGATAGTAATTTTTCCACATGTGTGTTTTATACAAGTTAACTAATTTCATACAAGATACGTTAAACCAAGAGATGAATTGGTGTCAACTAGTTTATCTACAATCAGTAAAAAGGCAAAGCCCTTGATTTGGGAAGGAAAACACGCTGTGTTGGCGTAAATCTTTAAGTTCCTAAAATTTGGAAAATTCATAGTAAATGAAAACAATCATCGCCGTAGTGGTAATTGTAGTTGGATTAGCCCTAATAGGAGGAGCTGTATTCTTTTCCAATGTGGAAAAAGGTACGGAAAAAATAAATCAAAATGAACAATTTCAAGATATAAAAAATCAGACTTCAGATAAACTGAATTCAGAGACAGAAATTGATAATGTCCAAAGAACTGAAATAAAATCAGACTTTGAAACTAGAAAACAGTTTGTTTTAGACAACTTGAAACAGATAGAACAAGAATTTACTGTGAAATTTGATAAAGATCTCAGCTCAAAACTAGAAAACGGTGCCACATTTCAAACATATAAAATCATTCACAAAACCGATGGCAATATTGGAGATTTGACATTCTACTATGGAAAACCAGATGTATTTCATACTTCAAAGTTTGACAATTTTTTCCAGACAAGTGTATTTCTATCAAATGAAAACGGGATTGTGCCGACCACCCATTCATTGCCCATTGTAAAAAATATTCTTTCTGTATTGATTCCAGTTTGGACTGATCTGGATGCGGGAGAAAATGGATCTGAATGGGTAGATAATGTGATCAAGAATGCACCTGTTGATCAAAATGATGAACAAAGTGGAATAATTGATTCTGAGAAAAAAGAAGTGGAGTTTAATTACAAAAAGAAATCCTTTGGATACTACAAACTCTTAATCACGGACAAAACCGTTTAAAAAAATTCAAATCAGATTTATCCATACTTGATTCATCTTACCTTTATAACATCTAACGCTTCCTGCATTTCAACAAAAATCAAGAATGTTGTTTAGTCTTCTTAAGTTCTTTCAAATTCATTTCTAAATTAGTGAATTTGTCACCCATATCATGAATTAATTGAGTTAGTTTTAAGCTCAACTCGTTACGTTTTTTTGATGTGCCATGCTTTCTAATCATTAATTGTAGTTTTGCATATTGGTTTTTCATTTTTGATAGATCACTCATAATTTCACATGATTCACCATAGTATTTGTACAACTGATCTTGCCAATCAATGTCTTTTTCTTTGATGATTTTTTTTATTTCCTCTAAAATTTCTTCTTCTTCAGACATATCCATTACGTCAGTTTCATATGATTCTCTTTCAATAGTACGTTTTGTATGTGAAAATTCTTCCATCCATCTGAAAAGATAATGTGCCAAACGTATTTTGACATAATACTCGTTGTTTTTAAAATTCTTTTTTAATTCGGATATGTCATCAAATATTCTACAAAATAATTCTTCAAGTTGTTTATCAATATCTTTTTCAGATACACCCTCTTCATTTCTAAAATATTGTTTTTCTTTTTTATATTTGTGAAATTTGACATGATGGTCTGTTATCAGTTCATTAATATTTTTCTCAAGGGTTTTTTTTGCCATTAACTTTTTTTGCTCAACAATTATTTTGATCAGTTTGTTATGTTTGATTCCGGGATTCCTTTCAATTATTTTTAGAATTTCTATTTGCCTGTCTGTAAGTGTGGTTTCCATATATACTACCAATGTTATGGATCAACCTACCTCAAAAAGGTATTTTCTGGTAGGTTTTTCATTAAATTGACTCACGAATACCATTTCAAAATATAGTCTATTATGATTTGTGAAGTCCAAATCGATTTTATGAAAAAGGAGGTGAATGACATGGGAAAAGCAGGATACCCTTCAAAAAACCACAGGAAGCCATCAGGAAAAGATCGAGACAATAACTAGTCAGGTTTTACTAAAACCATCAGCAACACCAATTATTTTTTTTTGATTGAATTAACAAATGATCATTTTGTGATGTAATCCTATTTTCATCATAATTCTTTAAAAACAATATCAAATCAAACAATACTGTTGAAGATTTTAGTTGATGAAATGTATGATGGATTAGATGAGAAACTAATTGAAGCAGGATATTTTGAAGTTCAAAGTGTGAAGAAATTAATCAACAGCGGCAAAAAACTACAAAGTGATTTTTCTGTTCTAAATTATGCACGGGATAATGAAATGATCTTAATTACAGCTGATGTGGAAAACAAAAAAGGTTGTGAGGAAAATAACATGCCATGTGTAGCCATTGGGAAAATCAATGTATTTGATTTTGTTAAAAATGAATTAGAAAAATTAGAGAAGGGAATTCCTTTAGAATCTAGTGATGGATCAACAGATGATGAAGTTCTTGACGCGTTTAACAAAATTAAAAGCGGTGAAGCATCACGAATGGGTCAGAAAGGTTCGAGTTAATGAGTGAACGTGGTTTTATTTTTTATACCGCATAGTTGCTCTTTATACTTTCTAAAACAGTAAGAGTAATTTCGGCAAGCTTGGTTCCTAATCTAACTGGAACTGCTTCTCCTATCTGAGTTCTGACCTGCGAGCGGTTTCCCTCAAACATGTAATCGTCTGGAAAAGTCTGAAGCCTCGCTCTCTCGCGGTTTGTCAGCATGCTCCTTCCTTTTTCGTAGTGGTAGCTCCAAGTGCCACCACCGCCGTAAGCCATCACGGTGTAGCCGGGTTTCAGCGGATGAGACCTTCTGTAGATATTGCTCATCGTTCCTTTCACTTTCCACTCGGTTCCGTTTACAAACAGGTAGTTCATGTTAGGAGGGATGTGCTCCATCCTACTTTTCACTCCAGAACCTTCGTTAGGAATTTCGTTGCTTTCATCTTCAAACTTCATACCTGCTAGAGGTTTTCCATAGTACCCAAGTTCTTTCAGAACTTTTTTGTGATCCTCAAAGGCAACTTCAACCTCACCATCATCTTTAGGTGTGATTGCGTTGGCAGTGAGGTAGTCTTCAACAGCGTCAAAAGTGAGCTTGTCCCATACTTTTGATTTCCAAGCGAAGGCCTCAGGGGTTCCAACCTCTTTTTCGATTCCGCGGTACTCCTCCATTAACTCAGAGTACTTGGAAGATATCTCCGGAACGGTTTTTCCTTCAAACGCCTCCATTGCAGTGATGGGGTATTTGCCGAGGAGTGATTTTTCACCCTTTAGAATCTCTTTTGATTTTTTAGCGAGGTCACCTTCATCAGACGGTTTGATCAGATCTTTTCTCACGCCAACGATGATCAGCCTCTTCCTTTTTTGAGGTACGCCGATGTCAGAGGAGTTCACTATATCGTTAAAGATCAGAAAGTAGTTTTTTGCAGACGACGGGCCTTTCTTTATTTTGTTTTTTATTTCAGACCACCTGACGTTGAGGTTCTCAAAGTCTTCGGTGATCGTCTTGTAGGCCATTCCGCCATTGGAGCTTACAAGGCCTGGAACGTTTTCAAAGACAAAAATTTTTGGCTCAGCTCTTGTCAGAGCTCGGATAAAGTGCGAGTACAGCTTTCCACGCGTCATGTGGATTCCAATTTCTTCTCTGCTTCCCCTCACTTGGGAAAAATCCTGGCATGGTGGACCCCCTATCACGCAGTCAATGTCTTTTAACGGTGTAAAGTCCACCTTGCTCACATCGCCAACAATGTAGCACGGGAGTTTTGGGGTTTCATTGAACTCATCTACGCTTTGAATTTCTGTGTGGTGGTTCTTCGAGTAGGTTTCCGCAGGGGCAGGAAGTATGTCGTTTGCAATTTGGCTTTCGAACTTTCCAGTTTTTGTAAACCCAGAATCCAAACCGCCTGCTCCTGAAAACAGAGTTGCAATTTTGTAACGGTGATCAGATTTCTTCATCTTTTACATCGTACCCCTGTAGCTCATAATTAGAGGTAGTGCTGATCTAAAACTCTGTGCTGATGTAGATCCTCTTTCCGTCCTCAACGAAAACCAGTGTGTCACCATCCTTCACCTTCAGCTTGTTTCGCACCTCTTCTGGGACGGTGACCTGAAACCTTACAGTTACCTTTGAGGAGCCTAATGCTTTGCCCATTTGTGGTGACTTGCAGAAATAAGCATATTAAGAAAGCCAAGTATACCAAGATTACCAAGTATTAACGGATTAAATGCTTTTTGCTATTTCTGCCAGCCTGATAGCGCCCAGCCTGTCTGTAATCTTTTGATTCCTTCTTGCGACAAATGTGTTGTTCTTTATCAGTTCAGGATCCCGTCCAGAGTAAGTGATCCTGTAGTTCTGCACATCTCCTTTTTTGAAATTCCAATCTCCTAGCACATCACTTGAAATAGCAACATCGTTTAAGCAGTAGAAGAAATGGTTGACCAGCGATGAGAGCTTTTCCTCATGCATTTCTATTTTGCCTTTGAACTTTATGTCACCAAATGATTTAGGGTACGGTAAACGAGTTTTCTCTCTACCAGCTTTTGTCAAAAAAGCACCAGTCTCTTTGGGAAGGGTTTTGTTGCCAACATTCATTTTTTTGTATTGGCCCGACTTCATATTGTTTCTGATTCTAATTTTCGTTTTAGCCGCAGGTTCAACAAAAATTTCTGGGCTCACCATGTACCCGCCTTTCGGAAATGACACTCCAAGTTTCTGAATGTCGTGTACAGAAAAAACATACTTGATCTCAACTGACAAGTCAGAAACATCATGGAAATTCATCAAAACGGGATCTCCTGGAATCAATTTTTTCATGTACGCACCCAAGATGCTGGAATGCCTCTTGTTGGAATCGTGTTTTGAATCTACGAGTTCCCCATAAACGTAGAACATTTTCTTCGTATCAGTTATTTTGTAGTCGTTGTTTTGTATAGATTCGATCTCATCTGCTTTTGGACCTAGCCAGTTATCAGCATCGGATATGTTTTTAATTTCAACGTAGACGTTAGGATTTCTTTCTTTCTTGTATTTTTTTTCAACAATCTTGTATACGTCGGGTTCGGTTTTTCCTTTGTTGAGTGCGTGAATCTCAAAGTCAGGCAAACAATCGATAGATTTGTTTAATTTTGAGAGTTCCTTGCATACTGCGATTTCAACAATCTTGTTCATGAAAGAATCAAGGACGCCGCCAACTCCCCTGTTCTGACCTCCAGTTCTGTTCTGGGTGGATTTTGTATCATCTAAAAAATACTTCAGACCAAACTCCCAGCACTGCTTCACTTCATCATCGGTGACTTTGTGGATGATTTTTTTTGTAACTGCCATCTTAACCGACTGTGCACGTTTTAATCGGCTTGATTTTGTTGGCCTCAATGATGCTTTTCTTCAAACCAAACCTGGGTCTTCTTTTCTGCTTTTGCTGGTCGCGGAAAGTTTGAGTTTTGTTAATCTGAAAGTTGTAAATTAAATCGTTTGGAATTTTGTACACGTCGTACTTGCAGTCGAACTTCCCATCTCTGTAGAAGTCCAAAAAGTAGAGAGCGTCCCAAACAGATTCTGGGCCAAAGCTCGTCAGATCGTACCTGATTGTCGTAGCTTTAATCTGGATTCTCTCGTGAGTTTTTGGGTTGTAGCAATCGTATGAACCAGATGTGCCCTTGACATACAGCACTCTGGGGCAATCAAACTCTAAGGAAAAGGCCCCCTCGGATATCCCCTCAGGCAAGTTGGGTGCTCGCGATTCAAATTTTGTGAGGCCCATCTTCAGCTCAAGCCAGGCGCCGTACAGCCTCTTCATCTCGGGGCCGTCTTTTTTTTCGGCTTTAAGGAGAACCGCATCGTACTTCTTGCCATCAACGGTGATCTTGTCGGAGTACTTTATCACACGGAATTTTTTCTTCTTTCAGATTAAAACAGCGCCAAGTATACCAAGATTACCAAGAAAAAGAAATGCAGATTAGAGATGTAATTCGGTTTTAGTTGGTTGAAAGATCATATCAAAAAAAAGCAATCTTGTTTTTCGAAAATACTTTTGATATGGAGAAAGAAAAATAATTTTGATTCGCTGTACCAGTGGAGGAACTCGAAGAGCAGGTACAAAGTTCTCCTGTCAGAAGTCCTTTTAAAAAAAACAACCAGGAAGCAGGTTGCAGCGGAGTGGAGTTCAATTACTAGAAATTTCAAAAGCTTTGAAGAAATCAGAGAAGCAGATTTGCGAAAGCTCAAAAAAGTTCTGAAGCCGCTAGGTCTGGAAAACACTCGCTCCAAACACCTCAAGCAACTTTCAAAAAAAATTATCTCAGAGTTTAGCGGGAAAGTTCCTGGAACAAAAAAAGATCTCCTATCGCTCCCAGGAGTTGGGCCTTACACTGCAAATGCAGTTCTGTGCTTTGCCTTTGATCACGACGTGTCAATGCTGGATGTCAACATACTGCGCGTTCTGAAAAGAGTTTTTTCTGTAGATGCAAAAAACTCCAGAGAGAGGACAGGCAAAATGCTGTGGGAGTTTGCAGAGTCGCTTCCGCCAAAAGGAAGGGGAAGGGAGTTCAACTACGCGATCCTGGATTTTGCAGGGGAGGTGTGCACCGCGAGAAGCCCAAAGTGCGGTTCTTGCCCCATGAGAAAAATTTGCGATTACGTTCAGCTGTGAACTAGTTTATCAAAGTATGTGTTGATGAGATCCTCTACGGAGCCACCTGCCAAGTTCAACCGGTCCATCGCATCTGCGAATACATCCTCCGACAGATTAACAATTGGAAACTCTGCTCGGATCGAAACCACAAAATCTTTTCCGTCATCTGTAACTTCAAAAAAATCCAGTTCGCGAACGCTCGGTGCGCTTTCAAGTAGTTTTTGGAACTTGGAACGCGTATGCTCATCTTGGCTGTAGAACGTGTTCCGGATTTCTCCACCCATAATTATTTGAGCTGCACAACTCACCGTGTCGGTGCCCTTCAGCTTGAAGACCTCCTCGCTTTCAACTTCAAATCCAGGAGGGGTCAGGAAAAGCCTGAAGTCATCTAGGGGCATCATCCCATTCCTTATTCTGTAGCCGTTTGCCTCCAGCATGAAGCAAATGTGTTCCAGTTCCCTAGAAAATGAAGCCACTCACTAGGACACCGCTTTTTTGTTTAAAAAGTTTAATCTGAAGGAATCTCGCACTCAAATTGCTCATCTGACTGTGAAACGTTATTGTTTTGGAAGTACAGTTAAGAGAAGAATTTCAAGATCCTGCAAAGTTGTGAAATCATTAGATCATGCATTGGCTATTTTGTAATAACTTGAGGATTTAGAGTTTTTTTCTAATTGTACGAATCACAACAAATGGTGCAACAAAATACATTCCCACATTTAGCAGAATCAAACTAATTCCATATCCCAATACCGTACTTTCTGAATCCATATTCACATTGTTTAGAACTGAAAGGGATGTGAGTAATGGAACAAGTGTGATCTTGACTGCCTCTTTGAATACTGGATTTTCTCTTTCCCAGTCTGCCATAGTTGGACTAAATGAATAGTAAACGTGGTTAAAGGATTCCATAAAATTAGTTCCGGATTCTGTTTGAAGTAATTGATTGTCTCTTAGTTCTCGTAGTTGTTGTACCTGTGGCGCTAGCTCACTACCATATGTTGCAGTGGCAATTAGGCAGCCACCTCCTTTTGATTGATCCAAAATTTCATCTTGTATTTTATTTTGGATAACGTTTGAATTTGATTTTTCTTCAAAAGGTTCAATGGTTTTTGCCACCTGACTTGCAAAATCATTTTTTTGAATTTTAGTTATTTGAGTAATTCTAGAAATATAACTTTCCTTTAGTGTGTTACCTATTTCTAATTCATCTATTTCTTTTTTCTTTTTTGTTTCAAAAGAATCCAACAATTCTAACTTGTTGTTAGCAATATCTTTCCATACCCCAACATAATCTGCATAAAATTCCTCTCTAAGTCCAGCACTGTCAAGTATACGGTCAAGCATATCTAATTCATCAGATGCAAGATATACAGAATTGATGAATGCCTCTTTAGGGATTTTTTCGGCTACCTTAGGTACATAGGCATCAAATACATCAGATAATCGTTGTGAATCGGTATTGTTTAGTGCTAGATAGCCGAAAGAATATGAATAGTACGATTTCACTATTTCTTCTGCTTTCTCCTCTGGGCTTAGTTCTGGTAGTGGAAGAAATCTAGGAAAAATTGGTGATTCAGAAGTTATTTCAAATTCTTTTGATTGGGATGAATTAGATTTTTCTGTTGAGTTGAAAGTTTTACCCACTACAATGTCAAACGAAAATGTTTCTGTAGAAATGGGTTGGAATAAAATTCCTGTCACATCCACATCCAGAGAATATACTCCGTCATCGCGATTAAACTCGATTGGTATTGTTACAGAACCTGTGGATGTGTGTGTTAGAGGAATTGGTCCAAAGACAGTTTCTCCATCTTTTGAAACTGAAATGGTATAATCAATATGCTCTTGAACTTTTTGTGTTTGAGGATTGATAAAATTTACGGTTATCTTGGTTTTGATATTTGGATCAATAGGTTCGTGGTATAATTTAACAACCAATGTTTCAGTTCGGAGGTCAATTTGTGCTTCAGCAAAAATTGGGATAGTTAAAAGTAAAGCAAATAACAAAACAAATGTCATCATCATCCTACTAAGAAGCATATTATCTCACTCCTTGTTAAATGCTACTGCATCTTACTTTGTCATGTCTTTGTCAAAGGTAAAGTTGAGTATCACGCTTGATTCAGATCTTGTAAAGTGGCTTGATCAGAAGATCAAAACAAAAAAGTTTGCCAACAGATCTCACGGGCTGGAATACGGGTTATCTCAACTGAAAGAAAAAGAGTGAATCACTTTTCCAGATAAGCTTTGGATAAAATACTTCCTAATTTTTAGTTTGGATGAATAATTTTAAAAACATCATACAATGATTTGATGTAAGGAAATACCCTTTCAGACATTTCATCAAATCTGTAATTGGTGATGTTGTCTTGTGTTTTGATGGATTTTGACAATGCCATAAATTTTACAGTGAAAGTACGTTTTGCAACAGATCTGCTTGGACTATATTCTCCATTCTCATCACTTTCAAAATAACGAGTTATCCCTTGGGTCATGATTGGTCTTAACGGATAGAGTTCCAACATAGAATCTTCGATATTAATTACATGCAAGTCAGATTCTTCAAAATCAAATTCGTTTAACTCGGCATGTACACCAAAATATACTTCGTCTGGATTATCTTGAGTGACTGAGATATCCAATGTGCAAAATGCACCGTGTTCAGGTAGGCTGTAAGATATACTGCACTCTACACTGTTTGCTGATACATCTTCTACATCAGCCCAGTACGTGACATTTGGAATTTCTCTAACTATTTTATCATTAATTGCCAAGATCAAATCAAATGCGAGACTAGCAACTAGAGAATATGTCATTTGAAATCAGTCCCCCCCAGTTTTTGATCTTGCATGATATAGCTACTCACAATGCTCAATATAAAGTTAAAAAAATTACAATTTTTGGGGTTAAGATTGTTTAATCTTACATAAAATTAGTCATTTTATTGTAAAATCATTAACCCTTGTTAACCCCTCGACATTATCGTATTTTGATAATCAAATCATCTCTGGGTAAATTGTAATGTGATTCCTCTCCTTTTGGCAGTTCTCCACTATGTGAGATGGTACAAGCCCTGCATACGATACCAGTTTTTCTGCAGTTGCAACTCTTTTGAATCATCCTCCACTTCAAAATCGTCTAATTCTTTGATATTTTTTGTATTTTTTAAAATCCTGCACTTCGAGAGGTAAGATACTGTTGAAATGCTTCATTCTGTGCTGTTACTTTGGCAGGAGTTAAATTCTGAGTTCTGCAGTTTACAAATCTTTTGATAAATCCATCGAAACATGTTTTTCCATGAATTTTAAGAAGATAGTCCTTTACATCGACGCATCTTAGAGAGAGAACATATCTGATCTCATCCTCGGATAATTCTTCAAAAGTTTTGTTTGTTATCATTTGTTGTATGTTACAAAATTTCTTTAAAAGCACATCATATTCTTAATTTTAATAGATCCTCATCTATCACCCACTCACCCAATACCACTCACTTGTCTTCAAATGATGTAATGCCATAAAAAACGCATCACCAAGATCAAAAGATAATTTTTTCTCATCTGGATGAATCGTTAAAAAGATCATACAATGATTTTATGTAGGGACATACAGTGTTTGCAACTTCATCAAATCCACAGATATCGCGGTAACCGTCTATCTCGCCAACTGCATTACCCGTCACATGGTACCTTACATTCAAACGCTGCTTTGCTGTGTGTTTGTCAAGATGAATTTTTTCGTTTTCATCAGTACCTAAATAATCTACAAACCCGTTTGTCATGACAGGCCATTTGTCCGCATAATCAGTTATCCATGCGTCGTAGGTTCTTGGCTTGTGCTGATCTTCGATGCAGTGGGATTCGTAGTCAACATCAACCTCAAAAAACAATTCCGGCGGTTCGAACTGGGATACGGATATGCACAGAACGCAGAAAGGATCACGGTCCTCGGAAACTGCGTAGCTCAGACTGTACTCTGTTATATCCTCACAAAGATTTGCACGGGTCCGTTGCACAACGCTAGGGATTTCTTCTGATACTTTGCGGTGTATTGCCAACGCCAAATCAAATGCGAGACTAGCAACTAGAGAATATGTCAATTAAAATCGGGGTCTCCTTTCTTTGCATCATCTTCCATTATTTTTTCAATTTTTTTGCGAGCATTTGATGACAACTTGAATTTATCAAAGAGAGTCATATAGCGTGTGTCTTTTCTGTTTTCTTCCATCCATTTATTGATGTCTTCTACAACCATATTCTTTATTCTCACGTGGGATTCTGCCCTTCTTTGAACGGTGTAATTGATCTTAGAGACAACATCAAGCATCAATCGTTCAATTTTATTTTTGATCTCCTCAGAATCTGTTTTATCAAGAGATTCTCTCAGTCTAGCATACTGAATTTTCAATCTTTCAAGGTTAACTTCTACTATTAGTTCTGGTTCGAGAATTCTACTGCTATCCAAAATTTCAGAATACCAGAAACGCAGATCTCTGTTGACAGTATTACGGTTGACTTTCATCAGATCAGAAATCCTACGGGCAGAGAAATCATAGTCGAAATGTAACCTATAGACCTCATTTCTTCTTGCTTCTTTATCATGTTTAGTCCATGGACCAGATTTTTGGGATTTATCTGGCATAGATTGGCATAGATTGGCCTCGTTTTCATCGATAGCCCCATCTGATTCTATTGTACTCATCAATTTCCCTCCCTCAGAACAATTACCCGTCGCTTTTCAGAGTTTTGAACAACCATGAATTTTCCCTCGGATGATACCAGAGCATCAAGATAGCGACGAACAGCAGTCTGGCTACCAGTTCCAGTCTGAGTCTTGCAGCGCATGGTTATGGAATCCAAAGCAGTTTTGAACTCGATACAACCATCTGTAGCAACAACTTCAGAAAGATACTGAGAAGCAATATCAAAATTGGTCTGATTAATGTCAAGCTCAGGCTTGAGAGAAGGAGAAGCAACCTCTCTCGCTCTCCCGCGCGTATAGTTCCTCTTTTCATTCTCTGCTTTCTTGGTTAGTGCAATCTGTTTCATTGTTGTACTGGAAGGTTTTTTGTTGTTGCATGACTGACATGACAATGCAATATTTTCTCTTATATTGTTGGTAGGATCGTCATCTAGATGTTCATATACATATTTTATTCCCACTAGAGAAATCTCACAATAAAGACAGACAAATCCATCATTAAAAACAATATCAGGAAGATAATCTCGTTTAAGTTTATCAGATAACTGAATGTTCATAATTACTCTGGGGTTTGGACATGACACAGAAGCAGAGTCAGCGTTATCCATTTTTGATACCTCTTTGATGCGCAAACTGATTCCAAGCAGCACGTAGTAGATCAGTAGAAACATTATCACCAAAAATCAAAACAGAATTGATTTTATTGGCGATGTCTGAAGGATCATTAGTATTTTTCAGGGTGTGGTATAAATCGTTAATTTTCTCGACAATTTCTGGGACGTTCATTGTTACACCTCCTCCTTATATAGCGGAATCGCTGTTTTCAATAACCTGGCATAAACTAGTGACCGCGGAAGATCACCATGTCTTAATTTTTCTATAGTTTGAACAAGATCGTCATCCAAACTCAGGGAAATTTGAGATTTCATATAATTAAGAGAACTAAGAAAGTTATTATACATTATACATCATTAGTGTATATTGCTATTTCTGGATCATTATAGATACATCATGTACAAAATGGATCATGATTATAGACTTCCAATAAACAATGAGCGAATAAAATTGGCCAATTTTTCACATGTGTCATGGAGTAAACCCAATCAGAAACATCTTTTGAACATTCTCAGCATTCTATGCGAACATGGTTCATGCTCAATTTCAGAAATTGTTTCACATCATGGAACGTTGAGTAAAAAAAGAAGAAAATCTTTGGATGGCATGTGCCGTACAGTAATTCAAGGGGATAAAAAGAAGAAAATAGAGGGACTGATTAATAGAAAAATCGTTAGAATTGGTGCTATTTCAAAGCCAAGTAAACTTGACAGTAAATTTCGTTTAACATTATTTGGGGTTTTTTATGCGATGCATATTTTTTCTGTTTTTGAAGATAGAGATAATGATAAGTTGCAAAAATCTGCGATAATTAAACATATTAAAAAAAATTATAAAGATTATCTACCACTTATTTTTGAAAATTGGGATGATTTGGAAAAAATTCTTGGTAGTGTAGATGACGAAAACAGATCAGGAGAGATAGATGCACTTGAATTATTAGCCAATGGAGATTTGTATGGAACTATTCTAGAAGAGGGGGATATGTTAGTAAATACAGATTTTCTATATTCATCCAAGAAACATGTTGAAGCAACTGTTTACAAAAGTCCTCAAGATAAGTTTGTGACAGAGTCTTTGGATGAGTTATATCAAAATGGATTTGTAACAAAAGATGAACTGTATAGAGATGAAATTTCTTATTGGTATTATACTATTCAATTTCGTTTATTGAGTAATAATGAAAGATTACAAAAGAGAATATTTTCTAAAACAAATTCTATAGGAAAGCAGTATGATGAATGGATCAAAAATAAGAGGAAGTTTCAGACAAAAGTTAATAGGGAATTAAATGAAACCATAAAGCAAATCTCTTAGTTATTCTGTTTGTTCTCTTTTTCCATTGAAAATGGAACTGCTTATTTTCTTGATCTTTTATGGATTAATCAGAAAAATCAATTCAATAAATTATGATAATAAAACAAGAAAAAGATCTAGCAAAATGACTTTGTTCGAAATCATTAATTCAAATATCACATCAAGAACACATTTTTTAGAATATCTACAGCAAAGAGAAAACAAAAAGATTCAGAAATAAATATCGAAAAAATATCAGAAGGGCGATTTCATAATTAAGCAGATAGTTTTACTACAATGTCACCACTAGGTAATGTTGAATGTAATTCCCAACCATCATTCAGATGAGAATCAAGTTCGGCTTCAGTTATTCGTTTTTGGCTGATTTTAGGCTTCTTTTCACGACTAGAAATATCGTGTAATGCGGATTTGTACAAAAGGGCAATCTCCTCTATCGTCTCATCAGAGTTTGCATCCTCAGAAACTTCAACCCCCATCGCCTTTGCAAATTTCTTAAACTCATTTCTTACAGTTGCATCAACATTGTTTTCTTGAGGGATTAGGTTGGGCTGAATTTTTTCTTTGAAGAGAGTTCTCATTTTTTCAACTTGCTCTGTTGGTTGTTGTCTTTGAAGACTGTACACATTCTGAACTGGACCAGTATGACCCATGTAAAATGTTTGCAGGTTTTGTTCCAAACCAGAATTAAGCAATGCAGTTGCAAAGAAATTCTTTAAAGAATATGGTCTTGAACCATACTCTACTTTTTCAAATACCGTGTTTAGTCTTCTAGATATTGCTTTTGCCCTTTGTCTTACAGTGGTATTTTCACATTCAGTTGGAACAAGTAAGCTTTCTGAATCTAGTTTTTCGCCTTTTGTCATTCTGATTTCTAGCGAATTTTTCAATATCATGCAACCTGTTTCAATTAGAAAGGATTGGTATGCTTTGCCATTTTTGCTTAGTTCCTTTCTAACTTTAACCCTAGTTGGTATTTTTTCAAAGACCACCTCATTGTTTTCAGTTATTTGCATTTCGGGAAAATCCTTTATCCTCAAATCTGCAATTACGTTAAATCTAAATCCTGTAAAAGCAATAAGAGATATAATCACCTGAGTTGCATGTTTTCCATTTCTTAGAAATGAAATGATTTGATCCTTTGTTGGGATTACTTCATTTTCAACAGTTGGATGATATGTTCTGTTTGGAATCTTTACATTTCGGGTAAAAGGAATACCATCATATTGCATTCTGCTTTTAATTGCAGATACATAGTTTGCAACAGTACCTCCAGCTAGTCGCTTTAGCATGTGGTTTGTAAAAGACTGTACGTTTTTGATTTCCTTGTTTTCATCTTTTTTAAAACTGGCAACCAATTTTGGAATTGTTAGTTTTCTGTAAATGAGATACTCTGCCAGATGTTTTTCATAATTAATTTTAGCACTCTCAGAATTTATGGTTGCAATCCAGTCAACAGTGTCTGGATCCTTGCGGATTTCATCTACTTTCTTTTGGATTTCTGGATTTGCCTTAAACACGAAGGAAAATACGATTTTCAGGTATAAAAACTATCGTACAAGTCACTTCTTTTTGGAGACTTGCATGTACAAGTCAACAGTACCACTTCCAATTGGAATGTTACTACCAACAATAACATTTTCAGTGATACCTTTCAACTGTTCAATCTCACCAGCAAGTGCAGCATGTGCAATTGTTGGTACGGTAATTTCGAATGCGGCTCTTGCTAGAACACTATCTTTTGTTCCAGCAATTCCATGTCTACCAATTTGTTGCATGTATCCTCTAGAGCACATCAGGTCAGATACCAACATGATGTATCTATTATCAACTTCTAATCCTTGATCTCCCAAAGTATGATTTAGTTCGTCAATCAATGAATTTCTTGCGGCTTCTATACCTAAAGTACCTGCAATTTCAAAGACATTGTTTGTTCTAACATTTCTTTTATCAATTCCCTTTACTTCAAGTACTTTGGCAATGTTAGAACCTGTTGTTTGGATAACCCATTCATCATCTTTTTGAACTAGTGTAACTCGTTCTATATCTGGAACTCCTTTAACAGTGGTATTGAGAACTTTGTTTCTAATTGCAATTGCAGTTGCAGTATCAGATTCCTCAGCAAGATTTAATGTAATTAGTTCTCCTGTTACTTCTAGTTTGAATTTTTTATTTGATGAAAGTGCTGCTTCTACTTCTGCAATTGAGCAACCTCTTTCTTTTAGTCTATTTGGACTCAAAATTAATTTAATATTTGTAGAGTAATCTGTTTCACTATTAGCAATCAGAGCACTAACTTTAGTTTGCAATACATTTCTTGCAATTTCAATTGCTTTTTCTCGTGATTTCTTTGATTCATTATCAAGATAGATATCCATAGTTGGAGTAACAGGTTTCTTTCTCGCATCTACTAATTCAATTAATCTTGGCAAACCCAATGTAACGTTTCGTTCTTTAATTCCTGCAAAGTGGAAAGTTCTCAAAGTCATCTGAGTTCCTGGTTCCCCAATTGATTGAGCAGTGATGATGCCAACTGCTTGACCAGGTTCTACTTTTGCTTTATTGTAAAGCAGTAATCCTTTTTTACATACAGCTTCAACACCATCTTTACTTAGATTAGATTTTTCTAATGCATCAGTTACGAGTGATGTCAATCTTGGATTAAATGTCTTAGTGTATTTTTTAGTAAGAACTTCTATCTCTTCTTTGGTTGCCTTCTTACCAGAATCAATGATGGTTTGAGATTCAGCTAGTCTACTTGGATTAAATGCTTCGCCATGATCACTCTTTTGTACATCAATTCCATCTTCACCATAGAGGAATTGAACGATATGACCATGTGGATCTCTAACGGTTCCATCATATTCTAATCTAATGTGTTCTAATGCGTTAATCAATCTACGTTGCATGTAACCACTTTGTTGGGTTCTAACTGCAGTATCGACTAATCCTTCACGACCACCCATAGCATGGAAGAAAAATTCTAAAGCAGATAGACCTGTTCTGTAATTGGATTTTACGAAACCATGTGCATCAGGGTTACTATCATGTTCTTGAAAATGTGTTAATGCGCGATTACTATAACCATCATTCATTCTATTTCCTCGTCTTGATTGTTGACCCAATGCACCTGCCATCTGACCCACGTTGAGTGCTGAACCTCTAGCACCAGTAGTAGCCATAATTTTTCCAGCGTTATTATTATCTAAAGAATCATTTGCAGTAGCTCCTGCCTTTTCTCTTGCTTTACCTAATTCATTGACAATGTATGCTTCTAAAGCTTCTTCAGCTTTCATACCTCTTGTTAGTTTGAGGGTTCCTTTCTTGTATTGATCAGTTAAATCAGATACAATATCATATGTTTCCTGAATATCATCGAGAATTTGTTGTACATTTTTTTCTGGTACTTCAAGATCACCATAACCATAACTGAAACCATAATGAGTGATGAATTGTTTAACCATAATCAGAATAGAATTCAAGAAGTTTTTGCCAACAGCATTACCGTAATCTTTAGTAATTCTGTGTAAGACACTTTCTGGTTCTTCTGCACCAATAGATGTTTTATCAATGACACCGCTGATTAGTTCACCATTTTTAATTACAACGTCCTTTTGTGGACCGTTTGTTCCTTTAGACCATTTTGATGTAAGAACATAGTTGAAATCTTTTGGTAGAAATAATGAGAATAATTGTTTTCCAGTATATGCAGGACCATCTTTTGTTTTAGTAGCAGGTTTTGGAAGTGGATCAGAATAACCACCAAGCATTGCAAAATTAGAAAATTCTTGGACAGATAGAGTTGTGTCGTCTTTAGTAAGAAGATATGCACCAGTTACAAAGTCTCTTAATGCTCCAATGATTGGACCGCCATATCTTGGTGAGATTAATTGATCTTGAACTCGCATTAAAAGAATTGCTTCAGCTCTAGCCTCCTCACTTTGAGGAACGTGTAAGTTCATTTCATCACCATCAAAATCTGCATTGTATGGTGGACAAACAGAAGGATGCAATCTGAAAGTTTTACCAGGAAGTACTCTCACATAATGAGCCATGATAGACATTTGGTGAAGGGATGGTTGTCTGTTAAACATAACAATGTCTCCATCTGCAAGATGTCTTTCAATTAAATATCCAATCTCAAGTGTTTCAGCTATTACAGAACGGTCTTCTACAAAATCTAATCTAATCTTTACACCATCAGGTCTGACGATGTAGTTGACACCTGGGAATTTTTCAGGTCCGTTAATTACCAGTTTTCTCATTCTATCAATATTCCATTCAGTAACAATTTCAGGAATGGTCAATTTCATTGCAACCTGTTCAGGTACTCCTACTTCAGATAAATCCAAATTAGGATCTGGTGAGATTACAGTTCTACTGGAAAAATCTACTCTCTTTCCAGACAATGAACCTCTAAATCTTCCTTCTTTTCCTTTTAATCTCTGAGTTAATGTTTTGAGAGGACGTCCAGAACGATGATGAGCTTGTGGAATTCCAGAAACCTCATTGTCAAAATATGTTGTAGAATGATATTGTAACAAGTCAACTAAATCTTGAACAATTAATGGAGGAGTTCCAGCTTCTTTACTTTCTTTTAGTCGTTGATTAACCCTAATGATATCTACCATTTTGTGAGTTAAATCATCTTCGGATCTAATACCAGTTTCAAGTATAATTGATGGTCTCACAGTTACAGGTGGGACAGGTAATGCTTGCAGAATGAACCATTCAGGTCTTGCAGTACCAGGATCATATGATAATAATTGTAAATCAGAATCAATAATTTGTGAAAAACGTTCTCTAATTGTAATTGGCAATAGTCTATGTTCGCCGATTTCTGTTTTCTCTACAAAAATAGTTGGTTTTGTAAATACTAACTCATATTGTGTTTTTCCACAGTGAGGGCATTCTTTAGCTTTTTTAGCTTTTTCGATGATTTTTTCAGGTATACGTTTTTGTGAAATTACAGTGTAAGCAGCATGTTTATCTTTAATTTTTTGGAATGCATCTAGATCTTCTTGAGGTACTTTGAGTCTACCACAAGAACGACATGTAGATTGTAACAATTTGTAAATATTATCAATAAATGCAATATGTAAAATTGGTTCTGCAAGTTCAATGTGTCCAAAATGTCCAGGACATCTTGCTGCAGTATTTCCACAGGTAAGACATTTCTGTCCGGGTTCAAGTGTGCCAAGTCTGCCATCCATGAGACCTCCTTGAACTGGCATTCCATCTTCATCATATGTTTCAGGAGCAGTTATTTCAGCTACAGAGTATTTCCTAATTTCAGTTGGAGACCATACTGAAAATCGAATTCCATCAATTGCTTTAATTGCTTGAACAGACATATCAGATTTTCTCCTTGATTAACAAACGAGGTGCAACATTAAGACTCTGCATTTCTTGTAAGAGTAACTTGAACGCATATGCTACAGACACGGATGAAACTTTAGCTTTATCACCACAAACTCTGCAAACATATTTTCTTTGTTTAACATCATGATATGCAACTAATCCACATCTTTCACATACAAAGATATCAGACTTGTCAGATTCATCTAATAATCTATCTTTTAGAATCATAGAAGCACCATAAGCAATTAAACAGTCCCTCTCCATTTCACCAAATCTTAATCCACCACCTCTTGCTCTTCCTTCAGTTGGTTGTTTAGTCAACATCTGAACTTGTCCACGTGCTCTTGCATGAATTTTATCTGCAACCATGTGATGTAGTTTTTGATAATATACAACGCCAATGAAAACTTCAACTGGGAATGATTTTCCAGTTCTTCCATCATACATTATTTCTTTACCAGAATATTTGAAATCATGTGCATCCATCACTTCTTTAACTTCATCCATTTTTTCTCCAACAAATGCAGAGCCATCAAATCTTGTTCCACGGAATGCTGCAGCTTTACCACAGATAGATTCCATCATCATACCAACAGTCATTCTTGAAGGGAATGCATGAGGATTAATCAAAACATCAGGGGACATTCCATTTGCAGTGTATGGCAAGTCTTCTGCTTTAGCTAAAATTCCCAATACACCTTTTTGTCCATGTCTTGATGCAAATTTATCACCAATTTCAGGAACTCTCATATCTCTTGCTCTAATTTTATACATTTTTCCACCTTCGTTAGATTGAGTCATAACTACAGTATCAATAACTCCAGTTTCAGAAGGTCTCACACCAATAGAAGTATCTCGTCTGTATGGACCAGATGATTCGAATTCTCTATACTCTTCCATAAATCTAGGAGGGCTAGTTTTTCCGATTAGAATATCTCCACCTTTAACTGGAGCTTCAGATGCAACTACTCCATCATCTTCTAGTAATCTATATGCGCGCTCTCCTTTGTAACCTCTGATGTTGTCTTCAGCATTAGGAATTTCAAAAGTATCACGCATTCCGCCTGGATATTGTTTTGCTTCAGCATCATAAATTCTATAGAAAAATGTTCTACCCAGTCCTCTGTCAACTGATGCTTTACTTAACACAATAGCATCTTCAATGTTATAACCATCAAATGGTAATACTGCAACAATACAGTTCTGACCTGCAGGTCTATCTTCTAATCCTAAAAGTTTCATTGCTTTTGTATTAACAATTGGAACTTGTGGATATAGCATAAAGTGTTGTCTAACATAAGTACTGGTATTCATCATAGGTGTAGAAAATCCTAAACTCTGTTTTGCCATTGCAGATTCATAAGTATTTCTTGGAGATTGATTGTGTTCAGGATAAGGAATTATTGAAGCACCTGCACCTAGAATGGCTGGTGGGAATACTTCCAAGTGAGTGTGTTTCTTTGAATCTTTTTCATCCAAAGTAACATAGCAATTTTCTTCTTCATTTGCATCAATCATTTCTAAAACACCCATTCTCAAGAGATCAGTCCAAGAGAGTAATTTTTTAGAAATTTTATCTAGTAATTCCGCAGTTAGTAGGGGTTTGTTATCTTTAATAATAATTAATGGTCGTAAGACTCTTCCTGCATTACAATTAACGTACAGTCTTTTTGTTGAACCTTCAATTTCAGATTTGTGGAATGATATTCCAACATGTGGGTGAATCTTAGAATTTCTTCTAAGTTCTCTAAGAGAGTCAGCTAATTCTGCACCATCTTTGTAATATCCAATAAGACGGCCATCTACAAATATTCTAGTTCCATCTTTTTTCAAATCTTCTTTTGCATCAAAAAAATGAACCGTTCCAAGATCATAGAGTTTTTCCACAATCTCTTCAGATGGAACATTAACTGAAATAATTCCAGATAGTGCCAAGTTTTTTACCAAACCACAATTTGATCCTTCAGGAGTCTCACTAGGACAAATTCTTCCAAAGTGTGTTGAGTGTAAATCTCTTGCCTCAAAGTTTGGTTGTGTCCTACTAAGTGGAGATTGAATTCTTCGAAGATGACTAATTGTTGAAAGATAGTTGGTCCTATCAAGTAATTGTGTAACACCAACACGTCCTCTACCCCAGTTTCCGGTTGCAATAGCATTGTTTAGTTTGTCAGTAATTATTCCGGGACGAATTGCTGCAGCAACTGCATTAATTCCACGTTTTTGGCCTGATCTTTCTAATTGATATTTCATGTCTCTTACCAAATTTCTAAATGCAGTTCTAAACAGATCTGCTAACATTTGTCCTGCAAATTTGATTACTTTATTTCCATAATGATCTTTATCGTCAGGAGTGATCCAGCCAAGTTTTAGCTCTAATAGCTTACAAGCTGCCTCACCCAAGAATTGTGCTTTTTCTTTTCTATTTTCAGGATGTTTACCCAAATGAGGTAACAACCCCCAATCAAGCAGAGTTTCAGCACGTTTTATTTGGAATTCCTCTAACATTCCAGGGGCAATTCTTTTACTGATATAGACAATAGCATCTTTAGATGTTGGTACATCACCTGCTTTTTCAAAGGAGCCTTCTAATTCATCTTGAATTTCATCAACTAGTGAAACCACAGAAGCAATTTCTCTATCAGATTCTAATCCAAGAGCTCTCATTAATGTGACAACTGGAATATCAACTGGAGATCCAGGAATTCTGGCAACAATCAATCCATCACTTTTCATAACAAGTTCTAGTTTTGCTCGATAACCAACAATTGAAGAATACACTTTAGCTTTGAAAACAATGTTGCCACCAACAGTTTCTCTATCAACAATTATTTTGTTGTAAGAGAGATCCTCTAATCCTACGATAACTCTCTCTGAACCATTTATGATAAAATAACCACCAGGATCATTTGGATCTTCACCATGCTCAATTAATTTTTGAGTAGAGAAATTATGCAATATACAAGCATTAGATTTTGCCATTACTGGAACATCTCCAATATGTACAAATCTAGACTCTAAGATTTTTCCATCTTCTACAACACTTGCCTCCATCATAACAGGTGCAGAGTAAGAAACATTTCTTAATCGTGCTTCAGCTGGAGTGATATGAGTGATTGAACCATCAAGTTCCATCATTCTAGGTTGCTGAAGTTTAACTTTACCTAATTGGATTTTGTAAGGATATTCTGCATTTTCAATATCAATTTGTCCGACTTCATTAATGATACTTTGAAGTCCTCTTTCTAAAAATTCATCAAAAGAATTTAGATGTTGACGTGCAATACCTTCACGTTTTAAAATATCTTGAATTACTGGCCAACGCTTAGTTGAAGGATCTGCCATTTAGACTTCCACCACATATCTGTAATAGAGGCTTTCACCAGCAGTTGGACTTACTCGGGTGATCTTTATCATATCTCCGGGTTTTACACCCAGTCCCATAATTGCAGGATCATTAACAAAGATTAGCGGTAACTCTGTGGGTCTACAATTATATTTTTTTAAAACTTCTTCAGCTTCTTGTTTAGTAATAATCTCATGTGGTGGAACATATACATGATCAGGTACTAGAACTTGATTTTTCTTAGTTGCCATTTACAATTACTCCATGTCGAACATTAAATGTAATAGAAAATAATACACACAAACTGTCAAAAATTCACGCTCGGGTTAATATATATGTAATTTGAAATTTGCCAAAAAGCTGTCTTTTTTCTATTTTGTCAATAATTTTTTTCACAACCTTAAATAGTATAAATTCAGGCGTAGAAATGATGAAAGCTCATCTAATGGTGTTTGCCTTATCTGCAATTTTAATTGCAAGTATTGGTGCTACACCCGTATTTGGACAAATACAAAGCTCAATTGTTGTTACTACAGACAAATCATCCTATTCAGAAGGAGAGGTTGTCACAGTATCAGGAACAGTGAGAGATCTGTATTCACAAACCCCAGTAAGTGTGATTGTCAAGGCTCCTAATGGAAACTTGGTATCAATTGCACAAGTTACAGTTAGTGCTGATAAAAAATTCAGTACTGAGTTTACAGCTGGTGGCGGATTAATGAAATCAGAAGGATCATACACAATTACAGTTCAATATGGAACAGAAAACCGTTCAGCGACAACATCATTTGACTTTAGTGGATCAACAGTGACTCCACCAAAAGGCGGGTTGTCTAATGTAACGGATAAAACAGTACTAGTAGAAGGAGCCAAAGATCTGATAGGTTATTCAATAACAGGTGGAAAATTACTAAATATCATACCTGATTTTGATGCAAAATCACTAATCATTTCTATTGACGCTACTGAGGATGGTGTGTTAACCCTAACAATTCCTAGAACTGTATTCGATTCAGTAGAGGATGGTGTTGATGTTGAAGTCTTCGTCTTAATTGACCAAGAAGAAGCTGCAGACTTTGATGAAATAACTACAGCAACAGACAGAACAATCACCATAGAATTCCCTGCTGGAACTGAAGAAATTGAAATAATTGGTACCTTTGTAGTCCCAGAATTTGGTGCAATCGCAGCCATGATTCTAGCAGTAGCAATTATATCAATAATTGCAGTATCTGCAAAATCAAAACTTAGTATTATACCAAGATACTAAATTTCATCTTTTTTCTATTTTTAAGTAAGTGTATTAGATCTCAGATCTTAAATCAAACCCCATAGATTACACAGAACCATTTTTAAATATACATAAATAGCAATAATGTTGGTTGAGAATAGGATGAATTTTAAACGTTCTACGACATCAATGGCAATAGCCCTAATGGCACTGTCATTAGTTTCAATGACCTCAATTCAACAAGATGCTTTTGCTCAAAGTCAAGGAATGATGATCACAGCCACAGCTGATAAAGGCTCAGACACAATTACCCTTACAGGTAAAACAGTTTCCAGTCTCACAGATGTTACATTGAAAGTAACATCCCCAAGTGGAAAAGTAGTGACTGTTGGTCAACTTACACCAGATAATGGTAATTTTGTAAAAGAATTCAAAGTCGGACCAACATGGACTGAGAATGGGCTTTATCAAATTACTGCAATGCAAGGTATAGGAAATAATTCATTATACACACTAAAAGTTCTTGTTGGAGTAACAAACGGTTTGACTGAAAGAACTTCTGTATCTGAATCTAATTTAGAATCAGGAATCTTTATACAAAATACAAACAATGCTGCAACAGATGCAGGACTTATGCTCGATGCAATAATTGCAGAGGCAGGTTCTACAATGTTTGAGGTTACCGGAAAAACTGATAGAGTGAGTCAAGATATCACATTAAAAGTTATAGCACCAAATGGAAATGTGGTAAAAGTAGCTCAAATATCGCCAATGCTTGATGGAGAATTCGCTGCAAATATCATTGTAGGAGGATCATTATGGAAACAAGACGGTTTATACACTGTGACTGCTCAACAATTTGACGATCCAAAATACACTGCTTCGACTGGAATAGATATCAAAGACGGAGTTGTAGTACCAGAATTTGGTGCAATCGCAGCCATGATTCTAGCAGTAGCAATTATATCAATAATTGCAGTATCTGCAAAATCAAGACTTAGCATTATGCCAAGATACTAAATTCACAACTTTTTTCTATTTTTAAATATACATAAATAGAGACGTATGTAATTCGCTACAAGATGAACAACCGTACGTCGTTCGCGCTACTAGCCCTTTTGACTGCAGTCGGTACCTTAACCGTGTCATCAGCATATGCCGCAGATCTTCCACAAGCATGTGTTGGATGTACCACAGAGGATGCCAAAGAGGCAGCAAGGCAAATGTTGCTTAAAGACATCCCAGTATCTGTTTGGACAGATAAAACAGATTATGGTCATAATGACAAGATTATGGTAGAAGGCCAAGTAGCAAATACTTCTGGATTCCCAATTACAATAACTGTTGTGAGTCCTTTAAACTCCATTGTTACAATTGATCAAGTCAATGTAGCAGATGATGGTAGTTTCAAGACAACGTTAAACACAGCAGGTGGAATGTGGAAATACGATGGTACCTACACCATTAGAGTAAACTATGGCAGTACTGAAAAAAGTAACAGTGTCCAAGTTGAACTAAGTGGTGGAGTTGTAACAGGGGAAACGCCAAGTAAAATGTGCAGTACAAATGAAATCACCATAGGTGATAATTGTGTACCATTTAGCATTTCAGGTGGAACGGTAACTGGTGCAACTATCAATACTAATGATAATTCAATTGTCATTAGCATCAACGCTAAAGAAGATGGACAACTAACAATAACTCCATCAAAAACAATCATAGACGGTATCTTTATGGTATTAGTCGACGGTGAAGAATGGGATGATAAAGAAATTGTCGCAAACAAAGTGACAGTCATGTTCCCAGCAGGCGCTGAAAAAATTGAAATAATTGGTACCTATGTGATTCCAGAATTTGGTGCAATCGCAGCCATGATTCTAGCAGTAGCAATTATATCAATAATTGCAGTATCTGCAAAATCAAGACTTAGCATTATGCCAAGATATTAAATCACACAACTTTTTCATTTTTTCATTTTTTAATAGTAAAGGAAATATACAAATGCGCATTGAAAAGTTTGTGGATTTTAGGATATTTTATGGCATCATAGTATTATTAGCAATATCTACTGGAACAGTAAATGCAGTGGCACAAACTCTAGAAGTTAGTGTGCAAACAGACGATAATAATTACGATGAAGGAGATACAATTGTAATTTCAGGAAATGTATCTATTGTTGTAGGCAATACACCAATTACATTACAACTTTTTTCGGAAGGTAATCTAATAGATATTGCACAAGTTATTGTAGCACAAGATGGAAGTTATTCTCATACAGTGATTGCAGAAGGACCATTATGGAAAAAATCTGGAAATTACACAGTTAGAGCATCATATGGTGATGGAAACATTGCAGAAGCAGAATTTAGTTATTCTCCAAAATCAGCAGTGATCCTAACTACAGAAAATTTTGATGTAGATGCAGGGAGTAGCGGTACGTTTGATGTAAAGTATACCATCAAAGGAGGCACTGTTAAGGACATGCTAATAGATGAAGAGATTTTTGCATTAATAGTTCAAATTGAATCAACAGATGAAGGAGTAATTACATTAGAATTACCAAGAGAATTCATAGGAGCAGAGAAACAAGATGGTAAAGATGACAAATTCATAATTCTAATTGATGCAATAGAAGTTGATTATGACGAATCAGGTAGTGGATATACAGAATCCAGAACAATCACAATTAATTTTGAACGGGGGGATTCAGATATTGAAATTATTGGCACGTATGTTATTCCTGAATTTGGCGCAATTACAATGATGATTTTAATTGTAGGAATCATGGTTACAGTGTTAGTTGCAAGAAATAAATTTCAAATTAACATCTAAATTTTAGAAACAAAGGAATATTTTTCTTTGAATGGAGAAAATGATCTTAATTCTTCAACTATTTTTTTTAGAGAATTTACTGTTTGATTGATTTCATGTTCGTTATTGAAAATTCCCACAGTTAGTCTTAAAGAACCAGTGATTTGTTCATGTGAAAAACCCATAGCTTGTAAGACATGTGAAGCCCTCTGAGTATTAACAGAACATGCAGAACCTGTAGAAGCTGCAATACCATATTCATCAAGTTTGATTATTAGATCCTCACCATTTACACCAAGAAATGTAAAATGAGCATTATTGGGTAATCTTAATTGAGGATCACCATTCAAAGTCACTTCTGGTATTTCGTTCAGTACTTTTTCAATAAGAAGATCTCGGAGTTTTTTCATGTAAGTTATATTTTCAGTTAGATTATTTTTAGCAAGTTCACACGCCTTACCAAACCCAACAATATTGGCAACATTTTCAGTACCAGAACGCAAGCCAGATTCTTGACCACCACCTAAAATTACAGGATCAATTTCTAAGCCATTTTTAATGTATAATGCACCAATTCCTTTAGGACCATAAAGTTTGTGTGAAGAAATTGAGAGAAAATCTATACCTAATTCTTTAACATCAATAGGAATTTTACCTACTGCCTGAACAGCATCAGTGTGGAGTGGGATTTTTTCCTCATTACATATTTTAGCGATTTCAGAAATTCTCTGAATAGTTCCAACCTCATTATTTGCATACATGATTGAAACCAGACAAGTATTTTCAGACAGATGATTTTTTAATTCTGATGGAATTATAGAACCAAATTTATCCACATGTAAATAATCCACATTAATACCATTTTTAGATAATTTTTTACAGGGTTCTAAAATTGCATCATGTTCAATTGAAGATGTAATGATTTTAGAATTATTTTTTATTTTGATTCCATTCAACACTGTATTGTTTGACTCTGTACCTCCAGAAGTGATTAAAATTTCAGAAGGATCTGCGTTGATTAGTAATGCGATTTGTTTTCTAGCTTTTTCAACAGCTTTATGAGCCAATCTACCATATCTATGGATCGATGAAGGATTCCCATATTGTTCTTTAAGATAGGGTAACATTGAATTTAGAACTTCTTCATGTATTTGTGTAGAAGCTGCATTATCCAAATAGATCAATCTGCAATCACATTGATTTTTCCTGGTTTGTAACCTTCTTGATCAATTTCAACTGAAGTAAATCCAATCATCTTTAATTTTTCAGTTATTTGTTTGAATATAATTTCATCAAATACAGATATCATGTTTTTTTCAACTTCAATTTTTGCAGAACCGTTAAGATCACGAACTCTGACTTGTTTTACATTAGTAATTTGTTTTACAATAGTTTCTCCAAATTCTATTCTAGTTAGTTTTTCAGCAGTAACTCGTTGTCCCCATGGAATTCTAGATGCAAGACAGGAATTTGATGGTTTATCAAATACAGATAATCCTATCATTTTGGCGGTCTCTCTGATTTTAGATTTTGAGAAATGAGTCTCTACAAGCGGACTTCTAATTCCATTTTGTTTTAATGCTTCAATTCCAGGCCTGTAATCACCTAAATCATCAAGATTGGTACCATCAACAATAATCTCAACACTATGATCTTTTGCCAGAGCTATCAGATGTTCTCCTAATTCCATCCTACAATGGAAACATCGATTTGAATCATTTTTAACAAATTCTTCATTTTCAAGTTCACTATAATCCAAAAAAAGTTGTTGAATACCTATTTCAGAGCAGATTTTTTTTGATGTGTAAAGTTCTTCTTCGGACAAAGTTTTGTAGTCAGCAGTAACAGCAATAGCAGAATTTCCTAGTTTTTGAAATGCAGCATATGCGACAAGGGCACTATCAACACCACCAGAAAGTGCAACAAAGACCTTATTTTTATTTTCAAACCAACATATTAATTCATCAAGATTTGTCATCTTTATTCTCCAATTTTTCAATCTCTTTTCGTAATAAAAGATCTGTTTCTTTAATTGATTTATTAATTATGTTTGATATTGTTTTTAGATCATCAAATTCTATTTTAAAATTTATTTTATCTTTAAAAACAAATTTTTTGTAATGTACTTGAAATGAATCACCATTCAAAGTGACATTAATACTATGAATTGATCTAGGAACAATAAACCTATCAGAAGTAGAAATTCTAATCCCTAATGTTCCAGTTTCTAGTACTAGAGTGTCAGTGATTTTATCAATATTTGCATCAGTGCAAATAACAGATACAAGATGTGTAGGTCTACCTTTTTTTGTTATTCCGTTATAGATAGAAACATCCAAAGCGCCTTTTTCCATTATTTTCTCAATAAGATTTCCCAATATTTCACCTGAAACATCATCTACATTTGTTTCAAGTATCTTGACTGAATCAGTTTTGAAATAATTTTCAGTTCCTCGAATAATTTTCAAGACATTAGAAAAAGTTTGAAAATCTTTTTGTCCAGCACCATAACCAATTGAATTAACTTTGATAGAAGGGTAAAACTGAACAGATTGATGGGTCAAATTTACCAAAATACATGCACCAGTAGGAGTGGTAAGTTCTTCATTTGTATCATTTCCTTTGATAATCAAGTTTGAATTTTTAAAAATCTCAAGAATTGCACTTGCAGGATTAGACATTGTACCATGCGAGAATGTTACAGAACCTCCACCTACTGAAACAGGTAGACATACAATCGTTTCATCAAACAAACCTAAATCCTCCAAAGCAATAGCTATCCCAACAATATCAACTAAAGTATCAATACTAGAGGCTTCATGAAAATGAACAGACTCTTCTGGAATTCCATGAATTTTAGACTCGGAAGATATCAACGTGTTAATACAAGATTCTGCAAAAGATTTTGCTTTTTCAGACAATCCAATTCTAGATACAGAGTCAGTAATTGCTTTTTTTATCTCAGAGCCTTTTTTTTCATGAAAATTCTCATCAATTTCTAAAATTAGTTGAAAAGCTTGAACTCCATGTTTTTGAATTTTTTCAAAAGCGATTTTTTTGATGGTTGAATTTGAAAAGAATTTTTCTGATTCTTTAATACCATTAATTATCTTGTTTTGATCAGCTCCTAAATCTACCAAAGAACAAAGAAGCATATCTCCAGAGATTCCAGCAATCTGTGGATCAATTATAACGACCATAATTGAAAATTATCAAAAATACTTATAAATTCGACTAATACCTGATGAATTTCATTAGATTTAATTATTGAAAATTAACCTCGTTTTTCATGATTACAATAATTGGTTCTGGTAAGGTGGGTGGAGATGCAGCATTATTCTCTGCATTAAAACGATTAGATGACCAGATTTTGTTATTAGATGTAGCAGAAGGACTTCCACAAGGAGAAGCAATGGATATCAATCACATGTTATCAGAACAAGGAATAGATGTAGAAGTAAAAGGATCAAATGATTTTGCAGATATGAAAGGATCAAATGTAGTGGTAGTAGTTGCAGGATCTGGACGAAAACCAGGAATGACAAGAATGGATCTTTTAAAAATTAATGCGTCAATCGTGAAAAGTGTTGTTGAGAATATTAAAAAATATGCAGATAATTCAATGATAATTCCAGTTACAAATCCACTTGATCCAATGGCTTACATCACTTACAAAGTATCAGGGTTTGACAGAAGTAGAGTGTTTGGAATGGGAGGAATGTTAGATTTATCAAGATTCAGGCAATTCATTCATGAAGCAACTGGTCATTCACGAGATTCTATACGAGCACTAGTCATTGGCGAACATGGAGAAAATATGCTACCATTACCAAGATTTTCATCAGTATCAGGAATTCCATTGTCATCTTTTCTTCCAAAAGAAAAATTAGATGAGTTGGTTCAAAATACAAAACAAGTTGCAGCTAAAGTAATTGAATTAAAGGGAGCAACAGTACATGCTCCAGGAAATGCAATTTCTGCAATTGTTGAATCAGTTGTAAGAGATAGAAAACAAGTCATACCAGTGGCAACATATCTTGATGGAGAGTATGGACACTCAAATGTTTCAATAGGAGTTCCTGCAATAATTGGAAGGAAGGGAGTAGAGAAAATTATTGAATTGGATCTAAATGATGCAGAAAGACAAGTATTTGAAAAGGCAGTTGAAAGTGTGAAAGGTGCCATCTCAGGTATTGAAATCTAAGCCTTTTTGTAGACCAGTGGAACAAGGGCATCATGGAAATTCATGAGATATTAGAGTCATTAAAAGCAGGAAAAACTTCGATAAATAATGCAAAAAAACTTTTGTCATTATATTCGATTGAAGAGATAGAAGGATTTGCTAAAATTGATATTAATCGAAGGAAACGAAGAGGAATTCCAGAAGTAATCTTTGCAGAAACAAAAGAATTAGACGAAAATAAAAAAATCTTAAAAAAAATTCTTGAAAAAACAAATTCTGTCATCATATCAAGAATAAAAAAAGAAGATT
Organism: Candidatus Nitrosopumilus sp.; assembly: GCF_040878665.1. Taxonomy (GTDB): domain Archaea; phylum Thermoproteota; class Nitrososphaeria; order Nitrososphaerales; family Nitrosopumilaceae; genus Nitrosopumilus. The sequence continues at coordinate 107,740 of NZ_JBBDLU010000006.1, read as the reverse complement.
ATCCAAAAATATTATCATTTGCAAAGAAACTAAAAGTGAAAATTAGAACTGGAAAAAATTCATCATCGCTGTTGTTATTTAAAAAACCAATAAAATTTCATGGTGGAAAAGTTGGAATAATTACTGCTGGCACATCAGACATAGGAGTGGCTGAAGAGTCCAGATTGATGTGTGAAGCAATGAATTGTAAATGCATAACAAGATATGATGTAGGAGTTGCAGGCATTCAGAGAATATTTCCAGTTTTGAAAGAAATGATAAATGAAGACGTGGATTGTATTATTGTAGCAGCAGGGATGGAAGGCGCATTAGCTACTCTAGTATCCACATTGGTAGACATACCAATCATAGGAATACCCACATCAGTAGGATACGGATATGGAGAAAAGGGCATTGCAGCTCTTGCATCAATGCTTCAAAGTTGTTCTTTGGGTTTATCAGTTGTGAATATAGATAATGGAATAGCAGCTGGAGGAATAGCAGCAAACATTGCAAACAGAGCAAATAGGAAAAACATTTCTAATTAGAATATACAAATAATGTATCCTCGTAAATGATATATAACATACTTAAGCGAAGTTTGATAATTGGCTGGCAAACGTGTGGTACTAACTGCTGATCGTAGTTTAATGACGAATTATAGAGGAAATTTTCTATATGGATTTATTGCATGTGGACCATACGAAGTACTTCCAGAGTGGGTTTTTGATAAAGTGTTTTGTCCATCAGTTGAAACAGACCCAATCACAGGAGAAGTCAAAGTAGCCCAAGTAGGACTAAGAAGAATAGAAAGCTCACTACTTCAAGGAGGATACAGAAGAGAAGATGTTTTCCTTGCACATCCTGAAATGTTACATAAATCTATTGGGCCTGATACCAAAGTTGTAGGAATTAATGTGATGGATCCATTAGGTATGGCTCCAGTTACAACAACAATGTCTCCAGAAAAATTATCCTATGTTGCCATGAAATTCAAGAAAATGTGTGCCAGTATTATCCAGCTCAAAAAACAGTATGATTTCAAAGTTGTTGTTGGCGGTAACGGTGCATGGGAATTAGCTAAATCAGATAGAATGAAAATACATGGAATTGACACAGTTGTTGTTGGTGAAGCAGATGAATTAGCTGTAGACTTGTTCCAAGATTTAGAAAAAAATGATGCGCCGGAATTAATGCATTGTTTTGTAAGAAATCTAGAAAACATTCCAGTGATTGAAGGACCTACAATCAATTCATTGATTGAGGCAATGAGAGGATGTGGAAGAGGATGTGACTTTTGTGATGTAAACAAGAGATCAAAGAAAGATCTTCCATTAGACAGATTACAGCATGAAGCTAAAACTAATTTAGATTATGGATTCGATTCAATATGGTTACATTCTGATGAAATGTTATTGTACGGATGTGACAATAGAGATTTTATTCCAAACAGAGATGCCATTGTGGATTTATGGAAAGGTCTTAAAGGATTAGGAGCAAATTTTGTTGGAACAACACATATGACATTCTCTGCGGTTGCAGCAGATCCTATTCTAATGCAACAAATTTCTCAGGTTAATGAACAAGATAAAACAGGAAGATGGCTTGCAACCAATCTAGGAATTGAAACTGTAGCACCAGCAATGGTAAAAAAACATCTTGGTGTTAAAACAAAACCTTTCGCACCAGAAGAATGGGGTAGTGTGGTAAGAGAAGGCGCAAAAATTCTAAATGAAAACCATTGGTTCCCAGCAGCAACAATCATCATTGGCTGGCCTGATGAAACACCTGATGACATACAATACACGATTGATATGATGAGTGATTTTAGAGAGATGAATTTTAGAGGTTTAGTTGCACCATTACTTTACCAAGATTTTAGTGAAAAGAATTCAATGCATTTTGGAAATTTAAATGAAGCACAATTTACATTGTTTTGGAAATGCTGGGAAAATAACTTACGTGTCATTAATGATATCATCCCAATTATTCTCAGAAACAAGACATATGGGCCACCAATGAAGGTATTCATGTATGGAATTCTCAAAGCAGGAACTTGGGCAATAATGAGATACCTTCGAGGATTATGTAAGGATCTGTTTAACGGTAGAACTCCAGATGAGATCATTGACAAATATGCAAGAAGCAGATCAGTATCTGCACCTAAAATTCAAACAAAGAAATTATAGATTTTCAATAGCAATATCTGCGATAGTATTACGCTTTGGTGTAAGTGAGATAAAGTATACCTTGTCTGCTCTTTCAATACTTGTAACTTTTTTGAATGATTTTGATGCTACATCAAATTCATAAATTCCAGGTTCTAGTGAACCTTTCGCATAAAGCATAAGATAAGTTTCTCCAGTTGCAGGACTGAGTGGAATAAATGACATCACATAGCCTTTGTAAGAGTTGATTGGCATTGTGTTTTTCATGGGTGGTGCAGCTGAAGCCATATACATTAGAATATCTTCAACACTTTCAAATTCCTCATACTCAATATGCATAAAATATCATAATGAGTTTCAGTATAATAACTTACTAGAATAAAATTGGATTATTTTCTAGATTTTAGATATTTGTTAACTTTGAATCCAATTAATGCAGGTGCTGCAATATACATTCCCAAGTTAAGTGTGATTACAGAAATACCCAATCCTAAAACTTCTGCTTCTGAACCTTCATTAGCTAATGACATTATTGACAATGTTGAAAGCATTGGAGTGATAGCAGTCTTTACCATTTCTTTAAACATAGGATTTTCTCTTTCCCAGTCTGAAACTGTTGGTGCAAATGAATAGTAAATTGTGTTAAATCCGCTCATGAATGTTGTACCAGATGAGGTACTGAATAATGTATTGTCTCGAATTTCTCTTAGTAGTTGAACTTGTGGAGCTAGTTCAGTTCCATATGTTGCAGTGGCAATTAAGCAGCCAGGTGTATCATCAACTGGTGGAGGAGTAACTTTGATTACTTGGCATACACCATTTACTAATTCAGTTCCTTTTCCACATATTGGATCTACTGGAATTGGATCTACATCTACTGGTGGAGGTGGTGGAGGTGTTGTATCTGGTGGAGGTGGTGGAGGTGTTGTATCTGGTGGAGGTGGTGGAGGAGGTGTAGAAACTACTGCTTCTCCGCCAACATAATTAACTGTAGTAGTATTCTCATCTGGGCCGTATTTTACTTCAACAATATAATCACCATTGGTTTTCCATAGTGGGCCACCAGCCACGAAACTAAATGTAAAAGAACCATCAGACTTTGGCATTAGTTGACCAATACCAACACGCCCTGTTTCATCAGGTGTAATAATTACATAAGTAACTGCTCCAGCAGTTATTGAAGAAGCATCATAATTTTTTATATTTCCAGAAATTGTGACAGTTCCACCGTTGGCAATAATATTTGCATCAGAGGTTACAGTAATTGGAGCAATATTATGAGTGTCTGCAAAAACAGAACCATTTACACCATAAGATAAAATCGATATAGACAATAAAGCAAATGCTAAGAATCCTACTAGCCTCATTTTCATTTTGATTCACCAACTGAGAGTATTTATATTTTCAACGAAATAAAAATTGACCAGATTATATTCGAATGATACCTTTTTTGACCAAGTATTGAATTGATTTTATAAAATCTTCATCAGATATTTGATCATTGGCCCACCATTTTGCATTGTTTTTGATCCAATTAGGGACTCCCTGTTCTGAAATAGAGATGGCACTACCAGGGAAAATTGTGATCAATCCTTCTTCAATAAGATATTTAATTGCTTTAACAAATTCTGAATCTGAAACAGTGCCAGAAGACCACCATTTTGCATTGTTTTTGATCCAATTAGGGATTACAGGATCAGACACTACAAATGAAATTGTCTTGATGACAGAATCATTATGAGATAGTTTTATTTTATAAACACCCGACAATGAATTTTCATTAATTGAAATAACAGATCTGTAACTTCCACTACTAGACAAAGTAGCACCAAAATTTTGGGTTTGTCCATCAGGAGTTGTGATAACTACATCTAATGGGATCCCTCGTCTAGGATTATCTATACTTCCAAAAAGAATTATTTCTTCAATATTTCCAAACTTTGGTTTCATAATCTCATACGCACTAAGTTGTGGAGAGCTGTAAAATGAAGTAGGAGTATTTTTCAATAAACTGAAAGTATTTGCATTACCAGAATTATCTCTAGAATCATAATATTTTGCATCAAGACTGCCTCCAGCTGAAGAGATTAATGCAGTTCCAGTTTTGTTACATATTTTTGATGGCATTTTGAACACTCCTTCAAAAATTCCAGTGCTAGATCCAGTTTCAACAAGAGTAAATCCACTTGCACCCAAGCCACCATATTCAACACCATCAACAGTACAGCGTTTGTAACGAATATCTTTGATCAAAACTTCAAGTAAGACAGTTCCATCTTTGCCTACAGTATCAACATTAAGAGAGTTGGGATCATTAACTGTGAAATAAATATCAACTAAATCATTTTTCAAATTAAGATCAGGATCATGTAATGTAATAGTTACAGGTTGTCCAAAACGATATGATTGTGAGTTGGAAGATAAAACACCTGAGCTTGTATTAACATTAGATTTTGTAGAAGTAGTTGTAAAAACACCAGACACATCAAGATCAGAATAGGAAATGGTAATTCCTTTATCATCAACAAGTCTGTTAGTAACAATGAATTTGATTTGATCATCTATTGTTTGTATTGTTTGAATAAACGTTGGATCTAAAATATTTAGTTGATTTGCAACAGAATATTCAAAGGTACCATCAAAAGTAGAAGTATCATCACCTGTCTCTTCTAATTCAAAACGATAGATAGCATTATTCACATCATCTGAATTTACAATTCCAAATGAAAAAAAATCAAATATTATGGGTTGAGAATTAATTTCACTAGAGACAGACCCAACATTAATGGAATCATTAGTAGAATCAAAATTAATTACAAGAAAAACAGCACCACTTTTTGTAAATATTGATTGAATATCAACATCATCAATTTGTACAAAACCAGATGGTGCAGTCAAATCACCTTTATCAACTATAGTAACAGGTGATGAACCAATTGTACCAAAGGATAATTCGATGGTAGTATCAGAAAAATCAGAAATGCCAAGATCATTTGAAAATGATCTTAAATCATAATTTATCCAGTTTGTACCATCAGAATTAGATATGGATGAATCAATTAATCGTGATTGTAATTGAGAGGCAGAAATTCCTAAATTCATAGAGATTTTCTCAAATTGACCATTTGGAAAAGTGGTAGTATCAACAATCAATCGGGCAGAATTTGAATCAGATATTTTTGATTCGACTGAGGTTCCAGGAAAAGCAGTCATGGAATCAGTGAGAAAGCGGACATCAGATGCAGCCTCAAGAGTAATGGGGTCACCAATTAGCATAGTTGGAATTATTGTTGTATCACTAAATGCATCCAAATCATTTCGGGAACCAGAATTTGTGTTTTGATCAGAGTCTACTAACACTATAGGTATTTTCACTCCAGGTTTCAAAGAGTCTCCATTACCAATAGTCAATGTAGGACTAATCAAAGATACAGTGGCTGTTGATGAACCAGTAATAACAGATGCAGATTTTTTGTTATATGTGACAGACCCAGATTGACCACGTGGGGCATTGTTTAAAATTTCTAATATAGACTGATCATTATTATCAGAATTATCAAACATGCCAGAATTCGGACCTGTTTCAACCAATGTTAGAATTTTAGAATATGTCTTAATTCCATCAGATGCACTGGTATTAGGTTGTTCAATATTTGATTGTAATTTAAGAATAGATCCCAAATTCACTCCAAGTTTCCCATTATTTTCAAAACCAATGTTTGAAAGATGTGGAACCAAATCTACTAAACCTGAACCGCCATTTGCAGAATTAGAACCTGAATTATCATATGCTTGGTAAAATGTGGAAGATGTAGAATTGATATTAAATGTCCAAGAATCTTCATCAGTTGGATCCTGATTTAATTGAAAATCATGTATTGTTAAGAAAACATCTGCATTATTTGGATAGATGTCTCTATCAAGAATCATGGAAATGTTTGGAATTTCATTATATTCTAATGAAACCTGTTGTGATGGACCGCTTGGATTGTATTGAATATTAATTCCGTCAAATGAGTAAAGTTGGATCAATGGCCACGCATTAGAATTTAATCCAATTTGACCTGTTGGGACATTAGAATTTGTGTTGATTGATTTTGCATTACGGATTACATTATTCAATTTTGGACCAGAAGGGGAAGCAGTACATTGAGAAAATGAAGAATCACCATTAGTAGAACCAGTTGCAGAACGTGGAAGAGCAAATCCATCAGTTTCAGATAGAGTTATTCCAATTACAGAAGATGCAGTATCCCTGCTACAAAAAACTCCAAAGTCTAAACCTTTTCCAGCAAGACCAACTGTGGAATCTGCTTTCTTTGCTTTGTCAACATTAGCAAAATAAGCATACCAATTACCATCAGATGCTTGCACCATTCGTAATGATTTTCCATTAAGTGTAACATCTGGTTCACCTTTTCCTTGACCAGTATCACTAAGATTTGGATCAATTATGACAACTTCAACAACCATAGAACCTGCAAAATGATTATCAAAATACGAATTTTCAGCAGATACGAACAAGTTAGGATTGCTGGATGCCTCAACATCTATTATTGGGATTAGTGATATTATTGAAAAAGTGGCCACAAAAGTAAGTAATTTCCCATACAACATACCAAAACGAGGTTTTATCCCAAATAACGTTGTCGCATCATTTCTTCTTAGAAAACGGTAATACGTGATTCAAATTATCAAAAAGAAGGAAATGTTTGTTCAAAGAACCAAGGTTTTACAGATTTCGCTTTTGGCCATATTTTCAGCATTTTTAGTAGAATTAGTTTTTGGGTTAATTTCAAACAGTCTAGCATTAATTACTGATAGTATTCATGCACTATTGGACAGTGTAGTTACTCTTGTGTTATTGTTGGCAGCAAGATTGGCAATCAAACCACCAGATGCAGAACATACTTACGGACATGGAAAAATTGAATCGTTAGGAGGATTAATTGGAGGAATAGCAATTTTTTTAATTGCTTGTTTTTTTATTTACGAATCAATAAACAGATTACAAAGTCCACCCCCCAATGTATTGCCTGGATTATTTGCAATAATTGGAGGTGTATATACAATTGGAATTGATTTTTTCAGAATCATACTATTAAGAAAATCCATTAAGAAAATTGGTGGCGCTACACTCAAAGCAGATTTCTATCATGCATTTATGGATCTTGGATCAACATTAGTTGCAATAATAGGAATTATTCTAGTGTCATACGGATTATATTTTGGCGATTTTATTGCAGCATTAATTTTAGGAGTACTGTTGGCAATTCTAAGTGTAAAACTAGTATACAAAACAGCATCAGACTTGACAGATATAATATCACCGGAAATTGTAAAAAATGTAAAAGAAATTTCGTTGTCTACTGAAGGAGTAATAGATGTAGGTCCAATACTTATGCGAAGATCAGGTGATACAATTTTTGCAGATGTGACAATATCATTAAGAGGAGATACTAGTTTTGATAAAGCTCATGAAATTAGTAACAGTGTTGAAGAGAATATAAAAGAGAAAATTTCTAATGCATCAGTTACAATTCATTTTGAACCAAATTGGAAAAATGTGCCACCAGATGCAAAAATTTTAGAAATAGCAAAAAATGTTGAAGGTGTAAAAGGAGTTCATAATGTTATTACGCATAAAACCAAAGGAAAGACATATGCCAATTTACACGTAATGGTGGATAGAGAAATCGATTTATCATCAGCACATAAAATTTCTGAAAGTATTGAAGAAAAAATACAAGTCGAAATACCCGAAATTACACATGCTACAATTCATCTAGAACCATTTGTTACAGTTCCTGAAAGTTTTAACATCGAAGATACAATCACTGAAGAGAAAATTAAGACGATATTGAAAAAATATCATGAAATTAAAAAAATTGGAAGGATATCATCGTTAAAATTTGAAAATATCCTCAAAATAGATATTGATTGTTCGTTTGACAAAGAATTATCGATTGAGAAGGTTCATGATTTAACATCAGAGATAGAACACAGAATTAGATCAGAGATTAAAAACTCTGTAATTACAATTCATCCAGAACCAGATTAAACTAAGATGCTAGTCAGATACATTACTAACATTCCAATTGCAAATCCAGACACAACAGCAAGACTAGAGAGGTTTTTGTCATTTTCCTCTTGAATCCATTTCATGATAACTACGATTACTTGAAAAATCGCACCTGCTCCAATAGCAAGAAAAATCACTGACGTGAATGGAGAATAAACAAAGCCACCAATCCATGCCCCAAAAATAGCAGGACTACCAGCAATTATTCCCATAGCGGCAAGTTTTCCAAGCATCAACTTGCCTCTCGACATTGGAGCAGCTATTGCTAAACCTTCAGTTGTGTTATGTAATGCAAATCCAACAATCAAAAAAGTACTAAATGCTATCGAACCCATACCCACAGCTGCACCAATTGCAAGTCCTTCACCAAAATTATGCAATCCAATTCCAATTGAAATCATCAGTGCAATAGCTACAGGTTTTGTAAATTTTGAAGAGTTTGCCTTACTGACAAGTTTGTTTCCAACATAATATAATCCAAGAAAAGACAACACAGTGACTGTAGCTACAAGTAATGTCCCATTGAAACTTGTTGCTAAATTTTCATCAGAGACTTCAATTGCTTCTTCAATAGAATCAATTGCCAAGAAAAGTAGTAAACCAGCAGTTAGTGCTAAAAAGAAATGATATTTTTGTTTACTAATTTTTTTGATAAATGGAAGCCACAACAATCCAATCATAACTGGTATTATTCCAACATACGTGCCAATAACTGCAAAAAATATCACAAGATCTAAAGATAACTCTAATGCAGGAGCAGCTGCTTCAATTTCTTTTTCAAACCTTGTTCCATCTTCAATGGTAATTCCAACAGTGTAGGGTTCAGCCTCATTCCATTCAAATGGAATTCGAACTAAAGTGGTTTCAAACCTATCTAGAAATCTATCAGGTTCAACTGCAGCAGGTTGAATTCTGTCATTTACATCAGCCATTGCCACCTCAACTGGAATAGGACCTGTGTTTCTAACAGTGACCTGAATTTCAGAATCAACAAAATCTATTTTTTCTATGGTAATTTCAGGAAGAACGATTCCAAAATCTAATAAATCTGCACCAGGACCGAAAATATAGACCATCATCAAAATAATAAAAATAAAAGGGATAATCCCGCTAGCAACAATTTTTCCTTTTGAATAATTATCACTGAGTTCCATATTCTAACTCCCGTACATCTTGTTTAGTTGATTCATTTACAAGGAAAATCCCTACCCAACCTTTTTCTGAAAATTCAACTTTATGTGCATGAAAGAGATATTTTCCAGGATAATCATATTGAAATTCTATTATTCCACGCTCAGTTTGAGATAAAGTAATCATATCTGTATAAAATGATGGAACAAGATCAGTTCCTGTAGGATAATATTTGTACAAATTTCCATGAAGATGTAGATTGTTAATAGGGTCAAATTCAACCATGTTGACAACATAAATTCGAATTAATTCATCAGTGTCAATCTGTATAGGATGATGTTGATAATAAAACGGAATAGTGTTAGCAGCATAGAAATTATTTTCAGTATCAAAATCGGTATCCAATCCATTTAACACCATAACCATTTCATCAGCTGGTAGACGATCTTCTTTTGGATCAACAATAAAAACACCATAAAGACCATGAACAATATGTTCCTCAAGAGGCATAACATGGCAATGATAAGGATGAACTCCAACAGGATCTGCTACAAATTCATATACAAATTGTCCACCATTGCCACCTACTGGTTCAAAGACTCCATCCATTCCAGCAGGATGAATTCCATGAAAATGCATTGTGTGAGATTTTGAACCATTATTTATGAAATGGATTCGAAGTAAATCGCCTTCTGTTGCTCTAATAGTAGGGCCAGGAACAGTTCCATTAAAAGTCCAAACATTGTAAAATACACCAGGGGAAACTTCCATAATTTTATCATCTTCGGCAACAATTGTAAATTCTCGTACTATGGTGCCATCTGATAATTGTGAAACTCGTCCATAATTGAAATCACGAAGATATACCATAGGATCAAATTCCACAGTAGATACAGTGTAAAGGGGATCAATGACTTCTCCAGATGTTTGTATTATTGCTCCTGAATGAGTTACAAATGTTTTAGATGTAGATTGAGCGTCAGAAAATGTTGGAAGGATTGCAATTGCTGAAAACGCAAGTACTAATGAAAGTAGCAAAATCATTACTGAAGAACGACTAATTCTCAATACATAGTAAAAAACTAAAATTCTTTATTTAAAGTTACCCTAAGCTAACTTTTTTAGCCCAATCTAATTTTATTTGAGTCATAAATTTAGAAAAATTAGGTTTAAACTAAAGAAAATCTGCTGAAATATGTGCAAAAATCAGGATTATTTATGATCATTTTAGGACTATTAATCGTGACAGGATTAGCAATAACAATATTTGAAAATCAAGTAACATTGGAAGGAATAAACCAAGGGAATGGAAGAGTGAGTACAACTGAAACTGTTACAATTTCTGTTGAATTAGATACAAGTAAAACACCACTTGGGGTTTTTGCAGTTCAGGTAATGGAATTTAAAGAAAATACAGTATTTGTCAAAGTATTAGATCCAACAGGTAATGAAATAACTTCTCAAGAAGTTAACAAAGACACAATAGAAAAAGAATTCGAAGTATTAGAATCTGGAACTTATCAATTACTAGTTCAAAGTTATAGTGATGAAGGAATCTATGTTGCAGGAGCAATTGGACCACTTCCCGATGCAGATAAGAAATTCATTATTTCAATTATTTCGACATCAATTCTAATGATTGGTATGATAGGATTAGTCGTAGTTGGAGCCTATGAAATTAAAAATAGAAAAAATCAGTTTAGATAGCTATCCATTTTTTCCAATCCATCAATAGCAGCATCAAAATTATCACTATTTTCAATAATGCTTCCAAGTTTCTCAGAATTTGCATTAATTAAACATCTTCCGTCATCTGAATTTTTAGAAATAAACCCGTGTTCAATCAAATATGAAAGTCTCTCAAGAACTTCAGATTCAGATATTGATGATTTTTGAGCCAAAAGTGAGCAATCTTTTGCTCCATCTTCAAGTTCGGCTAAAATAGATGACGTTACAGGATCAAACATACAATCTATTATTTTTTCTCGATCAAATGTTTCATCCATGGATAAAAGATGAAGAATTTAGAAATTTATAACTTTTTGAATGGAGTTTTCCAATAAGATAATTAAGAAAAAGACAGTAAGAAAATTATGCAAAAACTTTGCAGTAGAGATCCAACGGGAAAAGGGGTACACTGTTTTTGTGTAAATATTGACGTGCAACGAGGAGTTAAGAAATGTTGTAAATGCAATCAATGGAATGTGCATGGAAAAGACTGGACTAGTAATGAAGATTTTAGATGATTAAGCGTAAAAAGATATCAAAGATTAGGCATGAATATCAAAAACAGAATAAATGACATTTCAAAAGTCAAGTAATTTGATGCCTAGCATGGTTTTTATCGGGGATTCCTTGAATTTTTGAATACTTGAGCACACAAGAATATCGACATATTGTCAGAATCGTAGGAAACGACATTCCTGGAGAAAGGAAAATGTTGGTAGGATTGACCCAAATCAAAGGTATTGGATATAATTTTGCCACTGCAATTCTTGATACACTTAAAATTAACACAAATTCTAACATAGGTAATCTTACAGAAAAAAATGTTCAAGAAATTGAAAAACTAATCACAGATCCAATTGGTGGAAATTTTCCAATATGGTTTCTCAATAGAAGAAAAGACATTGAGACAGGAGCAAATTTACATTTGCTAACATCAGATATTCCATTTACATTAAGAAATGATATTGAAAGAGAAAGAATAACTGCAAGTTGGAGAGGTTATCGTCACCTCAATGGTCTTAAAGTCAGAGGACAGCGAACCAGAACTTCTGGAAGAAAAGGTGGTGCAATTGGAGTTGCAAAAGGTGGAATGGCTGCACCTGTTAAGAAAGGCAGTGCAGGAGCACCTGCAGCGGATGCAGTGGCACCGGCAGCAGTACCTGCAGCAGCGCCGGCAGCGGAGAAAAAAGCATAGGTGTTTTGAATGGGAGATCCAAAATATCCACGTAAAGTTTGGAGAAAACCAAAAAGACCTCTTAACTATGAATTAAAAATGGATGAGTTAAAAATTCTAGGTACATTTGGATTAAGAACCAAAAGAGAATTATGGAAAGCACATACAGAATTATCTCGTGTTAGACATCAAGCTAGATCATTACTTGCATTAGGACAAGAAGTCAGAGCAGAGAAGGAACCAATTTTAATGAAATCACTTGCAAGAATTGGCCTAGTAAGTGGCGATGCAACATTGGATGACGTACTTAATCTAAATGCAAATGATTTACTATCACGAAGATTACAAACCATTGTAACAAAAAAACTTGGGTTCAAAACACCATATCAAGCAAGACAAGCAGTAATTCACGGTCACATCATGATTGGTGAAAGAAAGGTAAACATTCCATCATACACAGTTACAGTAGAGGAAGAAGGCAGTATACATTTTTCACCAGAATCAAAAATTCCAGAAATATTAGAGAAAACTAAATCAGAAAAGCCAGTTGTTGTGGCTAATACTGAAGAATCAGAAGAGTCTGGAGTCAAAGATGGTACTGAAGAATCAGAAAAAGAAAAATCAACAGAATAATCAAAAAAATAAGCGTATCAGTAAATAACCCCAATTATCAACTAGAAAGCATCATGTGTTCAATTATAGGATATTACGGAAAAAAAAATGCAGCACCAATTATCGTAAAGGGATTAAAAAGAATGGAATATCGTGGATACGACAGTGTTGGGGTAGCTACAGAATCAAACAACCAAATTGAATTAAAGAAAGGAATTGGAAAGGTTAATGAAGTTAATTCAAAAATTCAACTAGATTCACTTCCAGGAAAAATAGGTATTGGACACACTAGATGGGCAACACATGGAAAAGTAACAGATTTTAACGCTCATCCACATCCAAGTAATTCAGGAAAAATTGCTATTGTACATAATGGAATAATAGAAAATTTCGAAGAATTAAAAAAACAATTACAAGATGAAGGATATAATTTCAAAAGCGAAACAGATAGTGAAATTATTGCCAATTTGATTCAGAAATATTATGAATTGACAGGAGATGTTAAAGAGACAATTTTAAAAACAGTTTCAGAGATTAAAGGACATTATGCATTTGTTGCAATGTTTGAAAATGGGCAACTAGCAGCAGCAAGATTTCATGAACCATTAATCATAGGAGTAGGACAAGATGATTTCTTTCTATCAAGTGATGTCTTAGGATTCATCGAATATACGGATAATGCAATTTATTTAGAGAATGGGAATTTTGTAATTTTAGAAGAAAACAAATTTCAGATTTTAGATTATAATGGAGAACACGTAAAATACGGAATTACAAAAATATCTAAAGAATTCGGAGATGCGTATAAAGGAGATTATGCACATTTTACATTAAAAGAAATTTATGAACAGCATGAAACAATCTTGAAAGCTGGAGAGAAAACACAAGAGGCAATTGAAAAAACTGCAGACTATATCAAGCATGCAAAAAACATCTATGTGACAGGCAGTGGAACCAGCTATAATGCTGCACTTATTGCAAAACAAATTTTCTCAAAATATGCCAAAATTAAAGCAGAGCCAATCATGGCAAGTGAACTGCAATTTTCACCAGATAGCATAGAAGAGAATTCCATCATCATAGCAGTTTCTCAAAGTGGAGAGAGTGCAGATGTTTTAGATGCAGTGAAAATTGGAAAACAGGCAAATTGTAAAATCATAGCCATTGTCAATTTATTGACATCCTCACTTGCACGTGAGGCAGATATTGTAATTGGAATGAATTGTGGACCTGAAATTGGAGTAGCTGCAACAAAAAGTTTTACATCACAATTAGTCATACTTTACAAAATTGTGCAAAAATTGAGTGACAACACAATAACAATTAATTTTGAAAAGTTTGCTGAAACAATTTTAAAAATATTGGAAAACCCAAAAAAAATACAAGAAATTGCAAAACAGATGAAAGAGATCTCAGATATCTATGTACTTGGACGAGGTATTAATTATCCAATTGCAAAAGAAGCAGCTTTGAAATTAAAAGAGTTGACATACATTCATGCTGAAGGCATTCCAGGGGGAGAATTAAAACACGGACCTCTCGCATTAATGGATTCAAATGTATTTGTGATAATAATTAATCCAAACGATTCTACATATTTAGACACATTAACTAGTGCAAGAGAAATCAAAGCTCGTGGAGCAAAAATTATTGGGGTTTCAGATATAGAAAGTGATGTTTATGATTATTGGATAGAAATGCCAAAAATTGATCAAGTGTTATATCCGATTTCAGAAATTATTCCAATTCAATTTTTATCGTATTATGCAGCTCTTGAGAAAGATACAGATCCAGATTATCCTAGAAATCTAGCAAAATCAGTTACTGTAAAGTAAATAGTCGATTATATTCTTTTTCTGCCATCTCTAAAAATTTTGCAGAATTATTCCCAGTTTTAATCATTGATGAAATAATGCTTCCTCCAGCTCCTACTCCTTCCTTTGCAAACCCTTCAGAAAATGCTTTCAAACCAGCATGTTGAGATTTTTCCAATGCAGGGTTCACAGCGATTGCAGGTATATCAACAATTTCTTTTATCAGGCTAGTAAAATTTGCACTTTTGTCATTAGTAATGTATGATGTTGTCCCAATTACGGTATTGTCTTCATTGAATCCAATTTTTGATGCAAATGCCAAAACTGCTGCCATTTGAGTTCCACCTGCCAACATTACATTTGACACATTGGATGCAGAACTTAGCATACCAGCTACAAAAGGAATCATAGGATCACCGACTTTTGCCACAATACTGTATGGATGATCAGAATCCAATCTTTCAAGAGCAGATTTAACAATTTGATTTTTTAATTCAATTGGATTATTTGGTATGCTAGAACTAACTTTAGCATCAAAACCGAATGCTTTGAGTACTGCTAATGCAGTAGTGGTTCCACCAGGAATACTTTCACCTATTATCAAACAGTCAGTTAAAGATGCCATACTTCTTCCAACAATTCTTCCATAATCTACAGCATGAGAGACTTGGGAATCAGTCATCGCATTATCAGTGGATATATTTTTTCCAAATGACATTCCAGTATCAATAAATGGGAGTTGAGGAGAAATTTTACTTCCAGCATTAATTACCAAGTGAGGAATGCTAGCTGATTCCAAGGCAGTTTTTGTCAATAATCCAGGAGTGGGTTTACCATCAGGAGTCATTGGAATTTTATTAATTGTTTTACAATATCCATAATGAAGATATTCAGCATCTGCAGGAGGAGTAAACTGAATTGAATCCTTATCTGCACCTGCAAATGTAATTCCAGGAACTTCACAAGTTTCAGTGTATGAAATTACAAATGAAAATAGGAATCTTTTAGATTTCATTGAATCTAGAAAAATTTTCCCTTGTTCAACATTACCAAATAATTCAAAGTTTTCCATTGAAATCACTAACTCATCATATCAATAAACTGTTGTTCAGTTCGTTTTTGCATTACATGATTGGTGATTTTCTCTTGCCCAAGAGTAGACGTTTCAGAATGACCATAATTATGGCCAGAATACATGACTAAAGTTTCATCCAAATTGTATAAAACATCAAAAAGACTATGATATAGATCTTTTACGCTGCTTCCAGGCAAATCAATTCGACCACAATTTCCAACAAACAAGGTATCACCTGAAAAAATTTTTCCATCGCCAATAAGACAGATACTATCTTGCGAATGACCTGGAGTATGCAATACCTTTAATTTTGAATTTCCAAATTCGATGAAATCTCCATTCTTTACTGTGATATCGTGTTTTAATTCTGAAGATTCGTGTTGGATAACAGGTGCATTTGTAGATTCTACCATTGCTTCATTTCCCAAGGTATGATCAAAATGATGATGAGTGTTTACAATGTATTTTATTTTGAGATTATTTTTTTTAATTATCATTTCTAATTCTATTAAATCCCACGAAGGATCAATGATGATTGCCTCATTGGTGTCCTCATCTTCAACAATGTATGAAAAATTTTGCATGTTTCCAACTTGAATTTGATGTACTTTCATAATATACCCTCTTCAGCTTCAGGCGGGATTCCAATTTTTTCTGTGAATAATTCTCCAGTCAGATCTTTTCGTTTAGGAATTCCTTGTTTCATTTTGTGAAAAGTTACGGTCATATCACACTTTGTAAAAATATTTGCAGTTAATCCAGTTTGTGGGTCTAAACCAGATGGAACATCAACTGCAAATTTGTAACAATCAGTTTGATTGATGTAGTTTATTGCAGAAGCATATGGTTCTCTAATTTCACCAGTTATACCTGTACCCAATATTCCATCAATTATCACATCAGGAGTGAAATCAAAATTAAAAGAATCTCCTGTTACTAGTTTTATGGATGGCATTTTTTCTAAAATGGACCAGTTCCAAGTGCTTTCTTCTGTTTTAATTTTGTCAGGAGTACCAAGAAGCATAACCGTTGTTTTTGCCCCATGACCAGCAAGATGTCTAGCCATTACCAATCCATCTCCTCCATTATTTCCTAATCCAGCAAAAATTAAAATATTTTTTGATTCTACATTCCCAACTTTTTCTATTAAACGTCTGACTGCTGCAGCCCCAGCATTTTCCATCATGAATTTTTTTAAAAATCCCATAGCATGACCTTTATTTTCAATATTGTACATTTGATCAACAGTAATTTCCATATCTACCATGAAATTATATCTAAAATAAGAGTTTAGCAAACGGCTTTATCCTAGATTTTTAACATCGATAATCATGACATTGAAAAATGTAAAGCAGTCACTGAATGAAATTGCAAAATCCTTAGGGGAAGTTCAAGATGCTAGAGAATTCCTGCTTACAAACACAAGAGAGATAATTATTCTCTGTAGTAAATCAATTATTGCAGTTCATAAAGGAGACATAACAACTGGAAAAACCAATCTTAAGAAAGCAAGTGTATTATTAAACAAATATAAGAAAAAAGCGACAGGAGAATTAAGAAAATATCTGATCATCCCAGAACAAGAATTTGTAGAAGCTACATGTTTGATTGCAATTGTTGAACAAAAAGAAATACCATCAGATAAAAAATTGGCAGTTATGCCAGAATCATATGTTTTAGGATTACTTGATTGTGTAGGAGAATTGAAACGGCAAGTGTTTGATAAAATTAGAGTTGGAAAAATTGATGAAGCAACAAGAATTTTTGAAGTGATGGAGAACTTGTATCTTCAACTGTATACTTTTTCATTATATGATAAAGTTGTAAAGGAGGCAAGAAGGAAAATAGACGTTAATAGAATTCTAGTAGACGATGTTAGATCTGTAATAACAGAAGAGAAAAGAAGGACAGAACTAATCAAAATTTTACAAAAATTAGAAAAATAATCTAAAATACAGTGCGGGCGATGGGATTTGAACCCACGAACTCCTAAGAGACTAGCCCCTCAAGCTAGCGCCTTTGGCCAGGCTGGGCGACGCCCGCAACAGAACTTCCATTCATGGTTTTTATAATCCTTGATTACTTTTTCAATCGTGTTAATTCCAGTTAGATGTTTGACATGTGGAAAATTAATTGCTGATAAATTTGATGATTATCAAAATAAAATTAAAGCAGGGGAAGATCCTACAAAAACTCTTGATTCTTTAGGTTTTGAGAGATATTGTTGTAGAAGAATGCTTTTGACTAGTGTTGAAACAATACAACAAGTGATTCCATTCTACGAAGCAATTCAGAGAAGAAAACAAGAAGTTCAATCTGAGTTAGAATAACTTGGCCAGGGTTTCCTCTATTGAAGGACGGATTCTATACAATAGTAGAGGAAGTAAAACAATAGAAGTAGATGTTAAAACAGATAATAAATTTCTAGGAAGAGTATGTGCACCATCCGGTGCAAGCGTAGGGAAATATGAAGCAGTTAGTTTTCCAAATAATAGTCCAGAAGAAAGTCTTAGAATTTTAAAAGAAAATTCTCAAAAGTTTATAGGTTTAGAATCATCAGATCTAAAAGCGATTCACAATGTTCTGAAAACATTAGATGGTACAACAAATTATTCAAAGGTTGGAGGAGCATTAGCTTTTGCAGTGTCAATTGCAGCTATGGAATCAGCGGCAAAGGCATTAGACAAACCATTGTTTCAAATCTTATCATCAGAATCATCATTTAATTTTCCATTTCCTTTAGGAAACATATTAGGTGGAGGAGCGCATGCAGGACCTGGAACTCCAGACATTCAAGAAATATTGATTTGTGCTACAGGCTCAAAAACAATTGAAGACGCCATTGAAACTAATTTATCAGTTCATAAAGAATTACGAAGTGTTTTGGAGAAAGAAGATCCAAGCTTCACAAATGGACGAGGGGATGAAGGAGGTTGGGCACCAAAATTGGAAAATCAAAAAGCATTAGAGATTTCTGCAAAAGCATGTGAAAATTTAGGATTTACTTTAGGAAAAGAAGTATCATTAGGAGTAGACTTTGCATCATCAACACAATGGAATGAAGAAAAATCAAAATACGTATACAGTAGAGCAGGATTTGAAAATTCTACTGGAGAACAGATTGATTTTGCAGCAAATATTATTGAAAAATTCAAATTAATTTATGCAGAAGATGCGGTTCATGAGGAAGCATTTGAAGATATGGCAGAACTAACTACAAAGTTTCCAAAGACATTGATTACAGGGGACGATCTAACTGTGACAAATAAAGGAATCTTGAAAAAAGCAATTGAGAAAAAATCATGTAATGCCGCAATTCTAAAAGTTAATCAGGCAGGAAGTCTTTTTGATGCTTTAGAATTTGCAGATGAAGCAACCAAAAACAACATACGATTAATCACATCACATAGATCTGGAGAATCCACAGATTCACAAATTTCCCATATAGGTTTGGCAACAAAGTCAAAAATGCTCAAAGTTGGCATTGTTGGTGGAGAAAGAGTAGCAAAGCTAAATGAATTATTACGCCTATCAGAGCATGATTTAATACGCGGTATGGCAGAGATTTAAAATCGTCATGAGCCAACAAACTGAGAGCACGGATATCAAAAAGAAGGTTCTAGCAACCGGAATAAGAGTGGGTACGCAAGTAAAGACAAAATTCATGAGATCGTTTATCACAAAAGCCAGTCCAGAGGGACTTTACATGTTAGATTTAGACATTACATTAGAAAAAATTCAAACAGCCGCCAAATTTATCAACAGATTAGGAACAGAGAATCTAATAGTATGTTCAGGTAGACAATATGCAGAAACGCCGATTGAAAAATTCTGTGAAGCATTAGGCTCAAAAAAACTGCTAAATAGATTCATGCCAGGTACCCTGACTAATCCTTCATTACCATATTACATTGAACCAAAACTTGTTTTAATTTCAGACCCTCAAGTAGATGAACAAGCAATTATAGAAGCAACAAATGCAGGAATTCCAATAATAGGAATTGCAAATACAGATAACATCACATCAAATCTAGATGTGATCATTCCAGCAAACAACCGAGGAAGAAAAGCACTAGCAACAGTTTATTGGTTATTAGTACGTCAAGTCTTAATCGAAAGAGGTGAATTAAAAGAAGGCGAGTCAATGAAAGAGGAAATTGATGATTTCGAAACAAAGATTACCGAAGAGGAAATCGAATAAATTATTTAAAAAATTAATGCATTCAATTGAAATCTAAAGCTTCTGCACCAGGAAAAGTAATTCTTTTTGGGGAACATTTTGTAGTGTACGGTGTAAAAGCTATACTGTGTGCAATTGACAAAAGAATTAACGTTACAGCAGAAAAGATTGACGATAAAAAAATATCCATCAGATCAAATATAGGTGAACTTGTATTACCTCCAAATAAACCAATTTCAGAAATCAAGTCTCCGCTAAAACCATTTTATTATTTAGCTAATAAAATTATAGAAAATCAAAGTACAGGAATTGAAATAGTTGTAGAATCAAACATTCCATTAGGAGTGGGTTTAGGTTCATCATCTGCATGTTGTGTTGCAGGCGCTGCAGCAATATCCAGATTATTCAAAAAAACATCTAAAGAAGAAATTCTTGATTTAGCAATAGAAGCAGAAAAGACAATTTTTGAAAATACGTCTGGAGCAGACTGTACTGTTTGTACTTATGGTGGCATAATGGAGTATGACAAAGAAGAAGGATTTCATAAAATAGAATCCAAGCCTAATTTCCATCTAGTTATTGCCAATTCAAACATTGAACACTCTACAAAAATGGTGGTAGACAAAGTAAGACAATTTAAAGAAAAAGACGAAGCAGAATTTTCATCTCTATGTAACATGGAATCAAAATTAGTTAAAGAAGTCTTAAAATTATTAAAAGTAAATGACATCAAAAAATTAGGAATTAAAATAAAAGAGAATCAAGAATATTTAGAAACTATAGGAATTTCAAATGATAAATTAAGAGAAATGATTCAAATAGGTCAAACTGAATCATTTGGTGCAAAAATTACTGGTGCTGGGGGAGGAGGATGTATCTACGCTCTTACAGATGAATCAAATCTTGAACATACTATGAATCAATTCAAAGATAAGAATTTTGATTGTTTTGCAGTTAAAATTGATTTTAAAGGTCTGGATACTTTTTAATTGATCAAATAATTTTGAAGGATATGATTCTAATAAAATTAGGTGGATCCATTATTACAAATAAAGAAAAACCAGTATCTCCCAGGAAAAAAACAATTGAAAATCTTTCTAAAAGTTTAAGGAAGATTAATGAGCCAGTCATCATTGTTCATGGAGGAGGGTCTTATGGACATTATTGGTCTGTAAAATACGATATGCATACAAAAGAAAAAAGATACGATCCAAAAGGAGTTGCAACTGTTAAAAATTCAATGATTGAATTAAACAAAGTTATTTTGGATTCATTACTGAAAAATAAATTAAATCCATATTGTCTTCCTCCAACTGATTTTATGTCTGGAAATAAGCCCATAACTAAAAAAATTAAAGAAATTGCAAAAATTGCAAATTCAGACCTGATTCCAGTCACATATGGAGATGCATTATGGTACGGTCAGAAAAAAACATACATTTTGTCTGGAGATAAAATCATGACACATCTTGCAAAAATCTTGAAACCTAGATTGTGTATTTTTGCTCTAAATGAAGATGGATTGTATTCTGATTTAAAAACAAAAAAACTGATTTATGAATTACAAGGTGAACGTCCATCAATATCTGAAAATAAAATGGATGTAACTGGAGGGATGACTAGAAAAGTTGAAGAAGCATCAAAAATTGCAAAGATGGGAATCAGCGTATTTTTTGTGAATGGAAATAAACCAGAAAGAATTGTAAAAGCG
The DNA here is from genome assembly GCF_040878665.1 of Candidatus Nitrosopumilus sp. Classification (GTDB taxonomy): domain Archaea; phylum Thermoproteota; class Nitrososphaeria; order Nitrososphaerales; family Nitrosopumilaceae; genus Nitrosopumilus. The sequence continues at coordinate 86,086 of NZ_JBBDLU010000006.1, read as the reverse complement.
GTTAAAAATAGGATCTTTGAAGGAACATTGTTTAGGGGTAAAAGAATTGTCTGAAGAATTTGTAATTTTAGTGGATGAGAATGACAATCCTATCGGTAGTGAGGAGAAAGTAAAGTGTCATTTACCAAATGGAAAATTACATAGAGCATTTACTGCACTATTGTTTGATAATGATGGAAGATTAGTTCTTACAAGAAGAGCAAAAGGAAAAATGTTGTGGCCAAATGATTGGGATGGGACATTTGCAAGTCATCCAAGAGAATCAGAAACGTATGTTTCATCTGGAGAAAGAAGAATGCCAGAAGAATTAGGAATCAACAGTACATTAGATTATTTACATAAATTTGAGTATCATGTTCCATACAAAGATGTAGGATCTGAAAATGAAATATGCGGAACTCTAATTGGGGTGATTGACAAGTCAACAAAATTAAAAGAGATTGAAGGTGAAATTGACGAAATTAAATGGATTTCAGCAATTGAATTACTTTTGGAGATAAAGACTAATCCACAAATCTATTGTCCATGGATGCTTATTGCGTTGAAATTATTGGATAAATCAGATAAAGCCATGCTTAAAAAATATGCAAATATCTTATCTACATGGATGAGCAGTGAAATTCATAATGAATTGCAAAAAGCAATTGAAATTCACCTGCCAAATGACAAATGGAGATTAGTAAATGAATAAAACTAAACAAATGGAGCAAAATGCAAAAACAGTTAACAAATATCTAAATTCAAAACTAAAAGGAAATCCTAAAAAGCTCTATGATGCAGCAGGACATCTAATCGTTAATGGTGGAAAAAGACTTAGGCCGTATATGGTGATCAAAAGCTGTCAGATTCTGAAAGGCAATGTTTCTAATGCAATGCCTGCTGCGAGTGCAGTAGAAATGGTTCACAACTTTACATTAGTACATGATGATATTATGGATAATGATGAGATGCGCCATGGGGTGCCTACAGTACATAAAAAATTTGGTATGCCAATTGCAATACTTGCAGGTGATGTTTTATTTTCAAAAGCATTTCAAGTCATAACTGATTCTAAATTATCTACAAATGCTACAACTCAACTCGTATCTAGACTTGCAAAAGCATGTGTAGATGTATGTGAAGGTCAATTACTAGATATTAAAATGGCAGAAGAGAGAGAAATTCCAGCACAGGCAGAATACATTACAATGATCGGTAAGAAAACTGCGGCGTTGTTTGATGTGTCTTGTGCTATGGGAGCAATTTGTGCAACAAATAAAATAAAAGATATCTCAAATCTTTCATCATTTGGAAGAAATTTAGGAATTGCTTTTCAAATAACTGATGATCTTATTGGAGTGATGGGTGATCCTAAGATTACAAAAAAACCAGTAGGAAATGATCTAAGAGAAGGAAAGAAATCACTTCCAATTTTAATGGCAATAAAATTAGCAAAAGGGAACAATAAAAAAATAATTCTAAAAGCATTTGGAAATTCAAAAATTTCAAAAAAAGATCTAAATAAAGCTGTAGATGTCATCAGATCTTTAGGAATAGAAGAAAATGTTAGAAAACAGGCACTAAAATACGCAGAAAGAGCTGAAAAATCATTAGGGACCTATTCAGGTCCAGCAAGGATAGAGTTGATATCATTATTAGATTTTGTAGTTAAACGAAGCATATAGTTGTCAAAGGTATGAATTAGAAATGGATGACGAATTAAAAAAAGAAATAAGAAAAATGGCTCTCCAAAATGCTTTTGAGCATGATGGGGAAACTAGGGATAAAATAATTTTAGGAAAAATACTAGGAACAAAACCAGAATTTAGAAACAAAGTAAAAGAGATTTCTGGAGATATTTCTGAAATAGTTTCAACAGTAAATCAATTATCATTGGAAGAACAAGAAAAAGAGATTAAAGAAAATTTTCCGGAAATTTTAGCACCTAAAGAAAAAATTGAAGAAAGAGAAGGACTTCCAGAGCTAAAAGATGCAGAACAAGGGAAGGTCATAACTAGATTTCCCCCAGAACCTAACGGTTATCCTCATATCGGTCATGCAAAAGCAGCTATCATTAATTCAGAATATGCAAAGATGTATGGTGGTAAATTCATTCTAAGAATGGACGATACAAATCCAGAAGCAGAAAGAATGGAGTATCATGCAGCCATAAAAGTAGGATTGGAATGGTTAGGAATAAAATTTGATGTTGTAAAAAATACATCAGATGATATGGAATTATTTTATGAAAAAGGAATGGAATTAATTAATTCAGGAAAAGCATACGTTTGCACTTGTAAAAGAGAAGATATTAGTAAAAACAGAAGAGAACGAAAATCATGCAAGTGTAGTACAGGAGATATTGAAAAAAATAATAAAAATTGGGAAAAGATGCAAATGAAATTCAAACCAGGAGATGCCATTGTAAGATTTCGTGGAGATATGAAAGCAGATAATGCAGTTATGCGAGATCCTGTTTTGTTTAGAATCATTGAAGAGAAACATTACACTTTGGGAGAAAAATATCGAATTTGGCCAAGTTACGACATGGCAGTTGCTATAGAAGATAGTATAGACGGAGTTACCCATGCCTTTCGTTCAAAAGAATTTGAGTTAAGAAAAGAGCTAATTGATGCAATTTTAGATGCATTAAACATGAGAAAACCAGCACAGGGGTTTTTCTCTAGATTGGAATTCAAAGGAATGCCAATATCAAAAAGAATTATCAAACCATTGATTGAAGAAGGAAAAGTCTCATGGTATGATGATCCAAGATTACCAACTTTAGAGGCATTAAGAAGAAGAGGAATAAAACCAGAAGCAATTAGAAAATTCATCATGTCATTAGGATTAACCAAGGCAAATACACTAGCACCATTTGATGCATTAGAATCGTTTAACAGAAAATTTGTTGATGCAGACAGTATTAGATTGTTCATGGTAAACAATGCAAAAAAACTCAGAGTAAAAAATTTACCAGTATCTTCCATCGAAATCCAAAATCATCCGATAAAAGATATGGGAAAAAGAACCATAGAGATAGATGAAAATTTCTATATTTCAGGAGACGATGCACAAAGTATCAAAGAAGGTATGCAAATTCGTCTTTTAGGTTTAGGAAATGTATCCATTACTAAACAAGGAGTGGAGATGGAAGGAGACTTTGTTAAAAACAATGAGAAGACAGATATTCTAAAAATTCAATGGGTACCACAGAAAACAGCGCATGAAATAAAGATGATCATTCCTAAAACATTGTTTAATGGGGATGAATTTAATGAAGACAGTTTAGAAGAATTGGACGTTTATACAGAACCACATTATCTACAATTAAAAGAAGGGGAAGAGATTCAATTTGTTAGATTTGGATATTGTAGAAAAGATTCACAAAATCAAGCAATTTTTACACACAAGTGAACAATTATGAAGATAGCACGATTGTTGTATGATAATAATGAAACATATGGTTTCATAAAAGGAGATCAAGTATCTACAAAAGATGAGATTACTTACTTGACAGGAGTACCAATTCCTCAAAATGTAAAAGATTTTCTTTTTGATGGATGGTATGATGAAATTAAAAGCAAAATTAGTGATTTACCATACGATGAAAATATTTCAAAATTCAAATTGTTGTCACCAATTCCAAATCCCAACAAAATAATCTGTCTTGCATTTAATTATGTAGATCATGCTAAAGAGCAAGGATTACAAGCACCAGAAGATCCTGCAATTGTGATAAAACCACGAACGACATTAAACGGTACAAATTCAGATATCATATGTCCAGATTTTGTAACACAATTAGATTATGAAATAGAATTAGCCTTGATCATTGGAAAAGTGTGCAAAAATATTAGCGTAGTAGATGCTGCAAATGCAGTATTTGGATACATGATATTTAATGATGTATCTGCAAGAGACATTCAATTCAAAGATAAGCAGTTTACACGAGGAAAAAGTTTTGATTCATTTGCACCTTGTGGACCATGGATAACTACAGTTGATGAAATACAAGACCCTCAAAATCTAAAGATGACCACCAAAATTAATGGTGAAATCAGACAGAACTCTAATTCTAACAATATGTTCATCAAAATTCCAGAAATTATTTCAAAAATTTCCAGAGTTATGACACTGGAAAAAGGAGACATCATATCAACAGGAACGCCTGCAGGAGTAATGCTAAACAAACCAAACCCAGTATTTTTGAAAGATGGCGATAAAGTAGAAATGGAAATTGAGAATTTGGGAATTTTAAACAATACAATAAGAATTGTAAAATCAAATTAAGTTAACGATTTTTTCATCAAATAAAATGAAATTTTATAGTCTAATGAATCGAAAAGAGGTAATTTTTCTTTAGTTAAGATTTGAATTCGTTCATAATTATTATTCATCGCATAGTTTTGCAAAAATGATAATACTTGGAATGCAGAATCATTAGAATGTGAAAACAGTGTAACAATCAGTGTTTTATTAAAATGATCAGAAGTAGTTAAAATTGCAAATGAATTGTTGTCAGATAAAGTAGATTTTATAATTCTGTTTTGTTCAGCCAATAACGATATAGTTGCATCGTCAATTGGTAACCAACGCCAAGACTTGACATAATGGTGATGAAGTTGTAGATCAAAAGTCTGCTCAAAAGAAATGTTATGATTTAAGTTGATTTTTGGATCAAGAGAGTAAAAATTCCATGTTTGAAAAACATCATAATTTAGAGAATTAGCCATAGAAAAAGATGCAGTATTTTTAGTATCAATCAACATATAAGAAAACAAAATATTTTTTTCTTTTGCAATATTTTCAGCATGGGTTACAAGATCAGATGCAATTTTTTGACGACGATTTTTAGGATTGATGCGAATTCCCTCAATCCAGATTTGATTTAATGAAAAAAATGCATGACAAATTCCAACTTGATTTTGATTTTCAGCTAAAAACAAATAACCTTCAGACAACCAAAAATCCCAAACATGTTCCACATAATCACCCCAAGAAAAAGTATTTTGGCAAAATTTCAAAATAGATGTTTTATCAGAAACAGTAGCATCTCTAATAACTGTCTTTTTCATATACGAAAAAATATTAAGAATGATTAGTTAAAAATTTCGATGGGAAAAATTATAGCTTGTAAAACAGTAGATATTCTACCTGGAAAAATGATCAAAGTGTCTATAGACGGGAGAGATATCTTAGTTGCAAATATCAATGGAGAGTATTTTGCAACGGATGACTCTTGTACTCATTCAGGCTCTAGTTTATCGGAAGGCAAGTTGAATGAGAGTACAATTACTTGTGGATGGCATGCAGCAGAGTTTGATTGCAAGAGTGGAAAATTACTAAAATTCCCAACAAAAATTAGAGATTTAACATCGTATAATGTTGTAATAGAATCAGACAACGTTTTTGTAGAGATGTAACTATATACCACTAATTTCAATAAAAGATGTAAAAATGACAAACGACGCACAAAATAAAGAATCAATGAAGGAAGCAATAGAGACATTAAACCAAATTGCATCAAGTAATTCAACTCCAAAAACAATAAAAAAATCAATAACAGATTTGATTACAGATCTGAATAATCAAGAAAATTCATTATCCGTAAGAGCTGCAAATACAATTAGTTTACTAGATGACGTTACACAAGACCCGAACTTACCCTCATATGTAAGAACACAGTTATGGCAAGCAGTTTCGAAACTTGAAAGCATAAGAGAATAAATTCTCATTTATTACAATTAAACTAATGAAAATTGAAGATTACCTAGAAACTCTTCCAAGTAATTTACTGAGTGGTGAAGATGTTCAATTACCAGAAAAATCATTTAGAGAGATTTTTAAATTTGTAAAATTGGATGAAAGTGATATTTTTTATCATTTAGGTTGTAGTAACGAAAAAGGGATAGAGATTGCAATTAATGAATTCAAAGTTAGAAAAGCTGTAGGTATAGATAACAATCAAGAAAAAATAAAACAAGCAGAAAAAGTTTTTGCAAATACCAAAGCAGAATTTAGATGTCAAAATATCGAAGAATCAGATATTTCTGATGCATCTGTAATTTTATTCTGGTTTACAAATGAAACTGTGAGAAATCAAATGTTAGAAAAATTTGAAAGACTCAAACCAGGAACAAAAATAATTACAATTTGGGGACCACTTCCAGACTGTCTTCCAGATGAGGTAAATTTTCCATATATTATCAATAAAACACCATTTAGAAAAACACAAAATATGCAAGATCAGTTACTAGCAATTTTTGGCGTAAAGTGTGTAGATTTTATCACAGCATGGGAATTTGCAGAAAGATATACCAAATCTCTAGGTTCGCCTGAAATTAAAAACGATCGATTTTTGACCATCATACAGACGTTAATAATTTGGATTAATGCAAAAAAATTAGGAGTGGCATGTGGAGATAAAATTCCAGAATCTATTCAAACATATATCAACATCATGAAAATGCATTTCGATATTGATTTTGAACATCTATTAAATGAAGAATAGATGTAATCCTTTTATTTTGTTTTTACTTAATTATATTATGGACGGGAAAATTAACATCAATGTTTCTGCTGTAGATTATGACAAAACTAGCAAAGCACTAACTCATCAGCTATCGCTGTTAGAAGAGATGGTTCACGGTCAAGAAGATTTTGTGATGACAGATTCAGAATTTGCTTTTGGATGGCATTTTTTTGTATTAAGTGTGAATAGATCATTAATCGAGAAATTAACAGATATGATGGGGCCAGACTTTGAAAAATTAAAAGGTAAAGGAACAGAAAAAAAATTTCTCACATGGCTTACAAAAAATATTGAGAATAAATCTCCTAGATTCAAGCTTGCAATCAAAGAAGAGATGGAATCTAGTAAATTTGGCATATTTTAAAATAACAAAACAGACTTTGATATAACCTGTCAAAAATCCCAACAAAATAGATGTGATTATGATATTAAAAATTAAAATCTAGCACATGTAGTGTAGGGAATCAATATGTGTGCAAAGATAAGACTCATTTTTTCTCAGCATCCATCAATAAAATAGGACAAGATGTATTTTCCACAATCTTTCTTGAAACACTACCAAGGGTAAGAAGACTTTTGATTCCTTTTAATTTTCTTCTTTTTGTCATAACTATCAGATCTACATTATTTTTTTGAATTACTTTAAGAATTTCTTCTGCTGCTGAACCTATTACTACTTTAACACTAGATTCAATGCCATTTTCTTTGCATATTTTTGTTCGTTTTTCCATCTCAGAAATCATTGCAATTCTCATTTCATCATTTGCATTAGTGATACTTTTCAATAATTTTTCTCGCTCAGAGGAAGATAATGCAAATGATGGCGGGTGTGAGATTTCTTCTACAACATGCAGTAAGATAATTTTAGAAGAAGAGTATTTTGCTGTAAAGATTGCATGTTTTAATGCCACATCCCCTCCAATAGTTCCTGCATGTGGAACAAGAATTGTCTTGTACATAATATGAAACCATCAAATTAGTTATTTAAAACAATTGTAGATTCTTGATGCTAGTAAATTGTATTTTTTAAGAATCACGAGATTTGTCCACAAAATTGAGAAAAACAGATCTACTCAGTTTATGCATATGTAAAACGAAGGCATGCAAATGCCAACTATGCATAAACAAGATCCCCCCAAACTCAAAACAATTTTGAGTTTCTAGAATGAAATGTGGGATCTGAAAATAAAATCAGAGGGCCCTCGAGGGGAATCGAACTCCTGTCCGAGGATCCACAATCCTCTATACTAACCACTGTACTACGAAGGCCACAAAAAAATAAACTTGTTTATCCAGTAATAATCTTTAAGATTCTACTGAAAATTATACTGTAGATTTATTATTAACCACGTGCGAACCAAATTATGCGCTTATGGTGGATTGGAATGGGAATAACAATAGGTGTCATATGGGTTGGAGTAAATTACTTTCTACCTTGGTTATAGCAAACAGTTTGAAATATACCATTTTTAAAAGCAGATTATTTCATTTTGGATAATAATTTTTGATGAGATAACAGCGATCGCTTTAAATTTGTTGAATTAGGGTATGTTTCAACTTGAAAAAAGGGTTCATTGCCAATAGATTGCGTTCGCATAAAAAATCAGAAGAGGACACTATTGAAAATAAGATAGAGACCATACAAGGGGAAAAATTTGTGTGGATAGATTTACAGAATCCAGATAGAAGCAATATTGAAAAATTAGCTGAAAAATACCATTTCAATGCATTAAACATAGAAGACTGTATGACAAAATTTGAGCTTCCAAAATTAGATAGTTATGATGATCATTTCTTTGTAATTTTACAATTCCCGCCATTAGTACAGAAAACTGGAATATCAAAAAACAGCCAATTATCCATATTTGTAGGTAAAGATTTTCTAGTTACAGTACATCAAGGTGATCTTGGTCCTTTAGTAGAATTAGTAAATATATGCAAGACAGATTCAGACCAACACAGAAAAGAAAGATTGCTTGGAAAATCATCTGGACTTTTACTTCATGAAATCATCGATGTGTTAGTAGATGATCTATTACATACATCAAGAAAAATAATTGCAAATCTAGATGAAATAGAAGATGGAGTATTTGATGAAACAAAATCAGTTGCAAGAAGTATAGCATTGCTCAGAAGAGAAATTAACAGATTAAGAAGAATTGTAAATCCATTAAAGAAATTTGTAGCAGAAATTGCAAGAAATGTCAAAAAGTTTTCTGAAGATGAAGAGCTTGTATTGTACTATGATGATGTAATTGATCACATTGACAAAGTAATAGAAACATTAGAGGAATCAAGAGAGACTATGGAAATTTACAAAGACACAGATTTTGTATTAAGCACTGAAAAAACAAACAAAGTACTTGCAGTATTGACTATAATCTTTACATTAGCAATTCCATCTACAGTGATAGGAACATTTTACGGAATGAATGTAAATTTACCAGGTGGGATTGGAAATAATTCACTTATTCTTGGGCCATATACAGTTTTTATCATAATTATCATTGCATCAGCAATACCTGCAATTATGATGTTTGCTTATTTCAAGAAACTAGGTTGGATTAGTGATTGAGAGATAGTAATCATTCAATTTCATGAAGAGTTACACGGACTTTGGTTAAAGATTGATTCAAGTTATCAGGCAGTATGATTAAGAGTCCAGAATTAGTTCCAACATTACTGCAAACACTACTAAAACTTTGATAATTATGAGCAGAACAACCTTCTGAAATATAATAATGAAAAGTATCAGAATTTAGATAATTCTCAAACTGTTTTTGAGAATGTACAAAATAGACATCAAACCATGCATCTTCATCGTTGATTGATATAGAATACTCGTATGATGTATTCTCTTTGTATGTACATATAGGAATGAATTGAGCATATGATTCCACTGCAATTTGTTTTCCTACAGAAATATTAGGAAAAATTGAAACGTATGGATCATCATTTAATTGAGTTCCCTGAAATAGTTCAATTTTATTGCGAATTGTATCAATTACATATCTATACAGCATTGGTTTCCAGCTTGATTCACAAGCACTAAATTCATGTTGTAGTTGTACATACGGTTTATCATTCTGATATTGTAATTGATTTGAATTGTAATTTGTAAGAGTGGAAATATCAGAAGGATCTGCAGAATAGATATTTTTATCAGAATTTGGATTAAACCAAACATTTGTTACATCAAAAATGATATTTCCAGGATAGCTGTTCCATTCTTCTTGCATATGAATATAGATAGAATATTTGTTAATGGCCTGATCATATGGAGAACTAAAGATCAAATGTCCAAAAAATGCATTCAATAATATCAACGTAAATGCAATTATTGGAAGTATAAAATAGAGAAAGTTTTTCATTTAATCATAACACTTGAAAATCAATTAAGATTGTTTTGATTAAGATTTTTAAGAAATGCTAGATTTTTTATAAAATTTTCAATTTAAGATATAAAATATCATTTTCTTGGACAAGAATGAGCTTAGATAAATACCAGAGGATTTAATCTAAAGTATGGGGAAAATTAGAATTAGAACAGGCAGGGGTACAGGAACTATTGAAGTTGACGAAGATGCTTCAAAATGGTCTGGCGATGAATTCAGAAAGATCCAAGAAGCAAGAAAAAAAGCAACAGCAAATAGAATGGTTCACACTGGCCGCGGAACTGGTTCAAGAAGATTAGGAGATATGCCTGAACCTAAAGAAAGACCTTCAACTGAAGGAATGACTAGAAGTACAGGTAGAGGAACTAGTTCAAGAAAGAGTACAAACAAAGGTTCAGGATAGCAAAACCTTAATTTTTAATTTTTATAATTTTATTTATAGTGAATGTTATATTTTAATATCAGGATTTCCAGCTTTAAGTTTTTCCCAATCTTTCAAGAAATTTTCTAATCCAATTTTTGTTAATGGGTGTTCCAACATTTTATCTAAAACTGCAGGTGGTAACGTGACAACATCAGCTCCAATTTTTGCAGCATCGATTACATGTATTGGGTGACGAACGCTTGCAACAAGAATTTGAGTTCCAAAATCATAATTGGAAAAAATTTCTTTGATTTCTTTAATTAGATGCATACCATCTTGACCAATATCATCTAACCTTCCAATAAATGGACTAACATATTTTGCACCAGATTTTGCAGCAAGTAAAGCTTGATTTGCAGAAAAGATCAAAGTTACATTAACAGGAATTCCCTCAGAAGATAATGACTTACATGCTTTTAGACCATCAGGAGTCATAGGAACTTTAACTACAACATTTTTTCCGTATTGACGAAGACGTTTTCCCTCTTCTATCATTCCAGAATATTCAGTACTAACAACTTCTAAGCTCACATCACCTTTGATAATTTTTGTAATCTCTTCCATGGCATCTTTTGGATTACCACCTTCTTTTGACATTAGTGAGGGATTGGTTGTGATTCCATCTAACAAGCCCATATCATTGAATTTTCTAATAGATTCAAGATTAGCAGTATCAAGAAAAATCTTCATATTTTTTTGCGCCTGATTTCTTTAACTTGTTTTGCCATATTAAAAGATGTTATTCCATGTTTCTCCAATAGTAATGGAATTTCATTGTCACGTGCAGATTCACCAAACATATCTTGGGCTCCAATTCTCTTAATAGGTACTGGATAAGATTCAGAAACAGATTCTGCTACAGCAGAACCCATTCCACCTATGATGTTATGTTCTTCAGTTGTAACAATACAACCAGTTTCTCTAGCTGCTTTTTCTAAAATTTCATTATCTATTGGTTTAATGGAAAACATATCTAAAACTCTACAAGAGATTCCTTCTTGTTGTAATGATTCAGCAGCTTCTAAAGCTAGTCTAACAGTAATACCACATGCAGCAATAGTACAATCTGAACCATCTCTTAGTACAATTCCTTTTCCAATTTGAAATTCTTGAGAATCAGAGTGAACAAGAGGAGTGGTAGATCTTGCCATTCTCATGTAAAATGGGCCATACTCTCTAGCCATTAGTCTAGTCAAATTTGAAACTGCAATAGTATCTGCAGGGATAAAGACTCGAAAATTAGGTATGACTCTCATTATAGCAATATCTTCAATTTGTTGGTGTGAACCTCCATCAGGACCTACTGACAAACCGCCGTGAGATGTAACTAATTTCACATTGAGGCCTTTTTTCCCAGGAGGTGATGGATATGCAATATTGTTTCGAATTTGATCAACTGCTCTACCTGGTAAAAATATAGCATAAGTACTAGCAAAAGAAATTTTTCCAGATATAGCTAATCCAGCAGACATTGTGACAAGATTAGCTTCAGCAATACCAACATTGAAAAATCTATCAGGAAATTCTTTTCCAAATGCAGAAATTTTTAGTGAATCAGTTGTATCCGCACCTAAAACAACAATATTTGGATTTTCTTTTCCTAATTGAACTAAAGATTTAGAATATTCCGAACGCATATCAGTCATTACTGGTTCATTCAAATGTATCCAGCCTCCTGTGCAATTTTTCTAATTTGTTCTTTCTTTTCACCAATAATGTGTAAGCCAATCCATTTGTTTACTAAATCACTTCCACCAAGTTCGTTTGCTTTTGCAAGTAATCCATACCTTCTTGATATTAAAACCTCAGATCTAAAAGATCTAATTGCATCTCGAACATCTTGCTGACCAATAATTGCACCGCCTCCAACAAAAGCACGCGCACCATCAGCAAATATGGATCCTATATTTTCGAGATTAACACCCCCATCAGCCTCAATATAGCCTGAAAAATTATGTTCTTTTAATATAGAATTTAATCTTGCCATTTTTGTATGTGTTTCTTCAATGTATTTTTGACCGGATTTTCCAGGCATTACAGACATAACAATTAGTTGATCAAGTGAATGAAGGAATTTGTAAGACCATTCAGGTAATTCAGTGTCAGGATTAATTGAAAAACCAACACCAACTTGATTTTGTTTTAATATGTCATGAATTTCTCCAAAGCTAGATTCATCTGTTACTTCAGCATGAACTGTAATTATATCACTACCAGCATCAACATAGTTTTTGACATATTTCACAGGGTCATTAATCATCAGATGTGTATCAAATGGAATTACTGTAAGTGGTCTTAGCTCTTTGATTTTATTATGATCAAATGTTTTTGTTGGAACAAATTGACCATCCATGACATCAAGATGGATATAATCTGCTCTGCCAGTTACACATCGCTTAATTTCATTTTCTAAATTTGTCATATCTCCTGCAATGATTGATGGTGCAATCATAAATTGTGAATCTAATTCAAGATTAATTATTGGAACCACATCAGAATCAGGAGCTTTTCCATGCCATTGAGGATTATCTTCCATATGTTCTACAGATTTTCCTTTAATTGTTCTAGCAATTATCATGGTTGGGACTCCTTTTGTTGCGTTTGCTTTTGCAATGGCAGCATCGATTTGTTCAATTCTGTGTCCATCGATTTCAATTACATTCCAACCAAAAGATCTCCATTTATCACCTGTTTTCCAACGTGATGCATCTTTCCACATTTCAGAAAGATCATCTCCTTCCAATTTTTCATCAAGGGGCATGACTTTTTCAGTGTAAGAATCTTGTTGGATAAAATTTCTATCAAGAAACGCAGTGAGATTATCAACTTTGTATTTTGCAGCAGTCATGGCAGCTTCCCAAATTTGGCCTTCATCAGACTCTCCATCTCCAATAATTGTGTAAACATGATGATTTTTAGAGTCAAGTTTTGCAGCCAGTGCAATTCCAACAGAATAAGATAATCCAGTACCTAAAGAACCTCCACAGAATTCTACACCAGGACATTTGAGATCAGGATGTCCCTGAAGTTTACTGCCAAATTTTCGTAGAGTTTCAATATCAGATTCAGGGAAATAACCAGCAACTGCCATATTAGAAAACAGTCCGGGTGCTGCATGACCTTTTGATAAAACCAAACGATCCCTATCTTCCCATTGAGGATTTTTAGGATCAAATTTCAAATATTTGTTAAACAAACAACCAAGAATTTCTGCCATAGAAAAAGAACCACCGGGATGACCAGAGCCTGCAGCATTTGTACCTTTAATCACTAATTTTCTAGATCTAAGAATATTCTTCTTAATTTGATAATAATTAAGCCCCATCTCGATCGTTATTCTTAGAAATTGAATAAAAATCTACTTCTGCAAAATTTTAATGCGATCCATACTTTGTAATATTATGAAAGTGGAAGAAAATATCCCAATCATGTTATTTGATAATCAATGTTACTTGTGTACAAAATTTGCAAAATATGTTAGTTTTTTTGCTAGAGGTAAAATCATGATAGTAGGACATTATTCAGAATTTGGAAAAAAGATAAGAAATGAGATTTTAGATGAATCGGCTCTTGAAATGTTTTGGTTCATTAGTAAAAAAAGAGCTTATGGTGGAAGAGCAGCACTATATCCATTAATAAAAACAATGATAACTAAAAATACCAAAGTGCCAACAATTATCAAATCAGATGATGAATGTAAACAGGAGTGTAAAGCAGTCAAAGCAGTATTTGTAAGATCAGCAAGTTTATTCATAAATAGTAAAAAAATAGATTTTTAGCAAATCTAAATATCACAGCAAAAAACAGAATAAATTATGAAGATTAGAACTGAAAATTCTGTAAAAATAAAGACTAGTCTCCTATGTGGATTTGTGTTAGAGAATTCTAACAATATTTTAGGATTAGGTAAATACGATGCTAAAACAACTTCTGCAATTAATCAATCTTTAAAAGACATGGAAGGAAAATTGGGAAGAATAAGCTTAATTCCAATGCCAGGAAAAAACCCTGCTCAAAGAATTCTACTTGCAGGAATAGGTAAAAAAGAAAATTTGACAAATGACACCATCAGACATGTTTCAGGTAAAATTGCACAAAAATCAAGAGAATTAAAATTAAAAGAATTTTCAATTATCACACCTCCAAGTTTTGTAATGGATTCAATTTCTTCAGTTACACAAATCATTGAAGGTTGTAAAATGTCACTATACAAATTTGACAAATTTAAAGCAGAAAAAGCAGAAAAGTCACCAGATTTAACAATAATAGTTTCTAAATCAAGTAGAATTTTACACGCTATCAAAACAGCTGAGATTGTATCAGAGGGTGCAATATTCACCAAAAGTATTGCCAATTTACCTCCAAACGAATGTACTCCCACAACATTGGCAAATTTTGCAAAAATGATTTCAAAAAAAAATAAAATGAAATGTCATGTTATTTCAGAACCGGAATTAAAAAAGAAAGGTTTCGGAGGGATTTCAGCAGTAGGACAAGGAAGTAAAAATGAACCAAAGTTAATTGTTTTAGAACACACTCATGGACCTAGAAATGAAAAACCTGTTGTGTTAGTAGGAAAAGCTGTAACATTTGACACAGGTGGAATTTCTTTAAAACCAGGAGATAAAATGGACGAAATGAAATTTGACAAGTGTGGAGGATGTACAGTTCTTGGAATAATGAAGGCAGTTTCAGAATTGAAACTGCCCATCAATGTTGTTGGCATTATTCCTTCAGTTGAAAATATGCCAAGTGGTGAATCATACAGACCGGGAGATATCATAAAATTGTATAGTGGAAAAACTGCAGAGATCCTAAATACAGATGCAGAAGGTAGATTGATTCTGGCTGATGCGCTGGCATATGGAGAAAAACAATATACTCCAAAAGCTATTATTGATTTTGCAACTCTCACAGGTGCATGTATTGTAGCACTCGGTACTAATATAGCAGCAATTGTATCAAACGATGATAAACTAACAAAAAGAATCAATGAATCTTCTAAAAGAACCACTGAACAAGTATGGGAGCTTCCATTAAATCAAGACTATATGGACATGATAAAATCAGATGTTGCAGACATGAAAAATGTAGGTATTGGAAGAGCTGCAGGAACTATCACTGCTGCAGCATTTTTAAAAAATGCAGTTGAAAAAACACCATGGACACATATCGATATTGCAGGAGTTGCATGGATACAGGGTGCAACAAAAGAAAAATCGTATAACCCAAAAGGTGCAACAGGTTTTGGTGTAAGACTAATTTTAGATTATTTACAAAATTTATAGAATCAATAGCCTCTACTATTTCTGTCAGGTGTACCAACATTGGGATTTCTCCATCCATGTTTATCCATCATGTGATTTAGTAATCTGATATCATTATCACATATTTCTCCACAAACACTACAATTTGGCATTTAATTCACAGCAATCCAACTAATTCGATATTAAAACATTGATTGTAAATTAGAAAATGCCAGCACTGTTGCTTCCCAAGAGCTCTCGCATCTTAGTAGCACAACAGCGACGTCAGGTTTGACTTCCAAGTTCGGAAAGGGATTGGGTCGCACCCTAACGCTATGGCCGGCTTGAAAATTAATGTTAAATTCTCATCTATTAACGTAACGCCAGATTCAGAAGAGGATTCAAAATAGGTATAAAGCAAAGAAAATACCCGACTATAATATGACACATAGGGTAGCTGTATTAGATCAAGATCTATGTCAACCACAAAAATGTGGCTTGGAGTGCATAAAATACTGCCCAGTAAACAAATCAGGAGCAGAATGTGTTATCATAAATGAGGAATCAAAGAAAGCACAGATCGACGAGAATATTTGTAATGGTTGTGGAATATGTGTCAAAGTATGTCCATTTGATGCCATAACAATAGTAAATCTTGCAAGTGAATTAGCTACTGATAAAATTCATCAATATGGAGTAAATTCATTTAGGCTCTACAAATTACCTACACCAAAAAAAGGAGAAGTTGTAGGATTGTTGGGAAGAAATGGAATGGGGAAAAGTACAGTAGTAAACATACTATCTGGAAATTTAAAACCCAACTTAGGAAGATATGAAAATCCACCAGAGTGGGATGAGATTTTAAAACATTACAGTGGAACAGAGCTTAAACAACATTTTGAAAAAATTGAACAAAAGCAAATTCGTGCATCAATAAAACCTCAACAAGTTCATCACATTGCACAAGCATTTAACGGAACAGGAAAAGAACTTCTTGACAAATATGACGAACGTGGTGTGTCAAGAGAATTAATCAAAGAATTAGGATTAGAAAATTCTCTAGAACAGAGTTTGAATGAATTAAGTGGTGGAGAATTGCAAAGAATTGCTGTAGCTGCCGCTGCGTCAAAAGATGCAGAATTTTATTTTTTTGATGAACCATCATCATACAATGATGTTTTTCAAAGAACAGGTGTAGCTCGTGTGATTCAAAGTTTAGCGAGAAATGGAAAAAGCGTCATGGTTGTAGAGCATGATTTAACATTACTTGATTTTCTAAGTGACTATATTGAAGTATTGTATGGAGAACCATCAGCTTATGGCATTGTTTCAACTATACTATCTACAAAAGTTGGAATTAATGTATTTCTTGATGGATATTTACCAAATGAAAATGTTAGGTTTAGAGACAAGAAATTTTCTTTTGATGTATCGTCATCAACGACAGATATTTTTGAAGAAGGGAATACGATTGTCAAATATCCAAAACTAGTTAAAAAATATCCTTCATTTTCTGTTACAATTGAGTCGGGTCAAATAAGAAAAGGAGAGGTTGTAGGCGTAATGGGAGCTAATGCTCTTGGTAAAACAACAATGATGAAAATGATTGCAGGTGTAGAAAAACCAGATTCTGGAGAGATTGACAAGAAAATCAAAATAGCATACAAACCACAATATCTTCAAAATGATATCGATGTAGAAGTCATTTCAGTATTAGACAAAGCAAATGGTAATCAAATTGAAGGAAGTATGGAAGAAGAACAGATACTAGAACCATTAAAAATTAAAAAACTATACAATAAGTCCATCAAAAATCTTTCTGGAGGAGAATTACAAAAAATTGCTGTAGCATCATGTCTATTGCAAAAAGTTGATCTGTATGCATTAGATGAACCATCAGCATTTTTGGACGTAGAAGATAGAATAGCTGTTGCAAAATTCATACAAAAATTTGTTCGTTCTTTTGGAAAGTCTGCAATAATCATTGATCATGATTTGCAATTAATGGATTTAGTTTCAGATACAATGATCATTTTTGAAGGAGAATCAGGAGTAAAAGGTATAGCTACTGCACCCATGAAAAAAGCAGAGGCCATGAATAGATTTCTAAAATCACTAGACATGTCATTTAGAAGAGATGAAAGAAGTCTTAGACCTCGAGTAAACAAGATAGATAGTAGATTAGACAAGGATCAAAAAACATCTGGAAATTTCTATTACAAGCATTGACTCGGATGTTAAAAAAAGTGCTAGAAGATGTGCTTACTGTAAAAGAAAGTGATGAGTTAATTTCAGCATTTGATCAGATAGGAGATATTATCATAGTAAGAATTCCAGAATCATTGTTATCTAAGAAAAAGATTATTGGTCAATCATTATTGGATCAGGTAAAAATTGCTAGGAGTGTATTCTATCAAACGTCATCTGTTGAGGGAGATTTTCGTACAAGAGATCTGGAGATCCTTGCAGGAGAGGACAATACAGAAACAGAATACAAAGAATTCGGCTGTAAATTTACAGTTGATGTCAAAAATGCATTTTTTTCACCTAGGCTTTCTACAGAGAGAGAAAGGATTGCCAATTTGATTCAAAATGGTGAAACAGTCACTAACATGTTTGCAGGAATTGGAATGTTTTCCATAATGGCTGCAAAAAAGAAAAAATGTACGGTATACAGCATTGACATTAATCCAGTGGCTTCAAAGCTGTGTGAGAAAAATATTGGATTAAACAAGATGATTGGTGAAGTGATTTCAATAAACGGAGATGCATCAGAAATTATCAAAAATCAATTAATCGATAAATCAGATAGAACATTGATGTTGCTGCCTGAAAGATCAGATGAATTTTTACAATCTGCAATTAACACAACCAAGAATGGTGGAATTATTCATTATTATTCACACATTCATGCAGATAAAAAATCAGATGCAGGAAAACTTTCAGAAGAGCACTATCTTAAAATCACTCCGGTACAATCAGAAATATTAAAATCAAAAATTGTAAGAGCAGTAGGTCCTAGATACTACCAAACAGTTGTAGATGTAAAAATTTTCAAATAGATTAGTCGTCTGAGGTAACAGATGCAGTAGAAGATTTTGTTGTTGCCATAACATATCCAATCCATGCGATAACTCCTAAAATTCCTCCAGCAATCATTAGTACAGATAATTGTAATACAATTGGACTCCATTCAGATAACATCAACAAGTATGCATAGAGAAAAAAACCACCAATACAAAGTACAAAAATGGTAATTCCCATTCCCTTTCGTTTATCCATGGCGAAGAATTTTTTGTGAGTTATTTATTGCTTTGAACTAATTTAATTCAATGGCCATAAGATATGCATCTTCACCATCTCTATAATAGGCGTTTAATTGTTGTCTAATTACAAACCCTAATTTTTCATATAATCTTACAGCCTCATTATTACTGCATCTCACTTCCAAATAGAATTCATCGCATTTTCTCAAGTTGACACCATTAACGGATTCTTCAACAAGTACATTTCCAATACCTTTCTTTCTATGTTCTTCAAGTACAGCTATAGACACAACATGTCCTTTTTTTACAAAACCTAATTTCTTAAAATTTGAGAAACCAAATTCAGTTTTACACATAATATATCCAACAGGTTTTCCTCCAATTTCGGCAACTATGAAAGCTTCAGGAAGTTCTGCAAGTAAACTTTCATAGAAATAATCTGAATAGTGCTCGGGAAGAGTTTTCAGGTTAATTTCCATAATTGAGATTAGATCGCTTGGCTCTGCTCGTCTAATGTTACAATTACCTAGTTGTCTAAGGATAACTTGCATGGTTTAGTATTAGAAGCATCAATATTTAATTTTAAACCAAAAGACCATTTAATGGAAAAATCAAGCCTTAAAGAGATGGAAGAACCTTCACAAGAAGAAATTATTTCATTAGTGAATTCTATATTTCTAGTCAGTGATTTTACAAAGGAAGAATTTTCTTTAGAATTTAAAATAGAAGATAGCGATTTCAAATCAAAATTTGAAGGGCTAGCAAGAAAATTAGAAGATATGAGTTACGCTTGTAAATTAGAAGAAACAGATGACGGGATATTTGTAATTGTTCAAAAATTTGCCCTTAGAAAACAAGGTAAAATAATGAAATCAGCATGGACTCCTCGAATATTATTTGCAGTTGTCATCGGTTTTGTGATGTTTGATGGGTATTACAGAACATCATTTACAAATTCTATTGTAGATATTGGAGAGCCCCTAGAAACGGCAGCCTTTTACACATTATCAGTGATTGGAATTTTAGGAATTCATGAGTTAGGTCACATAGTTGCCGCAAAAATACACAGACTAAAAACTACTTGGCCATATTTCCTACCAGGCATACCTGTGTATGGAATTCCAACATTTGGTGCATTTATCCAATCAAGAGGGTTAACAATCAATCGAGAAATTTTGTATGACGTTGCTATAGCAGGTCCTATTGCAGGATTAATAGTTGCAATCATAGTGTCAATTTATGGAGCATATACAGCTCCCGTACTAGATCAGGTAATTGCAGATGAATTGTTTGCTCAATCCAGATTAAGTGATTGGAGTCTTGGAGAACCATTACTAATGACTGCAAGTTTAGCAATGTTTGGTAAAGGAGAATTGTTTGGACAAGTTATACTTATGACACCATTTATGTTTGCAGCTTGGATTGGATTTTTAATTACATTTTTGAATTTACTTCCAGCATGGCAATTAGATGGTGGACATATGGCAAGAACATTAATGGGTCCAAAACTACACAGATATGCAACATTTGGAAGTATAGGAATTCTTGTTTTGCTAAACTATTGGCCAATGGCGATTTTAATTCTTATTATGAGTTCAAAGAATCCTAGTGCATCTCCACTAGATGATGTGTCTCCACTTTCAAGAAAAAGAAAACTATCATACATTGGAATTGTTGGATTAGCAATTCTATGTGCACCATTACCAGCAAATTTTTTGCCTAGTCTTTTATCTTAACAAAAGTCTTGCGCCATCTGTAACTACTGCAACTTTTTGTCTTGCTCCTTGTGTTTTAAGAATATAATCCATAGAATATTTTATGCCTTGCATAGATATCATGTTAAGTTTTTTGGCATAAAATTCAGGCATAATAGATACTAGCGCAATTTGAAAATTCTTTTGTATTTCTGATAGAAAAAGCAAATCTTCCATTCCACTAACATATTTTGTAGGATTTCGTAGTTGCTCCAAACTTAGTCTATCTTCAATGTACTGTTGTAGTGCATCAGAGCCTAATCCACCCTTACATTCAGCTACTAAAATTGCAAGACCATCTTTTTGAATTGCATTAGAACAATTCCAAAGCGATGAAAGCGAAGTTCCAAGATTATCATTGCTTGCGTCTTTACCGGTACTAATTACCATTGTTTTATGTCTACCAACATCTTTGATAGAGTTAGATTCTAAAAATTTTGTAGATGAAATAGTTTCTGAAGGATGCCCAATTGTGAAATCCATTATTCCTTCAGAATTTGCAATGATTTCAATTCCTTGAATTTCAAAATTATCTGTAAATTTTTTTGCTTCTGTTAAGCTTTCTGGGTATTGACCTGATACAGGAAGATTACCTGATCTTTTTGCATATGCAGACAACATGGATTCATGACCAAATTTTTTGATTAGACGTGTAGAAATAGTCTCATAACCAAATAATCCATTAAACTCCATTTCACCCATAAATACAAGATTAGCATTTGAAAATTCAACATCATCAAATTCATTAATTGAACTACCTTCAGGTAAACCCGATTTTACCAAATTTAGAATTCTTTTCTCAGCTAGAATTTTTGGGAATGGTTTTGATTTTTGTTCACATAAAGTAAATAGTGAAGCAATAATTTTTTGAATAGATTTTGAATTATGTAAAACTACAAGTTCCATAGGTTTTGACAAGTCAAGGGTATTTAGTTTATCATTGATTTGTACATCTTCCAAGATTTTGCCATCAGAATCAATTTTTTGCTCTAAATTTTCTGCCTTTATATCCAAAACAACATCAGTAATACCATAATTTAACCAGATTTCAGGCATAATTACTACACAATACAAACCAAAATAAATCCAGTGTAGTTAACTTTGGTATGGAGTTTGTGAAAGAGTTTGCAACATTTTTGCACAAAAATGGCATTATAAAATTTGGAGATTTTACATTGGCCAGTGGGAAAAAGAGCTCATATTATGTAGATTTAAGATTAGTTCCTAGCTATCCTCATGAATTTAGAAAAATGGTAAAATATCTTGAAAATGAGATTACACAAGAGGTTGGATTGGACAAGTTTGATTCTATTGTTTCAGTACCAACAGGAGGTTTAGTAATCGCATCAGCTTTGGCAATTGAAATAGTCAAACCTCTAATCTATGTTAGAAGCAAACCAAAAGAGTACGGAACATCAAAATCAGTAGAAGGGAAGATTCACGACGGAATGAAAGTAGTGATGATAGACGATGTTGCAACTACAGGAGGTTCTGTAGTAAATGCAATAAAATCATTAAAAGAAGTAAATATTTTCATAGAAGATGCATATGTTATAGTAAACAGAATGGAGGGAGCAGACAATGCATTGTTAGAATTAGGAGTTAAAATGCATTCAATTCTAAATATTTTACAAATAACAGAGATACTGTACGAACAGAGTCTTATCGATGTGACTATTTTAGAAAAAGTGAAAAAACAAATCGGCAAGTGATTATTGGCAGCTCAGACAAATGCCTTCCAATCATCAATTCAGATATAACTCTGATTCTTCATTGCAGCCAGATAATTTTGTATTGGCTCATTTTAAAACTAATGGAAAATAATGGGCCCGAAGGGCTTCGATCCCTTGGCTCACCGGTTATGAGCCGGTTACTCTACCAAGCTGAGTTACGGGCCCTAAACAATTGAATTTTTTCTCAGGTTTAAAATGTTATGAGATTAACAATATTCTTCATAGCAGCTATCAAGCAACAAGTTTTGTGCAGAGATAGACTTGTCTGCAATTTCTATCAAGTTGTTTGAGTCTACTGAAGATTTCTCCAGTATGTTTCTCCAGGATGCGGCATGTCTTATGTCAGCTTCTGTATGAAGTTTGAAATATTCAGTAGCAGCATTGCTTGTCATTCCATAAAATTCTGCCAACCCATCAAGTTTTGTTTGGCTAATTTTTGGAATTTCTTTTTCAAAAGCATACATAGCACATGCTCCACCATCAAATGTGTTCATCAACACATTCAGATCAGATACTGCTTTACAAGTTTTGGATGTTCCAGAATATGAAATGAGTTCATCCTCAGAAATTCCAAGTTCACCAGCAAAAGTAATCCATGATTTAACATGTTCGGACTCTTCTCGTTGATTTTCAACTAATTCATCAACTACAGAATCATGGGACTTTTCAATAATAGGAGTCATGAAAGATGGAACTGCTTTGACAAGTTGAAAATATTCTTTAGAATAACCTGCAAGAGATTCCTGTGTTAATTTTCCATCAGACCACATTTGGTAAAATGGATGTTTTAGTAAACTTCTTTCTTCAATCATTTCATCAATTTTTTTTATTATACTCATGAATCATCTCCAATATCGCCAATAAAAAAATCTTTGTGGTTTACAAAAGATTTTATGGTCAAAATACAGAATTTTCATGGGTTCCAGTGGTGTAGACCGGTCAAGCATACTGCCCTTTCAAGGCAGTGATCCCGGGTTCAAAATCAAACGATGAAAATCCCGGCTGGAGCACCAAGATTTATTTACTAATGGAAAAGTTTTTTGATCAGGCTCATCTTGGACAGGAAAAATATCGAGATAAATCCTTTACTTGAAACATATGGAAAGTATATTGCAAGAATAGATCAAGCTTTAGAAAACGAGCTTGCCATATATTCAGAATCCGAATTTATTGAACCATTGAAATATTCTTTAGATGGAGGCAAACGAATTAGACCTATTATTTTGAATTTATCGGCTGAGAGTGTGGGTAAAATTGATGAAAATGTACTTGCAGCATCATGTGCAATCGAATTTCTACACATGGAATCAATCATACATGATGACATTATTGATAATGAAACAATGAGAAGACAAAAGGATCCATTCCATATCAAATATGGATACAACACAAGTGTGCTTACTGGGGATTTTGTTTTAGGATTAATTCTCGCTATATCATCAAGATTAGACAATGCCAGAATAACAAAAGATTTGGCCACTACTGCGATGCTTATGAGTGAAGGAGAGATGATCGAAAATAGATTAGAGACTAGCGAAGATGTAACATTTGATGATTATCTTAAAGTGATTGAATACAAAACAGCTACAGCATTTGAGGTTGCAGCTAGAACAGGAGCAATTATTGCAAATGGAACAGAAGAACAAATTGAAGCACTAACTGAATATGGAAAAAACATCGGAATAGCATATCAAATTAGAGATGATTTGTTAGATTGGAAAAATGAAGATAAATTATTCAATCTACTAATCAAGAAAAGCTCCGATCCAAGAGATGTTTTCAATAAAATGGAAGAGTTGTTAAAAGAATATTCAGAAAAAGCAAGAGCTGGTTTGAGAAAGATTCCAGATAACGACGCAAAGATGAATCTAGATAATTTAATTAGATTTACTTCGTTTAAGGCATAAGGCCTAAACTAATTACAGGTGTTGCAAATTCTACAAATTTAAGCAGTGGTTCTGGGTATACACCAAATCCTACCAAGAATATTGTTGAAAAAATCATTACAGCAATAATAGATTTTGGTTCTGCAATTCTCTTTTCAGTTTCTCCCTCAAAGTACATCTTTCTTGTAAGCCAACCATAATAAGCAAGAGATAGTGCACTGTTAAGCACACCCGCAATTGCAAGCCATGGGGCCCACCATAATGTAGAACTTGCATCTAATGCACTACCAAATAACATTAATTTGCTCCAGAATCCTGAAAGTGGCGGTACACCAGCTAAGGCAAAGAGTGCAATTACTAAACCTAATGCAGTGATAGGCATTCTTCTTCCCAATCCTTTGAGTTTATCAATATGAGTTACAGCTAGTGTTGTAACAATACCTGCAATTGCAATAAATGCAGCACCTTTCATTACTGCGTGATTCATAATCTGATACAAAGAACCTTGTAATCCAAGAGAACTGTGTGGTGCAACTGCAAGTCCAATCAAAATGTATCCAGCATGGGCAATACTTGAATATGCCAACATACGAGAGATGCTCTTTTGCATGATTGCGGCAACATTTCCAATAGTCATAGTCATTACTGCAATAATCCCAAGAGCTAATGTCCAATCAAGATTAAGAACCACCATTCCAAGAACGACAATTCTAATTGTTGCAGCAAATCCAGCCTTCTTTGTTGCAGCAGCTAATAATGCAGTGATTGTTGGAGGAGCTCCGTCATAGGTATCTGGAAGCCATTGATGAAATGGTACGAGTCCCATTTTGAATCCAAATCCTGCAATGAACATACCTACAGAAAGTAGTGCAAGAGGTAGCAGTGAGGGATCAAGTGTGGAATAACCTTGAATTACTTCTCCAATATTTGTAGAACCTGTCAATCCATAAGAAATTGAAATTCCATAAACAATAATTGCAGATGACAACGCACCAAACAAGAAATATTTCAGAGCAGCCTCATTTGAGCTTGGATTCTTTTTCATATAGCCAACTAAAATGTATGTTGGAATACTCATGAGCTCCCATGCAACAAATAACATTACCAGGTCTGTAGAATATGCAACTAGAACCATACCAATAGTTGCAAGTAAAATTAACGAATAGTAAACAGCAGGAGAATTATGTTTTCTCATATAGTTGAAAGAGCCAACAGTGGTGAAAATTGCAACAATCAACATTGCGATTGCAAAGAATCCACCAAATGCATCATCAACTATCACATCGTCAGAGAAAAGAGCAGATGCTGCGATATTGTCATTGATGAACTGGTATCCAACATAACCCATCGATACAATTAGTGCTGCAAATGCAATTACAGCATAAAATGAATTTGAACCTTGTTCTTTTCTTGCAATACTAATTATTGGAAGAAGAATTCCTACAGTTCCTAAAATTGCAATTAATACCAATGGAGTTGAAGTAATTTCTAACATTTCATCATTCTCCTATATCAATAATATCAGAACTACGAATAGTAATCCTGCTCCAAATACGAACAAATATGATTGTGAAACACCAGATTGAGTTCCTTGAATGACTCTAGCACTCCATCCGACCGCTTTTTGGACTCCAGCATTCATACCGTAATCGATAGCGGTCTTTTCAAAGTATCGAAATACTCCTCTTGCCAACCATAGTGGCGCCACTACAAAACACCAATAGATTATGGCATTTAGATACCATCTGTTTAAGATGACTTTGTGAATTGAGTAAAAGAAGATATTTGAATTAATAAATTTCACAGGATCTACCCATCTTCCAATATAGAAGATATAACCAAGTCCAATACCTGTAGCAAATGCTACTAATGATGAACCAAGTGCAACTGGATTGAGTCCTTGTAAGAATTCCGGTAAGATTGATGCTTCAGCTGCTGCATGCTCAGTATGAATACCAAATGAATGTTCAAGATATTCAGTAAACAAATGATGTAATCCTTCTTCAGTAGACAATCCAATAAGTCCAATACCAATTGTAAGTACTGCGAGAATACCATATGGAACCCACATAGATAACGATGCTTCATGAATGTGATGTCCTTCTTCTTCCATCTTTTCGATGTGTTTGCTCTTCTTTCCAAAGAAGACCAATCCAATCATTCTTGTTGTATAAAATGCAGTGATAACTGCAGTTAGTACAGCAATTACATAAAGTGGTAAAGCCCACTCATTTCCAGATGTATAGACTGCAGCAAATATTGCATCCTTACTCCAGAAACCTGTTGTGATGAATGGTGCACCCATTAGACCAAGACCTGCGGCCCACATGAACGCATAAGTTTTCTTCATATGTTTTCTCAATCCACCCATATCGCTCATGAATCGAGAACCAACAATGTGTAATAATGAACCTGCTGCCATGAATAA
Source organism: Candidatus Nitrosopumilus sp. (assembly GCF_040878665.1). GTDB lineage: Archaea > Thermoproteota > Nitrososphaeria > Nitrososphaerales > Nitrosopumilaceae > Nitrosopumilus. The sequence continues at coordinate 59,440 of NZ_JBBDLU010000006.1, read as the reverse complement.
TGAAGCCTTGAACATTGCGTGAGAAATTAAATGGAAAAATCCTGCTGTATAACCGTCAACATATTGATGAGATAGTCCTGCAACACCCAAGGCCATCATCATGTAACCGATTTGAGAACCAGTAGAATAAGCAAGAACTTTCTTAATTTCATTATTGACCATACCTTGTGTTGCAAGTAATAATGCAGTAATTGCACCAACCCAAGCAACAATCTCAAAGAATTGATCAGCCATAATCCCTGCGGCACCTAAAGCAAATACAAGTGGACCAATTCTTGCAACCAAGAATACACCTGCTTTTACCATTGTTGCTGCATGAATCAATGCAGAAACTGCAGTTGGACCAGTCATTGCTTCTAAGAGCCATTCATTTAGTGGAAATTGTGCTGACTTTCCTATAGCACCACCGAACAGTAAAACAAATGCAGGAACTAATAATCCCTGAGCAGCCATTGCAGTAGCCCATTCAGTTTCATGCATTAATTCTTTGAATCCAAATGTACCAGCAAACAAGAATATCAAAAGCATGCCAGCAATCATCATCACATCACCAACTTTAGTCATGATGAATGCCTTCATTCCGGCATGTGTTGGAGCATAGTAATCTAACATTCCAAGAACTGTACGTCCTTCAACACCAACATGATCTTTCTTTTTATCGCGATACCAAAAGCTAATCAAAGCATATGATGCAAGACCCACACCTTCCCAACCAAAGAAGACTTGGAGTAAATTATCAGATAATACGATTAATTGCATTGAACCAATAAAGAACATCATCCAGAACCAAAATCTTGTAATGTCTTTGTCACCTTTCATGTAACCAGTACTGTAAATCATAATGAGGAATGAAATCCAGCCAACCACATTAGCCATAATTATTGAAAGTGGATCTGCCAATACACCTGCTTTAAGACCAATTGCCTCAATCCACATTATTTGATCATGTATTTCGTGAGCCTCCAAAGCCATTGGAAGAAGAGATGCTGCAGATAATGCACTCATCAAAGCAAATGCAACTGCAACATAACCAGTCGCATGTTTTGATAATTTACCAACTCCTGGAATAATCATTGCAGCAGCAAAAGGTAAAATCCAAACTAACCAGGCACTTGCTGCTCCAACTTCAAATGGTAATCCTAAAGATTCAATGGCCATAATCTAAACCCCCAACACTCCATTCATGTATGGAATAATTGTTTTCAAGAAAATGTCTGGATAAATTCCAACCACAATTGAAAATCCTGCTAATACCATCATGGGTGCAGTCATGTACCAACTTCCTTCTTTCACATTTTCCAAATGTTCTGGAGTTTTTCCAAAGAACACACGTTTTAACATCCAAAGCATGTAAGACATTGTAAGTGCAGTGGCAACAAGACCTAAACCAAATGTTACTGCTCGAAGTGTGGATCCCTCTTCAATAGCAGTTTCTAATGCACCATAAAATAGAATCCATTCACCCATAAAACCACTTGTTGGAGGAACACCCATTATTGTTAAAGCACCAATAACTGCACATGTTGCAGTTATTGGCATCTTTCCTGCCAATCCTCCTAATTTGGAAATGCTTCTTGTGCCAACTTTAACAATGATAACTCCTGCCATCATGAAAAGAATGCCTTTTCCAATTCCGTGTGTTACATACATCATTTCTGCACCAGTAAGACCAAGTGCAGACATTGAACCAATTCCAAACAAAAGATATCCCATTTGACTGATACTAGAATAAGCAAGTAGACGTTTCAAATCATCTTGCATCAGTGCCATTGCACCGCCATAAATCATAGTGACAAGACCCCAGATGTGGAACCAAATGGAAAGTTCTGCAAATGTTAGTGGTAAGAATTCTACAATTAATCTGAAAATACCATAAGCTCCGATTCCAATCATTGCTGGAGACAATAATGCACTGATTGGTGTAGGTGCTGAACCGTGGACATATGGAAGCCAAATATGGAACATAAAGACTGCCAGCTTAACTCCCAAACCTATCGAAATAGCAACAGCAGAATACATTGCAATGTCTGCTGGAATTTCAGATTCTTTGATATCTGCAAAATCAAAACTACCAAGAGTCAGACCAATCATCAAAAATCCTAATAGTAAAACTACTGCACCTGCATGGGTCCAAAACAAAAACATTAAACCAATCTTTCTTCTTGGACCATCGCCCCAAAGAGCAACTAAAAAGAAACCAGGAATCAACATGACTTCAAAGAATATGTAAAATTCAATCAAGTTAGTTGCAAGAACTGTTCCAAGCATTCCCATTGCAAATACAAGATATAGTGCAAAGTAAAGTCCAGATTTGGCATTTACATAATTTGAAAGCGATGATGATTCAACAATTGAAGTCTGTCCAGTTCCAGAGTGTACAATTTTTTGTTCTTCTTCAAATTGTTCATGGAATTTGTGAATCATGTATGGTTTTGAGTAAAGTGCCAAGATTGTAGATAGTACATATATGATGATTGCAAATGGTGATGCTAAACCATCTAAGAGAAAACCAAACTCACCAAACTGTTCAGTCCATGGATAATGCTCCTCTACAGTTCCAGATAGTGCAGCATTAATTACAAGAATTGTAGTGTACAATAGAATTGCAAATGTAAACCACATTGCAGGAGTTGGTCCTATTTTTCTACCAATAATGTATGCTACTGGTGATAAAAGTAATGGCAAGAAAACTGCCTGTAATAACGCATACTCCATTATCCTTTCAAACTCCTAAAGTCTGCAATATCGACATTTTGATACATACGATAAGCTACAATGATTAATGACAATCCAACTGCAACTTCAGCTGCAGCGATTGCAATTGAAAACAATGCCATGGTTTGACCACCACTGTGAGGTAAGAATCTACCAAAGGCTACAAGATTTAGATTTGCAGCATTAATGATAATTTCAACTGCAAAGAGCATCCTGATAAAATTACGTTTAACTGCAAGACCGTAAATTCCTATGCCAAGCATAGCGACAGATACAAGTGTAAAATCAATTAGCTCGCTGGTCATTCTCCACATCCTCTCGTTTTGCTAAAACTAGTGCACCAGTAACTGAACCCGCTAAAATTAATCCCATCAAAATTAATGCAGGCCAATAATACATTACAAAGTCAGTACCAATATCTCTAAAATTAGTAGCAGGTTCATCAGTTGTCATTGTTTTAATTCCTGAATCCAAAAACACTGCACCTAAGGCTACCATGATTACAAGCATCAAACCTATACCTGCAAATTTTCTTCGCTTGTCTTCGATTTTTTTGAAGATCAATTCTCTTTTTACCAACATAACAGTAAACAAAATTAAAACAGCGATAGAACCAACATAAACTGCTAATTGAAACAGTGCAACAAATGGTGCATCCAATAAGAAGAAAAATCCAGCAACTCCACCAAGAGTTCCCATCAAAGCAATAGAACCATAAATTAATGATCTTAATTCAAGAGCGGCAATTGCAGAACCAATTGTGATTACAGTTAATGCAAGAAATACCGCATCAGCCATGAGTTGCACCTCTGTCAGAGATTTGTATTTCGCTGTCTTGTGCAACGTATGGTTTTACCTGTAATTGAGCAGGAGTGTAGATTAGACCTTCTTTTGAAAATGATGATAATTCGTAATCATTAGTCATGTAAAGTGCATAAAATGGACACGCATCGACACAAAGACCACAGAAAACACATTTTCCATAATCAATTTGTGGCATGATTGATTTCTTGTTTTGTTTCTGTTCTTCTGGAACCTTGACCATTGCAATGGCCTCAGCAACACCTTCACATGCAATAGAACATAGTTGACAGCCAGTACAGTGATCATGAAATAGCATATGGCGTCCCTTCAATCCTGCAATTCCAACACCAGTAGATGGATCAAATTGATATCCATCACCTACAAACTTTAGTTTCTCTTCAGGATAACGAAGTGTAAATCGTTTTACTGCAAGATGTTTGATTCCTGAATTTAATGCACGAATAATACCAGTTGCAGTTCCCATTATTGTAATCCTCCTGGTCCTAGCACTCCAGCGTAAAGCAAGCCTAGTGCAATAAAGATGTTAACGAATGCCAATCCAATAAGTTTGGTCCAACCAAGATTCAACAACATATCAATTCTGATTCTTGGGAAAACACCTCTTGGCAACAATATGAAAAATATTACTGCAACTGTTTTCAGAACAAACCAAAGTGCACCATTAAGCATCTCTTGTGTGAATAATGGCAGTCCAGGGATTTTTGCAGTTACTGGCCCCATTACAATTCCATCTGTAAGAATTTCTGATGGGAACGGAGGTACAACCATTGGACCATTCCAACCACCTAAGAATAACACAACAAACAATCCTGCAAATGCATATAGTTTTAGATATGTTCCTAGTTGAACAAGACCATACATCATTCCAGATAATTCAGTTAACCATCCAGCTACAATTTCACTTTCAGCTTCTGGTAAATCAAATGGAATTCTTTCTAGCTCAGCAAGCATGGTGATAAAGAAAACAATAGCACCTATTGGTAAAAATACAATCCATGGGAAGCTAGATTGACTGGCAGCAATCTCAGATAGATTAAGAGAGCCAGTTAACATTACAACTCCCAACAAAGATAAGATTAGTGGAATTTCAAATGATACCATTTGGAATAAAGCTCTAATTCCTCCAATGAATGGGAACTTACTATTTGCAGACCATGCTGAAAGAATAGTTATGATTGGGAAGAATCCAATTACTGCAAATACACCAAGTAATCCCAGATCCACATCTGCAACAACCCAACCAGGAGCAACTGGAATGAATGCTACAAATGATGCAGCTGCTGCAACAAAAAGTACAGGAGCCGCCCAGAAAATTGGTTTGTCAGCTTTTGCAGGAATGATAATTTCTTTTGAGATTAATTTTAGTCCATCACCCATTAATTGTAATATACCCTCAAATTTTCCACAGTAGAAAGGACCAACTCTTAATTGTAATTTTGCAAGCATTTTTCTTTCAATGAAAATTGTACCTGCAGCTAGCAAAGCTGCAAAACCAAATCCTGGAAATGCCATAACTCTGAAAATATCTGTAGCCATGAATGCATGAACAATAGGAAGAATTCTAGACGGATCTGCTAACCATGTGAATGCAAGAAATGGTGTAAGTAATTCACCATCAATTACAGGCATTTCAATAACAAATAGAACCATCATTACTGCTGGAATACCAACTAAAACTAATAGCAATAAAATCCAAAACACATTATCAATTAATGATTTAATAAATTCACTTAGTTTGAAATTTGGTGCAATTACGGACATTTATCGGTCTGCCTCCACTGGCCAATAATTAAGACTCCAATAAACAGATGGCATGTTGCCAAGTTTTTCTCCTCTTAAAAGATTGGGTAGTGCAATTAAATTTCTAAAGGAAGGAACACTCAACTTTACTCTATATGGTTCTGGTTTTCCATCAGATACAATATAGCAACCCAATGAACCTCTACCAGACTCTACACGTTTGTATACAGAATCAAGTCCTTTGCCTTTTGGATTTGGTTTTAGTTTAACTCTAACAGAACCAGATTTTGGCATTTTTTGTAATGCTTGTCTAATTATGTTACAGCTTTCCATCATGTCAAGCCAAGGTATTTTGGATCTTGCGTAAGAATCGCCTTCTTTTAACACATTGGTATGAACGTCTAATTCATCATAGACATCATATGGTTCCTTAATTCTAAGATCATAGTCAACCCCACTTGCACGAAGTACAGAACCAGTTGTCCCATATCTTATTGCATCTTGTCGTGACAGAATACCAGTATCTCTAGTTCTAGAAATTAGAATCGGATTGTCATAAAATACTGCAGCGTATTCTTTAATGCGTTTTTCAAAATAGTTAACTTGACGTAAACAAACATCTTCAAAATTTGGTGGTAAATCATTTCTAACTCCACCTGGAACAAAATGTGCATGTGTTACTCGTGCACCAGTCATTTTTTCCATTAGATCAATTAAGAGTTCACGATCTCCTGCAGGCCACATAAACATTGTAGAATGTCCCAAAAAGATTCCATAGATAGCAAGCCAATACATTATGTAGATACATCTATTCAATTCAGATGCAATTACTCTAACATACTTTGCACGTTCAGGAACTTCAATGCCAAGAAGTTCTTCAGCACCTAAAACATACGGATACAACACATTACATGAATCATGAATTACTGGTCTTTCCAAGTGTGGAATGTTTGTGATATAGTTTCTGTATTCTGCCATTTTTTCTTCTCCACGATGAACATATCCAGGATCAGGATCACATGCAACAATATAATCACCATCAATTTGTACAATGATTCTCATATGACCAGAACCAGGATGTTGTGGTCCAACATTGAGAGTCATTATTCTCTCATCAACTTTTTGGAGTGCTAATCCAGGTGGTAATTCTACAGTCATCTCTATCTTCCTTTTATTGCAAAGTCCTTTCGAAGTGGAGGTAAATCTGCCCAGTCTTCTGGCAAAAGTAATCGTCTATTATCAGGATGACCTTCAAAGAAAACACCAAACATTTCAAAAATTTCTCGCTCATGAAATTCTACACTGTAAAAGATATCTCTAAGAGTTGGCAGTCGGGTTGCATCAGTACCAGGGATTGGATTTGTTTCTCTTTGGGCTCTAGTAGCTAAAACTAGAATTTGTCTTGCAAGTGAAGAATCAGAGTAAGATCCTATATGGTAAACTACTTCAATTTCGTTATCTTGAGGATAGTCTACACCTGAAACGGATTCAACATGATCATAGTTCAATCCATCACGAATGAATTCAGCAACATCATGAACATTATCTCTACCGACATTAATTCTAACTCGATCTGTTTTTACAAAACCTACCTCAACTTTGTCACCAAACTTTTCAACAATTTTATCAGAAATACTTTTTTCAAATGCAGGCAAGTCTACAGGCGCTGCTTCAGGTTTGTTTACTGTCGGTGGAGATGTGGATTCTACTGGAGTTTCATCTGCAACAGAATTTTCAGTTTCAGCACTCATCATACAAACTTCCTAGCCTTCATTCTCTTGATTTTTTCTTGCAACAACATACATCCTTGAATAAGAGTTTCAGGTCTAGGTGGACAACCTGGAACATAGACATCAACTGGAATAACTCCATCAATTCCTGGAAGTACATTGTATGAATCAAAATACAAACCTCCAGTGATTGCACAAGCTCCCATTGCAATTACATATTTTGGTTCTGGCATTTGATCATAAACTAATCTGAGACGTGGTGCCATTTTTCTTGTAATAGTTCCTTGAACTACAACTAGATCACATTGTCTAAGTGATCCAAATGCTTCAATGATACCAAATCTTTCAACATCATATCTAGGACTGGATGCTGCACCAAATTCTACACTGCAACAAGCTGTTTCAATATGAACAGGCCAGAGTGACCAAATTCTACCCCAATTAATGGCATAGCCCAATGGTTTATCAATTGCTTTTTCTAAAATATCGCCTAACTTTCCAATGAAAACATTTGCATTTTCTGGTGTTACTAAATCTTTAAGCAATCTTATCTCCTATCCTCGTAAATACAAATTATATAAAAAACTACCATATTCTTCGTCTCCCTGATTGATACAATGCAAATGCCATTGCTCCAAACATTATCGCTAAGAATCCCATCATTGGTAAAGTTGCAATCTTTGGAATTTCTAAAAGCACACTACCCCATGCATACAAGAAAATTGCCATAACATCAAACACTACAAACATCAGAATATACGGGTAATATTGCATCATGAAATGAGTTCTTCCTTCTCCTGATGGGACTTGACCACATTCCATTGGCAAAAACTTTACAGGGTTACTTCTTTTTCGTGGAGAAATCATTCTTGATATAATTAAAGCTGGAGCCATAGCTACTACGGCAAAGCCAAACATCAATACAACGGTACTGTAATTGCCCGCTAATTCCCCGACCAATTTAGCTTTTCACTCCAATTTTTGTATAAAAAGGTATGTTTCATTTTTAGGATCAAATTTTAGAAAAAATTATTTTTGTAAAGGACTTAATAGGATAACAGTAAAAAGGGATCATGTCATTAAATGTAGGAGATATTGCCCCAGGATTTGAACTTCCAGATATAGATCTGAAATTGAGGACTTTGGACGAATTCAAAGGAGGTAAAATAATATTATCATTTATAGTTGCAGCAAGTTCTCCAGTATGTGAAGTAGAACTTTGTTCATTTAGAGACTCTTGGAAAGAGATTTCAGATCTAGGTGCAAAGGTAATTGCAATCAGTAATGATGGACCATTTGCAAATAAAGCATTTGCACAAAAAAACAACTTTAATTTTCCATTATTAGCAGATTACACAAGTAATACAATCAAAGATTATGGAATTTTGATGCAAGATTTACTCCACATAAAAAATTACAATGCTGCAAAACGTTCTGTTTTTATTATTAATGAAGATGGAAAAATTGGTTACAAATGGGTTTCAGAAGATCCATTAAAAGAACCAAATTATGATGAAATTAAAAATTACTTAAAATAGAAGATTTTATTCTATTTCTGCAATAACGTCGCCTTTGGCAACAGTGTTGGTTACTTTAATTTTTATGGATTTAACAACTCCATCTTTATGTGCTTTAACGGATACTTGCATTTTCATAGATTCCAAAGTACAAACAACATCTCCTTTCTTTACAGAATCACCTTCAGCAATTGCAATTGATACAACTTTACCAGGAATTTGACTTTTCAAAGCCAATTGTGCGTTGCCAGTTGTTGCACCACCAGTATTTTTGTAAACTATTTCATCAAAATGAGTATGTAAATTAATAACAATTGGCACATTATCAATTACAATATTCATTTCATTAGTAGTGTGTTCAAGATATTTTGCTTTGTGATATGTTTGATCTAAGATAAATTCAATTCCTTTAGAATTCATAGTTATAATTTTTAATTTATGCTCATCATCATTAATTTTAATTACATAATCATTGTTTCCAAGATTTGTAATTATCTTGCCATTGAATGATTTTTCAACATCGTGTATTTTATAATCCATAAATCATCAAGCCAGTTTATATTTCCAATTTGAATTATTAACAGTGTTATTTTGTACTCTGCTTTTAAAATATTCAGAATGAATTATTGCGGCAGCTAATGCGGCTTCACTTTTTGCTTCTTTTTCTTTCTTTAGATCTTTAGTTAATCTTTCAATCATATCATAGCGTTTCAAAAAATCTGTAGAAAGATCACCACTCTTGTATTCATCGGAATTTAGAATTGTTTTGTAAAGTGGTATCGAAGTTTCAACTCCCTGAATGTAAAAGTCATCAAGTGCTGTAAGCATACGAGTTCTAGATTCATCAAATGTTTGACCCCAGGTACAAAGTTTAGCCATCAAAGAATCATAAAATGGAGAAACAGTACATCCAGGATAAAGGTAGGTATCACATCTGACACTTGGTCCTGTAGGAATTATTACATCAGGAACAGGTCCTGTAGATGGAGCAAAATCTAAGAAAGTGTCTTCTGCATTAATTCTACACTCGATGGCATAACCATTCATTTTAAGATCTTTTTGTTTGAATGGCAATGGTTCCCCATTAGCAATATCTATTTGGAGTTTGACAAAGTCCAATCCAGAAACCATTTCAGATATTGGATGTTCTACTTGTAATCTTGCATTAATTTCAATAAAGTAAAATTCACCGTTATCTGCTCTTAGAAATTCAGCAGTTCCCAAGTTAGTGTAGTCTACTGCTTCAGCTGCTTTAACAACTAATTCACCAATTCGATCTCTCGTTTGTTGATCAACTACTGGAGATGGTGTTTGTTCAATAAGCTTTTGATTTCTTCTTTGAATAGAGCACTCTCTTTCAAAAATATGAACAGCATTTCCATGTTTGTCTCTGCACATTTGATATTCAATGTGTCTAGTTTTTTCAAGGAATTTTTCAACAATTATTGCAGATTTACCAACTGCTGAAATAGATTCACTTGTAACTGTTTCAAAACCTTCACGCAATTCTTTATCATTAGTAACAATTCGAATTCCACGGCCGCCGCCACCGTAAACTGATTTTAACATTACAGGATAGTCAATATCATTTGCAACTTTTAATGCCTCCTCAACATCTTTTACAAGTCCTGGACTTCCAGGAACTGTTGGTACTTTAGCTTTAAGCATTGCTGCTTTACATTGCATTTTATCACCACAAAGATCCATGGATTTACCGGATGGTCCGATAAAGTTAATACTATTTTTTTCACATCTAGTTGCAAAATCAGAATTTTCTGAGAGAAATCCATAACCAGGATGTATAGCATCTGCACCAGAAGAAAGTATAGTTTCAAGAATCTTTTCTTGGTTTAGATATGATTTTGCAGGAGCTGCCTCTCCAATATAGTATGCTTCAGTAGCTTGTTTAACATGCATGGAATCATAATCTTCATCAGAATAAACTGCAACGGTTTTAATTCCAAGTCTCTTACATGTTCGAATTACACGTAGAGCGATTTCTCCTCTGTTAGCGATAAGTACTTTCTCAATCATTTTTAATCACAAATTGATATTTCCGTGTTTTCTTGGAATTTGTTTTTCTCTTTTGTTTTCAAGCATTTCAAGTGCTTTAATCAACATAGGTCTTGTTTCGGCAGGATCAATTACATTATCAACAGTTCCATGGGAAGCAGCAACATATGGATTTTCAAATTTTTCTGTAAATTCATCGATTAACTGTTTCTTTAATGCCTCAGGATCTGCAGCCTCATCGAGATCTTTCCTATACATAATTTTTACAGCAGCTTCTCCACCTAATACAGCACATCTTGCAGTTGGCCATGCATAATTGATATCGGTTCTAAGATTTTTACTTCCCATAGCAATGTATGCTCCACCATATGCTTTACCAATAACTAGAGTAATTCGTGGAACAGTAGCTTCACAATATGCATAAAGTAACTTACTACCATGTCTAATGATACCATTATGTTCTTGATTAGATCCTGGCATGTATCCAGGAGTATCTACTAATGTGATAATAGGAATGTTAAAGGCATCACAGAATCTAATAAAACGTGCAGCTTTGTTTGATGAGTCAATATCAAGTGCACCTGCAAGATGTATAGGTTGGTTTGCGACAATTCCTACAACTTTACCATTTAGTCTTCCATAACCAACTACAATATTTGGTGCAAATAATTCATGAACTTCAAAGAAGACATGATCATCTACAATAGAGTTGATGATTTCTTTCATGTCATATGGTTGCAATGGATTTTCTGGGATTATGTTAATCAAGTTATGATCCATTCTGTTTGGATCATCATCAGTAGTAGTTTTTGGTGGTGCTTCAGTGTTATTTTGTGGCAAATATGAGATTAGTTTTTTGATGTAATCCATGCATTCGTATTCATTTTGTGCTACAAAATGTGCAACACCACTTTTTGCACCATGTGTCATTGCTCCACCAAGATCATCAAATGAAATTTCTTCGCCCAGTACAGTCTTGACTACATCAGGTCCTGTGACAAACATTGTTCCTATTTTATCTACCATGATTACAAAGTCAGTCATTGCAGGCGAATATACAGAACCTCCAGCTGATGGACCAATACTTGCAGTAATTTGTGGAATTACACCAGATGCTAATTGATTATGATAAAAAATATCTGCAAATCCATCAAGACTCATTATACCTTCTTGAATTCTAGCTCCACCAGAATCCATAATACCAATTATAGGACAACCAGTTTTTACTGCATGATCCATAAGTTTAGTAATTTTTTTAGCACCCATTTGACTTAGTGTTCCACCAAGTACAGTGAAATCATAAGCAAAAACAAAGATCTGTCTACCGCTTACATTTCCATATCCACCAACCACACCATCTGTGAAAAATTTCTTTTTTTGCATATCATATTCATGATAATGATGAGTTGTTAACGGATCAATTTCGGTAAAAGTACCTTCATCAAGTAAAAGATTGATTCTTTCACGTGCAGTTAATTTACCCTTATCATGTTGGGCCTTAATTCGGTCTTGACCACCACCTTGTAATGCTGTGTTATTCTTTTTAGTATACCCTTCAATCTTGGCAGAATGCATAACAGTGATCTATCGATAATGGTTTCATATATTAATTTAGTTTGAAAATATCAGTATATGAGATTTTTATCAAAATTCATGAATAATGATTTATTTTATAATTTCAAGAGTTAAGAATTGGGAATTTCTTATTGGTTGATTTTTGATAGGAACTAAAAGCATCTTTTTCATCACCACATTTCTTACAAATACATAATTGGGATACATTTGGGATATCACAATTTTCTTGATACTCACATTGAGAACAACCAGCTGATGCCCCGCATACAATACATTGTAATTCGTTTATTTCAGCACATTTTTCATGTTTTACGCCTAATCCTTTTGCCCATAGACCAATTTCATTAATTGATATTTTTTCATTGCAAACAATACATGTACCAGGAAATTTCATTGGTATTTTTCTCCAACTCATTGTATTATCTCCATCTCCTTTTCAATTATATCTCCAAAAGTCTCTTCTAGATCTAATTCAAGAGTCTTATTTTTCATACAAAACAAAACAAAAGGCAAACATAGAGTTACAAATGCACTTGAGGACAAATGCAGTTTTTTTGCCATAACTGATGATAATGATTTTATTTTTACACCATCCCAACGAATTCTATTAAGTAGCGGCCAAGAAAGATTGTATTGTGCATATCTTATTCTATTGTCATTTTGATATAATTTAATTAAAATGTCATTAAGATAACGTAGTAATCTCCAATTTTGAGTTTTCATTATCTTTCCAAAAAGAATATCGGCATTAGATATTATTTCTAGATATTTTGCAAGTGTAATAATGTCTAATTCACTAGTTATAATACTTGAATAAAATGCATTAATTTTTTCTCTGGGATCAATTTGCATAGAATATAAAACAATTCTAGCTTCTTCAATTGATTTTGCTTTAAAGAAAGCATTTACACCATCTTCAACGTTGATATTTTCAAAAGACTTCTCAGTAGGAGGATTAAATCCATTAACGAAAGATTGAGCAAGATTGATCATTGAACGTATATCTCCTCTTGATTTATCAATAACTTTGATTATTGAACCTGGGCTTAGTGTTGCATTTTGTTTTTTTAAAATATTTTCTAGATAAACTCGTAACAGTCTAGGAGGTATTCTTTTGAAATAGATTGTTTTTACTACTTTTTTTACACTTTTCATTTTATCTGATGCATCAGTATTAGCTGCAAGAACAATTGGGATTGTTGGTTCTTTTAAAATATCAATAAGAGCGGAAGCACCACCGTAATCACTACGACCATGAATTCCATCTACTTCATCGACAAAAATCATAGGAGTTCCCAATACGCTTACATTACCTAAAACAGGCGTAAGAATTTCATTAATTCGAGATTTGCTTCTAACATCACTTGCATTAAGTCCAATCATATCATATCCAAATTGTTTAGATACAAGATAGGCCATTGTAGTTTTCCCAATTCCAGGAGGACCAACTAAAAGTAATGGTTTAGTACCTTTTTTCCATTTTGCAAACCATTCCATAATTGCTGCCCGTGCTTCCTCGTTTCCCACCATATCAGAAATAATCTGAGGTCGGTATTTTTCAGACCACATCAATGCAATCACTTTGGGAGTTTAGATGTAAACTCGGACCATTTATTGGCTTTTTGTAATTTATTGTACCAATATTGGTTATAATGTTCAACAGTTAAAAATAAAAATTCTAAAAATTCTTTGTGAGAGAATTCATCAGGCAATAAATCAAGTGTGAGTCGAGCATCTTGTAAATACAGATTACTTTTTTCCATTGTTATCTCAAATCCTTTTTTGACATCATTTGCTAGTAAGGAATAGTAAAGGGGCCAAGAAGGAATTTTTACAAATCCATTTTTAATCGAATCTTCAATTTCATTTCCACATCCAACACCTTCTGCGGCTCTTGCCATACCCAAATAGAAAATTTCAGCCAGCGGTCTTTCTGCTAAAGCCATATTTCTACCAGCAGTTCCCATTACTGCACGATATTTTTTGTAAGAGAGTGTCATCTCCTCTTCCGTAATTTGTGTGGGTTTTGATTTTAATTTCTCATCTAGATATTGTCCAACTCGAGCATCTTTAAATCCCTCTTCAAATTCTTTTAGAACTTGTTCTCCACCTTTAGAAATTTTGTCTCTAGCTAATTTCAAGATGTATGGATTCATCAATTTGTAATCATCAAGAAATTCTAAATCTTCGTCTTTATCGACAATTCTGTCCATTGGTTCACTAAGATCAATTGCAAGAATATGTCCTTCAACCATATCTTGTTTTAATTGAGGATCATCTCTTCCGGAATATTCTGCTGCAGCATCAAATAATCCATTAAAAACAGGGAATGTCATTTTTACAAAATTTGAATTTAGAATTCGATTTACTCTATCTTGCATTACTTCAAGACTTTCCAATTTTGATTTTATAGGCTCAATTTCAGATGCGTTTAGTATGATTTCAGTTGAGCCTACCTCGTTACCAAACGCTTGTTGAGTAGAATTTGGATTAGAGTCAGACTTTATTTCATGTAAAAGTCCTTGAGCAAATCTTTGCGCAAAGTTTGGAAATTCATTTTCTGTTTCTTCTTTGTATTTGTTAAATAATTTGTAACCTTTTGATTTGAATAATGCTTGTTTCATTATTTGTTTCCCAGGTTTTGTGCTCATCAAGGCTTCTTTGCTTACAACAGATTGATCCTTACCACTCACAAACGTTAAGCTTACTTGTTGTTATTTATGCTTTCAAAACAAATCTTTTCTTCACTTAAATTACGAAAGGTCAAATTAACATCGTGGAAGTAATAGAAATTCTTCGAGAAGCTTCAAATAGAATTTATGAAAATGTAAAAGATCTTGCAGGAACAGAAAATGCTGCAGGAGATTTTGGTGTTGGTGCAGGAGGAGATATTTCAAGGAACATAGACATTATTGCTGAAAAAACTGTTTTAGATTATCTAAGAGAAGTAAATTTTGAATGTGTTGTGTTAGGTGAAGAGTGTGGACGCGTAGAATTATCAAATAATCCAAAGGGATTTATCATCATGGATGCAATTGATGGTTCTGCTAATGCTGTAAGAGGAGTTCCTTTTTTCTGTAGTTCATTAGCATTTGCTGTGGAAAATAAACTCAGTTCAGTTACAGATGGTGTAATTACAAATCTATCAAATGGTGAAATGTATTGGGCTTCAAAAGGCAATGGTTCTTTTTTTAACAATAAACAAATCAAAGTCCATAGTAAAGATCCAATTTACAAGATTATTGGAATTAATACATCTGGTGCATCAGCAGATCTGATGAGACGACTACATCCTATATTTGAAAAACATGATCATATCAGACATTTTGGTGCCAACGCTCTAGAAATGGCGTTATTTGCAAGAGGGTTAATGGATATTTTCATCGATTTGCGAAATAAAATTAGAATTCAAGATATTGCGGCAGGTTATCTGATTGTTAAAGAATCTGGAGGATTACTATTAGATTCATATTTGAAACCACTTGATGCAGATCTAAGTTATGAAACAAGAGTTTCTTTTGTTGCAGCAGCAAATCAAGAAATTCTTGATGAAATAATGTCACAGATTGACAGTTAGATGACAAATTGATTCATTGGGATTAATTTTGAGTTTATTTGATAATTTTGAACAGCAATCAAAACAAATTAGCAAACTATAACAGAAATATATTTATCTAAAGTCGCAAAAAAACATTTCGTATGGTAACTGAGATGAAAGCTAAAATAACCTATAGAGAGTTATTAAAAGAAGATCTTGTAGTCATACGATTAGTACCAGAAAATGGAATGCCACAGTATAAGACAGGTCAATTTCTAACAATTGGTCTCCCAATACCATCAGAAAAAAAAATCGTTAGACGAGCATATTCAATAGCATCACATGCTGAGAATCGAGATTATTTTGAATTTGTAATTAGATGGGTAAGAAAACCACTTCCAGGTAGAGTAACTACTGAATTATTTTATGCAAGCGTTGGAGATACAGTATATCTTGGAGAACCAACAGGTGCAGCATTACAAATTAGTGATAAACTACCTAATGGGCAAAAAGATAACCGAAGAGTGATTTGTGTAGGTGGAGGTACTGGTATTGCACCATTTATTGCATTTGCAAAACATTTCCATGATGTTAATGATAAACGAGAAGTAATTGTTCTACATGGTGCAAGTTATGTTGATGAATTAAGCTATAAGCGTCTCTTGACAGATTTAGAGATGGAAAGTGAGAAAAGAGGAAGAGACCAATGGAATTTTAGATATAGGGCTGCGATTAGTAGACCAAAAGAATACTTCAATAGATCATGGAATGGTCATGTAGGTAGAGTTGAATCATTTTTTACACCGGATAAAAAAACAGGATTATCACCTGTGGAAGAAATGGTGGGAGAGAAAATAACTCCAGAAAATACAATTATCTACATTTGTGGATATCAAGGAACAATTGATGGAGTGATTGAGTCTATTGGATCAAAAGGATTTGTTACAGAGCATGAAAAAAAGCCTGATGGAAGCTTTGCAATCAAGTATGAATCATACGGATAAAAAAATAAATTATTAATAATTCTTATTTTTTGATCTAGTACGAAGGATCACAAATGGTGGATTTTTATATTCAGAGTATTTTACAAAATTATGGCAAAACTCAAGTGTAATGATTATGGGTTTGAATGTGATTTTGTAGCAGAAGGAGAAATGGAATCGGTTATTGAAAATTTTAGAAATCATACTGATGAAGAACATGGAATAGATTATTCTAAAGAAGCAATTATGCAATTTCTTTTAAGAAAACAGGGATTATAACAAAATTAAGCATCTAGTCGTTTCATTCTAGCAGATAAAACTGGTAATTCTTTTTCAATAATTTTTTCTACAGCAGGAACAATTCCAATTCTAGAGCGTACACTTTCGTCAAATATTTCTGCGATTTGATCTCTGAATAATAATTTGATTCCAGGTAGTGCGGTAATTCCTTCATCAACAGTTCTAGGATCAGACAAGTCTAAAATCAATGTGCCTTTTTTCTTTTCTTCCATTACTAGTCTAATTCTGTCATATGTGATTAAGAAATAATCAGAGGTGGTTGCTACAAAAATTATATCATATTTATCGAATCCTGCTAAAACATCATTAAAATCTACAGGATTTCCACCAATAATTGTTGTAAAACCAGTAGAGCGAGATAAAGTTCTACTTGTTACATCAAATGGAATTCCTTTTGTGCTCAAGGTTTTTGCAAGCATGGCAGCAGATTCACCAGTACCAATTATCAGCACTTTCTTCTTAGAGTCAAGTCCTGCTTTTTCATCAACTAATTTTACTGCTACATCACCTAATGAAACAACATCTTTTGCTATTCCTGTAGTATCTCTCATACGTGAAGCTAAGCGAATTACATTTTCAAATAATTTATTAAGAATGTTTCCAGATACGCCTGCACTCTTTGCATCTGCCAATGCTTTAACAATATCATTAAAGACACTTTGCCAACCAACAACTAATGAATCCAATCCAGATGCCAATCGTAAAAGATGTAGATATACATCATCGCCTTTGTATACCTCAAGTGTTTGATCAAAATGATCAATATCGATTTGTTCTAATGATGATAAAGATACCCAAGTATCTTTTATTTTATTTAATACAAGTGTTTTGCCTTCTGCTCTTCTTGCATCAGGAGAGTCATCAATTTCCACATTGCTTACTGTAAAAATTTCAACTCTAGTTGCTGTTTGAATGATAATACACTCATCAACACCTGGAATTTTTTTAAATTCTGCACATGCAGTTGCAACATCTTTGAAGGAAAATTTTGAAATTGTATGTATTGGAACATTTTTGAAAGTTACTCTCGCATTCATTACGTCAAAATTTACTTGTCCCAACTCATTCACCTATCATGCTTTAAGCTTATCTCGTCCGCCTTTTGCTGTTCTAAAAACATTCATTCCAATAAAGAAATTTTCATGTAAGGATTCCAAATAAACGATTTCATTTTCAGTTTCTCTAATTTCTTTTGCAGATGCATTAGGATTATTTTTTAATTTGTCAAGTTTCTGTCTAGTCTCTTCCAAAAATGAATTAACTCCACGTTCATAATTTGAAACGCCGCCAAATTCTGGACTAAGAACATGTTCAGGAATGTATCTAGGAGTACTGTCTTGTGGAATTTCTGCTTGTCTTGTAAGAGATTCCTGCTCATCTGCAGTAAGAATAGGTCTCGGAAACCTATCTTTTTTATCTAAAAAGAATTCAGGCTCACCCATTTCTCTTCTAAAGATTTCTTCGCCTTGTCTCTTAAAGGTGTAATCAGATTTTTTGGCAGCATCAGCTTTGACTTCAGCTGCGATGGCTTTGTATTCTTCTTCTGCTGCAGCTTCTGCTGCAGCTTTAGCGGCTTCTGCTTTTGCTAAAGCCTCTTTTACTGCAAGTTCAGCTTCTTCAACAGCTTTGGCTGCTGCTTCAGCTATTAGTATTGCAGCTTCTGACAGTTTTGTTTCTGCTGCGATTTTATCTTCTCTATCTTTAGATTCAATTTTTGTAGTTTTATCAATTGATGGCTTTTCAGACACTGAATCTTTAGTTTTTGTTTCTACTTCAGATTCTTTTTTCTCTTCAGACATCAGAATTTACTAAAATTGCCTGAATTTTAATATTCTTGTGAGATCAATCATTTCCAAGACAATATCTGTAAATTTTATTTTGATCGGTTAGAAAAAAATTTGAAAACAATGAAAATAGAAATAATGGCGCCCTCGGCGGGATTTGAACACGCGTCTCAGCCGTGACAGGGCCGAATTCTAGACCGGGCTATACTACAAGGGCACAAGTTGATTGAGTCAGATTGCCAGATTAAAAGTTTCTGTCACAACAAAATCTTTTGTAAAAGACTAAATTATACAGTGAGAGCATTTTTTACGAGGGTCTATGGCGCAGCCAGGTAGCGCACCGGACTTTTAATCCGGTTGTCGTGGGTCCGAATCCCACTAGACCCGCTACCCTTATTGATTTTGGAATATGATCCGCCGCATTATATTTCAGTGAAGACAGTTTTTGGATTTAGTTAATAGAATTCTCTAAATCAATTTGGATGATAATTCAACATTACTCAATATCGTCATAACCACTATCCCTACCACAATGAGGACAAACTCTTTGATTTTGGAATAGTTCTTTTCCACAATTTCTACAGGATTGAGGTTTCACAAAATGATTAGTACTTTATTTTATTTAAAAATTTTTAGAAATATGTCAAACAATGTATTATTCACTAAAAGAAATTCAATAAAAAATAAGATTTCCTTAACGTTTGATCATACTAACAAAGGGGGTATTTTTGTCAATGTCTAATCCACAATGTATGCAAAAACAAGATCCATTGGGAGTCCAATAATGTTCACATTTTGATTTGTTCATATTATTCATCTTCATCTGAAGATCTTCTACTTGGTCTGATAGGTACGAAAAATCGCATCTTTCTTCCAATCATAATTTTATCATGTTAGATCAATGCATAAAGAGGATGGACGTTAGAAGAAATGATTGATTCCAAAGTGGATCAAAAATCAATTCCATGTACCAAGTTAGGAATAAAAATGGAATCCTTCTAGTTTGATGGAATTTCAATTGGAGTTTTCTTTTTTACATATCTTGCTAAAGTTTCTGGGGAATATTCAATCCCATGATCTTTATTCATATGATCCCAATAATCGAAGACTATTTTTTCGATATTTCCTGATGTAGTAAATTCGCAGTCAAATCCACATTCGTCACACCTGATAATAACCACAAAGAACAATCTATAAAGAAAAATATAAGCATCAGTATGTCATATCTGAATATTTGTTTAATTTCATATAAAATATTGTATGGTTTTAAACTGTTGAAACAGCATCAGATAAATTAAAAATCAATTCCCAAAGGGCTTAAACTATTTTTGAAAAGAAAATAAATGAAAGGTTATAACACATTCAAATTAATAAATTAGAAATGAGTTTTTGGAGCAAATTACAAAAGATTAGTTTTAAATAGCAATTTATTATTTTGTCTTAACTGTTATAGTATTTCTAATAATTTATGCTTGATGTGGTTCTATTCTCAAGGTTGATGTCATCAAATCATTCTAAGCAAAACATCTTAAACTTAGAGATCTTTTTTCAAGGCTATTAAGTTTAGGCTTTAACTTGGAATTATTTTCTTTTTTAAAGATATGTGTTGTTGATTTCTTTTACTGTTCCTAATTTATGTTGTAAATTCTGAAGACGGTTCAATCTATCAGGTGTATAATATATGATTATTTTGAATTCTTCATTAGATAGTAAGAAAGTAGAACTATACATGATTCTGTGTGCAATAGTCCCCCTCGAGAATCTAAAATTCCTACAAATTTGATTTTTGAATTTGATTTTAGTAAATCATTGCAGATTTTATTGAAATTCATATATCATTTTTTCAAAGATGAATGTATCAATAATTAATTTGTGAATCAGAAAGAAAAAATCTCACTAGACTCGCCATTCATCGTTATTCTAATTAATTAATTATTTGAGATACTTGTTTTGCTAAATCTTCAAGTGCCAGAACAATTTTATTTTCTCTTTTAGACATATCCAATCTGCAAGCATGTATTTTTTGGACTCTGTCAGAAATCATTCTTTTTTGTTCATCATAACCTGAAGAACCATATGATTTTCTGTCTTTCAATGACGAAACAACAGTTATTGAAGAAATAATTTTGGAGACAATTTTTGGATCAACATCAGTACCTTCTACAGATTTTTTTATTTCTGCGGAGGTTAATTTTGAAATAGATTTTTTTGAATTGTGTGAGAGTTGCACTAGAATTCCTGCAATTTTATGAGTAATTCTAAATGGTGTTCCTTCTTGAACTAATTTTTCAGCAATATCCAATGCAATAAGATTGCTTGACTCTGTAATTTTTCTCATATGTTTTTTATTTACTTTCATAGTGAGAAGAATTGATTTTATAATCAACAGTGCACTAATAGAAATTTTTGATGTTTCCCATATTGAGGATTTTATTTGTTGTAAATCACGCCCATAACCAGATGCTAAACCTTTTACAGTAGTTAAAATTGCAGTTAAATTTCCAATTACTTCAGCAGTTTTTCCTCTAGTTAATTCCAAAATATCAGGATTCTTTTTTTGAGGCATTACGCTTGAGGGAGACGTAAATTCATCTGAGAGTTCAATAAAAGAAAACTCAGCAGTAGACCAAATAACAAAATCTTCAGACATCCTACTTAGATTAGTCATCAGAATAGAAATCATTGCAACATATTCTGCTACAAAATCACGTGTACTTGTTGCATCAAGTGAATTCTCAACAACTGTATCAAATCCAAGCATTTTTGCGGTGCTGTGTCTATCAATCGAGATACTTGTACCGCCAACAGGTCCAGCACCAAGTGGACTTTGATTAATTCTATCAAATGTTCCAAACAATCTTTGAAAATCTCGAAACAGAACATCTGCTTGGGCTAAAAGATAATGAGAGAACAAACCTGCTTGAGCTTGTTGAAGATGAGTATAAAGCGGCATGATTGTTTTTTGATGATTTTTAGCCACAGAAACAAGAGATTCAATTGTATCTAACAAACAATTACAAATAATATTAACATCATCTCGAATTTTCATTCTAATATCTAATACAACTTGATCATTACGTGATCTTGCAGTATGCATTTTTCCACCACTTGCCATACCTGCTTTTTTTATGACTAGAGATTCAATCAGTTCATGAATATCTTCTGCGCCAGAAGATGAATCAAATTTTTCATTTTTCAAATTCTCTAATGATGATAAAATTTTTTTTGCATCATTTTTTGTAATGATATTATTTTGAAATAGCATCAAAGAATGAGCTTGACTTCCAAGAATATCATAAAGTGCAATTTCAGAATCATCATCAATTGATGAAACATAATCTAAAGTAATATCACTCAAATCAGTACCAAGACGTGAACGATACATTACCTAGTGTTCTAAAATGGTTATATATAGCATCGACGCTTTTGCCGACATGAGCCAAGATATCAAACAGCTACGAGTAAAATTATTTGATGAATTATCAAAGATAGTAGATCCTGAAATCAATACATCAATTGTTGAACTAGAACTAATTGACGAAGTAGATATCAACAACAGCAATGTTAAAGTTGATTTGCATCTTACCAGTCCATTCTGTCCAGCAGTATTTGGTTTTAAGATTTGTCAAGATATTCATGATAATCTTTTGAAGGTAGATGGAGTGGATGATGTTAAAGTTAATGTTTCAAATCATTTTATGGCTGAACAGATTAATAACCAAGTAAACAATAGTCCAAATCCAAAAAAAACAGGTTAACTTCTAAAACCTAGTAAATATCCACGAAGTAGTTGGATTCCCATAGCAGGATCAACTCCTTTTGGACATACTTGACTACAAGAGCCTGCAAAATGACATCTCCATATTCCATGAGAATCATCAATTATTTTTAATCTGGAATCTTTTCCTTTATCTCGACTATCAGCGACATATCGATATGCTTGAGCTAATGCCTGAGGTCCAACAAAAGAAGAATCAGTTGCCATTGTAGGACATGCAGAATTACATAAACCACATTTGATACAGTTTGCAAATTGGATGTATTGTTCTACTTCTTCTGGAGATTGCAAAAACTCTTTTTCATCAGATGATAATTCTGTGTCATCTCTGATTAGATATGGTTTGATTTTTTGATGTGTGTCAAACAATCGTTCAAACTTTACTGCCAAATCTCGAATTATTGGGAAATTATTCATTGGTTCGACAGTTACAATATTGGAATTGAGTTCAATAATTTTTGTAAAGCATGCTAATCTAGGCTTTCCATTTATTATCATTCCACATGAACCACATGTAGCTTGTCTGCAGGAATAACGCACTGCAACTGAATGATCAAAATATTTTTTCACTTCAAGAATTGCTTCTAAAACAGTTGTCCATCTCTCATATGGAACAGAAAACTCCATAAATTTACTAGAATCATCATGTTCAGGATTATATCTTGAAATTCTAAGAATGATAGATTTTGAGGAAGACAATGGTGTTGATGCTTGCTCATTTGCAATACCAGATACTTGTGCCACTTCTATACCATCCCCATGTTAGTCATAATAATTGTTCTTGAACCATATGCTATTAGTGCAATCATAGCTGCAAGACATCCATAAGAAACTGCTTTTTCATACAGTCTGCCCTGTTTTAGTTCCAGTAAAATAACTCTTAGTCCATTAAATCCATGAACAGAAAGTAAGATGAGAATTAGTTCCAACATTATAGCATATGGGATGAATTTGTAGTTAGCAAGAACGCTCTCATACTCTAAAGATTCTGCAAATCCCTGCGTAAGACGCATCAATATATGAACTGCCACCAGAGCTACTGCTGCTAAAGCAGTCCCATAATGGATTTTCATAATAGTGCTTTCTCTCATTTTATTCACCAAACATTACCGCTAAACCATACATCATTGCAACTGCTGCAAGAACTATTGCGGAATAGATTCCTATTTTGTGTCGATAGTTCTGTGATGCAGGATCATATGGATAGTCTGGTCTAGCAGGTTTTCCTACACCTACTCCACCATGACCTAACATCACTCGAATTCCATTTACAGTATGAAATACACACATTGCAATTACAATTGCTAAAATTGCATGTCCTTCTGTAGTTTGAGTTAATTCAAGAAATTCATTCCATCCTACTTGCCCTCTTAGAATACTGCTAGTTTCATAAATATGGCCAATGAAATATGCAAGCAGCCCCAATCCACTTAATCGCATTAACAAATATGCAACACGTTCAATTCCGTATCTACGTGGATTAATCATTCCTCCAATACCTTCTTTATGTTCATCTTGTGGCATCTAGTATTTTCTCTCCACTGGCTGATACTTAGTTATTGTTACTGGATATGTTTTCATTATTGGTTCATTTGGATCATAGTAAGCAAGTGTGTGATGTAAAAAGTTGGCATCATCCCGTTTAGTATAATCAGTTCTTGCATGTGCACCACGAGATTCCTTTCTGTTTATCGCGCCCAACAATACAATCTCTGCTACTCTAAACATAGAATCAAGTTCCATCACATTTGCAAAATTAGTATTGTACTCTTTTGCTTTGTCATCAACATGTTTCCAAGTTTGTGTTTTTAATTCACGGATTTTTTTAAGACCTTCAACAAGATTGGTTTCATTTCTGTAGACATATGCTTTATCATTCATAGTATCAGTAAGTTGTTGCCTAATTTCATATGGGTTGGCATCACCATTACCTCGAAAGATTCCATCATAGATTCGTTTTTCTTCAGCAGATACCAGATGATGAGGCCAAGGATTTGAAGAATGATTCTTTTGAATATATTCAACTGCTGATTCACCAGTGATTTTACCCCAAACTATACACTCTGAAGTTGAATTTGCACCCAAACGATTTGAGCCATGAACGCTATTACATGCGGCTTCACCGGCTGCCCAAACTCCCTGAATTTCTGTGGCACCATCAATATCAGTATGAAGTCCACCCATCATATAATGACAAACAGGTCTAATATCAAGTAAATCTGTAGCAGGATCAATACCAGAAAATTTTATAGATATTTCTCTAATACCACCTAATTTCTCCTTGATTTTTTCATCTCCCAAATGTCTCAAATCAAGCTTCATACAATCAACTCCAGTTTCATGTTTGAATCCATGACCTTCTTGAATTTCAGTCATGATTGCTCTTGATACAATATCACGTGGAGCTAATTCCATTTTACCAGCAGCATATGTTTTCATAAATCGTTCACCCTTATTGTTAAGAAGATAACCGCCTTCTCCTCGTGCACCTTCTGTAATTAAAATTCCAGAAGGCAAAATTCCTGTTGGATGGAATTGTACAAACTCCATGTCTTTGAGAGCCATACCAGCACGCAATCCCATATCTAATCCGTCAGGAGTTGAGGAAAGTGCATAAGTTGAAAAGCTGTACAATCGTCCTGCACCGCCTGTAGCAACAATGAGTGCTTTTCCTTTAATTGTGTAAAATGTACCAGAGCCTAATTCAATTGCAGTAACTCCCATGAATTTTTTTCCATCATGAATGATAGAAGTTACAAACCATTCGTTAAGATATTCAATATTTTCAAATTTCTGACAAGTGTCATACAAAGTTTGCATTTCAAAGAAACCAACTTTATCAGATGCATATGTTGCTCTTGGAAAACTATAACCACCAAAATTACGTTGATCAATTCTACCATCTTTTCTTCTTGACCATGGCATTCCCCAATGATCTAATTGATGAATTTCCTGTGGCATTTCAACACATAGTCTTTCAGCAACATCTTGGTCTGCGAGAAAATCACTCCCTTTGACGGTATCGTAAATATGAGATTCAATTGTATCACCTTCATCTTCAAAAAGTACGGCTGCAGTGCCACCTTCTGCTGAAACAGAGTGAGAACGCATTACTTGTACTTTTGAGACAATGCCGATTTTGAGATTTGGCCCTTTTTTTGCAGCAGCTATTGCAGCTCGTAAACCTGCAAGACCAGAACCACAAATAATCAAATCAAATTCTATAGAATCAACCATTTTTCAGTCAAACTTGCTTTGGGCGGGATAAATATGTAGTAATTGCTAGGCATAATCCAAAATATTAAAATATATCACTAGTGATATCGCTAGTGATGATTTCTGAATGGTTTCAGAGAGTAGGAAGTTCAATTCCAAGAGGCTTTTCAAGATATTTTATTTTGGAATTATTGAAAAAAACACCACATACAGGAAAAGAGATCATAGATTATGCAGTAGAGCAAAGTAACGGTATTTGGAAACCATCTCCTGGATTGATTTACCCATTGTTAGGAAGGTTACTTGATGAGGGATTGATTGATGAAACAAAAGATGGGAGATATCAACTAACACAGAAAGGAAAAGATACAGCAGATGACGTAGACAAGGTAAATGATATCGTTAAAAAACAATTAGAAGTCTTGTTCAGATTAGGCAATGTTGGAAGATTTGTAGCAATAGATCTTCTAGAAAAAATGTCAGCACTGGGATCTATACTTAGTTCAAATTTTACAAACATGACTGATGATGAGACTCAAAAATACAAGAAATTCCTTGAAGAAGAATTAAAGAAAATTAATGAAAAAAAATCCAAACCAAAAGGAAAAGAGATCAAAATAGAATGATCATGATATTAAAAGGTAAAAATCAATCAGTTTTTTAGAAATACTAATGAGATTACGTATTAGATAACAAAAATCCATAATTTGTGGATGGCTTCAGTTCTAGAAACAAAAACGCGGGATATTTCACAATGATACTATTGTAAAATCATAAATAATTCAGTTAAAGAACACAATCATGAAAAATTTGAAAATTATGTTAAAATCAAAAAAACCACTTGTCATTCCAGGCGTTTATGATGCACTAGGTGCAAAGATTGCTCAAAAAGTAGGATTTGATGCAATGTTTCAAACAGGATATGGAACATCTGCAACATTATTTGGAATGCCAGACTATGGATTTATCGGAGCTACAGAAACTGTTGACAATGCAAGAAGAATTTGCAGAGCAGTATCAGTTCCTGTGATTGTTGATTCAGATACAGGATATGGAAACGCATTAAGCGTATGGAAGTTAGTAAAAGAATTAGAATCTGCAGGAGCGTCTGGAATATTCTTAGAAGACCAACGATGGCCAAAAAGATGTGGCCACATGCAAGGAAAAGAAGTGATCTCACAACAAGAATACACTGAAAAATTATCTGCTGCAATTGATGCAAGGGAGAGTAAAGATTTCATCATTGTTGCACGAACAGATGCAAGAGCAACTGAAGGATTAGATGAAGCAATTCAACGAGGACAACAAAATAAAAAAACAGGAGCAGATGCGGTTTTTGTGGAAGCCCCAAGATCCATTGATGAAATGAAGCGGATAGGAAAAGAAATCAATGCGCCACTAGTTGCAAATATGATTGAAGGTGGAGCCACTCCATTAAGTTCAGCTGAAACATTAAGCAAGATGGGATTTAACATAATTCTGTATCCGTTATCAGTATTGTATGCCAATACATTTGCAACAATGAATATTCTAAAAGAATTGAAAAAATCTGGAAATACTTTAAAGTATAAAGAAAAAGTTGTAAATTTTGATCAGTTTAACGACTTGGTTGAGCTTTCTAAATTTAGAAAGATGGAAGCAAAGTATGGTAAATTAAAAAGAGAATAAAATAAAAAATTTCAAGTAAAGAATCTAGTTTTGATTTCTCTTTACTTCAATTTCTATTGTTGAAACGTTTCTATTTCTACCGTCTTGTGACTCTAGAGATTCTGAGCCAATTTTGATTTCTCCGATAGAGTAGCCTGCATTTTCAGTCTTTCTTGCAATGATTTGAGCTACATCCACAGCACGTCCTATGCTGAGTCCTCTAGCTTTGATGTTGACGGATGGTAAGTTTGCCAATTGAATTAGCGTTGATGTCACATATGCCATCAATGGTTTCTTACCAATGAATACGGTGTCTCGGGTTTCATTTGACATGCAACAGTTGGTATTTAAGGATAATTTAAAGCTAAAAGGGTTTTTTTGAATTAAATTAAAAAAATATTCAAAAATTTGAAGTATTATTAACCAGAAAAATGGAATTTAGTCAGAACTTGAAAAATATTTCGAAAGTTTTAGAATCAGGAAATAGTTTAGAAAAAATCAAAATTTTAGAGATACTAAACAATACAGACAATCCAGAAATTTTAGAAAAAATAATTTCAAAATTAGACGATGATAGTATTGAAGTTAGAGGTGAAGCATTTAGCTCACTAATATTAAATGAAAACGACATTTCAAATTTTTTGATTAATGCTTTAAAGAATACAAGTAAGAATATCAGAGGTTATGCATCATTGGCATTAGCAAACAGAAATGAAACATCTGCAATTCCTGAGATATTGAAACTTGTAAAAGATGAAAGATCAATGGTCAGATCATGTGCACTTGGAGCGCTAGGACATCTAAAGGCGAAAGAAGCTAAAGATGTGTTTCTTGAAGCATTGGTTGATTCCAATATAGAAGTAAAAAAAAGTGCATTACATGCAGTTATTGATCTAAAAATTGAGATTTCAGAAGAAATGATAAAACAGATTTTAAATGAAAATGATTTTGATATAGAAAAGATGATTACTTTGATTAAAAAAATAAGTGGACCGGAAGGGATTTGAACCCTTGATCCGATGCATGCCATGCACCTATCCTACCGGGCTAGACGACCGGCCCAACAATCAGAATTCTGATTGAGATTCGTTTTTCAAATTGGTTATTAACGTTTAGCGGTTTTAGAAGATAGCCGATGTATGAAATTAACACAATATATTTAACCGTGCAAATGTTGATTCAATCGTTATGGTAGTAGATAACAAAGCGACCGTCACTTATGTTCAATTATTAAAAGAAGATCTTGTAATTATTAGACTAGTTCCAAAAGATGGTCCTGTTCCAGATTATCAAGCAGGACAATTCATCACACTAGGTTTACCAAATCCAGTAGAAAATGGAAAAATTGTTAGAAGAGCATATTCAATAGCATCTCATCCAGAAAATAGAGACTATATTGAACTTGTAATTAGATGGGTAAGAAAACCACTTCCAGGAAGATTAACCACCCAAATATTCAATACAAAAGAAGGAGACGAAATTCTTTGGTTAAAACCCACGGGTCGAGCTTTATTGATTAATGAAGAATTTGCCAATGGTGAAAAAGACAACAGACGAATTGTGTGTATTGGTGGTGGAACAGGCCTTGCACCATTTGTAAGTTTTGCACAGCACCTTCACGATATAGGTGATAAACGAGAAATCGTTGTGCTACATGGTGCAAGCTATGTTGATGAATTAAGTTACAAGGATTTGCTAACTGAACTTGAAAACGAGAGCATTGCGAGAGGTAAAGATGAATGGAATTTCAAATATAGAGCAGCAATCAGTAGACCGCAAGAATGGTTTAACAGATCATGGGCAGGTCAAGTTGGAAGAGTCGAGACATTTCTTAGACCAAGGGAAAATGGACTATCCCCATTAGAAGAATTAATTGGCGATAAAATAACTAAAGAAAATACAATATTCTATGTTTGTGGATGGCAAGGAACAATCGATGGTGTGATGGACTTTTTGAATCCCAAAGGATTTGTTACAGAGCACAGCAAACGTGAAGACGGTAGTTTTGAAGTCAAATACGAATCATACGGATAAAATTTTAGAAAATCAATCATTGAAATATGAGAATCATTTAGGTGATAAAGTTGATTACGGCATTATATCTTGCACATCTAAATCCAGTTACAAATGCACATGTTGAAATTATTTCAGAGTTAAAAAAGAAAGCAGACATTGTCAAAGTGATGCCAGTGGTTTTCAAAGATGGGAACAGAGAGGTTAACAGTAAAAGTTTTCCATTTAACTTTGAGACTAGAAAGAAAATGCTAGTCTCAATATTTGGTGATTCCATCCAAATCACAGATGACTATGCGTTTTTTGCTCCATTTAAGAAATACTTGCCTCCATTATTAACCCCAAAATCATGGAAATTGAGAAAACAAATTCTTAGAGGAGTTGAAGGAGAATTTTTTTCATATACTGGAGACAAAATAGAGGGATACATGCTAAAATTTTATGGATTAAAGCCAAAAATTGGTGAGAGAAAATCTCTTTCTGCCACATCAGTTAAAGAGAAACTGTATGATGCAGTACTAAATGAAAAATCTTCTTGGAAAGAAGATGTTCCTGAAAAAATAGCAAAAATAATTGAGGAGGATTGGAATGTGGTAGAAAAATTTGCAAAAAGTGAAGACATGACTACACGAGTTGTAGGAATGAAATTTCCTAAAGAAGGATATGATCGAAAAACTAGTTCATAATTATTTATCAGACATTTCGTGTATTGTTGTGGCTAAAAATACTATACAAAATTTGAAATATTGAAAATAGATTAATACACATACCATAAATTGCTCCTATGAAACTTCCACTTTCAAAATATGTTTGGTTTGATGGAAAGTATATCCTTACAGAAAAAGCTCAAGTTCCAATCACAACACATGCACTTCACTATGGAACATCGATATTTGAAGGGATAAGGGCATATTGGAATGGAAAAAATCTCAACGTGTTTAGATTAGATGAACATGTAAAACGATTTAGAAAGTCAGGACAGTTTTACAACATTATACTTCATTTCTCAGATCAAGAAATTACAGATGCAATAATTGGAATTTGTAAGAAAAACAAGATAACAAAATCATGCTACATAAGACCATTTTACTTTATAGGTGATTATGGAATTAATCTGTATGTAACAGAGAAAGCACCTACAAACGTTGCAATCTTTACATTTCCTTTTGGAGATTTATTTAACAAAAATGGTATTACTGCAGGAGTTGTATCTTGGAGAAAATTCTCAGATATATCTACTCCACCACAAGCAAAGATGGGAGGAAATTATCTTAATTCAATCATTGCAACACAAGAGGCAAAAAGAAATGGGTTTGATGAAGCAATATTACTTGATCATAACGGAAATGTCAGTGAGGCACCAGGAGAGAATATCTTTATCGTAAGAAATGCACAATTGGTAACACCGTCACTTGCATCATCTGCACTTGAGGGAATTACTCGTGATGCAGTTATAAAAATTGCAAAGGATTTGGACATAGATGTTGTTGAAAGAGACATTACAAGAAGTGAGTTAACCATATCAGATGAGATCTTTCTGACAGGTACTGCAGCAGAGATAACACCAATTGTGTCAATGGATTCACAGAAGATAGGAGACGGTAAACCAGGAGACATCACACTAAAGATGATGCAAGAATATTACAACATAGTAATGAACAAAAATGATGATTACACTCATTGGTTAACTGAGGTGTATTAGATGAAAATTGTTCAGATTGGAACTGGTGGATGGGGAAAGAATCACACACGTATTTTGTCACAATTAGGTGTACTTGTAGCAGTATGTGATGCTAATTCTCAGAAAAGCAAGGAATATGGAGAGAAATATTCAGTAAACCATTATGAATCACTAGATGAATTGCTGCGTTCTGAAGAATTTGATGGTGCATTTGTTGTTACACCAACATCAACACACACAGAAATTGCAAAAAAATTGTTAGAGGCAAAAAAACATGTCTTTGTGGAAAAACCAATGACTTACAAATCAGAAGACGGTGAAAAACTTGCAAAACTTGCAGAAAAAAATAAAGTTGTTTTGACTTGTGGATATATAGAGAGATTCAATCCTGCAGTGGATGTAGTAAAAAAAATGGTCAAAGAGAAAAAATTTGGCGAATTAGTTATGCTTGAATTTCATAGAGAGAATAGAATGCCTCTTCACATTAAAGATGTTGGAATTATTTATGATACTTCAGTACATGACATTGATACTGCAAATTGGTTGTTTGATGATATGCCTCAGGTAATATTTGCTAGAGCAGGAAAAATAAGACATGAACATGAAGATTTTGCAAGCATTATGTTAGGATATAAAAATGACAAAGTAGCAATTATTTCATCAAATTGGATTACTCCAAAAAAAGTTAGAAAGTTCAGTGCAGTGTGTTCAGATGCAATAATTTCATCAGACTTTATCAGTCAAGAAATAATCGTAGAAAAAGATGAAGAGACTCAAACAGTTCAAAATGAAAAACAAGAGCCGTTACTGTTAGAGATTAAGAGTTTTCTTGGAGCAATTGAAGGTAAAAACAATCAAGTAGTAACAGCACAACAAGCAGTTAATGTTACTAAAATTGCCGAAGCTGCACTTTTATCTAGTCAAAAAGGAATTCCCATCTATCTGGATCTAAAATGAACAAAACAATGATGGATATTTTGGCATGCCCAATTGACAAAAATCATCCTTTAGAATTATTTGAAATTAAAGAAAAAGACAATGTTGTCTCAGAAGGAGCTCTATTTTGCCCAAAATGCTCTAGATTTTATCCGATAATTGAGGAAATTCCAATCATGCTTCCTGACGAGCTACGAAACAAAAAACAAGAAATGGAGTTTCTAAAAAAGAACAAAGATCAATTACCTGAAAAAATTATTACAAAGGCAAACCCATGGCATTTGTGAGATAATGGTTACTAATTTTATTTCAGAAAAAGCAAAAATCGGGAAGAATGTAAGTATTTGGCATTTTTCATATGTTGGGGACAATGTAGAGATTGGAGATAATGTGAAAATAGGATCCCTTGCACATATTGATTATAATGTAAAAATTGGTGAAAACACAAAGATTGAAGGTCAAGCATATATTCCACCACTTTCAAGAATTGGAAAAAACGTCTTC
This sequence comes from Candidatus Nitrosopumilus sp., assembly GCF_040878665.1. Taxonomy (GTDB): domain Archaea; phylum Thermoproteota; class Nitrososphaeria; order Nitrososphaerales; family Nitrosopumilaceae; genus Nitrosopumilus. The sequence goes on along the minus strand of NZ_JBBDLU010000006.1, from coordinate 26,945 downwards.
ATTGGTCCAGCAGTAGTACTAACAAATGATCCTTATCCAATGTGTGACAAAATGATAGGAGTTACAATTGAAGATAATGTAATAATTGGTGCACGTGCAGTAATCAAGGCAGGAGTTACTGTAAAAAAGAACAGTGTTGTTGCAATGGGTGCTGTTGTAACAAGAGATGTTCCTGAAGATTCTGTGGTTATTGGTTCACCAGCTACAATCAGATATACCAGAGCAGAGTACGACAAGAAACAAAGACGGTGGAAAGAAAGTTAAGACTTTATCTCTTTTTTGAAAATAAAGTTTTTTAGTTTTGATAGAATCAAAATCCAAATTACAACTAGAACAATTGCAATTACTCCTTTAACTACAGATCCAATAAACCAATCAAGGTCACCAAAACCAGTAATAGTAATTGGTCCTAAAATTGTAACTAGAATTCCACCTCCAATAATTATCAAGACCCACATTCCAAACAAAAATCCAAACAACGCGGATTTCAAAGAGAGACACCCATCATAAACGCTGTAATTATTGCCAAGATTCCTGAAAATATTCCTAGTTTGAAAATTACAAATGCAATTTGTTTTTCAGACAATGGTCCTCCTGCAAGAATCAATCTTACCAAAGTTATTGGGGCAGTCTTGTCGTTTGTTGCCTCTAATCTGTTGTTATTAGTAAATATTACTGGTTTTCCCTTGATCTCTCTGTGTTCTACTATGCGTTTTACGCTTGACAAGAATAAAAATGAGTTTATCACTGCAGGCAATAGTGCCACTGCTGCAATGATTTCTACGCCACCTACAATTGCAATTGCGCCATACATTGCACCTAGTGTTAGTGCACCAGAATCTCCAGGAAAAATTTTGCTTGGGATTTTATGATATTTGTAAAATGCCAATGAGACAAAACCAAGCGGCAAGCTAACTATTGCAATTTCATAATTTTGTACAATAAACAAACAGATAGATAATGTAAAACTTACAATTACCATAAAACCACTTGCAACACCGTTTAACACATCAATTGAATTAATCGTGTTTCCAGTAATTGGAATCATAAAGATTATCAATGCAAGATATAGTGCTGGAATTTGTACTGCTCCAAACAACGGAAACGCAAGTTCTGAATCATATGTACCAAAAACAATGATTGGAATTGCAGCAACAGCAAGTGCTGCAGGTTTAAACCATCCACTCATTACTCTTCTATCATCTACATATCCAATTGCAAATGCTGCAGATGTTGTGATAATTATTGCAAGAATTTCATTGAGTTGCAAAAATGCATAGAGAATAATCTCAGATGCAATGATTCCTGCGATAATTGATGGTCCGCCAGGTCTTACTACCATTATATCTTCTATTTTGTTCATATCTTTTACTGCAAAATTTCTTTTTTCTAAAACTTTGATGAGTGGTGGTGTCATAAAATACACAACAAAAAACGCAACAATACATGATATTACAGCAGGAATAAGTAACTCAGTCAATTATCTAACCTTTCGTGACTCGTCTTTTATCTTATCTGCAATGGTTGAACCGATTTTATCAATATCTGCCAATTTATTCACAGGAATCTTCCTCAAATCATCCAAAGTTTTGATTCCGTGTTTGTAAAGAGCTCTTGCTCTGACCCTACCTATTCCTTTAATCCTGACTAGATCAAGCAATTCTTCTCGAATTCCATAAACAATTCTTTTTCTCAAATCACCTAGTTCTTCTAGTAAATCTGCTCGCTCAACATGTTTTGATATTTCCCTAAGGCAGTATACAAGCCAATTTGCACTCTCAGTCATCCTATGCATATCTCCAGACTCTATTCCTAGGTTATCTGAGAGTGATAATTCAGTGGATTCAGTAATCCAAAACTGTAAGGCCAATAGACTCCTTGAACAATCATATTCTGAGATTGGCTCTAAGAGTTGAGAGGAGTTGTTCTCTATCATCAAGCTTGCTGATTCATAGTCTTTTTGTCGTAGTGAGAATTTTGGGAAAAAGTCTTCACAGTTTGTAATTAAATGTAAAAATCCAAAAGTATGCTTTCTTTCTTGAGATATATTTTCTATTGAATCTCTAAAGTATGTTGCAGTTAGCGGATCAATGTACAACATTGATGTTTTTTTTCCAAATTCAGTGGCTGCATATCTATCACCTTTTTTGATTATTAGAAATTTGCTTGAAAGAAAACGCAGAGAAATATCAATTGCAAATTTTATTGTTGGTTTTCTTGATTGTAATCCACCTAATGTTTGCAAAAAAAACTCTAAAATTTCTTCTTTTTTTATTCCGGGATGTGTGACTATAACACTAAGTATGTGAGTTCGCAAAGATTTGTCATCGGTGATTTTAGATACGATTGGTTCTGGCTCTCCGTTAATGTAGTACTCCATTAGATCCTCAGTATTTCCGTTTCCGACAATTATTGATTCTCCATAATCATCATACTGTGGTCTTCCTGCTCTTCCACACAACTGTTTATACTCCAAAATACTGATTGGTCTGTTTGCCCCAACTTTTGCATTGTATCTATTTACATTTGATATTACAACTCGTCTTGCAGGAAGATTGACACCTGCAGCTAATGTTGGAGTAGAGGATAATAGTTTGATTGTACCTTTACGAAATTCGGTCTCTATTGTTTCTCGACACTTTTGGTTCAATCCTGCATGATGAAATGCAACTCCTTTTTTTACAAGCAATGCAAGTGTCTTTACCAATTCAGTGTGTTCGTTTTCAGATAGAATTTTCTTTGATGTTTTTTCTAGTTCTATAATTTCTTTTTTTTCTAGTATCTGAGAGATGGCATCAGCTGCTTTTGTTGCAAGTGCTTTTGAGCGAACTCTAGTCTCTGCAAACACTAGAGACTGACCTCCTTGCTGTACTGATTGTACGCCTAAATCAATGGGAGTTCCCCTCAGACTACGCTCAATCTCAAAGGTTTTGCCATCATTCATCGTTATTTGCCCCCCATCACATACTCCCTCAGTTAGCGGGACTGGTCGCCAGTCATTTTTTACCAGTGTGCAACCAAGCCAGTTTGCAATCTCATCAGAATTGGTAATTGTTGCACTAAGACCTACAATCTGAGGCTTTGGATCTAATAATTTTAGTTGCGTTAGAATCATCTCAAGTGTTGGACCTCTGCTTTCATCCCCAATCAAATGCACTTCATCTGAAATAACTAGACCAATTTCTTCAACCCACTCTGTTCCATGTCGAATAATTGAATCCATTTTTTCATTTGTTAAAACCAATACGTTGCTACTGTCTAAATTTTTTTCAATGGTTTCAAAATCACCTGTAGATATTGCGACTTTAATTTTATTTCCTAGTGATATTTTTTCTAATTTTTTAAATTCTATAAACTTTTCAGCAGCTAGTGCACGTAAGGGACTGAGATAAATTATTTTACCTTTGTTCTTTGAAAGATAGTTAAGCATGGCAAGCATTGCAATCAAAGTCTTTCCACTTGCAGTAGGAGCAGACACCAGAATACTTTTACCATCTAGCAGTCCAGACTTTACGCTGTCTGCTTGTGGTGGATATAATTTTGTAAAACCCTGTGATTTTAAAAATTCAATTGCAGAATCAGAAAGTTCTAGTTTCTCTATGTTCATACTCGGTTATAGTGACCGGGTTTTGATTCATAAATAGATGCTTCTCTGAGCATTCTTCTGATATAGTTTCTTGCTTCCTCCTCTGAGAATTTTTCACTCTTTTCTAGCTCTTTGACAAATGTTTTCTCATCGACTGGAACCTTGTTATCACCTTCTAGACTTTTGAGTACATCCATGAACAACTGCATCTTTGAAACTTCACTTCTTGGTTTTCCTTGTAATACACCAAGATCGACTTTGCCAGTATTGACATCAACACCGGCATCCTGAAGCATGCTCTGAATCAGAAATATTGCACGATCAGCATCTTCTTCCTCTACCTTGTCCTTCATTAGGAGTCTGGCTCTGGCAGTTGAAAGTCTGATAATTCCCTCTAATTGTCTAGGAGTAACTGTAATCATCTCTTCAGATTCTACATTTCTCATTTGTAGATAGTACGATAAAATTTTCTCTTCAGCTTCTTTTGTCAAATCTGGAACACCACGTTTTGCATAAGAGAGATACTTTGTTAGCAAGTCAACTTCAATTACAGATTTTTTGTCAGTTCCTTTTGTTGTGTTTCTTTGAATTATGTGTCTTGCAATCTTTTCATCTCTTTCTTTTGTAGGAATATCTCTTACAACAAAGATCAAGTCAAATCTTGTAAGCAGAGGTATTGGTAAGTTGACATTTTCTGTAATATTCTTGAAAGGATCATATTTTCCATACATTGGGTTTGCTGCAGCTAAAATTGAAGTTCTTGCATTTAGTGTAGCTACAATACCACCTTTTGCAATACTTGCTGATTGTTGTTCCATGACTTCGTGTAAAGCACTTCTGTCTTCAGGTTTCATCTTATCAAATTCATCTATACTTACAAGACCTTGATCACCTAGTACAACGGCACCAGCTTCTAACATCATAATTCCCGTTTTGTCTCGGACTACAGCAGCTGTAAGTCCTGCAGCTGTTGAACCTCTACCAGAAGTGTACAGTCCTCTTGGCGCAATTCTTGCACAAAACTTTAGCATCTCGGATTTTGCAGTACCAGGATCTCCTACAAGAAATATATTAATGTCACCTCTAATCTTGCTTCCATCACCTAATAACCTCTGATTAGAACCAACAATTAGTAAGAGAATAGCTTCTTTGATTAATGCTTGACCTTGAATGTGTGGAGCAAATGAATCAATTAATCTTTGATATACATCAGAACTTTGACTGAGAGCCTTGATGAGTTTTTCTTCTTCAGGAGAGATTTCTTCTCTTCCAATCTTTCTATCAGTTTTGGAACCACGTCCACTCAAAAATTCAATGTTGTTTCCCTCAATTCTTAATCTGTACAATCCACTATGACCTCTCTGAATTCCTGCTACAGATTCTTGTTCCACTCTTACTACACCAGTAAGGATAATTCTATCACCAGGTCTTGCATTATCTACTAAATCCTGCCTAATTGTAACATCAATGTAGTGAGGAAGTTGTCCCGGAGGCAAGTCCTCAGGAAGTTCTTGTAATCTCAGAATCTGAAAATCAATAAACTTGCTTGCTTCTGGCTTTAATTCAAAATCTCTGTGTTTACAAGTTGGGTTATCACATACTATTGGAATCTTTACATCCATTCCTTTGAGTTGAATTACTTTGGTTTTATGCTCATCAGGACATACAAAGACTAGTTCTTTTGCAAGTGGTTTTACCTCTGATGCTCTAACTACCATACCTGAAACACTTGTGATGTGTCCAATGGTTTCAGCATTGATTTGTCTTAGACTACGCTCGAGTGGAAAATTAATTAGTCTTACACGAACTTCATCTTTGATCTTTTCAGCATAATCGCTAAATCTTGTTTGTAATGCTTCTTTGATTGCTCTAGAAAATGCATCAAATAATCTATCAGGATTTTGAGAAAATATAATCTCAATTTGTGGTTCTACAACCAAATCATTGTAATCAACAATGATGTATTTTGCATTTTTTGGCATCATCTCGTCGATTGCATCAACATACTTGTAGATGCCATTTCGATCCTTGAATCTAGTGAGGAATTCTTTTACTTTATCTGATAATGCAGAATCTGTAAATGTACTAGTTTGAGCGCTGCTCATTTAGATCTCCTGTTATTTGTTTTTCAAATTCTACGCTATTATCATGAATTGTTTTGTAAAAAATAGTTTCTTCAACAGTTAGTTTGTTGTATAGTTCAGAATTGAGTTTAATGGAATCTGCAAGTTTTACTAGTTTACCTCTTCGCATTCGGAATAATTCTAACATCATACTTTCAACTCTGTCAAAATCATCACGATTTAGTATTTTCATTGATTCTTTTAGTTTGATGTAAAAGTGAGGATCAAGTATAGATATTTGGTATTCACCAACCATCTTTTCTTTTGATAGTGCTTGTTTTAGCTCAGTTATCATATCAGGTGTATCCAAAGATCCTATTTTATTATCAGATAGAATCTTTCCAACCCACTGAGGCATGTTATTTGTGTCTCCCTGAGTTCCTTCAATTTTCATACCAGCCACGTTGTATTTGAAATCTTGATTAACTGTAAACTTAGCATCCTTTAGACGGTATCCTATAGAATGTACTTTTTCTACTTTATCTATTTCCATTTGAGATCACTTATCCTCATTTAGATCCTCAAGTATCGGATCGATCAATTCTGTTAACAATTTAGTGAGATCAATTGATCCTAATTAATTTCAGGCTGATCGCAGTACAAATTACGGTAAATTTTGATTTTAAAGTATAGTATATCACAATAACCAATTCGGATTTATTAATGGGATTTAGCACTTGATACACATGTCTGCAACCGGTATGTGGGTAGAAAAATATCGTCCAACAAAACTTTCTGAAATTGTAAACCAGACTGAAATAATTGGTAGTCTTGAAGCATTAATCAAAGATCCAACAGATATGCCACACTTGATGTTTTCAGGATCTGCCGGTGTTGGAAAGACAACTGCAGCATTATGTATTTCAAGACAAATTCTAGGAGACTTTGCTAAAGACTACACACTTGAGCTAAACGCATCAGATGAGAGAGGAATTGGAATGGTAAGAGAGAAGGTAAAGAAATTCTCAAGATTTGCCGGAATGGATCAGATTCCTTTTAAAATTATCATTTTAGACGAAGCAGATGAGATGACATCTGATGCTCAGACAGCTCTGAGACGAATAATAGAAGACACTGCAAAGATTTGCAGATTTATTTTCATAGCTAACAATATCTCAAAAATCATTGATCCTATCCAAAGCAGATGTGCTACATTCAAGTTTACATCAATTCCAGAGGAAGATGTTATTAGTAGACTGGAAGAAATTGCAAAAAAAGAGAAAGTAAAGACAGACAAAAAGGGCCTCAAGGCAATTTATGATTACTCTGAAGGAGACTTGAGACATGCCATTAATCTATTACAAGCAACTGCAAGTCTTGGTGCAGTAACTGAAGAAAATGTAAAAGCTTCAGCAGGATTAACAAAGACTAGTGACGTTGATGAAGTTCTAAAGATGGCATTGGCTGGAAAAGTTCTAGAAGCAAGAGAGAAAATGATTGAGCTAATCAAAGTTTATGGAATGTCAGAATCTGATTTTCTAAAATATATCAATTCAGCAGTATTCAAAACAAAACACGACAAGCTGTCTGACATCCTAGAGGTAATTGCGAAATATGATTATAGAGTTTTAGTTGGTGCAAATTCTGAAATCCAACTAGCTGCAATGCTTGCAGAACTTGCAAAAATAGAAAAGTAAAGCGCAGAGAGAGGGATTTGAACCCCCGTATGCTTGCGCACACAGGCTCTCAAGGCCCGCGCCCTACCGAGCTAGGCGACCTCTGCAAAAAATCTAAGAAAATAGCGATTAAAATCTGTTGATGTAAAATAGAAAAATAAGAAAAAAGAAAAAATTCTTTAATCGTGTGCGTGTGGATTTACAGATCCGGACTTCATTAGTACATAAGTTCCGGCTGCTTTCTCGTGCCATTCTTGGTTAGAAGATTCGATACGAATTGCTCCTTCAGGACAGATTTCTTGACAAGCCATACAAACAGTGCAATCGTGTTCTCTGATTGGCATTGATTTGTCAGTATAGTCTAATCTTTCATCTTGTTCTGTTTTTCCAGTACCATCAAAAGTTGCACCCAAGCAATCTGCTGCTGGAATATCTTTTTCGGTTCTGAACCATTCGAATGTTTGAACTGGACATACACTCATGCATGCACCAGCTGCAACACAGGAATCCCAATCTACTGCAACAGTAGTACCATGAATTCCAAGAGGAACTTGTTTTTCTCCTCTAGATTCATAGGCTGCTTTTACATCTTCGTTTGAGAATGCTGCGCCATCAGTTCTTCCTTTGCCCCAAATCCAATGAAAATTCTCACCATCTGCATGGCTTGTTTTTCCTACTGGTTTTACATCATTGTGACAAAAGTCTTCTGGTATTTGTAATTCTGCCATGAGTTGATTACTTCAGAATATTATTTAAATCTAGACAAAATTAGTTAGGACTAAATTCAAAAAAAAATATAAAAATCAAAAATTTTCAGGTTTAGATTGTAACAATTACAAAGTTTTTGCGGCTCTTTCGTGTTTTTCCACATTTGATTGATCAACTTTGATAGCTGCAGGTGGACATACTGAAACACATGCCATACACCAAATACAATCATGTTCTCTGATTGGATCTGCTTTATCTGTTAGATCTTTACGTTCATCTTTTACGTCACTGCCAGTTCCTTTGAAAGTCTGACCAATAACATCTTTTGCTGGAATGTCTTTTTCGGTTCTATACCATTGGAAAACTTGTACAGGACAAGCTTCGATGCATGCACCATCAGCGACACAAGAATCCCAATCTACTGCAACCATTGTACCACTAACACCAAGAGGAACATGTTCTTCGCCTCTTGCGGCATATGCTGCAACAACATCTGGATCTGCAAACATTTCGGCTTGGGAGCCATCAACGTTTGTTGTTTTGCCTGGACCCCACATAATATGGAAATGTCCATCATCGAGATTAATTTTTCCAAGTGGTTTTAGACCTTCAGGGAAATTTTCTGCTATTGGCATACTGTAATTTTCTTATGGTTCTTATTTAAAGCTAGATAAATGAATTATGAACACATAGATAAACTATAGACATAGTAGGAAGAAAAATTCCCCTACGTTCATAACGCTGAACGATCAATTCTGATGATATGGATATTATCAAATATGATGTGTACAGGGGGCCTAACCTTGGAGTATACATTACTGTAAATGACAGCATTGGTTTAGTCCCAATGGGTTTTGCTAAAACAAAATCGGACAAGCTTGCAGAATTTTTGAACATTGAAATTCACAACACTGCAATTGCTAACACCCGATTGATTGGTGCGTTATCAGTAATGAACAACAAAGGAATTTTGTTACCAACAACTGCTTATCAAAATGAATATGACTATTTGAAAAAAGAAACTGATTTGCAAGTTGGTGTTTTAGATACTAAATTTAATGCGCTAGGAAATGTAATTTGTGCAAATGATAAAGGAGCAATAGTATCACCATGGTTATCAAAACAAGACTGTCAAACAATCTCAGATGTTTTAGGAGTTGAGGTGATTCAAAAAAGAATTGCAGGATTTAATCAAACAGGAGTGGTGCTAATTGCAAATGCGACAGGTGCCGCAATCCATCCAGAGGCAGATGAGGAAGACATGAAGGTCATAGCCAATGTTTTAGGCGTCAAAATTGAGCAGTGCTCAATTAACAACGGTATTCCATACGTGTCATCTGGGATTTTAGCCAACAATCACTGTATCGTGGTAGGGTCACTTACAACAGGTCCTGAAATAATGATGTTAACTAGAGCTTTTCTAAATTAAGAATAGACTTTGGGTCTTCAATTAGTTTCTCAAGAGATATTGTTCCTTCAGTTCCATTTACCATATCTTTGAGAACCACATTTCCTTGCTCAATCTCTTGTGGTCCAACAATTATTGAGAATTTTGCATTGTTTGCAATCTCCATTTGCTTTTTCATGTTGCGTCCTGCAAGATCAATATCAGTTGGGATGTTGTTTAGTCTTAACAGAGATGTAATAGAATGTGCAACCTTTTGCATATCATCGTTAATGTACAACACTGCAACTCTATTTTGTAAAATATCTGGAATTATTTTTTGCTCTTGCATTGTTAGAATTATTCGCTCTACACCACCTGCAACTCCTGTGGCACCAATATCTTCTCTGTTGAATGCTTTAGTTAGTGTATCATATCTTCCACCTCCAGCTAGTGCACCTAGAGTAGAATTTTTATCAAAGACTTCAAAGACAATACCAGAGTAATAATCTAACCCTCTAACTATACCAAAGTTAATTCTTATATTTGAAACTCCTCTGTTCTCTAGCGAATCAAATAACTGCTTTAGTTCATCCCAAGATTCTAGCTCAGACACATCAAATGTTTTCTCTACTTGTTGTATTGTTCCCTTTATTTGTGAAAACTCTAAAATTTTTTCTAGCTTTTCAGTTTCGTATCCTTTTTCTTGGAATTCTTTTAGAATATCTTGTTTTGATTTTTTTGCAATTTTATCTACTGCTCTTAGAATATCTGCAACAAGTTCTGGATCTTTAGATGAAAATACTTTGTTGATGTAAGACTCTACTAAATTTCTGTGATTGATATCAATTACAATATCTTTGAGAAGTAATGAGTCAAATAACCTGGATGTAATCTCTATTATTTCTGATTCTGATTCAAGGCTGGCTTTACCATAAATTTCCACATCCCATTGATGAAAGTATCGGTATCTTCCTTTTTGGGGTTCGTCATATCGAAACACTCCTCCAAATGCAGAGATTTTGGCTGGAAGTTTAATTGATTTTTGAGACGCTGCATATCTTGTCAATCCCATTGTAAAATCAAATCGTAGTGCAACTTCTCTATCTCCTTTGTCCTTGAAATAGTAAATCTCATCTCGAATTCCAGGACCAGACTTTGTCTCAAGTGTGGATAACAGCTCAATTGGTGATGGATCCATAAATGAAAACCCGTACAAATTTGATAATTTCTTAAAATGATATCTTACATGTTCAATGTTTGCGTTTTCTGTACCTTCAAAGTCTTTCATTCCACGTGGCAGTTCCAAGATAATTAGTTCTCAAATGATTGTGATTTAGATATTTCTGTAATGAATGCTAAGATTGTTACCAAAACATGAGGGTGATAGTTAGGACTGGTTTGTTTTTGGTAGTAAAGTAGATGTCCAATAATTCATTATATTTCTATTCAAATCCACAAATGACTCTGCGTTATTATTCCATGATTTGAAATTGTTCTTTATTGATTCAATGCTGCTAACAGTAATTTTGTTAGATAGTTCTCTAAACTTTACTGCCTCTCTTAGCATATTCTCAAGAATAGATTTTGCAGAGTCTGGGATTACATAATTAAATCCAGTTTTTGTTAGAAACTCTTTTTGTAGTAAAATGTTTGCATCTACTGCATTTTTCCATGTCTTGTAGGATTCGTTTTGTAAATCAAATATGGATTGTTGGATGTGTGGAACTGCATGTTCTATCTCTGAGAAATATTTTTTTGCGATTTGTTCTACTTCAAAATCACCTTTAGTCTCTCTGCTTTCACTCATAAATTTTCTAAAAGATTCATGAATTTAAGATTTAGCTAAAAGTGATATGCCTCTCTGACCGTATCGTACGAAAATCAAATTTGCACTCTCAAGCAGAGCCTGAATTTTGGGATAGTTGTGATTAGATAAAAGATCATTTTTGATAACACTCAGATAATGTCTTACTTGTTTTACTTCTCGTATCTTCTTTGATTTTGACGCTTCATAGTTTTTCAAGTCACTCAAGCTTGCAGAGATATCGCATAGTTTGATTAGCTTTGCATTAAACGATGATTCTTTGAGTTGAATAACATATGCCTGTTCTCTTTTTTTCCTAGGTAATGACTTGTCTTTTGATAGGGATGATACAAGCACTGCAATTTCACTTTCAAATTGGGCATGTAAATCATCAAAACTAGTTTCTGTGGTGTTCATTATATCATGTAACCATCCTGCACAGAGAATCTCCTCATCAATTACACCCAAACTTTTGAGTCGGTTCACTACATCTTCTAGATGTTTTGAGTAAGGAGTGATATTATCTGCTCTGAATTGTCCTGCATGTTTACTTTTTGCAAACAGTTCTGCACTTTTTACCAGATCCAAGGCTGACATTCCTTGAATGGTGTCTTGTATATTATCCAAGTAAACTATTATTTCAAAGAAATCTCACAATATCATGCCAATAGAGAAAACGACACTTGGCAAAGACTTTGAGATTTGCAGAATTCTAAATGGAATGTGGCAGGTTGCAGGAGGTCATGGCCAGATTGATTTAGAATCTGCAGTATTAGACATGGCAAAATATCAAGAGTCTGGATTTACTACATGGGATTTAGCAGACATTTACGGTCCTGCTGAATCATTAATTGGAAAATTTAGAGAAATGATTGGAGATAATTTTCAAGCACTAACAAAGTTTGTTCCGAATCCAGGTCCAATGAGTAATAGTATTGTAACTTACTATATAGAACAGTCATTGCAAAAAATGAAAACAAACTGTATTGATTTGATTCAATTTCATTGGTGGGATTATAACAATCAAAGTTATCTTGACGCGATGAACAATTTATCAAAATTACAAAATGAAGGTAAAATTAAACACATTGGACTGACAAACTTTGATACAGAACATGTAAGAATCATGAAAGAACATGGTCATAACATTGTATCAAACCAAGTTCAATATTCCATTTTAGATCAAAGACCAGATAAATTGATGGCTACATTTTTTGCAAAACACGGAATAAAGATTCTATCATATGGCACATTACTTGGAGGATTTTTTTCTGAAAAATATCTTGGTGTGGACGAGCCACATAGAGGAAATCTAACTACAGCCAGTCTGCAAAAATACAAAAACATGATCGATATATGGGGAGGATGGCAATTATTCCAAGAATTACTATTAACATTAGATAAAATATCAAAAAAACACCAGTGTAGTATTGCAAATGTTGCAACACGCTTTATTTTGGATAAACCACAAGTTGGGGGAGTAATTATTGGTGCAAGATTAGGAATTGTAGAGCACAAAGAAAACAATGCCAAAGTGTTTGGTGTAAAACTAGATGAGAAAGATATCTCATCAATTAGTTCTGTTACTGTAAAATCAAATGATCTTTTTGACACTATTGGTGATTGCGGTGATGAATACAGATGAGTTTGAATCAATAGTGATGCTTTTAGATTATTAAGATATCAAAAAATCAAATGACAGATTGTGCGCACACTTGGAGAAAGAAACTGCGATTGCAGGAACTACTCATCATAGCAAAAAAAGAGATTGATTCAGGTAAAGATATTGATCTAGTGTATGAAATTCTAGAAGGCGAGATGGAGTTGCGTTGGAGATTTGTTCAGACCACTAAAAGACAATACATTGAAGATATCAAGAAAATTTTGGCAAACCAATACGTATTAACAGTGTAAAATTAGTCATAACTTACTAGGCATCTGCATACATTGAGACTTCCCAAGCAGTAGGAGTCTGTGCAAATGAAGTGTATTCTTTGTATTTTAATTCAGAATACGTATCAAGAAAATCTTTTGAGAAAACTTCTTCTAAGAATTTTGAATCACTTAACAGAGAATCTAGTGCACCTTTTAGTGATACTGGAAGAGACCCAATACGATATTCTCGTTTCTTTTCTGCAGATAGCTTGTATACATTTTCTTCAACAGGATCCCCAGGATCAATTTTATTTTTTACTCCGTCTAATCCGGCTAGCAGTAGTGCAGATTCTAAAAGATAGATGTTTGCAGTAGGATCAGGTACACGATATTCAATTCTCTTGCTTTTTTCTTGATTTCTGTTATACATTGGAACTCTGATTGCAGCAGATCTATTTCCCAATCCCCAACAAACATTAACAGGTGCTTCAAATCCTGGAACTAGTCTCTTGTAAGAATTTGTTGTAGGATTAGAAATTGCACATAATGCAGATGCATGACTTAGAATTCCACCAATATAGTATCTTCCAGTTTGACTTAATTGTGCTATGTTATCGTTTTGATCATACATTACATTGGAGTTTTCTTTCCACAAACTTTGATGTGTATGCATTGCAGATGCATTGTCACCGAAAATTGGTTTTGGCATAAAAGTTGCCACTTTGTTTTTCCTTTTAGCTTTGACCTTTACCAAATTTTTAACTGCAATTACATTATCTGCCATGGTAATCATTTCATCATATACTAGATTGATTTCACATTGACCAGAAGTTGCTACCTCGTGATGTTCTGCTTCAATTTTTATCCCAAAATAGTTGTACAAATCATCACATACATCTTTTCGAAATCCATTAAGAGTATCTTTAGGCTGTGATGGATAATATCCTTCTTTGAAATCAATTGCAGTGCTTACGTTTCCCTTTGCCCATGGAGATTCTTTTGATTCTATGGAATATCCTGAACCACCGCCAGAATGTGTTGCAGCATAAGGTGATGGATATACATTGATTGTATCAAATACAAAAAATTCAACCTCAGGACCCCAGTAAGTGTGAGTTAACCCAAACTCTTTGAGTTTCTCTGTTGCCTTATGTGCAATACCTCTTGAGTCTCGATTATACCTTGATTCTTTGTTTGTATTGCCATCATATAGATCACAGAATATTCTGGCATTTTTTCTATTTCCAGGATCATAATCGCCTGGAAGAATTTTAAACGATGTTGGATCTGGTAACAAGATCATGTCAGAATGATTTACTGATTTGAATCCTACAATAGAACTTGCATCTAGTTTTTCAAGACCATTTACAAAACTATTTTTGTCAATTGCATATCTTGGCATTCCTACACTATGAAGTTCACCAAAAATATCTACAAACCAAAAATCTATGAATGACACATTTTCATTTTCTATAGTCTGTAACACTTGATCTGCATTCAATAGTATGACTAGAAAATTATTTTACTAATGTGGTCTTGTAAGACAGAATTGTCTAGATAGTCAGAAAAACTATTTTTAAATTAGAAAATTTTGGTTTTTAATAATCTAAAACAGATTTTTACAATAACCGGTCTCTTTAAACTCTGATTTACCTAGTTTTGATTCTATGAGTTATAGATGTCTGATTTGTAATGTTAAACTAGATATACCAAGAAAACTAGAGATCCATCTTGAAATTGACCACAAATGAGGAACAAAAAAAAGAAAGGGGTTGGATATTAGTCATGATTCTTGTAATTCAGTAGTGATGCTTTTAGGTGATAATTTCAAAAATACTTCATGTCAGAATTGATTACACAGTATTTTACCTGTAAGATTTGTAATCAAAACTATCCATATTCTCAAACAAAAGACATACCAACTGTGTGTAATGGTTGTTGGCTTAAAATGGAGATATGGCAAAAATACCAATACGATGTGTAAATTTCTAATATACTTGGTTTAACTTTGACAGATGTGAAATATTGTAATGATTGTTTGACTCCAATAAAGAGTAATTCAACAGAAGAGTATTGTAGTTTGTGTAAACGAGATAGGGAAAAACAAACTCTAAACGCTTAAGTTGATAATTCCTTGAGAAATCTCATGGAAGAAGAGTATAGAAAGATTATGATGAAGCAAAAAAAAGAGTTTGAGGAATTTAAAAAGAAAGAAGGAGATTCTGATTTGATATTTAATAAAAAAGACAACAAGGAAAATAAATGAAACCGGTAATAATTATAGTAATAGTAATTCCCATCATTGTGGCTATAATCTTTGCAGGTTTTTTAATCCAATCAACGTCACAGCAAGATCTTGAAAAAATATCTGAGAAACAAAGTGATGAAGCTGCATGGCAATTACTACAGAAAACATATCTTGAACAAGAATGTAGAGAAAAATACATTGGACAATCAGATGAATTAAAAAAATGCTTTGAACGTATTGATGAAGAACAAAGACAGAATCCGCCTGTCACACCACAAGAATCTGATTTTGAGCCTTGTTTGATTCAATGTTTTGCGTATGATCCTGTTTGTGGAAAAGATGGAGTCACTTATGCCTGTGGTATTGAAGATGCGGCATGTCATGGAGTTGAAATAGAGTATAAAGGAGAATGCATTGTTTTAACATCACCATGATTAATCAAAACTCTTAAGTTCATATTTTTTACAAAATTAACGTGAAACCAGTAATCATTGCAGTTTTGATTGTTGTACCTTTTGTGTTGTTTATTGCAGCTGCGTTAGTATATCAATCACAGACTGGCATAGATATTGTTACAGGTGAAAAGACAGGACTTGCAGCTAAAGAAGTAGGGCAAAAACAGTTTGAAAGCATTTACAAGAACGAACCAATGCAATCAAATCAAGATTTTGATTCCCATAAATGTATTGGAGAATCCAAATGTATTTCACAAAAGATTACAGAAATAATTGATGGTGATACCATCTACACTGCAAATTATAAAATCAGGCTATCATTAGTTGATACTCCAGAGAAAAATGAGTCAGGATTCTATGAGGCTAAATTATTTACTGCTCAAATGTGTCCTGTAGGAAGTTTTGTAACAATTGATCAAGATGATTTACAGTTATTTGATCAGTATGATAGACTGCTTGCAAATGTCTTTTGTAATGGAAAATCATTAAACTCTGCGTTATTGTATAATGGTCATGCAGAAATTTCTACAAAGTATTGCAGTATCAGTGAATTTTCAAATTATCCATGGGCTCAAAGATTTGGATGTGCAATTACAGAATCAAGTCTAATTCAAACACAAAGTGATTGTACTTTAGGCTGGTATATCACGGGGTATTTTCTACCCATTGAAACAGATTACACAGGAGAAACAATGGGAATTTCAGTAAATGGTGTTAAGCAAAACTATCTGAAAGATTTTGTAAAAGTTGTCAAAATTGAAGGGTGGGGAAGAACAAACGCCGGAAATTATCTAGGTTGGTACGATGATGCATTTACTATATCTGACACATATCTTGATTTTCATGCAAATGATCTCATAGTAGGGACAATTGCAGTAGATAGTTCAGTAATTGAACAGAATTCAAAATTAACTATTCCTACATTGCCTGAGCCATGGAACAACATAGTTTTCTCAGCATCTGATGTTGGACCATCAATTATTGGAAAACATATTGATGTGTTTACTGGAGAGGGAAGGAGTGCCGAAAAAGAAACATTTCGAATTACAAGTGAAAATAATAAAGTATGTATGAAAAGATAGAATGATAATGAAAGAGATCATCACTAGTTTGATATTATTAATAATAATTCCAACGGCATTTGCTCAAGAATATCCTGAACTTGGGGTAAAGGTAGAGACTGTGGCTCAAAATTTGACCATACCATGGAGTATTGATTGGACTCCAGATGGAATGATTCTCTTTACTGAAAGAAATGGAAATCTAAGAGCTATTCAAAATGGGCAATTATTACAAGAACCACTACTAACACTAGACGTTGGAGGTGTAGAAGGGGGAATGCTTGGAGTTACAGTGGATCCAAATTATTTAGAGAACTATTACATCTATGTATATTACACTTACAATGAATTTCTCTCAACATCAAACAATCTAGTTCGTTATCAATTACAAGATGGAGTGTTAAATGAAGATAAAGTTTTGATTGATAGAATTCCTGGAGGTCCGTTTCATGATGGAGGACGAATTCAATTCGGACCAGATGGAAAACTCTACATAACAACAGGTGAGGCAGGTAACCCAGAACTATCACAGGATCTAAATTCATTGGGGGGGAAAATTCTACGAATCAATTCAGATGGAACGATACCTGAAGATAATCCATGGAAGAATTCTCCAATCTATTCCATAGGGCACAGAAATCCTCAAGGACTTGATTGGGATGATTCAGGAAATCTAGTTGCAACTGAACATGGGCCTTCTGGATGGCGAGGAACTGCACATGATGAAATCAATGTTATAGTTTTAGGTGCAAATTATGGATGGCCTGATGTAATAGGTGATGAGACAATGGAAGGTTTGCAGAATCCAATTTTGCATACTGGTGATGACACATGGGCCCCATCAGGTGCAGAATTTTACTATGGTGATAAAATTCCACAGTGGTTTGGAAAATATTTTGTTGCAACACTTCGTGGAAATCATTTACACATGATTGATTTTGATTTTCAAAACAATTCTGTCATATCTCATGAAAAACTATTTCAAGGTGAGTTTGGACGACTACGAGATGTTAAAACAGGACCAGATGGATTCCTGTACATGTTAACTAGCAATCAAGACGGACGTGGATCTCCTGAAATCAATGATGATAGAATTCTAAGAGTTGTTCCAATGGATGGTATCGATACCATCAAAGAATCAATTACAAAGCCAGAACCTAATGATTTTCGAGAATCAGGTAATTACACAAATGAGATTTATGCATATTCTGGTTTGGTTCTTGTTGGAGTGATCATTGTATTTTTTGTGTATAAAAAATTGAAGAATTAGTTTCTCTTTGGCAAAAATGGAATTATAGCGCGTACAAACTCCATGAAATTCTTTGTTTGAATGTATACAGTTCCAGGTCCTACGATTTCCATAACTAGTGCTTCCCACCAAACATACTGGTCTTTAGACAGGGGAGATACTATTTTTACTGATTGCCGATAAACTAGGCAATACTTTAAAAATAAATAAAAAAGAAAAAGTTAGTTTGCAGGAACTGCAATACCTTTATCTATCATTCTAAGTGCTGTGTCAGATGTAAGACATATTGGAACACCGTTTGATGCTTTCATTACCAAGGTGAATCCTTCACGACATTCTACTTCTGCGACATCAACGCCGGCAGCAATTTGTGTACGTGGGGAAATCCATGCTAATTGCATGTCTTTTGCCTTTTCAATGAATTCTTCTCTAAGTTGTTGCTTTTGCTCGTCAGTTAATTCAGATGTTTTTTCGCGGAGTTCTGCCTTGAAGGCCTTCATCTCTGCTAGTCTATCATGAATTGAAGCTTTGCGCTCATCAGATAGTTTGACTTTGACAGATTTCATGTGATCCTGAAACTTCATTTTAAGTTCAGATTTTACCTCATTAAGATCACCGTATTTTTCCTCATATTTCATTCTGATTTCGTCTGTTCTCTCATCAGTAATGTCATGCTTTGTCATGATCATTGCCTTGAGGCGATCTGACTTGTCAGATAGTTTCATTTTGAGTTTGTCTTTTGCAACGTCAGACATCTTGTCATGCATATTGTCTTTCATGACATCATGATGCTCTTTCTTGTATTCCTCTCTTTCTTCAGGTGTCATTTCACACCATTTGGAGGCTCGCTCAACAAAGTCTGCATCAAATGTTGCAGCTGCAAGTTCAGCATCAGTTAGAGCACAGAATCGATCATAATCAGCATGTGGTTTGTCCATCATTCTGGCTTTCATGTGTTCTCTGAATTCATCAATGTTCTCAGCTATGAAAGATGCTCTATCTGATTCTACAAGTGTGCAGTATCTATCTGCTTTTGCTACTTGGTCTGCTGTTTTATCATATTCAGCAGCTGTTGCACGTTTTTCTTCGTCAGACATTACACACCATTGAGTTAGTTTTTCTCTAAAGTCTACATCAGTGAGATTGTCTTTTACATGATCTTTCATCAGGTCTTTGACGTGTTCTTTGACTTTTTGACGGTCTTCATCAGTGATGTTGTTTCTGATAAAGTCTTTGATCTTGCTATCTCTTGAATAGTCAGACAAACCACAATAGTTTGCTAGTCTTTCTGAGAATTGTGCAAGTCTAGGATGATCAGCAAAGAATTGACGTTTATCTTCATCAGACATGTCACAGAAATGTGCTAGTCTGTCATCAAGATTGTAAGGTTTGTCATCTCTGACATAATCACGATCTTTATCGTCTCCATCAGTTTCGTCATAAGTTTCATCGTCAGCTTCGTCTTCGATTCCTGCTTCTAGAGATAATGTATCAATGACTGATTCAAGGGCTTCTTCACGTTCATCATCATTATCAATGTCACAGATGATTGCAAGTTTTTCTGCATAATCATCTAGACCGAATTTAGCTATGATGTCGCTACGCTCCTCTATAGTCATTTCACAAAATGTTTCTAGAATATCGTCTAGATCATCTGATTCAGCAAATGCTGCGTTACCGGCGGTTACACCTGTAAACATAATCAGTGAAAAAACAACGCTTAGAAGTTGTGTACTTTTCATTAATTGAATTCAAAATTCCAGAATATAAAGAATAACGGATCAGTGCATCGCAAATATTATAACAAATGAGACATTTTTTTGCCAAATTCACGCCTGTAGGCACGAATTATTTTATGGATAAAAGATAAGTGAATAGTAATTTCTTTTATAGAAAATTAGCCAGTTTACTCATGCATTTAAAAGATGTAGATTTTGTAGAGAAACTATCACAGTGGGCAGAGTCTGTCGGGATTCATCTAGATAGAGATCCAAACCAAGCATAATTTTTCTACAAAATTTATTGTTGAAAAGATTTTTTTAAAATATATTTTTGTGTTTGATTCAAAATGGAATCATTGATTCTATTTTTTGAAATAAATAAATACAATAATTTAACAAAACAGATTCTAGTTGAATACAATTCAGTCATTAAATAAAAAAATTACGAGATGCAAAAAATGTCCCAGATTATCATCCTACATTAGAGACATTGCAAAAAACAAGGTAAAAAGATTCAAAGAAGAAAAATACTATGGTAAACCGTTGTCAGGATTTGGAGATGTAAATGCAAAGTTGCTAATTGTAGGACTGGCACCGGCTGCTCATGGTGGAAACAGAACTGGAAGAATGTTTACAGGCGATTCATCAGGTGATTGGTTAGCAAAAGCAATGCACAGATATGGATTTGCATCAATTCCTACCAGTCAACATTCCAATGATGGATTGACTTTACACAATGCATACATTACAGCTGCAGTTAGATGTGCACCACCTCAAAACAAACCAACACGACAAGAGATGGATGCTTGTTTTGAATACATAAAACAAGAAAAAGAAATTCTAAAAAACATTACTGTGATATTGTGTCTTGGAAAAATTGCATATGACGCTACATGTAAACTATACAAAGTAAAACCAGAAAAGTTTGGTCATAACAAACTATTCTCTTATGATAAGTTTAAGATTCTCACATCGTACCATCCATCAAAACAAAACACACAAACAGGTAGACTAACTTGGAGCCAGTGGTCTGCAGTATTTGCAAAAGCCAAGAGGTTGACAAAATAATAGGCTCAAAAATAATGAATTAGACAGATAGTGCTTAAAACTCATCAATTATTAGAAAAAACGTGAGGACAAAAACACTAGTCATTTTTGGAATTGGGATACTTTTTGTAATTTTTGGAATTACAAGTTTCATGCAATGGCAATATTCTCAAGAAATCAAAGAAATTTCAGAATATCATAAATTAATGAGTATTCCTATAATCACAATAATTCAACAAATCAAGCTAAATTTCCAAGAAATGCACATGATAAACATGCAAATGATTAATGATCAGACATCACATGATCATGATAAGGAATTTGCAGAGATTTACCAAATAACAAGAGCAGAATTAAACAAGAATATCGATCATTACTATTCACTTGTACATACTACAAAGTCAAATGGGGAGTTTGTTGCATCCCAAGAAGCTCGAGAACGGATCATAGATTGTGTATCAATGATTAGACAATCAGTAGATACTCACGATAAAATATTTCAACAATATCAAAATAATGAAATTAGCAATAATGAAATTATTTCATTATTAGAAGAGGCAAAGATAGATTTTCACAAAGTAATAGATAAGAGTTCTAGAATGGAAGTCACTGCCATAGAACAAATTCAAGGCAATGTAAATGAAATAGAAGAACGAATAAAAATAATATTTGGTGGTTCAGCAATTATTGCCATAATTACAACATCCATAATAGTAATTTTTACAACAAAATTTGTTTCAAAACCTATTGAAGACCTAATCGATATGACTGAAAGGATCGCAAAGGGAAACTTTGTTAAAATGTATACAAGATATTCAAATACGGATGTAAACGATATTGCTGATTCATTAAATAAAATGTCTTTAGAACTTGAAAATTATAAATCAAAAATACTAATGCAAGAAAAATTATCATCAATAGGAGAACTTGCATCTCGTCTTGCACATGATATTAGAAATCCACTAACAGTAATCAAAGTAACATTAGATATCATAAAGGCAAAAAATACGAATTTGACTCCTGAAGAGATTGAAAGATTTGAGAGAGTAGATTCAGCAATGTATAGAATCACACATCAAATAGATAATGTACTTGATTTTATCAAAGGAAAGCCATTAAAATTTGAGAAAACTTCACTAAAAGACATATTAGATTCTGTAATGAGGGATATATCAGCATCTAAAGATGTTAAATTTGAGATTATATCTGAAGACATAGAAATAGAATGTGATTTTGAAGCAATCAAAGTTGTTTTAATCAATCTAATAATTAATGCCATGCATGCAATAAATAATGATGGCATAATTAAGATCAGTTCAAAGATCAGAGACGATAAAGCAATAATTCAGATTGAAGATAGTGGCCCAGGCATTCCGAAAGAAATAATGGAAAAAATCTTTGAGCCATTATTTACAACAAAACAAGAAGGAACAGGATTAGGATTAGCAAGTTGTAAATCACTAATA
This sequence comes from Candidatus Nitrosopumilus sp., assembly GCF_040878665.1. Classification (GTDB taxonomy): domain Archaea; phylum Thermoproteota; class Nitrososphaeria; order Nitrososphaerales; family Nitrosopumilaceae; genus Nitrosopumilus. The sequence goes on along the minus strand of NZ_JBBDLU010000006.1, from coordinate 4,599 downwards.
GAGCAACATCATGGAATGATATCAGTCGAAAATAATCCAACTAGATTTATCATTGAGTTGCCAACAAGCATTGAAAAATTAACAAAATAGAAGACAGAAGATTTCTACTGATATCCTTTACATGCCAAGCCGTATGCGTTGACATGTAACACGACAATAGGATACTGTGCTTTGAATATCACTATGTTCTGTCTTCGGTATTATTATGCAATTATGAATAATAAAGCAGATCAATGAAATTATGAAAATTTGTATTGATTTTATTAAAAAATCAAATGAATGTAAAGAATTTATTCAGTATTGCTTAAATTCTATTCTTACATATGATTAATGACGAGGTCTATCAGGACTGCTGAAATTCAAAGAATAAGCTTTGAGGAAGTGGGGAGATAGAAAGGATAACATGAAAAAGATGGAAGCATCTAAAATCATGGGTTTTCCAATAATCCTCGTTTCTAATTTTAGTTAAAATTACTATCAAATTGTTGGCTAGTTATTTTATCAAAAATATTTTGCATATAACATATACTGATTAATCATCAGAATGATCTAAATACTATGATATGATCATCATATTTAGTTGGAGCTTTCACCAGGTAACTAATCGTTGCTGGTCTTAAGTTCCAATCTTTTTATTATAAATATTAGAGAATTTAGAAATTGAATGCTAGAACGGTGTAGGAGAATATTAAAAAATATTTGTGAAATATTTAGGGTAAAAGTGATGTTGTGGTGGTAAGTCCAATTGTCTCACCAAAATAATATCCAGACAAAATTGTTACAGTAGACCAAATACAAGAACCTGCAAATGTATACATTATAAATTTTGGAATTCTCATTTTTAGTAATCCTGCAGGAACTGAGATCATCTCCCTCATTACTGGAACCATTCTTCCAAGAAATACTGCCTTATCTCCGTATTTTTCAAACCACACTTCAACTCTAGTTAATTTTTTTTCTGATACTTTGACATATTTTAGATAGCGCAGTAAAACAACTCGTCCAAGTTTTAATGCAATAAGATAGATTAAAGAGGTTCCAATAGTTGCACCAATTGCACCAAGTATGATCATTGGAATTAATCCAATCAAAGAAATTCCTTGTTGTGATGCCAAGAATCCAGCTGTTGGAAATACTGCCAATGTTGGAATAGGTGGAATTATAGTTTCAAGTAATGCAGCTAGAAATATTCCTTCATAGAGATGGTCTCCAAGGAAATCTGAAATCCATATCAAAAAAGAATCAAGTGGCTCCATTGTTTCTGAGAACAAAATCTTACTAAATTACCTTACGAGTGAAAATTTAGCCGTATTTGTGCCTAAAGATTGGGTCAAAACATTCTAGTTACTCTTGATTTGTAATGTAATAGTTGTTTTAGACAATACGCTTAAGTTCAGAATTTCGACATAATATCAGTAAATGACTAGTGAATTAGAAGATGCAATTAATGATTTGAAAAAAGTTGATGAGAAAATCAATGACGTTTCAAAACAATGGGTAGTACTCAAGCATAAATATCGAAGTAATAAAGATCCAACATTTCGAGCAGATATCAAGAAAAAATGGAATAGACTACAAAAAAAGTTGGAAATATTGGAAAAAAAGCGCAGAAAAATCATTGAAAAGAAAAATGAAATAGAATTCAAAGACAGATGGAAAGGCTGGAAATAAAATTACAGTATCAAATCTGAAAATTAAGATTGAAAATATTAAGTAAAGATTTACAATTTATCCCAATGTCTAAATCAGAAAAGGAGTTAACAAAAGATCAAGAAGAAATGAGAGAAGAATCTCATCAATTAGAACTCCAAGAAGGATACATTCAAGATGAAAAATATGACGAGTTAGACGAATAGAGTCTTGATATGTTTTGTGAAATTTAGGTAAATTATGGTTTTAGAAAAACCTTCAAGGTATCAGGTTTTTTTGCATGTTGTATAGCTTCTGAGAATTTCTCCAGTGGATATGTAGAATCAATCATAGAATCAACTGAGACCATACCAGTTGCAAGTGCATCAATTGCTGGCTTGAATAATCCACAACGAGAGCCAACCAAAGTAATTTCATTGACTACAGTCGGAGTCAAATCAAGATTTTCCCTAGATGCAATAGTTGATTTTAAAACAACAATTCCACGAGGTTTTATCAGTTTCATAGTGTCTGAGAATCCTGAATTACTACCAGTAGCTTCTACCACTAAATCAAATGATTGTTTATCAGAGGATTCTATGCCAATTTTTATTTTCACACCATCAGTTAGTATACCTGTAAGTTTACTTTGATGTCTACCAAAGCAAGTAATGTTGGGACAAGATAATTTTAAAACTTTGATAATTAGCTGAGCGAGTCTTCCATCACCTACTACTGCAATACTCCATTGTGGTTGAAGTAAGACTTGTTCTTTGATTTCAAATGCAGCAGCAAGCGGTTCTACAAACACTGCTTGCTCATCAGTTATACTATCAGGAATTATATGTAGATTTTTTTCAGGTAGTGAGAGAAATTCAGCAAATGCACCATTGCGATTTAGAATTCCAAGTACAGTTCTGTTAGGACAATGTCTTTCCATTCCTTTTTTACATGAATCACAAACACCACATCCAACATTAATCTCCCCTACAACTCGTTTTCCAATTAATTCAGGACTCTCAGATTTTTCCACAATTCCTACAAACTCGTGGCCTAGTATACCATGATATTTCATGTAACCATCTAGTATCTCTAAATCAGTTCCACAAATTCCAGCCAAGTTAACTCTAACTAAGGTTTCACCAGATTTTGATGCAGGGTAATTATCATCATAGTTTAGATTTTTTCCATCAAAGTATGTGGCTTTCACAAAATGATTACAAATCATTCCAATTTTAAAATAGTGAAATTATCAAAAGAAGATTAATCTTAAATAATTTAGCATATCCATACCAATATGCCAAGAATATCACACTTTGACATTCCAGCTGATGATCCTCAAAGAGCACAAAAATTCTACAAGCAAGTATTTAATTGGAAGTTTGAGAAATGGGATGGATCAATGGATTATTGGATGGCAACAACTGGAACTGAAGAACCAGGAATCAATGGAGGACTATCAAAGAGAATGCTAGGACAGATTGGAATTACTAATACAATTAATGTTCCATCAATTGACAAATATTCCAAAAAAATTTCAGAGAAAGGAGGTCAGATAATTATTCCAAAGATGCCAATTCTAAAAGTTGGATGGTTTGCACAATGTATGGATACTGAAGGAAACATGTTTGGAATTATAGAAATGGATGAAACAGCAGAGTAATAGACTGAATTAATAATCAGAAAGATTACAAAATTTCAATTGAGTTACAAGTTTTTAGATCATGCAACTGATGCCATTATTGAGGTTACAGCAAAAGATCTCAAAGAAGCATTTGCAGTAGCTGCTAATGCAGAAATCAATTTGACACTTGATCAAGACAGAGTGGAAGAAAAAGAAGAGAGAAAATTTTCTGCCAAAGGCAAAGACTTGAGATATCTTTTATTTAGTTGGCTTGAGGAAATCCCATTTGTGCTAATTACTGAAGGATTTGCAATAAAAAGACTAGAATTTGACATTGAGAAAAACAATGGATACAACATTGATGCAATAGCATATGGCGAGACATTAGATGTCAAAAAGCACAATTTCAAGGTGGAAATCAAGGCTCCAACGTTTTACGACATGGAAATTAGAGAAGGTGATGGTGTTTACATGAGATTTTTGCTTGATTTGTAGATTTTGTGAATAATTCTTTGCAAATTCATAGAACAAGTTATACGTGTTTTTTAAAAGACTCGAGTTTAGAGCTAATATTATGAAAATGACAGTAGGATTAGTGGCAATGTTTTCGCTAGTTTTACTAATGATCGTTCCGGTTCATGCAGAAGTAACTAGTGCCACTCTTGACAAAGCTTCTTTTTCAATTGATAGTAAATTTACAGTTCAAGGAACTGTTGATGACATAAACAAAGTAACACTTCTTGCATCAATGAAAGGACCATCAGTTGAAAAACTTACAAGAACTGCAATGTCAGACAATGACGGAAAGTTTTCATTTCTTCCAGTAAATGCAGATGACCTATTTCAAACTAAAGGAATCTATGAAATCACTGTATTTACAGAATATCAGATTCCAGAAAATGGAACAGTAATCAAGATAGATTATGGTAATGGTATTGCAACACTATTACCAGATTATGAAGTGATTTTAAATTCAATTGGAAATAAACAAGTAGATGAAACAGCTGAACTAACTTTTACAGCTAGTATTACAGACTCTCAAATTATAGATGAACAATTCAGTCTTGATAAACAGCCTAACGGTGCAATAATTAACAAAGATACAGGAGTATTCACTTGGACTCCAACTAATACACAATCTGGCGGATATGTATTTGATATTATAGTTAAAGCAGGAGTTTTAGAAGATAGAGAAACAATTACCGTAACAGTTGTAGACAAACCAGTAGTAACAACACCTCCACCTGTAACAACTCCACCTCCACCTCCTCCACCAGTAGAGCCATTAGGAATTGCTTCATTTGTAGATGAAACAATAGATCCGCAAAGCTACGTTGACAGATACA
>NZ_JBBDLU010000005.1:0-3002 GCF_040878665.1 Candidatus Nitrosopumilus sp. | reverse complement strand
TTGTATCTGTCAACGTAGCTTTGCGGATCTATTGTTTCATCTACAAATGAAGCAACTTTTACTATTTTAGGCTCTATTATTACACGTGGTATTCCATCTAAAACATCGTTAACAGTGATCGTAATTGTATCTCTATCTGATTCTCCATCCTTTTTTACAACTATATCCATGGTGTATGTTTTTCCTCCATCAGAAGATGTTGGAGTCCATGAAAACATGCCTGTATTTGATACTATTTTAGCACCTGCTGGTGGATTTTTCTCTAAACTAAACACTACATCTTTGACTGAACTATCTACTAGCTTGACAGTAAATGTGAGTAATTTCCCTTCATCTATTGATAATTTGCCTATTGGACTAATTTTGATATTTGTTGATTTCGGTGTTGCAGAAAATTCATTTGATGGATCACTTGTTCCTACAGCGTTTATTGCTGAAACTCTGTAGGAATATTTTGTATTTATTGTAAGGTTAGAGTGTGAATATTTTTTATCGGTGCTTTGTGTGTCTGCAACTAGTGTAGTGTAAATACCCTCATCTTTTTTCATTTCAATCATGTATCCTATAATTGGAGTGTTCCCATCTTCTGCTGGTGCACTCCATGCTAGATTAATTTGAGATGATGATACTACTGTAGCCGTTAATTTTATTGGTGGTGAAGACTTTGTTGCTGATACTGAAGTTGACTTTATTGGATCATCTATTACATTTACAGAATCTGTTCTTGGAGTAGCTGATGCTGAATTTGATTCGCCAGTTGATCCATATCCAATATTTGCACTTACTGCATAAGTGTATGTTTTATCAGTTGTTAAATTAGATACAATGAAAGTTGTTGTCTTGCCATCTGTATTACCAACTGTATCGTAAACATCTTGAGTAATCACACGTTTAATTTCATAACCACTTATTGCTTGACCAAAAGTTTCTGATGGTGGAATCCATGAGAGTTTAATTTGATTTGGTGAAATTGCATATGCAGTTAATGCAACAGGCGTTGATGTGTGTTGTGGTTTTACAGTAACACTTGATGATACTGTACTTGGTCCATTTGAATTAATTGAATAAACACGATAAGTGTAATCGCCAGTCTGTAATCCTTGATGAATAAATGATGTTGTTTTGCTTGCAGTATTTTCCTCAACTGTAATGTAATTTCCTGTACCTACTTTGTATTCTATTTTATATCCTGTAATTACAGGTACGTTTGAAGCCATTGTAGGCTCATCCCAAGAAATAATTATTGAAGTAGGAGAAACTGGTGATGCCTTTAGATTTTTAGGTGAACTTGGAAGAAGAACTGAAGGTGCTGATTTTACGTCAAAGGCCTGTATTCTATCATTGTCTGAATCTGCAACAAACAATAAACTATTTGTCTCATCTAATGCTATTCCAATTGGAGTATCAAATTGTCCATTTGCAGTACCCGACGAACCAAACTTTTCCTCAAAACAAACACCATCTACTATCTCTTCGGTACCACTTGGGCAAGTTGTACCGTCAACTATCTTGAAAATTTGTATTCTATTGTTATCTGATTCTGCAACATATAACAAATCATTTACTGAATCAAATGCCAATCCTGCTGGTTCATCGAATTTTCCATTTGCAGTGCCACTAGAGCCAAATTTTTTTACAAAACAAACACCGTCAACTGATTCTACAGTACCACTTGGGCAAGTCGTACCTGTAACTAATTCAAAAACTATGATTCTATCATTTCCTGAATCTGAAACATAGAGCATTTTATTTGAATTATCAATTACCATATTTGTTGGATTTTTAAAATTATCATTTCCATCAAATGAATTAAATTTGTACAAAAAACTTCCAGCAGAACTAAAGACAGAAATCGAATCATTATCAATACTTGAAACAAAAATATTTCTTGTAGTGTCTTGAACTACAATTCCTTTAGCTGATCCTAGATAACTGCTATCTGCACTATTTGATGAGCCAAACTTTGATTGAAATTCTCCATCATCATCAAATATCTGAACTCTATTATTGTCCTCATCTATAACAAAAAATTCCCCTAATGCATCTCTTGCAATGCTGATTGGACTGTTAAACTGGCCATCGCCATCAGCATCTGCCCCATCAGCATTGTCGCTACAATTCTGAATTACTCCTATATCACAAAATGATCCATACTGAAAATCATAATCTCCATCATCATCAAACACACTAATTCTGTTATTTTTATTATCTACAACATAGATATTTTTTCCATTTTTATCTACAACGACATCTGTAGGATTGTCAAATTTGTCATCTCCTGTTCCTATTGAACCAAATTCAAAGGCAAATTCTGGCTCCGCATATACTATCTGAATTGATGCTATGCAAAGTGCAAATAGTATGCTGAAAATTATTTTTCTCTCCAATGTATAACTGCTCAAATACAAATTTAATAAATCAGATAATAAATTTCACTACCCATTTGATCAATTGGGATTTACTATTTTGGAGATTTTATCTAAATTTTGATATATTTTCTAGTTTTAATCACAATGATTGCTGGTGCCACAACATACATTCCCAAATTCATCAAGATAACTCCAATTCCATATGACACTACTTCAGAGTCACTATCTGCATATGACATGATGGATAGTGATGATAATAGCGGTGTGATTGCAATCTTTACAATCTCTTTGAATATTGGATTGTCTCTTTCCATATCTGCTACATATGGCGAGAATGAATAGTAGAATTGGTTAAATCCACTCATAAATGATACACCAGAATCAGTACTCATCAGTTGATTGTCCCTTATTTCTCTGAGCATTTGGACCTGTGGTGCCATCTCTGTTCCATAAGTTGCTGTTGCAATGAGGCATCCTCCTTCTGAATCATCAACAATTACACACATTCCATCGATTAGATCAGTTCCTTCTCCACATTCTCCAAACTCTTCAACAACTTCTGGTTTCTCTGTAACTGGTTCTGTAATCACTGGTGGTGTAGTTTTTGGCTCTTCTAATCCCACTGCTTGGTAA
>NZ_JBBDLU010000004.1:157780-166724 GCF_040878665.1 Candidatus Nitrosopumilus sp. | reverse complement strand
TGGAACCATCTGACCACCAACCTGCGTTGTTTTTAATCCATGTTGGAATTTCTGTTTTTTCTGGAGTAGATATTGCTGAGCCAGGACCAATTTCAATTAATGTTGAGCCTATTCCAGCATATTTTGGATTATAATCTAACCCAGTTCCATAAGTCCAAACATCGATTCTAATTTTACCCTTTGAAGGAACAAAGATCTTTTGAATATCTAGTCCCTCAATCGAAACAATTCCTGGACTTATAGAATCATCTCCAGTAAATCTTGCAATCTCCGTGTTTGATTCATCAAGAACAGCATAACCATATCGAACATCTTTTAACAGATTTCTATTTTCATCAAAGAATGTAAATTCAAATGGGATCTCTTGGTTAGCACCATACTTTCCATCCCAGGAAATATTTACAGTGACAGGAATTTGTGTTTGAGTATTTTTAGGATCAACTAAATAAAATTCAGTTGAGCTCTTTGAGGTTTCTGCTAATGGAACTAATTTCAAATTCATCATTTTGTTGTTATGATTAGTTGGACCCAAAGCGGCATTAATTTTTTCTAATTCATTTTTTGTTACAAGAAAATGAATGACATTGGTATCATCATAAGAATATGGATCATTTAAAAGTGCTCTTTGATCAATCTCAATTCCGTTTACATATCCTTTGAATTGTTTTCCTTCAGCATATGGTACAAAAGATTTTGGAACTCTGACTTCTTCATGAACTACTTGAACTAAGTTTACATAATCAGGATTCCAATCAAAAGCCATATCAAAGTTAATTGAATTATCAGATTTGTTAAATGCAAAGTTTTCAACATCGTCATAATAGGTTTTGACAATTACAGGAACTTCGGCATTTGCAGTTTGTATTATAAAGTCTTGTTCTTGTGCAATACTGACAAATGTATCATAGCTAAGTAAATTTGCAAGTTGGGTTCGTGGACTTGTTGCACCTTCAATATCTATTCTAATATTATATAGTCCACCTTTTTCAAATATAGGACCAGTAATGGTAGGTCTACCACAAGTATCTAAATTATTATCATTACAGGCTTCACCATACACATAAAGTGCTTCAGGTGCGCTAGGATGTTCTGAACCTCCATAAACAGTACATCTCCAAAGTTCATCCTCTGTACAATCCGATTTTGGACGAATCTCCACATCTAATCTTCCGTCCGTGTCATAAAAGAGATTTCTTGCTAGTAAATCTCCACTTCGCCAGACTTCAATTCTATACGTAACTTTTTCTAAAGTTGTATCAGTTAAAACATCAAAGAATCTAATTTTCATATTAACATCATCAACATCTCCGATTGTGATATCATAAGGAGTTAAATCAGTACGAACAGTTACTTCCATCCCTTCAAAACTAATTGGTGGTGCCATATCACCACCAAGTCCATGTCCAAATACATTTGGTAAAACAGTAGGAATTATAAAAATGCCAATTATTGTGACAAATAATGTTAGTTTGTTATACAACACAAAAAATATGTTAAATCCATATTTAAAGATGGTATAGGATTTCTATGCGTGATATTTTTTATTAGAAAATAGAGAGCACGATTTTTATTTGTCTAATTGAATGAAAAAATATGAAATTTTTATTATTATTAATTCCATTATTGATAATTCCAGCATATGCTGAATCTCAAACCGTGTCTACTGATAAAGGAACATTGGATGTCAAATTAACATATGATACAATAGAACCAAATGTACAAACCAAAATAGATATTGATTTTATTAATCCACAAACACAGAAAATTCAGGAACATATCGATTATACTATTGTAGTATCAAAAGATGGTGAAACAGTATTCGGACCAATTCCACTTACACATACATCATTAGGTTCTGTAAAAATTCCAGTTGAATTTAATCTTGGAGAAGGTGTTTACTCAATGGTTTTTGAAATTGAAGGAATATTATTTCAACCAATTCCTACTGAGACAGTTTCCTTTGACATTATTGTAGGTGAAGCTTATGCACAACAACCAGTTGTCAAATCAAATGATGATGAGAATGGCGGTTGCTTAATTGCAACTGCAGCATATGGTTCAGAGATGGCCCCACAAGTACAACAACTAAGAGAACTAAGAGACAATACAATTCTACAAACAAGTTCAGGACTTGTATTTATGACAGGATTCAACCAATTCTACTATTCTTTTTCACCAAGCATATCTGATTTAGAAAGAGAGCAACCAGTTTTCAAAGAAATGGTGAAAATTGCACTAACTCCAATGCTGTCTTCATTGTCTTTGTTAAATCATGTAAATATTGATTCAGAGCAAGAGATGATTGTATATGGCATATCCATGATTCTATTAAATATTGGAATGTACGTTGGAATTCCTATAGTTGGCATTCTAAAGTTGTATCAATTTAGGAAAAATTAATTCCGAGTCTGGGAATTCCAGTGAAGTTTTTATGTATCCCGAGAATAGTTTGTTTAATGAAGACTAAAGCAATAAGCTCTTTCTTCGTACTATTTGCTATCGCAGCAGGTATAGTCGCAATGACACCAGCTGCTTTTGCAGATCATTCAGAGGTCACAGTTGAAGCTGCATTAGGTTCTGGTGCACCAGGTTGTGAATTGACAGCAGAGGGATGTTACATTCCAATGACTGCAACAGTTGATGTTGGTGGTGTTGTCATATTCTCAAATCCGGATACCGCAGCACATACATTCACATCAGGAGATCCTACAATGCCAGAAACAGTTCAGGCAATATTTGATTCCAGTCTAGTAATGGCAGGAAGCACATACGAATGGTCTCCAACTGAAGCAGGAGAGGTTCCATATTTCTGTATGGTACATCCTTGGATGAAAGGTTTGATCATAGTACAAGAAGCAGGAGCTGAAGAAGACGATCATGGTGACGATCATGGTGACGATCATGGTGACGACGGTGAAATGATGCATATGCCAGAAGGTGATGCATCTGCAACAGGTATGTTATCAGATGGTACAATGGTTTCAATTTGGACTTCAACACCAACTGCAGGCGAAGTAATGGAGATTTCTATTGAATTCGAAGATGCAGAACACGTTAACCACGATATGGTGGTAACACAAAATGGTGTAGAAGTTTTGATGGACGAAGGTGCACATCATCATGAAGGCACAGGTATGCATACAACAGCACCACTTAGCTCTTCTGATCCAGTAGACATCACTGTTATCTTCCAAGGTTACGGTATTGATGATCCTAAAACAGGACCAATTGGTGAAGAAGTAGTATTCTCAAATGTTGTCCCAGAATTTGGAACAATTGCAATGATGATACTAGCTGTTGCAATCATAAGCATCGTAGCAGTAACTGCAAAATCTAGAGTCGTTCCAAGATTTTAGGAATTCCTCTTTTTCTATTTTCTTTTTATTAAAGAAATTATTGCCAAGATTATAGCTGCTGCTGCAATTGACAATCCAAATATCGCAAAGTCATAAGATACACCATCAGAAGAAACTTTAGTTTCACCTGAATTTAATTTAGAAACGTCTTGTTGAAGGGATGAAATTGCATTCTTTAATGCAGTGATATCAGTATCTCCAGCACTGGATGAGGGTGGAAAATCCAAGACTGCAGTAGGTTCTACATCTTCAACAGGTATTTTTACATCTACAGATATACCGTGAATTTCTCCTTTTAGTTCTACTGTGTAACTGCCAGTTTTAGTTGGAATTATAGGTGAAAAATAATATCCAGGCCTAGGATCAGAATTAATATCAATTTTTTTGGATGCACCACCAAACATTACTGTTGCATCAGTGTCTTTGAAAACATTAGTTACTCCTTTACGAGTACCTTCAGTCTCTCCGGATTCAGTAATTTTAAGGACAAGATCATTTCGAATTCCCACTATAGGTGGTTCAATTCCCCAACCTACTTCAATTTCATAGGGTTCAACATGAACAGTTGTATGTGCAAATGACGGTACAATCATGCCAATAAAGAAAAATATTGCAACAAGGCCGAAAAATGCTATCTTCACGACCATCATAGGACGATTATAGTTTATTATCTTTATGTAAATTGGTACAAATATAGAATTCTATAAACTGTTTAAATTGTCATAAATGAGTTTACCAGTAAATGAGAAAATTTCTAATATTTTTACTAGTTTTATCGTTTGTTTCAATTCCGTTTGCAGCAGCACATCCATTTACAGAAAAAACAATTCCTAGCTTGGCATCTAATGCGCCAATTGGAACAACAGAAGTAATTGTGTATTTTTCAGAACCAGTTGATATCAACTTTAGTGAGATCAAAGTTTTTGATAGCAATGGAAATCAAATTGATAACAAAGATACTGGTTACTATGAAGGAGAATTATCTCTAATTGTCACTACCACTCCATTAGATAATGGGGTATATACTGCATCAGTCAAAGTTCTCTCAAAAATTGATGGACATTTAGTTCCAAGTGCATTCTTGTTTGGAGTTGGTAATGTAATAATTAAAGATCAAAATCCACCATCGGTAGAATCAGAGATTGTATTTTTACCTGAAGCTGGAGCAAGATTTCCTGGAATTCTAGGGCAGACAATAGTTTTAGGCGCAGTGATAGCGTCATTAATTATTTGGGGAACACAAAACAAACAACTAATCAGAGAAGAGTTAGGTAAAGTAGAAATTTTTCATCACGCAAAATTCATGTCAATTACAGGTATAGGATTGATGCTTGTATTCATTTCAGATATTTTGATGATAGTTGTTCAAACTATCAGATTAGAAGCTTCGCCATTAGATGTAATTCAAACATATTTTGGTACAATTTGGCTTGCTAGAATGATTATCACAGTAATTTTACTTGGCATTTGGTTTGGGATGGATAGAAAGAAAACACTATCAAAGAAAAATCAAATCCCTATGCTTGTTATGTCGTTGATATTGATTTCAACATCTAGTTTGATTGGTCATGGTGCAGCAAGTGAGCAGTTAGGTGCACTGGTATTAGACTACATACACAATTTGGTCGCTGCAGTTTGGATAGGCGGAATCATATATTTTGTTTTTACATTACTTCCAACATTTTCACAACTTAAAGAAACAAACCGAGAGAAGATGAGTCTGGTAATGATTCCAAGATTCTCTATTGCATTTATCATCTCAGTAGGAATTGTAATTATTACTGGACCGACTCTAATGTGGTTCTTAGAAAGTGATGTAGGATTAATCACTGAATCAGTGTTTGGTCAATTAATCATACTCAAAATAGCAATTGCGGCAATCATGGTTGGATTAGGTGGATTTTTCCAATTTAAAGTGCAGAAAAATGCAGAGAAAAATTTTACTGCAGGGAAAATTTCAGTTCATAAAAAACTTACAAGATCATTAAAGATAGATGCAATCTTGGGAATAATTATTCTTGGAGTTGTAGCATTACTAACTAATGGAACATTACCTGCAGGTCAAATTCAACAAGTAGATGCACAAGAGATTATTTACGGATTCAAAACCATAGAATTTACAGAAAATACAAAATTTGATATTGATATATCACCATTTTCTAGTGGAACAAATACAATTCTAATTAAGGTTAGTGATTTTGAAGGGAATCCACTTTATGATTCAAATCAGATTAAGATAAAAATTTCAAATCCATCAAAAAACATATCTCCAATAGAAGTTCCAACAGAATTAGTTAAACAAGAAGAAAATAGACCAAATGAATTCCAAGGTGAATTAACATTTGGATTCTCAGGTGAGTGGTTAATAGAGATTGAAGCTCAAAGAACTGAAAATGCAAATGAATCAATCATGCTGAATCTACTTGTAAAACCAAGATTAGCTGATATTCAAACACAAGTTATAGAATATGGTTTACCTGAAGATGCAAAGCCATTGTTTCCAGTATATGATGGAAAAAACTCATTGTGGATAAGCGATGCATCATCTCCAAGAATATGGCAATTCTCACTTGAAACAAATGAATTTACTTCCTACTCATTTGATGGTTTGACTACTACATTCTTGACAAATGATAACAATGGAAAAATTTGGTTTACAGACACATCAAGAAATCAAATTGGATTTATCGACATTGAAACTAAAGAAATTACAATCAAGACACTTCCAAAACTAGATCCAGTAATTTCTGATAATACACCACTTTTCATCAAAGCAGATTTTGATGGAAATATTTGGATTACAGTTGTTAACAAAGATAGAATTCTAAAGTATGTACCAGAACAGGATACATTTGAAGAATTTGTACTGCCAAACAAAGGATCTTTGCCATTTGCATTAGCAATTGATGATGATGGAAAAATTTGGTATTCAGCAACAGGAACAGGCAAAATAGGATTCATAGATACTCAAAACAACAAATTAACTCAAATTGCAACTGAGACAGTTTTACAGGCTCCAGAAGCTTTGATTTTTGATGAGGATGGAAATCTGTGGATTGCAGAACATACAGGCTTGGCAATAACCAGATTTAATCCAGTTTTAGAGATATTTGAAAAAGTCTCTGTACCTAATGATGAAGCACTGCCATTTGGTATGACGTTTGATAGATATGGAAACATTTGGTTTGCACAACATACTGTAGACAGTATTGGGGTTTATGATCCAGATAACAATGATTTAATTGAAATTCCCGTTCCAACTGAAACTACTTTTATTCAGTTTATGGAATCAGATGGAAATGATAATGTATGGTTTGTTGAACAACAATCAAATAAAATTGGAACTGTAAAGATTACAGAAATTCCAATAAGCATTACACAAGTTCAAGAATCAAATAACATTGAGATAAAATATACTGAACTTGCATCACCACTGATTGCTTTAGGAATTATTGCAACATCATTGTTTTATGTAAAAAGTATTCAAGATAAAAGAAGACTAAATTCTTTGATTAATTCTTAGATAACAATCCAGATGATTTTATTCCCATAGTTCCTGCTAGTAACCCAATTGCCATTAAGACAATAGTTCCTGCAGGAGTAATATCAAAGATGTAAGAGATTAGAATCCCAACAACGACTGAGAAAATAGAAAAACTCATAGAGATTATTGCCGTTTGTTTGAAACCTTTACCATACATAATTGCAGTAACATTTGGAATTACAAACAGAGCTGAAATTAGCAATACTCCTACAAGCTGAATTGATGTAACTACAGTAATTCCTGCCATAAATACAATCAAGTAATTTATTTTTTCTACAGGAATTCCACTAACTTTAGCTTGTTCTTCATTGAATGTAGAATAAAGAATTTGTCGATAAAGTAATAAAATGATAATTAGAATTACGCCAGTTAATGCCAAAACTAGGACAGTGTCATCTACACTAACAAGTAGAATACTACCAAATAGAAAACTAAAGATATCAATTGAGAATCCTCCAGATAATCCAATAATTACGAGCCCAACTGCTATGCCTGAGGACAATAATACTGCAATTGATGCATCTCCAGAGATGTTGTATCTATCTTTGACTTTGGTAATTATCAATGCACTAGCTATAGAAACACCATATGCAGTCCATAGTGGATATACACCAGCTAGTAATCCTAAAGCAATTCCACCAAATGATGAATGCGCTATTGCATCACCAAATAATGAATAACGTCTTAAAACTAGAAACAATCCTACAACTGAACAAAGAATGGCAATTGCAATTCCAGAAATTAATGCTCGATGCATAAAACTGAAAGTTAAAATTTCAAAAGACATGATTAATGATGATGCATGTGTTCCTGCATAGATGCTTCAGAATATTGTTTAACTAGTTCATCATCAGAAAAGAATTTTTCAGATTCTCCATGAAAGAACAAAGTTCTATTAAGACATGCCACATGATTTGCTAATTTATTTACTGCGTCTAAATCATGTGATGACCAGATAATAGTTATTTTTTGTTTAGAATTTAATTCACTTAAAATACTGTAAAACAAATCTATGCTTTGCTGATCAATTCCAGTAACTGGTTCATCTAAGATCAAAATTTTTGGGTTATTTACTAAAGCTTTTGCAATAAAGACACGTTGTTGCTGTCCTCCAGATAATTCCCCTATTCTTCTTTCACGTAATTCATGTATCCACAATTGTTGTAAAATTTCATCAATTTTATTTTCATCAGACTCTTTTCTTAATCCCATCCGAACAACATCAGTTACAGTTACAGGAAAATTTTTTTCAAAGATTGGTTTTTGTGGAACGTAACCAAGTTGTTTCAAATAGTTTTTTGATTTTTTAATATCCTCATCAAAAAATTTGATTGTACCGTTGTATTTTGTATTCAGTCCAAGCATAGAAGCAAAAAGTGTCGATTTTCCAGCACCATTAGGTCCAATTATGCCTAAAAAATCACCTTGATTAACAACTAGGCTAACGTCATCAAGTGCCTTAACATCAGGATATTGAACAGTTAGATTATTGATTTCAACTACTTTCAACATAACGCCTCCTTTAGATGTTCAAGGTTTTGATTCATTTTTGAAATATAATCACCATCAGAAACAATTTCAAGTGGGGACAAAACTAAAACTTTTCCTCCTATTTCATTAGCAATTATTTGAGAAGTTTTTGTATTGACGGACTCCTCACTAAAAATTATTTTGATGTTTAATTCTCTGGCTTTTGAAATAATATTCTCCAATGTTTTTGCAGTAACTTCTCCATGAGAATCATTTGATGCGACAATAGTATGTTGATTCAAATCATATTCATCTGCAAAATACGAAAATGCATCATGAAATGCAATAAAATCTTTGTTACATGTAGATAATTCATTTCTAATTTTTAAATCAAGTTCATGTAATTTTGCACTATATTGTGCAGCATTTGTCATATAGAATCCACCATTTTCAGGGTCTGCATTAGAAAATGCTAATGCAATATTTCCAACTTGTTTAATTGCAAAGATAGGATTTAGCCAAATATGAGGATCTCCTTCTAAATGTTGATGATCATTATCTTCTTCATCTCCAT
>NZ_JBBDLU010000004.1:143973-157680 GCF_040878665.1 Candidatus Nitrosopumilus sp. | reverse complement strand
GTTCTTCATCTCCATGTTCTTCATCTCCATGTTCTTCATCTCCATGTTCTTCATCTCCATGTTCTTCATCACCATGTTCTTCATTTGTTGATTTTGATACCATTATTCCTTTACTGGTATCAACTATGATTCCATCATATTCATTATCAATTAGATCATCAACCCAGTTTTCAAAACCAATTCCATTAATTATAATTAAATCTGATTTTTGCATTTGTTGAACATCTTTGATAGTAGGTTCCCAATCATGTGGTTCCACCCCAACAGGAATCAATAAAATTGCATTAATTTTTTCTTGACCAACTATTTGTGAAAATTCGTGTAGTGGATTAAATGACGAAATTACTTGAAGTTTGGGATCAGCAACAGCTGAAAACTGTTGATTTGTATTAGTACCATAAACAACAATGGAAGTTAATGGAATTACTACCAAAATTGCTGCAATTGCCAGTTTTGTCTGAATATTCACACAGTAGTTTGATGCATATTATTAATAAATTTATAAAATCTTAATAAGATTAATTGCTAAACTTATAAGATAATTAATAACATTAGGTATATGCCAATAGTTTCGATCTCGTTAAATGATGAAATTCTTTCAGAATTAGACAAATTACAATCATCCATGGGGTTTTCAGGTAGATCAGAAGCTATCAGAGCTGGGATCAGAGCGTTTGTTTCAGAAGAAAAACAAAAAGCAGATTTGGCAGGAAATATTCATGCGATTCTTTTGGTTGTACATAATGATCAATTTGATCATGTTGTATCAGGAATCACACATAATTTCGAAGATCTAATTACAACTCATCTTCATAGTAAAATTGAAAAAGAAAAATGCATGGAACTCTTTTTAATTGATGGAGATGCAGAAAAAGTTTCCACAATGACTAGAGACTTTCAAACAAATAAGAACATGGATACAGTAAAGCTAGTTGCATTTTAGATGCTAAATGAAGTTCTTCGAGTTATAACAACAATACTCATTATTGAAATTGCTAATAAAAATAATGTAATAGCACCAAATTCAGGTACAACAACTAGTGCAAATTCAGTTTCTTGTCCAGTGTTTCTAATATTTTCAAATTTAATTATTGTTGGACCAGTCTGATCTTCAGCAAATGTAAATTTTTCAAAATCACCACCAACTTGTGCTGTTCCTGATACACGGTGAATTTCTTTTCCGTTTTGGATTATAACAAATGTATAATCAGAACTTCTCAGAGGATCATTAGTTCTTCCATCTCTGATTGTAAAAATAAAATTTGTGGCAACATCAGGCTCCACAATTAATGGATCCCATGAGAGGTTTACTTTGAAATCTTCACTTTTTGTATATGCTTCTAGTGGAAAAGAAATATCCTCACTAGTAGATATAACAAATTTCATATTTTCAGATACTGGTTCGTCAGATTTCCTCATTTCATTTTTCAAATATCGTAAATGATCCTGTAACAAAACAAGATGAACAATTCTTTCATCATCTTCTGTATAATCATCAACTGATACTGAAGAGTTGAATAGCTCAACTCCATTTACATATGCAGAATAGCTAGGAGGTAAAAACTCGACAAAATTTTTTGGAAAATGGGTTTCTATATGTACAACAGATACATGAGACATTTGCTTCTCACTCCAGTCAAATGGCATCTCAAATGTAACTTGTTTAGCCTCAAAATCATACTTGAAATTAGAAATTGAATCAAAATATGACTTTGAACGAAATTGTACATCATTATTTTTAGAATCTTTTTGAATGAAAGATACGGTCTCAATTAAGCTCAAATCAGCATTATAAACTCCAGAATTATCTATGATGTTTGTAGGCTCATCAATAGTTCTAACTTCAATCTCAAAATTGTATAGACCGCCTGAGTTAAACAAAGGACCAGTAATTTCTAGAGGATTATCTTCAGTTCCATGCCATGCTCCAAGTAAAGAATCTTGTTGGCCATGAATTGTGATTTTCTCATCAGCACTTGGAGATACTATAATTGGTAAAACACCATTATCAGTAAAGAAATAATTCCTGAAAATCATTTCGCCATTATGAAATAAACCAATTAGAAAGGTCACATTCTTTGCATTTTCTTTTGTAGCATCTTCAGTTGCAGTTATTGTGATTTGTTCTTGATCATTTTCAAAATACATTGGCATTTCTACTGAAATAGAAAGTTTTTTTCCTTGGATGTCAATTGAACGAATTGTATCAATACCAAATCCATGTCCATAAACACTGCTTGCAGG
The DNA here is from genome assembly GCF_040878665.1 of Candidatus Nitrosopumilus sp. Lineage (GTDB taxonomy): Archaea > Thermoproteota > Nitrososphaeria > Nitrososphaerales > Nitrosopumilaceae > Nitrosopumilus. Next base: position 155,436 of record NZ_JBBDLU010000004.1, on the reverse strand, counting down.
AAATAACAAACAAGCAGATAAAACACATATTCCAAAAACTTTCAATGATATCATAATTTTCATTATTTTGCTGTCAATAGTTTTTCAACTTGATTAATTAGTTCATCCATTGTCGTTGCCTCTAAAATTGGTTGTAATTCATCTGGATCCTTTGCACCAATTGCAGATAGTGAATAAACATAATCAACTGTAGGAGTGTCAGTGTTAAGATAGTATTGTTCCAAAACATGATCTAAAGAATGAGGTTCAACAATTTGAGGAAGAGCCTGTCTAATGATTTTCTTTTTCCATAGTTCAACTAACTTTTCCCATTTTTCAAGTGAAATACTCTCATCAATTTCAGGAATTAGTTCTACTTCAGCTTGGATGTACATTTTTTCTTCAGTTCCAGCTTTTTCATGAATATCAGAAATTTCTTGATGTCCCTCTGCTGAAAGTGGATCATAGTTTGGAGGCTGAGAAATTGATGGTGGAATTATTCTTTTAATTCTAAATGAATTTCTTCCTATAGTTTCAATGTGTAGTTGTAATCCATCTAGTCCTACATCTTCACATTTAGATATTTTAGCAATAGTTCCAACTATTTTAGGAGAATTCCAACCATTAATTGAGTTATTTTCATCTATCAAACATACTCCAAACTGACCATCTCCAAGCATGCAATCATCAACTAATTGTTTGTATCGAGGTTCAAAGATTCGAAGTGGGAGTTCTTGTCGTGGAAACAAAACCAAATCTAAAGGAAATATAGGAATAATTTTTGTTTCTGTCAAACTAGTATTATTGAGATATCACTAGATATATGGAAATCGGAAATTCTAGAAAACTAAAATCCATTTTCATTAAGAGTCATACCCAAAAGAGCAGCTCTTGTATGCATTCCATATTCAGCTTGTTTAAAGTACTTGGCATTTTTTGTATTATCAACCTCTGCTGAGATTTCATCAATTCTTGGAAGAGGATGTAAAATTATTGCATCATCTTTCATTCGTTTTAGCATATCTAATCCTACAACATAGCTTCCCTTAACTTTGAGATATTCTTCTTCATCAGGGAATCTCTCTTTTTGAATTCGCGTAACATAAAGAACATCAAGTTCATCAAGATGTTCTTCAATGTCAGTAGTTTCAGTAAGATCCAATTTCTGTTTGATTTCATAGGTTGAATCAGATCTTATTCGTAGTGATTCTGGAGAAATTAAACGAACATCAACATCATAATTTCCTAGTCCATGTAATAGAGAGTAAACTGTTCGTCCATACTTTAGGTCACCTACAATTCCAATTTTAAGACCGTCAATCTTTTTCTTTTCTTTTTTCATTGTAAACAAATCTTGAATAGCCTGAGTGGGGTGTTCTTCTGTACCGCTTCCTGCATTGATTAGAGGTTTATCTGAAACTTCAGCTGCAAATCTACTGGAACCATCCAAAGTATGACGTAAAACAAGCACATCAGAGTAAATCGATATCATTCGTACAGTATCAGCAAGACTTTCACCCTTTTGAGTAGATGATGATGTAACATTAGAAATTCCCAATGAGTTACCACCAATTGATGCCATGGCGGAATCAAAGCTAAGACGAGTTCGTGTACTAGGTTCATAAAACAGATATCCTAATGTTTTTCCTTTACAAATCTCTCGTCTCTCAGACGGATTTAGTTGTATGATTTTTTCAGTTAAGGTAAAGATTTTTTCAAGTTTTTCTTTATCAAAGTCCTTAATTGATATGATATCTTTTTGATAGAACTCATTCATTCTTTCAATAATATATACAGGTGACTATACAAAGTATTCTGATGGAACAGTCCGACCTTATGGTTCGACGCATTAAGGAAGGTACTGTAATTGACCACATAGATGAAGGAAAAGGGCTTCAGGTACTTAATGCGTTAAGAATTGACGGTAGAGACGGAAGTCTAATTACCATAGCCTTGAATGTTCCAAGTGGAAAATTTAAGAAAAAAGATATCATCAAAGTAGAAAACAAATTTCTAAAAGATGATGATACAAACAAGTTAGCAGTTATTGCACCAAAAGCTACAATCAACATGATAAAAGAATACAAGCTTGTAGAGAAACGAAGAGTGTCATTACCTAATGAGATAGATAGAATCTTTAGATGCTCAAACCCAGATTGTATCACAAATAGTTCAGAGTATATTGAGTCAGTAATGGATGTTATTGATAAAGAGGGAAGAGTACTCAAGTGCAGATATTGTTCTAGAGTTTTAGATGTAAACAAGCTAAAATATAATTAAATAAAAAAATCTAAAAATTTGAAAAATATGTAGTTTGGACTATTGTCCTAAGATGATAAACATCATAACTATACCGTAGATTGCGATTGATTCGACCATACCTACGAAGATGAATACCTTTGACTGTAAAGCTGGATTCTCACTAATGACTGCAAGACCTGCTGCACCTACTTGACCAAGACCTATACCTGCTCCACCGGCTGCAATACCAAATGCTAAACCAGCACCTAAGAGTTTCATAGAGTCGCCACTAGATGCACCATCTTCTTGAGCAAATGCAACTCCAGTAGAACCTAGAATTGAAATTGCTGATGCTGCCAAAAGTAACATGACGATAGTTTTCATTTACGATGTGGCTCCTTGAAGTCCATATTTAAATCATGATGGGATAAGATATTCAAATTCGATCTAGTGTTTTCTTTTTGAATGATTTTAGATCATCTTGGATAGATTTTACAAAGTTATCATAATTTCCATCTAATTCTTTTTTAGATTTTTCAAGTAATTTTTTTATTTCTTCTTTTGCCATTATTCTCTATTTTCCATCTTTGCCTTCACTTTTTTTAACTTTGCGAATTCTTCTCTTTCTCTCTCTTCAAGAGTGGAGAGAATGAATCGAATGTTTTCTTTGTATTGAGGGATAATGACATTTTCAAGAGCATTTAGTAATTTTTGGGTCTTCTCTAATGCTTTTGCAAGACTAAAAATAGAATTTTCATATTCTGCTGCCTTGCAAATTTTTGGCATTAATTCCTTGATTTGTTTTGCTGCTCTATCAATTGATGAGTTTGTATCTGCAAATCCATAAGGCATTGATTTGGTATCTTTTTCAGTTACAGTAAGTGCAGGAATTTTTACGTCAACAACTCTTCTGATACTAACATCAACTTCCATTACAGGGGGAGTAGATTCTGCAACAGAGTCAACTGTATTGGTACCTAATGCCAAATATGCTTCATTAACTGATTTGTAGATATCTTGCAAAGGATCCCAGATTCCGCCTCTTGCTTTAGATGCCTCTTGAATCATTTCTTCAATATTTTTTAAGAGAACTTTACGTTTATCATCTAAAATTTGCTGAACCATGACTGCAACTTGTGTAGATTTTTTATATTTGAAAAGTTCAATTTTTGTTGCTGCAACATTTTGTCCAAATGACATTTAGTTACTCTTCCTTGTAATACTGATCAATGAATTTATCTTTGATTTTAGTAATCTCACTTCTTGGTAATTTTGATACAATCTTCCATAAAAGACCCAATGTTTCTTCAATGGTTCTATTCTCATCAGTTGCTTGTGTAAGGAATTCTTTTTCAAAAGTATCACCTACAGCCATATATTTGAGGTCAATTTCAGTTAAACCTGCTTTACCTACAATACCTGCCAATGCTCTTACTTCTTGGGATCTAGAATATGCATCATAAACCTGATTAGCAACTTCACTGTGATCTGCTCTAGTACTTCCTTCACCAATTCCGTCTTTCATCAATCTACTAAGACTCATCAAAATATTGATTGGTGGATAAACTCCTTGTCTGAACAAATCTCTACCAACTACTATTTGTCCTTCTGTAATGTAACCAGTAAGATCAGGTATTGGGTGAGTGATATCATCAGATGGCATTGATAAAATTGGAACTTGTGTAACACTTCCTTTTTTTCCATTAAGTTTTCCTGCTCTTTCATAAAGTGTTGAAAGGTCAGTGTAGAGATAACCAGGATAGCCTTTTCTTCCAGGAACTTCTTCTCTTGCTGCACTAATCTCTCTTAGTGCTTCTGCATAGTTTGTCATATCAGTAATTACAACTAAAACATGCATTCCTAATTCAAATGCCAAGTACTCTGCTACAGTCAAAGCTACACGCGGAGTAATGATTCTTTCAATTGCAGGATCATCTGCAGTATTTAGAAATAGAACACTTCTTTTTAGTGCACCAGATTCTTCAAGACTTCTTCTAAAGTATTCTGCTTCACTGTATTGTACACCAATTGCTGCAAATACCACAGCAAAGTCATCTTGTTTTCCAACAACACTTGCTTGTCTTGCGATTTGTGCTGCTAAAAGATTGTGAGACATTCCAGAACCAGAGAAGATTGGAAGTTTTTGTCCCCTAACTAGAGTCATTAATCCATCAATTACAGAAACACCGGTTTGAATGAAATCTTTTGGATATTCACGTTGTTCAGGATTCATTGGTTCTCCGTTAATGTCAATAAATTTATCAGCAATTGGATCTGGCAATCCGTCTTTTGGTCTACCTAACCCATCAAACACTCTACCAAGTACTTCTTTTGAGACTGGCATTTCCATGACTTTACCTACAAATTTTGCTTTAGTTCCAGATATTGATAGTCCAGTAGTTCCTTCAAAGACTTGAACGATTGCTTTTCCATTTCCTACTTCGAGAACTTTACCTAGTCTTCTTTCACCTTCGTTAGTTTCAATTTCAACAAGTTCATCAAATGCTGCATTTTCAACATCATCTACAACAACTAGAGGACCTTTGATTTCAGCAATCTTGCTGTATTGAACTCCGCCTTCTGTTGTCAATTTGTTACCTTTACTCCTGTAATTGATTTGAATTGTTCTTGCATGTCTTTTTCTAATTTATCAAGTTTTGGCATCTCATCATCTTTGACATCCATTCTTGCTTTAAGTAAACTGCTTACTACACCTAGCTCACGAATATCAGATAGTGCTGCACCTTCTTTGAGTGCCTGTTGTCCTTTTTTGTAAAAGTCAACACATAATTTCATTAATTTGAATTGTTTTTCTGGACTACAATAAGTATCGACATCATCAAATGAGTTTTGTTGTAACAAAGCAATCTTTACCATTCTTGCAACTTCAAGAATTAATTTTTCTTCATCAGGTAATGCTTCAGGACCTAAGAGTCTGACAATTTCTTTTAGTGTATCTTCTCTTTGTAAAATACCATAAGTTTCACTTCTAATATTAAACCAATCTGGACTGATGTTTTCACTCCACCATTTTGCAATATCTGCAAGATAACCTGAATAACTATTCATCCAGTTAATTGATGGGTAGTGTCTAGAGTATGCAAGTTTTGCATCCAATGCCCAGAAAGTTTTGATAAATCTCATTGTGTGAGTTGTAACTGGTTCTGTAAAGTCACCACCAGATGGAGATACAGCACCAATCAAAGTAACTGAACCATCACGTTCTGGACTACCAGCTGCTTGAACACGACCTGCTCTTTCATAAAATTCTGCTAATCTTGATGCAAGATATGATGGGTATCCTTCTTCTGCCGGCATTTCTTCTAATCTGCCACTCATTTCTCTGAGTGATTCTGCCCATCTACTTGTAGAATCTGCTACTAGTACAACGTCTTTACCCATATCTCTGTAATATTCTGCAATTGTTACACCAGTGTAGATACTTGCTTCTCTTGCAGCTACTGGCATGTTACTTGTATTTGCAACAAGTACAGTTCTATCCATTAATGGTTTTCCACTACGTGGATCTTTAAGATGTGGGAATTCAACTAGTACTTCAGTCATCTCGTTTCCTCTTTCGCCACAACCAATGTAAACAACAACTTGAGAGTCAGCCCATTTCGCAATTTGGTGTAATGTAACTGTCTTTCCTGTTCCAAATGCACCAGGAATTGAACCAGTTCCTCCTTTTGCAATTGGGAAGAATGTATCAATAACACGTTGTCCAGTGAGTAGAGGTACAGTTGGATCGTATCTCTTGTTATATGGACGTGGTTTTCGTACAGGCCATCTGTGATACATTTTGACTGGAATTGATTGTCCATCTTTTTCAGTGGTAGCTAGTACAGTTTCTAAATCATAATCTCCTTCGGATACAAGGTTTGAAATTTTTCCACCTGGATGATCTGGTGGGAGCATAATTGAATGATTGATAAGATCAGTTTCTTGAACAGTTCCAATAATATTTCCTGCAGCAGCTTCATCTCCATTACTTACAGTTGGAATAAAATGGAATTTTTTTGTCATGTCTACTGCTGTAGTTGTAATACCTCTTCCAATGAATGATCCAGATGCTTTTGATAGTTCTCTTAGTGGTCTTTGAATACCGTCATAGAGTTGTCCAATAATTCCAGGACCAAGTAATACACTGAGTGGATTTCCAGTACCAATTACTGGCTCGCCTGGCTTTAATCCACTTGTTGACTCGTAAACTTGAATAAATGCCACATCTCCGGTTAATCGAATAACTTCACCTACTAATTTTGAATTTCCAACAGTTACAGTTTCATACATTTTGGCATCAGACATGCCGTCTGCTCGTACAGCTGGTCCACTGACCCAAACAATTCGACCTTGAGCTGCCATATCCTAATTTCCCACTCCGAATTTTGCTGCAATATCTTTCCTTATTAAAGGCTTCAGACGTTCAATTCTTGCATCAATGGTATTATCAAATGTCATTGCTCCATCTTTAGATTTTACTTTAATTCCTCCAAGACAATTAATTGTTTCAGATGACAATATCGCTCCCGGAAATTGAGATAGTGTTGATTGAACAACATCTTTGTCCTTTGCGTTTGTATATACTGTAACTTCACTAGTGCCCAAAATTTTAGTTGATTCTTCTAATAATGATTTGATTAGATTGGAGTAAGTTCCACTACGATCAGCATTTGCAATTTCATCCAATACTTTTGAAAAGACTTTACCAACTGCATCTTCTAATGCTATTAGTTGTTTATTTCTGGCTTCAATGTCAGAACCTCCCGTGATCTGTTTTTCGAGCTTGTCGGCCTCTTTTTTGCCATCTGAAATAATTTTATCATATTCACTCTCCAATCTAGGAATAGAATCATTAAGTTTTTTTTGTGATTCATCTAAGCCAGATTTGATATTTGACAAGATATCGTTTTCAGTATTTTTTAAAATTTTGTCAATTGTACTTTCTAATGCGGAATTAGATGCCAATGAGTCCAGTCGACCCATAATAGATTTTAATGTTTGGGAATAAAATCAGAAAGATATTAAACTCAATGAAAGTACCCAAAATTTGTCTTGGGAACAGCCGATCTAAAACTTGGAACAGTGATTTTACCAAGAAGTGAGTCGCCAAAAGCAATTTCACGATTAACTGAGTTTGAGTGGTATCACAAGATTGATTCTGCTAGTGATTTAGTTACGCCTGAAATCGACGATCTGTTACTAAAAGCACAACAAACTTTTCAATCAATTGATGATGTGGTTAAAGGAATGGGAATTCCATTAACCGTAGGAATAATGGAGATTTTATTCAAAGGAACTGTAATCAAGAAAAAAGATTATGAAATTAACGAAATTGAAGAAATGGTGGAGCAATTAATCAAAGAGGCTCCAACTATTATTGATAAACCCCAAAAATTATTAGAAGATGCAACAAACACAAGATTATCTATTGAAGAATACAAATCACTCAAAGACACCTTAGAAGTGATCAGAAAGATGAACATGAGTCTTTCTGGATTTGGTTTGATGAGACATTTTTTTACAAATCTCTTTGTCATTAATTCTGCTGATTTTAATGAAATTAGTCGTTCTCTTGAAGGAATTACAATTTACAAATACGACTTAGAAAATAAAGAAAAATCAGCAATTTTAATAATTTCTGATACTAGAGATTCTGAAAAAGTTCTCAAAGTTTTAAGAAGCTTCAATTCTAATACATTTAAAATTCCAGAAGGTTTTCCTCAAGTTCCTAGTGAGGCTTATGCACTTGCAGAGTCAAAAATAAAAGAATTGACTGCAAAACAATCTGCAATCAAAAAAGAATTAGCAGGATTAACAAAAAAGATTAGACGGGATATTCTATCTATTCATGAAAAAGCACTTGTTGCAAAAGATGTACTTGAGACTTTGAGAAAACCTGGAGGAACTAAGCACTTTGCAGTAATTCAAGGATTCATTCCAAAAAATATGGAATCAAAATTCACAGACTCAACAAAACAATGGATGTCAGTCGTAGAAGACATCACGGATCCTAAACTAAAAGAAGAGATTCCAACATTATTTGAGAATAAAAAATTCGTTAAAACATTTGAAGTGATTACAAAGAGTCAGGGAATTCCAAAGGCTGGAGAACCTGATCCAACACCGATGATTGCTCTAATGTGGCCAATTTTCTATGGATTAATGTTTGCAGATATGGGTCACGGATTGTTACTTATGGGATTAGGATTGCTATTCAAATTCAAAGGACAGGGAGAACTTTCTAGATGGGGAATGCTCATTGCAATTTCTGGTGCCTCAGCAGCTATAGCAGGTGTTGGTGCAGGAGAAGCGTTTGGTTATCACCTAGATCATATGGGTCCATTTGAAGGATTGTTAGAAGAAGGTGGAGCTTTACATTCAGTTAGTTGGATTGTGGGAATTCTAAGTGTAGCAGAATTAACATTTGAACAAGTAATTAACATTCTCAAAGTTTCATTGTTCATTGGAATTGTACACTTGGTATGGGCAATGACTTTACGTGTTATTAGATTATTAAAAGAAGGACACAAGTTTGTAGTATTTACTGAAGCAATTCCAAACATCACACTTTATGGTGGAATTGTAGTTGTCATGATGTGTGCAATTGGTTCACAGTATGATGTGATGAACATGTATTCCAAAGTACACACGGAAGCTGTTCCATGGGTTACAATGTTTCTTGGTGATTGGGCCCAAGTTTGGATCATTACAAGAATTGCAGTAGTTATTGTAATTGCATCAATGGTAATTATGATGATTGGAGGTGTAATGCATGCAAAGAAGCATCCAGAAGGTGGAGCAGATCCTGCCAGTGTAATTATGGAAGTTCTTTTAGGAAAAACAGTTGAGAGTTTAGCTCATACAATTAGCTATGCTCGACTTGGTATCATGCTGCTTGTACATGCAGCGTTATTGTTAACTGTCAATAACGCATTCACATCACTAGGTGGAGCAGAATCAGGTGCTGCAATGGCGATGATTATTGGTGGTAACTTGGGAATTATGATGATTGAAGGATTAATTGTGTATATCCAGTCTCTCAGGTTGCACTTGTACGAATTCTTTACAAAATGGTATGTAGGCGGTGCGCAACCATTTAGACAGATCAGACCAGAATTAATTTACAACCAATTTATCTGGAAAAAGAAATAAAAAATACAGGGCTTGGACTGATAGATAGTATGAGTCCCACAAGGACTCACCCAATCAAAATGGGAATAAAAGTGGACGTACAACATTAGTAAAACCAATTTTTACATTATATCTTTAAAACGTCACATCAAAAGAGAGTAAAATATGGATTTTAACTCAGGATTTTTTTCAATTCTGATAATTTTCATAATTGTTTACAGCTTGATTATTTTTAGAAATGTAAAAGGAGTAAACATTCCGATATGGGCAAGCATGGTATTTGGTGCTGTATCTGTTTTAGTTTTGCAAATAATATCAATCGAAGATGCATTTTTGGCCATAAATTTTGATGTGATCTTTTTTCTTCTTGGAATGTTCATTCTAGTTTCAGGCTTAGAATCTTCTGGAATGTTAAATCACATAGTAACTAGAATTTTGTCATTTGCAAAGACGCCTAACCAAATATTGTTTTTCGTTTTATTTGTAATGGGTTTACTGTCTGCATTTCTCATTAATGATACTATAGCACTTGTTGCAACTCCAATAGTAATTGGATTGGCAAAGCCGATGAATATTAGACCTGCACCGATGCTCATTTGTCTAGCATTTGGAATTACAATAGGAAGTATGATGACACCAATGGGAAACCCACAAAATTTGTTAATTTCTATTCATAGTGGAATGGAATTTCCACTGTTTACATTTCTCAGGTATCTTTTTTTACCAACTATAACTTGTCTATTAGTTACATTTTTTATTCTAAAACGTTACTATAAAAAGGAATTTTCAAACGCAGTAATGTCACAATCAATATCTTCAATAGTTTTAGATTCCAGCCTTGCAAAAAAATCATCCATCTTAATCATAATTACTGTGATTGGATTTTTTGTTGTGGGGCTTGTAAAATTATTTGGAATTACAACTGAATTGAATTTCAGTCATGTTGCAATGTTTGGAGGACTTGCTTTATTGCTAATTAGTAACAAAAAGAAACAGATAACCAAAGGAATCAATTGGCAAATAATTGTATTTTTTGTAGCAATGTTTGTGTTTATGCAAGGAGTTTGGAATGGAGGAATCATTGAATTGTTTCAAACAATTTTACCATTTGATCCAAATCCAAACTCACCTACATCATCAATTAACATAATCGGGACAAGTATTTTATTAAGTCAAGTAGTTAGTAATGTTCCATTTGTTGCAATATCCATTCCAATTTTGCAAGACTATGGTTTTTCTGCAATTAATGTCATACCATGGATTGCATTGGCAGCTGGAAGTACAATTGCAGGAAATCTAACTATTTTGGGTGCTGCAAGCAATGTAATAATTTTAGAAACTGCTGAAAGAAGACACAAGATCACTTTTACATTCAAAGAATTTTTTAAAATTGGAATTATGGTTACTACTGCAAACACTGTAATTTTAATATTTTTTATAACATTTCCTTTTATGTAAGGAATTATTCAGACATTTGGAATAGTTTCAGATTCAATTTGGTAGAATCTTGAACGAAAGAAAATACAAGAAAGGATTTGAATCATTGAAGGTTCAAGTCCAAATGGGCTCACATTCGTAGAATAATCTAGAAAAAAAGAAATTATGGGAATTGTAACAATTCCGATTTTACTAAAACACTATCTGGTTGAAATGTGTGATTTACACTTACGCCGCTAATCAGACCACTCAATTTGACATCGTATTGTCCTGACGTAGTTGGTACAAACAAAGCATAGTATCTACCATTCAGATTATCAGCAGAGAGAGATAAGGTCATTTTTTGGTTAGAAGTTGAGACAATAATCTTTAGATCATTCTCTAATCCACTTACACCATTTTCAAATAATTCGGCTTTAGGAATAGAGGATTTTAACAAAGTAATACATCTGCAATCACCCTTTTCTTCATCAGATGATTCATTGTGCTTTTCTTTGTCTTTTCCATGTTCAGCTTTAATGCTAGTATCACTTACTAGAATTTCAAAGCCATTACTTTCACTTGTAACAGGAAATTCATGTATCCAATCAACTGTGATTTTGTACTTTCCAGTCATTATTTGATTTGATAAAAGAGGAGTAGTTTTCTTTTCACCGTGCTTTGCTTTATCTT
>NZ_JBBDLU010000004.1:6973-143873 GCF_040878665.1 Candidatus Nitrosopumilus sp. | reverse complement strand
CATGTGAGGATTCACCGTGCTTTGCTTTATCTTCATGTGAGGATTCACCGTGCTTTGCTTTATCTTCATGTGAGGATTCACCGTGCTTGTTTTTAGAAGATTCAGAAGAATCTACTTCGGAACATAGTTTATCTCCACAAACTTTCTTGGAACTAATTTCAGGTAAAGAATTACCTTGTGCTTTAGTAGCATTAGCTGTCTGTAAAAAATCAACAGAAGCTACAACAGTAACTGTCAGTAATAATACAATACTAAACGCCACTGTAAATTGTTTGTTCATGAAAAACAGTTGTAATTTTTTATCATATAATATTCATAGATAATTTCCACATCTGACTTTCAGTATTGGTAATCATTATAGGAAATTATCTATTTTCGTAATATACTACGTAGCACCATAAATTATGGAAATGGCGGCAACATGTAAAGGAATTTGTCAAACTTTCAAAAGTATTGGAACATCAATGAAACTAAAATATCAAGAAGGGCAAAAACGTTGTACTTTTTGTGGAATTTTTATGGATTTTGAAGGTGATAGATGTCCATGTTGTCGCATCACATTAAGAACAAAAGCAAGGAACAGAATTTCAAAATTAAACAGATTGGAAAGTATCACCAATATGCGCTAGTACCCATTCCTTCATTTTCCACAATTTGTACATCTAATGCTTCTAACCCGAATATTACATAGATTGACTTTAGTCTATTTTGATATAGAAAGTATTTTTTGCCATCATCAGTAACAACAGAACCTGTAACTTTTAGAATTTTATTTTCTTCAAGTTCATTTACACGTCTGTATGCAGTAGTCATTGGAATATCACATTCTTTTACAATTTCTACAACTGATTTTGGTTGTTCAATTGTGAAATTCATGATTGTTCTAGAGTATTCATCAGATAATGCCTTGAGAATGTCTTTTTTTAGTTTTGAATCTCTTGCTAAAATTTTAAAATCAACCAATCTAACATGCCTTAGTTATCATGTCTTATAATCTTGATTTTAAAATCAAAAAAAAATTATGGTGAGAAACCTGAACCGCTAACATTTCTATCCCATTCATCAACCATTGGGTTTTGCCTTCTTTCAAGTTCTTGCCAGTATCCATTTAATTTTCCTGAAGGAACATTAAATGTAGCAGATACGGTCTCACCAACTTTTGCACTGCATTCAGGTACAACCACACTGAGTCCGTATTGGGATTCTCCAACACATCCATATTCTGTGATTGCTATTACAGTGACATCTTCAGTGACTTCTGTAGGAACATAGTTCCATGGAGTCACTGTAAAAACTACAACAACTGCGATTCCTACAACCATTGCAGAAAAAAGCATACGTCGTGATAGTTTATTTTCTGTTTGTTTTTGTTTGAGCATTTTCCTCAGTATAGATATGTGAAAACCAGATATAACATCCAGGAACAATTTCCACATCTGACTTTCATATGTGAAAGCTACTAGTGAGAAATGTCTACGTAATTTATAATCAACGTGGATGAGAAAGTAACGTGTCTGCAATAAATAACAGATCTGATAAAAAATCAAGTAAAAATACTTTCATCATCGCAGGAGTCATTGCATTAGGAGCAGGTCTTCTTTTTACATATTTGATGTTCTATACTGCACCAGAGCACAACATGGAGATGGTTAAGATAATAGCAGTTACTGAAAATGGCTGTGTTGCAGAAACATTAGATGGATTTGCAGTAAATATTGGTAATTGTCAGGGAGAACCAGGTCAATATGTTAATGCTCTAGTTGATCAGAAAACAAAAGAACGTGCTGCCTTGATGAATCCAACAAAATGATTTTAATTCATTAATAATTCCGAATTTATTTTTTAAAAAAAGTAATATATTTAAAAAATTATAGAGTATTATGGTGAGAGTGGAGGAATGTTTCAAGTGTGGTATCAAAGAAAAAGATGCAAAATTAGTTTATTCTCCAGATAAACCAGTATTATGTGAAAAATGTTCTAAAATATAGTTAAGAAATTATTTTAACAGTGAAAAGATCTTTGTATTTTAGTTTACTCTAGATTTAGTTTCATAAAAGGTTGAATCAATTATCGTTTCTTCTTTTTGAATCATTTTACCTAGAAAAGATCTCAAAAATGCTCTAAATTGTCTCCCACTTTTACGCCTAAATAAGGCATGGTATGATATGTATCTATTTTTCTACAGGCAAATCTAATCTATTACCCCATTCCCCCCAAGAACCAAGATAGACTCGAACATTTTTGAATCCTAATTTTTTCAAAACTAAAAACGTATTGGCAGCACGATATGCTCCTTGACAATAAGTCACAATTTCAGTGTCTTTTGGAATATTATACATTTGGAATAACTCTTCATCATTTTTGAAAGTCCCATCTTCAGTAAGATTTTGATTCCAATCAATATTGATTGAGGTTGGAATGTGTCCAGATTGAGCTGCTCGAATTGTGGTTCCGTCATATTCACTTGTAGAGCGAGCATCCAATATTTTCAAATTATCTAGATTATCTCGAATGTATTCAAATCCCGAAATAATATCAGAATTAATTTTCCCTGAAAATGTAGAGGGTTGAAAGCCATTAGGTTTTGTTTCAAGAGGAAGATTTTCTTTTTTCCATTTTGTTATTCCGCCATCCAACATTGAAACATGTGGATGAGAAAAATACATCAACATCCAAACACCTCTTGCTGCAAGCATGCCAGAAACAGCATCATAAAAGATGACTTTCTTTTCTGGTGTAACTCCAAGAAACGAGAGAAGTGTTTGAGATTGATTATTGAAATTTGTAATTCCTTCTTTTGTTGTATCAATCCAATGAAATGCAAAAAGATCAAGATTAACGGCTCCTGGAATATGACCTTCAGAATATTCTTTGAAAGAGCGAGTATCAGCTATTATTACATTGGAATTATTTAGAATTGAAGTAAGTTCAATAGTAGATATTAACATAGTTTGGATAAAATGATCAAATCTAAATTGATTTGGATTAAATAAAAAGAAGAAAAGAAAAGGGTTTTTTCTATTCGTTTACGTATGCTCTCTCGCCATGCTGTGCCAAATCGAGACCAATCTCCTCTTCTTTAGGAGTGACTCTGATTCCGCCAGGCCATACGGCATCCATTACTTTGAGAATTACAATCGTAACACCAAAGGCATAGCCTACTGATATTGCAGCACCAATGATGCTGATTGCTTGCTGTTCCATTCCTTCTGCAGTACCAGTCCATGCACCAATACCGTCTCCGGTATCCCAGATGTGTGGACTAGCTAATGTACCAGTCAAAATTGCACCTGTAAGACCACCCACTCCGTGTACTCCCCATACATCTAATGCGTCGTCCCATTTACGTGCACTCTTGAATGCTATTGCTGCATAACAAACTGAACCAGCTGCAATACCGATTATAATCGCAGCCATTGGACCTACCCAACCTGAGGCTGGTGTGATTGCTACCAATCCTGCTACTACTCCTGATGCAGCTCCAACAACACTTGGTTTTCCTGTATGTGCCCAAGACATGAGCACCCAAGTGATTGCTGCCATACCAGTTGCGGTATTTGTAACAGTCCATGCGCTGACGGTAATGCCGTCTACCATAACTTCACTTCCTGCGTTGAAACCAAACCATCCAAACCAGAGTATTCCTGCTCCGAGGACTACCATTGGGATATTGTGTGGTTCCATTGGCACTTTGCCATATCCAAGTCTTCTGCCAAGGACTAAGGCTCCTGCCAATGCAGCAAATCCTGAAGAAATGTGTACTACAGTACCACCTGCAAAGTCTAATGCATATGATGGCGATAAGTTTGGATCAAGGTCAAGTGAACCTCCTCCTATGTATCCACCTCCCCAGACCCAATGTGCTATTGGATCATAAACAAAGGTTCCCCATAAGAGTACGAATATGATTAATGCGCTGAATTTGATTCTGTCAATCAATCCACCAATAATTAGAACTGGTGTAATGATAGCAAATGTTGCTTGGAACATTGCAAATAGTTGGTGTGGTACTGTACCAGGCCAACCTTGACTACAAACATCTCCTTCAACCATCGCATTCATCTGGTAAGCTGCTGACCAAGTGTCTCCACATGGACCTGCTTCGCCTAATGGCGCGTATGGTGAAACCATGTTAAATCCTGCATAATCAAGATTTCCCATGAACATGTTTGCATCTGAATCAATTCCGCCAAATGCTAGTGAGTATCCCCATAGAACCCATTGTACTGACATTAGACCCATTACGATTAAGGTCATACCAAGTACGTTGACGATGTTCTTTGATCTGGCTAATCCGCCATAAAAGAAACCGACACCTGGGGACATGAAGAGTACTAATGAAGTTGCTGTAAGCATCCATGCTGTATCACCTGTATCAATTTTACAAGGTAGCATACTGCCATCTTCTTCATACCAACATTCGTTAGGATTACCAGTGTAAATTCCACTAGTTCCTTTGACATATCCGTCCATACCATCATTAACACTTTGTGCATATGCTTGAGACATAGCACCAGTTGCGGTAATGGCTACTGCGGCTACAAGTAATAGAGCATACTTGTAGTTCCTAGAATTCATTAAATTTATCGAAATTGAAAATTATTTAAGCATTGAAGACTAGAAAGCATACAAAAAAGTAAATTATTATATTTTAGTATATCCTGATACTAACATAAAAGATGAAAATTATGATAAAGGTGACCAAATGAAGACCAAATCCAATACAAAATTAGCAATATTTGACACATTCAAAACAAAGGGTGAAGATCTTACCGGAGAAGCAAATAGACAGAGGGCGATCATCACTATTCTTGGTAGCAATGCTAATCCAGCAGAAAGAACAAGAACAGGAATTTCGCAAAGAATAGCAAAAAAACACAATATTACTTGGAAGAATATCTATTCAGGAATATTTCGAGATCTTGATGAAATCTTGCTTCCTATGGAGATCGCTGAAGAGGATGGAAGATTGCCTCTAAAAAGAGGTCCAAAGGCATTACAAGAGAAAGGCATCCCATATTATCATCTAACAAAAAAAGGAATACTCGTAGCACTATCAATCAGTGAAAGCAAGAATAAAGAAAATCTTTTGGCGGCATTTTTTTCAAAATCCGATCCTAGTGAAAAAGAGTTTGAAAAGATCCTAACTAGTCTTTTAAAAACAAGCCCCACTTTTACGTACTCAATTTTTCAAAAATATGTAAAAGCATTCTGTGATAATAAAATAAATGAACTGCTCCCCTTTGATCTCTCAAAATTAAAGGATATTTCAGATGAGTCACTAATAATACAAAAAGAGATTCTTTTAGCCTTTGTAAAACTATCAAAACAGGAAAAAGATGAAGCCATGATATTTTTAGATAAAATTACGTAAAATTTGTTCTCAGAAACAGATCGCCAAACATTAAAATCAGTTGCCTAAAGAAGATTGATCGAAATGGGCGGTTCTAAGAATGTATATGCCTCTGTAAAAGCATATAGTAAAAGAGGTAAATTACTTACAAAGTCTGATTTTCAGACGCTTGCCGAATCACGAGATTTAGAAGAGTTGGTGACAAGAATCAAAAATACTGTATATGGAGATGCCGTAGCCGATGTTCAAAAACCATATACTTCACAAAATATCGAATCAGCTCTGAGGAGTAAATTAGCAGATATACATTATTCCATTGCAAAGACATCAGGTAATTCGGGTGTTTTAGATGCATATTATATGAAATTCATTGTTTCAAATCTAAAATTAATTTTAAAAGGCAAAATATTAGGAAAAGCACAAGAAGATATTGAATCTCATGTAAACCTACATGCTGAAGAATTAATCAAACAAAGAGATATTGTGATTAAAGCACTTGTTGCAAAGGACTTTGAAGAAGCAGTTGCAAGTTTGAATTCCGTTCAATTTGCAGATGAGATTACAAAGGCTGCTGCATTATACAACGAAAAGAAGAATCTCCAAGTATTTGATACATATTTTGATAAAATATTATTTCAACATCTAGCCGGTGCAATGAAAAACTATTCTGATAAAGAGGCAACAAAAATAGTTTCAATGGATATTGACTTTTATAATATTTTGAGTGTGATTAGAGGAAAATTCTGGGGATTGCAAGAAGAGCAAATTCAAGATTTGATTATTGTTACCAGTCCACCTGCTAGAGAATTGTTGGGAAGAATGACGGTAGCAGCAACTCTTAGAGATGCATTTAGTGAATTATCAAATACAAAATACAAAGATTTAGTTCCACAGGTTGAAAATGAATTAGATGCTATTGCTGAATTTGAAAGAGCATTTGAGATGGCAATCTATACTGCATCACTTAGATCATTTACAAAGATGTTCAGCTTTGCAACAATTGTAGGAATCACAAAATTAACATCATTTGAGATTAGAAATCTTGCAGCAATTGCTTTTGCAGTTGAACAAAAAATACCAACTGAGACTACAATGTCAAAGCTAATTCTAGAACAAGAATAGAACTAAAATGTTTAATTTTCCAAAGAAAAAAACTGAAATTTCTACAGAACTTTTAATCAGGTTTATTTGGGTTAGTTCATTTTTAGCCATGATTTTTGCACTTCCTCCATTAGGATTATTCTTGGGAATTTATTTTCTAACAGGCGAACTAATTCTTGGAGCAGTTATAGGATTTGGATTACATTTTGTTATTCTAGCCTTTTCAGGAAAGATTTCAAAAGTCATAACCAAAATTGTGAGCTAAGTATAAGAAGTCATGCAGGAAAGTGATGTATCATGATGGGAGATAGAGATTTTCGAAGTATTGTTCAAAATGCCATTGGTTCTATTGGAAAAGAATTAGAAATTGATATAGATCCCAAAGATATTCAAACCATACATCTTCAAGAAGTCGTCCAATGTTTAAGACGCTCATATTATGATAGAATTGATCCTCAAGAAATTGAAAGAAGGGGATTCAATGAATTGCTGTCAGGATTACTTAGAAAATTACAATATGGAAGTGAGCCAAAGGGATTTGCCATAGATGAGATTAGTCTAAAAGGACAAGCAGATATGATAATAGATGACTCGATTCTTTTATTCAGAGGAGCAACAACGGAGTTAGAGAGTCCTCAAGCAAATGATGTTTTGTATCTTAATGCATGCATGTGGATATATGATAAAACAGATGGAATTGTCATATACATTACTGGAGACAAGAAAGAAACTACATTTTCAATATCACGTAACAAAAAGATGTTTGAGGAAGTAATTAGAAGAGTAAGAGTACTAAACGATCTTCTTAAAGAACAAAAAACTCCCATCTTAGAACCATCCACGGAATGTTCTGAATGTCAATATTTTGAAAGATGTTTCATGAAAAAAGTGAATACAAAACAAGTATCCTTAGCAGAAATGTTAGGATTGGGCAAGAATGATTAGTAAAAATTGAAAAATATTGTATAAAGGAAAAATTCCTTTGTTTAATCTAGTGGTTCCGGATGTCCTTTACCACGAAGAGCAAAAGTCACTACTGCTAGTGCGATTGCGACTCCTGCTGCTGCGCCAAATGCGGCCATACCTGCTTCTGCCATTTAATAAAAAACAATGAAACGGACTTTTATAACTTTGCCAATATTTTTCCTCTAAAAACAAATTATCATAATTTTAAAATTTTATGATACTATATGATTACTTGGTAAATTCAAAATTCAATGTGTTTTCTTGACCACTAGTCATTGAGCTTAGATTGTAAAATACAGTACCAGAAACTCGCCAAGTAGCAGTGCCGTCATTCAAATCAGCCCACAATTCAGATGTATTCCCAGAATTTCTCAATACGATAGTATCTCGAAGAACAATCGAGTTTTCACCTAGAAGTGTATAATAGTTTGAACCAAATTCAAGCATTCCCTCAGGTCTACTTCCTATTTCACCGCCTGCAATTTGCTCAAAATCAGAATAACCTGTTTCAAACAACTGATAATCCATAGTTTGAACTATTACAGATCGCGGATTAGGATTGGAAATTTTAAATGCAATTTCAATAGTTGATGATCGTTCAGATATCTTAGATACGGAAATATCTTCTAATTCAATTTGTAATGGTTTTGCTTGTTCTGTATTTTGAATTTCAGTGATATTATCACTAGAAGGTATAACAATTGTTGGACCCGTTAAAAGAATTCCTCCTAAAATTGCAGCAAGTGCTGCAACTGCGATACCAACAAAGATTTTAGGATTCATATTTTTCTATTTCCTCTGATGTCTTAAATGTTGAGACAGTTATTATATCATTACAACCATTTAAAAAAATATGCAGTACTTTCAAGCAGTACAACAGGGAAAACAAAGAGCAAGTAAGTCTCAAATGAAAATGTTTGAGGCATCTGGATTTGGCATGTTAACTTTGACGACTAAAAAAATTGATGGTAAATTTCACCCAGTTGGAGAAGAAGAATTTACTGCAGTAATTAATTCACCAGATGGATATGTAGCAATAATTGCAGATAAAGATGGTTTTACAAAGGCTCAATCTAAGGCTGTGAAAATGGAAGAGGCATTATTAATTTATGAAAAACTTAGAGAGTCAGGAATTCCAGAATATCCAGAAAAACAAATTCAGATTTGGTCTGAAACAAGGCCAACAATTCAAAACGAGATTTCGGAGTAATTATTTCAAACTAAGAATTATTTCGGTACCAACATCATCGCCCTTAATTGCTTTTTCAATAATTTTTGGATCAGCTTTTAGAATTATTGTTTTTATTTTGGATCGCTCAATGATTTTTAGTGCAACAATATCCATCAAGTCATAACCTCCTGCAACTGAATCCTCATGGATCAACATGTTTTTCAAATTTTTCATTTCAATTCGTTTGAATTTTTTTGCTTTTTTGAATTTGTTAGGATCCATATCATAAACACCATCAACATCTGTAGCGTTAAGAAATTGTTCAGCTTGTACTTTTTCTGCAATCAATGCTGCAGTACCATTAGTGCTTTGACCAGGATGCAGGCCACCTGTTACCACAATCAATCCATCATCTACAGCATGTCTAACTTCTTGTAAAGTCGTTGGAGGATGTGAGTAAGCTTTGTTCTTTAGAGCATAAATCAATAATTTAGCATTAAGTCTTGAAATTTCTATTCCTAATTCATCAAGAGTAGATTCATCAGCTCCTGAGGATCTTGCATGAGAAATATAATGACGTGCAATATTTCCACCTCCAGCAACTATAATTGGCTGACAAATCTTACTAATTTTTACCAGAAATTCTGCATAATCTTTTAGAACTTTGACATTATCCATACCAAAAACTCTTCCAGATAATTTGATAACAATTCGTTTTTTCACTTTAGATCACCAAGGATTGATTTTGCGGCAATTTCAACTTTTTTTCTGTTTTTTTCATGAGTATAGATTCTAAGGATATTCATGAATCCAGAAATAGCTGAAACTACAGGTATTTCTGAAATTGGCATTTCTTTTGCAGACGATTTTCCATTCTCAGAAGCAATCAAGATTATAGATTTTGACTCATTTTTTGATGGTGCAAGAGGAATAGATGGAGTGACAGAACTATCTACAAAAATCTCATTTTCATCGACTTTGGATTTTTTAGAAATTTCAGTTCTAAGTTCAATAGTTCGAGTTTTTTTCAAATTAGTGTGTCCTGTAAGTATGCTCTCAAATACACATTTTAGTAATTTTCTATTTTGATAATCGATTGCAAATTGTCTAGCTCTTTTTAATTCAGAAGATTTTGATGAGATTAAAGAGGTTAAAACATATTCATCTGTAAGTTTGACAAACTCATCTAGATTAAAAGATGTAAAACCAAATTCATCATCAGATAATCTTAATGCTTCAATTAACATAACTTCTGCGGCACGTACAGTTTTATGAAAATATACTGCCTTAAACATTTGATATCTAGAATGCATCATTGATTCAAAAGAATATAATGCTGAACGCTCCAAAGCCAATTTTTTCTTGTAAACATCAAGTGATTGTGTGATTCTTTTATGATCAATTTTTGCATGTTCAGCACCAGTAAAATATCCATCACGCAGTAAATAGTCCATCATGTCTGCACTTAATGCACCTGAAACAATCTCATTCATGAATTGGTATTTTGATTCTCCAAATGCAATTTTAGCAATTAGTTTTTTATCAAAACCGTTTTTTGATAGATTATCACCAATTTCAGATTTTAAAATGATCTTTTTACCAAAATCTTCATGTGAGATTTTTTTTTGTTGAATTATTTCTTCGAAAAGATGAGAGAAAGGACCATGACCTATATCGTGTAAGAGACCAGATAAACGAAGAATTTCAATGTCATCAGATTTTAAAATATCTTTTTCAAGTAATGCATGACCTGCTTGACTAGTAATGTGCATAACTCCCAATGAGTGTTCAAATCTTGTATGTTGAGCTGCAGGATATGTTAAATGCGCACCAGAGAGTTGCCTTATTCTCCTCAGTCTTTGAAAAATAGGACTATCGATAATTGATAGTTCATGTTCGTATACACGGATAAAATCATGAATTGGATCAATAATGTCTAGATAATTTTTTTTCATAAGCCTAATTTTTTTGAAAATGTTTTCATGATCTCGAAATGAACCTCTTCCTTAGATTTTGATGCATTAATTATTTTCCAATGTTTTTTCTTTGCAGTGATACGATAGATTTTAGAAATTTTGTTTAAAAATTCTTCATTTTTTTCAAATTTATCTCTGTGTGTTTTTTGTCGACGAAATGATTCTTTTTGTGTTACATCAAGTAAAATTACAAGATCAGCTTTTGGTAAACCTTCATCAAGACTTTCAAGCCATTTTTGATTCATTCCATTAGCTAAACCATAAACCAAATTCGAATGATAATATCTATTCATAATTAAAACAGAGTTTTTTTCCTGTGCGGCTAATATTTCTTGAAGTTTTTCCCATCTATTGGCTGCTAAAAGGCAATGAATTACTTGAGGAGGGAATTTCCGTTTTCCATCCAAATATTTCCTAATTTCTTTTCCTATTGGAGTTTCATAATCAGGAAAATGAAATAATTTAGTCTTGATCTTTCTTTTTTTTAGGGCTTTTTCCAGCAAAGTTGATTGTGTTAGTTTGCCTGCTTGGTCTCCACCTTCAATTACAATTATCATAAGTTATCAAAACTGAGAAATTAATTAATTAAAAATCTATCAAGATTTATAACCAAAAATTGAGCATATAACACAAAATGGGACTTGTGAAAGAGGTCATCAAAGAGATTGGAAACAAATCAAGAGAGTTCTACGAGTTTGTTTTACCTCCGATTGATATGCATCTGAATAATGATAATCTAAAAGTTACCATCGATCTTCCAGGATTTATGAAAAAAGATATAGAATTAACATTATGTGGAGACATTCTTTCTATCAAGGCACAGAAAATAATTGATGAAAAAGAATCAGAGTCATTGGTTTCAAATCAAAGACCAAACATTATTGATAAAAAAATCAGACTGCCAATTGAAATTAAGCCAGGTGAAGAAAAAATTGAGTCTGCAAAATATGAAAATGGTGTTCTGACATTAATTATTCCTGTTACAAAAACTGGAAAAAATATTTCAATTGAGTAATTAATATTTTCTAAATATTCCAAAAATTGTCATTATAACACCAGATGTAATCATTCCAGATAATCCAAGCATTTCATTTGATTGATACAATAAAACAGAACCAATAAAAATTGCAGATGCAAATATACTTCCACTCAATAATACCACAGGTTTTCTTTTTTTCATGAAAATTTGAGTTTCATCTATCAGTCTTTGCATTTCAGGTCCCAAACGAATTGCTGAATTAATTGATTTTGCAAAATTATCAAAGGAGATTTTTAATTCTTCTACATATGCTCTAGGAATTAGATTTTCTTCTTCTAGAATATTTTTTAAAACTTTAACAAACTTGAAATCTACTTCATGTGTTTTGTAAATCCCTTCAATAATTGACGCCATTCTCATATACAAAGCCAAATTTTTTGGTAATACGAACGGAAATTTACTCATTGTTTGATTTGCAAGTTCCATCAAGCTTTGGACTTCCATCTCATCAGGTTTATTTCCATGCATTGCACGAATTGACATTTCTATTCCTTTTTCAATTACTGTTCTGTTATATCCAGGAGTAAGCATTGAAAGATCATTCATTGCATTGACTACTCGTGATGGGTTTTTTTCAACCAGGGCAAGATACAAACGAATAAGTTTGAATCTTGTTTCATTATTAATTCGCCCAACCATTCCATAATCATACAAGATAAGTTTACCGTCATCAGTGACTGAAATGTTACCTGGATGAGGGTCTGCATGAAAAATTGAGTGTTTAAGAAGCATAGTAAAAAAAATCTTGTGAATATCAACTACCAGTTGTTCTCTATCAATTCCCTTCTCATCAAGGGCTTGAACATTTGTAACCTTGATTCCTGGAAGATATTCCATTGTTAAGACATTTTTTGATGAATAATCATCATAAACAGATGGTACAATTACTTGATGAGAGTTTTCCATATTCTTTTTAATTTTTTTAAGATTTTCAGATTCGTGAGTATAGTCCATTTCTTCATTAATTGTTTCAATAAATTGAGAAAGCATTGCCTTTGCCGAATAACGCAAATTAGGATCAACGAATCTTAATGCAAGCGGAAGAATTATTTTTAGAACTTTGAGATCTTTTGCAACAATTTTTTCAATTCCCGGTCTTTTTACTTTAACAACAATTTGTTGGCCAGAAATAGAACCACGATAAACTTGTCCTAATGATGCACCTGAAATAGAATCAGGATTAAGCTCATCAAATTTTTCATTAATCGGACCAATATCTTTTTCAATTATTGGTTTAACTTGATCAAAAGGTGCAGAAGGAACACTGTCCTGAAGTTTAGAGAGCTCTACTAAATATGGTTGAGGTAAAATATCTGCCCTAGAAGAGAGCCATTGTCCTAATTTGATATAGACAGGACCTAAAGAAATGAATGTTTCAAGAACTTTGTGTGCATTTTTTCTAAACTGTTCTGAATCTATTTGGTTTTTTTCTTGATTTATCCATTTCTTTCTATCTTTACGTAATGCAAAAATCGATGGAAGTAGTTTGAAAAGGACTTGAAGTGTTCTAACAGTAGACATTATATTCACTCCAAATAATTTTTAATTTTTTTTGTTGTGATATATCCCAAATAACCTGAGATAAGTGATGAGATTAAACTAGATGTAACAGATAATTTTTTTGATCGTCTATCAAAAGTTTTTTTTACAATTTGTGAACCGCCAAATATTGCACATGCCAATCCAATTAGAACCTCAGGTGCATCATAAACTAAATGTCCTATCGGATCTTTTCTTGGATCAATTACATCATTATGAACTACAAATTTATCATGATATTCTCTAATGTGTAAATTACCATAACGATATTGTTTATCTGCTCCATTTTTTTGTCCAAGGAACGTTTCTTCAGCTCCCTCGAGCATGAATTCTCGCAATTCCTTTGGGACTTCAATTTCATCCCTTGGCATATTCGCAAGATCTAGTAATTGCTTATAATCTTACGGTCCAAAAATGTCTCCCTTGAGACTAGGATGCTGTATTGTGATAACAACTAATTTATGATAAGTTGTATGATCTCAATGATAATATCTCTGTAAATGTGTTTGATAAATTTCTAGAATTTAATGGGTATTAGATAGAATTTTCTAATAAAAAATCTATGACGATTTGAGATGATCTTTTGTAAACATAATAAAACTAATTGAGAATGCTATTAACATTGCAATTCCTGAGACATATGCATAATTGAATCCCACACCAAGATGATCTTCTTGATGGTAGAAATTAATCAAAAATGTTATGACTAATAGAATAACTCCAATAATTGTAAATTTTTGATGTATCTCCAACAAACACAATTTTGTCAATAACTATATGAATTTAGAAAAATAATGTTGTTTAAAGAAATGGAGTTGTAATAAATCCTACAATACTACCTGCTAGGAAGAGAAAAATACCCTTTGCCATACCTACTATTACTTCATAAGATATGATATAATTATGATCTAAATTTCCCAAAACTGGAAATTAGAACAAATTTATGGTTTAGGTTCCATTTGAGACAATTTTGCAATTACTTGTTCTAACTCTGCTTTGTTTTCCTCAATTATTCTATGTATAACTGCAATCTCGTGATTAATTTGATCTATGTGAACATCATCAGAGTTTTTGATCTGATTTTCAAGATCTTTTAAAATTTGTTGATTTTGTTGATTAATTTTTTCTAATTCATTTTTGTATATGGTTAATTTTTCATATTGGCTAGAAATTTCAGGGACGTAAAGATATTCTTCGGATGTTAAAAAACCTAAAGAAATCACAA
The DNA here is from genome assembly GCF_040878665.1 of Candidatus Nitrosopumilus sp. GTDB lineage: Archaea > Thermoproteota > Nitrososphaeria > Nitrososphaerales > Nitrosopumilaceae > Nitrosopumilus. Next base: position 129,503 of record NZ_JBBDLU010000004.1, on the reverse strand, counting down.
TACTACCTATAGATAGAATTACAATTAAAACAATTACACTTGATCTCAATTTTGTTATCCTTGTTTCTCCATTTTAGATTTAAAATTATATTGTTAATTGGTCTCAATTATGGTCTTTTTACGCCTACGAATTACGTAAAATGCAGCTACAATCACCAAAATAACTGGAATTATAATCATCGATGGATCAAAACTAGAATCTTCTCCATTAGATGGTTCATTAACATAGATTGTTTGATCAGAAGTTATAAAGATCTCATCTCTAACACTGTCTTTGTATCTTACAGTAATTGTAATATCATGTTCACCATATCTAGGTTCTCCTTCGAATTTAATTGGAACATTAAATGGTACAGGTGCATCTACTTCAATTTCATCAATAAATTGAGTTGTTGATTTAATATTAGAATCACCTCTAGCATCAAGTGTTATAAAACCAAATAATCCATCTTGGTTTCCTTCATTAATGATTTCTCCAACTACCATTTGTGTTCCAGATAATTCAATGACTTCTACATTGAAAATGCTAAGATCAATTAATCCTTTAATATAAAAATCAACAATTTTAGAGACTTCTTGTAGATCTCCATGTGTGTTATAGTAGAAAATAGATAAAGGAATTCTCAAAGTGTCGTCTTTAAGGGATTCAGGAACATATACAGTGGCTGTAAGATATTTTGCTGATTTTGCATTAATATTTCCTATATCCCAATTTGATTCTAAGATTACAACATTTTCTACATTAGTAGTAGATGATGATGTAGATGCAAGTTCTGTTTGTGTGTTTGTTGCAGTAATATCTACACTAGAAATTGGAGCAGTGCCATCATTAGAAACTTCAATTATTACATTGTTAGTTGTTAAAGATGTAAGAAATGGATCCAACGCTTTGACATTTATCACACTATCTCCTGTTACCTTAAAATCAAAATTAACAAATGCAGTTCGTACTCCAGATTCTCGTAGTCTAGAATAATCAACTTTCACAGTTCCAGGATATTGTTGAATTTGTGCAGACTTGTCTATATTAACAAAAAATGTAAGATGAAAGTTATCTCCAGCTAAAGAATTAGAATCACTATCAGCATGAATAATTGAACCTGGACCAGCAGATCCTGAAAATCCAAATGGCAGAGACAATTGACCGCGAATTCCCGTAATATCTTGTGTTCCTACATTTGCAAATACGACTGTAAATGGAACATTACTATCACCTGCGTCGACCTCAATTTTTTTATTAATTGTACCAAAGTATGCGTCCAAGAATTTAACGTCACCAAAGTCTCGTTCAAAAGGAGATTGACCGAATCCTCCAGAAGTAATTTGTGCATACGAATTATCAAAAACTATTGATATGAGTCCAACTACAAACAACAACAATAAAATTTTAAAATTCATCATGCAATAATCTCCATTTCTGATGGCTGATCACCTTCAAAGGCTTTACCATCTTTTATTGTAATGACTTTATCAACATCACCAAAATGTTCTTTATCGTGTGTAACTATAATGAATGTTTGATTTAGTTTTTTTGCCATAGATTTCATTAATTGAACTATTGTTTCAGAAGTTACAGAGTCAAGATTGCCAGTTGGTTCATCTGCTAAAACAATTGAGGGTTTGTTTATCAATCCTCTTGCAATAGCTACTCTTTGGGCCTGACCTCCAGATATTTTATTTGCACGTTTATGCATTTGATTTTCTAATCCAACTGTTTTTAACAAGTCTCGAGCATCTTTCTCAGCAGTATTATCAGTACCTGCAATTTGTCTTGGAAGTAATACATTTTCTAAAACTGAAAGATCACTAAGCAAGTTGGAGAACTGAAAGATAAAACCTAATTTATTATTTCTAAATGATGAAATTTTATTATCGTTAAGAGTGGTAGTGTCAATACCATCAATGAATATTTTTCCAGAAGTTGGACTATCTAACAATCCGATCATGTTAAGTAGTGTGGATTTACCAGAGCCTGAACTTCCAACAATTAAAACAAATTCCCCTTGTTTAATTGAGAATGATACATTATCAAGAGCTTTGACTTTGTTATCTCCTTGTCCATAAATTTTACTGAGATTATTTATTTCAAGTACGTTAGACAGTTCTCATAGCCTCCACAGGTAATAGTTTGGTAGCTCTATACGACGGATACAAAGATGCAATAATTGCCAAAATAAATGAAGTAAATGCTGTTTGAATTATTTTTTCCCAGTTGTAAGTTACTTCTAATGGAAGACTACCATTAAAGGACATTTTTGTCTCCTTTGCATAAAATGTATAGCCTAAACCTGCTGCAGTCCCCACACCAGCCCCAATAGCTCCAATTATCATTCCTTGAAAAATAAAAATAACAAGAATGTCTTTTCGTTTTGCTCCAATTGATCGCATGACACCAATTTCTCTTGTTTTTCCATTTACCAACATCATTTGAATTGTAACTATTGCAAATGCAGATGACATCATTCCAAAATAACCTATCATGTTAATCATGGCAATACCAGATCTAAAGCCTTCAAGTTGTGCTTCAGAAGCTTCTTCTGTAGTTTCAGCAATAAAATCGTCGTTAGGAAATGAACGTAAAAAGAAATCTCTAACCTCTTCTGCTTTAGATGGATCATACAGTTTAACCATAAATGAACTACTATCACCCGGTCTACTCATCATGTCACGTAATGTATCAATGTGTATAACGCCAGAATAGTCAAATCCCTGACCTCCAGGTGAATTTGCAATTCCAACAACAGTAAATCTTCTGACTTGATCTTGACCCCATCTATCAACTACAAGAACTTTGACGCTATCACCTACTTGAGCTCCTCCAAGATCTCTTGCTACATTAGAACCTAATACAATAGAATTTCTAGAAAAAACATAACTTCCATCTGAAACAGTTTCATGAACAGTAGATGCCTTAACATCATTAAACGGATCAACTCCAACTAGTTGTATCCTAGTTTCTTCAACTAATTTTCCATTTTTCGTCATATTCATTTCAGCTGTCGATGAAAGCCGGGGCGTAGCAGCTTCGACATATGGGATTCTCTCAAACCAACGTACAAGAGATTGATCTGATTTATCGATAAAATCAAATTCATCAGTTACAATAACATCGCCAGTATTGTAATCGCTAATATCCCTAACAATGGCATCAAACAATCCCTGAAATATTACAAAATTTACATGAATAACCAAAATTCCAATAGTTACAGCTAAAACAGCACCAATCAAACTGCCTTTTTTATTGAAAAGCATTCTTTTTGCTAGTTTCATCCTATAATCCATGTCAGAACTAAAATAGTCTAATATATAATGTATATTATACATAGTATTAAATTATAGACAATTTTATAAGATATAAGTAATTTCTATATTGTATGGAGATATTTTAAGTGATGAAATGGACATTTTAGATATGAGAATACTTAGTCGGTTATTGAATAACTGTAGAGAGTCAGACAGGCAAATAGGCATAGAATTAGGAGTGTCAGGAGGAGCAGTTCGTGCAAGAATACGAAAAATGGAAGAATTGAAAATCATTGAAGAATTTTTTATCAAAGTTGAACCGCCTGTTTTGGGATATGGGGTTTTGTACATTGTGGTATCTGGGGAAGACATCAATGAGATTTTAGAACAAGTTAGTCTGATAGGAGAACCAAATTTTGTGGTACCATGTATCGGTGGCATTACAGTTTGTAGTATAGTTGTAAAAGAAAATCTACAACAGAAAATTGAACTTGCTAATAAACTAATGAAAGATGTTAGAGTTTTATCTATTTTTGAAGCAGAGAATCCTGGATTTATTTCAAATCTAACAAAAACAGATCTAGAAATTCTAGAGGAGTTAATAAAAAACCCAAGACAAAAAATTGAACGAATAGCAAAAAACACAAACATGTCGACAAAAACAATTACAAGATGTATAGAAAAACTACATGATAATGAAGGAATTCAATTTACAGTAAATTACAATCCCAAAAAAATATATGATTTTATTCCTTACGCTGTACTTGCATGGATTGACGGAAATTTAAAAGAAACGCTGAATAATTTGAATAACACATTTACAGAATCATATTTACAAATACCATTTATTGCAAAAAATCAAATTGTTTTGTTTATGTATAGTAATAGTATTTTTGAGATGGATGAATTAACACAGAAAGTTAGAACTGTAAAAAATGTAAAATCAGCTGACTTGTTTATTCCAAAAAAGATTTCATTTTTTAATAAATGGTTAGATAAAGCTATAATGGATTACAAAAAATCATCAAAATTACACTTATTTTATCAAACAAATTAAATAAGAACGATTTTCTATAATAATTTATGAAGAAAACAAAGATCTATGAAGGGAAAATTTTAGGTCTTAGTGTTTATGATGGCAACATAGAAGGTAGAAAAGTTAGACGAGAAGTTATTGAACATAGAGGAGCTGCTGCAATGTTAGCTTTTGATGAAGATGGAAAAGTAATTTTGGTAAAACAACACAGATTTCCTCATGGGTATGTTTTAGAGATTCCTGCTGGGACATTAGGAAAAAAAGAAGCACCGATGAAATGTGCATTCAGAGAATTAGAAGAAGAAACAGGTTACAGAGCACGAAAAATGACTCCTCTAATTACCTATTATCCATCAATTGGGTATAATTCAGAGATAATTCATTGTTTTGTAGCCTCAGGGTTAAAGAAAATATCAGAACTAAAGTTAGATGAAGATGAAATATTATCTGTGATAAAAATGGATTTAAAAAAAATTCTATCATTGATTAGAACCGGCAAAATTCAGGATTCAAAAACAATATGTGCAGTTTTATCATATGCTGCTATGAAGAAATTGTATTAATTATCATTATAGATAGGCTGTACAAGATCAGCAACATCTGCCCAGGATTGTGCAATTCTTTCAAACATATACACTAAATCAAGAAAATCTATTGGAATTTGTTTTTTATCATCCAATGTAGTTCTAAGTAAACTTAATTTTTCTTCATATTTTTTATGCATTGATATGGCTTCAATAGCTAAAAGTCTATCAGGTTTTGTAAACGCATCAATAGATTTTTGAGCAAGTTTGTTGAAATCTTTTATCACATCATAAATTTTCTTAGAATATTCCTTTGATAAAGAAAAATTATAGATAAAATTTGAAAGTTCAACAATAGAGTCACCTGCATTTTCAAGAACATTTGCTGCAACTCTATAGTCAAGAATATCTATATTTTCTAAATTAAATGTATTAGCTAATCGTTTGTCAACTAATGTACTTCTAATTAATCTAACAAGCAAGAAATATTGTCGGTTGACTTCAACATCACGTTTTGATAATGTTTGTAGATTAGACTTGTCATCTGAAATTAATCCATTTGATGCATCATCATACATTCCTAATGCTATAGAACTCATGCGTTTGAGAATTTTTGACGGATTAAGTGTAGTTGCATCCAAAAGAAATTGCATATTAATGTGGAATGAATCTTCTTCAATTATTTCCATTCCAACCAATCTTCGCATTGAATTACGAATTTCTTCTCTATCTTTACCAGGAATAGTTGATTTTGAATTAATTTCAATTACATCATATCCTAATAGATATGCACCTGTGATGTTAGCTACAATGTTTTCCTCTTTAGGTAATGGGTAAGAAATCACAAGTTCTTTAGTTCGTCGTGTTTCTGTATTGGCAGATATGGAAATGCTATCTTGTCCAGTCTCAATTTCTACCTGGCTAGTTTTATCAAGATTATTTGCATCAACCCATTCTTTTGGCAGTGATACTAGGATGCTACTTCCAATTCGTTGTAGGCGTCTAATAAATTTAGTCAATTTATACTAATATAATTAATTTAAGCCATATTCTTATATTTTGTGTAAAGTTTAAACTCAGATTAATGGAGGCAGTAGCATTTTGTCCAGCACACATTACAGGTTTTTTCAAAGCCCATTTAGTAGACAATGAAGATGGTTTACAAAACTTAGGTTCTATGGGGGCAGGTTTCTCCATTAAACAAGGAGTTACCACCAAAGTAAAAATTGAGAAAAAAGATAATCAAAAATCTAATTTTAAAATTACAACATATGGATATCAATCAGATAAAACAGATGTTTCAGAATATGTATTAAACGAATTTTTAAAACTAGGAGAATTTTCAACGAAATTTTTTGATATTCAACACGATATTTCAATTCCAGTTGGATATGGTTTAGGATCTAGTAGTGCAGTTGCATTATCACTTTCATTTGCATTAGATCAAGCACTTGGAACTAAGTTAGACAAAACAATGATTGGGCAAATTGCTCATAACGCAGAAATAAATTGTAAAACAGGATTGGGTGATGTTTTAGCATCATTTCATGGTGGATTTGAAATTCGGGATAAACCTGGTGCACCTGGAATTGGCCATGTTGAAAAAATTGTTACAGACAAAATTTCCATAATCATGATTTGTTTTTCTCCAATATCCACAAACAAGTTCATCAAAGAACGCTTATCACAAATTAATGGGCTTGGAGGAAAAATGGTAAATAAACTATTAGAATCAAAAAATTATGAACATTTTCAAGATATGTCATTAGAATTTGCAAAATATGTAGACGTCATGACTCCAAGAATGCAGAAATTAGTTGATGAATTATTAAAAAATAATATTAAATGTGGAATAGCACTTTTTGGTGAAACTGTTTTTTCAATGATTCCACAACAAAATGAATCTAAAGTTTTAAAAATTTTACAAAAATATGCTGATGGAATTATAATAAAATCAGAGCTGGATGATGACGGAGCAAGAATTTTAAATAATTAATTAAAATTATGCCTCTAATTCCTAAATCACATCCAAGAGTAAAATCGCTTTTAATTCGTGAAAAATTGGTCAATGGATTTGATAATGGGCTAGTTGCAAAAGAAGGGCTCTTAGCTCAAGGAAGAGGAGAAGCTTTTGATTATTTGTTAGGAGAGAAAACAGGCAAAGCTGCTACATATGCAATAAAAGCTGCAGCAGCACAATTACTGTTAGCAAAACAACCAGTAATTTCAGTTAATGGAAATATAGCAGCATTATGTCCTAAACAAATTGTAAGACTCTCAAAACAGATTAAAGCAAAACTTGAGGTCAATCTGTTTTACACAAATGAAAAAAGAAAGCAGGCGATCATTAAAACTCTTAAAAAAAATGGAGCTAATGAAATTTTAGGCTCAAAAATCTCATCATCTAGAAAATTACCAGGTATTGATTCTGCAAGAAGAATTGTTGACAAAGATGGAATTTTTGTCGCTGACGTAGTAGTAGTGCCATTAGAAGATGGAGATAGAACTATGGCACTCAGAGATATAGGAAAAACAGTAATTACATTTGATCTAAATCCTCTTTCAAGAACTTCACAGACAGCAAATATTACGATTGTAGATAATGTTACACGTGCAGTTGATTTGCTAATTAATGAATCTAAAAAATTATCAAAAATGAATCAAAAAAGCCTTCAGAAAATTATTAATGATTTTGATAATAAAAATAATTTGAAAGAAAGTATTATTCAAATAAAAAATAATTTAACAAGGAGATCTAAAATTGCATAAAACAGTTCAAGATATTGTGACTATGAAAAAAGAAAAAAGAAAGATTTCAGTGATAACAAGTTATGATTATACTTTAGCGTCATTATGTGACAGAGCAGGAATTGATGTGTTACTTGTAGGAGATAGTGCAGGAATGGTAATGATGGGTTATGAGAACACAATTCCTGTGACAATGGATCAAATGTGTATGTTTACAGAAGCAGTAAGTAGAGCACGAAAGAATTCCTTACTAGTATCAGATTTACCATTTATGTCATATCAAGCAAGCATTGAAGATGCAATCAATAATTCTGGCAGACTAATCAAAGCAGGTGCTGATGCTGTAAAGCTTGAAGGGGGTTCAATAATGGCTGAAACAATTAGTGCAATAGTAGATGTAGGAATTCCAGTGATGGGTCATATTGGATTACAACCTCAAACTATAATGCTTTCAGAAGGTTACAAAGTTCAAGGGAAAACAAAAGAAACAGCAATGAAGCTAATCGAAGATGCAAAAGAGCTTGAGAATGCAGGTGTATTCAGTATTGCATTAGAAATGATAAGTCATGAGGTAGCTCAAATTATCTCTGAAACTGTCAACATACCTACAATAGGGATTGGCTCAGGAGTAGATTGTGATGGACAGGTGTTAGTAGTTCAAGATTTGTTAGGCATGTATGACAATATTAAACCAAAATTTGCAAAAAGATACATGAATTTATCTGAAGATATTGTAAAAACACTAGAAGATTACAAAAAAGATGTGGAATCATGTGTATTTCCTGCTAAGGAGAACTGGTTTTCAATGAATGAAGAAGAATTAAAAAAACTACGTGAACAGATTGGCAGCTAAAAAAAACATAAAGAAAAGAGATCATCCGTCTTTAGACATAGTTAGTTCACATGGAAGGGAATTATCTGGAAAAAGAATTGTGCTTTGTGTGGCAGGTAGTGTGGCAGCATACAAAGCAATTGAACTAGCAAGATTACTAATGAGACATGGTGCAGATGTGAAATGTGTTACTAGTAATGCAGTTACAAAACTCATACAGCCAGAATATTTCAAATGGGCTACAGGTAATGAAGTAATTACAAAACTTACTGGTGAATTAGAACATATCAGATTAGCAGATTATAATCAATCAGATTTGTTAATAGTATATCCAGCAACAGCAAACACATTAGGAAAATTAGCAAATGGTATTGACGATACACCAATATCTACAGTACTTACAGTTGGATTTGGATCTAAAATTCCAATTTTGATGTGTCTTGCTATGCATGCATCAATGTATGATAATCTAGCAATTAAAAAAAACATGGATTATTTAAAAAATAAAATTGAGTTTTTATCCCCTAAAATGATTGAAGGTAAAGCAAAAGCTACAGAACCTGAAGATGTGTTAGAATATGTATTATCAAAATTTGGATTTTCTTCAGTTTTAAAAAATAAAAAAGTATTGATGACTGCCGGTCCCACAATTGAACATATTGATCCTGTAAGAGTGATAACAAATCTCAGTTCAGGAAAAACAGGAGTACTCTTAGCAGCAGAATTGATTTCTGCAGGAGCAAAAGTCACTTTTGTATATGGACCAGGTTATGAAAAACCACCAAAAGGTGCAAAGATCATCAATGTTGTATCAAGTAAAGAAATGCATTCGGTAGTGAAATCAGAATTAAAGAAAAAATTTGATGTTGTAATTATGGCGGCGGCTATTGCAGATTATATTCCTACAAATGAGAGTAAAATAAAAATAAAAAGTTCAAAATCAGATATGAGTATTAGCCTCAAAAGAGTTCCAAAAATAATAGATCAAATAAAAAAATATCAAAAAGATGTATTACTTGTTGGATTTAAAGCCGAAACAAATCTCACAGAATCTAAATTAATCAAGGCGGCAGAAAAAAAACTAAAAGAATCATCAGCGGACATGATTATTGTAAACGATATTGGTTCAATAAGATATAAGAAAAATCCTCAAAACAATCAAGTAATCATAGTTGATTCAAAAAAGAATATTGTATCAGGATGGATGAAAAAAGAAAAAATTGCTAAATTTATCAGAAAACAAATTGAAGTAAAAATTAAATGAAAAAATCTGAACTAAGAAGATTAGTGGCTGAATACAAAGAAATTAAAATAAAATTATTAAAATTAAATAGTAACACACTAAATGAAAAATTAAAACAGTTAGAACATAGATATTATCATGAAACTGGCAGTATGTTAAAAAAAGATTTTGAAGAGATTACATAAAATAGATCAAATATTAGGTAAGCATATAGATGAAACTTATTCATTCAGAATACAAACAACGAAACATAAAGATTTGGAATGAGGTTGCTCCAAGATATCATAAAAGATGGGCTAGTATGAATAAAGGGCCATTTCAAAGTACAAAAAAATTAGTAGAATTAGTAAATATTAACAAGGGTAATGAAGTTTTAGATGTTGCATGTGGTACTGGAGTAGTTACAAATGAAATTCAGAAAAAGATTGGAAAGTCTGGATATGTTATTGGAATAGATACTTCAAGTACTGCAATTAAAATTGCAAAAAAATGGAATGATAATAAAGTAAATGTAAATTTTGTAAACATCGATGCTGAAAAATTCTCTTTTTCTAGGAAATTTGATGTTGTTACTTGTCAATACGCATTGTTTTTCTTTCCCAATGCACAAAAAGCATTGAAAAATATGAAAAATAGCCTCAAAGAATCTGGAAATATTGGAATTTCAGTTCATGGAGGCAAAGATAAAGTTCCATTCTTTAGTAGTATTTTAGATTCAGTGATCAAGTATGTTCCAGATTATGTTCCTCCAGGTTCTCCTGATCTTGATAGATTTGGAACAAAATCTGCTTTAAAATCTGAAGTAAGTAAAGCAGGGTTTTCAGAGATTATTGTAAAAGAATTTGTTTTTAATTACAGTCCAGGAAAATTTGAAGATTATTGGAGAAACTATCTAAAATACATTGCAAAGCCACTAAAAGAAAAGCTAAACGAATTAGACTATTCAGAAAGAAAGGAGTTGAAATATTTAGTAAAAGAGAAAACTTCGCAATACACTAAGAAAAATGGAGAAATTGTATTTCCTTGGCAAGTTTTAATTCTAAGTGCCAAAAACTAGATAACAATGAGTAAGGAAAACAAGAAAAGAGAAGATAAACAAAAAAAATCAGATTTTAAAGCATTTCTTCGAAAAAGAGCACCATTTTATCTTGCTGGCATAGCATTAATTGTAATTTCTGCATATGGGGTATTATCAGAAAAGAATTTAGAAAATCATTTCCCAGAGATTACATCTGAAGAAGAACAAATTGTGAATATTTTGATGAAATATGATGGTCCAAATGAGTCAGGATTAACTGTAATGCAAGCAATTGAGAATAAAATCAAAGAAGAATACCCCGATGAGAAAATATTTGATAATAAAAAAACTAAAGTAGAATTAAACATATTAAAAATAAATTCAGATGAATATCAGATTCTTTTGAATTTTCAGTCTCATAAAGGAGAGATAAATTATGATTGGAATGTAAATATTGGTTCTGAAAAAATTGTTTCAAATAATCCAGAATCAAAATATATTATCAATTTAGTAGACTTTTATGATTAGGCTCAAATTGTGACTAAATCTTTAGTAAATTTGTGCATTACAATTGATTGGTCTTTTACAATAAGCGAATCCTCAATTCGAATTCCAAATTTATTTTCAATGTAGATTCCAGGTTCTACAGTAATTGCCATGTTTTCTTTTAGTTTTGTATTACTTCTGTAAGAAATACATGGTAGTTCATGTACTTCTAATCCAATTCCATGTCCTGTTGAATGAATGAAATATTGACCATAGTTTTTTTCCTCAATGTATTTTCTACAAGCAAGATCAACATCTTTACAATATGCATTAGGTTTTACAGCTTTTAGACCAAGTTTCTGTGATTCTTTAACAATTTCATATGCTTCATTTGCTTGTGATGAAATTTTTCCAAGTGCAAATGTTCGTGTTGCATCAGAAACATATCCTTTGTATCTTAATGTAAGATCAGCTACTACTAGATCACCTTTTTTGAATTTTCTTTGTGTAACTTGTGCATGTGGAAGAGCACCATTTGGGCCTCCTGCAATAATTAATGGGTTAAGCGTAGATTTGTATCCAGTATCAAACATTTCTTGTTCCATTGCATATGTCATCAAAATTGTTTGTAATTCAGATTCTTTTTGACCTATTTTCATCTTTTTTGAACAAAGTTGAAACATTTCGTCAATAATTTTGGAAGCTTTTTTGAGTATTTGGATCTCTTTTTCATCTTTAATTATACGTGAATTATAAAATGGTTCAGTAGATGATTTAATTTTTGGGATTGATTTTTTTAAAGACATCATAGTAGAATAATTTTGGCAATCAGTACATACATTGTTCTTCTTAATTTTTTCAATTAGTGAAGAGATTAGACCAGTTCCACGTTCTGCTGTTATTACATCACAATCTTCAGATTCTTCTTTTGCTCTTCCTACCTCAAGTTCAGGAGCAATAATGGTGGTTTTTCCATTTTTTTCAAGTAATCCAATTGCCTCACCCCAAAAACCAGTCATGTAAAATAAATTTTCAGGCTCAAAAGTAACTAGTGTATTACAATCAATTGCTTTAGCATATTTTAGAAGATTTTTTCTACGCTGATTCATACAAGAATATCTCTAATTCTCAATTTATGTATGATGTAAAGTTTGTATATGGAAAATCAAGTTAGATCGCTGTGACAGAAGAGAAACCAAAAAAGAAAGTGGTCGCATTACTATCTGGAGGTTTAGATAGTCAACTTGCAGTACGTATGATGCAAGAACAAGGATTTGATGTTTCAGCTGTTGCAATAAAAACTCCTTTTTGTGATTTTGACTGTGGTAGAGGATGTGGATTTGAAATTAGAGAAAGAGCAGATGATCTTAATGTAAATTTGAAAACAGTTTATCTTGGTGATGAATACATTGAGATGTTAAAGCATCCAAAACATGGAATTGGTGCTGGGTTTAATCCATGTGTTGATTGTAGAACTATGATGTTTGATGCAGCAAAAAAACACATGGAGGAAATAGGTGCTGAATTTATTATTTCAGGTGAAGTATTAGGTCAACGTCCAATGAGTCAACATTTAGATGCGTTAAAACTTATTGAGAAAGATTCTAACTTAATTGGAAAAATTGTAAGACCATTATCAGCTGGATTATTACCAGAAACCGATCCTGAGAAGAATGGTCTGATTAAGAGAGAAAATCTTGGAATGATTAAAGGAAGAACAAGAAGAAGTCAATTACAGATGGCTAAAGAATATGGAATTGAGAATCCACCAAATGCAGGTGGAGGTTGTTTATTGACAGAACCTCAATTTGGAATTAAAGCTAAAGATTTGTTTGCACATGTTGAAACTCCAACAATTAATGAAATTGATTTATTAAAAATTGGAAGACATTTTAGATTAGATGAAGAAACAAAATTTGTTGTTGGTAGAAACAATGATGAAAATCAAATGATTAAAGCTTTAGCATTACCAGGCGATATTTTACTTGAAGCAAAAGATTACGTAGGACCAGTTTCAATTTTACGTGGTAAGAATGCAAAATCTCATGTAAGGTTTGCATCAGCCGTGACTTTAAGATATTCAGATGCACCAAAAACAAAACCTAGTGTTGTTTTAGTAAAAAATGAGAATTTAATTGAAGAAATTAGTGCTGAATGTGCTGAAGAACAATCTTACATTAAATTTAGAATGTAGGCGTAAAAAAATTTTAAAATTAGTTATAACTAAGGAAGAGTTTTTGAGGAAGTAGATATTATTTTCATCAAGGATGCAAAAACAAGAAAATCCAACATATCTGAAGGCCATAACAATTAGAGACATCAGTGATGTTCATTCTATCAAAGAAGACATCAAAAAAGATATGATATTGATTTTAAGAGTAACGCCATTAGCTCAGAAAGATGTAGAGCAACTTCGTAAAGTAGTTGAAGAATTGTATTCTATTGCAAAAGCTGCTGATGCAGAAATTGCAAGATTGGGCGAAGAAAGAATCATAGTTGCACCATCTAGCATAAAGATCTGGAAACCAGAATACGATCTAAAATAATTTTATTGCTTCTTGAACTTGTGGATAATGTGCAGGTACTTTATACATTCGTCTAATGTTCATAGCAAGATTTTCTGATTTTTTTCGCTCTCCATGATTAACTAATACACGACGAAGTTTTGGTCTCAGTTTTTGTACAAAAGACATTAACTGATTGTAATCACTGTGACCACTAAAGCCATCAAGTTTTTCAACACTACAATTGATTGACACAACTTCAACTTTACCTTCCTTGCCTAACATTGTTGCTTGTTTTGAACCATCAAGAACTCGTCTTCCTAAAGTTCCATTAACTTGGTAAGAAACAAACAATACTTTGTTTTTTTTATCAGGCACTATATTTTTGAAATATTCTAAAACAGGTCCACCTTCTAGCATTCCAGATGTAGCTAAAATAATACATGGTGAATTATCTCGCATAGGTTCTTCTCTAGCATCTGCATGTTCTATGTTTGTAAAGTATTCAGAATCAAATGGATTGTCATCAGTTTCTAAAATCTTTTGTTTAAGCTCTCTTGCTAGATATTCAGGATATGATTCATGTATTGCAGATGCTTCAGAAATCATTCCTTCTGTAAATACAGGTGCTTCAATCATTTCTCCTGACTTCATGTAATGATCAATTACCATCATAATTTCTTGTGCACGTCCAACTGCTGGAATAGGTATCAAAACTTTACCTCCATCTGCCAAAGTATTGTTTACTGCATTAATAAAAGCGGATTCTACTTCTTGTCTAGTAGGTTGAATATCTTCTTTAAGACCATATGTACTTTCAATCAATAATGTTTCTACTCTTGGAAAATTCCAACTTGCAGCTTCAAACAAGATACTTTTACCAAATTTAATATCGCCTGAATAAACAAAGTTATGATCACCGTTTCCAATATGAAAATGACATAGTGCAGAGCCTAGTATGTGACCTGCATTAGCAAAAACAAGTTTAATGTCAGGAGAAATATCAGTTACAGTTCCATAAGGTAATGTAAGAGCTTGTTTCATAATTTGCTTCACGTCTCGTTCAGCGTAAATTGGTATTCTACCTTGAGCAGATGCTACCTTAATTGCATCAAGTTGTATTAGATTCATCATTGGCAATGTTGGTTCAGTACAATAGATTGGACCTTTGTATCCATATTTGCACAGTGCTGGTAAGAAACCAGTATGATCCAAGTGAGCATGTCCAATAACTACAGCATCAAGTTCATCTAATGTAATGTTAAGTGAATCTAATCTTGGAAAGGCATCCATTGGTGAACGTGCACCTGGATTTATTCCACAATCAATTAGGATCTTGCTTTCAGGAGTAGATAGTAATAATGAAGATCTTCCTACTTGACCAAATCCTCCAAGAGTGTAAATAGACACTTCGGTTCTTTGGGATAATCTAGGCCTGAAAATCTCATCTCCTATTTGTTTTAGTTGTTTACTTCTTTCAGAAGAAGATTGTTTTAGAGTTGCATTAATTGTTTGTATGGTACGTGAAGGTATGGTAGTGGCTTTTCTAATACGCAGTCTCCAACCTATTTTTTCTGTTACTTCAGCATGATTAAATTCAGCAGCGTTTCTTTGTAATAACCAAGGTCTTTTTGCTTCAATTGAAACTTCCCCAGTTGCTGTATCAAAAATAGTATTTTGTAGATTTGCTTCTTTTGGAACCAAGTCTGCTAAAATTTTTCTAGCTTCATCTTCAGGTTTTCTGATTGACTCGTCAGTTCTAACTACAATTCTTTTTTTAATTATATTTACAAGGTTTGATATCGTATCATTATTTTCCATTAAATATCGTGGAGAGTTTGTATAGAGAGCAATTCTTGGTCCTTCATATTCTATTTTTGTGACACTTGCTTCCTTTGGTATACTTTGCAGTATGGTGGCCATTATATTCTGGCTAGTAGGAGGTAATTCTTTTTCTTGATATTTTCGTTGCATTAAATCACTAAAGTTTGATGACGGCTTTTTTTTGCTCATCAGTCAAAAGACGGAAACCGTCTTTATCCATAACTGCGATGTTAATTCCATCGCCTGTACCAATGTTTCTAACTATTGCAGCTTTAACAGCTCGTAGAGCTACTTGTTTTGCTTGTTCAATTGTAAGATCTTCTCTATATTCTTCTTCTAGTAAACCATAAGCTACTGGAGAACCACTACCAGTTGTAACATATGACTTCTCTTCTACTGAACCAAACATATCGACATTAAATAATGAAGGACCATTTGCGTCATAGCCACCAAGTAAGATATCAGCCATGAATGGATAGCCCCTGTTTTGATGAAATATCAATGAACAAAGTCTTGCAAGAGAGTGAATTGAGATTGGGCCTTGTTTTTCAACCCTGTGAAGATTGGAATGGTAACGTAAGATATCAACAATATTTTGTGCGTCTGCAACTCCTCCAGCTAAGGTTAGTCCTGCATGCAAATCGATTTGTTGGATTTTCATAGTATTGTTATTTGCGATAAAATAGCCTGCACTGGCCCTCATGTCGGCACATAATACGACACCGTCTTTAACCTTGATACCTACTGTGGTAGTCCCATGCAGAATTTTTTCTTCAACGTTATTTGACAAAATACACCTATTAAGATAAAGTAAATGGCATCTCACCCTTTTAAATAACTTTTTGATCCCTTGAAATCATAAATAATGACAAAAAATCAGGATCGCATGGCTTCGCATAAAATGGAACTGCCTAGGCAGATTGTAATCGGTGAAAAGAACATTAATGAGTTTGGAGAATTTCTTCACAATCTAACTAAACCAAAAAAAGTATCTTTAATCACTGGAATTCATGTAAAAAAAATTCTTAAACAAAAAATTGAAAAATCATTAAAAATCAAGAAAATCAAATTTGTTTGGCATACATCAAAAGACAATCAGATTAGAGATCTAAAAAAAATTCAGATAGATGTAAAAAAAGATCATAGTGACATAATAGCAGGTATAGGAGGGGGTCGTTCCGTAGATACTGCAAAATTAATTGCTTTCAATTTAGATATTCCATTTGTTAGTGTACCTACAGCAGCATCGCATGATGGAATGGCTAGTCCGTTTGTTTCAATAAAAAGTGATAAGCCTCATTCGATTGTTGCTACTGCTCCCTTAGGGGTTTTTGTTGATATTGATATTATTAAAAAGGCACCATCTAGACTACTTGCAAGTGGATGTGGTGATTTAGTAGCAAATATCAGTGCTGTAAAGGATTGGAAGTTAGGACGAGATAAAACAGGTGAGTATTATGGAAGGTATTCAGCAAATTTAGCAATTATGAGTGCAAGGATTGTAATGGCAAAATCACGTCAATATTCAAAAAAGGGACTTGATGCAAGAGTTATAGTTGAAGCTCTTATCAGTGCTGGAGTTGCATCTTGTATAGCTGGTAGTAGCAGACCATGTTCTGGTGCTGAGCATTTATTTTCACATGCATTAGATAAAATTGCACCAGGAAAAGGATTACACGGAGAAAAATGTGGTATAGGTGCAATAATGATTGCAAAACTTCAAGGTCAGGATTGGGGGAAAATTGTTAAGACATTAAAAGATGTAGGAGCTCCTACAACTGCTAAACAAATTGGAGTAACAGAAGAGCAAATTATCGATGCATTAATGATTGCACAAGATTTGAGACCTGAAAGATATACAATTCTAAAAGAAATTCAGATGACAGAAAGAAGAGCGAAAAATCTTGCAAAGAGTACTAGAGTAATTTAATTTAATTTAAGCAGTCTTTTGTTCAGGTGCTTTTTCTTTAGTTTCAGGTTTCTTTTCCTGAGTTTGTTTGTTGATATGTGTTTCCACAAAGCTTACTTTTTCCAAAGTTGGAATGAATTTAAAAATATCTAGTTGAATGAAGTGTTTCATAATTTGTAATCCATCTGCACGTAAAATTTCCTCAGGAATGATAATACTAACTTCTTTATCTTTTAAATCAAACCCAATTTTTGTATCTTCTACAGGTAATCTGTTCTTAAGAATTGAATCAATTTTATCATTTGGTGTTTCAAGGGATTTTATTACATTAACATCAAAAAGAATTGTTTTTCCTGCATATCGATGATTGTAATCTATTTGAACTCTACCAGAACCAATAAAGCGAATAATACCTCGTTTATTATCAACTTCAATTGTATCACCTACTGATACTTTTTCTGCATCCTCACCTAATTTTCTCAGAGGAATCATTCTGACTTTGCCAGAATCTCGTTCACCAAAACCTTTGTCTGGTGTTACTTCAACTGTAAGTTTGTCTCCAGCAGATGTTTTAGCAAGTGCTTCATCCAAACCTTTGAGAACAGGATAAGAAACTTCGCCTATAGAAACTAATTTTGGTTGATATTTTACATTCTGTTCATGAATAGAATGTTTTTTTGCATCTTCTTCAATAGTGGTATCAAAAATTTCTTCAGTATCTTTTACCTTTGCAGTATAATCAACTAGAATCAGTGAACCTTTATTGAAAGTCAATGTGATCGGTCTCGAATTTCCTTATATTAAGTTAACAGGATTTAGAGAGCTTTTAGTTTTTCTTCTGCAGTTTTTAGTCCCGCTTGAGCATCGACATTATATCCCATCATTGCTAATGTAGATGAAATTGCAGAAATAGTTCTCATTACATGATATGGACTAACTTCTCCCATACATCCAACTCGAAATACTTTACCTTTAAGATTACCAAAACCACCAGCAACTAAAACTTTGAATTTGTCAGCTAATGTATTTCTAAAAGTTTTATCTTCAAGTCCATCCAAGTAATTTAATGCAACAATGGAGATTGAACGGTCTTCTTCTTTTGCAAATGGAGTAAGACCCATTGCACTTAATCCAGAGTATAATGAATCAGAACAAACTTTATGACGTTTAAAGACATTTTGTAGTCCTTCTTCTAACATTACAGACAATGCTTCTCTATATGCATAAAGTAATGGAAGTGCAGGTGTAAAAGGAGTGTGTTTTTCCTCATCATAATATTTGAAATATCTTGCTAAATTGAAGTAGTGTGTTGCTGGAGGATTTTCAATCATGTATTTTTTTGCTTTAGCACTAACAGAAACTGGAGAAATTCCAGGAGGTGCTGCAATTGCTTTTTGAGAACCAGTTAAGCATACATCAATATTCCATTTATCCACTTGAAGATCAGCTCCTCCAAGTAATGAAACTGAATCTACAACGTAAAATGCATCATTTCTTGAAGTCAAATCAGAGACTTTATCAAGATAATTTACCATTGTTCCAGTAGAAGTTTCGTTGTGAACAACATAGAATGCTTTTACATCTTTATTGTTATCAAATGCTTCTTTGATTTGATCAAAAGATGCATTTTCTCCTGGTGGAGTTTGAAGTTTTATTACATTTGCACCTTGACCTTCAATTAACTGTGATAATCTAGTACTAAATTCTCCGTTAACTGGAATTATTACTTTGTCACCTTTCTTAACTACATTAATTACTCCTGCTTCAACAGCGCCTGTTCCTGATGCAGATAATGCTACAATGTCATTTTGTGTTTGAAAGACTTGTTGAGTTTTAGCAACTACATCGGTATACAGTTCAACAAAATCATCACTTCTGTGATTAATTATAGGTGCAAGCATTGCCCTCATTACTCTATTAGGTACATTTGTTGGACCAGGAAGCATCGAAAGATATTCCATATGTTATCTATCACTCATTGTATTTTGGGGTTTATTTATAATTAGAGATTTTTTAAACGCTCTTTACCACTATTGGTTGTTAAAAAATTTTTAGTACCTTGAGGTACAAGATCATCCCATTTTTGATCGCTAACTATTAGATCTCTTATTTTAGTACCAGATAAGGAATCTCTATTCAAAAAAGGAATAGGAATTACCTGAATATTTCTTTTAGAGTATAGGTGTTTAGTTAATTCATCATTTGAAAAAATTATATCAAATTTTGGAACTATTGTATCTATTTTTTCAATCCATTTAACATGATTATCTAAATCCGGAATAAAATAAATTGAAATCCTTTCTTTCATTGAATCATCAATAGAAGAAAGAATCATTTGTTCTCGTTCCTCAGCTGAAAACGGATTATTTTTTTCTATATGCTTGTTAGAACTTCCTAGTCCTACCCATAATTTATCAACTTTTGATAGTGCAAATCTTAATGCTTCAAGATGACCCAAATGAAAAGGTTGGAATCTACCAATCAATAGGCCATTCATACAAATCATAGAAAATTTCTTTTTAAAAAACTATCATAAAGAGTATCAGTCAAGAAAGAACATGAATTTTCTAAAAATTAATGGGGAGTATGGTGAAGGTGGCGGGCAAATAATACGTTCGGCAATTACAATTTCGTGTATTACAAAACAACCAATTCACGTAGAAAATATAAGAAATAATAGAAAAATTCCCGGATTAAGACCTCAACACCTTACAGCAATAAATATTCTCAAAAAAATATCTAATGCTCAAGTTATTGGCGCAAAAATAGGATCAACTGAATTAAAATTTATTCCAGGAAACATAGAAAACGGTGAATTAATTGAAGATGTTGGAACCGCTGGCAGTATTGCTTTAATTTTACAAGTTTTGATTCCGGTAATTGCAATTTCTCAAAAAAAACTAACGTTGACAATTAAAGGAGGTACAGATGTACTTTGGAGTCCTTCAATTGATTATACTAAACATGTTCTAAGAGAAGCATATTCAAGAATGGGAATTAAATTTGATCTTGAATTAACTAAACGTGGTTATTATCCAAAAGGAGGTGGAGAAATTAAATTACAAGTTTATCCAAGTAAAATAAAAGCAATAATTTTTTCAAAGAGAAAAACAAACATTGTGGAATTAATTTGTTCATATTCGAAATTACCGTTTAGAGAAATTGATGATAAAATCAAAGAGATTGGGGAAAAATTAACTGATGCAAATTTTATTGTAAATACAGAGATTAAAAACGAAGAAGCAATTGATTCAGGTGCATCTTTGTTAATTTGTAGTATTGATGAGAGTTCAATAATAGGAATTGATGCATTGTATAATAGTAAAACACAACAATTTGAAGTAGATTTGAAGAAATTTATTGAAAGTTCTTCAATAGATGAGAATTTAGCAGACATGTTAGTGGTTCCTGCAAGTTTATGTGATGGAAAAACAAAATTTCAAACCAGAAAGATCACAAAACATTTAGAGACAAATTTGTTTGTTACATCAAAAATTACGGGTTGTAAATATGGAATTGGAAAAATAAAAGACGGATATGAGATAATAATTGAAGGAGTGTCAAACTCCAGCATCAAGCAATGATGCAAAAAATAGAATTGCTATTGATAAAACTACTGTAATTTCTCCAAGAATGATAATTTTTTTTCTCAGTTTTTGGATTTCAGATTCTGACATTTGATTTGACATAATTTTTTCTTCAACATCCTTACGAATTATTCTTACATGTATAACATAAACAAAAATTAATGCAATTACAAGAATTATTTTGATAATTAAGTATGTCCCATAGCTTGTGGCAACAAGTAGTTCAGGTTTACTAAGTAACACATGTGAAGTATACAAACCAGTTAGCATTAGAATAATCAATGATGGAACAGCAATTTTGTTAAATCGTCTTCCAACACGAATCATTATTTGCATTCTTTCTTCGATAGAATTTGTCATCGTTTTCAAAAGTGGAGAGAATACTATTCCAATGAATAGAGAGCCACCGACCCATATTGCAGCAGCAACAAGATGAATCCATGTGATAATTGCTTGTTCTAAAGCAGTCATAGATTAAGATGTTTTAAATCAAATATTATGTATTTGGATCTTGACAACCTTTTTTAGTTGTACAAATCTGTTACCAGTGAAATGGGACTTCAAAATAAGAAAACGGTATATGCTGCCGTAGTTGGAGTTTTAGCTTTAATGGGAGGAATTGTATATTATGCTAGTTTAGATAATGCAGGACTTGATCAAGTTGAGATTAGATTAACAAATGTGGAATTAATGGATGTTAATACAGTAAATAATCAAGCAAAATTTGAAGTGACATTCCTAATTAAAAATCCAAGTGACAAGACATTGACTGTCTCACTTATTGATTATCAATTGTATGGAGATGGTGTGTTATTAGGCTCAGGACTATATTCAACTACAGATATTGCGTTACCTGGAAGAGCATTGTTTTACACAGGTTCAGAAATTCCATTGAAAAACACATTCGTATTAAGTAAATCTGAATTAAATTCAGAAAGCTATGAAAAAGCAATAAATGAAAAAATTGTCAGTTTTAGTGCTGAGGGAAGGATCACTACTCAGACTTCGTGGAGCGAAGCTGACAAAGATTTCAAGACGGGTTATTAATTAAAGTGGGCCGAGTGAGATTCGAACTCACGATCACTGCCGTGTCGAGGCAGTATCCTAACCAGCTAGACTACCGGCCCATTGAAGTACAAGATTAGAGGCTGACATTATTAACGTTTAACAAAAGAATGAATACAAAGAATGAAGGCATAAAAGAAATGACAGATAATTTTACTGACGAAGAAAAAAGAGGCTTCTATAAGGCAATTTATTCAAGAAGAGATGTAAGATCTCATTTTACCTCAAGGCCTATTGAAAATGATATTTTATCAAAAATTCTTCATGCTGCACATCACGCTCCGTCTGTAGGATTTTCTCAACCATGGAATTTTATTTTAATAAAAGATATTGATACAAAAAAGAAAATTAAAGAATCGTTTGAAGAAGAAAAAAATCGTTCATCTCAGTTAGTAGAAGAACCAAAGAGATCAAAATATCTTTCATTCAAGCTAGAAGGAATTTTAGAATCGCCTGTAAATCTTTGTGTAACTTATGATCCTACAAAATTTGGTCCATTTGTTATTGGAAGATCAAGTATTCCAGAAGCAGGTCTCTATAGTGTGTGTTGTGCAATTCAAAATTTATGGCTGTCAGCTAGAACAGAAGGAGTAGGTCTTGGATGGGTAAGTATTTTATCAAATGAGATATTAAAAGAGACTTTAGAATTACCCGAACATGTTATTCCTGTTGCGTATTTGTGTTTAGGATATGTTGATGAATTTGCAGAAAAACCAGATCTTGAAACTAAAGGTTGGTTACCAAGACTTGAGTTGAAAGATGTAGTTTATTTTGAAAAATGGAATGATAAAGAAAACGAAAGTTGGAAAGTTATTCAAAATATGATCAAAGAAAATCTTGATTACGCTTAAATAATTAAGAATGTTTTTTTTGCTGGGCTTGTAGCGCAGAGTCAATTTGACGCGCAACATGGATAGCGCAGTAGCCTCCTAAGTTACAGGTCGAGGGATCGAAGCCCTCCAAGCCCGTTTATTGTAAATGTTTATGGAAATTTAAATACAAAGACAAATGGCTGTAGATATGAAAATAGTTGTAATTTCTGGAAGTCCGAGAAAAAATGCAAATACGCAAGTGATAATGAAATACGTTTTTGAATATACAAAATCAAAAAACCAAGATACAAAATTAATCAATCTTTCTGAAGGTAATATAGAATGTTATAGAGGACCAGATGAAAAATATAATGAAGCAACACAGAACGCTGTAGATGATATTATAGATGCAGACGTGTGGTTAATTGGAACACCAATTTATAATTCGTTTTTTAGTTCAGCACTAAAAAATCTATTTGAATATATCAACTATAAAAAAACTGAAGGAAAAGTGGCAGGGATTACAATTTTAGCAGCTGGAAATATTGGTTTTGTTAGTGTTCAGACATTAGTTACACAGTTACTATCATATTTTAGAGTAGTAACAAATCCAAAGGCAGTTTTTCTAACTACAGAATCTATAACTGAAAATGCTGTTTCCGATGTAGATACTCAAAATAGATTAAAACAGATGGTGGATGAAACGTTGGAAATTGCTTCCAAATTACATCAAAATTAGCCTCATTTTGTTTTAATTTGATAGATATTCATTTTACATTCAATAACAATCAACATTGAGAATAAGCTTATCAACAATGATTTGTTAATTACATTTCATTAAACATGTGGTTAGAAATAAAATATCACAAAGGCTTAGTTAAAGATTTCAAGGATTTTTTAATTAATTATATAGTATTGTTATTTCATATGCTTATTCAAAATAGTGAATTCTTAATATCGAGAGTTATTTTTGGATATAACTATTTAGAAAATTAAGGTATCATACAATGAGTTTGTATTAGAAAATTTATTAATTAATAATCATGTTATTTACAAAGATTTCAATTTAGAAATGACTCATTCTTGAATTTATAATAAACAGACTATTTGATTGATTTAGGTTCAAAATGCAAGAGTCAAATATTAACATGATATAGAGATTATACTATGAGTCTAAAAAAAGATCCCACAGAATTGTGCTCATGTAAATGTCATTTTGGAGGAGCAGTTAGTTGTCCTAGTTGCAAGAATACCCACGGTGTTGTTTGTTGTCACTGTAAAGATTAACTATTTCCTCTTAGTTTTTCTACCAGAAGCTAGCATTTTGAGATTAGTTAATTCAGTTTTTAGTGATTCAATTTGAACAAGAGTTTGTAGGTTTGAAATTTCTTGATTTAATCTTTCAATTTCACTATCTTTGAGTTTTACAGATTCTTTTACATTGTTTAATTCTACAGATAATTCATCTTGAATTTTTTTAATTTCTGAAAAACTTACTTGGTTTCCTACAGTAGATTCAATGATTTGTGTATTACTCAAGCTTTTTTTTTCACTATGAGATGGTGCGTGATTATGCATATAGTCTGCACTTTTTTGAGAAATCCAACAGGTAAATGTCAAAAACCATGTGATTGGTACTGCCATAATAAATACAAAATTCAATATTGGAGCAAAATCAATAAAATAAGACCAAAGTCCAGTTAGCACTGCTGCAAAAACTCCTGTTACTAAAGTGGCTAAATGATTACCGAAATATCCCATGATTATTTGACAATTTCATTATTTATAACGGTAATGCTAAAAACCAGAAAATAATATAATTAAAAAGAAAAAAGAGCCGAATTTATTCGTCTTCTTCAGAGGTAGCAGATGCTTTTGGCATGTCAGATTGTAAGATTTGGATTTTTTGCAATAGTTCTGTTCTTAGATCTCTTGCTACTCTTCTTACGGTTGGTCTTGGAACTCCAAGTTCATCAACTACTTTGGTGTAGATATCCTGCTTGTCGGTTACCCCTTTGTCAAGATAAGAATTAATCGCTTCTTTAATTATCGTGCTTTGGTTTGTACGATTCAACGAATTTTAAATTTTATTTGTTCTATATAAGACTATAACTTTAGATTGGAAAAAATGTCACATCCAATAAATTCAACTATGTAGACATTTTAAAAAATAAAAATCAAAGTCTGCATAAATCAATCAACGAAAACCGTACTGATTATTATGGATTATTCAATATTGTGAAAATATCTATAGGAATTTTTCAAGTAGGTTTCGCAAAAGACTATTAAGATGTATTAAAAAAATTATTCTTATGAGTACAGCAAATATTCAAACTAATTTAGGAAACATATCATTTAAACTTCTACCTGAGTTAGCTCCTGAAACTGTTCGAAGTTTTGAAAAATTAGCTAAAGATGGGTTTTATGATGGAACGCTTTTTCATAGAGTTATTCCAGGATTTATGATTCAGGGAGGAGACCCCAATACAAAAACTAACAACAAAGGCTCTTGGGGAATGGGAGGTCCTGGGTATAATATCAAGGCTGAATTTAGTTCAAGATCTCATTTAAGGGGGATAGTTTCGATGGCTAGAGCGCAAGATCCGAATAGTGCAGGTTCACAATTTTTCATAGTTACTTCTGATAGCACATTTCTAGATAGACAATATACTGTATTTGGTGAAGTGACTGAAGGCATGGATATTGCAGATAAAATTGTTAAACAAAATAGAGATGGAAATGATTGTCCACTAGAAAAAGTCCAAATGCTTCGTGTTACTGTGGAATAAATGAATTTCAATATAATTACATGTTTTCTAGTGTTGTTACTTGTACTAGCTTTACCACAAGTTAGTGCGCAAACAGATTCTGTTAATCCAGCTAGTCAAAAATTAGTTCAAGTTACAATTGATGATGAGGGAAATGTGGAAGTAGTACATCAGATTAGGAACTCAAATGAACCACAAGAATTAGAATTTGTTAAAGGTACTGTTTCTAATGTAGAATTCATTGATAAAATAGGCAGGCATGAACCAATGGATGTTTTAGAAGGAGCAGATCACATAGTAATTTTACCAAATCAGGGAGAATTATTTGTTAAATATGATCTTGATGATGTATTGATTCTAAAAGATGGTTTTTGGACATTAGATTTTAGATATCTTGAGACAACAACTTTTGTAATACCAAAAGAAGTAAAATTATTTTTTATAAATGAAAAACCTGTTTTATTAGATGAGAAAAATGCTTTTACATGTCATGGATGTCAAATGATTTTAGAATATTCAATTGATGAACCCAGAAATATTGAATATGTAAATTGGGAAGAAAAGAAATTTGTAGTGGAGATAATATCATTTGCTGAGATAGAAAATTTTGAATTTAGTCAACCAGCAAAAAGAATCAGTTTCAGAGTAAATGACGATAATCAGTTTGTTACTGCTGTTATACCTTTAGAATTATTGTGGGGGCCATATGCAGTGTTTCATGATGATGAAAAAATCTATTTTCATGAATATATCAACAATGGAACTCATGTTTGGGTTAACATACGACCAGATACTGCAGGAGACGTTACAATAATAGGCACTACAGTTGTTCCTGAATTTCCAATTATTGCCCCCTTGGCAGTTGGATTTTTAATTATACTTGTAGTTCCATTAATAAGAAAATTTAATCTCCACTAGAACCACAAGAACAAAATCCATATTCATCAATTCTAACGTTACAGATTACACATTTCTCACCATAGTCTACTTCCCATGGTTCTTTTCCAAAAAGCTTGAAATGATCATCAATTTCTAAAGGTATCTCCCTTTTCTTTTCCAATGATTTGTATATGCATTTCAACTATACATACATTATCGGAGAAAAATCATGAAAATTGAATGTGGTTGCCATTGTATAAAATGCAAAAGTACAGATCTAGAATCAAATAGAATTGGAGAGATTGAAAACGACGGATATTTCGACATGCATCATACATGCAAACAATGTAATGCACACTTTGATCATCTAGATGGAGAAATTTTTTTTAATTGTGAAAAATGTGGTTATTGTTCTAGTTAACTATTAGTGATTCCTGAGTAAAGTACTGAGTTCTACTTTGTTCAGAATTTTTCATGATTTCTTTGTTAGAAGCCATTTTGGCTAAAGCTTTTGATACATCTAATGGACTAGCAGCCCAACCGTATTCTCTTAGTTGTTGAACAGTTTCAGTTACTGTTCTTGGAGATTCAAAAAATTTACTTGTTTCTAAAATTCTTAATTTTGATTTAATTTCATGTGCAGTAATGTATTTGGGTTCATTAAATTCAGGCTCATATGCTTCAGCATCATCAAGATATTCCAGACCAAATTGAGCTGGACTGATATCTTCTGATGGGTTTTGAATAGAACCAGTTTCAGATACAATTCTTGCTTGATTAGCTGGTAAATGTTGTGAAAGATTATCAATGATTTCTCCTAATGTCTGGTTATCAACATAAAAGTCTCTAGAGTCAACCTCAATCTCATTTTCTCCTATTTTGAGTTTAATTCTTGCCAATGCTCAATAATTGTACAATTTTGATTTATTCTGCTAGCTCTAAGGAGCTTTAAGATTAGATCAAAACTTTTACACAATCTATTGGTATTTTTTTCCTTTTGAGTTAAAATGTAATTTTGTAAGGATTAGTCATGAAAACGGCCAAGAAAGGAGGCATAATCATTCTACTTTTACTATGTATGAGTATTTTTGGTTATTCACAATATGCGTCTGCATCACAAATAGGAATTAGCATCAGTCAAAGCGAATTATTGAATGAAAATGAAAGTGGTTCAAACTATAACGTAGAATTACAATTTGAAAATCCTTCATTATTATTGTTAACTGCAGGTGAAACTGAATTCTTTGTAATTGCTAACGATGAAATAATTGGGAAGGGTAAGCTAGAGCCATTTACACTCCATCCACTAGATAGCAGTTACGTTAAAGGTACATTCCACACTGATTCAGATACCAATGAAGAATCAGTATCAGTCAGGATTACAGGTGTAACAAAATATGATATGTTTGTAACATCATTAGATGTACCATTTGTGTTTTATCCAACAGAAGAACAAGCAAGAGAATTTATACATCAAGATTAATTTCTTCACAAATGCTTACTGTTTTTGGTTCTACAGCATTAGATACTATTAGAACTCCAAAAAAAACATTAAAAAATGTTTTAGGTGGTGCAGCTACATTTGCAGCAATATCAGCAAGTAATTTTGTAGATACAGGATTAATTGCAGTAGTAGGAAAAGATTTTCCAAAACAACATCACAAAATTTTATCAAAATATCTCAATTTGGAAGGATTGACTATAAAAAATGGTAAAACATTTCGTTATGATGGACGCTATGATGATACATTAAGTACAAGATCAACTTTAAAAACTGAATTAAATGTACTTGCAGACTTTAAACCGATTGTACCTGAATCATACAAGAAATCTCAATTTGTATATCTTGCAAATAATGATCCTGAACAGAATACATCATTAATCAAAGAATTCGACAAGGTAAAATTCTCAATGTGTGACACAATTGATTTTTGGATATCTACTAAAAGAGATGCAGTTATCAAAATGATAAAAGCTGTTGATGCAGTTGTAATTAATGATGAAGAAGCTAAACTCCTTACAAAAGAGTTCAATCTAATTAAATGTGCAAAAAAGATGATGCAGTGGGGAGCAAAATACGTAATTATTAAAAAAGGAGAGCATGGATCTTTGATGTTTTATGATGACGTTATTTTTCCAACCGCAGGTTTTTCATTAGAAGATGTGGTAGACCCTACAGGTGCAGGAGATTCTTTTGCTGGAGCAATGATTGGATACTTAGCAAGTAAAAAATCAACTAATATTTCTGAAATTAAAAAAGCGGTAGTATATGGTAATGTTATGGGATCCTTTGCAGTTGAAAAATATGGTTTAGAAGGATTATTAAAAATCAAAAATGAGGATATTGCAAAAAGAGTTAAGATATATGAAAAAATGATTCGATTCTAAAAAGACTTAAGTTCAATTATTTCTCAAATTATTTATCATTGTCTCAAGAAACAACAGATAAAGATCGATTAGATACAATATTCAGACTTCAAAAAGGATTATCTAGCATGATGAAATTGGATAGATATCCAAAAGATACTGAAGGAAGAGTTTCTGCATTATGTACTGCAATAATGCACGAAGCAGTAGAACTACAGAGAACAACAAATTGGAAATGGTGGAAAACTCCAGCAGAATTTAATGAATCTGATGCTAGAGAAGAATTAATCGATATATGGCATTTTGTCGTTCAAGCATCAATTGAGCTTAATCTTACTCCAGATGACATTCTTGATGAATATAAAAAGAAAAATGAAATCAATAGAGAAAGGCAAAGAAATGGATATTAGATAATTTTGATTTTATTCAAAATTGTTTCGTAATTAGTTTCATTGATTAAATTTACAAGATTTACATTGTTTTGAAAATATTGTATTTTATGTTTTGAAGTTGTAAGATATGGATCTGGACTAGTTGAATTGATTATTCTTTTATTTTCATCAATTCCATTTTGATGTAATTTGAATAATGAATGACCAGATTTATGACCCCAGACCTCCTTTCCACAGACTATTATTGTAGTGATTTTTTGATTTTTGTACACATAATCAATAATGGAATCAATTCCCTTATTTTCAGAAAGTAGTCTTCCTACAATTGAAATATTGTTTAGAATTTGGGGATTTGCAAAGTTTTTGAGTAAATTTATGCTCGAAAGAGTACAAATTGCTATTGAAGAATTTGGATTACCTAGATAAAATTCCTCATGAATTGGTAAAATGACCTTACAGAGTTCTCCAATTATTTCACCTATTGCATTCATAGAATATCATGAATAGTTTTTGCAATAAATTCAATATTATTTTGAGTTACTTTGGGATGAATTGGTAATGAAATAACACGAGATGCAGCCCAATCAGTAATTGAGAGTTTAGATTTTAATTTGTAAAAGGGAGTTTTATGAACTGGTATAGGATAATAGGATGCAGCACCTATTCCTTTTTCATTTAATATTTTTAATATTTTATTACGTTTGTTAGTTGCAACAGTATAGAGATACCAATTTACATTTTCACCTTTTCGTTGATGAGGAAGTATAATTTTAAGATCAGATAACAGTTTTGATAATAAATCAGCATTTCTTTTTCTAGTTTTTAGAAAGTTTGGTAGCTTTTTCATCTGAACAGTTGCAATTGCAGCATTAATTTCAGGTAATCGTAAGTTTAATCCAAATATTCTTGTATCATATCCATGAACCATTCCATGATTTCTAATCATCAATAATTTGTCTCGAAGTTTTTTATTGTTAGTTACAATAAAACCGCCTTCACCAGCAGTCATAACTTTTGCAGGATACATGCTGTAACAACCCATTTCAAAAAAAGTACCTGTATGTTTTCCTTTGTAAGTAGAACCTAAAGATTGAGCAGAGTCTTCAATGATAGGAATATTGTGTTTTTTAGAAATTTCTGAGAGTTGCTCTACATGTGCAACATTTCCATAAAGATGAACTGGAATTATTGCACGTGTGTTTTTTGTAATTTTTTTTGCTAAATCATCTGGATCTATAGTATAATTTTCTTTTAAAATATCAACAAAGACTGGTTTAGCACCTGTTGAAATAACTGCATTTGCAGTTGCTACAAATGTAAATGATGGAACTAAAACCTCATCACCTTTTTTTACATCTAACGCATATAGTGCAGCTTGCAAAGCAGCAGTACCAGAGTTAACTGCAATAGCATATTTGGATTTTACAAATGATGCCGCAGATTTTTCAAAGATTTGAACGTGTTTACCGCCATGATTGGCAGCTGAAGTCAAAGCGCCATTTTTGAGTATAGATGTAACTGCAATAATCTCTTCTTTACCCACTAGAGGAATATTAATTGCAATTTTCAACAGTGATCCTGTCTATAACTACTCTATAAACCTCATTGAATAACATGAATTTTTATATTTCAAAAATGGCAAAACGGCATTATGAAATCACAACATCTTGAGAAATCAGATTCTGGTTACAAAGTTTATCTGTACATTTTCTATGTTTGTGGATTCATAATGGTAACATCACTAGCTTTTGGAGTTTATGTAACTATGATAGAATGGATTGAAAATGGAACATATGTGATGGGAGAAGCGATTCATAATACAGTTATTCCATTTGAAAATTTTGCAAGAGTATCAACTTGGATATTTTTTTCTACAATAATTGGATGGTATTGTGTTTCAAGAATTGGGTGGAGAAGAACAGCTGGAAACAAGATTGTAGGTACAAAAATGGCACTACTTCAGTTAATGTTGTTGGGATTTTCAATTATAACACTTTATGAAGTACTATACAATTTTACGGTATTAAATGCGCAGATAACAGCTGGAATTATTGATGGTGTAATTCCTGATATTGATAAATTATCAATTGCTTATCCAGATCCTGAGAGGCCATGGAATTTGATTTTTGCAACTAAAGTATTTTTAGCGGCTTTTATCATTAGCACTCATGCATTTTATCTCAGTACGAGACCTCGAAAAACTCTAGATGAATAATTAGATAAGACAGATTTTTCATTCATTTAACATAAAAACTATTTCTAGTAGATTCAAATACTTTCAGCATGGGATTATTTGGATCTAGTAAAGACGAGTTAAAATGTAAAAAATGTGGAACCGTTCTTTCTGATTCTGATAGATTAAAGAAGCATCAAGAAAAAGCTCATAATAAGAAAAAAGAAAAATGTAGAGTTTGTGGAACTGAATTTGATACATTTGATGATCTAAGAAAACATAAAAAAAATTGTAAATAAA
Source organism: Candidatus Nitrosopumilus sp. (assembly GCF_040878665.1). GTDB lineage: Archaea > Thermoproteota > Nitrososphaeria > Nitrososphaerales > Nitrosopumilaceae > Nitrosopumilus. The sequence goes on along the minus strand of NZ_JBBDLU010000004.1, from coordinate 97,793 downwards.
AAAATTATTCTGATAGTCCAGATTCATATCTTGATTCTCTTTTAAGGGCTTTTTCTATTGCAACCAAATTTGCAATCTCATTTTTAGAAGTCATCAAGAGAGTCTTAATCATTTCTGAGCCTAATTGAATTGATTGTTCAGGTAATGTTTCTATGAATTTTTCAAGTCCTTTCTTGTAATTATGAATTAGTTCTAATCCTTCTTCAAGAGTCATAGATTATGTCAACGTATCTGTTATTCAAAGCTTCTAAATTTGAATTGTAGTTTGAATAACTTTATACGTTTACTTCTCAAAAGTTGTTTTGATTTGGATATAACAGAAAAAGTAGATTTAATTCAAAGACCACCAACTGAAGAAGTTGTAACTCAAGATGAGTTAATTGAATTATTCAAAACAAATTCTTCACCTCAGCATTACATTGGATTAGAGATTTCTGGTTTTTTACATTTAGGCAGTCTAATCAGTACAGGTTTTAAGATTAATGATTTTGTCAAAGCAGGCGTTAAATGTAAAATTTTTCTTGCAGACTGGCATACTCTGATTAATGATAAATTGGGTGGAGACTGGGAAACCATTTCTAAAGTTTCAAAATACTATCAAGATGCTTTCAAATTAGTGTGTCCTGATGCAGAAATTGTATTCGGTTCAAAATTATATGAAGAAAAAACAGAGTATTGGTCTGAGCTTGTCAAATTTACAAAGCACATGTCAATTGCCAGAACAATGAGAACTTTAACAATAATGGGACGATCAGAAGATGATACAAAAATCGATGTAGCAAAATTGCTTTATCCAGCAATGCAAGCAGTGGATATTCATTCTTTAGATGTAGATATTGCGCATGCTGGAATGGATCAAAGAAAGATCCACATGTTGGTAAGAGAGATATTTCCAAAGATGAAGTGGAAGGTTCCTGTTGCTGTACATCACAAATTATTACCAGGACTTTCAAAACCTGCAGATACAGGAGATTCTCAAATATTAGGTAAGATGAGTAAGTCAGATCCCAATTCAGGTATATTTATTCAAAATACAGATGATGAGATAAAGAAAAAGATCAGCAAAGCATGGTGTGAAGAAACAAATATTCAAAATAACCCATTACTAGAGATTTCAAAAACCATAATATTTCATGAATTTAACGAAATGCTTGTAGAAAGACCTGAAAAATTTGGTGGAAATGTATCATATACTGATTATAACCAACTTGAAAAAGACTTTGCAGAAAAGAAATTACATCCAGGTGATTTGAAACAAACAGTTGGAAACTATTTGGTAAAAGTGATCTCTCCAATAAGAGAAAAACTTAATCTCAGTGAAGAATTGAATGCTATGATCAAGAAAAGTTTCTAGACTTTGAGATTTGGATTTGTTTGTTCTTCTAGATTATATTTAGACTTGTAACCTCTAGGATTGATCATCAAATCTTTGTAAGTGTATGTTGATGAATTTCCAATGATCACAGTACTAATCATGCCTAATTGATCTGAATGGTTAGGTAGATTTTCTAGATCAGTCATAACAATAGTTTCAGATTCTCTAAACGCACCTTTGATAATTGCAACCGGTGTGGTAGGTTTTCTATATTTTAAGAGAACTTTTCTTGTATCTTGTAATTGATGAATTCGTTTTTTACTTGCAGGATTGTAAATCACAATTACAAAATCACCTTGAGCGGCTGCTTCAACTCTTTTTGAAATAATTTCCCATGGTACAAGTAGATCACTCATACTTACAACTGCAAAATCAGTCATAAGAGGCGAACCAACTATTGATGCACATGAGTTAAGTGCAGATACTCCAGGAACAATTTCAACTTCAAGTCCATTTTTTGGATCCCAATTAGATTCAGCAAGTGTTTCATAGATCAATCCAGCCATTCCATAAATTCCAGGATCACCGCTTGACACAAGCGAAACTATTTTTCCAGATTTTGCAAGATCAATGCATTGATGAGCTCTTTCCACTTCTTGTGTCATAGCATAACGATGAACAGTTTTACCACCAATTAGATCTTGTACTAAATTTACATAAGTTTCATATCCAACAATTGTATCGCTCTCGCCAATGACTTCTTTTGCTCGAAATGTCATATGATCATGATGTCCAGGCCCAACACCGACAATGTAGAGTTTACCAGTCAATTTTAAAATAAATTTTTTGTCAAGTAATTTATCCGTTTAGTGAAAGTCTTATTGGAATGGATCGATGAATGGGCAGTTAACTATATGATCACTGTTAGCAGGTCGTGCAATACTTACTGATAGCAGATTATCAGCATGAAATGAATTAATGTCAGATTTTGTTTCCAGTATTTTTGCAGATTCTGCATCATTCCATTCTACAAGATAAATTCTCCACATTGGACTATAATGTGCATCGTTAAGTGATGCTCCAGCAATCCCTGCTTGAAATCCCAATGTACCAGATCCCTTAATTCCATTCTTAAATTGAAAGAGATCAACTGCTGCTGAATGAGCAATTAGATTTGCAGAACTTGGAGATGATGCAACACCCATTGTTTGTGCAGGTCCTGATGGTGTAGCATCAGTTACAATATAGTAAATGGTTTTTCCATCAGGTCCCCAACCTCTATGAGCAACAAAAGTTACCGTCATGTCTTCTTCATTAATTTCAACTATTTGACCTCCATCATATGACATGTCATCAGCGATATTTGGATCTGAACGAACAAGCATTTGTCCATCAGGCCAAACAATTTGTGGTGTGTTAAGAACAATTTTTGTTTCATTAAATTCAACTCGTCCACTTTCTGCCGCTGCAATTATATCATTTGCAGAATTAAAAATAACTTGTTTTTGTCCTATTTTCCATGTGACTTCAATTACAGAATTTAATGCACTGTATTCTGATTCTTGTGATGGAGTACTAGAGAATACATCGTTTTGAAATCCATATATTCCATCACCTTTAATTCCATTTTTAAAAACAAATAGTTTTTGTAAAATACTTTCAGGGGTATTTACAAGTGCAGGAGCAAGTTCCACTTTCCATCCTTGTTTTTTTGTAAGAGTTTTAGCATAATTTTCATCACTTCCATCAGTAATGATGTATAGAACTTGATTTCCTTCATAGATTCCTTTGTGCATTGGAATCACAGCTGGAACATTGGTTCTTGAAAGTAACAAAGATGGATCTTCTTTTTGTGATTCAATTTTTTGCATTATTACTTCAGTAGGTTGTCCTCTGATCCAACCATCAAGACTTACAGTTGCGACAAATTCTTTTGAATTGGGAGAGTGTAATGCAAGTGCAGCACCTGTAAACTCAAAAGAGCCTGAATTTTTTTGTAAATCAATCAACGATAAACCATAGAGAGTTTTTCCATCTACAGTCCAAGTAGGTTGACCTTTTGAATCTTGAGTATTAATTTCATGTAAAACTACTATTTGGACAGGCTCACTTGCAGTAAATGTCATGGACCCGTCGTAGATAGTTCCTTCATTTGGTGATAAAATAAGCGCTAATTGATGATTTTCATGTCCTAAACCTGGATCTTGAGAGGATGTAATAGTTTGAGTAAAGTGAACTTTTTTTCTAGAGCCAGCATCAGCAAACTGATCAGATGTTGAAGAGGCAAAAATTATACCAACTGATAAAATTCCAATGATTAGAACAGCAACAAGTTTTTTCAATGAATCGTATTGAGAGTGTTCCCTTAAATGATTTGTCTTAATTGATTTTATCAAGTGCAAATGCATCGTGTAATGCTTGTACTGCTGCATTTGTATCAGAATTTTTAACAACAAACGCAAGATTAAGCTCAGATGAACCTTGTGTGATCATAGATACATTGACTTTATTTTTCTCAATTGCACCAAAAACTTTTGAAGCAACTCCAACTGTACCACGCATTCCTGAACCGATTAATGCAATTATTGCTACATCTGTTGTAATTTCTAATTTCTTTATGATTTTTCCTAGTAATTCCATTTCTAATGCACTAACAGCTTTATCAAGATCTGTGTTTTTAACAACAATAGTTATGCTTGATTCAGATGGATTCTGAGATATCATCATTACATTGATTCCAGCTTTTGCTAATGTTGCAAATATCTTAGCAGCAGTACCAGGTGTTCCAACCATACTACCACCTTGAACATCAATTAGTCCATTATTTTTTACATTACTTACACACTTTACAGTATTACTAACAGCAGAAGAAGTAGATGCTGAAACTAAAGTTCCTTCATTTTTGAGATTGAAAGAGCTTCTAATTTTCATAGGGATCTTCTTTGTTAATAGAGGTTCAAACGTTCGTGGGTGTATTTGCTTGGCACCAAATAAAGCCATTTCAATTGCTTCTATGTATGATACTTCTTTGAGTAATTTTGCATTTTTGACAATCTTTGGATCTGCAGTCATTAAACCATCTACATCACTCATCAACCATATCTCATCTGCTTTGATGCATGATCCAATGATTGTAGCAGAATAATCAGAACCACCTCTACCAAGTGTAGTTACATGTCCATGTTGATCAGCTCCTGTAAAACCTCCAACAACAGGAATTGTTTTCTTTAAGAACATAGCATCTATTGTTTTTGATATTCGTAATCTAGTTGTATCCATGAGTGGTTTAGATTCACCAAAGTTAGAGTCAGTAACAATTCCTACTTCTTTACCAGTAAGAGAAATTGATTTTTTACCTAGATCTGTGATGGATGATGAAACTAGTTGTATTGATAATCTTTCACCAAATGAAGTTAGATAATCCATTGATCTTGGTGTAACTTCACCGAGTAATACCATTCCATCAATTAGAGCAAGAAGTTCAGTAAAATCTGCATCAAGATTTGTCAGTAATTTTTTTCTTACATTAGATTTTTTGATTGTTTGTTTTGCTAATTGTTTATGTCTGTTGATAATTTTTGATGCTAATTGTTCAGCTTTTGATTTATTTTCTTTTTTTATAGATTCTGATATTTCTAAAAGATCATCTGTCGTTCCACTTATTGCAGAACAAACCACTACAATCTGATGTTTTTTTGATAAATCATTAAGATGTTTAGCTACTGTACAAATGTCCTTTGAAGTAGAAATGGATGTTCCACCATATTTTATTACAAGTCGCAATTCAAAATATCTGAACTACTTAATCTTTAAATGCTTTAACTTTCCACGCGTGGAGCCAAGTAAAAGTGAATTCTACCAATATTTGCCACTTTGAATTCAATTCTAAGAGGTTTTGCGCTTGAAAACTCACATGTTATAGAGCCTGCATTAGATCCTACGGCTTTGACTACAGGATTAAGATACTCAAGACTGTAAGTGCCTACACTGTCTTCTTTTGAAGAAATCTCTTCAATTTCTTTATCATCTTTATCTAATTCAATTACAACTTCCCCAGAATCCCCTTTTCCTGAAAAGTCTCCATTGGAATCAGATGTATGTATTGTAAGATAATCAGATACAACTTGTACATCACCAAGTATTTTATCAAATTTGGAAGAACTCAAAACAATTTTTGAGTCATATGGGATTTTTGGTAATGGTGTATCTGTTGCAGAGCTTTCAATTAAACGCATTTTGTATTTTTTATTTTTTCCAACTGTTACAAGTAACATGTTCTGTTCTGATATGCTAATTTCTATGCTATCATTTTTATCAGCTCTTTTGATAAGCTTTGAAAATTCATCTATTCTTACACCGAATTTAATATCACTATCACATTCATACTTTTCAAATGCAGAATTAGGCCATGAAATATCGATAAGAGCAACATGAGATGGATCCATTCCTCTAAAAGTAATTCCTTCAGCCGTTGCAACAAAAGTAGCTTCTTCAACAAGTGTTGATATTGCAGATATGATAGCTTTTAGATCATCTGAACCGCTTGTTTTTGCTCCAAAAGTCAAATCAATTTTCCTGACTATAAGTTCCAGTTAAACGTTATGTGTAATCACGCCAAGTGTATTTACATTGTAAACAACGATAAAATCGTGTTGTAGGTTCATCTGCACTTCTAGTTTGAAACATCCAACCAACTGCTTCATCATGTCCACATTTTTCACAATCTATTTTGATTGTTGGAAGAGATTCTTCTCCTTCAGTTCCTTCAAAAGCAAGAAGTGAGAAATCAGGTTCCTGTTCTTCAATAGTTTTTTTTGTTGCTTTGACTTGTCCTTCTTTCGTATAACCACATTTAGGACATTGAAGGCCAGAATCACTATTTTTTAATTTGACCTCACATTTAGGGCAAAATTTCAATCTAATTTACCTTAATTTTTGAATTAAATAATTGTTTGAACTCTTCGGCCATTTTTATTGCTGATGCTGATGCTTTTTTAATTTCACCTAATGGTTTTGAACTACAATTTACTCTCATCCAGCATTCATTGGTAAGAGGATGTTTTACAATAACGCCTGCAAAATCTATATTTGATGCCTTTAAAAGCTCATGCTGAATTATGTACAAAATTCCTATATCAGTTTCAGTGATTGAAAGGCTGATTTCTTTAGGCTCAGAACTGATCACTTGCGCGTTCATGTATTCAGAAAAAGCACTTATTGCGGATATAAATCATTATGAGCGGTTAGAATGGGAGAAAGCAAAATTTCAGAGATCCACCTAGTAAAATCCAAGGATGAATACTCTTCAGATGAGAATGTTGAGATAAATGTCCAGTTTTCAGTAGATGGAGACTTGAGAAATGCGTTTAATGAGGCTAATTGGACAAAAGCATACAACAACAACGATGTTTCATTTAAAATGAAATATGGTGTTAAATTGACCTCAGGTGGGTTCAGAAAGAAGGAATTAGGTAGAACTGTTGATACCTATAGAAAGGCATCTATCTTTTGGACAAGAAATCCAAAACTTGTCAATCCTATGAAAGATAGAAGAATTTGGGTACAGGTAGCCAAAAATTTTGAGCCATTTATCAGACTTTCAGAAGAGGAAGTAAGACAGGAATTATTTGACTTTAGTGAAAAATTTGTGTTCAGAGCATCAGACTTGGGAAAAGGTAAACACAAGATTGGAGCTGAGGCATTTGCATCATGGCAGAAACATGATTATATTGAAACAGGAAGCGTCAAAAATAATTCTAATGAAATTGAGATCACCATCAATTAGGGATATAAGGAACTTTTTGGAGCAATCAATATGGCAAAATATGACGGTCTTTTAGGACAACCAATACTTGAAGTAGAAGAACCTGACAAAGAAGACGGAATTACATTCATCTTCAAAGATAACAGGTTTTTGTTCATCAAAGCTGTAGATGGAAAGATTGAGACCATATCAATTCCAGAATAGGAGATATGAATGGCAAAATTTGACTCTATCAAAATGTTAGAACTTGTAAAAGTTGAAGATCCTGATGTAGATGGTGGATTGACATTAATTTTCCAAGAAAATAAAATCTTGAAAATTAAAATTGTAGATGGAAAATTAGTTTCAGAGTTTGTTTAAACTAATTTTTAACATGTTTTTCATAAAATCCAATAGCTAGCTCTTGTACTTCAGATTGAATAGAACCTGGTCTTTCATCTCGAATTTTTTTGATTGCATTAATAGCTGAAAAATTTTTGTATTTTACAAAATAACATGCAAGTATTGTACCTGCTCTTCCCATTCCAGCAGCACAATGAACCATTACTGCTTGATCGTTTGTAATTTGTTCATGTATGAAATCTACTGCAGAATCTATTCTATCCATATCAGGAGCTGTCAAGTCAGGAGTTGGTACATGTAGATAGCCAATGTTTTGCACCCAAACATCAGGTAAAGCGTTCTCAGTCATAGTTACAATAGATTTTACTCCTTGGTTTAGCAACCAATCAAATTCATCAAAGCTAGTTGGAATTCCTGAGCCTGCCAATTTTTTTTCAATTAACCAAGAGAAGTTAGTAGGCTTTTTTGTAATTTTTCCATGAACCTTTCTCCAAATATTTCCAGGTTTGCTCATATCAAATATAGGGATCAATCTATAATTTTAGTATTACAAATAAAATTGTAGGATTATGATGCTATTGCTCGTACAGGGGATCCGGTTGCATCTTTAATCTTTAGTGGAAGAATTGTAAAAATAAATTCATTAGATGGGATTTTATTCAAATTTGTCAAATTTTCTACAATCAAAATATTGTTTTTTGATAAAACATGGTGGACAGGAAAAGATTCATCTTTACCAAGATCTATGTTAGGAGAATCAATTCCAACTAAATTGATTTTTTTTGATGCAAGATATTTTGCAGAGGATATATCTAATCCAGGATTTTCATTGAAATAATTATTCTTTTTTAGATTTTTGTGCCATGTGGTATAGAAAAAGACTGAAGAATAATCTGGAATTAGTCCATTCTTTTTTTCAAATAGAGTGATGTCGGATTTTGTTATAGACTGATTCCTATCTTTTCTGAGTTTAATCAAAATACCTTTTCCAACTAGTCTATCAAGTGGAATTTGATTGATTTTGAGACCATTTTTGACAAAATGGTATGGCGCATCAATATGTGTACCAGTGTGTGAGCTTAAAAATAATAATTCAAGATTATATCCATCATCTTTGATGTTAGACCAATTAATCAAATGTGGTTTTGGTGATCCTGGAAAATTTGGAATCGATTCAGATATTGTCAATGATAAATCGATTGGTTTCATAATGATATACTATGTTGGTAATTAATCAGTTTTTGAATAATGAAAGGTTAAATACTGTCTCATGAAAAAAATCTTTGTGCCTACAGCGTATGTTCTCCTAAATTCAGATTTAGGTTCAGACGAGTCAATTATCAAAGAAGTAAAACAAATTCTTACTGGAGAAGACGTGGAATTTGAGATTCAGGGTGTTTATGGGGTATATGACATCGTTTTAAAACTGACCTCTGATGATGCTGAAAAACTGCGTGGAATTATTACAAACAAAGTTAGAAAAATTAGTAAAGTGCAATCAACACTGACCATGATGGTAATTGAAGAGCAAGAAAATCTATAATTTCTTTATTGCATCAATGACCTGAAGTATTTGTGATTCAGTATTAAAAAAATGTGGTGATGCTCGTATAATCTTGATTTCCATGATTTCTCTTACAGCTAAAACAATGTTTTGTTTTTCAAGTTTATCTACAATTTCTTGTGAATCAAACCCTTTGATGTTAAATGAGACAATACTAGTTCTAACATCCTGATCATCTGGACCATACAATATAATATTAGGGATTTTTGATAGTTCTTCTCTGAAAAGACTTGATAGATATTTATTTTTTTCACGAATATTTTTTATACCAAAATTTAGCAAATAGTTTGCAGATGATTCCAAACCAACAATACCAACATAGTTTCTAAATCCGGTTTGAAACTTATCTGGTAATTCTTTGAACGCAAGTTTTGAATCATCATAAGGTATTGCAGATTCTCCACCAATTGTAATTGGTTCTAAGAGTTCACTTGATTTTCTATTACAATAAAACAAGCCTGTTCCCATTGGACCACAAAGCCATTTAGATCCGTTAAATGACATAAAATCACATTTAATTTTTGATACATCAATATCTCCAATACAGCCTACAGTTTGTGCACCATCGATAAAAAATGGGGTTTTATTTTGAAGAATTTTTCCTATTTCCTCTACAGGCAAAATAGATCCAGTGTTGTACAATGCATGACTTAGTGCTACTAATTTTGTATTATCATCAACAAAAGATTCTAGATCATCTAATTTGAAAAAACCATTATTATCAATCGGTAGATTTTTTATTGAAATTCTTTCTTTTAGTCTAATCCAAGGATAAAAATTTGCATGATGTTCATGACTCATTCCACGAATTATAATGTTAGAATTATCATCAAAAGATAGTCCATTTGATACAAAATTGATTCCATCAGTTGTGCTTTGAGTAAGAATAACTTCATCAGGTTGACAAGAAATAATTTTTGCAATGGTTTTTCTTACATTACGTAGTTTTTCAGTTACAAATGATTCAGATAGTTTTGAATCAGGCCCAATTGAGTTGTATGTAATTAAGAATTCTTTCATAGTGTCAATACTTTGAGAAGGCATTAAAGAAACAGACGCATTATTTAGATAGATTTGATCTGATTTTGGAAAATCATCTGAAATATCTTTATGTGCTAAATTCATTATTATATCTGTAAAATACTAAAATGGTGTTGGATAAAAATCCTGAGCAAATTATAGATAATAATTTAACAGCTATTCAAAATGAATTTGAACAAAATAATCTAAATGTCATATTATGTTCAGAGCCTTTTCATAAAACAGAGTTTCTTCATAGATTAATTAATTCGGTAAACATTCCAATTATTTTTGTAGATCTAGATTTACTTTATACTGGATATGTAGAATCTGGAATGATTCAAAGGAAAAAAGACATGACAATATTCAATCCAAATAAAACAGATTGGGGAGAAAAACTAGGAGAAATTATTTCAAAAATATCGCAAGAGAAGTTTTTAGTAATTATTGATTCATTTAATGGGGTTTACAATTTGTTTGATGAACTTGAATCTGCCAGATTCATAAATGCAAGTATAATGTTAATTTCATCACTTGGAAAACAAGCTAAATCCTCCATTGTGGTAACTGCCATGGCAAGAAAAAAAGAAAATAATGAATGGGTGATATCACCAGGAGGGAAACACGTTATAAAATCAGAGAAAACAGAAATCTATTTTGTCAAAAAAAATGTAAATGACTTGCTAATCAGCATTTTAGATAAAACAGACGCAAATTCAAAGGTATTCAAGATAGAACAGAGATGATTTTTTGCTATCAATAGCGATCAAATTTAAAACGCCGTTATAACATTTGAAACGCCGTTATAACATCATATTTTTAGGCAAATTATATTAATGCCAAATCAAGAAATAATTTTGTTATGCCAGTAGGAATTATTCCCGACATCAGCGAACAAATGTGTATCGGATGCGCACTATGTGTAGAAATCTGTACCACACTTGGACCAGATGTACTTAGAGTAAAACCAGTTGAAGGCTGGAAGAGAGGTAAAGCATTTGTTTTCTACCCAGAAAGATGTATTTCTGATGGTGCATGCATCGGTGTATGCCCAACAAAAGCAATCTTTTGGATGAGACCAATGGACTTTACTGTTGGACAACCAGTTCCACTCTACAAGAACTCAGTCTTCATCAAAGGTTGGACTGAATTAATCGATTAGATTAGTTCAATCAATTTTAATTTCTTTTTATTATTTTAAATTTTAAAAGCGCCCTGTTTTTCATCTTTAATTTTTGGTTTCTTCTTTAACCAAAATAATGCGATGAGGAACATGATACCTGGAACAAGAATTATCAAAAGCATTAATTCGTAATAAGTTGATAGTCTTTGAGCTGGTTTTGTATGATAAGTTTCATGAGATGTTTTTTCTGGATTATCATAAACTACTGTAGTAAAATCAACAGAACGTAGTTCTTTATTTTGAATATTTCCAGACACAGTGACACTCTCCTCAGCAAAAACTGAGGATGAATGAATTCCTTCTATTCTTACTATAATGGAACCTGAATCACTGAAAATATAATTTCTATAGTCTCCACCTATCTGACTTAATCCTTCATCCCGAAAGATTTCTTTCCCATTTTGAAATATTATAAAATTGTATTTCATTTGTGCAAGATTAGAATTTGTTTGTGGATCATAAAACTGATATACAAATTGAATTTTTTCATGTGTTTTGATGACTGGTGGATCCCATGATAGATTAATTTCTATATTTTGATCTGCGGTATACTGTAATAAAGGAAATTCTAGTTTTTTGCCGGTTGCGTCATGTGGATAATCAGGAATTAGTTTTTCAACAATTAAAATTCCTTCCATCCATGGATGAATTGTACAATAATAAGAAAATGTTCCAGATTCTTCAAATTTGTAGGACCATGATTCTCCTGGCATAAATCTATCACTGTCAAAGATACCATTTGATTTTCCAAAATTATCACTCATCCAACCAAATCTTCCCGAACCTTCTCCACTTGTAACAGTATGACCTTCCTTGTCACCATTATACCAAGTTACAGTATCTCCTACAGTTACAAACAGTTGAGGAGGATCATACCATACTTCTGCTTGTGTATTTAGTTCAGGATTATATGCTCCTAATGGAATATCAATGACGTATTCTTCAGCATATACAAATGAGGTTGAGATTAAAATTACAAAAAGAGCAGATAAAAATAGAAATTTCATATTTTAAAAAATAATCCTAGATAATTAAATATTTGAGGTTATTTTCAACATTGCAAGTAATTATCAATTTATAGAATTACTATAGGCATAATAGACTCAAGAAGAATTGATATTTGTATACAATAAACATAGAATGGCGATGTCGATTTCAATTAATCTTGGTAAAAAACTCATTTTTTTAGTGATGATTGTTTCTGTTGTGGCTCTTTCAATAATAGGGATTCTTAGTTTTAATTATGCTGATCAAATTCTAATAGAAAGAGCTGGAGACCAACTGTTAGGAGAATCAACAGTGAGAGGAGATACACTAAGATTACTTTTTGAATCAAGAATTGAACAAAACAATATTCTTGCAAATGATCCTATGATTCAATTACTAATTGCAGAAATGAATCAGATTGACGAGGATGAATTAAAAAAATCTAAAGAGAGTAATCGGAGAGATTTTTTGATTGAGATTCAAGCATTTCAAGAATTAATTGGGTTTTCTATAGGGTTTGAAGATACAAAAATAATTGGAAGTAATGGAAAAGTTTTCTTTTCTCTTAGTAATGCAAATAATGATTTTCTTGATGATCCGTTATTTCAACGTGGATTAAAGGAATCATTTATTGAGTTTGAACCAACGGAACAAGGGAAAAGAATGATTGTTGTCTCTCCAGTTTTTGCAGACGATAGTAAAAGAGGAGATAAATCAATTGGAGTAATAATTTCAAAAATGCGAACAACGTCAATTGATAATGTTTTGAAAAATCAAAGCGGGTTAGGAGAAACAGGAGAGGTTTACATTGTAAATAATCAATATGTAATGTTGTCTGAATCCAGATTTATTGAGAATGTTATATTCAAACAGAAAGTGGATACTTTAGCTGTCCAAAAATGTTTCAATAACGGAGAGGAAGTTGTAGGGTTTTATGAGGATTATAGAGATGTTTTAATTTATGGATCATCTTATTGTGCAAATGATTTAGGCATAGTATTACTTGCAGAGATTGACAAGACAGAGGTAGAAAAACCAATAGATATTCTTCAATATAGAATATTTCATACAGGAATAGCAATAACCATAGGAATGGGAATTGTAGCGTTTGTAATATCAAAATCTCTATCAAGACCACTTCTTAAATTAAAAGATGCAGCAAATAAAATTGCAAATGGAGATTTTAAAGTAAGAACTAACATTACTACTGGGGATGAGATTGGAGAATTGTCTTCTGCATTTGATTCAATGGCTCAAAAGCTAGAAGAATCATTAATTGAAATTAAAGAGAAAGAAGACGTTATTAAACAACAAGAAGATATTTTGTTGAAATTTTCTCAACATGAACAAAATGATTGTGTTGGTGTGATTGATATGACAGACTCTACAAGAATATCATCTAGATTATCTGATGCAGATGTTAGTAAGATGTATGAAATTTTTCTTAATTTCATGGCAAAAATTGTCCGTAAACATAACGGGATAGTAGTAAAAAACATTGGAGATGCCTTAATGTTTAGATTTCCAAATGTTGATCCGAATAACAGTGAAGTGATGAAAAATATCTTAGAATGTTGTTTTAGTATGATCGAATCTCATGATGAATTAAAAAAAGAACTCAATGCAGAAAATATTGAGGCGTTGGATTATAAAATTAGTGCAACGTATGGTTCTGTAAAAGTAGCTGAGAGCACCACTTCAAAAATTTCAGATATTTTTGGACCTACGGTAAATAAATGTTTTAAGATAAATTCACTTTGCCCAAAAAATAGTATAGTGATTGGCATTAATCTATATGAAATTTTGAAAGATTTTGATGAATACGAATTTACACAATTTTGTTCTATTGAAATGAAGAAAAAATATGGTTACAGTGTTTTTGAAGTTAAAAGAAAAAAACAATAGATCATTGTTTACAATAAAACAAATATTTTATGCCTAATTTAGGTACTATTTTTGAGAAGCGATATAAGATCTGACAAAATCTATAATTTTTAGATAGTCTGCTCTAGGTTCAGTGCTAATCATAAACAGATCATTGGAAGTAATTGGAATACTAATCATTGTAACTTTTTCATATTCTGTTATTGATGATAATTCTGAACCTATTTTATAGGCTAAATTTGTATAAAGATCTCTTTTTTGCAATGCATAATGAATTGACATGTTCACATTATCACCATCTAAAAATTTTTCAACATTTTCTTTCTGTCCACCAGCAATCATCTCACCTTTGCTATTTGCCACACCTGCAAATCGAATTTTGGTATCTAAATTGAGAACTTGCTTTGATAGTTCATCATAATTGACTGTCATTTGTTATCACTTTTAGATTTCTTTTTGAAGAGTATTTCATCCTTTTCTTGTAATTTGTCTGTATAATCATCCATACCTAACAAGAATTCTTCTTCATCAGAATATGCAGATTCGGCGTGTTCACTAATATCTAATCCAGCGTCTTCTACTTCTGGTGAAACTCTAATTCCAATTAGATGTTTAATTATTTGTAAAATTATCCATGTTCCACCAAAACCCATTGCAGCTGCTACACCTACACCTATTGCTTGAATCCAAAGTTGATCAGGATTTCCAAATAATAATCCATCAACTCCTCCAGGATTAATTACAGTACTTGCAAAAATTCCTATGGAAAGCGCACCGACAATTCCTGCAACACCGTGAACAGAGCTTACATCAAGTGCATCATCGATCTTTAATTTTTCTTTGAATAATACTACACCAGAGTAGGATATTACACCTATTGCAATACCAATTATGAAAGCATGTTCAACACTTACAAATCCAGATGCAGGAGTAATACCAGCTAGACCTGCAATAGCACCATTAATTGTAGCTACAACTGATGGTTTTCCTGTTCGAATCCAAGAAAGTCCACCCCAGATCAAGGCAGATACTGAAGATGCCATGTGAGTAACAATTACAGTATTTCCAGCAACACCACCAGATGCAGATAGAGCACTTCCTGCATTGAAACCAAACCATCCAAGCCACAATAATGAAGAACCAAGTACAGCAAGTGGAATGCTGTGAGGAATCATTATAGCAGGACCATAATTTCTTCTTCTACCAAGTACTAGTGCAGCAGCTAGAGCTGCCATACCAACACTGGTGTGAATTACAATACCACCTGCAAAGTCAACGACTCCTAATTGTGCTAACCAACCTCCACCCCATACCCAATGAACCAGAGGATAATAGATCAACATGGACCATGCTGAAATAAATATGATAAATGAACTAAACTTCATTCTTTCAGCAATAGTTCCCGTAAGTAAGAGTGGAGTAATTGCTGCAAACATTAATTGAAATTTAACAAATAATACACCTGGAATTGTTGGAGCATATTGCTCTAAAGGTGCATCAGACGGAATTCCTTTAAGAAATACCCAATCCATATTCCCAACTAGTCCCATAGAAGAAGGGCCAAATGATACACTAAATCCAAACACAAACCACATGACACTCAAAAGTGCTAAACCAAAAAAGATCTGCATGAAAATTGAAGCTGCATTCTTTTTTCTTAAAAGTCCGGATTCAAAGAGACCTAATGCGGGGATCATTAGAAGCACAAGACTGCCTGCTACAAGCATCCATGCTGTATCTCCAGAATCCAGAACCATGATAAAAAATTTAATTTTAAATTAATAACAATGACTAAATTTGATTATCATTTGATTATCATTTGATTATCAAAATCAGAAATTATATTTGTGTAAATTGCAATACAATTACTAAATGCTCAAAATAGAAGTCATATTAGGAGAAAATGATGTCATGGCAATTAGTGAAGGATTAAAACAGGTTGGAATTGGTGGGCTCACAGTATCCAAAGTAAGAGGAAGAGGAAAGAAACCAGGTCCCGAGATTCACGCATCAAAAGGAAGTGAAATTTTTGTGCCTCAATTCCATGATAAATATAGATTAGAAGCAATAATTTCAGATACAAAAGAAGATGAAGTCATAGGAATTATCAGAGATAATGGAAGAATAGGTAAGATCTTTGTTTCACAAATTTTACGTGCAATAGATATTACTACAGGTGATGAAGGAGATAGTACGATCTAAAATTATGGTTTCAATTCGTAAGAGTAAATTATTTCATAGAGAAAAGATGCAGAAGTTAGAATCTAGAGATATTCTCAAAGTTATTGTGATTGCAGGAATTATTGTTGTACCACTAGTTGTTGGTTTAGTTGTATGAAATTATCCAAAATTTTTCTTGCTAAACTAGTGCTTGCAGTAGTGGGAATGACATTAGTAGGATTAGCTTTGTTTAATGGATATTATTAAAAATCACCAAAATTATTTCCATAAATAATTGTGGGATTCTTTAGCTGTTTTTCTATTGTTGGTAATGATTTCATAATACAATGGTTTACAAAATCACTAAATGATTTTATTCTATAATCATCTCTAAGTGTTTCTTTATTTTCTTCATAAATTATTTGAAGTTTGTTTAGAGTAAATTTTTGTAATGGAACAAATCTACTTCGTTTAGGTAATTGTTTTGATTTAATTTTTTCTTCAAAACTAATTTCAAGATCTTGCTGTCCATCAAGTGTCTCCATATCTACAACCTCTTCCATTTCAGAGACAAAGATTTTTCCTCCATGATTTGATGATAATCCAGAATTTTTAGAAATCATTTCAACTACTTTTCTTGCATCTTTGTCAGAAACTACCATTTCGATTTTTGCAAGTGGTATTGATTTTAATCCAGTTGAACCAACACGAGAACCTTGTGATTCATCATAAATTTGACTATCATCTAAATTTCGTTTATCAACAATGTAAGTTCCTACAGCATTCAAATCGGTTTTAATTGTAGGGAAATTTTTCCTCTTAATCACAGCCTCTATTTTTTTCATTAATTATTTTCAAAAAAGAGGCATATTTATCAGAAATGGTAATTACCAAGCCTAAAAATTGATTTTTGAACGAAATTATTGTTTAGAAAACCCAAGTTTTGATGCCCAACTTTGTTTTCGTTTTTTAGTAGGTTTCAATGAAAGATTATCTAACATTTCATATGTTATAGTAAATCCATGCCCTACCATAGTAGCATCTTTTTGATATTGATCTTGATTAGGTACAAATTCATCTGCTAAATTTTTGATTTTTTTAGTTTTAAGATCAAATAATCTAATTTTTTTTCCATTTTCAAGTTTAATAATTGCATCACCACTAATACCTTGAATTGAAAAAGTTTCAAAAAATCTTATTGAACCACCTTGTTTTAATTCAATAACAGAATCATAAGTTAACTTGCCACCATAAAATAAAATTTCACGGGCAGATAATACTACATCATCTTCTACATTAAGAACAATGATTGTATCTGCTTCCAAAAGTACAGTATTTGCAAGATTTTCTGCAATAATTTTTCCATTAAGAGCTGAAATATAAGTTCGGTGTTCTTGAATTTGAAATACACCAACTCTGCCATTTGGATCTTCAATACGATATTTTCTTCCATAAATATTTCCTACAACAATATTACCATTATCTACAATTATTCTAGCACCATTTTCAATTTTGTATTTATTTTCTAATGGATCAATGAATTTAAAATCACCTTTAGTCAAATGTATATTCGTTTGAAATTCTTGTGTCCATGATGGGCTAGTTATGCTTCCTTGCATCACTATTGAACCATCATAAGTTAAACTTCCTGCCATAAAATTTCCTTTTATCGATAACGATCCATTTGCTTTTCTTTCTAGTTCAATTTCACCAAGAGTTTTTGAACCAAATAATCTTGTACCAGTAGTATTAGTTCTATTCAATGCTCCAGCCCATTCTTCAGCAGTTTTCATTTCATTGAATAGTTCCTGACCCAAAATCTGATTTTTTCTTCTTACATCAGCTTCAGTATCACCAGAATATACTTTTGAATTTGTTATTTTTTGGTTATCTGTATCAGGATATTTTTTACCAATTTTTAGATCATCATATGCCTGTTTAATTTTGATAAATTGTTCATTTTCTCCTCCACGATCTGAATGAAATTGAAGTGCCAACCGTCTAAATGCATCACGGATTTCTTTCTCAGTTGAATCTTCTATTATGCCTAAAATATCATAGTTACTTTCCACCATTCTTTACACCAACAGAGTTAATTTTTCATATTTCCTATACTTGTAGGTTATTACACATGTATTAGGTGTTTTTAGATTTTACAAGTGCAATTATTGCAATTACAATACCAATAATTCCTACCCCGATCCCTACATATCCCATATTGTTTGTTTGTGTTTCTTCTAGATTCTTTACTGATTCTTTCAAGTTATTGATATCTGCAATTAACGCAGTGTGTCCATCAATAATTTGATTTAAAGTAAGATCAGTTGGCTCAGGAAATTCAATGTAGGAACGTTCTTCAACTTTTGGTGGATGCATTGATAAACTAATAGGAGTATCTTCAATTGTTCCTAAAATATTTGCTTGATAAAATCCAGAAATGGTAGGATTTACAAATGCATAATATTTTCCTGGAATATTATGATCAGGAGATAAAAGAAGCATAATGCTTTCATCTTTGTAGACTAATTGGATTTTTACTGTTTTATTCAAACCTGAGATCCCATTTTTAAAAACTTGATCTTTTAGATCTAAATCAGGTACAAGTGGACTAACATAGAATTCAATTGCATTTGTATCTCCTGAAACAACTGGTTCATTCATCCAACCAATTTCAACTCTATATTCTCCAATAGAATCAACCGTATGTGCATAAGCAATTCCAGAAAAAAATGGGATTATCATTAATGATAGAAGCAATAGTTTTAAGTTCAATACTACAGAAAACAAATCTTATTTTAAAAATGTTCTATAAATTCTTAATATAGAAATTCTATTAATCTAAGATTCTGGATAGTCATCAAGTGGATTAGATTTTTTGAAGTTTTTCATCTCCTCGTCAAAAAAGAATTTCTCAGTAAGTGCTGGTTTTAAATCATCTAACCAAATTGCTTTTTCATCATATTTTGCAAAAAATGGAATTTGTACCCAATCAGGATTTCTACCTTGTAAAAATCTCAAAACAATTACTTTTTGATCTTTAATATCTGCAGTTCCAATAATGTGGACTTTACCTGGTGTTGCAGACATACTTGGGCCACGAACGGTTCTAGCTAATCCACTCACTGATGAATATGCTTTTTTGAAAATCTGATATGCCTTGACTAGTGGAATACCAAAGTAGTGTTGAGCACCTGTATCTCTAACTACAAACATGTAGTATGGAATACATCCCAATTGGACTTGTCTACTCCACATTTTTGCCCACATCTCTGCATCATCGTTAATGTGTGCTAAAATAGGAGATTGTGTTCTAATTTGAGCACCAGTTGACCTTACAGCCTTTATTGCTTGTTTTACAGCATCTGTTGATAATTCATTCAAATGATTAAAATGAGCCATAAATGCAAGATGTAATCCATTATCAGTAATCTTTCTAAAAATATCCAACATTTCTTGAGAATCAGAATCTGTCAGAAATTTGTAAGGCCAGTATGCCAATGCCTTTGTTCCAATTCTAATTGTTTTTAGATTTGGAAGTTTTGCGTCAATTAAAGTATCAATATATTTTGAAAAGATTTTTGCTTTCATAATCATTGGATCACCACCGGTAAAAAGAACATCAGTAATTTCTGGATGTTCTCTAACATATTGAACAAGTTGTTCTCCCTCTTGCATTGCGAATTTCATTTCATCCATTCCAACAAATTGAGGCCATCTAAAACAAAAACTACAATATGCATGACATGTCTGACTTTGACTAGGAAAGAAGAGACAAGTTTCTTTGTATTTGTGTTGCATTCCATATAATTTTGTTCCATCTTTTAGAGTTGGAACATTAAGCTCCATTTGACCTGCAGGATGTGGATTTAGTTGTAAACGAATTTCATTTGCAATAGATGTAATTTCTTTTTTGTCTAAATTATTTTTTAGAGCAGTTTCCATTTTTTTATAATGCTCTGGTTTTAGCATTCCTCTTTGAGGAAAAGTTAGAACAAATATTGGATCGTTAGGGATGTTATTCCAATCAATTAATTGCTCTACAACATAGTTATTTGCTTTAAATGGTAATACATTTCCTACAACTTCCATCTCAAATTGAGTTTCTTCACTAAGATTCTGAATTTGTGGTAAAGTACGAAAATTCGATAAAGTGTATGATTTTAATGATGGTGAGTCATCCCATGCGGTTACTTGATAGCTCATTCATTAATTAATTCATTTATCATTGTTAAAGGTTACAGAATTATGTTGATAAAATATAATTATTGATATTTTATATCTCAAGGCTTTATTTAGTATGAATAATGACGATTATTATTGAAATTCATAGTTGATCAACAAGTTGAAGACATTGAGATGCCTGAAAATCTCAAACTAAATACATTTTTACAAGAATTTCACTCTACTTGCTCTCATCCTGAATGTAATTTTGGCTTTTATGGATTTGCATTTGGACAATCTCCATTTCCCGTACCAAAACAAATCCAAGAAGCATTAATCAAAAATGCTGACAAGGGAGCATATGCTCCAGTTCCAGGAATCTCTGAATTACGTAATGCCATCTCAAAATACAATCGACACTATTTTGGAATGGACATATCCCCTGAACGAATCTATGTGGGTCCTGGAACAAAGGAGTTAATTTTTAATCTATTAGAGGTTTTACATGGAACTGTTATTTTACCAACTCCTGCTTGGTTGGGTTATCTTCCACAAATTAGATTCTTAAGAAAGAATTATCACATATTGCCTACTCGTGCAAATAAAAAAATCTCCCCTAACAGTCTAAGAAAATTAGCACTTCGATTGCAAGATAGACAAAAGATTTTGATTTTAAACAATCCTAATAATCCAACAGGATTGCTATACAATGAGTTAGAGTTAGAAGAAATTGTAGATGTATGTAGAGAGCAAAATATTACTGTTATTTCTGATGAAATTTATGCTCAAACCACTTATGATTTTTCAAAATTTGTTAGTATGGGAAAAATTTATCCTGAAGGCACATTTGTTACAAATGGATTATCCAAATCTCATGCCGCTGGTGGATATAGATTAGGTTACGTAATTTTTCCATCACATGCAATTGATCTTAAACGACAGTTTAAAAAAATTCTTGCAACAGAATATACTGCAGTATCTACTCCAATTCAACATGCTGCAATTGCAGGATTTGAAATCAGTAAAGAAATTGATGAATATTTTGATGTAACTCGAAATATTCATCAAATGATGGGAGAGTATACTTATCATGCATTATCTGCTATTGATGGAATAAAGATTACAAAACCTGATGCGACATTTTATCTTCTAGCTGATTTTAATGCATATGCAACTGATTTACAACAGGCTAAAATTGATACATCTCAGAAGTTATCTGAAGCCTTAATCGTTCATCCGTATCACATTGCAATTGTAGGTGGGGATAGTCTTGTTTTGGAGAGAACTGATTTTAGTGCAAGAATTGCATATGTGGATTATGATGGGGCTAAAGTTTATCAAAATTATATCGATAATAAACCAAAGTCAGATTCTGAACGGATAGAATTTGTAAAAAACAATGCTCCAAAAATGGTTGCAGGAATTGAAATGATTCGGAAATTTTTTAAGGATATTAGAATATCTTCTTTGAATATTTCCCAAAATCAAAAAAGATCTATAATGACTCCAAATTGAATACTTGATTCTGAGTTTTTCATAATATTCTGGTTTTAATTTGTTAAATATTATAAAATTATTTAGGCATAATAAATTTATAAAAATTTTAATTAGAAATCATAATGAGTGTTAACATTTGTATTCTAGGAACAAGAGGATAGTGTAAATGGCTGAAGATGAAATTATTGGAGCAGTTACTGGACAAACAGATGAATTTCAAAATGTTTTTCAATTAATTGCTTCATCTGAAGCGTTACAAATTGCTTTTACAGTATTAATTATTGGAGTTTTAGGAATAACGTTAGTTTATCGTTTCTTTTCAAATTGGGTTAAGAAGCAAAAATTCAACTATGTAAGACCTCATCTTTCAAGATTTGTTAAAACTGGAGTTTTACCATTTTTTGCAATAATTTTGATAACTAGCATGAATGTATACATTCAATCTTTTGACTTATTTAGTGATAATGTAATATCAGATGCAGAAGAATTAGTTATCACAAATGTAGATGGAGACATGATAGTAAAAAATGATGGAATTTTAACTCCTGCTAAAACTTTTTCAAAAATACTCAATACAATCAATATACTTGTAATTGGATATTCGATTGCTCATATTATTCCTATAATGATTACAAAACGAGAAAAATCTAATCAAGAATATGAAGATTTTGAAAACTGGAAAAACATGAGAGGTTTTCTTGATGATGGTGATTTATTTCATAAATTTTTCAAATGGGTGCCACCAAAAAAAACACCAGAAGATATTTCTGACGAAGAATTTGAAAAAAATCTCAAAACTGAAGATGGTAGGAAATTTCTCGAAGAATTTAGAACAACAAAAGGATTGCCAATTGGAAGTTATGAACAATTAGTAAAGAATCCATTTGAAGAATGGAAAAAATCAGAGAGAAGAAAATATGAAGATTATTTAGGAAAATGTCTTTCTGGAGATAATCAATCTGGAAAGAAATTGAGACTGGGACAAAATGAAGAAGAAGTGTATCCAATTGATATATGGAGAGAAGAAAAAAGACTAGATGGATTTGAACCGATAATACCAGGTGGTAGACCACCAGGTTACGCAGCTAGAAAGAGAAAAAATATTCCAAGATCTATTTCTCAGATTTTGCCTTTGGGAATTTTTGCTGCCGTAATTGTTGGTGTGATAAGTTGGTGGGGTGTAGATTTGATAGTACTTGCTACTGCCACAGGAGGTTTAGCTATAGGAGTTGGCTTGGCATTACAAGAAACAATGCAAAATTATTTTGCATATCTTTTGATTCGAAAAGACAAGATATTTGCTGAAGGGGAGCGAATCAAACTTGACACTGGATACAATGGTATTGTACATAAAATTACGCCTAGAGTAACATACATTCAAGATGCATTGCATGAATCATTTGCAGTAATTCCTACAAGACAATTAGTGAATGCTCAAATTATCAACTACTCTAAAGAAATCAAAATGGTACCTGCACTTGTAGAGGTAGGTGTCTCATATCTTAATGATCCTAAACAAGTAGCAGCAATTCTTGTAAAGGTTGGAAAACGTGCAATGAAAGAGATTGTAGATGATAAAAAAAGACATCTAGTTGTACAATTACGATGTCCATATTTAGAAAATAACAAACCAAGTTGTGGATGTGATAAAGATATTCATGTGGATATTAATCAGCCTATTGTTCGATTTAACAAATTTAATGATTCTTCATTAGATTTTGCATTGTGGCTTTATGTAAGAGATTATGGTTCACAGTTCAAAACGAAAACTGAGATGAGGATGATCATGTATGAAGAATTTAAAAAGTATGACATTAGAATTCCATGGCCAATCAGAACCGTATACCATGGAGATGAAAAACAAGAACAAAGTGAAATTAACAAGCTCAACGAACAAAGAGATGAAGTCATTGACAAATATGGAATTGGGGATATTGGTCGTGCTAGTGGAGAAGAATGATCTTCTCAAAACTTAAGAATCCCTTCAAATCATGTTTTTTAGATGAGTAATCTATCAGTAATTGCAGGAAAACCATCAGAAGATTTAGCAAGAAGATTATCAAGTAAATTAAAGGCAAATTTTGTAAAATCAGAGATCAAAGTTTTTCCTGATGGGGAAAGTAAAATTACTTTGAATGGAAATTTATCTACAAAAAAATCTATAGTAGTGCAATCAATGTATCCGCCTGTTGACACTAATCTAATTCAAGCATTATCATTAATTTCAAAAGCAAAAGAAGTTTCACCAGAAGTAATTGCAGTGATTCCATATATGGGATATGCAAGACAAGACAGAGAGTTTCTACCAGGAGAAATAGTTACAATGAAAGTTCTAGGCAAATTGTTCAAAGGCGCGGGGGCATCAAAAGTTATCACGGTAGATATTCACAGTATTATTGGTTTCAAGCATTTTACCATCAAAACAAAAAATGTATCTGCAATACCAGATCTTGTTAAATATTTTAAAAAATTGAGCCTAAAAAATCCTCTTGTGGTATCTCCCGATCAAGGTGGAAAAGAGAGAGCAAAAGAGTTTGCAAAAGAGTTTGATTCAGAGTATATTGCTTTAGAGAAAAAAAGAGATAGAAAAACAGGTAAAGTTGAAATCAAAACAAAACACATAGACGAAGTTACAGGAAGAGATCTAATTTTGGTTGATGATATGATAAGTACAGGGGGAAGTATAATCAAAGCTACACAATTTCTCAAAAAACAAAAATGCAAAAGAGTGTATGTTGCATGTACTCATGCATTATTAATGAATGGTGCAGAAAAGAAGATAAAAAAATCAGGAGTAACACGAATAATAAGTACAAATACAATTCCAAGTAAAACATCAATTGTTGATATATCAAATACTATTGCAAAGGCAATTAAATAATGCCAGAAAGTTTTTTTATATTATCTAAAGATTATTTAGAACTTGCAGTAGATGAAATTACAGCAATTGCAAAAATGTATGATAGATTCTCTAAAATCAAAATAATTTCTAATTTAGTTATTGTTCAATCAAAAACAAATTGGAGTGAGATAAGTAAACGTGCCACATTTGTAAAAATTTCAGGACAAATATTAAGAAAAATGTCAGGATTATTTTTAGATGAAGAGCATATAGGGATTTTAAAAAATGAAAAAACATTTGTTTGTAGAGTGGTTAATTTATCATCAAATCAATTTAACATTCCAGAATTAGAAAGCTCTATGGGAGACATGATATCAAAATTTTCTCATGTAAAAGTCAATTTTGAAAATCCAGACATTACGGTATATTTGATTTTTACAAATGGTGAAAACTTTTTCGGGTTTTCAAAATGTGTTAAAAATCAAATTAGGCCAAAAAAAATGAAAAAACATCCACATGAATTAGATTGGAAGCTAACAAGAGTAATGATAAATTTAATAGGACTAAAGAAAGGAGAAACGGTTTGTGATCCATTTTGTGGCACAGGTACTACACTTCTTGAGGCTGAATCTATGGGGATACATGCCATAGGATTAGATTTTGATGAAAAAATGTGTGAGATGACTAGAGAGAATCTTAAAGAAAATGGATATAATTCGGAGGTTCTAAACTCTGAGTTTAAAGGATTATTGAAAATATCTGAGAAATTTGATGGGATTGTTACTGATTTGCCTTATGGGGTATCTTCAAAAACAACAGAAAAACCCCAAGAAATACTAAAGAAATTTTTCTCAATAATCCCTAAACGAAAAAAAGTGGCAATAATGTACAAAAAGGAATTAGATATAAATTCAAAGTTAACAGGATTAAAAAAATATCATATCTATAGGCATAAAAGCTTGACAAGAACAATTCTGATCAAATGAAACTTGTATTTTTAGGAACATCGGCAGCTCAACCCACTGAAAATAGAGGGTTGTCATGTATATGTTTAGAAAAAGATGGAGAAATCTTGATGTTTGATGCAGGAGAAGCTGCACAGATTTCTTACATGAAATCTGGTTTAGGATGGAATAAGAAAATGAAAATGTTTGTTACACATCTTCACGGAGATCATTGTGTAGGGATTTTAGGATTATTACAAACAATGTCAATGCAAAATAGAACTGAAACTTTAGAAATCTTTGGACCAAGTGGTATTGAAGAATTTATTGCAGCAAATATCAAAGTGTTAAATTTTGGATTGTCATTTCCTATATTGATTACAATTATCAAGGAAGGGAAGATATTAGAAAATAAAAAATTTTCAGTGTATGTATGTAAAGCAAATCATTCAATCACAGCATTTTCATATTTATTTGAAGAGAAGGACAAGCCAGGAAGATTTAATCTTGAAACAGCAAAACAGTTAGGAATACCCGAAGGAGAATTATGGAGTAAATTACAAAATGGACAGGAAATTATGATTAATGGAAAAATAATTACACCAGAACAAGTGTTAGGAGAGAAGCGTCCAGGTAAAAAAATAGGAATATCTGGGGATACAATGCCTACAAAAGAATTAGAGAAATTTTTTGAAAATTGTGATTATCTTGTATTTGATTCTACATTTTTGGATGAAGAGAAACAAAAGGCGCAAGATACATGTCACTCTACTGCAACACAAGCTGCAACTTTGGGAAAAAATGCTAGAGTAAAAAATTTGATTTTAACACATTTTTCAGCTAGATACAAAGATGAGATTGGGCATTTGCAAGAAGCACAAAAAATTCATGATTCTGTAATAACTGCCAAAGATCTTTTAGAAATAGAAATTAAATAAAATGTTTGAATCAATTAAAGATCAAATTAAGAATATTAACAAAATTGTTGTTGTAACAGGTGCTGGAATATCACAAGAAAGTGGAATACCTACATTTAGAGGAAAAGATGGATTATGGAGAAATTATGATGCTATGAAACTGGCAACAATTGATGCATTTTATGATAATCCAAAATTGGTATGGGAATGGTATAACGAAAGAAGGAAAAACATTTTTCAAGCACAGCCTAATCAAGGTCACAAAGCAATAGCTGAACTTGAAAAATATGCTCAAGTTATAGTTTTGACACAGAATATTGATGGGCTTCATCAAAAAGCAGGGAGTTCAAAAGTATTGGAATTACATGGTAGTATTGTAACGATCAAATGTTCGGTTTGTGATTATAGAGAGGAGATATTGACAGAAATTTCCATCTTACCACCATTATGTAAATGTGGAAATATACTCAGACCAGACGTAGTTTGGTTTGGAGAAATACTACCACAAAATGTATGGAAGAATGCCATAATTTTTGCAAGTCAATGTGATTTGATGATAGTTGTAGGTACATCACTTGTTGTATCTCCAGCTAATACACTTCCAATTTATGCAAAACAAAATAATTCTTTTTTGATAGAAATTAACCCAGAAAATACAGACATGTCAATTGACATGGATTTAGTAATAAAAAACACTAGTGCAGTTGCTTTACCAGAATTTGTATCATTATTTAAAAAAAATAGTTATGATTGAGAAAATACACCATTGATTTTTGTATCAGAAGAATCACCAGGATTAAACACTGATGAAGTAACAGTGCCATAAATTTCATGCTCCACAATCATATCTATGTAGTATGGAATTCCAGTTGCATCATTAACAGTAGTATCAAATTTGGAAGTAAAAAATACTCCAGAAAAAATTTCTTTATCTATTGTTCTAATAACTACACTAACGTTTTTTGTTTTTCCACTTGTATCATCATATTGAAGAAGAATGTTGTTAGATTGTTGTTTTGTAGATAAAGAAAGTGTCTCAGGGATTATTTTTGATTGAGTAGGAATTTTATTATCTGATTGTGAATTTGATATACTAGAAGATTGTGAACTTTGACTGTCTGTAAAAATATTTTTAATGGATTCAATGGGGTTAAAATTTGATAACTTTTCGTTGATAGATTTTTGAGATGATTCTTTTACTTCAGATATTTCGCTTGTTACTTTATTCCCAACACTACTTATTTCATTTGTAATAGAATTATTAGTTTCATCTACAATATTGTCAATTGATGAACCAATTCGTTGATCTACAGAATCTGAAGCTTTGACACCAAAATTAGTTACATCATTTTTTAAAGAATCAAATACGGACGCAGAAGTTGTTGGAAATAAGCTATCGATTTCACTAGAGAATATCAAACCTCCTAAAATGACAATACCAATTATTATGCCTAATTTAATGAACATTGTATAATAATATAAAAAATAGATTTTAGATTCAAACTAAAAAAAATAATCAAAAAAGAGTGAATTTTCTTTAGCTGATTTTTATCAATTTGCAAAATCTATCCAGTCAATTATTGCATCAATATTTGATGAAGTCAGAATCACTTTGATTGGGCCTAGTGGTGATTCTTCTGGTTCATCACAAATAGCAATTTTATCAACAAAAGCTGCTTGTTTATTTAGAAGAAACCAAGTGGTGTCATTTTCTAGATTATTTTCTAAATTACGAATGTAGATGTTTTGAGATTTGTTTTTATGAATAGTTTCATAAATTTTTTCCAAAGATCTCAATTCTTTTGATTGAGCGTGTATTGAAAAATTTTCATTTTTTATTATTGAGTATGGAAAGATGTTTGCAACAGCTTGTTTAACTTTTTCTGGATCCTCTGAAAGATTTACTGGACAAAATATATCAATTTTACAATTAGTATTTGGAATTCTCATTATATCCAACTTTGAATAATTTTGTAAGCTGTCTCAATTAATTCATCTTTTGTCAGACCAATGTTTGATATTGCATAATCAGATAACGCAATTGAGTTGCTAATACCGACACCTAATTCACGATTATCTCTTTCTTCAAAGTGTTCTTTAGTTTGTGGATCATCTGCTCTACCTCTTTTTTGTAAAAAATTAAATCTGGTGTCAGTAGATGCATGAACTGCTAATAATTTTACAGTACCAAATCTTCTGAGTACCTTAATCTCCTCATTTGATCTTACTCCATCTATTAAGATTACATCTGCTGTTGAAGATTCTATTTGCGGTTTAACAAGTTCTGCTATTGCTCCAGGACCATTTTTTTCTCTAAGTTCAAGCATTAATTTTCCAAGATTATCCCGAGTTGATTCTAAGTTTCTTTTTTTTGCTTCATCTCTTACAGCATTACCCATATTGATAATTTCATACCCTTTAGATTCTAATCCATCTGCTATAGTAGATTTACCAGCACCAGGCATTCCAGTCAAACATACAATTAATTTTGCCAACATACATCAAAAAAAAGGCTTGTCTATGAAGTTACCGGAAATAATTATAACCATACTTTTAAAAATATCATGATGCGTATTTTTGTAGCAATTGAGATATCAGAAAATCACATAGTCAATTCAATAAAAGAATTTCAAAAAAAAATTAACATTGATGCAAAGCCTATAGAAGCAAAAAATTTGCATTTTACACTGCAGTTTTTGGGAGAAATTTCAGAACATACTATACAGAAAATCATACAGGCACTTCATACAATTGAATTTTCAAGTTTCAGTGTTACTTTAAAGGGGATTGGGGCATTTCCAAAACCCAAATTTCCAAGAGTGATTTGGATTGGTACGGATGAAAAAGGAGGAGATATGTTAATTCAGTTATCAAAAAAAGTAGAAAAAGTGCTAGAACCGTTAGGGTTTTTTCCAGATAAACCATTCAAACCTCATATCACAGTATTTAGAATTAAAAAGAAGATTGGGAATATAACTAAAGAATTGGAAAATCAAAAAATAGGAGATTTTGGAATGCAAATGATATCCAATATAAAATTGAAAAAAAGTGAACTTACATCAAGCGGACCAATTTGTTCAGATTTAGTGGAGATACAAGCACAGAAATGAAACAAATAATTTCTAAAGTTTCCAAAATGGTTACTCCAAACAAAACAGTAGAACAATCAAAAAAACAAATTGCACAATTAGCATATAGTTTAGTTGCCAAAGAAGTTGAAAAATATCCTGAAGTCATAGGGTTAGAGTTTGGGGGTTCGTTTGCAAAAGATACTTGGTTATCAAAAGATGCAGATATTGATATTTTTATTCGATTTAAAAAAACTGTAACAGAGGATAAGTTTGAAAAAATTTCTAAAAAAATTGGTTTTAATTCATTAAAAAAATATTTTCCATATGTGAGATATTCTCAACATCCATATGTTGAAGCTAAAATTAAGAATACTAAGATTAACATCGTACCATTTTATGATGTAAAAAGTGGAGAATGGAAAAGTGCTGCAGACAGATCTACATTTCATACTAAATTCATGAAAAAATCATTAACCTCAAAAATGAGAAACGAGGTTAGAATTCTAAAGACATTTCTAAAATCAAATAAAATTTATGGTGCAGAGATAGCTAAACAAGGATTTAGTGGATACGTTTCAGAAGTTTTAATACTACAATTTGGAAGTTTTGAGAATCTCATTAAATCAATATCAAACATTGATGAGAATCAAATTATTGGAAAAACTTCAAAAAGATTTGAGACGTCAATAGTTATTATAGATCCAATTGACAGCAATAGAAATTTAGCTGCTGCTATTTCTGATGAAAATATTGGAAAATTTATTCTTATTTCTAGAGCATTTAGAGAAAGAGCAACATTAGAATTTTTTAATAATAAAAAATCGAGAATATCAAAAAAATATTGGAATAATTTGTTAGTAGTTAAATTTGATTTCAAGATTAGAAGTCCAGATATAATCTGGGGACAAATTAAGAGAGCGACTACTACATTGTCTACACAGTTAGAATTAGATGGATTTACCGTACTTAGAAGTAAACCGTATACAGATCAACAAAAAGAAGTTTGTCTCTTTTTCTTCCTAGAATCTACAAAAATTAGTCAGATCTATTCAAAAAAAGGACCAGATTTTTTCAGAGATGACAGTTCTAAGAGTTTTATCTCTAAAAATCTAAAAAATTCGGAATTGTTGTGGATTGGAAAAGATAGGAAAATTATTGCATTAGAAAAAAGAAAAGAAATTGACTGCGTCAATTTTATGACACAGTTTTTGAGAAAGAATCTTCATACATGCATACCTAAAGGTCTTCAAAGTGATTTTAAACGAGGTTTCAAGGTTTCCATAGGAAACAAAAATTTAAGCAAATCAATTAAAGAGGAAGCCGGTGAGTTGATTTCAACAGATGGAACATTCCTTCATTTCAATTAAGAAGTTTGTAGAAGATCCTTATTCAAAAATTTTAGGGTATCCAAATGCTACTAATCGTCAAATAAAGTCAAGAATTAACGAATTAGAAAAATTAAATATAAAATCAATTTCGTTACAAGGTCCTACCACACTTGGAAAATTAGCAATTTTAGGAAAAGGATATGTTGGTGTTGTAGTTATTGCAAAAAAAAATAATAAAGAGATTGCTCTAAAAATTAGAAGAACGGATTCGCAAAGAAAAGAAATGAAGAATGAAGCAATTTTGTTAAAACTAGTAAATTCAGTTAGTGTAGGCCCAAAAATGTTTGATGTTAGTAAAAATTTTTTAGTTATGGAATATCTTGAAGGAGAAAAATTTAGTGATTGGATGGATTCCTTAAAAGGATCTGGTAGTGTAAAAAAATTAAAATCCATAATAAAAAATATTTTAGAAGATTGTTATAGATTAGATCAAATAGGTTTTGATCATGGTGAGATAAGTAATATTTCTAAACATATCATTGTAGGTAAAAACAAGGCTACATTGATTGATTTTGAAAGTTCTAGTACACAGAGAAAACCCTCTAATGTCACATCAATTACTCAAGCTTTTTTTATTGGATCAGGAATTGCAAAAAAAGCTCAAAAAATTTACAAAAATGCATCTAAAGAACAAATCATAGATGCTTTGAAGATATACAAACAAGAAAAAACTCGAGAAAATTTTGAAAAACTACTAAAAGTCTTAAAATTGTAATGGGATTAGCAGGATTTGAACCTGCGACCACTAGCCCCCCAGGCTAGTATCATACCAAGCTAGACTACAATCCCTCGCTTCAGAAGCACAAAATGAAATTATTAAATCGTCGTATTGATTAGTGTAATTTATGAAAATGTGTAATATTTGCCATAAAATTTCTGCCACTGATCAAGATCATCTTGATTGCGTTCATAGAAGAAGCATAGAGATGCAAGATGGCGATTTTAAAAACAGCATTCCTGAAAAATTGAATTTAGCAAAAGATACTCAAAATTTAGGTGTTGAAGTTAGAGCTGTTCTAGAGCACCTTACAAAAAGCAAGGATACTGAAAATAAATCATAACCATTTTGACAATCTTTCTTTTTCAAATTCTATTTTTTTAGAAAGATTATCAGCGGTTGCTTCTGTAATATTTGTAGATGGTCGAGGGTTTGAAAACATATCAACTTCAATAACAGATGCGGTATTCCTACCTGATTCAATGAAACAACCTCCTTTACCATCAAATAGAACAGATTCTTCTTTAGATTGAATTTTTGAGATAATATTTTGAGCAACTGTAATGCCTTCCCCCTCTGCAAAAACTCCTGCTTTTGGCACTGCCATATTTTCTGTAATGATTAAACTAGTAACATCACCTACAGCAAAGACATTTTCAAAAGGAGTCTTACAATTTCGATCTATTGGAATAAATCCAGGTTCTTTAGCTAAACCAGAGTCATAAATTACTTTAGGAGCAATGTGTGGCGGAACAGCCAAAAGCAAATCAAAATCAGCTTCACTGTTTTCAAAAATTAATTTTTTAGACTCTACAGATTTTATTTTAGATAAATTATGAAAAATGATCTTCTCAGAATTTATAATTTCAAGGATTTGTTTACTTACTTCAGGACCTGCTGCAGGTAATGTAATAGGAGCTGGACTGTAAAAATCAATTTGTATAGAATCACGTACTCCTAGTTTTCTAAGCATAGAATCTATTAGTAAACTAGCCTCAAATGGAGCAGGTGGGCATTTGTAAGGCATGCCCATAATCGCTATAGCGATTTTTCCTGATTTCATATTATCAAGTCTATCATGAATTTCTGATAGTTGATTATGGTCATACAAATTAAATCCATTTTCCTGTAATCCAGGTATTTTTTGAGGAGCTAATATTGCACCCATAGAAATAATCAGAAAATCAAACGAGATGTTTTGAGATTTGGTTTCAATGTTCTTGTTTTCTAGATTAATTGTTATGATTTCATCTTTAATAAAATCAATTTCCTTTTTTTGTAATTCATTTAATGAACCAATTGAGTTTTCAAAAGTACGAGTTCCATTAATGATCCATAGTTTTGCAAATCCTACCATAAACCAATCTTTTTTGTCAATAACAGTGATTTTTACTTGAGATGAAGATAACGAGTTTCTTAGTTCATTGGCTGCAGAAAGTCCACCAAAACCGCCTCCTAGAATCACAACATGTGGTATGTTTGCCAACTTAACGTTCTTGGGTTGTAGGTCGTATCAAAATTTCATTTACGTTGACATGTGGTGGTGAATCAACTGCATATAGAATTGCATTGGCAATATCTTCAGCTTGTAAAGATTCCATCTTTTTTGCATTTTCAATGAAACCCTGTAGGGATTCATCGGTGATTGTATCATTGAGCTCAGTTGCAACAACACCAGGTTCAATACTAGTTACTCTAATGTTTGAACGAACACTGAATTCTTGTCTTAAACCCTCACTAAAAGCTGCAACAGCATGTTTTGTTGCACAATAAACACTACCAGCAGGAAAAACAATTCTTCCAGCTACAGATGAAAGATTTACAATATGACCAGATTTTTTTTCTTTCATATGAGAAATTACGGATCCTGTAGAATACAAAACACCTTTGAGGTTTACATCGATCATTCTATCCCATTCATCAACTTTGAGACTTTTGAAGAAACTTAGAGGCATTAAACCTGCATTATTCACAAGAATATCAATGGAACCCCATTTATCTAAAACTGCTTTAGCAAAATTATCGCACTCGGATCTTTTTGTTACGTCTAATTTTTGATAAAATACCTCACCGCCATCGGATGAGATTTTTTTAGCAAGTTCTTCTAATCTGTCAACTCTCCTAGCACCGATAGCAACTTTTGCACCTGCTTTTGATAAAGCCAAAGCGGTGGCAAATCCAATACCACTACTAGCGCCAGTTATTATTGCAACTTTATCTTTAATCATTAGATCTCTAACACAAACTATATTGCAACATCGTAAAAATGTTTAGACAGTAAAAATTTCTGGAGTAATATTGACACCTTTATTAAAAGAAAAATAACAAATGTGATTATGCAATCAGAAAAATGTGCATATTGTGGAGATTTAACAGATTTACCGTTTCAATGCAACTATTGTAAAGATCCATTCTGTGCAGAACATAGACTTCCAGAAGAACATAGATGCGTAAAACTAAGTCAAATTAGAGCTAAAAGATTTGGTGAAAAAAAAGTCATCAGGGATGGAGGGCGTAATAAACCAAATATTTTAAAAAGAATTTTTGGGAGATTTTAAAATCAATAAGGACTTTTGTCAGGAGAAATTTTTGCACGTCTTCCTTGATAAATAAGAGCAAATGCAAGTGCAAACATCACCATAGCAGTTAATGGAAAATTTTGAGGTGCAGGTAAAATGAACCAATAATAGATTCCAAAACCAATAGACACGATTGCTTGCGTCCATAATTTTATCCATTTTGGTATTTTTACCAATCTGCTTACAATTTCAACAATAAAAATTCCAATTACAGGATAAATAGTGTAAAATAGAAAATCAAATACTTCAACGCCTGTATGAGACATATAATATTACAATAAAGGGTATAATTTCTATCTAATCTTCCCAATGAACCTTAGTTGCAATGTTTTTAGCAATTAAGGCCTGAGCATTTTCGTATGGAATTGTAGCTATATCTTCGGTTTTGAAAGGACCATATTTTTCAAGATCAACACCGATGATTTCATCAACTTCATTGAGAAATCGTATTACAATTTTCTTAGTTTTATGATTCTGAGTTAATGATTCAAGGAATTTAGATTTACCATTAATTGTTGCAGAAAGAATCATTTCGGTTCTCTCTTTTTGATCTTCTTGTGAATCAAGAATAAATTTTTCTTCATCTAATAGATAACTAGTCTCAAAATCAGCTGATTTTGAGATTTTATCCAATCGAATTTGTATTAGCAATGATGTTAATTCTATAACCATATCTATCAGAGTATTTTTAATTTTATTTTCTATACCATCAAATTCCTGTTTTCTTAAATTTCCAATAAAATCAGAAAGATTTCTGTAAAAGTTGGGTTCAATTTCTACAAGAGAATCATTTTCAGTTTCACGTAAAACTATATGATGTAAAGAGATGATATCAATTTGATTTGTTTCTGACATTTCTTACCTAATCCTTAAATGGCTGATGTATTTGTGTTTGATTGAAGTAGAAAATTGCCCTATAAAGTTAGTCATGGAAAAGCAATACAAGTAACATATTCACCTGATGAAGTTTTCGCTAGAATTCAACATGAAGGTATTCAGTTTATCGATCTACAGTTTACTGGCCTTACAGGTCATTTTCACCACACTACAATTTCAGCAAATACTTTCACGCCTGAACAAATGCGAGATGGATTACCTAAATTAGATGGTTCATCAATTGTTGGTTTTACGACTATTGATGACTCAGATCTACTTCTAAAACCAGATCCAAATACATTTGCAATAATTCCTTGGATGACTGAAAATAAAACAGCAAGACTTCTTTGTGATATCTATTGGGGAGAAAACAGAGGAAGATTAAACAGAGATCCTAGAGGTGTTTCTCAAAAAGCAGAAGAGTATATCAAAACTCAAGGATTTGATTTTAGTACCTGGGGACCAGAAGTTGAATTCTTTGTTTTTGATAAAGTACATTGGGATGTTTTAACTCCATACAAGGGGCAGTCTTATTCAATTGAATCAAAAGAAGCTCCATGGAGTCAATCAGGAGATGGATATCCTATGGGATTACAAGAAGGATATTACCCAAGTACACCATCAGACACTCTTACACCATATAGAAATGAATGTGTAAATATTCTTAATGAAAATTTTGGAATCTTATGTGATAATCATCATCACGAAGTTGCAACTGCAGGGCAATGTGAAATTGATATCAAATATGATTTAATGACAAATGCTGCAGATGCTGCACAAACATACAAGTATGTAATAAAAAATCTTGCACAAAAATATGGTAAGGTTGCAACAATGATGCCAAAACCAATTGCAATGGATGCAGGTTCTGGAATGCATGTTAATGTTAGTTTATGGAAAGGAAAGGAAAATGCATTTTTTGATCCAGATGATGAAATTGAATTAAGTCAGATTGGAAGATATTTTTGTGGTGGAATCATTAATCATGCAAAAGCACTGTCAGCATTTGGTAATCCTACTACTAACTCATATCATAGATTAGTACCTGGATACGAAGCACCAGCATATATTGCATGGAGTGCGGGTAATCGTTCTGCAATAGTTAGAGTTCCAAAACATCTTACAGGACAACAATATGCACATCTAAAAAGACTTGAATTTAGAGCCCCTGATCCTTCTTCAAATCCATATCTTGTATTTGCTGCAGTAACTGCAGCAGGAATGGATGGAATCAAAAAGAAGATGGATCCTGGAGAACAAGTTAAGGATGATATTTTTAAGATGACAAAATCTGATAGAGCTAAAAGAGGAATTGGAGTTCTTCCAAAAAGTCTTGGAGACGCATTAGATGAGTTAGAGAGCGATAGAAAATTCCTTAATACAATTTTTGATAATGATGTAATTGATAAGATTATAGAATTAGAAAGAAGAGATCAACGTGAGATATCCATAAGACCGCACCCACATGAATTTTATCTCTACTTTGATGTTTAAGTTCTTCCAGTAAATTGGAAGATATAGTATAATGAAATAGCCATCAGAACAAATCCTCCTCCTAAAAATAGTGCTCGTTTACTTTCAGATGTTGCAGATTTGTATAGTAAAACACCACCTGCTAGACCTACAAATAATACCAAAACACCACTAATCACTCCATCAAAACTTGTGTGTGTGATAAATGGATAAAAAAAGCCTGAAAGTAATGCAAAAAAAGCAACTAAGTAAATGTATTTGAAGCTAGCAAGCATTCGAGAAGATGTTTTATTCAATATTGTTCGTGGATTTGATTAGCAATTAAAGTTTTGAAATTTTTTAAAAATAATTTACATCATTCCGCCCATGTCAGGCATTCCACCCATTCCTGGCATTCCACCCATTCCGCCCATGTCAGGCATTCCACCACCAGGTGGACCACCAGCAGATTTTTGGGTAGCAATTACATCATCGATTCTAAGAATCATACAAGCAGCTTCGGCAGCGGCAGAAACAATTTGTAGTTTTACTGCAAGAGGTTCAATGATATCACTTGACTTCATATTTGCAATCTTTCCTTTCATCACATCTATTCCAGTCCATTTTTCTCCCTTTTGTTGTTTTGAACGAAGAAGTGTAAGTGTGTCAATTGGATCCATTCCAGCATTTTCAGCAAGAGTAATTGGAATTTCTTCTAACGCATCAGCAAATTTTTCTACTGCAAGTTGTTCTCTACCTTCTAAAGATTTAGCCCAACTTCTAAGTTTAGTTGCTGCAAATGTTTCGGGGGCACCACCACCTGCTACAATTCGTGGTTTCAAAATAACATCTTTTACAACCATTAATGCATCATGAACAGAGCGTTCAACTTCATCTACTACTCTTTGTGAACCACCACGAAGAAGTAATGTTACAGATTTTGGATGTTTGCATCCTTCAACAAAAACCCATTTGTCTTCTTCAATTTTTCTTTCTTCAACTAGCTCAGCTATTCCAAGATCTTTTTCAAAAAGATCATCTAGATTTGTGACTATTCTAGCACCTGTAGCTTTTGCAAGTTTAGTAAGATCACTTTCTTTAATTCGTCTAACAGCAATTATTCCAGCTTTTGCCAAATAGTGTTGAGCCATATCATCTAATCCTTTTTGGCATAAAACTACATTTGCGCCAGAACCGATTACTTTGTCAACCATTGTTTTTAACATTCTATTTTCTTCATCAAGGAATGATTTTAGTTGTTGAGGATTTGAGATGTTAATTTTTGAATCAGTTTCAGTTTTACTGATTTCTAATGCGGTGTTAATCAATGCAATTTTTGCATCGGTGATTTTTCTAGGCATACCTCCATGAACAATTTCTTTATCAAGAACAATACCTTGAATAATTATAGAATCTTTAATTGAACCTCCTGCTTTTTTTTCTACTTTAATATCATCGATGTCAACATCAAAAGTTTCTCCATTCTTTTCAACAACAGCAAGAACTGATGTTACAATTATGTCTGCTAGTTGATCAGAATCCTTTCTAACGAGTTTTGTTTGCATTGAAGTTTTTGCAATTTTAGTTAGAATGGTTTTATCATTAGCTGAGATCGTGTCTGCTATACTATCAAGATACTCCTTTGCTTTTTTTGCAGCCTTTCTATAACCATCAACAATAATGGTTGGATGAACATCTTGATCAATTAATGATTCAGCTTGTGAAAGTAATGCACCTGCTAAAATGACAGCTGAGGTTGTACCATCTCCAACTTCATTGTCAGTGGTTTTAGAAATTTCAACTAGCATTTTTGCTGCTGGGTGTTGAACATCAATTTCTTTTAAGATGGTAGCACCATCATTTGTAATTGTAACGTCGCCTAACGAGTCAACTAGCATTTTATCCATGCCTCTAGGACCTAAACTGGAATGCACAATTTCGGCAATGATTTTAGCTGCTGCAATGTTATTTTTTTGCGCTTCTCGTCCTTTGGTTTCTGAACCGCCTTCTTTAAGCAAAACAACAGGCATAGTTCCTTTAGAAGTAGCTTGCATACCCATAGATGCAAAAACCCTCAATTCCCCTTTTATACCTTCCAGATCAAGTAGGAAAGTTTGGATATTTCATCGGTGTTTTTAAATTGGGAAACCAAAGTGGCAAATTATGGTCAAATCACAAAATAGAGAATCTTATGATAAAATTTTCACAAAATTAAAAGAGCATCATAAATGGTTTGAAAATTCAATTCCATTGATTGCAAGTGAAAATATTCCTAGTCCTGCTGTTAGAGAGGCAATAATTTCTGATTTTGGAAATAGATATGCAGAAGGTTGGCCAGGTGAGAGAGTTTATGCTGGTTGTGTATACATTGATGATGTTGAGTTTGAATGTATGAAATTAGCCAAGAAATTATACAAAGCAAAATTTGCTGATGTAAGACCAATTTCGGGTGTAGTTGCAAATTTAGCAGTATATTCAGCATTTACAAACCCAGGAGATGTAATGTTAGCACCATCAATTCCAGCTGGTGGACATATTTCTCATGGTAAAAAAGAACATTTTGGAACTGCAGGTTTAGTTCATGGATTAGAAATTGAATTTTATCCATTTGATGCAGAAGAAATGACAATTGATGTAGACAAGACTAAACAAAAAATAGAAGAGCTCAAGAAAGCCAATCGTCTTCCAAAAATGGCAATGTTTGGTGGTTCATTGTTTTTATTTCCACATCCTGTTAAAGAATTATCAGATTTTCTAAAGAGTTATGATATGCATATCAATTATGATGCAGCTCATGTTGCAGGGTTAATTGCTGGTGGAAAATTTCAAGATCCATTACGTGAAGGTGCAGATACAATGACAATGAGTACTCATAAGACATTATTTGGACCTCAAGGAGGACTTGTGTTAGGTTCTGAACAACATGAAGAAGTAATTAAAAAAGCAACTTTTCCAGGTCTTACAAGTAGTCATCATATTCATCATATGGCCGGAAAAGCTGTTGCGTTTGCTGAAGCTTTAGAGTTTGGAAAAGACTATGCAACTGAGATAATTAAAAATGCCAAAATATTTGCAGAGGCATTACACAAGATGGGATTCAAAGTGTTAGGAGAAAGTAGAGGATTTACAAAGTCACACCAAATTGCAGTCAATGTTTTAGATTATTCAGATGGTGGAAAGGTAGAAGCTGATTTAGAAAAAGCAAACATCATAGTAAATAGACAACTAATTCCTGGTGATATTAAAGCTGGAAGAAATTATTTCCATCCTGGTGGAATAAGATTAGGAGTTTCTGAAATAACACGACTTGGAATGAAAAAGAATGAGATGGAAGAAATTGCATCATACATAAAACAAATTGTAATTGACAAAAAAGATCCAAAGAAAGTACTTTCAAGTGTAAAGGCTTTCAGAAAAGATTATCAAAAAGTCAAATTCTGTTTTGATAATAAATTAGGTGCTTACGAATACGTAAAATTAAGATAAATCTCAAGCATAATCAGTAAGCAGAGATTGATCTCCTTGATTTTTACCAAATACTAATTCAATTTCATCAGATAGAGCATGAATTCTTCCTCTCTGGTATTCACCTACATCATATTTTTCAACTAGTCTTTTTGCAAGCTTTAGATATTTTTCTACGGAACCTCTTGTAATTGTTGGAATTAATTTATGCCCACAAACACATGTTTGAATAAGTGGCATTCGACGAAATGATTTACCACATCCTGTGCACCTAAAGTTTTGTCTAGCATAAGCCCTAAGATTTCCCATGATATCAGGAACAAGATGTGTTGAAATGACGTTTGAAACAATTTCAGAAGTATTTACAGCATCAATTAATTCAGCATTTTTAACTTGCATATCAAATTTGTCAAGCATAGAACCAAGAGTAGAATATGCGCTACGTGATTTTGAAGTGGTTAGAGATGATGTTGAATGTGTAAAGTAATAATCATAAAATTGTCTTTTAGTTTCTAAACGAGATTTAATAATTTCTATAGATGTTATGTCTGATGCTTTAACCTCTTTGAATGTTGATTCGAAAAATTCTAAGGGTAGAATTTTTGTAACTTCAAGATTATGTGCTTGAGGTTGAGATTCGTGTGGTAAAACATGGGGTTGGATAAGTAATGGTGCATCCATCAATCCACCTATTCTGTCTGACAAAAACTGTCTTGAGAAATTTAGTAGACTGTCCATCAAAAGCATTATAGAATCAGCATCTCCATCAGCATCTCTTCTTTTTGCAGAATGCCAATTTGGGGTTGCAAAACAAACATGAGTTTCAGTGTATCCAATAATTCGTCCTACTATTCCAACAGAAGTATGAGGAGCTAAACCAATTATTAGATGTCCAATAAGATCTTTAGAATTTTTTACGTTGTAAAATGATGATTTTCCATAGAATTTCTCTAAAAGAACATCAATGTATTTACAAGTAGAAGCAAGATAATTTCCACTTTCATATGGAATAATCACATCTTGCATACGAAGTTCAACTATTTGATCTAAAGATTCAAGAGGATTTCCATCAATATCATGAGAATACCCTAGAGTTTTTAGTTTTTCAATAGATGTACCAATCCAAGAGGGTTTGAATTGAGTTAATGGGGAATTAGTTGCGTCAAATCTTACAGTCCCATCTTTGAAGGTAGTTAATCCAAAGTTTTGTCTTACAAGGCCTTTTTCAAGAGGTTCTGCAATTTTATCCTGATTGATTAATTCCTTTACTCCTTTGAATGGTTCTTTTGCCCTCAGTCCCATCTTTTCTTGAGCTAAAAGTAATCTTGCTTTTAATGGGAATTCTTTGTGCGAGTATGATGGAGCTTTACGCTTACATTTATCACAAAATGGCTCATTAAGAGTATCTCGACAGTTGGTACATCTGTAAGTAATTGATGTTTTATTCCCACACATGGAGCATTTTATGCCAATAGATGGTTGATTACACTGAGTGCAATGACGATTGAAGAGATTAGCAAAGAAATGCTCGTTTCTAGATGCTTTGAGAAGATCTCTGGTTGGTCCCCCTTTGTCACTAATTGGGAATAGTACATGTGTTGGAGGTTTCATTTGCCTGGCGGCAGCCTTTTCGGGTCTTCCTATTCTAACTCCAATACTTGTTGAGAATTTATTGTTGATTTGAATTCCAGACGATTTTGTTAAAATTTTTGGAACAGATAAATCACTAACAATTGGTTTTTCTCTAAATAATAAATTAAAGAATATTTTTGTCTCTTGATGTTCTAAAATTATTTTATCATTTTCAACTTTATGTGGAGTTCCTAAGTTTTCAAGTATTTTTTTAACTTGAATTGGATACTCGATATATTCTTCATGAATTTTATTTGGTTCTAAAAGTTTAGTAAGATCTTCTGAGGATATCTTATCCCAGAAATACAAATAAGTTGGATGGAGTGGGATTTTGAAATCAAGGGAAATTTTTAATGCTTCATCTATTGTAGGAATCCTACTCAAAAACTGTTCTAAGTGTTGGTTTTCTGATTCATGTTGAAGTTTTTGTTTTAATTCTTCTAACCAAAATTCTTCAACATATCCTGAAGGTATCAATTGGGCGTTGTTTTCAAGAAAATCTCCAAATGAGATTAGAATATCACCCAAATGTAATATTTTTTCTATTTCATTTTTGATTTCTAATCCATGTTTAACATCCCGAATTTTTACTACATTACCATTATTCAGACGAACTGTTGGGGTATCAATTGAATCAACAAAGGCTACAGTTGCCCCTTTGCCTGGAATGTCAATTTTGATTTGAGTTCCTACAGCTATTGTATGATCAAGAATTTCAGCAACTACTGGATGTATCCCAACTGCTGCGAATCCTGTATTACATGCTCTGCCATACCTTAATCGAAACCCGCCCAATTTATTAGGCATGGACAAGACTGATCTGCCTGTAATTACTTCACGCATTCTCTTAGCAGCTGCATCTTCTTGATTATCACCAGTTTGTACCGCCCCTTTAAGATCATTAAGCCACTCCCAACCATCCAGATTATACAATTCAATTCTTTGAAGGAGTTTTTTGGATCTTCCAATCAATCCGTCATTTAAAACACGTAAAGCCCCCCCTCTAACTCTATCAGTTTGAATGCGAACCATTGATTTGTGATTTACAACTTCAAATGGATCTGTATCTACTCCAGCTAATTCAACTGGAAGATTGGTAATAACATGCTCAATATCTTCATCTAAGATATGAAATTGAAAATTACTAGCTTCTCTTTCATAGATTCGTAATTCCTCAACAAATCTACCTGTTTCATCATCAAATGAATTGGCTTGAAATTTTGATAAACCTGCAATTTTTCTTACATGATCTGCTATTAGTAAGGTTACAGCAGATTCAGTGCCACCTGCTGAACGCATTGGTCCTGCAATAGATACAGAAAGGTAATCTGTACCATCTTTGTTTTTCTTAATTTTTACTTCACTAATTCCTTGAAGCGGTGCAATAGTAACCCCTTCAGTAATAATTGCTAACCCTACTCTAACTGCAAGATCTAATTTATCCTCCAATGATGCATTAGGAAGAGAATACTTTCCCAAGGTAATTTCTTTTGCTAAGATTAATGCTGAAAGCTCTTTCCCATTAATTTTTAGAATCTCTCTTAAATGATCAGCAATATCGATTTCATGCATTTTTGCAACTCGATCAGCCAAATCAAATGCAATTTTTGGTTCAATTATACCAGAAGAATCTACTAAAGTTGATTTTGCAAATGCAGCATGTTCAAATATTGAATATGTGTCAGTTGATAGATTAGAATAGTAATCGAGATAATAATCAGGCATTGCAATATGTCTGATTCTAGAAATAGCATCGTTTTCAGACATAATACAATCCTATTACTTGCTTCTTTGAATTACTTTTGCTATTTCTTGTAGTTTTTTGATACTTCCACCCTTTTCCAGAAAAGTTCCTATAACTAAAGCATCAGCACCTGCTTTAACTAAAGATTGGGCAGTCTTTACATCTTTGATTCCCCCCCCTACAATAAGAAATCCATTGAATGCACGTCTTACAGTCTGAACCATTTCTGGAGTAACATTGGTTTTTGCCCCTGAACCTGCTTCCAAATATACAAATCTCATTCCAAGAAATTGAGCTGCTAAAGCATATGCAGCAGCAATTTTTGGTTTTTCAAATGGAATCCCACGTGCAGAACCAACAAACCAAGCAGATGTTCCATCTCCAATTACCAAATAAGCAGTGGGTAGTGGCTCTAATCCAAATTTAAGAACGCTTGGAGCACCTAAAGCTTGTGCTTGAGTGATAAAATATGGATTTTCTGAGTTCATGAGAGAGCTAAATAGAATTGCATC
This sequence comes from Candidatus Nitrosopumilus sp., assembly GCF_040878665.1. Taxonomy (GTDB): domain Archaea; phylum Thermoproteota; class Nitrososphaeria; order Nitrososphaerales; family Nitrosopumilaceae; genus Nitrosopumilus. Next base: position 53,776 of record NZ_JBBDLU010000004.1, on the reverse strand, counting down.
GGCATCAGGTACAACACCTGTAACGTTACCTGGAAACAAAATAATTGGAATTTTAAGACCTTTTTTAATGCCTTTTACAACCTGAGCCATTTCAATCTGATCAGTAGCTGATGAGCCTCCGACTAGGATTGCAGAAGCTCCGATCTTTTCAACATCTTTAGCAAGCTTGCTTGATGCCTCTAAATTTGATACTTCTGAATCAATTAACACAAACAACAATGCCTTTTTCTTTTTTAATTCTAATTTTAGGAATGTTTCAACTTTATTTCCAGCCATAATGAAGGATTGTAGGTGTCTCTTTAAAGTTTAATTGGGATGTAGAATACAGATTTGTATAGCTATGGACAAGTTAGAACAATCTAATTTTAACAGTATTATTCATAAAATTATCAAAAAATCATTGTTTACAGAGCGACAAATTGAAATTATTTTAAATCAGAAGAATCTTCTTGAAGTTGATTTTTCTATAACAAAAGGTGCGTATTACAGGCAAGTTAAACAATCAAGAGAGAAATTAATTGGGTTATTCTATTCAATCATACTTTTTCGTGGTCTAGGCATACTTTTACCTGATGATATTGATGTGATATCCAAACTTTCAGAACAAATTAGTGTGATAAACGAGAGTGACATATTCCCTGAAAGAGAAGATGAAGTGATTAGTGTGATTGACAGGCTCATTCGTCAGGCATGTAATATGTGATGTATGTGACGTTTATGATTTGATATTCATCAAGATTGTTGTGATAACATATGTGAGATTGTTAATCTAAAGTGTGAAATAATATTGTTCAATCACGATAAATCACGACATAGGCGTAAAGTTTGTGATGTTAGTAGAGATTCCTGAACCTGAAGTGATTTTAGGTGTGATTTTAGCATTTATGGGTGGATTAATTGGATTGTATTTATATTTTAAAATACGTCCATTAATGAAAATTAGAAGTGATGTATTTGATGTATCACAAGCTGAACGTTTAGAATACTATGAAAGACAGTTAATTGATATGAAAATACGCCTAGATGCTTTAGAAATTCAAGGGATTGAACAAAAAATAGAAGATCCTAATCTAGAATTAAAACAATTTCTAGAGAAATTGGCTAGGAAGGAGATTAAAGATAAACAGATTGAAGAGATTGTAACGCATACAGTTGTTCCTGAAAAGCAAGTTTCTATGCCTAACACACCTAATATCGAACACATAAATCCAATTGATTATGTGTTGCATCTTATCACAAACAAAGATATGACATCACGTGATATACAAATCACATTAAAAAAGAGTAGAGAGCACACTTCACGATTAATGAAGAAGTTGTTTGAAGAGGGTTATGTTCAAAGAAATACTGACTCTAAACCATATACTTATTCAATAACTAAAAAAGGATTAAGTAAAGTAGAGCAAGTTCAAACTAACTCTATAATAACATAAGAAAATCTTCCAAGTGTTTTGAGTGTTATTTTTAAAAAAATTAAACGTATTTTATTCTAAAATATGACTATTTTATATTAAATAAATAATTAAATAAATTAATAAATTATATATATTATTAAATTATAATAATAATATGTCAGTTCAGGAGAATGAAGTTTTAGTAAAAATCACCTCTGCAGGTACAATTTCAATTCCCAAGCAATTTAGAAAGTATATGGATTTTCAAAAAGGTGAATATGTTAAAGTAATTCTTGGAAAAGATAGATTATTGGTAAGAAAAGTTATCATTTCTTAAGGGATTATTGTTGTTTTTGCCCTACCTTTATGGCCTGATATGTCCATTCTCTGCCAGTTCTGGCTCTATCTATTCGACCTTTTGTAGAGAATCGTGATAAATATGTAGAAATTATACTTAGTTTTACAGGCTCATTATATTCATCTTCATATTTTTCAAGAATGTTAGTAGAGGTAAATTTACCTATAGGGAAGAATTTATCTACAATATGCCAAATTTTGGCGCCTATTGAATCCATGTTTGTAGGTTCTTGTTCTTCTTCAATATTCATCAAGTCCATCATTTCGAATATTTTTAGAACTTTTTCTCTTGTGACATTACCCTCTAATTTGATGTCATAACGGGCACCGTCGGAGTCTTCCATATCTATTCGAATACGTTTCTTAGCCATCTTTGAGATCTAAAGGATCGATGGTTAACAATTCAAATGATCCAAGAATCTTTGTTAACAAACTACTTTGTTAACATTGACTGCCTAAACCACGCCTATGATATTTTTTGTTATTAACAATTAATTCTAAAGTATTTCTTAAATTTAGGTAATTATCACGCCTGGAGTGGAAATTAGGGGGTAATTTTGAGATATTAACAGTGTTAACACCAATCTTAACGCCTGGAATGGAAATAAGGGGGTTAAAACAAGGTTTTTGGTTAATTTCTTAACATGATTTTAACAATTTGTTAACTTTATCCAAAATATAATCAACCCACACACCAATATTTCCACTCTATGTTTTTTAATTTATTTTTTAAAAAGAAAATCTAAATCTAACTAAAAATAATTAATTACAAACTAAACTACAACTACTATTCTATACTATACTCTCTTAATTTAGATATGGTTGTGTTAATCTTGAGAGGAAATGAAGGTGTGTGAGTATGACAGATCCGATAGATAGATTACTTGATGCAGCTGAATCTGGGAAATCAATTATTAAAAATAGAGACATTCTTCATTTTACATATATTCCAAATATCATCTTACATAGAGATTCTGAACAAGAACAAGTTACTCAATCATTATTACCTATTTTAAAAGAATCAAGACCATCTAATCTTTTAGTATATGGGAAACCTGGAACTGGTAAAACATTAGTAGTAAAAAAAGTACTTTCAAAAATTCAAGAAAGAGTAGAAAAATCAAATTTCTCAATTAAACTTGTGTATTCTAACTCAAAAGATGAGACTACATTATACGGATTACTAGTCAGTTTAGGCAGACAATTAGACCTTAATGAGAAGGAATTACCAACGACTGGTTTGGCCACAAGTGAGGTTTTCAAGAGGATATTAAACAAAATAGATGAGGATAAACTCAATGTGATCATAGTAATAGATGAGATTGATTATCTTGCCCAACTAGTAGCAAAAACAGGTAAAGATATTCTATATCAATTAACTAGGGCAAATGAGCGTTTGAAACAAGGCTCGTTGACTTTGGTAGGAATCTCAAATGATCTTACGTTTAAAGAAAAACTTGATCCTAGAGTGATTAGCAGTCTAGGTGAGGAAGAAATTGTCTTTACAAATTATAATGTTGAACAAATTAAAAAAATACTTGAAGAGAGAATCAATGAATCTTTTATTAAAGATTCAGTAGATGATCCAGCCTTAAATCTATGCGCAGCACTTGCAGGAGGAGAACATGGTGACGCACGTAGAGCAATTGATCTAATTCGTGTAGCAGGTGAAATTGCTGAACGACAACAATCAGATAAAGTTACAACTGACCATGTTAGAGAAGCCTCTCAAAAAATTGAGGAAAACAAAGAAGAAACCTCACTCAAATCATTTCCACTACATGAGAAACTTGTACTTATTGCAATAATGAAAGCAAATGGTTCTTCAACCGGTGAGATTTACTCTTCGTACAAAAATCTCTGTAAGACGGTAGGAAAAGATGAGCTCACTCAAAGAAGAATTACACAAATGCTTAGTGAAATTGAATTATCTGGAATTATCTCTGGTAGACTGATCCATCAAGGAATTCATGGAAGAACAAAAAAATACAAACTTACAATCCCATCTGAAATGATAAAAAAATCATTCAAAGATGAGCTAACTTTGCAAGACATTATCTAAATTTGAACTATAATTTTGATGGAAAACTTGGAAAGTTTTTAGATTTACCATAATGGCTATGCCTGGATTTGGAGTCATTCCTACACTAGCCTGAAAAGGTGTTTGTTTCTGCCATGAACCAGAATTAACCAATAAAATTCCCTTGTACATGTCTAATTGTGCTCTATGAACATGCCCGACATGAAAAATATCTGGAATATCCTCAATTACTAAAAGATCCTCCATTTCAGGGGCAATAGGTGTTTGACTACCATAAATTGGACTAAGATGTCTTGCTCTAAGTAGATGTTTCATTACATTAGTTGGATGGTCATAGCTTAGACCAGGTGTTGTTTTTACAATATCATCTATACTTTGTCCGTGAAACATTGTCACCTTAACTCCATTTAATGAAACTACAGCAGGATTTCCAACCATTATCACATTATCTCTTTCCCACAAACCTGAATTGTATTTTTTTGGTATTGCTGGTTGTGGTAGAGCCCTTCTTCCTGGATCGTGATTTCCAGGCATTATAATGATCTTAACATTTTTTGGAATTTTATCAATCAAATCCTCTGCTTTTCTTAATTGTTCTTGTATAGTCTGATAAATCAATTCTTTATCCTGATTTGGATATATTCCAACTCCATCAACCACATCTCCACCAATCAGAACAAAACGAATTTTTCTTGCAACTGGATCTGGGCTTGATAACCATAATACGAATTCTGTAAATTCCGCCTCCATGAAGTATTTACTTCCTACATGCAAATCAGATAGAAAAACTGCATATGCTTCAGTTTCTGATTTATTTTTGGCTTGTTCTGGAATGTCAGGGAGAATTAGATCTTTAATAATAAATCCTGAATTCTTTGATGAATTTATTCTAGCCATTACAAACTGGTCTATTAGTAAAGTTCCTGCCATTTTTTGTAATTCTTCATCAAAAATAATACCATCAAATGAGCCTGATGGATCTTCTAATACTATTTTTGTTATATTTCTCTCAGAATTTCTTTCAGTAACAAGACCACAGACATATGCATCATCTTCAAATTTTGTATTTTTTACAGAAGCTGCAGATTTAAGTAGCTTTGATTCAGGTCTATCTAAAATTATTCGTTTGAGTTTGTTAAACCGACTAGAAAATAATGCATTATATCCTTTAACCCCTTCTCCAGATGTTATCCTGTTAGTAGGCTCAGATAATATTTTGACATTATTTTGTATTGTTGGATCATCTTTAATCCCAAGGTATGTTTCTAAATCATCCTGATTAATTTGAAATAACTTTTGTTTCGTCTTTTCTCTTACAATTTCTTTTATGATCTTCTCTAATTTTCTTACATCTATATTTTCTAATATTTTAAAAGCATCTGGATGAATTTGAAATCCTTTGTTTAATGCATAGTTTAATGCAAAGGAGAGTTCCTTTTTCATATCAAAAAATATAATTTGGTTTAATTAAATCTGCGCTTACACCAACCCTCAAATAATGTTCATGAGGAACGATAATATGAATAAAATAAGAGTAATTGTTTTTTTTATATTCTTAGGACTTTTTGTAGTTTCATACCAACTCGGTTCAATGTCTACCGTTAGTGATGAAGAAGCAAATGCCTTCATGGCAGAATTTAAAGAACTTGTTTTAGATATAGATGCATTTGGAATATTTCTTCATAACACGACTATTGCATTACCGATGTTTATTCCTGGATTTGGAGTTGCGTGGGGCCTTTTTGCTGCTTGGTCAACAGGATTTGCTTTTGCCTCAATTGTTGTTACTGCACCTCAATTAGGCGATGTTCCACCACTTTCGATTCTTTTCTTATCCCCATTTGGTTTGATGGAGCTGGCTGCATATTCTTTTGGAATTTCTAGAAGTTTTATTCTAATTAGAGCCATCAGTAAAAAGATGAATTTGGTACCCTTTATCAAACCAACACTAATTGAAATTGGAATTGTAGTCGGTCTTCTTTTAGCAGGAGGCTATCTTGAATTTTACATGATAGAATTAGCTCAAGAAGAAGGACTAATGGACATGCCTGGGTTCTAATTTCAAGGCCTCACCTACGAATTTGCCTATTCAGTCTAAAATAATTTAGTAGTAAATTATAAACCAAATTTAAGAAATAATTAAACATGAAGACAGGTATCATTCTACTAACATTACTTGTTGTTTCATTGGGATATTTTGTCAATGAGTCATTTGCTGAAATTTCTGAGAAACAGGCATTTCTTTTAGAAGGTTCTGGATTTGCAGTAACTGAGGATACTATCAGAATATCTGAAATCGATCTTGGTTTATCTTCTCAACAACAACAAGGAAGTACAATTAACTTTCTTACAGAAGATGGTTTTATTACATTAGATGATGAAGAATTTATAATTTCCAAATTAAATGGAAAGTTTTTGCGTGGTGGTAGTTATATTAGATTAAACGGAAACATAGAAAGTTCAAGCGGTTCTGATACATCAATTAGTTTTTTTGGAAGACTAGTTGAAGAAAGTAAAGATGCATCTGTTTATGGTTTTACAGGTAGAATTACAACTCCTGATGATACATTCAAAATAATTTACACAACAAAATTATCAACCCTGTCGAAAATCACCCCAGTTTCTACAGAGCCTGAATCAAAAACTCTAACAATTCATATTCTTAAAGGCTCATCAACACAAGGAATAGGCACTTACATTGATGCAGGTTCTATTAGAGAAAACACAGTTGCAACTCAAAACCCATCAGATCCTCTAAGACTAGGATATTTCTCACAAGATAGAATTTCAGTCGTGCCAGGAACTACAATTACTATTGTAAATGATGACGTTGTCTCACATAGCATTCTAAGCGGTAAAGAAAATTACGGTTCACGTTATGACAAGTATACAGCAGATGGTAGAATATCAACAGGAGAAATTTTACCTGGAAAATCAACTATTATTACAGTAACTGATGCAGGATTCTATAGATTGTATGATCCTAATTATCAATGGATGGGTATTGTTGCATATGTATTTCCAAATAGTGATAGTTTAGTTTTAGGTAAAGGACAAAAGTAATTAGTTTTCCCACTGCCATCTATAATTCATATATGAATCAAGACTTACTTGATTAAACACCATTACAGACAAATCAGAAAATTCTTTCCCTTCCAAATCTTTTACAGTTCCTACAAAACTTGTTTCATTTTCAGTTGTTATTGCCTCAAAAATATGAATTTTCATCAAAGACGTATCAAAACCATGTTCACGAAGATATACTGCTATTTCAGATGGCATGAAGTGTTTGTCTGGTTGTTTTGGCCAAGGTCTCGGAACCAAAATCACACTAAAACCATCAATCAATGCTTTTTGCAATTCTAATTTTTTATCTTCAATTGGTGTTGTAACGTGCATTGTAATCACTTTTGATTTATCAAGAGGAATTTTTGCTCTTGATGCAGCAACTTGAATTGAACTAATACCGGGAATAATTTCTACCTCGCCAAAAATTTCTATCAATCTATCCACAACTTCTGATTCTGAAAAATTTACATCACCAGTAAAAGGAATTACTAATGTTCTAGTACCAAGTTCTGGAAGAATTTTTTGATAAGAATCTTCTTGATTATTCATAGTAATTTCATAGATCTCCTTTCCTTGAATCAAATCTTCAATTGTCTTGAGAGTGTATTTGTAGCCAATAATAATATCACAATTCTGGATAATTTCCTTTACTATTTCTGTTACATATTTTGGAGAACCAGGTCCAACACCTACAGCAAAAACTTTTCCCAATTTTACTTCGTAAAGTTTTGCCTGTCTTTAATATATTGTACAAAGGGTTCCCAATCTACTTTCATGTATTTTGTAGGCTCTTTTGCAGGATATTTTACCCAATTTTGGGCTATTGAATACTGAAATTTTTCTTCTTTCCCATCTTTTTGATACTCTAATTGTAATGAACTCCCCCAGTCCTTTTCAGTATGGCTAATACTGGAAATATTATCAAACATTAATTCAGTATTTCTGTCATCTTCCATATCATTCATCAAATCTTTTTCATCATAACCATCATGACGAATCATCGTATTTTTTGATTTGAGAAAATTAATTACTTGTCTTTGAGTAATTGCTTTCCACCAATTCATTTTAGATTCTGTTTTATGTATAAACATCAAGTGTTTGTCAGTTAATACTAACATGCCCTCTTTTCCACCAATAGACAAGAATTTTTTAGATTCCCTCCACACCGAAACTAAATGTGCCTGAATCTTTTCATCAGGTTGCATATTGGTTGTTTTATTGACTTTGTTAAAAACTAATACAATTAGCTTTTAAGTAACGATTCTTGAGAAAAATTATTGAATAAAATAATTCTAACTATAATAACCTCTTTGTTTTTAATTAGTTTTGGAAATTCTTCATTTGCTCAATATGATGATAAATTAGTTGTTTTAGAAACAAATCTTGGAGATTTAGTAATAGAGTTTTTTCCTGATGATGCTCCAAATCATGTTGCTAATTTCATAAATTTAACTGAATCAGGGTTTTATGATGGAGTGCTCTTTCATCGAATTATACCTGGATTTATGATTCAAGGAGGAGATCCAAACACCATTAGTGGAGATCCAAATACTTGGGGAACTGGCGGTCCAAGTACAAGTGTAGATGCTGAATTTAATACAATCAAACATAATAGTGGAATTGTTTCAATGGCAAGATCACAAGATCCTAACAGTGGAGGTTCTCAATTTTTCATTGTACATGGTAATTCTAACTTTCTTGATGAACAATACACTGTATTTGGAAGAATTGTAACTGAAGAAAGTTTTGTAACACTTGATAAAATTGCATCAGTGGACACAGAAAATAAAGGTGTTAAAGATAATCCAACAGATCCTGAACAAGTAAGAATTACAAAAGCTATTCTAGTTAATCGTTCTGACATTTCAAATATTCTTGAATTACAAGAACCTGAACGAACAGAATCATTAACCGCTACATCAACAGGTAATCAAAAATACGAAAGTCCAGAACATGAAATTGGATTTAGTGTGCCTGAAGGTTGGTTATTACAAACACCTGATAAAACAGAATACAACTCTCCTGATGTAGTTGCAGTTGGACCAAAAACAGGAGTAATGAACCCTGTAATTTCTTTAACAGTACAAGAAACTGGTCAAAGAACATTAGATGATCTTATCTCTGAAAAAAATGAAACACTAAAACCTGTAATTGAAGCAGGAAGTCTTAAGATAAGTTCACAAGAAAAAATAATCATTAATGATTATGAAGCATATGTAACTGATGCTCAAGGATACTTTTCATCAAATGGAGAGAACTATAATGTTAGATTCAAAGAAGTAATGATTTATGATACTGAAAAATTCTATACTCTTGCATACAGTAACGGGTTAGGAGATTTTAATTCTCAACTTCCAAGATTTGAAGAAACACTTACTTCTTTTGAAATTTTATCTAAGGAGAAGCCAAATGATAAATCAACTGACACATCAACTGAAGGAGGTGGCTGTTTGATTGCTACTGCAACATTTGGTTCGGAACTTGCACCACAAGTTCAACAACTAAGAGAGCTAAGAGATAATACCATTTTATCAACTGAATCTGGAACTACTTTTATGAGTGGATTTAACCAATTTTACTACTCTTTCTCTCCAACTATTGCCGATTTAGAGCGCGAGAATCCTATTTTTAAAGAGGCAGTAAAGATTTCAATCACTCCGATGTTATCTTCATTATCTATTCTAAATTATGTTGATATTAATTCCGAAACAGATATGCTGTCTTATGGGATTGGAATAATTTTAATGAATGTTGGAATGTATTTTGCAGCACCGGCAATAATCATCTATAGAATTAGAAAATAATTTACCAAACATCGTCTACCTCATCCAATAGTTTGTATTCTTTTTCAGTCTCACGTTTCATTAGTTTTAGTCTTGAGACATCTCTATCAAAAAACATGTCTATTGTCCAATCTAAAAATATATGTGTTTTTTTCTCAAGCGATTTAATTTTTGAAAGATACACACTTCTCCAAATTAACCATGCCCAAAATCCAGAAATATTCATTCCCAAAAACGTAGCAATCCCTGATCTTTTTCCAATAATTGCCATCTGTCCCTTTGAATGATAAACAAATTTTTCTTTCTCTAAATTTTTAATTAATGCTATTAGATTTTTGGCTGCAATTTTTGCTTGTGCTTCAGCAATTTGCGCAGTTGGTGGTAATGGTCTTTGTGTTAAAGGATCAATATGTAACGCACAATCTCCAATTGCAAATACTCCCGCAAAATCTGAAACCTCGAGATAATCATTTACCATGACTTTTCCTTTATCCGTCTTGAACATTGATCTTTTAATTGTGTTAACTGGAGTAACACCTGCAGTCCAAATCAAAGTTTTTGTAATTATTGAATTAATCTCTGATTCATCAATAGGATTTTTTTGATTTTCATCAAGTGATTTTACAGTTACTTCATTTCCGTCAAAACTAGTTACTGCTGTTTTTAGTCTAATGTCAATTCCTCTTTCTATCATTTTGTCTTTTGCAAAATCTGCAAGTTTCTTATTAAATCCTGGCAAAATCATTCCTAACGCCTCTAAAACAATCACTTTGAGATCTTCTTTGTGAATTGTAGGATAATGTTTCCTTGCATCTAAAAGAAGATCCATCAATTCACCTGCAGTTTCAATTCCTGCAAAACCGCCTCCTACTACAACAAAATTCAGAAAGCTTTTACGAAGAATAGGATTGGTTTCATTTTCTGCCTGTTCTAGCATATCGATAACTCTATTTCTTAACATAACAGCATCGTTGAGTGTTTTCATAGTGTAAGCATTTTTTTCAACGTCAGCCATTCCAAAAAAGTTAGTTTCACTACCAAGTGCAATAATCAAAAAATCATAATGTATTGAAATACCTCTCTTATCTCCAGTTCCCCATAATGTTACCAATTTTCCATAAGGATCAATATTTTTGATTCTTCCTTCATAGAATTTTGTTTTTTTACAAATAGTTCTAATAGGCAAAACAATATGCCTAGTTTCTAGCATTCCAGATGCTACTTGTGGTAACATAGGTGTAAATAGCAGAAAATTATCTTCACTTACCATTACTATTTCTATCTCAGAGTCATTTCCGAATTTAGATTCTAGCTGCCTAGTACATTCTACCCCTGCAAAACCGCCTCCAAGAATCACAATTTTTTTCTTATTTCGCGCCAATCGTGTCCTTTCAACAAACTGGGTGAATATATGCTATAAGACTAACTTTCACTAATATCCTTAGGCTCTCATAATATCTGAATGTAAAATATCATATGCCCTTGATGAATCCTTTTCATTTAAAATTATGATGATATTATCCTGACTGAAAAATGCGTTAACTAATTCAATTCCGTTTGCATGTAATACTTCAGCAACATAGGATACTACATCTGATTGATTTTGGGAGGTAGGTATTGAAATTCTAATCTTTGCAAGACCAGTACTAAATAGATCATCTCGTTCTGAAACACTACTGAATATCTGCCTAATATCTTCCATATCTTCAGTAAGAAATCTAAACGAATCAGATACTCTGAAAAACTCATAATTGCTAGTTATTTTGGAGAATTTATCTAAAATTGCCATCGGATCCATTTCATTTGAATCCTTTATAGAAAATCTAATATCCATAATTCCATCTGTTAAAGACAATCTTGCATTTTTCAAAACTGATTCATCTTTGACTTGATCTTTAATTTCAAATGAATCAGCAAATCTTTTGATCGCAACTACTACAGTATTGAGATTAACAGAATTTCCCAAAACCCTTTCTATTTCCGGCTGAATCTTTACAGCTAATGCTGTATAGTTTATCAAATCCATTTTCATACAATCATAAATTGAACGATTTCTAGTAATGATCTCCCTTACAACTTCAGGAATAGACATACTTGCAAGTCTCATTAATCCTATTATACTATGTCAGTTATAATAGGATTATGTAAGAATTAACAAAATTACACATAATCTTTATATAATGTAATAAATATTACATATAGTAGATAAATATGACAATGTTCTTTGATAGCGAATTTGATAGAATCTTCAAACGAATGTCAAACTCTTTTTTCAACATAGATGACATTTTTGAGGAATTCAAGGGAGGTTCTGTATCTGGTCCATATTATTACGGTTATACGATGACCGTTGGTCCAGATGGAAAACCTGTTGTAAAGGAGTATGGAAACGTTAAACCTGGTTTACTTCCAACTTCTGATACACGAGAACCACCAGTTGACACAATTGTCGACGAAAAAGAAAAGGTGGTAAAACTTATAGTTGAAATGCCTGGAGTTGAAAAAACTGATGTCAAAATTCTTGTTGAAAACAAGACAGTTGATCTTTCAGCAGAACGTGATAATAAAAAATATCATGTAAAAGTTCCTATACAACACAAAGTAGATGAGAACTCTGCAAAAGCTTCATACACAAATGGAATTCTACAAATAACTTTCAAGTTAGTTGAAGAAGAAAAACCAAAAGGCAAAAAAGTGGAGGTCGAATAACCTCTCAACTTTTTTGAGATAATAATATGAGTGAAATTGTTTTAAAAGTAGATGAAATCCCACAACAACATGTTGGAAAAGGTAGAGCGATTATTGATCCTAAAATTATTGAGGATCAAAAATGGAGTACTGGCCAAATCTTAGAGTTAGCATATAATAAAAAAACACATGTAAAACTATGGCCTGGTTCACCCGAGGAATATGGTTCAGGAATTATCAAAATAGATGGAATAACAAGACAAAATATTGGAGCTGGAATTGGTGATAAAACTTCAATAAAATCAGTAGAAGCTGAAAATGCCGAACAAATTGTTTTATCTCCAACAGAAAAAATTGCAGCTGAAGGATTACAAGAATACATGACTTACAACTATCTCAACCATGTCTTTACTACTGGAGATTCAATTTCTTTGAACACACAGATGGGTGGACGAGTTCAATTTGTAATAACTAATACTAAACCATCAAAACCAGTAATTGTTACTGAAGAGACAATCTTCAAACTCGGTGCGATGACAAAAGCAATTGATTCATCTGTACCTAGAGTAACTTATGATGAACTTGGAGGTTTGAAACGCGAGGTTCTAAAAATCCGTGAAATGGTTGAATTACCCATGAGACATCCAGAATTATTTGAGAAAATAGGCGTTGATGCTCCAAAAGGTGTTTTATTATATGGTCCACCTGGTACAGGTAAAACACTGCTTGCAAAAGCTGTAGCTGGTGAAACTAATGCTCATTTTATCTCACTTAGTGGCCCTGAAATTATGGGTAAGCACTATGGAGAAAGTGAAGAAAGAATCAGAGAAATTTTCTCACAAGCTGAAGAAAATGCACCTAGTATAATCTTCATTGATGAGATTGATTCTATTGCTCCAAAAAGAGATGAAGTATCAGGTGAACTTGAGAAGAGAATAGTTTCTCAATTGTTAACATTGATGGATGGTATGAAGTCTAGAGGAAAAGTTGTAGTTATTGCAGCTACTAACAGACCAGACTCTATTGATCCTGCTCTTAGAAGACCAGGTAGATTTGACAGAGAGATTGAAATTGGAATTCCTGATAATGAAGGAAGATTCGATATTTTATCAATTCATACACGTGGTATGCCAATTGAAGAAAAAGTAGATCTTAAACAAATCTCAAAGATCACACATGGGTTTGTAGGAGCTGATCTAGAAGTATTAGCCAAAGAAGCTGCAATGAGAGCTCTTCGTAGAATTCTTCCTGAGATTGATCTTGATGAAGAAAAAATATCATCAGAAATACTACAAAAAATCCAAATTACCAGTGAAGATTTTAGAGAAGCACTAAAAGAAGTCAGACCAAGCGCACTACGAGAAGTCCAAGTCCAAACTCCAAATGTTAGTTGGGATGATGTAGGTGGCTTGGATGAACTAAAAGAAGAATTACGCGAAGCAATTGAATGGCCATTAAAATACAAAGACGCCTATGATTATGTTGATATAGAAACTCCAAAGGGAATATTACTTCATGGTCCACCTGGTACAGGAAAAACTTTGATTGCAAAAGCACTTGCAAAAATGACAGAGTCTAACTTTATCAGCATCAAAGGTCCTGAACTACTATCAAAATGGGTTGGTGAATCTGAAAAAGGAGTCAGAGAAATTTTTAGAAAAGCACGACAAGCTGCACCTTGTATTATTTTCTTAGATGAAGTTGATGCACTTGTTCCTAGAAGAAGTAGTGGAGGATCAAATTCGCATGTTACAGAAAATGTGGTATCTCAAATTTTGACTGAGATCGATGGATTAGAGGAATTGCATAATGTTTTGATAATTGGAGCAACAAACAGATTAGATATTGTAGATGAAGCACTACTAAGACCAGGTAGATTTGACAGAATTATCGAAGTTCCAAATCCTGATTCTAAAGGAAGGAAACACATCTTTGAGATTCATACAAAAAAGAAGCCACTAGAAAGTGATGTGGATATTACAAAACTAGTAGAGATAACTGATGGTTTTAGTGGTGCAGAAATTGCTGCTGTAGCAAACAGGGCAGCCCTTGCTGCTCTGAAAAGATATGTTGGCGGTAAATCTGAAAATATTAAAGAGATCAAAATTACTCAACAAGATCTTCTTGATGCAGTGGATAAAGTCAAGCCTAGAAAGAAAGAGGATCCTCCCATTCAATCCATAAAATAGTCTAAATACTAAGAAAAATGACGTAAAATTATGAAACTCTATCTAGATTTTGAACCTTGCAAAGAATGCAATGTTATGATGAATGAATTAAGTAGTCCTGAAATGCTATTTGCTGATGAAAAAACTAGAGCGGATGAATCAGCAAAATTTCTTAGGCATTTAACATACAATCACAATGAAGTAGTTCAAGCTGTTATGGAAGATCTTCCAAAACAAAAAAGAGATCAAGAACCTGATTTCTACAAATAATTCCATTCTCAAATAATCATATTCATATACAAAATTATCTTTAGCATATCTGAGAAATAGATGAAAACAAGTCTTGTTTTTGGCATAGCGGTAATATTACTCTCTTTTAGTTTTATCCAAATTATTTTAGCATTTGAAACAGAACAAGAACCTGAACCACCACAAATCCCTCAACCAAGTCCTGCACCAGAACCAATTCGAATGCCAGATCCTACACCTATACCTGATCCCTTTCCAAAAGAATCTGATTCAGATAAAATACAACGTTTAACTGATGAAAATGACAAACTAAAAAAAGAAAATAATAACCTTCAAAATCAAATATCATCTCTTAAAAATGAAAAATCAAGATTAGAATCTAAAATATCAGAACTTAATGATTCTATTCAAAATCTTAAAGAAATAACAATGGAACAAATTCATGTAATTATGGAATTGGTAAATAAAATGAAAGATGTTTTATTTGAAAAAATATTTACTAATACAATTAACTTGTAATTTTTAAAAATAATTTATTTATTAGATTTTCTTGAATAAATTCAATTATTTCTTAATTGATTCTAAAGAATGGCCTCGATTTGTAATCATTTGAGTAACTGCCTCGATAGTATAATCAATTCCATGTTCTTCTTCAAAATGATTTCTTAGTTTCTCTAAAAGACCTACAGTTTTTTCTTCGTCTAGAATGTATTCACATTCAAAACCATAATCTTCACATCTTAACTTTAACGTCATTCAGTCTGAGAGAAATATTGAACCTATAAAAACTATTGACATGTATTTCTAAATCAAAACAAGATAGGCGTAAATTGAACATTAATCCTTACAAATAGCACTAATAATGCCATTAATCTATAATGAGTAAATGAAAGGTTTAGAATTTGTTTTTCTTGCAGCAGGTTCAGTACTTGGAGCATTTCTAAGATACAAAGTTACAGAATCTCCACTACTCTTCAATACATTACCACTCAATGTTTTGATAGTAAATGTACTTGGAGCATTTATTCTTGGAGTGTTTGTTGTAGTTTCACAATATTGGCATTTAGATGGAAGATATTCTCTTTTTGCAGCTGTGGGATTTTGTGGTTCACTTACTACAATGTCATCATTTGCTCTTGATTCAACTAACCTACTTGAGAATCATCACTATGGAACACTTGCAATCAATATAGTCGCTAATATTGGCTTGTCAATTGCAGCATTGATTGGAGGAAAGTCATTAATGAGTGCAATTATTAATAATTAATTAGAAATGGTCTATTCATATCAGGTTATAAAATTCCAAACAATTTCTTTTATTCAAGGAACTCATTGGTCTCAGTCAGTAGGTGAGAAAGGTATTCTTTACAAATCAATTAAAGATCCATTTTCAAAACTCATCATTCAATCTTCAAACGGTTCAAAAAAATTATACCATGTACCAAAAGATAGAACTGTTGTCGTAACAAATAACACTGTACATTTTCTAGGCGAAATAGCTTAAACTATTTAAAAAATTGATCTACCTGATCTCTATATTTGATAGCAATTTTTCCAAAATCTGTAAAATCGTCTGCAGTTGGATATTTCATTTTCATTGCAAACTGATTTATGAATATGGATAATGCACTACCAATAATTAGATTGTAAACACCGTCAGCTATATTATTTGAATATGGAAATGCAATTCTGATAAATGGTAAATATGTTTCAGTCTGAGATATCATTAATTTGATATGTTTCTCAACAAATTCTTCAACGTCTGCTGGAATTGCCATTAATCTTCATTACACTGTTTTCTTATAAATAACACTTTAATTCTTAGGCGTGATTTAGTCATCTTATAATTTGTTCTAGATATTTTTCTTTACCCTTTCTACTTCTTGGTAGACACCTTAGTTGTCTATTGCAACAGGGACAAATAATCCCATCAAATTCTACAAATATTTCACAATAATTACATCTTTTCTGTCCAGCAGCATATCTGCCAATTTCTGTTGGCTTGAGAGCCTTGTATCTTTTGCATTTGCCTATACAATAAGTCACAATACTCGAATAAAATTACTAAAGATAAAATCTTTGATTGCACTGCACTCACTTTTTCAAATTTTTCATAAATGAAATTAAATTTATAGCACCAATTCTGTTTTTTATTGTTGTTAGAGTTAAACAAGAAAGTATTCGGAAAGGTTACAACTAAAGAAATTATTGGTGCTGATCCTCCTGCAATTCCTGACATTAGAGATATTTTTGAAAAAGAACTTGCAACTTTACTTGATGAACTAACATCACAATCAAAAGAAAATCTTGAAAAACTATTAGAAGAGCAAAAAATTGCTGAGGCTCACATAAATAGCAGGCCCGGTGCAATGGCTCTAGCTCAAAATAAAATCCAACTATTTAATCAGTATAATGAAAAATACATTCAGGCTATCAAAGGAAAATTATAATTGTAATTTCATTTTAATTGATAGCTTATGGTTATTTTTATGCCTAATTTTAAGAAAAAAAGTTGATGATTAATAAATACCAAGTAATGCAGAATTCCAGAATCATACATGGCAAGTAAAACAAAAGAACTGTGTCCTAGATGTGCTCAAGGAAAACTAGTCACTGATACTGAATCTGGAGAAATGTTTTGTTCCAAATGTGGATTTGTGATTACTGAGAAATTACAAGAGGCTGGTCCAGAATGGAGATCTTTCACACAAGATGAAGGTGGTAACAAAGCAAGAGCTGGTGCACCAACATCATTAACAATGCATGACATGGGACTTGCAACAATTATCAATCCTATAAACAAGGATGCTTCTGGCAGACCACTTACAGCGTCGATGAAAAGTACAATTGAAAGACTTAGAACTTGGGATAGTAGAAGTCAGGTTCATGAACCAGTTGATAGAAACTTTAGACAAGCATTTAGTGAATTAAACAGACTAAAAGACAAGCTAGCAATTTCTGATGCAGTAATTGAAAAAGCAGCTTACATTTACAGAAAGGCACTTGAAAAAGGTCTGGTTAGAGGACGTTCTATTTCTGCTTTGATGGCATCTGCACTTTATGCAGCATGTCGTGATACTGCAACTCCAAGAAATCTAAAAGATGTAGAAGAAGCAGCTAACATCAAAAGAAAAGACATTGCAAGATGTTATCGATTACTAGTCAAAGAACTAGATTTGAAGATGCCAGTAACTGATTCAATTCAATGTGTTGCAAGAATTGCAAGTAGAATTGGAATTGCAGAGAAAACAAAAAGATACGCAACTCAAGTATTGAAACTAGCTCAAGAAAATGAGGTATCTGCAGGAAAAGATCCAATGGGATTGGCAGCTGCAGCACTATACCTATCATGTGTGAAAAATGGCGAGGACAAGACTCAGCGAGATATTGCAGAAGCTGCAAATGTTACTGAAGTAACTATCAGAAACAGGTACAAAGGTCTCAAAGAATCACTTGATTTATAATCTGAATTCTATTTTTACACGGAAATCTGATAATTTCAACTCTGTAATTGATTTTAAATAACATATACAAAAATCATTATTGTGAGTGCAACAAATCAACTACGTGCAGATCATGATCAAGTTCGTCGTCTCGAAAAAATAGTTTTAAAATGTTCTGAAGAATTATACAAAGGCACTAAAATTCCATTTGCAGATCTAACAAAAATTACTATAGTAATTTCAGAATTTGTTGATTCTATTCATCATTCGAGAGAAGAAGATTCGTATTTTCCATGTGTTGCAAGTTATGATACATTGAAAGAAGAAATTAGAAAATTTATGATAGAACATGAATTTGGAAGAAATATTGCCAGACAAATATCACATCATCTAAAAAGGTGGAAAGATGGAGAAGATGCAGAAGAACCTGTATCAAGATATTTGAGAACATACGCTATATTTCTAAATGATCATCTTAACAAAGAAAACAAATTCTTTGATGATGCAGAAGCTAATATTTTATCAAAAGAAGAAGAAACTGAAATGTATGAACAATACAGATCAGTTTTTGCCATAGTAAAAAAAGTAGATGAACTTATTGCTGAGATTGATTATTTGGAAAATCAACCTTGGGCTAGAAATTAACGTAAACTCTTTATGGGTTATTCAAATATTTTGTTTATGAAACCTTTCATTCTTTGGATGACTGGTCTTCCTTGTTCTGGTAAGACTACCATCGTAAAAGATTTGCAAAAATATATCCCAAATTTGGCGATGCTTGACGGCGATGAACTAAGAGAATGGTTCTCACCAAAAGATTTTTCAAAAGCAGGACGTGATGAACATAACAAAAAAGTTGCTCATTTGGCCAAACTTTTGTTAAAACATGGCGTTCCAAGTGCAGTGTCTCTTGTATCTCCATATATTGAGAACAGAGAAACTGCTCGAGAAATTATCAATGCAGGTGATCAGTTTGCAGAATGTTATGTAAAATGTTCATTAGAAAAATGTGAAGAAAGAGATGTCAAAGGTATGTATGCCAAGGCAAGAAAAGGAGAAATCAAAGGATTTACAGGAATTGATGATCCTTATGAAGCTCCTGAAAAAGCAGATTTGATAATTGATACTGAACATGAATCACTTGAAGACAGTGCAAACAAAGTCAAGGACTTCCTGAAAGGAAGAAACTTACTCTAATTTTTTAAATTCTTCAATTATTTTGTCATGAATTAGTCCATTAGTTGCCAGAATCCCATTTTGATGATATACATCTTCGTTATTGTACGTAAGATCATTTCCTAACATGTCTGTCATTTTCCCTCCAGCTTCTGAAATAATGCAATACGATGCAGCTGAATCCCACTCTTTCATTTTATTTGTAGTTGTAATGTATGCTTCAGCTTCCCCTGAACTAATCATTCCAACTTTCAATGAACTTCCAATACTTGTAAAATCTTTAATGCCTAGTTTTTTAATAAATGATTTTTCCTTCTCTGATAAATGGTGTCTTGATCCAATTGTTCTACATTTTGTAATTTCGGATATTTGGGTTACAGATATTTTTCTCCATTCTTGATTTGAATATCTGAACGCCCCACTTCCTTTTTGTGCTACAAACAATGTTTTTTCTGTAGGCCATCCAATTACTCCAAGAATTGGTTTTTTATTTTTAATTAAAGAAATCATTACAGTAAATTCACCCGTCTTATCAATAAAATCAGAAGTTCCATCAAGCGGATCTACTATCCAAAGCATTTCTTTTGATAATCTATCAAGATCATCTTTGTCCTCTTCGGATAAAATTTTATGTTCTGTCTGTGAAAGAATTTTTTTGATAATTACATTACTTTTCAGATCCGCATCTGTTATTGGGGAGTCATCATTTTTTATGGATGTCTTATAATTTTCATGGTAAATCTCCAGAATTGCATCTCCTGCTTCTTTTGCAGCCTTGATAGCAATATCTAATTCAGGAATCTTATTGGAAATAGGAATATCTTGCAATTGAAATTACCTAAGTTGTAAGTTCTGGCTTTAGCGTCCATACAACTCCGAGAACAATAAATGGAATCGACATTATACCTATGATAGCCAATATTGTATTGAATTGTGATACTGATACTTCTGGATTATTCACTATCCACGGAAGAGGCAATGTAATAACTACCCAAATAACTCCTAATAGTATTATCAATTTTGCTTTTGCTTTTCTATCTTTCATTATTTTTCATGCTCCTATACTGTATTAATTTCATGTGAATTCATTTTATTGATTCTCCCCCATCTACTGTTAATATTGCGCCAGTAGTCCAAGATGCATCATCTGATGCAAAATATAGTACTGCTTTTCCTATTTCCTCAGGTTGACCTATTCTTCCTATAGGATGTTCATTATTCATAAATTCTATGTCTTTTTGAGTTTTTAAAAACGGTTTTGTCATGTCAGTATCTACTACTCCAGGACAAATACAATTAACTCTGATCTTGTCTTTAGCATATTCAAGTGCCCAACATTTTGTTAATATAATTAAAGCAGCTTTTGATGCTGAATATGCATCAGCATTAAATCCTTGATATGCCTTTATTCCTGCATCTGATGAAATATTAATTATTGATCCAGATGTTTTCCGCAAATAAGGAATTGCTTCTTTGGTAAATCTAAATTGTCCAGTAAGATTCACATCAAGTACTTCATTCCATTCATCTTCATCAATTTCATGTAATTGTTTAATTGTTGGAAATATTCCTGCATTATTTACTAGAATATCCAGTTTACCAAATTTTTCAATAATATTATTTATAACATTTTTTACCTCGTCTTTATTTCTAATATCAGCTGCAATTCCAGTTGAATTAGGAATTTCTAGTACTGCTCTTTCTAATCTTTCATGATTTTTTGCAGTAATTATTACAATTGCTCCATTTTCTGATAAAATTTTTGCAGTAGCAAATCCTATCCCTCGGCTTCCACCTGTAACTAATGCAATTTTGTCTGATAATCTCATTAGTTTTTAGATAAAAATTCGTAATTTATAGATCCGTGAATGCACATTTACCTATAAAAAATTATATAAAAAATATTATTTTTATATAAAATATTACGTAAAATTTTAAATAGTTATAGTTACTATAATAATTAATGTCGAAGGATATAATTCCTAAAGACTAAAACTGCGTAACCCCGCAGAACGAAAAAGGTGATCATTCGTTTAACGAACTGACAAAGAGAGGAAATCTCTCAGAGTTCTGCAATAAAGGGGTCTACGCCTTCTAATTTTCTAAAATGTAAACTGATACAGAACCTAATGTTTCTCCATTTGGATCAATTGTAATTGAAATTTCTTGCATCTCAGAAATCAAAATATTTTTCTGACCATCATATTCCCATGTAAAATATTCTGAAATTCCTGTTTGATGTGGTGTACCTACAAGCTGAAAATTTTCAGAAAAATCAAACGTTTCACCATTTAATGTTATGGATAAAATCTCTGGACTGCTTCCATTTGGAACAAATCTAAAAAAATACTCTCCTTTATTCAAAGTAAACGTTTCAGTATAAACCCCATTTCCGTATATACTAGAATCTGCAAGCATCACATGAAATACAGTATTTTTCTGTTCATCAGAATTATCTGATGCAAAACTAGCAAAAATAATTATAATTATTGCTATTATGGGAATTAATATAATTTTCTTATTCACAAAAGGCTATTCTAAATTCTATTATAAAAATAAATTCTAATTTTTAGGGTATTGATATCTAATATCAAATCTTTTATTTCTATTTTTAAAATAATGAACTTATCTTTTTGATAAATCTAAATTATGATCATTAATGGAATCAAAATCATTTCTAATAATTTATCAATTTTATACTATTGATATAATTCCCTGGTTTTAATAAAAAATAATTATATTGATACATATCCTTAACATTAATCATTTTATCATGCTGTATTTAGTATATTTAAAAAATAATAGAAATAAATTACATTATAATTTTTAATGTTATAATTGTTCTAAGAAATCCTTGAGCCTCAAATTTTTTTGTTCATTATATAATTTAAAGATAAAATGAAGTAAATCTAAATGTTCAACTATTTACTAGATTCAAGTTTCTTTCAAAATTGAATCTATTGAAATCTAGTTTTACTTAGTTATTTTTAATCTCCTGTGAACCATTTTTCACATCGGAAATTAAGTACATATTCTAATATCAAAATCATGCCTAATTTATCCAGTAAATGGAATAAACAGCCAAAGCCAAGTGTTACTGAAAAAATTAATGATACAATAAAACCAAAAGGTGCATTAAAACCACGAGTTCAACAAGGAATTAAAAAATTACAACTACAAATTCAAAAATTAGATTCAATGCTTACAAATTTACAAGAACGAGATGCAAAATTATTCCAACGAATTGTGGATGCTACACAAAAACATGATATTCAAACTAGTAAAGTTCTTGGAAATGAATTAGCTGAAGTGAGAAAAGTTACCAAAATTTTGAGTAATGCTAGAATAGCATTAGAACAAATTGAATTACGACTAACTACATGTAGTGATTTAGGTGATACTGTAGTTGCAATCATGCCAACAATGGGACTGATGAAAAATCTAAAATCATCTCTTGGAAAAATAATGCCAGGAGCTGAACAAGAAATTGGTCAAATGGCAGAAATGCTTGGTGGCTTTATGACAGAAAGTTTCTCAGGAGATGCAGCATTTGGAATTGATGCAACCACTAATGCAGAATCTGAAAGAATCTTAAAAGAAGCAGCTGCTGTTGCAGAAAGTTCTACAGGGCAAATGTTCCCTTCTGTTCCTACAGACAGTTATACGGCAACGAGCACTAAATTTCTCTAACACTAAAATTTTAATTATCTATAGAATCTCTTGACTCTTTAATTTTCTTAACTCTATTACCTTCATTATCAATAATTCTGTCAACTCCTGAAAGTCGCTCTCGTAAAGTATTGATAATTGATCCTACTTCATCAGCTTCGTTTTCTACTTGCTGTCTCTTATTGGCAAGCTCTTTAATTCCTCTACTTTCTTCATCTATGTATTCACTAACCTTCTGAAGTTTTTCTTTAAGATTCTTAATATCAACTGATTCTTCTTCAATATCTTTTTCAAGTATGGTTCTTTTATCCTTGAGATTTTTTATCATTAAACCAACATAATCTATTGCTTCTTCTAATTTTGCCCGTTTTCCCATTAATTCTCCAATTCCAATTTCACTAGATGATTCTATTACAGAGCTTGATTCTTCAGCGTTATTATTTTCCCTTCTTTCCTCTACCATTTCTCCACCATCGTTTTTGAATTTATCAAACATTTTATGATTACTTTTCAAAATGGGAATAAAAAGTTACTATGCATCCCAAAGCTGACCTTGTGAATGATTTTTAGTCAATAAAAGAAAATTGATGATTATATCCTCGATATTGGATTTCTGATTTCTTGATTGGAATCAATTAATTTTTCAGAATTTATGGCTTGCTTCTCCATATTGGAGACCAAGGTATTTTGAGCCATTTCAGGAATCAATACAGAATTGATATGGGAAACAAGAAATGTGTTGTTTTCAGATGGCTCCCCAATTTTTCCAGAAAACACGACTTTGTAACTTAGATCTTCACTAGAAACAGTCCTGGGTATTTCTACATTGAAATTATCAGATTTTTCACTTAATTCCAAGTCATCTTGTATTTTTACAAGATTTAATGAGTCATTTGTTGAAACCTCCAATAAACTATTACTAATTTTTAGTGTTTTTCCATCAAAGAGTACTATTCCTGAATGATATGTTTTGTAATTCACATATGCCCACGATATTTCTTTATCAAATGACATCATTTCTTGTATATCCTTTTTTGAAAATTCATCAGGCAACGCATAATGACGTACTTCTAGATTTCCATTGACCATTTTCTCAACAAGAATTCCTTCAAGTCTGTCATTTTCGGTATTTTTTGGAATTATGCATTCATTTTGACCATCACTTATCTCTGCAAATGAATATGTTATAGATAATGAAGACGCACAAAGCATCAATAGAGTTATTATTCCACTAATAGTTCGTGGTTGAAGTTTTATCATATGCATATATTGTTGACGTGATAGATTAGGAACGAAGAGGAATTATCCTGTTCCTTATATACTAAATTTCTTTCAAAACAGTCAAAACTTGCAGAAAATGAATATTTTTTATAAAATCCACAAAATGCTTGTTTTTCACAAAAATTATTCTTTTTTCAGTCAAATTTCTAGGCGTGATTTTCTTTGATATTTTTCTTAAAAAACCATTTTTCATAAAATTGTGGTATTTTTGTTGTTGAAATAGCTGTTCCGCTTTGCGTTCCGCTATGAAGTTTCAAAATGTCCCTCATAAACTACATTGTTGTATACTAAAGCATGTCAAAACAACAATACAGGTCCGAAATGGGCATAATGGGTGATATCTTAGACGTAACTGCTGATGGCGGTCGTGGTGGAGTCATTGTATCTGCAATATCTCGCAAAGCCAACCTATCTCACTATGCAGTACTAGACAAATGTGAGAAACTGGTAGAAGCAGGCTTAGTCGAATCCGTCAAAAATGACAGGAACAGAGTCTTTCTGATTACTGAAAAAGGACTCCAGTTTTTCCAGGAATTTAAGAGATTTCAGGGACTCGTCGAAAGCATGAATCTTAGGTATTGATCCCATGAACCCAAAAATCGTACCAATTCATAGGAAAGAACTTCTTCTTGTAGAAGATGGAATGCTTTTTGTAAGGACTGATGGTATCCTCGAAACAATGGTTAAGACACCTTTGATAATCGCTGGCTTAATTGTAGTTGCACTAACGATGCCTATTCAGTTCTCATTCAGTTCTACTCGAATGCTTGATCTCACTCTATACTCAGATGGTTCCGTACACATCTCTACTCAAATTGATGTAGATCCTTTAGAACCTGATTTTGAAGTAAATCTATTTGGCCCATCTATTGATAATTTTGTTGTAGTTGGTGAAAATGGGTTTTTGTTATCTAGTGAAATAATCGGTGGCAAAGCAAGGATTGATACTTTCGGTTCCTCATCTGTTACAATTGATTATGATATTCATGATTTAATTTCAAAAGATGGAAGAGTTTGGACTTTTTCACTTGATTCACCAATTAATTATTCTGTATTAATGCCTCCAAATTCTATTATTGTTGGAATGGATGCACTTCCATTAACCATGGATATAGTAAATGATCAAACTAAACTTGAACTTGGTACAGGTTTATCTGAAATAAATTATATTTTTAGTACACCTACTATTCCAACAACACCTTCAACTATAATTGAACAACCAATAATTGATATATCAACAACAGCTCTAATTGGGGCACCTATCATAGCAGCTATTGCAGCAGGAATTATTATGATTAAACGAAAACATACTAAATCTTTACCGGTTATACAAACTGAAGCAACTACAGAATTACAAATTAAAAACGATTCCATTGAAACTCCATTAAATGAAACTAACTTGAGTGAATCTGAAACAATTTTTAATTTCCGACCTGAAATGCGTGAAGATGATAAAGAAATAATTAAATTCATTTCTGAAAATGGTGGACAAGCTTTAGAAAGTGAATTACGAAAAAAATTCTTGCAACCTAGAACTACTATGTGGAGAGCAGTAAAACGATTAGAAAGACAATGTGTTATAGAAATATCTAAAAAAGATTTACAAAATCTTATCAAATTAAAGAAAGATTTGGAGGAAGAAGAATGAAAACTATAACAATATTTGGCTTATTGGTTTTAGTTTTAAGCATGGCTTTTGGAGGTGTGATAAACAATGTGTATGCTGCAGATGATCCTGCAATCCTTCTAAAGATTGCAAAACGTGCTCAAGAACAAATTCAGAATCAAATATCAAATGATTCATCAGATAATGTTAAGGTATTATTTGAAGAGGGAGCAAAAAAAGTCATTGCTTTAGAAAAGGCACTAAAAAATGATGACACTGTCTCTGCAAAAGAGCATTTTCTTTCAGCAATGAAATTTTTTAAAGAAATATCTAGACATTTAACAACACCTGATAATTCATCTAGTGTTGCATCTACAACTGAGTCTAAAGATACCAGAGACATCGCCAAAGATCCATCTAATGATCTTCAAAGATTACACGTGTATGTTGATAGTCTTAAAACAATTGCTGAAAAATACAATACTATAATTGATTTTTCTGAATTAGATACATTGTTTATCAAAGCAAGACAACAGATCAATGATAATCAATTTACTCAAACAGTTGAAACTATAAGTAAAATCAAAGAAACTGTTGCAGAACTGAATAACAGTATTCGTAAGGCAGCATCACAACAAGAATCTCAACGTGCTAATGAATATGCCCAAAAATATCTAGAACAACTAGATAGATTAATTGAAAATGCCAAAAAACAGGGAGTTTCAGATGAAATTATTGAAAAATTAGAAACTGCCAAAGAAAATCTATCTTCTGCAGAAAATCCAAGTGATATTATTCAAGAAATTAGAAAAATTATGTCAATAAAGGATCAATTTGAATTAACAAAAAATGATAGACTTGAATCTAGAGTTTTACAAATCGAAAAAAATCTATTAACATTATCTCAAATAGATGAAATAGATCAGGATGATTTGACTGATGCTAGAGATATGCTTCAAAGAATCAAACAAAATTTGAATGATGGTAACTTTGAAACTGCTAACGAACTTTTACGAGATCTGGCAAAACAATTAGAAGAAATCAAAAAATCTCTTTGATATATTATCATAAAATTCATATACATTTTCTAATCAATATTGAACATGGCTTCTAAAGCAATTATTGCTGGTGTAGGTATTCCTATGATTATTGTAGGTGCTTTAATGGCCTGGTTATGGGCTCCAATCCAAGGAGATTTTCAAAATCAAGTAGAGCTTGTAGGAAGTACAATTGGAATCTTAGGGGTGATCTTCTTTATCTCTGGATTATTTTACACAAAAGACCCAGTAATGCATTAGAAACTCATTGAATAAATAATGAAAAAAATTACTATTATTACTTGAAAGTAAGATTATTTGAAATATTTACATCAGTTGAAGGCGAAGGAATTCTTTATGGCACAAAGACTCTCTTTGTAAGACTTGCTGGATGTCCTTTTACTTGTTTTTATTGTGATACCAAAGAATCTCTTCCATTAGATTCTGGTATCGAGTATTCAATTGAAGATGCAAATCATCTAATTGATTCTAATTTAAAAAATCAAACCTATAAAGTGAATTTTACAGGAGGTGATCCATTAATTCAACATGAGGCAGTAGCATTACTTGCAAAACACATTCAAGACAAAAAGATTCCAACTTATCTTGAATCATCATGTTTTGATATTGATAGATTTAACCATGTTTTGCCTTTTATTGATATTGTTAAAATTGAATTCAAAACAAAAGACTCTGATTTTGTTGATTCTAAACATTATGAGAAATTAATTGGTCACACAATGAAATGTCTTCAATCATCTGTAAAAGCAAAAAAAATAACTTACATCAAAATTGTGGTTAGTTCAAAAACTCAATTAAATGAATTTGAGAAATTAGTGAAAGAAATTTTTATGATTGTATCTAAAGATGACATTGATGGATTTATCATTCAACCAACATATGGTATTTCAGAACCATCATTGGATCTTTTACTGGATTTGTATGATCTAGTATATCCTCATTACATTGATGTCAAAGTAGTTCCTCAATTACACAAATTTATTGGTGCCCCATAACATTAGCACCTGCCTAAAAACCAGATTAGGTTCAAATACTAGAAAAATTGTGTGAGAATATCAAATGGATAAAGAACGAGTAAAAAAACTCATTAGAGAATTAATTATTGAAGTTGGAGAAGATCCTACACGTGAAGGATTACGAGAAACTCCAGAGAGAATTGCAAATATGTACAAAGAAATCTTTGGCGGATATGATTCTGATTCAGAATTATCTGTACAATTCTCAGAAGACTCTGATGTTGTTATTGCTCGCGATATTCAATTCTATTCAATGTGCGAACACCATATGTTGCCATTTTATGGAAAAATCCATATCGCATATTCTCCAAATGGTCGAGTTTTTGGAATATCAAAACTAGTTAGACTAGTTGAAAAATACTCAAAAAGACTACAAATTCAAGAACGACTAACAAAAAATATTGCTGATGAATTACATTCTCAAGGAGTAAAAGGAGTAGTGGTATTAGCTGATGCAGAACACCTCTGCATGAAAATGCGTGGTGTGAAAAATGATGCAACACTTTCTTCATCGGCATTTAGAGGAATTTATGAAAATAAAGAGGAAAAAGCAGGTATAATGTCACTAATTAGAAAACGTGCCTCCGATTTGCCACTATAAACAATACTGAAAAATTAAATAATCAATATTTTTGATCACAAATATGGGTGCAAATCCGTATATTCACATTCCAAAAGAATCATGGCCTAATTGGACATGGTATGCAATTGAATGTATAATCGTAATTGCACTTTCGATGTTGACGTCAAGTAAAATCACTGATTCAATAGATGGACTTACTCCAGAAGTTCAAAATTATGTTTTTATGGGAATAGTTGGAGGAATTTTCTTAGTTTGGTATATTGGAATTAGAGGTTTTATACTAAAAAAGAAAATTCTCAGAAATAGCTACTAAACTTATTTGAGATATTTTGTTTTATCTATGATATCAGCTTTCTGAAATGCAATTTTTCTATTATTACAAGACTCACAAACTCCACAATGATATTTTTTATTCAAATAACAACTCCATGTCTTAAAAATAGAATTACCTAAAATTTTCATTCCTGATTTTAGTAGATCACTTTTTGATAATCCTTTGCGATATGGAGACCAGATTTCAATACCTTTACGTAATTTTGATTCAATCCCATCAATTTCTCCTTGATTAAATGCAGTTTCTAGTTTTTTTGCAAAATTTGGTCTACAATCAGGGTAATGTTTGTCTCCAGTATGGGCACCATATACAACTAATGAAGCATTAAGCGTAAAAGCCCAAGCAGAAGCTATTGATAAAAAAACAGCATTTCTAATTGGCACAACAATTGAATATTCAAATTTACTAGGAATCTTTCTTTTTGTACTTGTTAAAACATTAGAATTGCCATACAAATCTTTCATAAAACTAATGTCTATTATTTTATGTTGTTTTAATCCTAATTTTTTTGCAAAATACTTGGCAGCTACAATCTCGTTATCTGCTTTCTGTCCATATGAAAATGTAATTCCGTATAACTCATATTTTGACTTCAAATATGAAACTGCACAAACAGAATCTATACCTCCACTAAAAACAATAACAGCTCTTTTCAATGCTTATTTCCTATTTTCTATTGCACCCTTACTAGGTTTACAAATTATGGTTTGACATTTTGTATTTGCCGATGCAAATCCTCTAGACATTGCTAAACTAATCTTTTTCAAATCAGCTGAACTTTTTGAAAACGCAATAACTGATGGTCCTGCACCACTTATCGTAACACCTAGTGCGCCTGCCTTAATGGCATTTTCTTTAACTTTGATAAATCCTGGAATCATATGTTGCCTTGCAGGTTCAACTATCACATCTTTAATTGAATTTCCAATCATTTGTGGATCCTTTTTCATGAATCCAACTACAATTGCTGCAGCATTTGATAAATTGGATATACTATCTATTAATTTCACATTTTTTGGAATTACACCTCTTGATACTTTTGTTTTCTTTTTTGGAACCTCAATTTTTGGAACAGCAACACACATTCTGAGATTTGTCGGTGGATTAATTCTAATTACATCCAACGGATTTGTTTTTACAATTACAAAACCTCCTAAAACAGAAGCTGCAACATTATCGTAATGAATTGTTCCTGCACTTGCTTTTTCTCCAGATCCTGCAAACTCTACTAAAACATTGCCATCAAGCTTTAATCCAAACAATTTATCAAAAGCGACAGCAGTTGCTGCTGCTGATGCAGCACTACTTCCCATTCCAAATCCTGCAGGAATTCCTTTTTTGATTCTAATTTCAACACCATCTTTGATTCTAAATTTTTTTTTCATATTTTTCACAACTAACCCTGCAGTATTATTTTCTGGATTTGTTGGAATATTGTCTTCAGTAACTATTGTAATTCCATTTTTTATCTTAGTTAGTGTGACTGTATCATAAAATGCATCAATTGCTAATCCAAAAACATCAAATCCTGGACCCAAATTTGCTGTAGAAGATGGTGCTTTGACTGTAACTTTTGATACCATTAATCTTCTACCTCCTCACCCAAATTAAGAATTCTGCTTAGAGCTCCTTCAAGATTTACAAAACCGTCTCCTGTGATATTTGATATAGGAATCAACCCTTGTGCAAATCCTCCAAGATTCAATCCTCGTAAAATGTTTGTAGTCAATGTATATGTGTCTCCGTCTGCTTCTTTACCAATAGCATTTTCTAATGTTTTTAAATTTGATGACCATTCAAGAATATCTTTTATCTTATCTCCAATAAGATCTGTTTTTGTTAAAACATTAATTGCAGGTAAATTCAAACGTAATCTTATTGATGTTGCAAGTAGTGCAATTGATACAAAATTTACTGGAGTGGTAACTAGTGCACCATCAAAAATAAAAATACTAGTTTTTTCTTCTGAAGAAATATTTTCTACCAGAAAACGTCCACTGGAACGATATGCAAATAATTCAATTTGACCTGGTGTATCCACAATCAAATAATCTGGGTTTACTTTGTTAATGTCATTTTGAATATCGTCAATTTTTGATGCTATTAGATCATTTGCCATTACCATAGCACCATTTGGACCAAGTTCATACTGTTGCATAATTGATACATAATCTACATAATCTCTAACATCAATATCACAAGTGTAAGGTATAGTATCTACACCTGGATCTAAGTTCAAAACTGCCGCAAATGATCCATTTGTTGTATAATATTCATTTAGTTTTGATGTAAGTAATGATTTTCCTGAACCGGCAGTACCGGAAACAAAAATTGTTTTCAATCCGTCTAATTTTCCCTCTTTGCTTATATTTCAAACTAGCTTGTTTTCTTATTATTCTCTAGATATACCAAATTGGTATCAAATAACATGAAAAAGTTCCATCTGATCTTTAACTGATCAAATAATATTCATTTTGTGATTCAAAGTACATCTGAAAAGGAGGCTTATCTCAAAGATTTGGTCATAAAATTACTACAAGAAAGAAACCTTTCAGACTTTGACATGCTGGATTCCTTGTTTGAAGAAGTCAAACAGGAACTTCAAAATCAGAAATAGCATTGATCATATATGATATCTCACGCCTAATTCCGTAACTTGTCTTTCTGGCGACTAGATAATTAATCAACTTTCATATTTGATTCCTCAAAAAAAATATCAGATGAACTGGCGACTAGTAGCTATCCCAATTACCTTAATTCCTATTATCATCATTGCTATTCAGTTTGATATAAAATTAGAAGATGTATTGGCTATCGGATTATTTCCATTTGTAGGCGCAATTGTTGCCATGATGATCAAGCTTGGCATTCAAGGAGTCAAATTTGCATATATTACAAGAAAATATCTGGGAAACTTTGACTCTTTTTTTAAATTAATTGGTGTCAGAGTTGGTAGTGAATTTATCAAATTTACAACTCCAATGTTTGTTGGAGCTGAATTTGTAGTAATTTACTATCTACACAAAAAAGGAGTTGCACCTGCAAAAGCAGCATGGATTGCAATTATGGATATTGTAACTGAAGTGTTTGCTGCAGGTTTGTTGTCTATGATAGCAGGCGTCATTGCATTGTTAAACGGTGCATATGTAGTGGGGGCTGTAATTTTAGGTACTAGTATTATAATTACATCTTTGTGGATGATAATGTTCTTTCTTTCATCTAAACATACATTCCAAGTTCCTAAAGTATTTGAAAATCTTGTCAAAAGATTTGGAAAAGAAAAAGGTACTAGAGCAATAATGAAAACAAACATCTGGATGGAAGAGGTATGCACAATGAGTAGAGAAAATCTAAAAACCTCCGAATCTAAAAAAATCTTTACTATTTCATTTTTGTTTTCACTTGTATCATGGTCATTTTATGGTATCTCATTTATGATTATTGCAATGGGAACAGGTTTTGTGATTAATGCATTTGACTCTATCATGGCAGTTATGGGAGCAAATGCAATTGGGAACTTGCCAATCACTATAGGCGGTTCTGGTTTAGCCGAATTTGGAATTGTAGCGTATATCAATAATTTAGATCCTTTTGCATTTGAAATTTCAGAAGGAGTTGTAGCATGGGATGCAGTAATTGGTTGGAGAATTGCAACATACTATGTTCCAATTGTGATTACGTGGCTACTTTTAGTAAAATTAGCCTTGAGTAAAATACCAAAATCTCAGCCCTCATAGAATCTTGTTATACAGTATTTACCGAATAGAAACCACTTTATCTTTAAACAATTTTTTTGATTTGTGGATTTCAAAAATAAAATTGTTCTAATTACTGGTGCATCATCTGGAATTGGTAGAGAATCTGCTATAGAATTTGCAAAACATGGTGCTAATTTAATTTTGGTTGCAAGAAGACAAGGCAAGCTTGATGAAATTGCAGATGAATTAAAAAAATTCAATGTAACTGTACTTGTTTATTCCTGTGACGTTTCTAAAAAAGATCAGGTAAAACAAATGTCAAAAGCTATTTTAGAAAAATTTGATTCTATAGACATACTAGTAAATAATGCTGGTTTTGCAATTTATGGTTCTGTAATTGATCTTAGTATTGATGAGATAGAATCACAAATGGAGACAAATTATTTTGGAATGGTTTACTGTATCAAAAATTTTCTTCCGTCAATGCTGAGTAAAAAATCAGGTCATATAGTCAATGTTGCATCAGTTGCTGCGAGTTTTGGTTTGCCTGGAATCGCTTCATACTGTGCATCAAAATTTGCAATGTTGGGATTTTCAGAAGGCCTTAAACATGAATTAAAAAATACTGGAATTGGAGTTACAGTTGTTAGTCCAATCATGGTCAGAACTAACTTTTTTGATCATCCATCATTTGAACAAATGCCGAGATTTTCTCCTACATCACTTAGTTCTAAAACTGTAGCAAAAGCAATTCTAAGAGCGGCAAATTCTCCTAGATTAGAAATTATTATTCCATCTGTAGTACGAGGTGCAGTGTGGATGAAAAATACATTTCCATATTTTATCAATCCAATTATAGGAAAATCTTTTAAAAAACAATTAGATGCTACAAAAAAGAACTAGTTTTATTCTTCTAAATCTTCATCTACAGCTTCACTAGAGCCTACATCTAACAATTCTAATGATTTTAATTCAAATTGATAAATTGCATTCATATCAATTTCTTTCTCTTTTGCTAGAAATTCTGATACTTTTTTACTTAATGATGCTTTGTGCTGGTCAAAAGTGAATTCATAGACAACTCCTTTTTCTAGTTCATTCATTTTGATCTTTTTTGTCAAATCCATTGTAACTATATGTCGTCCATCTTCTAATGCATCATACAACTGTGCATCAATTTTGTTGTCTCCTTCGTATAATTCCAAAATGTATCCAGTCATCTTTAGTTCTTCTGGTTTGTTGAATTTTGCATTTTGAATTTCATCGGAAACCCAATCCGGAATATCATCCTCTTTCTTTTTTACCATATTGAATCACTCTAATTTTCTGCTTTTTCTTTTTTACTTTTCGACCACCATTCAAGATAGTCGTCATGTTTATCGTCTCGTGTTCTTTCTTTTTGATTTAATTTGTATCTGATATCTGAGACTTGTTCTCTTGTTGCGTATAATCCACATCTTTTACATATGAAGTGCTTTGTAGCAGCATCCATTTTCATTGGAATATCAATTTCATCAAATAATTTGTATAAATCATCTCTATGTCTATCTTCTTCTGGTGTATCTGCATCATACTTGGCTTGGATTTTCTTTTTCTCTCGTGATGTACATTCTGGGCAGTTAGGCACTGATAATCTGGCTTAATTTTTTCCATAAAAGCGTTCCCACATTATTGAATGATCGATATTAATCTGACACGCGGATTTTTTCATCATCCCTTGCGGTCCGTTCGCCCATCGAAATCCCGCGTGCCAGATGAAGAAAATCCCCAAAATAACGTATTATCTCTTTTCTTCTATAGTCTGAGCAACAATTTTTGCCGAGTTTTCTGCACCATTAGGAATAAAGTTCTTTGAAAACTCTTTCAAACTATCCTGAAATCCTTCATAGTTTTCTTTGATTGTGGATATTCCATGAATAACTTGACTTGTTTTAATTGCCAGTACTCCTAGGTTTTTTTCTTCAGCCCATCTGATATTGTTTGTATGCTCATCATAAATGGGAATCCCAATTATTGGCTTTGATTTTCCACCCATTATCTCCCCCATTACAGTGTGTGAGCCATTTACTACCGCATATTTGCATAAATTCAAGACTGTGTCTTTTTCTTGCTCTGAAAGAAAACCAATGTCAATTTGTATCCAGTCAATTTTTTTATCCAATGCTTCTGGTATTGAATATTTCTTACCGTCTTTTCCTAGTACTGTATCTATATTCGAATCATTTCTTGCATGTGAAATTATTCTTTTTTCATTTCTCATTTCATCTTGATGAAATACTTGTTCGTATCTTTGACCTGTACCATCATTAGTTGACTTGTTTCCAGTCCTCATCCAGTATCCAAACTCATTATCTTGAACTAATTTTTCAAGATCTGAACTATTTTGTTTGTTGATCTGTTTACTATTTGTAAAATGTCCAACATAGAATACTTTGTCTTTTACTTCTTTTGTAAAATTCAGGTTATATTCACACATTGTATATGGTGGAGGAGAATCGGCAACAAGAATTTTTGATGCCTTACCAATTTGTTTTGCAATAAAAATTAATGATGGATAAAGATATGATCTAGAGTTGTATAATTTAGGTCTAAACTGGTTTGTCACAAATAGACTTGGGATGTTACGATTTTTCGCTAAAATATTTGAACCCATATCACCATCATTAATTACCAGATCAAACTTTTCTTTGTTGTAGAGTTTTCTCTCTTCTCTCAAATAGTTTACAATTTGTTTTACTAGTGGTGGATTTTTTGCAATTGGCAAT
Source organism: Candidatus Nitrosopumilus sp. (assembly GCF_040878665.1). Lineage (GTDB taxonomy): Archaea > Thermoproteota > Nitrososphaeria > Nitrososphaerales > Nitrosopumilaceae > Nitrosopumilus. Next base: position 18,398 of record NZ_JBBDLU010000004.1, on the reverse strand, counting down.
AATACATTCATTAATGATAATGAAACACTTGGACCAAATTTACCGTCAATTGGAGTTGGCATCAATATCTCATGGATTTTTTCTTTTTGGTCAGGGAATTTTTTTAATAATTTTTCATAAACGTGATCTTTACTAGAAAAATGAACCTCAAATTTTTCTTTGATGTGATCTGATAAAACTTCATTTAATCGCATCATTCGTGAATAATGGCCACTTCCCCAAGGATAGATGAATTCCCCTATTTTGAGCACAATATGCAACGAAATTTGCCGTTTAAATTCTCAATGATTCTCAAATGAGTCTAAAATATCATGAATGTTGTTAGGTCCTACTTGAATGGTAATCTCTTTTTTTGTCTTTAGAGCAACCTCTACGTCTTTTTTTGAAAAAGCAGGAATTTCGTTTGTGGTAATAGTGACTAGTTTTTCTATTTTTTTGATGTTTCTTTCTAATCCGATCTCTTTTGCTTCATCAAACAAGTTAGTATCAACTCCTGTAAGTGGAAGTATTGGTATTTTCTTTTTTCCAAATACATGTCTTAGTGAATTATCAATAAAATCTGTAGAAAATACTAATGGTGATAGGGCTAATGATACACGTGTATTTGGATACTGTAATAGAATCTCCAATACTGAATTTACATATATTAAATAATTTTTGATTCCGTTGGGATTAATCTTTACATGCAAAAATTCAAGTTCGATTTTATTTTGCACTAATCTTGGGATGATATGATTAATCATCTTTACAAGATTCATTAGTTCTGATTTTTGTCTATAGCAAACTATGATCTTTGTGTCATAACCCTGTTTGATTGTCTCAAAGCAAGAAATTGCTGAGATTTCGTCATATATTGCACAAATAGTTTTTTGCTTTTGTGATTGATATGGAATTCCATAGTTTCCTTTATCTGAAAAAATACAGATGTATGCATTGTTTTTGGTAAGATATGTGTATAGTAATTTATCAAAATCAGTATCCGTACCAGGACGTGCTCCTAAATTTGATTTATTTTCTATAATATTTGATGTTGCAGCAATTTCTACATCTTTAGTTACAAATCCTTTTGATATTCCTTCTACTTTTACTAGAAATTTTTCCCCCTTTAACAACAAGTTACCACCAATGGAAGTAATTTCAGAAATAACATCTTGAAAATTATTTCTTATCTGCCTTGCAATAGCTATTTTTTCTATCCCAAAAAGTAAATTGATTGCAGATGATGCAAACACAGGATCATTTGCATCAACTAATACTATGTCTCCATCGCGTTTAACAGATTTAAATTGTTGATTCTTTATTTTAAGAATTTTTTTAATGTTTGAAATCAACTGTGGAATTTTATTTTTTGAAAATATTGTTGGAAAAACTACAACATATGATATTTCATCCATATTTTCTATTTTGAATTCTACTTGTTTATAATTTAGGATAAACCTACGGGTAAATCAATATAAAACAAATAATCTATGTGAAATTGTGACAAAATTCACACAAAAACAAGTAGATGATCTTAACTCAAAAATAAAAACTACTGAAGAAGCATTAAAGTGGGTTTCAGACAATCTACATCCCAAAGTTGCAAAAGCATCAAGTTTTGGTGCTGAGGATGCTGTAGTTATGGACATTATGTTAAAAATTAATCCTAAATTTCGATTCTTTACCCTTGACACTGGAAGATTACCGCAAGAAACCTATGACATTATAGATATTGTCAGTAAAAAATACAATATCTCAATTGAAGTTCTATTTCCTGATACAAAAGAAGTAGAAGATATGGTTTGTGCTAAAGGAATGAATCTATTCTATGAAAGTGTGGATAATAGAAAACTGTGCTGTGAAATACGTAAGGTACATCCAATGAACAAAATGTTGAATACATTAGATGGTTGGATAACTGGATTACGACGTGATCAAACTACAAATCGCCAAAATGTTACAATCTTTCAGCTAGATCATGGTCATGGAGGAATTTTAAAAATTAATCCAATTGTTGATTGGACTTGGGATCAAATTCAAGAATATATTAAAAATAATAATTTACCATACAACAGTCTTCTTGACAAAGGTTATCCAAGTATTGGATGTGAGCCATGTACAAGAGCGATACAACCTGGAGAAGATATTCGTGCAGGAAGATGGTGGTGGGAACAAGGTGGAAACAAAGAATGTGGCCTTCATATAGACCCTTGATAGAGGATTTAACATGTCAGAAAATCACTCAATTAAACCACATGGTGGAGTACTAGTAAACAGAATTACCAAAACTAATCCTACAGAATTGTTTTCAATTATCATCAATGAAGATCTTGCAAATGATGTTGAAAATATTGCAGATGGAATTTTTAGCCCTTTAGAGGGATTTTTAGGAAAACAAGATTTTGAAAATGTTATTTCTCGTGGAAGACTAGCAAATAATCTAGCATGGACCATTCCAATTGTTCTTGATGTTGATGAGCAAACTGCTTTGAAAATGAAAGAAGCAGGTGATGTGTTACTAAAAAATCCTCAAGGTTTAGGCTTTGCAGTATTACATGTAGATGAGACATTTACATTTGACAAGGAGAAAACAGCTCAAGGAGTCTATGGAACTACTGACTCATCTCATCCAGGTGTTGCAAAAACATTCTCAATGAAAGATTATTTGGTTGGTGGAAAAATTGATTACATTCAAAGACCCGAAGACACTGAAATCAGAAAATACAGATTAACTCCAATTCAAACAAGAGAATCTTTTGCAAAAGCCGGATGGAAGACTATCTGTGCATTTCAAACTAGAAATCCACCACATGTAGCACATGAAATGCTACAAAAGACATCAATTACTACACGTGATGGAGTCTTTGTTAATCCAGTAATTGGAACAAAAAAATCTGGTGACTTTGTTGATGAAGTCATCGTAAAATGCTATGAAGTAATGATAAAACTATACTATCCAGAAAATAGATGTCAACTTGGAACTTTACACACTGAGATGAAGTATGCTGGTCCAAAAGAGGCGATTCATCATGCAATTATGAGACAAAATTATGGTTGTACTCACATCATAATTGGGCGAGATCATGCAGGTGTTGGAAAGTTCTATGATCCTATGGCTGCACAAAAAATCTTTGACGGATATCCAGAGCTAGAAATTTCTCCGGTATTTTTCCCTGCATTCTTTTACTGCAGAAAATGTCTTACATATACAACTCCAAAAGCATGTCCACATGGTGATGATGTCAAGGAACAAATCAGTGGAACCGCACTAAGAGATATGATTCAAAACGGTCAGGCCCCTTCTGAATTCATTTTAAGACCAGAAGTAGCACAAGTAATCTTGGATCATCCAAAACCATTTGTTGATTAGATTTTTATTCAATTAAATTCTCTCTAGCTTGTGAAGTACTTTTTTACAATAATTTTGCTTGTAGGAATTTTTTCATCTACTGCTTTTGCTCAAGAAACAAACAACCCATCATTAATCATTGATACAATAGAAATCCCCTCAGATGAATTTAACAGAGTCGTACGTGATGCACCACTAATAACACTCAATGATGTCCATGCTGTTAGCTGGCAGGTAACCATTGATAATAATTTACTGTATGCAAATCCAAATGGAAATGCAGTTTTACGATTATATGATAATGAAAATCTTGATGAATTTATCGAAGTTGGTATGGGATCACAACCTAACAACAAATTCTGGATTGCAGTTCAAACTCCAAAAGAAGGATACATTGTAGTTCACAGTGATTTGGATAGAGGTTGGTATCCACAGGCAAAATCCATCATATCATTTACTGATAGAGCAGGACTAACTGTCAATAACGGAGCAAGAATTGTAGTTACCAATCTAGATATTGGCCAATTTGCAATTGGCTCTTACTCTGTTTCTGGAATGGAGGGCTCCTCAGATCCTCCAGCAGTAAATTCTGGAAGTATGATTATAGAATTTCTATCAGGTGATCCTGCAAAGAATAAACTTGCTTTCTTTCCATTTTATGTAGCAGCAGGAATAGGAGTCTTAGTTGGAGTGTTATTTCTCACAAAGAAACGTACATGATTAATTTTTAATTAATATGTGAAATTACATTCTTAGCTTTTGTATCTAAAGAAATTTTTTGTCCATTTTGGATTGATGCAAACTCTTCACTAGAGATTATTACAAGTGGAATATTTGCCAACGCGCATCCTGTCACAACTGTAAGATCAGATTTTTTACAAATCATTGCTAATGGTGCAGAATTATTTGATTTTATTGAATAGATTGTATATGCACCAACACTACTACCAACCCCAGATGGAAATACTAGAATTGATTTTTGAATAGATTTGTTAAATAAATCATGATTCTTATCGCTAATTATTCCTGTTTTTTTATCAACTGTTCCTAAAAAATTAATTGGCATCTCTGATTTTAAAACAATTCCTTCAACTTTACCTTGAACAAGAACTTTCATTGTGTCTCATCTTCAATTATTTGTGCTAATGATTTTAGATTTACATCTACACCGTTAGAATTTTTTAGATAAAATGCCCCTTTGATACTGTTTGTTGTAACTGCATCAACATTATCTTTATTGATTAATGGTGTTAAACATGTACAACAATCTGAAAGAATTTCACATCCAGCACGTTCTAATTCATTTACATATCCTATTTTTCTTGCTTGTTCCTTTACAATTCTGGGAGTAAATACCATACATCTTTTCTTAAATGATCGTCCTTTGAGTTTCAAAGTAAGATCTGCAATTTCTTCTAACCCTAATTGAGGACTACCAAGAGTAATAATATCTCCATTTTCTGCAGTGTTTAACTCATCATGAATGTTTTGTATTTCTTTTTCATCAAAATCTATTTTTTCACAATCAGAATTTCCTTCCCCAAAAACAAATTTTGCACAGGTTCCAGAAGTTCCCATGCCTCCACACATGGATTTACATTGACGTTTATCCATTTCTCCCAAACCTGATATGTTGACAGAAGTATCTCCAACTTTGCCTGCAAAAAATCCTAACATTCCATATGTTAGCTCATTTGGATTATCTACTTTCATTTTAATTGTAATGTTTGGTACGTCTTCTTTTCTTAAAGAAGAGTATGGGCTTTTTCCAGTAATTGCACTTGCAAGAGCACTAAATGCACTTTCTTTGTTTGTTTTTAGATTGTCATATGAATTTGCATGAATCGCTGCATTACTTTCTGCAAATGCTACCTGAGTTCCTTCCTTTGGAATATCAAATATTTCATATGGAATACATGAAAATGATGGTGTAACACCAATTAATTCATAAGAATTTTTTATCGAAAGTTGTTTTGAAATAAAATTTTTATCTAAATTATAATTTGAAACATTGTCTATATCAAACCCCATTGGATTCAACGTTGTTTTTACTTTTACTCTCGCACTTTTACTAATGTTGGATAGAAATTCTTCTCCTGCATCCCCTATTGTATTGTAATTAACACCTGATAGATGAGCCCATTCTATTGGAATGAGCTTCTCTGCATCTGTAGATTCACCTGTGGCAACTAAAATTCTATATGCCATCTGCATAATTTCTCCTTGTTCACCTTTTAATGCAGACTCTTCTTCTCGCGTTAATTCCAATGGTATGATTATCTCCTACAGATATAATACTTGTACGTACATTATCATTAACATGAAAAAAATTCTTCAGGGAATGATATCTACTATGAATTCTGTTAAACCTCCTAGAATGACTGCATTACGAGAACTTCATGAAGTAGAAACAGGTGGCCCATTTAGTATTCTAATAGGAACTATTCTTTCGGCTCGCACTAAAGATGAGAGCACAACCAAAGTTTGCAAGGTTTTATTTTCAAAATACAAAAATGCAAAATCTTTAGCAAATGCTCAAGTAAAAGATATTGAAAAAATCATAAAACCCATTGGATTTTACCACGTAAAATCTAAAAGAATTATTGAAGTAGCAAAAATTATTGATACTCAATATAATGGAACTGTGCCTGATGACTTGGAAACATTGGTGAAATTACCTGGTGTTGGAAGAAAGACTGCTAACTGTGTACTGGTGTATGCCTTTGAAAAACCAGCGATCCCAGTTGATATTCACGTTCATAGAATCTCAAACAGACTTGGCTTAGTTAATACAAAAAATCCTGAGGATACAGAACAAGAATTAATGAAAAAAATACCAAAGAAATTTTGGATTGATATTAATGACACATTTGTAATGTACGGACAAAATATTTGCAAACCTATATCTCCAATGTGTGATGTCTGTAACATTAAAAAAAATTGTAAATATTACAAGTCTACTAAATCTTAAAAATATAAAAATTCAGATAAGATTTTTTTAAAAAACTAATCTTATCCTACTGTGATTGTCCATTTAACAGACAGACTATCTCCACTGCTTACAGTAATACCTGTTGCAGCATTTAGTAGTTGACGTGAGAACATACTCCATGTGGTTCCTGCAGTATTTGTTCCACCACAAGTTGATCCAGCTCCTGGTGTACCATAGTTAGCATTGAATACACCAGAGTCTCTTACAACTGTAGCATTGCCAGCATCAAATGTAAATGGGGCTGATGAAGTATCTAATGTGACTATAGCTGTTGTACCTGCTACATTGAAACTTGGAGTAACACTTCTTCTTGCCATATCTCCACCACCAGCAGTACCAGTACCACCAGATTGTGAACATGTACCTGTTTCATCATCAGTAGAGTCTGCTAAAGTTTGGTTTGTTACGTTAATAGTAGCACTACTACCATTACCAATTCCAATCCATTGGAAGTTTGTTACTGAACCTGTACATTGTCCTACAGAAGCTGAACTATCAAACAGAGCTTTTGCAGCACAGTCTTTTCCTGCTTCAACTACTATGTTGTCATTTTGCATGTATCCCTTTACATTTCCCATTTCATCAAAAAGTCTGTATTCTACATGACCTAGCATGCCTACATTTTCTTGAGTTTGTGGTATGGCAGCAACCATTAGAGATGTAGCAGAATTTCCGCTAAAACCTAAGGCTCCTACTGTAATTGCAAAGATACTTGCAAATAACACAATAGATGTTATTCTTTTCATTATTTCGTTTAACTCTAACCCTATTATAGGTAGTTTGGCAAAAAACCCTCAACTAATAGATCCATTTTGGCCCTTTTACGGCGATTTGAGGTTTATTGACTCAGTTAATTCTACACTTAGTTCTCGTCCACTCACTTCCGTCTCGTCTTCCAGTATGGGTTCTATGATTACCTCTTCTTCTTGTGTAGTCTCTTCTACAATTTTATCTGATATTGACTCAGTATTTGATATTTGCATTGAACTTACAGCTGATATAGTAACAATTCCAATTATCACGGCCACAACTATACCAATAATTACAGCTTTGTTCACAAAATCATTTTGTTATTCATGTCTATAAACTTGACTAAATTTATCTTTGATTTTTTTTATACTTGTTATAGATTCAATAAATTACTTGAATCATAACTTGTTTTTTTTATGTATTATTTCTTTAATATTGTTTATTTCATTTGAAGATGTTCTTGCAACATCAGAACCCATTTTAATTACTATATCACCTAGTATGGAAAATGTGATCTTTGATGGTAAATGGACAAATTTGTCAGAATGGAAACAATCAAGTTATAATTTGTACACGTTTGATGATGAAATAGTCATACATTTGAGAACAGCGCATTTTGAAGATTACATTTATGTTTTCATTGATCCTGTTAATGATCAAACACTTGATAAAAATATGGATGAAGCAACAGTTTGTCTTGATGGGAAAAATAATAAAAATAGACTTCATGACACAGATGATTTTTGTTTTTCTGTTTTATTAGAAAATAATACCGGTTCTGTTTTTCAAGGAAACAATCTAAATGATTCTATCACATCGATGAAAAAAATTCCTAACCCTGATAATTTTATTGCAATTAGCACTATATCTGATGAAAATGATCGATATAGCAAAACTCCACATCCAAGTTATGAATTTAAAATTCCAATTGAATTACTAGAACGTTCAGATAATTACGGATTTTACATTTCAGTATATGATGCAAGTTTAGAAAAATTTTATTCATGGCCAGAAAATGCTACAAGGCAAAATTCTCTTGACTTTCCGTCTCCATCTACTTGGGGAGATATAATCTCTCCTGACAAATCACTTCCAGAAATGAATCTACCCATTTTGATATTTTCAATCATGTTTTTTTCAATAATTTTGATTCAATCTAAAATAAAATTATATAAACAACATCTTTGTTACTGATAAAAATTTCATATTTTTGGCTTTACCTATGTGTGGGTTAATTTGTAATAATGTTAGTTTGATATTTACGATCTGTCATATTTATTTTAATTTGATTTTTGTATCTATGTCAAAGGAAATATTAACACAAATTTACTTTCAAAGAAATCTTTGAAATGATATCAAATAACATATTTTTATTCATAATGTAAATACGCATTAGATGAAACAATACATTTTCTAAATTTCTGCATGAAATTATATGAATTTCTTAGTATTGTTTATCTAAATTAATTCCCATATTTGGGAATTCAAAATTTTTGTTGTCTCTAAATATTACAAAACCAAAATTATAAATCAAATCAATCCAACTTTAATATGTTGAAAAAAAATTCATTTCTGATTTTATCAGCTGTTACATTACTGTTGTTTGTTCCATTAATTTCATTAAATGATGTATTCGCAGAAAAATTACTTGTAAGTGCTGGCAAAGGTGAAAATGCCCAGTTTTCATTTATTGATAAAATCTCAGCAATTGAATCTCAAATATTAGATATAGGTGCAAATGGATTTCTTAGTGGAATTACATTCTCTCCTGATGATACACTAATTGCATCAGCTTCAGACCAAAGTTCACAAGGCGATCCAGGATTTGTTAAAGTATCATTTTTTATTAATCAAGGAGAGCCATATACGATCTTTCATGACTTAGGTTTCTATAACTTTTTTTCATGTGAAGATATTTCATATGCACCAAATGGAGAACTTTATTGTTCTGCAGCAAATACTATTAACAATACTGTAGAGTTAGTCAAAATTGATCTTGATTCTAATCAAGTTGAAGTTGTAGGACAAACTGGACTTACAGGAACTTCTCTTGGAAACGCATTAGATGTTAGTTCAGACGGTTTAATCTTTATGAGTAATCAAAATGGATTGTATCAATTAGATTCGCTTACTGCTGCAAGGACTCTTGTTGGCTCATGGACTTTTCCTTCTGGTTTAAATTTTTGTAAACCTGCCACAATGGATTTTGATTCTTCAGGAATGCTATACGGTTCGTTTGAATGTCAGGATAACTTTTATCTAGCAAAAATCAATCCCATAACTGCAGAGTTACTTAGTTTTTCTCCAATCACACGAGATACCTCTCTTTCTGGACTTCCTCTAAATATGAAAACTGAGCCAATAGTTTTTACTCCTTTTGACTTTGATTTCTTAACTGGTTCATCTTATGGCAGTGTCTCAAGTGGCTATGAATCTGTAACTGTTTCGGGAACACCTACAGATGGATTAGATATTAGTTCAAATGGAAATTCTTTTGTTACTGTCTGTGATAATACATCTCTATCCACTGATGTAAATGATAAAGTAAATGTTATGTGTAATGATACAACAATCACTATCTTATCAGGTACAGTTGAATCTCTTTTTGAATCTGATTTTGGTTCAATGTTTACTGCTTCTCTTATACTAGGAGATTCAGTAACTTTTGATTCTGAATTATCCCTGATTACAAACAATGGGATAAACCCAATTCTAATAACATTTGAAGGTAATCCATTCATTGTTAATCCTGGAGAAACAACTTCAATTAACATTATTGAAGATCATTATTTAGGATATAATGTAAAAGCTGATTCTATACGATATGATGATACTGATAAAAATTATGATAAATATAAAAAATATGAAAGATTTTACAAATACTTTTTAGAAAACCCAAACTCTGATAAATACAAAAAATTTAAAAAATATTTCAAATACTTTGAGAGATACTATGAAAAACACCCACAAGATCAACAAATAACTCTAGTCGATGAATTTGAAGGAGAAACAAAATACAATGTCAAGAAAGTTGAAAAACTTTTCAACCCTGTTGATAAAAACAATGAAGGTATATCTGATGAAGAGTCTCATTTGGTAGAATATAAAATTGAAAAGATAAATGACAAGTCAAAGTTTAAAGGAATATCAAATATTCCAGTTACAAATCAATTTGGAGATCTTGTTATAGATATTAAAAGTGCAAAAACTCTACTAGTACCTTCTTCTAAATCTCATGATTCTATACCATCTGAATTAGACGAAATCAGAATTAATCACTTCAAATGTTATGATGCTAAAGTTTCTAAAAATACTCCACAGTTTGATAAAAGAGATGTTAGTCTAACTGATCAATTTGGTAGTATGACTATGAATGTATACAAAGAAACAATGTTTTGTACCCCAGTTGATAAAAACAACGAAGGAATAGTAAACGATGAAAATTATCTGATGTGTTATGATCTAAAAAAGATTAGAGGCGAACCAAAATTCACTAAAGTTAACGTATTTACAAATAATCAATTTGGAGGTCAAAAATTACAAGCAGAAGAAGCAGAAAGATTATGTGTCCCATCTAAAATTCTTGACGAGCCAGAACCAGGTATAAAAATATCAATTCCAATTAACAATAAATCTGATGATGCAGAAGAAGGCAATAATTCTGCTCATAATAATGCCATGACACTTACAAGCAGTGATCTTGACCTGACCATAGAAGCAGAATATGTTGGATTAAGATTCAACGATATTCCACTTGAACCTAGACAAATAATAGAACACGCTTACATTCAATTTACCTCTGAAGACAAAGACAAAGGTCAATCCAAAATAACAATTTATGGACATGATACAATTAGTGCTCCAACATTTACTAATGATAATGGAAACATCTCATCACGATTGCTAACTTCAGAATCTGTAATGTGGAATATTCCAAAGTGGAAGGATGAAAAGTCAGGACCTGCACAACAAACACCAGAACTCAAATCAATTTTACAAGAAATTATTGATAAACCAGGTTGGTCAAATGGTAATTCTGTAGCGTTTATCTTTACAGATGGAATGGGCTCTGATAAAGATGCACATTCATTTGATAGTTCTTCATCAAAAGCAGCAGTGTTACACATCATAGTTTCAGATTCTGAACCTGTTCCAGATACAACATCTCCTGTACTTTCGCTTCTAGGTAGCAATCCACAACAAGTAATAGAAAATACTCCATATGTTGAATTGGGTGCTAGTTGTATTGATAACATTGATGGAAACATTTCTGCTAATATTATAATTGGAGGATCAGTAGACACTGCAATACTTGGACCACATACAATAACATATGATTGTGCAGACAGCTCAGG
>NZ_JBBDLU010000004.1:0-6873 GCF_040878665.1 Candidatus Nitrosopumilus sp. | reverse complement strand
GTAACTAGAACAGTCAATATTGTCGATGTAACTGTACCTGTAATCACACTTAATGATCCTCCTTTAGTTCAAATAGAATTAGATACCCCATATGTTGACGCAGGAGCTATATGTATTGATAATACTGATGGAAATATTGCAGATATTGTAACTAATTCTAATGTTAACACTGCAATTGTAGGAACATACCAAGTAACCTATAACTGTGCAGACAGCTCAGGAAATAATGCTGCTCAAGTAACTAGAACAGTGAACATATCTCCACATCCAACACTTTCAGTCAATGTTTTACCATTTGATGGAGGATCTTCTTCATTTGATGTTAATATTATAAACTATGTGCCTCTAACTCAATCAATTTCTATTGGATCGCCATTTGGTCCAGCTAATATTGTATCCGGAACAACATACACTATAATTGGTCTTGATAATGTTTTTGGATATAATCCTGGGTCAATAGACTGTGCAATCAATAATAATCCGCCACAAGACACTTCTCAGTTTGTGGCATTTGCTGGTGATGTTGTGTCATGTACAGTTATATACGATCAAGAATCTGAAGGATGACATTTTCTCTATTTTAATTATTTTCTTTTTCTGACTTAGATTATTTTAAAATAATTTTAAAAAATAAAACAAAAAGAAGAACTATTCGTCTTTTTACCCTAATCAAATGCTGATGTAGAGCTTTGGGACGAAAGTCCAGTTGAAGATGGTACAGATGGGAATTTATCTCCTATCTGTTGCTCAGCTACTGCAGATGCTTCTTGAAGAATTCTTTCGGTCTCTTCACTTGAGGCACCAGACTCCATACTAAATGAGTCTCCTGCAAGAGAATCCATCATAAGCCCATTAAGTGTCTGGGTCATACTGTTCAATTCTGAATCAGCTTCTGGCATGAATCTTCCAAGCGATGACTTCAATCCCTTCATTGTAGACATTGCTGGTCCGATTGCTACCATAGCATCACCAAGATCATGAATAGTTGTCAGTCTTAGTTGGACTTGTTCTAATGACATTCTTGCATTGCCGAGCATCTTTGTAACTTTACGAATTTCAGCTAATTCGTTGGACAAAACTCTACTTGTGCTAGTATCGTGTTGCTGCATTGCAGTCACGACTCTCTGAAAGAGTTGCGCATCTCTTTCGTGCAGTTTACCTAACATAGAGTCCATTTTTGAGATTTGGACTTGTAGTTTGTTTACTGCAGTTTGAATTCGTGGTTTTAATGCACCTTGAGGCTTTACTGCTTCACGGAGTTTGCCAGTTACGCTTTGGGTCTCTTGATGAGCCCAAGTCTTATCGAAGTTTGGCATGATGGCATGTTTAGAAATTTAGTCTTAATAGCCGGTGTGCATTTAGATCGACTTTGGGGTTAATTTAGCTAACAAACATTACCTATCATTTTTGATATTATTTATGGCTAAAATTGCAGTTTTTGATTCAGGTCTAGGTTCACTATCCATAATCAAAGCAATTCAAAAAATAACAAAGTCGGAAATTATCTATTTTGCAGATCAGGAGAATTTCCCATATGGACAAAAATCTCAAACTCAACTATCTATTATAATTTGTAACACTATCAAACTATTACAAGAAAAATTTTCTCCTGATTTGATAGTTGTTGCATCAAATACACCTAGTCTTATGTTGGATGTAACAACCAAAAAAATTATTGATGTAAAACCACCACTAAAAGATGCTCAAAAAAAATCTAAAACAAAACAAATTGGAATATTGGCAACAAAGAGTGCTATAAACAGCAAAGGATTAACTCAGTACATTAAAAAAAATAATCTCCCACCAAGTCTTAAATTTTTTAAAATAAATGGCTCTAAATTAGTTGAACTAGTAGAATCTGGTAAATATATTTCAGACCAAAAATATTGTCAAAAAATAATTAAAAAAACCCTTGATCAAGTATTATCTAAAAATAATATAGATACAATTACACTATCCAGTACACATTTACCATTTTTAAAATCATTATTAAAGAAACAATATCCAAGTATTAGTTTTATAGATCCTGCAAACATTGTTGCAGAAAAAATCTTTTTAAAAATTAAAAATAACCAATCAAAAAAAAATTCATTAAAGATTTTTGCAACAGGAGATACCAAAATATTCAAAGCAAAATTAACCAAAATAGGAGTAAAAAATAAAGTTAATTTATTGTCTTCTTAGCTTTTCTATAACCGTGACTGAATTTTTTATCATATAGTTTAGAATATTCATATGTTTCAGGATCTATGACATCACTAATTATTACAATTGCAGTTCTTGTGATTTTTTCTTCTTTAATTTTTTTAGCAATATCACCTAATGTTCCTTTGATAATTTTTTGATCTGGCCAGCTTGCTCTATAAACTACTGCAACTGGTGTAGATTTTTTGTATCCACCTGCAATTGCTTCTTTGGTAAGTTTAGAAAGTAAATGAATGCTAAGATAAAAGATCAAAGTAGCTTTGTGTGTTGCAAGCTCTGAGATTTTTTCACGTTTTGGTACTTTGGTTCTTGACTCTGCTCTAGTTACAATTATTGTTTGTGTAACTCCAGGAAGTGTTAATTGCATTCCTAGTGCAGCTGCTGAGGCTAAAAATGCAGTAACACCAGGTATTACTATTGATTTTATTCCTTTTTTCTCAAGATTATCAATCTGTTCTTTAATGGCTCCATAAATTGAAGGATCACCATCATGTAGTCTTATGACTAGTTTGTCTTTTTTGGCATTTTTATATAATAGATCAAAAATTTCTTCTCTAACTAGTTTAGAAGCATCATATAGTTTTCCTTTTTTACATAATTTTAAAATTGGTTCAGGAATCAAAGAACCAGAATATACAACAATGTCTGCTTTTTGAATTAGTTTTTTGGCTTTAACAGTGATTAATTCTGGATCGCCAGGACCGCAACCAACAAAAAACACATCAGACACGTTTTACCACCAAGATTGAGAAATATTTTGTCGTTAATGTATCATCATTTACCTCACCTAGAGTCATTTTTCTTATAATTTCATTCTCTGTTCCAAGATCTTGTCCTATGGCAAAAATAGAATTATCTGGAAATCCAGATTCTTTTAGGACTTCAATAACTTTGTCAAAGTATCTACCGTCTTTGAGAAATATCATTGATTCAGAATTTTTTGCAATCTCTTTCACACTTGATAGATCATAGCATGATGGAATAATAGCTACCTTTTCTGCACCTTCGGCTATGCTTACACCGACTTTAGCTGCAAATGTAAACATTGAGACAATTCCAGGTATAACACTAATGTCCATATCAGGATAATTTTCCTTCAGATCTCTGTGCATGTATATCCAAGTACTATACAAGAAAGGATCTCCTACTGTAAGATACACAACATTTTTTCCACTCAAAACTGTTTGAGCCATTATTTTTGCATTTTTTTTCCATGTAGCTTCCAAAACATCTTTGTCCTTTGTCATTGGAAAGATTAATTTTACAATTTCCTGATTTTTAGATTTATCAATGATTGGTGAAACAACAGCAAATGCAATGCTGGGTCTATCTTCATTTGAAGCAGGACACATGATAATGTCCGCATTCTGAATTGCCTTTACGGCCTTGACAGTAAGCAGATCAACATCTCCGGGACCTACTCCTATTCCAATTAATCCAGGCATAAAGAGTATGATTTTCTTCCTAATTAAAAATCTAGATTAGATTTTAGTTGCAGATATGATAGTTACAGGATTTCTTGCAAGCATCATAGTTCCTGTACTAGTTTTTCTGCTCTTAGATATGGTAACTTGAGTAATATCAACTGATTCAAACTGTAATTTGTCTAACACTTGCAATACAGAATACAGAGTCTCAATTAAGATGATCCCAATTACAATTCTGCCTCCAGATTTGAGTTTGTTCTCAGATAATTCAACCATCTCTTTAGTGTCGCCACCAGTTCCACCAATAAATATGGTATCAGCTTCTTCAAGTTCTGAAATTTTTTCTTTGGCATTACCATGAATTACTGAAATATTTGTCAAGCCAAATTTTTTTATATTCTTTTTAGTTAATTCTACAGCATTTTCATCATAATCCACTGCCAATACTTTACCAGATGATTCTACTTGTAATGCAGCTTCAATAGAGATAGAACCACTACCACATCCAATATCATAAACAATTTGACCTGGTTTTAATCTTGCTTTACTTATTTGAACAACTCTAATTTCTTCTTTGGTGATAGGAACTTTTTCTGTTCTTTCAAATTCTTCATCCGGTATACCGGGTGTTTTAAATTTCCACATTTACTATTACCATTTTAATTTCTAAACTAGATATTGATTACACTACTTGTGCTTCCTAAATGAGTTAATGTGTAGCTTACAATCCATGAAAACAAGTATAAGAAAACATAGCTACCAATAGCTTGTGTAACAATTTTTTTTCTGTCCGATGATGGTAATTGCATATTCATTTTTTTGGCTACTATAATAGTTCCAAAAAATATTATGATCATAAATCCAATAGATGCCCATCTTCTATCTTCACCCTCAATATTTTCAAAGAGAAACGTTGCTGCAGTTCCTGCAATCACAGCTAATGCAACACGCATCCAAAATAATTTATTTAGTTTTCTATCTTTTTCACTTTTCTCAGCAACATTTACTGACGGATCTTCTGAAGGTGTATCTGGAACCGGTTCGGATTTTTCTATTTCAGGAACATCGGCTGACTCCTTTTTAGAATCATTAGGGTCGACTGTAGGTTCGGATTTTTTCTTTTTGAATTTTGCCAAGTAAATTTCTAGCATGTCTCAAACAAACCATGTTTAATATCTTTGGTCAAAATTCGAACATATCAAAGCAAGAGTATAATTTTAGACAAGATAAGGATGATTATGACACTATCTGGAATAGAATTGCGATATTTAGTTGATAAAATTACAGAACAAGTTCAAGACTACTATATCAGCAACATTTATGGAATTACAAAAGACAGTATTCTTTTCAAACTTCATCATACAGAAAAAAATGATCTATTCATGATGATTTCAACATCTGGTGTCTGGTTAACAACAGTAAAGATAGATCAAATGGAACCAAACAGATTACTTAAAAGATTACGAAGTGATCTTCTCAGATTAAAATTAAAAAAAATAGAACAAATTGGTGCAGAGAGAATTGCATATTTTACTTTCGAAGGCTTTGGAAAAGAGTTTGTACTAGTAGGGGAATTCTTTGGAGATGGAAATATTTTACTTTGTAACAACGAAATGAAAATTCTTGCATTACAGCATTCAATAGATGTTAGACATAGAAAACTAGGTGTTGGATTAGAATATGTTCAGCCACCAAGTAATAATATAGATATTTTTAATCTAAAAGAATCTGATTTTGTTACTCTTAAAACTACAGACTTGGTTGCAGCGAAATGGTTTGGAAGAACTTTAGGTTTACCAAAAAAATATGTTGAAGCAGTTTTTGAAATTGCAGAAATTGATGGAAAAAGAATTGGTAATTTACTTTCAGATGAAGAAATAAAGAAAATTTTTGAAACTATAAAAAAAATTGTTTTAGATATAGTGTCAGGAAATCATGAAACTGTAATAGTCAGAAATGAAAAAACTGAAGTCCTTCCTCTCAAATTAGGAAAATTAGAAGGAGAGATAACATCCGCTAATAGTTTCATTGAAGGATTAGATACTGTTTTTACTGAAAACATCATACAAAAAGGAACATCTGTTCAAACAAGCGGTTCAGAGAAAAAAATTAAAGAATTACAAATGCAGATTTCTGAACAAGAAAAAGCTATTGAAATTGTCAAAGAGCGATCAAAAAATATTACCAATGTTGCAAATTCTCTTTTTGAAATGGTGTCATTAGGTATAGTGTCAATCAATGATAATACTGCAACAGAGATTCTAGCAAGTCACAATGCAAAATTAGTTTATGAAAAAGGAATTTCATTAATTACTATTCAAGATGAAAAAATAAAAATAAACACTCAATCTTCTCTTCAATCAATTGCATCAGTATTGTTCAACGAAGCAAAAAAACAATCTGCAGCAATACCTTCTATTCAAACAATTAAAGAGAAAACAGAAAAAAAATTAGAAAAATTCCAGAGTAAAACAGAATCAGAAAAAGATCTAATAATAGTTTCAGAAATTAGAAAGAAAAATTGGTATGAAAGATACAGATGGTTCTTTACAACTGATGGATATCTTTCAATTGGTGGAAGAGATGCTGCATCAAACTCCGCTGTAGTTAGAAAGCATTTAGATAAAAATGACAAAATATTTCATGGTGATATTTTTGGTTCACCATTTTTTATTCTGAAAGATGCAGAAAATATACCTGATACAAGTATGAACGAAGTTGCACATGCGACAGTTTGTTTTAGTAGAGCATGGAGAGAAGGAATGTATGGTGTTAGTGCTTATTGGGTACATCCTGATCAAGTAAAAAAATCTGCACCTAGTGGAGAATTTTTACCAAAAGGATCTTTTACAATTGAAGGACAAAGAAATTTTATCAAGTCTGAAACTCTTAGACTAGCTGTGGGTATCATTAAACAAGATGATGATTATATTTTAACATGTGGTCCTCCTGAACCAATTAAAAAATACTCTACATGTTATGCAATTATTGAACCACATGGTTCGGAAATGGTTGAAACTGCAAAAAAAATTCGAATTGAATTTTCTAAGTTAGAAGAACAAATTGCAAAAAATATACCTATAGATGATTATGTACGTGCATTACCAGCTGGAAAAAGTCAAATCATTAAAGTTGAATATGGTGATGCATTTCCAATTCCTTTGTAAATATTGAATATTTTTTAGTTACAACATTACTCACTACAACATTACTCACTACAACATTACTCACTACAACATTA
>NZ_JBBDLU010000003.1:0-185169 GCF_040878665.1 Candidatus Nitrosopumilus sp. | reverse complement strand
ACAAGACAATGTAGATAGAATAATCCCTGTCTCTCTCACAGAGTCACTATCACTAGCAGACGTAGTTGTTGCCACTAAACTTGTTTCAGTATCCCTAACAGAATCTATTCCATTTGTAGATACAATTGATATAACTAGTACAATTACTGTTTCACTATCTGAATCACTTCAATTTGTTGATGCATTAAAAACTATACATGATATAACATTGTCTCTCACAGAATTACTGATTCTTTCTGATAGTGCAACTTCATTAGTCAATATTGGTCCAAATCAAGTACTTGTTGAAAAACAACAATCATCAGTTACTGTCACAAAATCTAATACTGAATTAGTTGTAGTAAATTCAACCACTAAATTAAAAACAATTTTCATTGAATCCAACATATCTGATACTATAATTAATTATACTTCAATTAAGACTGGAAACAAGGTTACAATTGAGAATGGTTGGGACACCTCTGCAAAGCTAGATGGCAGTATTGCTTCTTATAATGTTAAAATGACTGTAGCGAACTCTACTACTATTACTGGTCCTGCTGGTTGGGAAGGAGATTTGAAACTACCTACTCTTACCTCAATTACTATACCTGATACAGAAACTCAAACATTTAGTGATACCACTGCATTTAACATTGGTCTCTCATCTGCAGAACTGACATTTGATAAACCAATTAGACTCCTACTTAGTGGAGATGGTGGCAATAAAGGGTTTGTTGCATTTTATCAGAAATCTATTTCTGGTTCACCTCTGACATTTATCAATACAGTTTGTAATGCTGATGATTTTACTACAGTAAACGCACAACTCGGAGGAACTGGAGAATGCAAGTTTGATAATGGCTCTGATCTAATCATATGGACTACACATGCTACCACATTTGGTGATTCACGTGGTGCTTCCAAAGGTACTCCAAGCTCTGGTGGTGATTCTAGCAGTACCTCTGGAAGTTCAGGAGGTGGTGGTAGCAGTGGTGGTAGTACTGTAAGTACAAGTGGATTTGGAGGAATATTGGGGTCACCACTTGCAATCAATGAGATTTCTTATGACAAATGTACTGATAACATGGCAAGAATACTAGTCTCAAGTAATGCAGATGTACCACCAACAGTTAAAGTAACAACTGCAAAGTCTGGAGTTATCTTTGCAACATTAGCAGAAGTCCAACCATATGAGGATCTTAACAAATTCTCTACTGTTGACAGATATGTCTATGAAATTCCAATTGCATCTGATGAATCATTCATAATGGTAACAGTTACAGAAGAAATAGGAACAAAATCAAATATTGTGCGAGCTTCAGTCAAATTACTATCATGTGAAGGAACTACTGTAGTTGTTCCACTTCCAGAAGATGCACTACCAGAGATTTCAGAAGGTACCGTAAAAATATTTGATACAAAAGTTCAGATTGGCAATGCTACTGCAATTGATGCTGAAGAATCTGAATTCATATTTGTAAGTGGTCAAGACTTGAGAGTATCTGCAATTATTGATAGTGCTACACAACTAGAACGTGTAGAGCTAAGATCAATTACTATGGGACAGACAGATGCTGACTACATTGGAATCAAGATGGATGTTACACCATTGTATGTTTCAAACTCTACATATGTAATCACCGCAACAATCCCATCATTCTGGATTGTAGAGCCTGGAATGATTTATTGGCTACACATAACTGATGAGAATGGTGCACAAACAGAATCAGTTCGTTACAACATTGGTGCAAAGCCAATCAGCATACCTGATATTGCA
The DNA here is from genome assembly GCF_040878665.1 of Candidatus Nitrosopumilus sp. Lineage (GTDB taxonomy): Archaea > Thermoproteota > Nitrososphaeria > Nitrososphaerales > Nitrosopumilaceae > Nitrosopumilus. Next base: position 183,410 of record NZ_JBBDLU010000003.1, on the reverse strand, counting down.
ATTGAAGTGGACATGCCAACCATTCGCCCATCAGGTTCTATTGTAAATCCAGAATTTTACCTATTCAATGATGATAAACCATCATACGGAATAGTGTCACTGGTGGTAGATGGTGAAATAGTTTCAAAGAGATCACAACTATTTGGTACTGGTCAGACCCAAATCATCTTCAACTGGAATGTACCAAACTCTGATGTTTATATCGATTATAACATTCAAGGTGTGGTTGAATTGTATGATAGTAAGATTACTACAGCATCATCTGTTCTTGCTACACATCCAAAGACTATCACAGTAGCTGCTAGTGAAATTCCATCACTAGAAGTAATCCAAAGAGATGGTAAGATATTGGCAGATCCTGCATTAGTTTATGCATCCAATGCTGATCCTAATGTCAGATTTACAGTAATTGATCCTCAAGGACAATGTATCATTGGTATTGGAAATGAATGTATAGTAAATGATAGTACTAGAGGAAATCGTGGTGGACTAGAAAGTATACCTTATGGCGATCAAATACTTAGAGTAAGATATAGTGGAGCAGATAATGCACTTGAAAGATTCTCAATTACATCAATTGATCCAATTGTAGGACAATGGGCTGTATCACTAGAATCAGAAGATGGAATTGTACAACAAGCACATGCATCAGAAGATATCAATGTGAAAATTAAATACAGATATCACTCTGAAACTATTACATTATTTTCATAGTTATTTTCAAAACTAACTATAGTAAAAAATTTATTTTAAACAATAATTTAGGAAATAGTTTATGGAAAAGATATTGATTGAATTATTTCAGAATTAAGATCGGAAATACTGATTCTTTTTTGTTCCATACTATCTCTCATACGAATTGTAACGGTTTCATCCTCTAGTGTCTGATGATCTACAGTTACTGCAAAGGGAGTTCCAATTTCATCTAATCTTCTGTATCTTCTACCTATTGCACCAGAATGATCTAAAAATGCATCACATTTTTTTCTTAATTGAAGATAAATCTCATCAGTTTTCTCCTTAAGTCCATCCTTTTTGACTAGAGATAATATCCCAATATGAATAGGTGCAAGGTATGGTCTTAATGATAGGACAATTCTTTCATGCTCTGTATCGTCTTTCAAACTATGCTCCAAAATTGTGTAAAGACTACGATCAATTCCCATAGATATCTCAAATACGTGGGGGAGAACTTTGTCATCCCCATCCATTATCTCAAATTTTTGCTTGCTCTTTTTTTCATGACTGGACAAATCATAGTCAGATCTGTAATTACATGCAACTAGTTCTAGCCATCCAATTGTAGTCTCTACCTCAAAATCAAATGCCACTTTAGCATAGAATGCCTTTTCTTTGTCTCCAAGTTTTCTGAATCTGCTTTTTGTAACATCAATTCCAGTTTTTTCATAAAATTCAGTTAAGATTCCCAGATAATATGCCACTAATTTGTTAGGAACCACACCTGATTCTACTGCTTTCTTACATGTCATGGGTACAGGATCTCCATCTGTTTGAATTCTAATAATGACATCTTGAATCTCTGAGAATTTTTTCATCTCTGAAAGTTTGTTTGGGTTACAAAACACTTCAATTTCTGCTTGATAAAACTCTCTTAGGCGAAGCAGACTTTGTCTTGGGGCTATCTCATTTCTAAAACTCTTTCCAACTTGGGCAATTCCTAATGGAAGCTTGCCTCTCATTGTCTTGTATAGTCTAGGAAAATCTACAAAGATTGACTGGCATGTTTCAGGTCTGAGATATGCTTCTTCCTCTTCAGGACCAATACCAACTTTAAACATCATGTTGAAATTTTTAGTCTTTTCAAAATCTCCCTTACATTTTGGACATTTGATATTGTTTTGAATAATTGCATTATCAAATTCTTCCAAATCTGCACTTTCAGGAATTTCAATCTGTGTAATATCTGCAATAGTTCTATCTGCCCTGAATGTAGCATTACATTTTGTACATTTGATTATTGGATCAGCAAAATTCCCCAAATGTCCAGATGCTTCAAAAACCGACTTTGACATTATTTGCGAGCCATCAATTTCAAGCATTCCATCTCTTCGAATAAGCTCCCTTCTCCACAATTCAAGAAATTTATTTTTTAAACTGACTCCAGATGGACCATATTCCCAAAATCCCGCCTGAGCATCTGCATAAACTTCACAGCTAGGAAAGTAAAATCCACGCTCAAGTGCTAATTTCATCACTGTCTCATAATCCATTATATCATTCACTCATCCATGAAATAAATCTCTACGCAAATCCCTTTGCAACTCTGACATTCTCAAAATCATCCCTATCATCATCAATAGGTGTCTCTAAAATTATGGGAATTTTTTTCTTGTTGGCAAACTTTACAACAGCTGATATTCCTTTCTCTCCAATCCCACCTAATCCTAAATGATAATGTCTATCAAGATTACAGCCTAGTTCTCCTTTAGCATCATTTAGATGAAGAATTTTTAAATTATCCAATCCTACATGTTTGTCAAATTCAGAAAAAGTCTTCTTTACATTCTCTTCTGTTCTCAAGTCATATCCTGCAACAAATGCATGACATGTATCTAGACACACGCCAAATTTTTTTGTAGGTTTTAGTTGTCTAAAAATATCTCCCAACTGCTTAAAATCAGAACCAACAGAATTTTTTTGTCCTGCAGTATTTTCTAATAAAATTATTACATCATTTTTCACTTTAGCAGCTTTTGTCAATCCCTCAACTAGTCTCTTAATTCCAGCTTCATCTCCAGTACCTAAATGACTACCAAGATGTGTTACAAGATATGGAATTCCTAACTGTGCACATCTTTCAGTTTCATCAATCAAAGTTTTGATAGATTTTTCAAATCCATCATCTTTAGGAGTCGAAAGATTTGGTAAATATGGCATGTGAGCACATGTTGCAAATCTGTCAATCTTGCTTGTTTTTAATTTTGATTTGAAATTATCAATGTCTTCTTTGGTCAGTGCTTTGGCATGCCATCCTCTTGGGTTTCTAGTAAATATCTGAAATGCAGAACATTCTCTTTCAACAGCATTATCTACCGATTTGTCAATTGATCCAGATATTGAAACATGACATCCTATTTGCATACGCGTATTATTCCTAAAACATAATTTAAACCAGCATCAAAATTCAAAAAATCAGATTTTTAAGTAAACTCGGTAAATTACTTTCATGCTTGCACTTGGACAAGATGAAATTGCAAAATATCCCTTTCTAGCTGATGCTGGTCAATATCTCAAAGACAAGGGATTTTCCCTTGAGCAGTTTGGAACAGATCCTGACTTGAAACAGCTAATTGACAAGGCATATGATAGAATACTGGTTGCAGCAGATGGGAAAATCTACAATTCTGATTTAGATGGAGAACATGTCTCAAAAGAAGCAGCACTACCAAGAGAGGTCTTTTCATTTCTATTAGCTATCGTATTATTGAAACTAAGTGGGATGCATACTCTGATCAAAAGATTTGCATTAGCCGAGGCAAGAAGGGCTGAAAAATACTTGGAAAAAGATCTTGCAAATATTTCAGATGAAACAAAAAAAGAACTAGCAATTAGAATAATTGGTGATCTCTTTTCAGTTCAAGTTGAAAAATTAAATGATTATTTTGTAATCTCAGTGTCTGACTATCTAAAACACTCTATTAATTTTCATGAAAGAGAATGGAAATTAATCAACAGGCATGTAGAAAACGGCCAAGTTTTTCTTTCACCTCATGAAACAGTGAGATTGATAAGAAAAGAACTAGGAACATACATCAATTCAAAAATTATTAATGCGAAAACACCTACAATGATTCCAGGTTTTGAGGATTCAGTTAACAAACTTGTTTTACTATCAAAAAAGTTTACAACATACACTGTAACTACTGGAGAATACCCTCCATGTATCAAACATGCAATTGACATACTTGAAAAAGGTGAGAATCTGCCACATTCAGGACGATTCATGCTTGCTGCATTTCTTTTATCAAAAGGACAAACAGTACAACAAATTGCACCACTATTCAAAAATGCCCCTGATTACAATGAACGTGTAACACTATACCAACTAAATCACTTGGCAGGAACTTCGGGAAGTGGTACACAATATTCATGTCCATCATGTGAGAAATTAAAAACTCAAAGTCTATGTTTTGCCATTCCAGAGTGTGACAATATCATTAATCCTTTGCAATTTGGAAGGAAGAAAAAATAATGCAAGAAGCTGATATTTTATTTTTAGAAGACTCTTTCAAAAAATATTACTTTAATCATTTTGATCAAATCAAAGTTCCAGAGAGAACATCTGAAAGAGAATTTGGTTATCAAAAGTTTAATTCAGGAATGACTCGTCACATCTCACTAAAAGATGACAAAGAACTCCATCTATTACTTATACAAAATGTTCCATCTGATGTTTATTGCTCTAACGCATACTATACATTTCCCAACTTACCAATGAACGAAAAAGATTGGAAAGAGGCAGATCTTATTTTTGATATTGATGCTAAGGATCTAAATCTGCCATGCAGACAAGATCATACAGTATCTATCTGTAATAATTGTAATGAAGTTTCAAAAAATATCATACAATGCTCAAAATGTAATTCATCAAAGATAGAAAAGAAATCATTACCGTGTAACAATTGTATTGATGCCTCTAAAATTGAAGTAGAAAAATTATCTGAAGTTTTAACTAATGATTTGGGAATTTTTAAGGAAAATATCCAAGTATATTTTTCAGGCAATGAAGGCTTTCATGTTTATGTGCATGATTCACAATTTCAACAAATTGGTTCTAGAGAAAGATCTGAACTAGCAGATTATATCTCACTTCGTGGAGCGATTCCTGAAACCTTTGGAATGAAAAAACTAAAACAAGACCGTACTTCTTTTCCAGACTTTAATGAAAATGGATGGAGAGGCAGATTTTCAAAATATGTTTTTGGTGCAAAATCAAAACGTTCCAAAATTATTACAGAGCTACTGACAAACGGTTATTCTTCTTTTCAAAAAACCATTGATGATGCGTCTGAAAATATCGGAGTAAAAATAGATCCAAACGTAACCATGGATATACATAGAATCTTTAGATTGCCAGGATCCATTAACAGTAAAAGTGGTCTTGTAAAAATTCATTGTAATGATCTATCAAAGTTTGATCCATACGTTGAAGCATCATTTCTTAGTGATGATTTAGTACAAGTTTTTGCAAACTGTCCAATTGAATTTAGATTAAAAAATAAAAAATTTGGTCCATACATTAACGAAAAAGTAGCAATTCCTACATATGCTGCAGTCTATATGATTTGCAAAAAACTTGCTAGAATAGCTTGATTTCACAGGTAAGACATTAATTTACCGAACATCAACAAAACTTGATTTTGTATAGCGCCTCTACTGATAAGCAGTCTCCGCCTCCTGATGCTGGAAAATACATCAGATTAGCCATTGTTGCCATTATTGGTATAGTGATTTTCACTCTAGTGGGAAATCAAGCCGTTATTCTATCGATGAATTTCACCGAATTTGGTGATCAATTCACCAAACCACTATTTTACACTCTTGTTTCTACATTAATTCTCTCTGCCGTTGCACTTGTACGTGTAAATATTGTGGGAAGATCTTCGATTTTTTGGTATGCCATTAGTACTGGAATCAAATTTCTTGGTAGTGGTGGACAACAACCAATCTCAAACACCCTTACAAGTTTCCGAGATTACAAATTATCATATGTCCAGTTTGTAATCTGGCAAATTACTAAGATCTTGCTCTTTGGAGCTTTCTTTACAAACATCATGTTTGGATTTGCAGCAATGTCATTTATTGATGGTAATACTTTGGGAGTTGAAAACCTACCCTCATTATTCTCCTTACCTTTTGTAACCCCTGAAACTGATCCAAACTATGCTTATGAAAATGTAATTCCAATGATACCTGCATTACTAATACTCATTCCACCACTACTTGCAGTAATTAGCTTACGTCTAGTTTTGTATGTTGGAATTCACAGAATAATCAACGTAATCACATCTTACTTACATGATTCTACTGAAGGCAAACCAAGATATCTAAATTATGTTTCAACTATTGAAGGAATAATTGGTATTGGTATTCTTTGGGCCGGATTTAATCTATTTTTCACAGATCAAATTGATTATAATACTAGATATGTAATAGGTGGCACACTAATCATTGGCTTTGCATTAATTGCATTCTCTCTAGTAGACAAAATTAGAGCACGAGTATTAACTCACATGTTTAAGAGAGATGTATACATTAGATTTCTCACAGTAATTGCAATTGCAATTATCGTCATTGGAGTTATTTCAGTTAATGACAGCATTGCAAACTCAAAAAAGATTGAATTTTTAGGACCATACAATGCTCAACAGATTGGAGTAAACCGCTATCTTGGAGAATTAAATGATATACAAGAAAGCAAACATGATGTTAAACTCACATCTGTTTCTCCAAATAACATTAAAAATTATGTAAAACAAAATAGTGATGTTCTTGACGTGATTCGAATTTGGGATTGGGAAGCAGCTTTTGCTAAATTAAAGCCTGAAATTGGATTAATTCCATATGTAGACTTTCAAGACAATGACATTCTTCGTTTTAACAACTCTCTGTATTGGACAGCTTCTATGAAACCAATCACACCACCAACTGTTAGTCTTGAAAATAAATGGTATAGCGAACATCTTGTTGTCACTCACGTTCCAAATGGGTTCCTTACGCTTGAGGCCACTGATGGTCAAATTGTTGATAGTGGTGAATTTTTCAAACAAAGGGAAATTTACTATGGTGAAGGTGGTTTATTTGCAGAAACTTGGTCTGCTTATCCTAATTCTAGAGGTTCAACAAGTGATGAGGTTGCAGATGGATACTATTCTGGTCAAGGTGGATTAGACGTTTCACCACCTCTTAGTTGGGCATTTGAGCCAAACTTTTTGCTTTCATTTCCTACCGAGTCAGTTCACATAATGAGATACAAAGATGTTCATGATAGAATGGAAACTCTATACCCTTATTTCCTCTATGATTTGTTTGGACAAGAATTAGATTCACTTCCTGTAACTGATGGAGAAAAATCTTATTGGTTGGTGCCACTAATTATTGGATTTGATACAGGTGATGTTCCTTGGTCTATAGGTAATCCTTACTTACGTTTGGTAGGTTATGCTCTTGTTGACTCTTACAACGGTAATATAGAATTACTAAAAACAGGTGATGATTTCTTTTCAGAAATGTTTGCCAGTCAATACTCTGAACAATTCAAACCAATGCCAGCTTGGTTAGAAGAACAAATTCGATATCCAGTTGAATTATTCAATTGGAAAACACAGATGTATAATATTTATCACGTAACCAATGTTGATACATTTATTCAAGCCAATCAATTTTATGAAATCCCAGTAGGTCTTGATACTTATTATGTTGAAGCAAAACCACCTGGTTTTGAACAGACTGAGTTTATAGGACTACTTTCTTTAGAACTAAAGGGCTCTAAGGGAAGAAACCTTGCAGGATTCATGGTGGTTGAAAATGATCTTTCCAATTTAGGCAATCTACGATTCTATGAAGTTCCATTAAACTCTACAACAAAATTAATTGGTCCTAGTGCAGTTAGAGAAGCACTTGACAAAGATCCAGAGTTTGCTCAACTAAAAACACTCTTGAAAAATACAAGAATTGGAGATAACATACTGTATCGTGTAGGTGATCATGATGTTTACTTTATTCCTGTTTATACTTCAGGTGCTGGTGGCGTAGTTGCACAAATAGGCACAATAGCTGCAGTCGGAGCCGCATTTAATGGAGAATACTTCGTCGGATTGGGTAATACTCAAGAAAAAGCATTTGAAGAATACTTGAAAAAAGTTTCAGGAGTTGCATCCACTACCACAACTGTTGATAGTAATTATGTCGAATTGGATAAAAGTGACAGAATTAACATCATAAAGTCCGTTTTTGAAGAAAACAACATTTCAATATCCGAACCAACATCAATTCAGATCCCATTGTCATTTAATGAAGGAGAATTATTCTTCTTTACAGAAAATGATCAAGCAGATGCTGAAGAATTCTTATCTGATTTTATAGATGATTTTGTAAAGCCACGCAGTGATAGAGTTTTCATGTGGCAGGAGGAGAATAATCTCAATATTGGAACTGTGTTTGTAAAAGATGGGCTTCCTGAGATACATTATATCTCCATTGAGGTAGGCAACTAATTGCTTCTTGTAGTTGATAATGGATCTATCTACACAAAAAATTTAATTAATCTTCTAATACAAAAAAATATTTCATTTGAGAAACAAACTCCACAACTATTAAACTTGAACATGCTTGCAAATTATGATTCATTCATTCTTTCTGGACGAAGAAGAAATGAAAAAAAAATCAATGAAATTAATTCTAAAATTATCTCATATTGTATTAAAAATGATATTAAGTTACTTGGAATCTGTTACGGTGCAGAAATTCTGGCATTAACATTGGGAGGTACCATTAGAAAAACTGCGCTCAAAAAAGGAAATGAATCAGTCAAAATCACACAAGAAAATCCAATATGCAGTGATTTTCTAGTTGTATTTGAAAGTCATGGCTTTGAGATATCCAAACTCCCTAGTGTCCTAGTTCCTATTGCCCAATCAAATAACTGTAAATACGAAATTATTCAATATGAAAAAAAACCAATTTTTGGAACTCAATTTCATCCGGAAATGAGTCAAGATGGTAATAATTTAATTGAAAAATTTTGTTTGCTTTGATTGATTTTAATAACTCTCTAAATCTCTCTGTTTAATGGAACAAGAAGACCATGAATTATTTTTACCTCTTGTTGAAGAAGAAAATATCTGTCTTCCATTACCAATTAACGTAGTATCAAGATATTGGAATGTTGAATTACCTATGGCTGAAGCCATAGAAACTGCAAAAAAATATTCTGGGTCTGATGGAAGTATACTAATTGAAGGAATCGAACTTGCAGAAAGACATGGTTTGATATGCAAAACAATTCATTCCTCATTAAATGAATTGAAAAAAATAATTGACATGGGTATTCCACCAATTGTAATTCTTCCAGGAATTCCTGAAATTACCCAACATGCATCAATTATTACTGGTTATAACGACAAAGAAAAAACAATCTTTCATTATATTCAAAAAGGAAATCAAGAAGGAGAACAACAAGAAGGTGCAATTCCTCATGATATCTTTGAGAAAGAGTGGTCTGAGGAGGGAAAATTATTGATAATTTTAGCTCCATCTGATGTTTTATCTTCTCTGAAACTTGATAATCCTTTTGATGACAAGTCAACTCGTCTCTGTTTTATTTCTGAAAAACAAAACATATTAAAAAATACTAGTGAAGCACACGAATCATTAAAACAATCTTTAGAGATTGATCCAAATAATCCAACTACTCTTAATTTATTGGGCGCAATAAGCAATACCCAAAACTCCTCTGATTGTGTAAAGTATTACAAAAAGTGTTTAGAAATCAATGATAAATCCTATTTGAGTTATAATGGATTGGGAAATTACTATCTTAAAACTAATCAATTTGAAAAAGCAGAAAATTGTTATACTAAAGCTATTGAAATTAATCCAAAAAGATCTGCCAAGATTTACAAAAATCGTGCTTATCTTAGAGAAAAACAAAACAAAAACTCTGATGCAAAAGATGATCTTAAAAATTATCTAAAGTATTATCCAAAAGCTCCTGATAGAGGCATAATAGAACAAGCAATAAGAGAATTATAATGCGGAGTGCGGGATTTGAACCCGCGACCTCCAGCTTGGGAAGCTGACATCTTACCAGGCTAGACAAACTCCGCCTAGAAGAAATTCACTGACTATCATTAAATATCTTAATTGGTAAATTACACCATGGATGCACGATGTCCTGAATGTAAAAGAGTTGCAATACTAGATGATGATATCACAAATGTGAAATGCCCTCACTGTAATTTTGAAGCAGATTATGAAACCTATCTTGAAATTATGAAAGATCAAGCAATCAACATGTCATCTGAATACATTCCTGATAGGCCAGGAATTTAATTACCAATAGTTTCCTTTATCTGAGCAATCTAAATGAGATCCACAATTAGGACAAAACATATGACATGCTTGCATATCGACCATCTTACTATCACATCTTGGACATCTGATCTCTTCTGTCATGCCTATCTTTAGTAATCGTGATTTAAAAATAATGTCCAAAGGGATTCTGTGAAGTTATCTAGAGATAACTACAAAGTTAAATAAAATAAAATGGGGTGATAGCCGTTGAGAGCAACAAAATCAATCAAGCAGAAAATTCCACAAAACCATGATCTTGATTCAATGATGGAGATATTCCGCAACATGGTAAATCATTGTATCAAAATAGGACTAAAGCACAACTGCTCCACTTTGAAAAAACTCTCCATTTTATCATACCATGATTTAGATTCCCAAGGACTGGTTACATCTTACAAACTAAATACCATATCACAGGCATGTGGAATCTTGGCAAAACACAAAAAGTTAATCAGAAAAGGCAAGAACCCAAAGATACCACATGTGACAAGACCATTCCTGACAAACTGCTATGGATTCAAAATTAACAACTCATTGATGTCAATTCCATACAAACCACGCCAGCCAATCAATATTTTACTAAATGATCATACGCAAAAAATTCTTTCAGATCCAACCTTGACTGTACGTTCATTCACAATGACTGGTCTCAACATCAGTATTTGTGTCTCAAAAGAAACTGAAAAGATTGAATGTACCAAGATAGTCGGAATTGACAGGAATTTAAGAAACGTAACTGTCGGCAATGATGAAAAGGTAATTTTCTACAAGACAAACAAACTACTGTCAATCAAACAGAACACAATTTTTGCAAGGGCTGGTTTCAAGAGAAACGACCACAGAAAGAAATTACAATACTACAAGAACCTGCAACAAAGACTGCAAAATAGGACAAGACAATTCCTACACAAGATCTCAAAACAAATTGTTGGAGATGCACTCACAAACAAGACCGTGATAGCATTTGAAGATCTGAAGGGAATTAGAAAGATGTACAGAAAAGGGAATAATCAGGGAAACAAGTACAGAAAAAAACTCAACGGTTGGCAGTTCTATGAGTTGCAAAGACAGATAGAATACAAGGCATTATGGGTTGGAATCCCTGTTGTCTTTGTAGATCCAAAACGCACAAGCAAGCTGTGTCCAATATGCGGAGAGAGAATCCAAGAGGACAGGCAAAACAGACGTAAATTATTGTGCATTAATTGTGGCAAGAGCATGGACAGAGACGTAATAGCATCCATGAACATTGCTCACAAGGCGTGGTCTAGGTTTACCCACGCCAGAGATGATACAGGTGAAGCGACAAGTGAACTTTTTTCACGAATGATGGAACCCAAGTCATCATGTTATGGTGATGTGGCAATCCAGATAGTCGATGTATCAAAGTGTGGTTGGAAGGGATGAATCACTCACAGAACCTCCAAAGGTTAATTAGTCGTTCAACTTTTTTTTGGAATACTTGACAAACTTTAAGCTAACCATCTCTGACATCAAAGGAAAGTCAGTTTCAAAGGAACTCAAAGACAGTGACGCTAATCCATTGTTGGGATTACAATTAGGAAATGAAACTGATGCATCAATTGCAGGATTGACAGGAAAATTAAAACTCACTGGAGGAAGTGACAAATCTGGTGTTCCAATGAGAAATGATGTTCATGGTGCTGCAAGAAAGAGAGTTTTACTTTCTAAAGGAGTTGGATTACAAAATGCAGAAGTTGGACAAAGAAAAAGAAAATTAATGCGTGGAAATACAATATCCGAAGAAATCTATCAAGTAAATTGTAAATTTGACGGAGAATTACCTGTTGAAGCTCCTGTTGAAGAAAATACTGAAGATAAAAAAGAATAACTTAACATATACCGATTTTACTTTTTGACTCATGCATTGGAGAGAAACTCTTCCTGATTGGTATATTAAAAAATATGGTTATCAACCATGTGTTAACATTGGTACTGCAGGTCATGTAGATCATGGAAAAACTACTCTGATTCAGGCTTTAACTGGTTCATGGACAAGTGTACATAGCCAAGAACTAAAACGTGGAATCACAATACGTGTTGGTTATTCTGATGCAGCTTTCTACAAATGTAAAAAATGTGAAGACCCGCTAGGATATTCTACAACTCCAAAATGCAATAACTGTGGAAAAGAGAGTGAACTATCTAGAGTTGTAAGTTTTGTAGATAGTCCAGGGCACGAAAGTTTGATGGCAAACATGCTTTCAGGTTCTGCATTAATGGATGGTGCATTACTGTTAGTTGCTGCAAATGAGCAAGTCCCTAAACCACAAACAAAAGAACATCTTTTAGCTCTTCAAACTCTTGGAATTCAACAAATAGTGGTAGTTCAAAATAAAGTTGATTTACTTTCTTATGAGGAAGCACTTGCAAACTATCAAGACATTAATAAATTTGTTAAAGGAACTCATGCCGCAAAGGCACCTGTAATTCCAATCTCTGCACAATCTGGACTAAACATAGATGCATTAATTGGTGCAATAGAGTCTACAATCAAAACACCGGAAAGAGATGAAAAAGCTGATGCTGTAATGCATGTTTTGCGTTCATTTGATGTCAATAAACCTGGTATAAAATTAAAAGATATCAAAGGAGGAGTCATTGGTGGGAGTCTCACTCAAGGAATTTTTAATGTCGGTGATGAAATCGAGATTAAACCTGGAATAATGAATGAAAAAAAGAAATCATACGAACCATTACTTACAGAAATTACTTCTTTAGGAACTGCAGCAGGAATTGTTGACTCGGTAAAACCTGGAGGCTTGGTAGCTATTGGAACAAAATTAGATCCTGCCATGACTAGAAGTGATTCGTTCATTGGGTCAGTAATTGGTAAACCTGGTACACTTCCTGATAATTCCACTGTGCTAAATTTGGAAGTAAGTCTATTTGATTCTGCAGTTGGAGCTACTGAAGATATTAAAGTTCTACCAATCCAATCTGGAGAATTACTACGTCTAAACATCGGAACTGCTCCTATACTAGGTAAAGTTACAAAAACAAAATCCAAAAATGTTGAAGTAGAACTAAGAAGACCTGCATGCATATTTGAAGGCGGAAATGTTGCAATTAGTCGAAGAATTGCAGAAAGATGGAGACTTATTGGTGCGGGAATAATTGGTTAAAGTAATCTGTGATACAAGTTTTTTAATTCATCTAGCTACTAAAAGAATCAAAAATATTGATAGATTGGATGTAGAAATTGGTCAAATTACTTTTGTTGTACCACAAGTTGTAAAAAATGAACTATCTGAGCTAGCTAAAAAACCAGACAAAAAACAAGATGTTGAATTGACTCAAGAATACATAAAAAATTTTCAAATAGTTCCTATATCTGGTACATTTGCTGACAAAGAATTACTTGATTATGTATCAAAAAACAGAATCATTGTAGCTACTATGGATAAAAATTTAAAAAAACAGATCAAAAGTAATGGAAGTTCTGTAATGTCATTTTCAAATGATAAAATTGTTTTAGAAACTTAGAAATCTTTAATTTTGAGCATTACTAAATTTTGATATGACTTTGACGTTGAAAAGTGATGCATTTGATAATGGTGGAATTATTCCCAAAAAATATGGCTACAAACATGGAAACACTAGTCCTCCACTAAAAATCAGTAACATTCCTGAAAATACAGTATCTCTTGCTTTGATAATGGATGATCCTGATGCTATGGGTGCAGTAGGAAAAGTTTGGGTGCATTGGGTTGTTTGGAATATTGATCCTAATAATATTGAATTTCAAGAAAATTCCACACCATCAAACTGTATTGAAGGTGAAACTGATTTTGGAGAGATAGGTTATGGTGGCCCTGCTCCTCCAGATAAAGAACATACGTATATTTTCAAATTATATGCGTTAGATAAAAAATTAGAAAACAGTAAAGGTTCAACTAAAAAACAAATTGAGGAAGCAATGAATGATCATATAATTACTGAAACTAAACTAGAAGGAAGATATTCTCCTTAAATTATAACTACTCAGCTATTTTTTATACAAAGAATAATAAGCCAAGTTTTTTAAAAAACACTAATTGTTAGCAAATACAAAACTTGTTTCTGTAGGTAGCTTTGACTTTAGATTAAATCATCTTTTAATAATTGGAATTCTTGTTTTATCATTTACTATTTCATTTCTTCTTCGTATTCAGCCTGCTGAATTTGGCTTTGAATTAAATGAATTTGATCCTTTTTTTAATTATCGAGCAACGCAGTATATAGTAGATAATGGAATACCTGCATATTTTGAATGGAATGACAGTCTCAGTTGGTATCCACATGGTAGAGATGTTTCTTCAACTTCACAAGTAATGCTTCATTTAACTGCAGCAACAACTTATTGGATTTTTGGCGGTGGGACTGATCTCTATGACTTTACAATCTTGTTTCCTGTGATATTTGCATCACTATCTGCAATTGTAATTTTTGCTTTGGTAAGAGTGATTGGTGGTACAACTGCTGGATTGTTTTCAGCTTTATTGTTTTCTATTTCTATCCCCATTCTAATTCGGAGTCCAATTGGATGGTTCAAATCAGAACCTTTGGGATTATTTTTTGGTCTTTTGACTCTTTATCTGTTATTAAGTGGAATCAGTTCACAAAACAAAAAGATTGCATTTTTGAAACTTGTAGGGGCAGGAATATTTACTGTATTTTCTATTTCATCTTGGGGAGGGAATCAATTCTTTATCATTCCAATAGGAATTTTTTTCATTTCTTTACCATTTATCAGAACAGATCACAAATTCATAATATGGGCTATTCCACTCTACACAATTACTACCATTTTAGTTTCTTTGACATTAGAACGAGTTAGCTCAAATTTCATTTTTGGGTTAGGTGGAATTTCATTAATCATTCCTACACTATTTCTAATTTCATGTATTTTTATTCAACATAAAAGTTCAAAAAATAAAACAAGAAATGGATTGCTATTTTTGCTTGTACTTTTAATCACTGCATCAATTCTTTTTATGATAAATTCTGATTCTCAATTTTTACCAACAGCTAGTCACAGATACCTAAATGCTCTGAACCCATTTTTGACTACAACAGATCCATTAGTTGATTCTGTTTCAGAACACGCAACAACTACAATACAACAGTCTTTCCTATTCCATTCAGTTTTGATGATTTTTTCGGGTCTAGGAATATGGTTAATAATTAAAAATATTCAAACGAAAAATTTTAGTATTAAGAATGATATGCTATCTTTTTCTTTAATTATGGGATTAGTTGGAGTTTATGTTGCTTCAACTTTTGTTCGATTAGAAGTTTTTGCTTCTATTTCTGTAATTATATTGGCCTCTTTAGGATTAACTGTGTTGACAAAAGAAGTTTTTGCAAACAAATCAACATCAAAAAAACTATTCAATAAATTACTATCATTTCCATTTTTTGCAGGAATTATTATTTTATTGATGCTTCCTATGGTATATCCTGTTGGTTCAGAACCATCATCAATTACTCACATGCCACCAACAATTTTGAATGGTGGTTCAGCATATGGGGTTGCTACAAATGATTGGTTGGATGCATTAGATTGGATAAAAAATAATACTCCTAAAGATGCTGTTGTTGCAGCATGGTGGGATTATGGATACTGGATTTCTACAATGGGAGAAAGAGCATCTCTTGCTGATAATTCTACACTTATTGATTCAATTATTAAAAATATAGCGAGAATATTCCTTGATAATCCTAACAATGCATGGAATTCATTAAATGAAACGCAGGCTGATTATGTATTAATTTTTGTAGCTGGTGAAAAATTGAATCTAAATACACCTGATTCATTTTATACCCTTCTTGGTGGAGGTGATGAATCTAAGAAACAATGGTTTATGAGAATTGCAGGATATGATACTTCAAAATACTTGCATTCTGATGGTAGTAGTGGTACCGATTATTTCTGGAATGAAACTTTACTTGGAAAAATGATACCTTTCAATGTATTAGGATATGTTAATCCTAATAATTTGAATCAACAATCTCCAACTTTTGTTCCAGGAATGGTAGCTATCTATGAGAAAGATATCAAATTTACTTCTGATGGTGATGGACCATTAAGATTAGTTTATGCATCACCAGGTTTTACTGAGGAAAAAATTGGACCCCTAATCGGTGTTTTTATTTATGAAGTAAACAAAGATTACAAACCACTTTCATGATTTTAAGAATATCTCTCAGCTAATCTGTATCTCATGTATTTGTCATCTGGTGAAAACTTGGCAGGATGTACAGAAATTGTTTCTTCACCACACTTTGGACATTTTTCTTTTAATGTATAGTGATTACACTTTGAACATTTTCTTAAAAGAAATCTCATTTTAATTCTCTCTAGTTTTCTTTGACTCTTCTCTAGTAAATTTGAACGAACCTTTCTTCTTCTCCATGTTGGATTCTATCTCCTCAATTATTGGTTTTAATGATTTTTCAGCAGATTTGAAATCTTCAGCTGTAATTGACAGTCTGTATTTTGGAGCTCCTAAATAAGTAATATCTACTGTAGAGTCTTTTTTCAAAACATCTAATAATATTTTTTTAATTATCTCAACACCATCTGATCTAGTACTTGTAACTTCCATAATTCCTCTAATCTCTACTGAAGGAAGTTTAATTTTTGAGCAAATTTCTTCAATTACGGTTGCAGTTTTTTTTGCAAGTTTTAATTCTTTTACAGATTCTATCCCATTTCTTCCAATGGATATGAACGCATCATAAACTGAATCAAATTTTGAATAAATACTGTCCTCAAGCTTTTCAACTTCTTCATCTGTTAATTTTGCTTTTTCTTGAACATTTTGTAATATTGTTTTCCCTTTCTCAAACTTCTTGACTTCTTTTAGTTTTTGTTTTTTCTGGTCCTTTGAAACCTGCTTTAATGACAAATCTATGTCTCCTCTTTGAGAATTTATTTTTTTTACAAGTAGGACTTTTTTCTCCCCGTCTCTGACAAATCTGTTTACTGATCTAATCCAACCTGGTGCAATCTCTGAAATATGTAAAAATCCTTGAATATCATCATATTCATCTAATGTTACATATGCTCCATGATCCATCACTTTGGTAATAGTTGCAAGAACAATTTCACCTTGTTCAGGCATTTCTTGAATCTCAGTAGACATTTCTTCTAAAACCTTTATCAGCGTAAATTAATGTTGCTGGTTAGAAATCAATTCCTTTTTTAGCTTTAATACCCTGTTGAAACGGATGCTTTATCTCTCTCATTTCGGTAACTAGGTCAGCTACTTTGATAACCTCGTCTTTGGCATAATTACCTGTCAGTATCAAATCCATTTCTTTTGGTTTTGATTTTATTATATTTAGAACCTCCTCAACTGAAATTAGATTAAGATTCACTGCATAGTTTATTTCATCTAAAATTACAATATCATAATTCCCTGATTGAATCTTCTCACTACTAATCTTAATTGCTTCTTTGGCAATTCTTTCATGATCCTCTTTTGGACTTTTATCATCAATAATCCCTACAAATCCCTTACCTATTGCAATCATTTCAAATTCCGGTTCAAGTCTTTTTGATGAATCCATCTCACCATAATGCCATGAACCTTTGATGAATTGAATCATACAAATTTTCTTTCCATATCCGGTTGCGCGTAATGCAATACCCAACGCTGCTGTTGTTTTCCCTTTTCCTTTTCCTGTGTAAACAATTGTTAAACCATCATTTTCCATAAATTGTATTCTGGGTTCTCACTAAAAACATTGAGCATTTACTCCAAAATATATCAATTTAAATAAAAAATGATTCTAGTCATGCAAATTGAAAATTCCAAGAATCGTAATAGCAGGTGCATCCAGCGGAGTCGGTAAAACATCAATCACATGTTCAATTATTCATGCATTGCAAAAGCAAGGATATTCAGTTCAACCATTCAAAGTTGGACCTGATTATATTGATCCTATTTATCTGTCTAGTATTTCAAAACATGAAACATACAATTTGGATGCTTGGTTGATGGGTGAGAGTCAGCTATTGGCCAGTTTTATTTCAAATTCAAAATCAAACATATCTGTTATAGAAGGTGTGATGGGGTATTATGATGGATTTGGTGGAGATTCAAATTATGCAAGTACTCATCATATAGCAACATTAACTCAGTCTCCTGTTATTTTGATTTTGGATGCAAGTAAAACTTCTCGCTCTATTGCCGCAACAGCACTAGGATTTTTAAAATTTCATAGAAATTCTCGTATATCTGGAATTATTCTCAATAAAGTAGGTAGCAAAAAACATGAACTTTTGTGTAGAAATGCTTTGTCAAAAATTAAAATTCCAATTATTGGCGTAATTCCAAAAAATAATCTACTTGATATTCAGTCACGTCATCTTGGTTTGATTTCAACATTTGATAAAAAAACTCTTACCTCTCAAATTCAAAAAATTTCCAATATAATTTTAGAATATTTAGATATAAAACAAATCATTAAAATTTTAAAAGATACAATTGATCTTACTAAAAAATCTAAACCCATTTATAAAAAAACGAAAACTACTATTGCAGTTGCACTTGATACTTCATTTAATTTCTATTATCAAGACAATCTAGAAGCATTACGTCGTGAAGGGGCAAATCTTAAATTTTTTAGCCCTGTTAAAGATAAAAAAATCCCAAAATGTGATGGATTATACATTGGTGGTGGATTTCCTGAAGTTTTAGCAAACTCTCTTGAAAAAAATCAAATCATGAAAAAATCAATAAAGAAATTATCTGAAGATAATCTTCCCATTTATGCTGAATGTGGTGGGTTGATGTATCTGACAAAATCCATTTTATCTGAAAATAAAAAATACAAAATGATCGGTTTGTTTGATGCAGAAACCAAAATGACAAAAAAGATGAGGCTCAATTATACAAAAGGTAAAATTATTACAAAAAATCCAATCTCTGATAAATTACATGCTCTCCAAGGCCATGAATTTCATTACTCTCAACTAGATTCGATTGCATCTGATTCAAAATTTGCTTATAATTTAGAAATTGGTGAGGGCATTAAAAAACATCAAGATGGACTAATTCAAGATAACACTTTGGCGTCTTATGGGCATCTATATTTTGATAGTTCAAACTATGCTGAAATTTTTGTTAAAAATTGTATAAATTATTCAAAACGATGATTCTGCTCTAATTAATTTAAAAATTGCATTAATTGTAGCTGATACTGAAGAACTACCTCCCTTCCTGCCAATATTTGTGATAAATGGAGCTCCTTCTAACTTTGATAACTCTTCTTTTGATTCTGCAGCACAGATGAATCCGACTGGCATTCCTATGATTAAGGCAGGTTTTACTATTCCTTCTTTGACCATCTGAATCACTTCTAGTAGAGCGGTTGGAGCATTTCCAATTGCTACTACTCCTCCATCAATATCTGAGACAGCTTCCCTCATAGACACTTGCGCACGAGTTGTACCTTCTTTTTTTGCCAATTCCATGATTTCTGGATTTGAAATATTACAAACTATGTTATTTCCAAAATCTTTTGGATTTTGTTTATTCATACCTCCAATCACTCCGTTAACGTCTACAACTATGCTGCAACCGTTTTTCAAGGCATTCATTCCGCTTTGAATTGCATCTTTATGAAAAATCAATTTGTTTTTGTTTGCAAAATCAAAATCTGCAGTTGAGTGAATTATTCTTCTAACTATGGGCCATTCTTTTTCATTAAATTCATGAGTACCTATCTCATCTTCAATCATCTGCATACTAGCATCTTCAATTGATTGACCTTTCTCAGTTTGCATTTTCTACCTCTTTTGCTCTTTCCAATATCAAATCTATCATTTTTTGATCGGTTCCTATATGTTTTGTAATGAAAGATTGTTTTATACTTGAATTTTCAAGTGCAGGCATCAAATCATTATTGATATCAGTTTTTACATGTGCACCTTCATGAAGAAAATAAAAAACAATGATCAGAACTTTAGGACTGTCTTTTTCACATTTTTTAATTCCCTCAAAAATATCTGGCTGTTCTATCTCTAACCAACATCTACTGACATTTCTATAGGAATCTTTTAGCTGATTTACGATATAATCCATTGACATTTGAGCATTCGGATCTTTGCTTCCATGTCCAATTATCATTACATCTACTTCATTATTTGAAAGAGTAACATTATTTTCTTTTAATGTTGTAGAAATTCTATTTTCAACAACTTCGACCAATTTTTTATGCATACTCATTTGTTTTGTGATTAAAAATTTGACTTTGGTATCTTTTTGGAATTTCATAACATCTGTGACTGCATTTTTCACTTTCTTCCCAGGATACAAAAAATAAGGAACAATTGTCAAAGAATCAATGTCTTCTTTTAGACATTTAACAATGCCGTCTTCAATATATGGTGGCTCTACCTCCAGAAAACAAAAATCAGTAAAAACATAGTCTCCTTTTGCTTTGATCCCTTTACAAATTACATCTAGTTCTTCAGATGCCTCTCTTTCCCTGCTTCCTCTATCAATTAGTAATAATCCTCGCTTCAATACATAATCCTCGCTATTGCTATAGTCAAATTAGGTGGGAATTTCTGTTTTTCCACTATCAATTTTCCTCCAGAAATTTTGATGGCAGCAGCTTCTGACACGCTTGCAGTTCCTTCAAAAGCTTTTACAGTCTCTGAAGGATTTGGAGCAGAAATCTCAGCTAGATCTTCTCTATCTATATATTCTACTGGAATTCCCATCTCTTTTCCAAGATCTATCAGTCCTTGTACATCTTGTGGTTTTTTTATTGACACTAATTTTGCAATAGATTTTGAACTAATCTTGAACTTTTCTAAAGATTCCACAAGTCCTTCTCTGATAGTTTCTTTTGTAGTATCCCAGTGTAATCCAATTCCAACAATTAAACTTGGAGGTCGATATATTACTGACTCCTTTGATATTTCATCATCAATTATTCTATCTGAGATAATTAGACATGCTTTAGAATTTGATTTTTTTAAATCTTCAATACTTTCATAAATTGAAACATTCTTTGGTAATGTTTTATACCATTCTTTCTCACCTGTATCTTGAAAGACTCCTATAGGTTCCTCATTTACCATATGTGCACTGATTTTAGTTACAGTAGAATCATCATCAATTTTCCAACTAAATTCCCTTCCCACAAGATCTACTGCAATTGTTTTGTTTACATCTGCTGCAGTAGTAATAACAGGCAGCGCTCCAAGTTTTTCAGCAATCTCCTCAGTTAATTCATTAGCTCCTCCAATATGTCCTGATAAAACACTGATTACAAAATTCATTTTATCATCAATTACAATTACAGCAGGATCAGTTTTCTTATCTTCTAAATGTGGTGCAATTAATCTAATTACTGCTCCTAATGAAAAAAGACAAATTAACGCATTATTGTTTTTAAAGAGTTCAATTATTTTGTCTGTTGTAGGCTCAGAATACCATACTATCTCATTATTTTGATTTGACAGTTTTGAAGGTGCAAATATGCTCCAATCTGGAAATATCTTCTTTAGATCTTCTCCAATTTTTACTCCGTTTTTAGTAATGGCAAGAACCACTGTTTTTTCCATAATCAAAACTTTCTAACTTTAATAAAATACCTTACTGTTCTGATTTCCTAGCCAAAATATTTCCATCAAAATCAAACAGTATCACATCTATTGGAACTTTTTCTTCAGAATGTTTTCTCATATGATTATAGGTTTCACTACAAATTAAATCAAAAAATCCTTCTATCTTATTTTCTTGAATTATCTCAGAAACGTGTCTTGCGGTATTTGCTTTTTTTATATTCTGAATTACATTTTCATTTGCATTACACTTTTTTGCCAGTTCTGCTAGAAAACTCATGTCTACCTTTGAGCCTTTAACATGAGTTTGTTTTACACCTGCAGCCATCTTTGCAAGTTTTCCAATAAAACCAACAACATATGCTTTTTTGATATTTTTTTTACTGCATTGTTGAATTGTATATCCTGAAAAGTCTCCCATTTGTACAAAACAATGTACTGGTAAATCTACTATCTTTTTTGCAAAATCTTCACTTCTTCCACCTGTAGTTAGTACCACTGTATCATTTCCCATTGCAAGTGCTACATCTAGATTTTGTCTAATTGATGCTGCATACGATGCTGTGGAAAATGGAATTACAATCCCACTAGTTCCTAAAATTGAAATTCCATTTATGATCCCTAATCGTGGATTGTCTGTTTTTGGTCCAAGTTCTTTTCCTTTAGGAACTGAAATTACAACTCTAATTCCATTTTTTAAAAGAATTTCTTTTCCAATCTCTCTCAAATTTTCAATAATCATTTTTTTAGGTACTGGATTAATGGCAGGTTTGTTAATTTCCAAGCCTAATCCTGGTTTAGTAACAATTCCAACTCCTTCCCCACCATCAACTTCAATCTCATTGATTTTTTTTGTAAGTGATAACTCAACAATTATTTCTGCACCATGAGTTACATCAGGATCATCTCCTCCATTTTTTATAACTGAACATTTTGCTTGATTGGATTGAAATTCACATGAATACACTGGAATTTGAATAAAAGATCGTTTAGGTAATAAAATATCTACATTTTCTATCTTTTGTTGTGTAGTCATTGATAATAATGCAGCCTTGGCTCCAGCAGTTGCACAACTTCCAGTAGTGTACCCTGTTTTTAATTTTGATTTTTCTTCTTCCACACTAGTCATATTCATTTTATGGTATTAACTCTTGTTTGATTAATTTTCAAAATCAATTAAATAGATTTAAAATTAAAAATTATCTAATACTATTATGCTTAAATGTCATAATGTAGTTGTTATAGGTGCAAGTGGTTTTATTGCAAAAAATCTTCGAAAACATCTATCTGATAATAATATTAAACTAATTTCAATCTCTAGAAATGATTTTAAAACATTCAAAAATGAATCAAAAATAATCTCAAAACACTGTGATGAAAAAAATATTTTACAAAAAATAAAAAATTCAGATGCTTTAATTCATCTTGTTGGAATAGGAAAACAATCTGTAAAAACTGATTTTGAAATGGTTAATGTTCAATTTACAAAACATATTGTAAATTTAACCAACAAAGCAAAAATCAAAAAAATTATTTATCTGAGTGGTTTGGGAGTTTCACCAAATACATCATCTGGGTATTTTATTTCAAAATACAAAGCAGAAAGAATTATTATTGATTCTGGCCTAAATTACACTATTTTTAGACCTTCATATATTGTTGGACAAGATGATCTGTTTACAAAATATCTTAAAAAACAAATCAAAAATACTCAAATTTTAATTCCCGGTTCTGGAAAATATTCTATTCAACCAATTCATATCACTGATGTTGTACAAATTATTTTACAATCTATAGGTGATAGAAAATTTAATCATAAAATAATTGATCTTGTAGGTCCTGATCTTATAACTTTTGAAAAATATGTTAAACTTTTTTTCAAAGGAACTAAAATTAACATGAAAAAAATTAGTTTAGAAGATGCTTATCATAATGCGATAATTAATCCAAAATCTGATTTTGGAATTGATGATCTCAATATACTAATTGGTAATTTTAAAGGAAATCATGAAAAGTTACGTAAAATGACTAAAATGAAATTCCAATCAATAATTGAATTATTACAATCCAGCAGATTGTCTTAAAATCTGTGCTTTGTCTGTTCTTTCCCAAGTAAATTCTGGCTCATTTCTTCCAAAATGACCATATGCTGCTGTTTTTTTGTAAATTGGTCTCTTCAAATCTAGCTGTGATATGATTCCTGAAGGTTTCATATCAAAATTCTTTCTAACCAAATCCTCAATCTGATTTTCTGGAATTTTGTTTGTTCCAAATGTATTTACATAAAGTGATACTGGTTCTGCTACTCCTATTGCGTATGCTAGTTGTACTTCACATCTATCAGCTAGTTTTGCTGCTACAAGGTTTTTTGCAATATATCTACACATGTAACATGCAGACCTATCTACTTTAGATGGATCTTTTCCTGAGAAAGCTCCTCCACCATGTCTTCCAAACCCACCATAACTATCAACGATGATTTTTCTTCCAGTTAAACCTGCATCTCCATGAGGACCACCAATTACAAATTTCCCTGTAGGATTAATGTGGATTTTAATTTCATCATGCCAAAGATTTCCTAAAACTGGTTTGATTACTTTATCAATGATTTCTCTTGAAATCTCTTCTTGAGAAACTTCTGGTGCATGTTGTGTTGATATTACAATTGTTTCAATCTTAGTTGGTTTGTTGTCTTCATATCTTACAGATACCTGTGACTTGCCATCTGGTCTAACCCATGGTAAAGTTTGGTCTCTTCTTACTTGGGACAATTTCTGAATAAGTTTATGAGCTAATAGGATTGGCATAGGCATTAATTCTTCTGTTTCATTTGATGCGTAACCAAACATCAAACCTTGATCTCCTGCACCTTGTTCTTTGTCTTCAGTAGCTGTTACACCTTGACTAATGTCTGGACTTTGTGAATGAAGTTTTAACTCAACTTTACAACTATCACCATCAAACATCAAATCTTTGTTATCATAACCAATTTCTCTAATTGTTTTTCTGATTAATTCTTCTTGAGCCTTTTGATCAAATACTGCTTTTGATGTAACTTCTCCAGAAACTATAACAAAATCAGTAGTAACCATTGTTTCAACTGCAACTCTAGAGTCTGGGTCTTGTCTAAGATATTCATCCAAGAATGCATCTGAGATATTGTCACATACTTTATCCGGATGTCCTTCTGTTACTGATTCTGATGTAAATAGAAAATTATTGGTCATAAACCACACCCACTAGAGTTCGTTTTCTAGTTTGATAAATAATACATTATTGCCTCTGACGATAACTCTGCCGTAATTTGCAATTGTTTTACCATCATGAAGCTCCTCTGCATCAGTCATAATCAAATTCATGTATGAATCAACGTTATCCATCTTACCTTTGTACTCTACTTCATTTTTCAGTCTGACAGTAACTTTCTTCTTGGTACTTTTTTGAAGAGTTGTTAGAGGTCTTTTTGCGCTATTTGTCTGGGACACTAATTGTTCACTTGTTTTGCAACTTTGTTCTCTACCATAAAAGCCTTACCTCTTTTGCAAATATTGAAATTCCTTAAATTTTTTCTTCTTTTTCTAATAATCATACAAATGATTTCCACTGGTTTGCAAAAATTAGACAAATTCTTGTCTGGAGGAATTCCTGATAGTGTAATTGTAGATATTTTTGGTGGAAATGGAACTGGAAAAACTCTACTATTACTACAATTATCAATAAACTCAATCAAAAACGGTGGTAATGTTTTGTATTTGGATACAACAGGAGGATTCAGACCTGAACGAATATTGGAAATTCAAAAAGAATCTAAAATACTGTCTAATTTACTTGAAAAAATTACAGTATCTAGAATAACAAATACCTCTGAACAGATCAAAATGATACAAAATCTAGAAAAAAATATTTTCTCTCTAATTGTAATTGATAATATCACTGACTTATTTTCTTATGAATATCAAAAAGATGAATCTACTTTTAAAAAAAATTCATTATTTATGAAATACATGCATGATTTATCGAAATTGGCAATTACAAAAAAAATTCCTATTGTTATCACTAATATGATTAGAAATATTGAAGATAAGGAAGTTGAAAATATGAAAAGCGCAATTGATCCTTTTACCCATATCAAAATTCATCTTTTTAAAAATTCATCAAAGTTTAATGGTGAAATCTATTGGGCACTAAAAAAAGAATATTTCTCTTATACAATAAGTCCAATTGGATTTTCTGATAATAGTGAAGATTTTTAATGGTCCATCTAGAAGTTTAACAATGGCAGGAATTTTTGATTCAATCCCGATTATTACTCTAGTTTTACTTGCCCTTGGTTTAGTTGGTGTAATTGTTTATGAAAAATCACGATCACATAACTCAGCCGAATCAACTTGAATCTTTATTCGGAAAATTCGGATTTTCTAAACTAACTGAGATACAGAAAAAAGCTTCACCAATAATATTACAAAAAAAAGATTGTCTTGTAATTGCTCCCACAGGATCAGGAAAGACCGAATGTTCTGTCATCCCAATTTTTTCACTTTTAAAAAACTCTAAAAAAACTGGTAAAATTAAAACTCTTTACATAACTCCATTGAGGGCATTAAATCGTGATGTTTTTAGACGAATTACAAAATATGCACACGCAAATGAATTGACTATTGAAATTAGACATGGTGATACTAGTCAAAAAGATAGAA
The DNA here is from genome assembly GCF_040878665.1 of Candidatus Nitrosopumilus sp. Taxonomy (GTDB): domain Archaea; phylum Thermoproteota; class Nitrososphaeria; order Nitrososphaerales; family Nitrosopumilaceae; genus Nitrosopumilus. The sequence goes on along the minus strand of NZ_JBBDLU010000003.1, from coordinate 157,028 downwards.
AAAAAATAGTTGCAAATCCACCTGATATTCTTATAACAACTCCTGAAACTTTGGTTATTCTTTTAACACAAATCAAAATGCTTTCTGCATTATCTGATTTAGAATGGATTGTAATAGATGAAGTCCATGAATTACTATCTAGTGAAAGAGGTTCTCAATTATCTTTAAGTATTGAAAGATTAGAATTAAACTCAAAATATCCACTTACCAAAATAGGATTATCTGCTACAGTAGGAAATTTTGATGAAGCAGGTAAATTTGTTGTTGGTACCAAAAGAAAATGTGAAATAATTCGAGATACATCTGTAAGAAAGTATGATGTAGAAATCAAATATGTTGATGGAACTATTTCTGATGTAGCAGAAAAAATACTAGAATATGTATTGGAGATTGATCTAGATTCTCCCATTCTCTTATTTACTAACACTAGGGGAGAAGCTGAGTTTTTAGCATCAATATTAAAAGAAAAATCTTCAATTCCTATTGAGTTACACCATGGTTCTTTATCCAAGGAGGTTAGAGAAGAAACAGAATTAACTCTACGTGAAGGAAAACGTGGTATTGTAGTGTGTACATCATCATTAGAATTGGGATTAGATATTGGTTCTATTGAATTAGTAATTCATTATGGTTCACCAAGACAAGTATCAAAATTTGTACAAAGAATAGGTAGAAGTAAACATAATCGTGGCGCTTCAGCTCAAGGATTAATCATTACAAATAATCCTGATGATGAATTTGAAGCAAGAGCTATACTTGATCGTATTCAAGAGGGATCAATCGAAGAGCAAAAAATCCATGATGGCTCTCTTGATGTTTTAGCTCATCATTTAGTTGGATTGTCGATGCAAATAGGCGAAATTTCGGTTCCACAAGCTTTTGATTTAGTGACAAAAGCGTATCCATTTAGAAATTTAAAATTTCAAGAATTAGTAGATGTATTAGATTTACTTGATTCAAACTATCTGATATTTTTTGATCGAATGAAAATGACATTTTGGAAAAAGGGTCGCTCATTCAAATATCATTTTGAAAATCTTTCAACAATTCCAGATATTCTTAAATTCAAAGTTTTTGATAGCGTAGGCAAAAAAATTATTGGATCTTTAGATCAAAGATTTGTAGGCGATTTTGGAGATTCTGGAAACATCTTTGTCTTAAAAGGTTCACAATGGAGAATACTCAATGTAGATGAGAAATCATTCACTGTAAACGTTGAACCATTTAGAGGTGGAGGAATCACAGTTCCTTACTGGGAAGGAGAAAGTATCCCAATTGATTATAAAACCGCAAGAAAAGTGGGAAATTTTCGTAGTAAAGTTAAGAATGGAACATTAGTATTAACTAACCATATTATTGAAAAACTAACTTTTGATCAAATTCCTGATGAGAATAATATTGTAATTGAATCAAATAGATCCCAAGGCTCTATTGTAATTCATTCATGTCTTGGTACAAAAATCAATTCCACACTATCAACATTACTTTCATCTATGCTTTCATCAATGTTAGGCTCTATAGTTGATTCTCGTTCAGATGGTTACCGAATTGCTTTGTCATCTAGATCTCGAATTTCAGAGAAGCTTTTTCTTGAAGTTTTAAAAGATGATTATGATTTACATTCAATTGTTAGTGCTTCATTGACTGGAACTCATAATGTAAATTGGAGGACATGGTGTGTTGCAAAAAAATTTGGAATAGTTGGTAGAGGTGCAATATATGAAAGAAAATCTGCCAGATTTTTATATGAAAGATATTCTAAAACTCCTCTTGTACATGAAGCGTTACGTGAATTGTTTCATGATAAATATGATCTTAAAAATACCGCTGAAATACTAAAAATGATTAGAGAAAACAAAATTAATGTTAACTGGTTAGAAATTGATCAATTTTCTAAATTAGCAGAACCAATCTTAGATCATACTGCAAGATATTATGCATCTCCTGCAAATCTTGACAAAGGAATTCTTGATCTTGTTAAAGCAAGATTAGAAAAAACCAAACATCGCTTGGTTTGTGCCCGTTGTGGAAAATGGGAACTAGTAATTCAAACATGTGATATCAAAAATACCTTGATATGTCATTATTGTAAAGGAAGACAAATCACTGCAACATATTATTCTGATTATGAACTACCGAAAATTATTCGTAAAAAATATGATGGAAAAAAATTATCTGCTGATGAGAAACATAAATTTGATCGTGCTTGGAAAGTCTCTTCTTTAGTTGAAAATTTTGGCAAAACTGCTATCACTGTAATGTCTGGATATGGTGTTGGTGCTGACACTGCAGCAAGAATTTTGAGAAATATGGTAGATGAAGAACATCTGTTTAAACAAATCTATGAAGCAGAAAGACAATATATTGTAACAAGAGGTTTTTGGGATTCTTAATTTTTCTTTGTAATTTTAGAAAATGCAGTCACAAATAATTCTATTCTGCCTTCTAATCCTGCTCTAGCATTAAGTCCTGTAATTGAAACAATCTCACCTAATTCACATTTGTCAATTAATCTTGCTTGATTTCTCCAACCTTTCACCCAAATTTGTCCTGTATCATCTTCTACAAACATTTCAGAAAGTGATATTGATTCCCCAGATTTTGTTTGTACTTCACGTCTTTCAGGAACTTTTAATATTATTGCCTCAATACAATAATTTCCATCTACTTTGACATCATTAATTTTTGTTCTAAGTTGTGACAATAATGGGATTGATTCATCGTTATCTAATTTTCTTACAAAAGAATTATCATCTAGCGTAATTGAATTTCCATATATTTTTGATGGCATGCATTCTATTATGTCTCCCTCAGTACATATGCTAGTTGAATTTGAAAAATCACTAATGTTGTACAAGTTCTTTTTACTATCTACTGCTAAAATCAAGTTTTTACCATTTTCAGTTGGTGATATTGATAAAATTCTCGTGATTATTGGTTCTGCTTCTTTTCCTCCTTCAATTTCAATAATTGTTGCATCATTTCCATGAATTTCCAAACCTTGATTTCCTGATTTTACCCTGATACCTAGTAATCGTACTTTAGCTGATTGTGAAATCATGTTTGGTATGGATGATTCATCTTTTCCCCATAATACTGCTCTAACACTAACTCCATCTTTTCCTTTCAGTCTCATTCTGAGCGCTTTTCCAGGTAGGCCACGAGAATTTGTAAATTCCATTTCACTGATTATCCCATCAACCATTCCAGAAATCACAATATCTTTTTGTCCTTCCTGTAATTCGCTAACATCTTTTGTAATAGTATCTATCGTTGGAATCTTACTTTCCGTGTCTACGGTTTCTATATTTGAACCAGAACCAATGTTTATTGTTGGTGATCCATCAAGATCAGATTTCACATAAGCTTTTATAATTTTGATTAAATCACCTGGTTTTAGATTTTCCACGCTTGATAATTTTGCCTTTTCATCCCATAGTTTCACACTGACTGTAGAATCTGCGTCATACACTGTCATCGTTCTGAGATAAAATGGAGAACCATCCTTTCTTGAAAATTGTTTAGCTGGTGAAAAATTTAAAACTCTTGTTTCTAATGATATCTCTTTTGCACCTGCATATAGATCCTTTAAACCAATTTCATTCTTCATTGGTTCTGATAATGTAATTCCATAATCTGACGCAATTAAGAATATAGCTCCTTGATCAGTCAAGTATCCTGCACCAATTTTTTCTTTCTTTTGTTTTATCTGTTCTTCAAGATCAGTTCTTGATAATTCTGGTTTTAGTTCAAGTAATTTACTGACAAGACTCTCAAATTCTGACAATTCATTTTCAGTAAATTTATTCTATTAATAAAAATTTCATTATTTTCCAGAATCCACTCTTTCCAAAAATGATCGCTATATCAAGACTTTTCATAATTTTCAATTTGTGCAATCATCAATTTTTTAAATTCATTCATGATTTGCCTGAATTAATTCCGATCTTTTGAAAATTATCATGATTTACCTCATTAACTAAATTAATAGGAAGATCGCAGTTTTGATATGTCATGCATTGAAGTTAATCATTTGTCTAAATCATATGGCTCAATTACTGCTGTAGATGACCTTGTTTTATCAGTCAAATCAGGCCAAGTTTTTGGATTTTTAGGTCCTAATGGAGCTGGAAAATCTACTACGATCAAACTTCTCACTACTTTGATTCCCCCCTCAAGTGGTTCATTATCTATTTTAGGTGTAGATGCTATCTCAAATCCTCTTCAAATCCGTCATAAAATTGGCGTTGTATTACAACAACCAAGTTATGAACCAACTCTATCTGTTGAAAAATCTCTTGATAAATATGGAATGATGTGGAATGTACCAAAAATTGAACGTAAAAAAAGAATGGAACAACTTTTGAAAGATTTTGATCTAGTTGAAATTCGTAAGAAAAGAAATGAAGATCTGTCCATTGGACAACGTAGAAGAGTCCAAGTTGCACGTGAATTCATGCATGAAATGGAGTTGTTATTTTTAGATGAACCAACTGTTGGATTAGATCCAAGTGCTAGGAGAAAATTATTAGATTACTTGAAAAATAAAGTCAAAACAGGTTTAACTATTTTTTACACTACACATATTTTATCTGAGGCTGAATATCTTTGCAATGAAATAGCTATTATTGATAAGGGAAAAATCATTACTGTTGATTCACCTGATGCATTAAAGTATAGATTTGGAAAAGAAAAAACTATAAAAATTCATCTATTAAAAAAACAATCTGAAATTTCTTCTCTCTTAACTGGAATTTCGGATTGTAAAATTAATTTTGAAAATGGAACTAATATAATAATTCACTCAGAACAATCTGAATTAGTTTTGTTAAAAGTATTAAAAATACTTAATGATAATGGTATTGAGATTGAAGATTTATCTGCTGTTCCAACTAATCTTGAAGAAATCTTTTTAAAAATGATGGAAGAAAATGCACCCAATAGTTAGACTTGTAAATAGAAATCTCACAATTTCTCTTAATCCTGGATTTTTAATTTGGCAAGTGATTTTTCCCCTTATCTATATTTTTGTTGCCGGTTTTGCATATGCGCCATTGATCAATCAAGTTCCATTTGGTGGTAGAGATCTTGACTATCCCGCATTTTTAGCATCAGGAATGATTGGATTTAATATTATGAATAGTACACTGGTTTCTGGTATTATTATTTGGAATGATAGGAGACATGGAATGTTTGAGCAAATTATGTCTGGCCCATTCACTCGAAGTCATTACATTATTAGCAATATTTGTACAATAGGTATAGTTGGGTTGGTAAGTGCTACATTGATAGCTTTAGTAGGTTATCCAGTATTTTTTGAATCAGTAGAATTTTCACTCATCACAATTCCAATGATTGTATTTGGTGCTGTTACTGGTTCAGTGTTATTTGGTTCTCTTGCATCAATAATTTCTACTAGATTACGCTCAAGTGAAGGATTCAATGTAATAATTAATACTGTTTTTCTTTTCTTTGCTTTTGTTAGTACAGCATTTTATCCAGCTGAAGGCGCTCCTGAACCATTACGAACAGCGTTTTATCTAAATCCATTAACATATCTTGTTGATATAATCAGAGCAGGTATCTTTGGAACTGTTAATGAATTTGTGATTATTGAAATGGTTATTCTTGTTAGTATTGCATCTATTTTGTTTGTAATTGCATCTAAACTACTCACTAAATTAGATTTTTAAATATTAAAATTATTTTTTAAATTTTTCATATATTTCATTTATTTTTTTAATGATTTCTAGATTTTCATACTCAATTAAATTTAGATTTGGTATTACACAATGTCCTCCAATAATGCCTGGATACATTTTTGGTCTATTACCTAAATTTTCATGTATTTCATCCGCAAATTTCCACATTTCATCAAAATCTATACCTTCTTTTTCACAAATCATTTTTGTAATTTGAGCATAATTGATTAACCATCCATAATACGTTGTATCAACTAATATTTTTGCTAGCTCTGCAGTTTTAGTTGTTGACATCCAATCCACTTTTTCAAATCTTTTTTCTAAATCAATTTTTATTTTAGTGTCTATCTGTTTATCATCTGTTGAGATAAATTTTGTATATTTTTTAATATCATCCAAAAATCTTCTGTGAACACCACGTACTGGTGAAAATAAAACTGGTATGGTAGATTTGTCTTGAATTTTTTTTGTAGTTCCAGGTTTTACAGTAGAATGAATTACAACTGCTTTCAAATCTTTTATTTTGTTTATCCAATTTGAAACAATATTTGTAAATTCTGTTAATTCGCCTGATAGACAAACATGCAAATATTCTGGATTTTCAATGATTTGGTTCTCAGAATAATTTTTTGATTTGGAGTTAACTGAATCAATTCCAACACAATTGAAATTTCGTTTTACGAGTAAATCAAATAGTGTTTCTCCAACTTCTCCCATTCCTAATATTACATCTGTCATATACCTAATCTCAGAAAAACTATCTGTGTTATATTCGTGTTACAAATACCATTTATTTTAAATAAAGTAGCCCGGCCCAGACTCGAACTGGGGTCAAAGGCTTCAAAGGCCTCTATGCTTGACCGCTACACTACCGGGCTGCTAAATCGAGCACTTTCATTCCCTTAATGAACTTTTTATTTGAATTTGACTCTTAAAACTAAGTCAAACTATTCCTTGATTATACTGATTAATTTTTGTATGGGATCTTCCATCAGGTTCACAATATTTTTTGCCCTTTCCTGATTTTTATTGTTTGTTGATTCAAAAATTTTTTTAATATGATTAGATATTTTATTTGGATTTGTTTCCCTTTTCACTAAATGTTTTTTCACCAAGAAATTTTCAATTATGTTTGGAACTGCATTATATGATATTGTTGGAATTCCCATTAATGCAGATTCTGCAGTCATAGTTCCGCCAGATCCGATAAAAATATTTGTATTATTTAACAAATGTTTTCCATCAAATGACATTTTTACAACTTTTGCTTTTTTACCAATTATTTTCTGTAAATTTTCAACTTGTTTTGCATATCTTCCTAAAATTATAATATTTTCATCTCCATATTTATTGATAATTTTTTTAATAATTGGAATGATTTTACTTGATTTTGATGTATATGATGCCTCTTCTTCTTCTACTCTGATCAAAATATTTTTCTTGTTATTCTTTCTAAATGGCAATGTTGTATCTTGCTTGATTTTTCTTTGTATGGTAACTGCTGCATCAATTGCTTTGTATTGTATGATGTTTTTCTTACTAATCCCATATTTAGAAAATTCATTTTTTGAGATCACATAAGGAATTAATAATTTTTGAATTAATGGCAATGTTAATCGCATAACTGCATCTGCATGTGGCGAATCACAAAATGCTACATGTTTTACCCCTAATCCATATGAAATCCTTGCTGCTTCAGGAGAACAAAAACTAATAACAATATCTGGGGCAAATGTATTGATTTTTCTAAATAATTCGTCCATTCTATCTATGCTTGCTTTGAGTTTAGATTTTTTATCTCCCCCACCGTGTTTTCCAACAAAAATAAGGTCAAAATGGCGTATTTTTGCTAATTTTACAACTTCTCTATAATCTCTTGATGTGCACAAAAGATCATGTTTTTTCCCTAATTTTTCAATTATTGGTTCAGAAAACAATAATTGTTTTGGTGTAAGAATATCTATCCATATTTTCAAGTATTTCTACTAATTATTGTAAGTTCAATAAGTTTTTCTTAGTCTATACCAGTTGTAGTTCAATGGGGGGAGCAAAAGTTGTAGTTTATGGTCTTAGTACAGAAGGATATGCTATTGCATCTCAGATGGCAATTAAAGGTGCCGATGTATATATCATCGACGAATCAACCCCATCAGCAATTTCTCTTAAAGCAGAAATAGCCAAGACCTATCCAAACGTATCTTCTCTGAAAGAAGATGAACCGCTCTTAGCTATGGAACCAATAGATATTGCAATATCTAAAGCTCAATATCTTTTCTTCACTCCAAGAATCAGAAAAACTGGACAAGATATCAAAACCGAAATTCATTCTAAATTTAAAGATGCAATAACATCACTAAAGAAAAATAGTTCCGTTATCTTTACTCTTCCAACAGGGTTTGGTGGTAACAATGAAAATATTTCATTGTTAGAACATGTTACAGGTCTTGAAACAGGTAAACAAATTTCATATTTCTATTACCCATTAGAAGATCTTAATGAACAACCAAAAATAATTGGTTCTTTTAATGGAAAAGAAGATTCAGTATTATCTGAACTACTTACAGTAGGTAAAAAGGAGAAAAGGTTTGTGGCTATTTCATCATCAGAGCATTTTCATGCTATTAATGTATTATCCAGATTTTCTAGTTTATGTAGTGTTTTAGAAGTTTGTAAATATGCTCAAGACGATATTACAAAAAATGATCTTGCTTTAGATGATTTTCAAGAAATCTTTCTTGATAATATGGTTAGTGGATTATTTGATTTGAAATCCTTAAGCTCTTCTTTTGAAGGTACTAATTCTCTTATGTACTTGATTAATGGGAGTGTAAAAGGAATTGACGGATACATTAAACGATTGATTGATGAAATTCGTTTAACATTAAAGAAAAATGATCTAAAAGCTAGTAGAACCAAGATTGCGTTATCTTGGACACTTGATCAACATGCAATGCGTGGAGATAAAATTGAGATGCTTCAAAATTTGACATCACGATTACGTGATTATATTGGTGATGTTGAGGCTTATGAAGATCCAAATTTTGATCTATTTCACAGTGACAAAACCACAATTGTTGTTGCATGTTCAAAATTTGATTTTGATAATATTGAAAAAACCAAACAAAATTCTGATCTAATAATAATAAAAGCTAATCCTTTATGTGAAACAATTCAATAAGAGTATAAATTACCTAAATCATAATTTTGGGTGAATTGTCAAGTGAAACTAATAATGATGAAATTCCAGTCAATATAATATCTGAAAATAAAGCAGAAGATGATGAATCTACAGAGGATTCAAAGTTTTCAGAAATTAGCGTTGAAGAATTAATTAAATTGTTAGATCTAGAAAAACAAAAATCATCTCAATATGAAGAAAAATTAAAACATGTTTTAGCAGACTTTCAAAATCTTAGTCGTAAAACTCAATCAGATATAGAAAATGGTGTAAATACAAAAATTAATGAGTTTTTATTAGATTTTTTAAAAATTTATGATGATTTTATTCTTGCAAAAGAAGTTTTTTCTGATACAAAAATTAATTCAGAAGGATTAGATTCTATTTTAAAAAATATGGATTCTTTATTGAAAAAATATCATGTTATTCCAATTGACGCATTAGGAGAAATTTTTGATCCAAACTTCCATGAAGCTATATCTATCATTAACGATCAGAATTTGGATGATAATACAATCACAAAAGAGATCAGGAAGGGATATATTTCTCATGAGAGAGTTATAAGACCTACGTTAGTAGAAATTTCAAAAAAAGGATGATAAAATATGGCTAAAATTATTGGAATTGATTTAGGAACAAGTAATTCTGCAGCAGCAGTAATAATGGGTGGAAAACCTACCATTATTCCTGCAGCCGAAGGATCTACTGTAGGTGGAAAGGCATTTCCATCAGTTGTAGCATTTACTAAAGACGGTGAACTTTTAGTTGGTGAACCTGCACGAAGGCAATCTGTGACAAATCCTGATAGAACTATTGTTGCTGCAAAAAGAAAAATGGGTTCTGATTATACATTTAAAATTTTAGACAAAGAGTACAAACCACAACAAATCTCATCATTCATTTTACAAAAAATCAAAAAAGATGCTGAAGCCTTTATTGGCGAACCTGTAGAAAAAGCAGTTATTACTGTACCTGCATATTTTGATGATAATCAACGTCAAGCAACTAAAGATGCCGGAACTATTGCTGGCCTAGATGTTGTTAGAATTATCAATGAACCAACAGCTGCATCTTTGGCATTTGGATTAGATAAAGCAGCACAAGATATGAAAATTCTTGTATTTGATTTTGGTGGTGGTACATTAGATGTTACTATAATGGAAATGGGTGGGGGTGTTTTTGAAGTTCTTAGTACTTCTGGTGATACTCAGTTGGGTGGTACCGATATGGATAAAGTTCTAATTGATTTTATTGTAGATGAATTTAGAAAAAAAGAAGGAGTTGATCTTACTAAAGATTCAACTGCCATGACCAGAATTAGAGAAGCTTCTGAAAAAGCTAAAATTGAATTATCTACTGTTATGGAAACTGATGTAAACTTACCATTCATTTCTCACGATCCGTCTTCAGGTGCTAAAAATCTCGAATTAAGAATTACTAGATCTAAACTTGATGAATTGATAAGACCAATTGTTGAAAGATGCAAGCCTTCTATACTCAAAGCATTAGAAGATGCAAAACTCACCAATTCTAATATTAATAAAATTGTCATGGTTGGTGGACCTACAAGAATTCCATTAGTTAGAAAATTTGTCAGCGGAATTGTGGGTCAAGAATCTGAATCTGGTGTAGATCCTATGGAAGCTGTAGCGATGGGGGCTGCAATTCAAGCAGGAATTATTGCTGGTGATGTTACTAGCGACATAGTTCTACTTGATGTTACTCCTCTAACTTTAGGAATTGAAACTTTAGGAGGTGTACGAGAACCATTAATTGAAAGAAATACTACAATTCCAACTTCTAAAAGCAAAGTATTCACCACCGCAGCTGATAATCAAACAGCAGTCACTATTCATATTGTTCAAGGTGAACGACCCATGGCAACTGATAATGTGTCGTTGGGAAGCTTTAATCTTACTGATTTGCCACCAGCCCCACGAGGAATTCCTCAAATTGAAGTAAAATTTGATATCGATGCAAATGGAATAATCAATGTAACTGCCAAAGATCTAGGTACTCAAAAAGAAGCAAAAATCACTATTGAATCCTCATCAAAACTATCCAAAGAAGAAATTGAAAAATTGAAAGAAGATGCAGAAAAATTCTCTGATGAAGATAAAAAGAAGAAAGAGAAAATTGATCTAAAGAATGAAGCAGAGAGCTACATTTACACTACAGAAAAATTAGTCAATCATGATCTTAAAGATAAGATCTCTCAAGAGCAGGGAATTAAAATAACTGATGCTGTTAAAGAAGTTAAAGAAGTTTTAGATAAGGAACCTGCTGAACTAAAACCTAAGCTTGAAGCATTACAAGCTCTAGTTAGTGAAGTTACTACTGAACTTTACAAAAATGCTTCACCCCCACATGGTGCTGAAGGACAACCTGGTGCTGAAGGACAACCTGGTGCTGAAGGACAACCTGGTGCTGAATCATCTACCGATGAAACAAAAACTAACTAAGTTCCAATTCAATTATTTATACTATAATTACAATAAAGGATGATGATTTATGACTGCAAAACGTGATTATTATGAAGTCTTGGGCGTTACAAAAACATCATCTTCGGATGAAATCAAACAACAGTATAGAAAATTAGCACTAAAATTCCATCCTGATCGTAATAAATCTGCAGAATCTTCAGAACATTTTAAAGAAATTTCTGAAGCATATGCTGTTCTTTCAGATCCTGCAAAGAAGCAACTCTATGATCAACATGGACATGCAGGTGTAGATGGTAGATATTCAAGTGAAGATATCTTTCAAGGCGCGCGTGGGGATTTCAGTGATATTTTTGGTCGTAGTGGAGGAGGATTTGATTCAATTTTTGAATCAATCTTTGGTCGTAGTGGAGGAGGATTTAATCAACAACGCGGATCTGATCTTCTATATGAAACATCTGTAACTTTAGAAGATGTACTTCATGGAAAAAAAATGGAAATTAATTTACAAAAACAAGTTCAATGTGATAATTGCCAAGGAACTGGTTCTAAACCTGGTACCAATAAGAAAACATGTGCAACATGTAATGGTCAAGGGCAAGTGAGACAAACTCGTAATATGGGATTTGCATCATTTGTAACTGCTGCACCGTGTTCTACTTGTAGGGGTCAAGGCTCTATCATAGAATCTCCTTGTAGTGAATGTAAAGGACAAGGAAAGAAAAGAGGTTCTAAAACTGTCACATTTGATATTCCACCTGGCATTGATTCAGGTGATTATACTGTTTCTGGTGAAGGAAATGAAGTTCCTAATGGTGTTAATGGTGATTTAATAGTTCGAGTACGAGTTCAACCTCATTCACAATTCACTAGAGATGGAAAAGATATTTTCTATGATCACAATATTTCTATGATTGATGCTGCATTAGGTTGTGAGATAATTGTTCCAACTTTAGAGGGTAAAGAGAAAATTAAAGTTGATTCTGGTAGTCAACCAAACACTATAGTCAAACTAAAAGGAAAAGGAGTTCCTCATATCAATTATAGGGGACAAGGAGATCAATTTGTTCGGATTGTAGTAAATGTTCCAACAAAACTCAACAAACATCAAAAAAATCTTTTAGATGAATTTAGAAAGGCAAGTGACTAATGATAAAATATGAAAATTGCATTAGATGTTGACGGTGTTCTTGCAGATGTAATAAAATCATGGCTAAATCATAGCAATACAATTAGACCTATTATATCCAAACATGAAATTACTGACTGGGAATTCTGGAAGAAATTCAAAATAGATCGTTTTGATTTTTATGCTGAACTTAGTTTATGTTGGAAAAATTGGGTATCTATACCTCCAACAGAAAAAGATCTGTCATCAATTACTAAATCACTCTCAACTATGGGTCAAGTAGACATTGTTACTGCAAGAGAACGTTCCACAGATTCTTTTGTTAAATCATGGCTCAACCATCATGACATATCGTACGACAATTACATATCAGTTATAGATGGACCAATGAAAGCTGATCTAGACTATGACATATTTATTGATGATTCTCCACTTAATGCAGAAAAATTTCTTAAAAATAATAAAAAAATGATTTTGTATTCACAACCTTGGAATCAACATATTTCTGAAACATCAATCCATCGTGTTTCAAATCTTTCAGAAGCAATTGAGAAAATAAAACTTTACTAGTCTTTTTCAAATTTTCTAATGTGAACTTGATGTCCATTCCTTATGTGTGTAGAATGAGTATTGTTCACTAATTCACCAATTTTCTCATCATTATAGTATTTGGTGTTGTAACGACCAAGAATCTTTTTACAATTTGCGCAATACACTTCTCTGAATTCCATTTTATCTCTAGATTAATTGTATGTAATTGTTTAATGGTATAATAAAGAAACTTATTCCTGATCCCAAAATTTTACTATGCGGGAGTCACCCAGCCTGGTCAACGGTGTAAGGTTCAGATCCTTATCTTCTAGGAGTTCGTGGGTTCAAATCCCACTTCCCGCATTTAATCAAGCATTTCTAATTTCTTTTTTATATTTTTTACAAGTAAATTATTTATCATTTCACCAGAAGCTCTCCCTCTCAACTCTTTCATTACAATTCCCATCAATGGACCAATGGCTCTTTCTTTTTGATTTTCAATAATTTCCTGATTTTTCTCTATTATGTTTATGATAATTTTCTCTAAATCATTTTCATTAACAGCCTCAATAGATGCATTTTTCAAAGACTCCTCAATTGTTTTAGATTTTCCAGACATAATGTTCTCATATATTATCTCAATTGATTCTTTAGCAATCTTTCCTTCTTCTAACAATTGGAATGATTTTATGATCTCTTCATTTTTTAATAAATCTGGCCTTAATCCACTTCTTTCTAAATTTGTAATTAATGAACAAAGAACTGACGCAACAAAAGTAGGATTAGTTTTAATTTTTTCAACAATAGTTTCAAATAATTCCATATAACGTGAATCAAAAATCTGTTCAGCGAGTTGTAGATTGATGTTGTATTTTGTTTGTAATTCTTGTATAGATTCATCCCAAGATTTTGGAATATTTTTTTCTGCTTCTATCAATTCTTTTTTTGTGATAATTATTGGAGGAATATCTGTTTCAGGATACATTCTAGCTGCACCAGGTCTTGGTCTAAGAAATTTTGTTTCACCTGATTGAGTAGCTAATCTGGTATCTATTGGGATTCCATGATTTTGAACATATTTGATTCTTAAAATTATTTGATCTATTACTACATTCATTTTTTCTTCAGGAGACGCTAAAATTAAAAATGCATCATTATCATTAATCTCTAAATATTCTCTTAGATTGTTAATGTCTGACTTTTCTATTCCGTAATTTGGTAATTCATCTGAATGGAAAATCCCACCTATTCCAAAAAATCGTACTAGTTCGGCCACTTCTTTACCTAATCTTATTCCTTCGTATGGCGAATAACCAAACAATCCTCCCATGTTTTTAAAAGATAAAGCAATAATTTTTTGATTTTTCTTTATTGCACTTTGAATAATTTTTGATTTGCATTCTGAAAATATTTTTGTAATGTCTTTTTTATCACTCTCACTATATGTCCAATTTCGCTCTTGTATTTTTTTTGAGATTTTGAGTAATCCATGTTGCCTTTTAGCCTCATATTCTACAACTTTTTCTAATTGTTCTAACTGCTGAACTCCTTTTACCTCGATTACTACACCTCCATCTCTAATTGAAACATTAACATCTTGACGAATTGAACCTAAACCTCTTTTCACTTTTTTTGTACTTCTCAAAATTCTTCCTAAAGCCAACGCAATTTTTTTAATTTCATTTGTTTCCACTTCAAAAGGCTCTGTTGCAATTTCAACTAATGGTATTCCTAGTCGTTCTAAACCAAATTTTCTTACAGTACCTTCATCTCCTAATATCTTTGCAGCATCTTCTTCAAGACAAACTGACTGAATTTTTATCTCTGTTTCACCGGCTTTGTAAGAACCTCCTTGCGAAACTAACATTGTACGTTGAAAACCTGTTGTATTTGATCCGTCAATTACTGTTTTTCGCATAGGATAAATTTCATTAAAAATATTTGATTTCAATGAAGAGCAAATAACTAATACAATTTTTTTTGCATCCTCATCTAGTTCATGTGGAGGTTCTTCATCTTGTTCTACCAAACAACTGCTTTGTGGATTTGCATAATACACTATACTTTTTGATTTTGTACTCTCAAACAATGCTGCAGGATCAAATTCTCCTAATTCACTTTTAGATGCTCGTAATTTTCTCTGGAATTTCATTGAATACTCCTCTGATTCAATTGGTGTACAATTACAAAATAATTTTTTATCAGTTGCAAGCTGTTGATGAATTTCTAATCCAACTTTAACTCCTACATCTTTAATTGAAAATTCTTCCATGTTGATACCTGATCATATAGAAAATTCTGATGCAATTTTGTCTAACATAATTTCTTTAATCTCATCACGTTTTTCAGTATTTCCAGCTGCCCACATTGCTTTTACCAACGCAACTTCTGGAATCATATTTTCTAATGGAATTATTCCTAAATTAAGCAAATCTCTTCCACTTTCATATACTGTCATTCTTACTCTACCGTCTATACACTGTGAAGTCATTCCCATAAAGATGTCTTTTTCATTTGCAATTTTCACTATTGGATACATGTTTTCTCCTATGTGTCCTAATCCTGTTCCTTCAAAAATTATTGCCTTATATCCTGAATCAATAATATTTTTTAACAATTCTGGATTGTATCCTGGGTAGTATTTTACTAGAGCTACTTTTTCATTTATTTTTATTTTAGGATCAAATTCTTTAATTGTAAAAAATTCTGTTTTCATATTATTATGAATTTCATTATTTATAATTAAAAATGCAGGATCATCTCCAACCGTTTGAAATGCTCCTCTTTTACTGGTATGATTTTTCCTTACTCTTGTACCAATATGACATGCAATGGTTTCATCATTCTCATCTTGATGCATTATTATGTAAATTCCATTAGTTTTACATTTCGTAAGAAATGATACAGCTCCAATCAAATTTAATGCAGCATCTGATGACGCACGATCTGATGATCTCTGTGATCCAACTAATGCTATAGGTATTGAAAAGCCTGCAAGTGCAAAAGAGAGATAAGATGATGTATAATGCATTGTATCTGTACCATGTGCAATAATTATTCCTGCATAATCTGAATTGGAATATTCTTTTATTGTTTCGGCAATTTTTAGCCAATGTTGAGGCATTATATTTTCGGAATATTCTGAAAATAGTACTTTTGTGTCAATGTTTGCAATTTCGGCAAGTTCTGGCACAGACGAATTCAATTCTTCTGCAGTTAATACTGGTGTGACTGCACCTGTTCTATAATCAATTTTACTTGCAATTGTACCGCCAGTTGACAACAACAAAATGTTTGGTAACTCTTCATTTTTTTTGATTACTTTATTTTTCTCTATAATTTTTTCCGAAGATGCAATTTTTTCAATTTTTTCAATTTTTGTAATTTCTAATCCTATGTTATATCC
Source organism: Candidatus Nitrosopumilus sp. (assembly GCF_040878665.1). Taxonomy (GTDB): domain Archaea; phylum Thermoproteota; class Nitrososphaeria; order Nitrososphaerales; family Nitrosopumilaceae; genus Nitrosopumilus. Next base: position 140,641 of record NZ_JBBDLU010000003.1, on the reverse strand, counting down.
ACTCTTTAGTTTCAAAACAACATGCTTGTCATCACTGTGCTCATATCTAGGCATTATTATTCCTGAATATGTTATATCCGCTGAAATCTTTACAGAATCTCCAACTGTAATTTTGTTTTTCTTGAGAAATTCTAATGACTTTCCTTCATATCCAGTATGTTCTGACATTTATGAGGATTAGATTTGTTATTTTATTAAAACTACCTGTAATAGGAGGCTACTAATTTTTCACCCAACTTGAGGTCTTTTTGTTCTCTTACTTTCTTTACTGCTTCCTCAAAGTGTTTCATAGTCACTTTGGCGTCTATACTACTTTTTTCAATATCTTTGACATCTGGATGTGAATCCAAGAATTCATGGATAACTAATGACACTGCAGTATTTGCAATAGATGCTGTGTCTGCACCACTAAGTCCATCTGTTATCTCTCCAAGTTTTTCAAAATTAATATGCATAGGATCATTTTGATCACTAATAATTGGAATTTTTGCAGCATTAATCTTCAAGATACTCTTTCTACTTTCTTTATCTGGAAGTGGAATCTGAATAATCTTATCAAATCTTCCTGGTCTTAACAGTGCTGGATCAATCATATCTGCTCTATTTGTTGCAGCCAAAACTATTACACCATGCATGTTCTCCATACCGTCTAACTCTGTTAGTAATTGACTTACGACTCTTTCAGTAACTGCAGTTTCTCCACCAGCTCCTCTAATTGGTGCAATAGAATCGATTTCATCAAAGAATATAACACATGGTGCTGATTGACGTGCACGTTTGAAAATTTCTCTTATTCCTCGTTCTGATTCTCCTACCCATTTTGATAGGAGTTCAGGTCCTCTAACTGAAACAAAGTTTGCTTCACTTTGAGTAGCTACTGCTTTTGCAAGTAGAGTTTTACCAGTACCACTTGGACCGTGAAGTAAGATTCCTCTTGGCATACGGTGTCCTAATTTATCATAAAGTCCTGGATATTTCATTGGCCATTCTACAGCTTCTTGTAGTTCTCGTTTGACTTCCTCTAGACCGCCAACATCTTCCCATGCTACATCTGGATTCTCGATGAAAACTTCTCGCATTCCAGATGGAGTTACTTCAATCAAGGCTTTCTGGAAATCATCATGATTTACAATTAGTTTATCTAAAGTTTCTGGAGGTAGTTTCTCTTCTTCTAAATTTAAAACTGGTAATAATCTTCTCAAGCATTTCATTGCGGCCTCTTTACATAGATATTCCAAGTCTGCACCAACATATCCATGACTAACTGATGAGATTTTCTCAATGTCTACATCATCTGATAGTGGCATGTTTCTACTGTGGATTGCAAGAATGTCCTTTCTTCCCTTTTTGTCAGGAACTTTAATCTCAATCTCTCTATCAAATCTTCCTGGTCTTCTTAGTGCAGGATCAATTGCATTTGGTCTATTTGTTGCAGAAATAACAATTACTTTGCCTCTTGCTTCTAATCCATCCATTAAGGATAACATTTGCGATACAACTCTTCTTTCAACTTCGCCAGTGACTTCCTCTCTTTTTGGTGCAATAGAATCGATTTCATCTACAAAGATAATTGATGGTGCTTTTTCTCTTGCTTCTTTGAAAATTTCTCTTAATCTTGCTTCGCTTTCACCATAAAACTTGCTCATTATTTCTGGACCTGAAATACTGATGAAATGTGCATTACTTTCATTTGCTACTGCTTTTGCCAGTAGTGTTTTTCCTGTACCTGGGGGACCATACAACAATACACCTTTTGGTGCCTCAATTCCTAATTTTTCAAAAATCTCTGGATGTCTTAATGGCAATTCAATCATCTCTCTAACTTTTTTAATTTCATTTGATATGCCACCAATGTCTTCATAGGTAACTTGTGGAACCCCACGTAGTGTTTCCCCTTTTTCTGCAATATGGAAAACTGTTTTTTGAGTTACCAAAACAGCATCAGCTGCAGGTGTTACTCCTATTACTTGAAAAGTTAAACGTCCGCCAAAATATGGTACCATCACATTATCTCCCTTAATCAAAGGAACACTCTCTAGAGCATCTGCAAGATATCTCTCATCAATTGGTGGAATAGCTTCTAATGGTGCAACTACTACTTTTTCTGCAGCCACTGCTTTTATTTTTCTAACCGAGATAGTGTCTCCAATAGCAATTCCTGAATTGTTTCTCCCTAATCCATCTATTCTGATAATTCCTTTTCCTTCATCAGATGGATATAACGGAAGACATTTTGCAACTGTTCTTCTTTTACCTTTAATTTCTATAACATCACCAGTTGATGCACTTAGTGTGTCCATAGAATCATAATCTATTCTTGCTACTCCTCTTCCAACATCTCTTGTATATGCTTCAAGAACTTTTAGAGAAAGAGCATTTTGACTCATATACACTAGCCTTAATTCTAATTTTTATACCTTTGTGGTAATTTCTCAAACTGACTAAGAAATGTACCACAAGCTTAAAATTCTCTTTACATAGGAAACGATCAACTTGGGTAAGAGACCACTAGTTCGAAGACGAGGCCGTGGAGGTAATCAATTTAGATCTACATCTACTGGTAAAGTAGGCTCAAAAGCAAATTATCCACGTTTTCCACTTTCAGAACAACATGAAGGTGAAATTATTGATCTAGTTCATGAACGTGGTAGAGAAGCACCATTATCTAAAATCAGATTTGAAGATGGTTCTGTTTCATTTGTTCCTGCTGTTCTTGGAACCAAAGTAGGTGAAACTTTGCAATTTGGATTAAAATCAACAATTGAAAAAGGAAATGTCATTAGTATTCAAAATATCCCTGATGGTACAATTGTATGTAATATTGAAAAGCATTTTGGAGATGGTGGTGCTATTGTAAAATCTGCAGGTACTAACGCAACTATTTTCTCTCACGGCGATGGTGGTGTAACTGTTAAACTACCTTCTGGAAAATTTGCCACCCTTAATCCAAAAAATAGAGCCATGATTGGTACTCTTGCTGGTGGTGGAGCTAGCGAACGATTCTTTATGAGTGCAGGTAACAAGTGGCGTAGTTTTCGAGCTAAAGGAAAGAAATATCCAATTGTAAGAGGAGTTGCCCAAGCTGCATATGTACACCCCCACGGTGGTGGTCGTCATCAACACGTTGGACAAAGTTCAACTGTATCACGAAATGCTCCTCCTGGTGCAAAAGTAGGTAGCATTGCTGCTAGAAAGACAGGTAGAGCTAGAATTAAAGAACGAAAGTAATCTTATTTTAGCCTAATATTGATTAATGCCTGTTTGAAACACAATTTCGATGTCAAATCAGCGTGTTAGACTTTTTGTAACAGGTAAAGTACAAGGTGTTTTTTTCCGTCAAACATTGAAAGTAATGGCAAAGAAAAATGATATTTTCGGTTGGGTTAAGAATCTCAAAGATGGCCGCGTTGAAGCAGTTTTAGAAGGAGATGAAGAAAAGATTAGTAGATTAATTGAATGGGCTCATGGAGGACCTGCTAATGCTAGAGTTGAGGATGTAGATATACGAAATGAAAAATTCACTGGAGAATTCTCAAAATTTGATGTTTTGTATTAATGAATTTCTTCAAATGCATCTTTAATGGCTTGACTAAAGTCTAACATCTTTTGTTCTTTCTTAATGTGAATAATCTGTATTGGTTCTTTTCTATTTTTTTGAATTTTAATAATAACTCCGTCTCTTTCTGGCTCTACGTCTGCAAACCATCTAAATGTCATTGATTTACAAAAAACTACTCTGTGCATCCTGATATCTTCTATCACTTTATCTCCTAATGAGAAACAAAATTCTCTAATTGAATCAAACAGTGGTAAGACCGAACTTGGAATTTGCTTCTTAAAGTCTTCATAGCTTCTTTTGTTTCCAAAAGAGATAATTCCTTCCATGAGTTTGCAAATCCGATTTTAATTATAAAGGTAGTAGATCTGCTGGTTCCAGTCTAGACGAATAGCCCCATTTCAAGGCATACAAGATCCGCCACGTTGACGAGGAAGCGTGGATGCCCCATCTTAGGATTGCTCCCTCCCGGACCTCATCCCTTTCGATGGTTCGGTCTTAGAAGTTATCCCTTCGGATATTTCTAGTCCTGCAACCACCCGCCTCGGCGTGATTTCATTTCCGCACACCAAGCGGGAATTACCCATCTAGAGATTTACCCAACAGTTACTGATCTCTGCATATAGCCGGTTTCAGAATAGGGCACGGCTAGCACCCTGATCTTACCTACTACCAATTTTCCTAAGAAAGTATGTTATATTTGCATAGCGAGGATCATCCTATTATGCTAAGCATGAATCAATGTATATTTTTAAAATTCATGCATGTATTTTTGATCTTATCTAAATCTATATCAAAATGATCTTTAGATCTGTACTCAATCTAATTTTTTTAGATTACTATTATTTTTTCATACTTTGAACATTGTATGATTTACTAGTTAGTGCAAAGCATTCAATGAAACAAGAAGAGATCACTTAACTTGTTGGGTGGTAGTTCACATTTACATTAGGTTTGATTTTCTTTTAGTTTTAAAACCATGCTACATACTGAGCATACGTCGCCTGTACATTCATTACCACATTTTTTACAAATTGTTTTTTGCTTAGTGTTAGAATTTTTAACTATCTGAGATACTTTAAGAATTGATTGATACAAGTTATTTTTAATTCCACTATGTTGATTTTCCAATGAATTTAAAAATTCACGAATTTCTGTTCTTATTCCTTCGTTCATGTGTGGACAAGGTTCAGATTGAAATGGCATATCATTTGTAAATGCGTAAAAAACTATTTCAGATTCGTAAATCTCACAAAATGGTTTGATTTTTCTTAAAGAATTTGTAGATGTGTCAGGATCCATCCATCCAATTTTTGTTGTGTCGCCTGAAAGCATGTTTATGACAAACGTTTGTAATGTGTCATCTAGATTGTGACCAGTTGCAATTACATCTGCACCAATATCTTTTGCAGCGTAATCGATTGCCCTCCTTCTTAATGTTCCACAAATTGAACATGATGATGTTTTGTCATTCTCTCTTAATTCTAATGCTTCATCAAGTGTAAGTTCAAAAAGATCTTTGTATGAATAGACTTTATGTTCAACATTTAGTTCATTACAAAATTTTTCTACAATCTCTAATGCCTCATTTCTATATCCTGGAATGCCTTCATCAATTGTAATGGCTTTAATTTTAAAACTATGTGTAGATGCCATTTCATTAATTATTTTTAATAATGCAAGAGAATCTTTTCCTCCCGATACTGCAACTGCTACTAACTCATTATGTTGAATCATATTATATTTTGAAATTGTTTTAGCAGTTTTTCTTACAATCGAGTTTGAGAAGCATTTTGAACACAGTTTTTCACCTGAATATTTTCTTGTGTATGCTGCAGGATTCTCACACCTATCACATTTCATGAAATTAACTAGTTTTTTTCATTAATGATTCTTTAGGTATGCTGACCAGTCTGTTATAACCATCTAAACACTAACTCTTGCCATGGCTAGTAAGCAGATTTACCAATCCAATCAGAAGGACGACACTATCTACTATCATGTTAATAAGATTGTAATATTTATTGAAAAACAAAACAAACTTCTTTCTGCAAAAAAACTAGAATCTTTTCTAAAATACAATGATGAAATGATTGTTCATGATATTTCAGAGAGCACTAGGTACAGAAATCTTAATCATTTTGTATTATTGGCAAAAATCTTGCAAAAAGATTGGGTGAAATAATAAAGGTAGATGGAAAAACAGGGTAAGACCAATTAGAATTGTAAAATCAGTTCCATATTTGACAAGATGGTAATGAGATAGAACTAATGTGACCTTAACCTAATCTATCTCCCTTACCCAATGGTATTATAATAGACATTTTTGTCTAAACTTTATATATATATCAATACTAACAATACTGCGTGATGGAAGATCCAACGGTGCTTTTAGAAAAGATGGCACCAGCATTGTTATTTGCTCAAAAGCTACCCCCTAGACCTGTCTATAATCTAAAGAACCTCGATACAATGGATGAATCAACAAAAACAGTACATAGACGAATCAAATCATTACTACCACTAGGTCTTGCAACGTATAATCGCGGTAATTTTTCTATCAAAAGAGAAGTTGTATCTCAGCCAGTAAACATTTTAAAAAAATTAATTCCGTCACTACTTACACTAAAACAAGCACGAAGATTTGGACGTTCTTACAATAATTCAGATATCAATTTTGTCATTAATCATAAACCAGAAACTGCAATGATCACACTAGATTATCAAGCATGGGAGATGACTAAATTTCAAATTCCACAAAATCTGTATGTATATGTAGACGATGTAGAAAAAAGTGTTGAGTTTCTTAAAAAAAATAATTTTAGTGAAGGAGTGAAAGGTCATGTCATATTATTACCAAAAATTGGTTCATTTGACAATAAAATAGAAAGAATCTTTTTAGACTGTCTTGCAAATGGAGGAAGAAGCATATTAGATGCAGTTGCGATTCAATTACTATATGGAGATTCAATTAAAGTAAAAGCACGGTTTCCAATTGAAACTATAATTAAAGTTCAAGAGGACTTACCAAGTGAGAAATTAAATGAAACCTATAATTCGTGAAGCGTTTAACATTACAAAAGATTTAGGCTCTGTGACATTTGTAGGAGCAGTTGCAGTAATTTTACAAACAAATGAATTGCGTCAATCACAAGACATTGACTTTGTAATTGCAAATGAAATCTCAAATGAAGAACTACTAAACAAACAATATAGAATTGTGCAGGAAAATAAAAAAGAGAAAAAATACACTCCTAGAGGATATAAAATTGATATCTATAGCTCACGTGATCTAAATGATATTCCTTTGCAGACAATAATCGATAAAGCTCAAGCCATACCTATTGATAATAAAGGAAATACGGTAAATACCATGAGCCTAGAAACGTTAATTGTATCAAAATTTAGGGCAAACAGAGACCAAGACGTTGAAGATTTGAATAGAATTGTCAAGACACGCTACAAGGACATATCCGTAGATAATCTAAGAGAATTAACCAAAAATGATACAGAATTGAAAAACATACAAAACACACTAAGGTTTTTTGCTGAAAATCCTTAATTTCATAGAATATTTAGAAGATCATAGTTTAGTTCTTTTGTGCCTAGACATGTTTAACAAATGTGACTGAATACTTTAGGTATAGCAAATCCATTTTGGTGCTCTAGGATTAGATAGATAGTCTATACAAATCAGTAGTCTAACTTTTTTTATTCTGATCAAAGACATAACATTTCTCTAAAATTATCCTCAAAGGTCAATCGAACTTAATTTGAGCCACATTTTGAACACAAATACTCTACTCCTGAGGAATAATATGTTAGTTCACAATCTTCTTATCTGGTAATAACATCGTCTTTGCAGTATCACAACATCTTACAATTGCAGGTTGCATATTGATCAAATCCTCTAGTATTGCACATTTTCTACCTAGGTCATTTTCTTTTACAAATAACTTTCAGAATTTTCTTTCAGCTCTTTCTAGCGATTTGATTCTCTGAGCGTATTGTGGCCAAATTCATTCTCTTTGAATTTTAGATTTTAATTCATCAGAGAAATTGTCTTTTGAATATACTATGAAGTAATATTATGTCAAATTGATATTTAGCTATTATTCTACAATTAAAACTAGAATTAAGGTATCAGATTAAGAAAATATTCAACACATGAATAATCTAATGTAAAATATTACTAAAATTTATTTTAAAAGTTTGCAATAATAAAACATGTATTGGGATTATTGTACGGGTATTTCATTAATCATAGTACGTGTTAACTTGAGTTCTGTTTTGAGCATTGTTTCTCTGTTGTATAATTGGTCTATTGTCTCCAATTGTTTTCTTAAAAGTGTGTTTAGTGTTCTATTTTTTATTTGAGATGTAGCTGCGGTTTTACTTCTAAGACTAACCATCCTTTGCATTAAATAGACTATTGAACTGACTTTGTTGATCTTATAAGTTGGGGATTTTCCAATATTGCCAGATTGTACAATCATACCATTAGATAGTAACTTGTCAATTTCCTTGAATGCAGTAGTACGACTCATACCGATACCTTTCACTAATTCAGGTACTGTAAATTCATTTTTTGGAAAAGCCATGAAAAAATCAACCATTTTCATACGTGGTGAATCTCCATAAAGTGCAAGTATACCTGACTCTGCTTTAGCCATGCTACACATAATATAATCAATATACTTAAAGATTAATTTCCAATAGTATCATTTGAGTACTATTGGTTAAAAGCACAATGACTGACACGGAAATACAAGATACAATCTTGTTTTATTTGTGGCAAGAGAGTGCATGGGGGGAAGATTATACCAATTATGAAAAGATGAAAAGACGTGTTGGAATGGTAGTCAAGAATAACGGTAAAAACACCGATAAACAGTTAAAGAAATTAGTTAATGAAAGGTTGGTTTTGAAACTAAAACAAGGTCGTACTTATTCATTGAATCATCTTTACATGCAAACTATCGAACAGAGATTAATTACTGTTGAATTTCCTGTATAGTAAAATAAAGAAGGATTTTATCATCTAGGTATTCTAGATTGTGAACCATCCAGACTTGATATATGATAAAGCGATGTTGAGGCCAAATAATGCAAAGGTGAATGCGTAAATTCCCCACATTGTTATATTTACTGCCTTGTCTGAGATTTTTTTGTCAATTATTGTATGGATGAATTTTCCTCCATCTAGAATTGGTAATGGAAGCATGTTGATAATTCCTATGAAAAATGAAATCATCCAAAGCCATAACAAGAACATTGAAACATTGGGATCATTCCATTCAATGAAATTCATTACCGGTTTGTAAGCAAATGAGTTATCTCTCATAATTCCAATTAATCCCCTTTCCGGATCCTCTGGTGAAGGAATGATCTCTACTGGAAATTCTAATGTTTGACCGTCTCTTAGAACAATAACACTAGCTGTTTCACCTGGATTTAAGATGGGAAAATCAATGGGACTAAAGATCGGTATACCATTTATTGATGTAATGATGTCATTTGCTAGTAATCCTGCTTGCTCAGCTCCTGAATTTTCTATGATTGAAAGTATCAATACACCGCTAGGTAACTCATAGAAAATACTTAGAAGTGGTTCAGGTAGCACCATAGCAAAAAACGGATTTGTTAATAGGACTGCACCTAAAATAAATGCAAATATTACATTTGATGTAGCGCCTGCTCCAATAACTCTTAATTTTGAAATCTTTTTGGATTTCTCAAATTCTTCTTCGTCAGGTTCTACGAATCCTGCAAACATTGCAATGAATATTGCAAAACCTCCAGTTTTTATCTTAATTTTCTCAAGAGCTGCTACTATTCCGTGTGCTCCTTCATGAATAACTAGTACAATTGGAATGGAAAGTAAAAAATATGCAATTGATGATGTTGAGGTCAAAGTAACTCCTGGAATAAGTACTGTTAATGGTGCAAAATCAGTTGGCACTACAAAAAAGTTTGAAACATTATTTAACAAAAACCAAAACGCAAAAGCCATCATAATAAAACCGGCAACTACACTTGTATCTGCAAAAACCCTAATGCCTCTTTTTGTTCGACTTAGTACTTTTAGGAGTACTGAGTTTACGCCCTTGTTCTTGTATACCAAACTATATGCCTTTATCTCAAAACCATATTTTTCAAATTTTAGAGCTTTGGCAATGACCACAATTACTACCCATGCCATTAAGACATAGATTATCGAATTCTGAGTAATAAAATCAAGTTCCAAACTAATTGTTAATTTTTTAAACCACAGTCATTTATCGGTTACTATGAAACCAGTGATAATCATCTCAACATATCCTAGTAAAAAATCAATTAGTATTGTTGCAAATGAACTTGTAAAAAATAAGATTGTTGCATGTGTCAATATTTCTAAAATTTCTTCAATTTACTCTTGGAAAGGTAAGATAGAAAATACCTCCGAATACCTTGCTATCTTCAAAACCGTAAGAAAAAACAAGGCATTGTTGAAAAAGAAGATCAAAGAAACTCATCCATATGATGTTCCTGAAATCGCAGAAATTGATGTAACTTCTATTAACAAGCCATATCTTGACTGGTTGATAAAATCTACAAATTAAGATTCTATTGCGTATCGTAACAAAGAAACTATTCCACCCAAACCTGTAACTCTCAAACCAATATCTGTAGATGAATCAACACTGTAAATTTTTACTCCCTTGTCTTCAACATCATTTAGAAAATCCATTATTTGTTGTTCATTATTTTCTTGAATTGCTTTATCAGAAAATACTAGTGATTCCACTGCACCCATTTGATTTGCATTAAAAGTTTCTTCATATCCCATTGTAAATTTCCTGCTTTTCTTATTTGCAAGAATCATGATTTCATCAATTATTGATGATGCTTTGGCCAATTTATTATCTGACATTATTTCTTGCATTGTTTGTGATTTTGTAAACGTGTAAATCCCATCTTCTCCTCCGGAATCAATTCCTTCAACTACCTGAATTTTATATTTTTGAAGTTTTTGTGATTTTTCAATAAAATTTGCAAATCTCTTTTTTGTTTCACCTGGACCAAAAATTACTATTGTGTCACCTTCCTTGAAAATACTTGATAATGCTTGCAGTACTTGATCAAAGAATTTTTCAATATTAAAGTTAGTCTTGTATCTTTTCCCACCAGAACCTGAGTAGATGTTTGGCATGAATTCTAAATGTGTTCCTCTTAATCTTGCAATTCCACTATCACTTGTATCAATTGCAACTAGCACAAAACTAATCTGATTATTACTTGATTCTAAAAGCTTTTTTTCAATAGGCAGCCATTTTTTCTTTAAAATTGTAATTCCATCATTGAGTTTTAAAATAAATGAGTGATGTGATCCATGTGGCACTGATTCACTACTTGATTCAGAAATTGTTCCACCAACTCGTAATCTATCTAAAACCCCATCAAGTGAAATCTTTTCTACTGTTAACGCTATCCTAATTTTTATTCTCTCACCTTTATCTGGTCTGGAATAATCTTTATCTTGTTTTAAAACTCTAGTTGTATCTCCTATCACTTTGTCATTTTCTTTGATTATGCGACGTAAATTCAAAAGATCTTCAGAATCCTCTGGGATGACAGAAATTGAATTGTCATCTATAATTTTTGTTATCATGATTTTGTTTTATTTTACAAAAAGAAAAGAGTTTAGCTTGTTTCTGTCTTTGTCTCTTCAGCTTTCTTTTTCAAGTAATTTTCAACCCAATCTAACGTTAAAACACCTGATTCTGCCAGATTTGTAAGCGAGTTTGCAGAAGCTTCACCAGTGACTTTACCATTAGTTCTTCTTAATTGTCTCCATTTTAGAGACGTATTTCCGCTTTTTGAGTTGTAAATAATTCCTAAAACATCTTTTCCATTAACAAATGTAATGTCTCTAATTTTTTTTAAAGTTACTTTATCAGCTGCTTCGACATAAATTGCACCTAAACTATCTTCTCTTTCTGCAAAAACCTCAAAATCTTCCAAATAACTTCTTGGAGCATAGGATTTACACGTACTTGAGATTACAAATCTTCTGAAACTTTCCAATGAGGCAGGTGTATCTATTGCAACCATTTTGAACTGATCATCAATTCGCCATTTATAATATTATGGAAAAGTACTTCCTGTCTTCATTCTATATTGTAACAAAATGTCTCAAAAACACGTTTGAACAAACATTCTTAGAATTTAAGGTACTGCTCAAAACCTCTTTTTGTATAATTCCACTGTTATAATCATACTTTCATTTGTAGGCTTCTGAGAGGTGTGGTTTGACTCGTAATGGTGCAACATCCTTCTAAAACATTATTAGAAACAAACACTAACTCAAAACATGCAATCTTCTGCAAAAACAAAGAAATCAAATGACCTCACTCCAGAGGAGATAGCAGATATTAAAGAATACTCATCTAGTAAAGAAAAACCAAAACATTTCAAAAATGTTAAAGAACTCATAAAAGATTTAGAAAACGATTAGATTGTGGGAATTTGACAGAAAAAGCAAATTCAAAAAACAATACAAATTGTTAGGTTCTGTCAGACAAGAGAGAGTCAAGAAAGCATTAATGCAACTTGCTTATTCTGAAAAACCCGAGTCATTAGGAGTCTACAAATCATCTATGGAAGTATATGCATATGAATTAGGACGTGACGATCGAATGATTTACAGGGTCGATTATGATAAACATACAATAGAATTAGTCAGGATCGGAGATCATAAAATGACATATGGTAAAGATTGATCCGCTGGTTCACCAACTTGAAAGACTCAATAGGAATCCGCTTAAAATATGACTGTGGGCCGTGATGTACCTATCCCTTTGATTGATGATGAGGATCTTGAGTTCTGAGCCTGCATTAGGATTTTAATTAATGATTGTTATACAAAACATATGAAATCACTAACTGAATATCTAACATTTAAAGTTGGAACACGAAGAGCCTTTGTCAATATCACTTCTGATGTACAAAAACTAGTGATTAAGAGTAAAGTCAAAGAAGGACTTTGTCTTGTAAATGCAATGCATATCACTGCAAGTGTTTTCATTAACGATAATGAAGGTGGATTGCTTCATGATTACGAAAAATGGTTAGAACGATTAGCTCCCCATGAACCAACTACACAATATGATCATAACAAAACAGGTGAGGATAACGCAGATGCTCATCTAAAACGACAAGTGATGGGAAGAGAAGTTGTTGTTGCTATAACTAACGGTGAATTAGATTTTGGACCTTGGGAAGAAATTTTTTATGGGGAATTTGATGGAAAAAGACCAAAAAGAGTTCTAGTTAAAATTATCGGAGAATAATCATCCAAAGTCTGCATCACGTTTTTGACTTTGTGATTCATTCTTTCTTGCAGCATCTCTGAATTCATTACTATGATTTTGAGGACCATGTCCACACTTTACACATGCAATTTTGAATCCGTCATCATTTTTTTCATATGTTTCACATCCACAGAAACATGCCATGAGTCAACATGATCTACAAGACGATATATCTTTTGGGTTCAACCCTAATGCACCGCAAGTTGAAGCAATGAAGCAGTTTCAAGATGCCAAGTCGATTGTGGCGAGTCAGGAAGATAGACAAATGATTAATGTCTCTATATCTTGACAGATTATCTTTTGGGATTTAATTTCACTTATGCTGATTTACAACATTCGCCCATTGGAATTTCATGATCATGTGGACATTTTCTTGGGTGCTTTAACATTACACAAAGAGCATTCGTAAATTGCTTATTCATGTGATGCTCAATTCCACATACCATCTCCTCATCAATTTCCACTTTGAGTGCACTATCCATGAGAACTTCAAGTAATCTGCTGTTTCTCATCATACTTGCACCTATTCTTTCACCGTCTTCTGTGAGTTTTACTCCTGCTTTGTTATAATTTACAAGATTCTTCAAATTTAATTTCTTGAGCATTTGAACAACACTTGGTTGTCTTACATTGAGCATTTTTGCAATGGTGCTTATTTTTACATCCTCACCCCTTTCTTTGATATGCCAAATTGCTTTTAGATACATCTCTACATGTTCTGCTTCGGCAGTACCTACAAAGAGAACTTCATCGTTATCATCATTTAATGTGTCCATACCTATAACCTTCTTAGAGTCTTTTAGTGAACTACCATAAATAAGTTAATGGTCTCTTCTTGTTTCATTGAATGTTTTGCACTCTTGTAAGTGGTTTAGCATCTTTTTGAGGTTTAATGGATTTGGTGTATGATACCCATCTGAATCATATGTGAATGACTTTATGCCAACATCAATTCTAACTGCTTTTGATAGATTAATTTTTGGAATGTTTAGTATCGATTCATTAATGTCACATGTTATACATGCATGCCATTTCTGAGATTTTGTAATTATTACTTGTTTTATGTTTGCATTACCTGGAATTTTTTTATGTTTTCTAATTTTGATCTTACCTATTTTTGAAAGATACAAAAAATTTCCCTGAATCTTTAATCCAGACTGGTAAACACAGTAACTTTTTAAATAACATAAGTGTTATTGTGTAACATGGCACTAAGAGAAGTAAAACCGCTAAATGCAGAACAATGGAAACTAGTTGTTAACACATTAAAAACTGGTCCAACAGACGAACAAAGAAAACTGGTAGCTGAATCTATACAAAGAGCCAAAGAATTACAAAAAATTTAATTTTGTTTTGGACCTAACTTCAATTCAATAAAGTTGGGTATAGAAAATTATCCAATACACAACTTGGATTAAATGACTTCAAATGCTCAAAACAAAAATTTGAAGAGTATCTAAGAGTTAATGCATTAAGTGATCAAGAATTACAAGTTGGGCAAACATGGATTTTTCTTTATGAATCAAAAATTATTGGTTTTGTTACAGTCGCAATGGCACATATGAAAAAAGATGAACATGAAACTTTAGATATTGACACATTTGGAAATATACCGGCATTGTTGATTGGTCATTTAGCAACACATAGAGACTACGAACGAAAAGGAGTTGGGCGATATATGGTTTCATGGGTTATTAGTAAAGCAGTTGAATTATCTGAATCAGTTGGTTGTAGATTGGTTATGCTTAATCCAGAAAAAGATGTGATTGGTTTTTATAAAAAATTAGGATTCATACACGTTCCACATGAAAATGAAGATTATGATAGCATGTTTGTAGATATTAAACAATCATGATCATTTACTAGCATTCTGAATCAGGATTTTCCTTTTTGAGTATTAACAAATCACTTATCAAACTCTCATTATGATCGTCTAGTTTGTCAATACAGAATTTCTCAAACTTGTTTAACATACATTTGTAAACATATCTAGTGTTATCTTACACTTTCTTCGAGTCTTTTAATAAGTATTCAAAGTATTGGCGTGCAAATCCTGCCAATCCTGTATGATCTGCCCATATTGCGACTACCTCAGAAGAATTCTCTCCTCCTATTTCCGGACCTAACAAAATCACCACGTATCTTTTATCAGAAATTATGCCTCCACCAAATAATCCTTTTTTGATTGTTACAGTTGCAACTCTTTTGATTGCCGTAATTGACTCTTTATCCATTTTGTCTGATGTCAAAATTGTAATATTCACTCCTCTATCATGAAGTGATCTTAATTTTGGTAAAGCTTGTTTTACTAGTTCTACTCCTGCTTCAGGCAATGCTATCATTACCTCATTTCTACAGGTTTCAACCATCTCTAAGATTTTAGCTGCAATGTTAATTGCACCTGAAAGAACCCAAATATCTGGCCTTTCACTGGTTCCACTTTTTTCATACAATGGAACTAGCTCATTTAGAATCACATTTCGATTCTGCGAAAAATCAGTCTCCATCTTCTGTTTTGTAGTTTCTAGTCCTGTTGATGGAGATTTTGCAAAATATTTTGTAGGTCTTGAATCATCTGAACCAATCCAGCCTTTCTCTTCTAGAGTTCCCAATACCTCGTAAATTTTTGAATATGGTACTCCTGATTTTTGACTAAGGTCTGACGCTGTTAGTTCTCCTGATTTGAGCAAAGCTGAAAATGTTCTGATTTCATAACTGGTAAGGCCTATTTTTTCTAATGCCTTTTTTGTATTATCAGATATGCTCATATGCGATCTAGTCGATCAGTTTTGATATTTAAATTACATATGCCTACATCCTAAATTCCACCCTAGGGCAAGTATGAAATGCATTATATAGTATCTCAGAAAAATCTTCATAATAGGCATGGCACTAATTCAAATATCAAATCAATCGACTAAAAATTTAGGTAAAAAATCCACAATTAGATTTACTCAAAGTATCTGTCCAGACTGTAACATGATTTTAGATGCTGAAGTCTTTGAGAGAGACAATCAAGTTTTCATGTCAAAAGTTTGTCCAACACACGGTGAATGTGAGGAATTATACTTTGGCTCTTATGAAATGTACAAGAAATTCAGTACATACTGGATGGATGGAAAAGGCGCTCATTCTCCAAATGTGATGATTGACAAATGTTCATGTCCAAATAACTGTGGATTATGTTCAAACCACTTGTCTCACAGCGGACTGGCAAACATGATCGTAACTAACAGATGTGATTTGACATGCTGGTATTGCTTTTTCTATGTAAAGAAAGGTCTTGAAGGTGCTTACATGTATGAGCCAGATCACACTCAAGTCAGAGCAATGATGAAGACTTTGCGAGCAGAGAGACCAATTCCAGGAAACTCTATGCAAATTACTGGCGGTGAACCAATGTTGCGAGAAGATATTGCTGATATTATCAAAATAATGAAAGAAGAAGGTGTTGATCACATTCAAATGAATACAAATGGAATTCGACACGCAATGGATCCAGAAGCTGCAAGAGAAGTAAGGCTTGCTGGATGCAACAACTTGTATCTTTCCTTTGACGGTGTAACTGCAAGAACAAATCCAAAGAATCACTGGGAAATCCCATACGCACTAGATAGTTGCAGAAAGACAGGTACTACTGTAGTCTTTGTCCCAACAGTAATCAAATCAATTAATGATCATGAATTAGGCGGAATTATCAGATATGCACAAAAGAACATGGATGTAGTTCATGCTGTAAACTTTCAACCTGTCTCACTAACTGGAAGAATGGGCAAATCTGAACGTGAAAAATACAGAATTACAGTACCTGATTGTGTGCAAAGAATCGAAGAGCAAACAAACGGTGAAGTAACTGTTGATGACTGGTTCCCAGTCCCAAGCTGTATGCCACTAACAAACGTAATTGAAGCATTCTCTAGCAAACCAAAATATGAATTATCAATCCACTTTGCATGTGGTGCAGGAACATACATCTTTGAAGACGCAAATACAAAGAAGTTTGTCCCATTAACTAAATTCTGTGACATTCAAGGAATGCTAGAATTATTTGAAGATAAAGCAGAAGAGATTCGTTCTGGCAAAAACAAGTACTTTACAATGCTTGAAGTTGTTAGAAAACTCAAGGGATTCGTTGATACAAAGAAGCAACCAGCAGGATTAGACTTGGCAAAGATGTTTGGTAATATTTTGATGAAGAGATCATTTGATTCTGTAGGTTCATGGCATGTCAAGGGATTGTTCCTTGGCATGATGCACTTTCAAGACAAATACAACGAAGATTTGGAAAGACTACAAAGATGTGACATTCACTATGTAACTCCAGACCTTAGAATAGTTCCATTCTGTGCATTTAATGTAATTCCAGAATGGTACAGAGACAGAATCCAAAAGAAATACTCTATTACTGTAGAGGAATGGGAAGAACGGGAAGGCGTCAAATTAGAAGATGGTCTGTATAGGGGATTGATGAGACGTGGTGCAGGTGACGAACTTGCTGCTGGCTGTGCAAAGAGTCAGATGTTCCATGATGCAGCACAAGCTACAATGTAGAATCTGTATTTTAACACAAATCACAAAATATTTTATTAAAAATTTTATAACATGATATTATTCACACTGGAATAATCTCACAATGGTGTGGATTTCAGCCCCCTCTATTGAGTCATATGTACTCGATAGTTTCTTGCGAATTTTCATTTCAGTCTGTGTTCAAAAAATGTTCACAACCTTTTTAAAATCAACGTCTCCTTAAACCTCTATAGAGGTTTAAATGAGTTATGAGAGACGAGATTTTAAAATTAAAAGGAGAAGAAGCAGCCAAATTTCTAAAATATGATACAAGAAAACTTACCGCTCAAGAAAAGAAAAGAAACACTGATGCTTACAGCTATTATCTAAAAAACTGCAAGTGCTAGTTTTATCTACCTCTTAATTACTTTCAATTCTGTGAAATTAGACTATTTTACTTATGAACTTGATACATTACCTACATTAGATTTTACAGAAATAGATGGTTCAGATCCATTACATATTAATGAATTTTATAAAAATGATTTAGACAAGTATTCTAAAAATAACCTAAGTAAAGTATGGATTGTTAAAAAGAAAGGAGCCTCTGAAATTGTAGCTTATTTTACAATTTCAATGAGTGCTATTGAATTATCAAAATTAAATCAAGATGATGAAAAAGTTAAAGGAACAACCCCTAAAAAATATCCATCCATGATGATTGGAAGAATGGGTGTAGTAAAACAATACAGAAGAAAATGCATTGGTGCTGACATGTGTAATTTTATTAGAGGTTTAGCAATTGAACTAGGAAAAAAGGTTGCATGTAGATATCTAATCTTACAAACAAATCACGATGTACATAAAATTAAATTTTACAAAGATTGTGGATTTATACAATCTAATACTAATTCTGGTGGATTAATCTGGATGTATTCTAGAATACTTTGATATGTCCTAACCTATAGATCCTAACTGTAGTGTAAAACAGAGAAATATTTTTCAATTTTATATTCTCTGCAAATGTTCATTTCATTCAAATAAAAAATATTTCTGAAAAGTAATCTATATTCATTTTACACTCAAAATGCTTTTTAACCAAAAGAAGTATTAAAAGTGAAATCAAATGGGAGATGGGAAATAATATGACGCAACAGGTCTTTAAGAACACTTTTGCACCTAATTCAAGAAATAAAGAATTTACGCTATTACAAATCATAGCGGGCATAAAATACGGTGTGATAAAATTTGAAACGCTTCCAGAAAATATAACGGAAATAGTAAAAGCAGAATTGCAAAAAAGAGATCTCTGATCAAAAATATATTTTAGTCTAATCTCTAAATCCTTTTTTGTTTATGAAACACTATCATCTGATTGCCACTTACGCGGGGAAGTTTAGTCACTATATTTGCGGATAAATTTAAGATTGTATTCTTTATCTTTTCCCAGATCCTCTACCATTAACTCAATTGCTTCATTGATGTTGGTTTTTGCTTCTTCAATTCTACCTTCTGCATTAGCATGAAGTTCATCACATCTTGCAAAGATTATTCCATCCTCATCTTTATCTAAAATTACTTTGTATGTCTTAGATATTGCAGAGGTCGAATGTTGCATACATTTAGTATTTGCATCGATCTATAAAAAGAGCGAGACCATATTACAAGACAAACCATGGTATAGAGACAGAATTCAAAAAAAGTACTCTATTACAGTAGAGGAATGGGAAGGCGTCAAATTAGAAGATGGTCTGTATAGGGGATTGATGAAACGTGGAGCAGGCGATGAACTTGCTGCTGGCTGTACAGAGTCAAATACTCCGTGATGCTGCTCAAGCTACAATGTAGAATCTAATTTTTTAATCCAAGACCTTAAAAGGTCTGTAACTAATTTTGTTTTGTGAAAATTCTATTAATTTCACCTACACAATCAGGGATTGGTGGAATAGCACAACATGTACAAGGGTTGACCAAATTTTTGAAAAAAAATGGCCATCATGTAGAAATAATTTCTTCTGAAAACACATTTACCATACCAATTAAAGGATTGAAAAATCCAAGTTTTATGATTTCATCTTTAATCAAGTCAAAATTTAAAAAAAATTTTGACATAGTTCATGCTCATAATATCCCATCAGCTCTTGCAATGAAAAATTCTACAGGAAAAAAAATTCTTACCATTCATGGAATTTTCTCACAGCAAATTGATCAACTTCATGGAAAGACTACGGGAAATATATCAGAAAAATATGAAAAAAATGCACTAAAATGGGCAGATGCAGTAACTGTAATTTCTAAAGAAGCATTTGATCATTATACAAATTTAGGGTATACTGTTTTTCAAGTTCCAAATGCTATAGACATATCCTCTTTAGAAATTAATGCAGATAAAAGATATACAAAACAAATAATTTTTGCAGGACGATTATCTAGTGAAAAGGGAATTGATTCTTTGATATCAATTGCACAAAAACTACCTAATGACATACATCTGATCATTCTAGGTGCAGGACCTGAAGAGCAAAAAATTAAAGATCTGACAAAAACACACAAAAACATTCATTTTTTAGGATATCAAAACAAAAAAGAAACTATCTCCTTAATTCGTGGTTCTGATCTTCTCATTCAACCCTCATTACAGGAAGGAATTAGCTCTACTCTTCTAGAGGCCATGGCATGTAAAACAGCAATAATTACAACCAATGTGGGAGGAAACAATGAATTAATTCAAAATAATGTAAACGGAATACTTCTAGAGCCCAACGATGTTGATTCATTTATCAGACAAATATCGTATCTGTTAAACAATGAACAGCTTTTACAATCGTTAGTGGAACATGCATTCAAAACTGTTCAAAAATACGACTGGAGCCAAATAGGAAATCTCTACTTGGATGTCTATGAATCTATTTTAGGTAAATCAAAATGATTTCACTTTAAAATATAATGTATAAAAATTTAGTTTAGATAAAAAAATTTGCAAGCCCTTCTTTTAACTCAATAGAATATTTCCATTGTAGTGTAGATTCAGTTAAACTAGTATCTGCCTGACTAGACTGTACATCCCCATCTAATGCTTTTTCGTATTGTGGTTCAAGTTTAAAACCAGATATATCAATCATTATTTTTGCAAGCTGTTGAATCGAAGTCGTAATGCCTGTGCCAATATTAAAAAATCCATTCTTGACATTACTTTGCATAGCAACAATGTTTGCAAGTGCAACATCTTCAACAAAAATAAAGTCTCTTAACTGTGTACCTGAGCCAAAAATTATTGGAGATTTTTTCTCTTTTAGTCTACTGATGAATTTTGTAATTACACCAGCATAAGAACCAGTTTGACCCTCTCCGTATACATTGAAATATCTTAGACCAATAATGGAGACATTATCTTTAGAGTATTTCTCAGCCAACAACTCATCATCTAATTTTGTTTCTCCATATGGGTTAATTGGATTACGTTCACTATTTTCAACTATTGGAATTTTTTTTGGGTTTCCATAAATACTTGAGCTGCTTGCATAAACCACTTTCAAATCAAACTCTTTTGCAATTTTAAAAATATTCTCAGTTCCTTTTACATTGACATCATTGTATTCTTGTTGTTTTGTAAATGATTCTTGAACATCTGTAAGGGCAGCTTCATGGAATATGCCATCAGAATTTTTTATTACGTTTCTAACTTGCTCAAAATCTCTTATATCGACTTTATGAAATTCAACATCAAGTGATGAAATTCTCTCAATCTTTCCTCGACACATATTGTCAATCACAATTGGAGTATGATTTTGCTTGAGGAGTTGTCTTACTATGTTGTTTCCGATGAATCCCGCTCCTCCTGTTACTACAAATTTCACGTCGTCACTAAAATTTTCCAATCTTTAAGTCTTCATCATTAATAAAACTAAAAAACAAGTAAATTATGTGAAGTTGTAATACTGCAATGAAAAATCTTTTAGAAATGAGCGAATCTGAGTTCAATATTAGTATACAGTCAGGATCGCTCAAAATATGTGTAATTGGAATTGGACGAATAGGGCTTCCTACCGCTTTATCTTTTGCTAATTCTGGTCTATCTACAATTGGACTTGATATTAATTCTGAACTAGTTGACATGATTAATCAAGGTGAATTTCCTTTAAAGGACGAACCGGGATATCCTACAATCTTTGAAAAAGTTTTAAAAGAAAAAAAATTCTCTGCAACTACTAAAATTCAAGATGCTGTTCCTCAATCAAATGTAATAGTTTTATCGCTACCTACCCCAATGGATAAACAAAATATACCAAATTATGATGCTTTACGTTCTGTGGGACGACAACTTCATGATTTTCTAGCTCCAGGCTCTATAGTAATTGTTGAAAGTACAATTGAGCCAGGTTTTATTGAGAATGAGTTAAAATCAATCATTGAAGGAAACGATCCAAAACTAATTGCAGGAAAAAATTTCAGCATTGGTGTATGTCCAGAAACTGCAAATCCTGGACAAATTCTTAATGATTTTGAGAGATTGCCTAGACTAGTTGGAGCGATAGATCAAAGAACACATAATATGATCAAAAAAATCTACAAACATATTTTTACAGTTGATTTAATCTCTATGCCTGACTGTAAAACTGCAAATGCAGTAAAATTAACAACAAATGTTTTTCGTGATCTAAACATTGCATTTATCAATGAACTAGCATTAATCTTTGAAAAATCTGGAATAGATATAATGACCGTTTTAGAAGCTGCAAAAACAAAATATAACTTCCAAGTTCATTATCCTGGTGCTGGTGTAGGTGGACCTTGTTTACCTGTAAACTCATATCAAATGATAAACTTTGCAAAAACTTTTGGTTTTGATAATTTTTCAATTGTTGAAACAGGAAGAAAAATTAATGAATCCATGCCTGATCATGTGATTGAACTGTTAAAAGATGCTTTTGTTGAATCATGTACCGATCTAAAACAATCAACAATATTGATTTTAGGAGTAACATACAAACCTGATGTGAAAGATATTCAACTCACTCCTGCAGAACCAATTATTTCAAAATTACAACAATTAGGATCTAATGTAAAAATATATGATCCATACTTTAAGAATTCAACCTTATTTGGAATAAACTGTGAATCCAATCTTATAGAATCTTTGAATCAATCTGACGCATTAATTGTAGTTACAGCTCATAAAGAATTCCATGATCTAGAACCGACATTCTTAAAATCAACTATGAAATTACCTATAGTGATCGATTCTAGATGTATACTTGATCAATCTGATGCAAAAAATGCTGGGTTGATTTATCGTGGAGTTGGACGTGGAAAACTCTAATTCAAAATTAGATCCTAAATCAATTAAAAATATTCTTACATTAAGATACAATCCAACAAAAAATTCACTAATTCCAAAAAAAACTTGGAAAGATTTTATAGAAAAACCAATCTTAAACCCAGTTGATTTTGTAGAAGAATCTATAAAATCAAACATCAAACATTCTATAAAAAATCCTAGAACAAAGATAGCAGTTGCTCTAAGTAGTGGTGTTGATTCTACATTGGTTTTAGCACTTTTAAAGAAAACATACACGACAGTTCCAGTTAGTACAATATCTGTAAGATTTGCAGAAAGTGTAGATGAATCAAAATATGCTACAAAAATTGCACAGAAATTTGACGCTGATCATCATGTATTATACATTGAAAACTATCTTGCAGAACTTCCTAAAGCAATAAGTATTATCAAGCAACCGTTTTGGGATTTACATTGGTATTATATTGTAAAAAAAGCAAAAACTCTTTCTAAATTTCTTGTCTCTGGTGATGGCGGTGATGAATTATTTGGAGGGTATACATTCAGATATGAAAAATTTCTCTCACTTGTAAAAATAAATTCTTCTCCACTTGCAAAAGTTAAGGCATACATGCAATGCCATGAAAGAGATTGGGTACCAGATCAGCAAAACTTGTTTGGAAAAAGGATAAATTTTTCATGGAAGGAAATGTATGATTATCTTTTACCATATTTTGATAATTCATTACATCCACTTTCACAGGTATTTCTAGCAGACTTTAACGGCAAATTACTATACAATTGGATTCCACTAAACACTGCATTTCACAGATATTTTAAAGTAAAATCAATAACACCAATCCTATCCAACAATATGATTTCTTTTGCTACTAACATCCCAATTGATATGAAATATGATAAAAAAAGAAATGTCGGCAAACTAATTTTGAGGCAAATTTTACAAAAATATTCACTTGAAAAGATGCTAATAAAGAAAAAACAAGGTTTTTCTGTAAATACTCTTAATTTGTGGAAATCACACGGATATGATCTATGTGATTATTATCTATCTGATGCAAGAATCATACAAGATAAATGGATAAACAAAACCTGGATTCAAAAACATTTTCATAAAAATGATCTAGATATCAGATATGTAAATAAATTTCTAGGATTATTGGCATTAGAAATTTGGTATAGGCTGTTTATTACAAAAGAAATGAGGTCTAATACAAAATTATCTTAATCTAGATGACTGATCTTGTAGATGCAATAAAGTCTTTTGCGATTTTATCCCAATTAAAATTTTCTTCAACAAATTTTCTACCTGTTTTTCCCATCTCTTTTGCCTTTTGTTCATCATTGATTAGAATAGAAAGATATTCAATAATCTGTTCATGATTTCCTTTTTCTACAAGAAAACCTGATTTTTTATCTTGCATTAATTCTGGAATTCCTCCCACATTTGTTGCAATGATGGGTTTTTGCATCAGTTGAGCTTCTTGTAATGTTAATGGAGACATGTCTATTCCACTGATTAAGGCATAGACATCTATTTCTGAAAGATATTCTCTTACTTTATCAGGATAATCCAATGCACCTAACCATACAAAATTTTCATATTTTGATAAAATTGGAAGTATTTTACTTAAATATGGTCCATCTCCAACCCAATAAAATGTAATTTTTGGAAATGCTTCTAATACTTTTCTTAATGTGAGTAATTCTTGAGTCTTACCCCATATTGTGGCACCTTGCAATAAACCTACACAAGGATGTTCTAATCTCATACTTTTAACATCATACCAATTTGATGGTTTAATTCCTTGATACATTATGGAGATTTTTTTATCTGGATAAAATTCTCTAACACGACTTTCTAAATATTTACATATGGGTAAAAGTAAATCTGATTTTTCAAAACATTGCATAGCAATTTCTTCCCATTTTTTAATTACAAATTTTTTTGGAAATTTACTATATGTTGTCTCTTTTGCCCATTCTATCTCCTTCCAAAAATCACCTCTAATGTGAGTTATTACTGGAATTTTTGTTTTAGAAGCTTCAACTCCAAAATGTCTTTGTCTGTCAACCAAAATCAAATTTGGTTCAAATTCTTTAATTAGACTATGGATTCTTTTTGTTCCATTTACCCATTTAATATAATTGCGGCTTGGATATCCATCACAATAATTTACATCTTCTACTATTTTACATTCTATGTTCAGTTTCTCTAGAGCATTTCCAAATTCTTTTAGATGAAAAATCTTAGATGGTGCTCCTCCTATCAAAATTTTCAATTTTTAACCTTAAGTGAAATCACATCCTTAAAAATTTATTTAAAATAGACAATTTTTATAATCTTTTTTGATTCAATTCATTTTAACCATTTGGTAATATTACTTAGTTAGAACTAGTAATTTTCAAAAAAAGCGTTGAAAATCTTATGAGAGATAAGTTAGGATTTCGAGGCTGGTTTTATTTTAGGCAAGGTTGGACTACTTATTTTGCATTTATTTTTGCTGCAATTAATACAATGACAGTAACGTATTATCTTGCAATTGAAAATATTCCTCTTCTAA
Source organism: Candidatus Nitrosopumilus sp. (assembly GCF_040878665.1). Taxonomy (GTDB): domain Archaea; phylum Thermoproteota; class Nitrososphaeria; order Nitrososphaerales; family Nitrosopumilaceae; genus Nitrosopumilus. Next base: position 115,363 of record NZ_JBBDLU010000003.1, on the reverse strand, counting down.
AAAGTATTTTTCCAACTTTTTATGTTTATTTAGTTGTAATGGCAGCTGCTGGAATTCCACTGTTAGTTTTCATTGGATATATTCATTTTAAACGAACATCAGCTTACAAAGCAGAAGCAGATATCTATTATGAATCAAATCCATTTGCTTTAAGGACTTTAGTTAATTCTGAAGTTATGGTTAGTATTAATTTAAAATTGATCAAATTACTCGTTAAAATGAATAACAATGAAAAAATCTCAGAAGAAGAATTAAAAGAAATTAATCAAATGCAAGAAGAATTACTTAAATTCACACAGGATAGAACTATTAAAAATAATAAAGATTTAGAATTTTTCAAGAAAATATGATTTCAAAAAATTAATTTGTTAATTTTTGATAATTATCTTTTCCCCATGCTTGAATATTTTTATTTTTCATTTTTTTCCTGTAATACACTTCTTCTATAAAATTTGCAAATAAATTTTCTACTTTCATTCTAAAAATATTGTCTTTTCTGTTAATATTACTACATTTCATATGTATTTTTTCTAAAACCTTCTCCCAATCATGAGCCACGTTATTTGGTTCAGATATTTTTTTAATGTATTCATATTCTTTTTCAGATAAATTGTCTCTGAATTCTTTAGATTCAACTATTTTATCTATTAACAACGCTAATTCTTTTGGATTTTTACTATTTGGTAAAAATGGTGGAATGATCTCTTCTCCATCTATGATACTTTTTTTATTCACATCTGTATAACATATTACTGGTTTTTTACAATTTGCAGCGTCTCTTTCAATTCCTCCTTGAATCCCTGCCCTCATCTGTCCTAATATTGCATCTGCACTCATGAAATATCTTGCTAAATTTTCTCGTTTAATTAATGGGATGAATTTCACTTGTTTTGGTATTTTTTCTAATAATTTTCTATTGATTTCTTTTTCTTCTTCTGTTCTCTCAATAAACCACTTTACTTGTAATACTTGAAAATCTGTTTTACAAAGTGGTAACGCGTTCCAAATCACATCAAAACCTTTTTCTAATCCAAATCTTTGTGCTGATAAAAATGTGAATTTTTCTTTTGAATTCAAATTTGGTTTTATATGCTCATTAAATAATTCAACATCTACAAAAATTCTGTCCATTCGTATTGCATCTTTTCTATATTTTTTTAACTCATTGAAATATTCTGATGTAGGAGCAATACATGCAATAGCTTTGTTTAATATTCGTTTGTAAAATTTTCTTTCAATTAAATTATGATTTAAAATAGGCGTTGATAAATATGATATTTTTGGTTGTTTTATGAATGGTGGCACAATAATATCATCACCAACAAAATACATTACATAGTTTAAATTTGCTAAATATGCTATTCTTGCTGCAGCCCATGACATCACTAAACAGAGATCAAATTTATTTTTAATTTGATTTACTTTTTCTACCTGTTTTGATATTAATAATGAATCAAAAAATTCTACTCCTTTAGTAGAATGTGTAAGTAATGCATTTTGTTTTCTAGGAAAATTTATCAAATGAATCTCTAGATTCTTTGAAAATTTTTTTAATGAAATTATATTATCTGCTGTATCACCTAAAGCTAAAATTTTTAAAGTCAAAATTATAATACTTCTATTAAAAACGAGTATTTTTATCTAATTACTTATCTTGGTAATCATTGAAAGATGAAGAAATTAGTGATTTACACTCACAATTATGGCGATTATACTGTGATTTACGTTCTGACAAGAAGCAAAAATTTGATAGAATAATCCCATTTAATGAATTATTATTTGATAGATGGGAAAAAGCTAAATTTGCAAAAACTAAAAATAATTCAAGTATTTACGATAATAGCTATATTTTTGGTAAAGTAACTATTGGAAAACATACTTGGATTGGTCCATACACAATTTTGGATGGTAGTGGAGGAAAATTGGCTATAGGTGATTTTTGTAGCATTAGTAGTGGAGTTCAGATTTATACTCATAATACAGTTAGTTGGGCTTTGACAGGTGGTAAATCCGAATACGAAAAAAAATCTGTAAGAATTGGTGATAATTGTTATGTTGGTCCCAACTCAATAATTAGTATGGGTACAAGTATTGGAAAATGTAGTGTAATTGGTGCATTAAGTTTTGTAAATTCAAAAATCCCACCATATTCAATAGTTTTGGGTTCTCCTGCAAAAATCGTAGGAAAGGTAATAATTAAAAATAAAAAAGTAGAATTTGAATATTTTAAAAAATAACTGAAATTAGAATCATAAACATCTAAAAATGACAATTATTTTAAATTTATAATGATGAAAATATCAAACCAAAAAACACCATGGATTGATATTATGTTGTAAAGACTTCTCGTATAACCTGAAACAATAATTACTTCATTGAAATAAGAAAAATAGTTGCAAATTAACAAAAACCAAATTCGTAATTATCTTACAATTCGATATGATCCTCTAATAAATTCCTCACATTTAGCAACTTGGAAAGATTTTGAAACTCAAACTTCTGATCCGCATGGGCTCATGACTGAAAACCTTCTTACTCTCTCTTTAAAAAATTCTATCCCTGATGACAATAAATCAATAGCAATTTCGTTAAGTAGTGGAATTGATTCTTCAATATGTTTAGCAATACTACGAAAAACGTTTCCTAAAAGAAAAATAATTGCTATATGTGGAGTTTTCGAAAATGGCTTTGATGAATCAACTGAAGCAAAAAAAATTGCAGACAAATTCTCTGCCGAATTTAAAATACTTCACATGGGTTCAATGTTTACAAACATGCCCGAGATCATCTCTATTTCCAAAAGACCTAGATGGAATACATACACTCATCTTATTGCTAAGGAAGCTAAAAAGAAAGCAAATTTTTTGGTAACTGGTGATGGCGCTGATGAACTATTTGGTGGATATGTTTTTCGATATCATAAATTCAACCAACTTTTAAAGTCAAAGGATCAATGGTTAGAAAAAACTAAAAAATATCTAGAGTGTCATAATCGAGATTGGGTTCCGGATCAAAATAATTTATTTGATAAATGTATCAAGTTTAATTGGAATAAAATTTGTAATTATTTCAAACCTTATTTTCATAATACTCTCGATCCTATTTCTCAGGTAATGCTAGCTGATTTTAATGGAAAACTATTATTTGATTTTATACCTACTGGGAAAGCAATATCTGATTATTACAAAATCAAAAACATTCCAATATTTTTAGATAAATCTTTGATAACTTTTGCACAAAAACTACCATTACATCAAAAATATGACAGCAAAACTAATAGAGGAAAATTAGTGTTAAGAACAATATCAAAAAGATTAGGAATAAATCATATTGAAGAAAAAAAAGGTTTTTCACCTAGTTTACTTTTTGATTGGCAGAAAAATGGTAAAGAAATATGTCAGTTATTCTTATTAAATAAAAATTCTCAGATATATAAAAAAAATCTAATCAATTATGATTGGACTGTAAAAGCATTTGATAAAATTGAATTTGATGGCGACATAAGATATCTGAATCGATTAATTTCTATACTTGCTTTAGAAATATGGATTAAAATTTTTGTAACAAACGAATTAAAAAGTACTAAAAAATTAGTCTAACGTTAATCATTTAGTGTCTTATTTATTATCTTACAAATATTTTCTTGATCTTCTTGTGTTAAATTTTTGTGAAGCGGAAGTGTTAATGCATTATTAAATAATTTTGCAGAATTTTCTAAATTACCTATTTTTTTCATATTCTTGTATGCTGGTTCCAAATGCAATGCGTACGTGCCAATCTGGCTTTGAATATTTTCATCAGCTAGTGCTTTTCTTATCTTATCTCTATAACCGTCTTTTTGTACATAGCAAGTATATGACTGAAATGTCTGCCTTGTGTTATTTCCTACATATGCTGGCTTGACATTTCCAATTTTTGATAATAATTCTTGATAAATTTTTGCCTTTTGAATTCTATTCTCAATTATCTTTTCAATTTTTTTCATCTGAACTAGCCCGATAGCACTTAACACATTTGATAACTTGTAGTTGGTTCCTATAGTTTCAAAGGAAGCACCTTTTGCTCCAAAATGCTTAAAGGAATAACACTTTTCTGCAATTTCATCATTATCTGTAGTTATCATGCCACCCTCTCCAGTTGTTATTACTTTTCTAGGATGAAAACTGAAACATGAAAAATCAGCAATTTTTCCGACAAACTCTTCTCCAATTTTTGCTCCTAAACTACATGCTGAATCCTCTAACATTTTTAGATCTAATTTTTTTGCCTTTTGATAAATTTGAGACTCTAATGGAACTCCTGCCCAAGAAACTGGTGAAAATACAGTCATGTTTTCATTATATGCCTCTTCTAAAATTTCACTAGTCATGTTCATACTATTAAGATCAACGTCTACCAAAACAGGTTTTCCACCTGCAAGAATTACAGCTTCTGCAGTTGCAGGATATGTATAATCTGGAACTATTACTTCCTGACCTTTAATATTTAGACATTCTAAAACGGCATGTAATCCAGTTGTACAGGATGTTACTGCTATTGCATGTTTAACTCCCACATAATCAGCTACGGTTTTTTCAAATTCTTTAGTAGTGATACCTTCAGTCAAAAATCCTGTTCCTAAAACTTCTTTAATCGCCTGCAATTCTTCTTCTCCTATATCCGGAACTGCTAAAGGAATTGTTTTTTTCTCCATTGACTAAATTTAGAGAAATTTTCCCATCTATTAAAGGTATTATAGGTAGATTTTTTAAAACATAAAAAATTTCAATATTGTTGAAAATCCTAATTTTGGGTTCTGAAGGTTTTGTCGGAAATAATTTGGTTGATGGGTTATCAAAAAATCATCAAATTTTTTGTGCAGATATGATTCCAAATAGCTCTCACAAAAATTACACTCAATTTGATGTGACTAATTCTGAGAGTGTTATGAAAACTGTCAAAGATGTAGATGTCGTAATTGACCTTGTAGCACATTCATTAATTTCTTCAATAGAAGGACCCAGAAAAAATGCCGAAGTGAATGTTATTGGTTTATTAAATATTTTAGAGGCATGTAAAATAAACAAAATCAAAAAACTCATTTTTACCTCAGCTTCATCCTTGGTAGGTGAACCTAAAACTTTTCAAGTAGATGAAAGTCACACAGCTATTCCAAAAACTGCATATGGTATTACAAAATTAGCCTCAGAACATTACTTACGTCTTTACTCAGAATTGTATGGACTAAATTATGTAATTTTTAGATTTTTTAATATTTACGGACCTTATCAAAAAAATGGTCTAATTCCAACATTGTATAATAGAATTATTAATAATCAACCTTTAACAGTTTTTGGAAAAGGAGATCAAGTGCGAGATTATGTTTTCATAGAAGATATCATTGATTTTTTTGAAAAATCGTGTATTTCTGATATTGGAAAAAATTCTATTTTTAACATGGGTACAGGCAGTGGCACTACTATCAAAGAGATTATAGAAATTTTAACAAAAATCTTACAAATTGAGCCTGAAATTGATTTTCAACCATTAAGACCTGGTGAAATAGGAAATTTTGTAGCTAACACTGATCACTTAAAATCTATTTTTAATCAAATTCCTAATACTTCTATTCAAGATGGTATAGAAAAAACAATTAAGTGGTTAAAACAACATTGAATTAAAATAACAGCGTAAATGGAAATTAAATATGTCTGTATCTTTATTTAACAATATCAAAAATCATAAAAAAATCATATCAGTTTATGGATTGGGTAATGTTGGTGGATCCATTGCTGCAGTTTGGCTACGTTCAGGTGCAAAAGTAATTGGTGTTGATGTATCTAAAAAACTACTTAACGATATTAAAATTGGAAAATCCCATAAAAAAGAACCTTTTGTATCTGAAACTTTTACAAAGAATTTAGCTTTAGGAAATTTCATTTTATCAACTGATGGAATAGAAGCTTCAAAAAATTCTCATGTAAAAATAATTTCTGTACCTGTAGGACTAATTGGAAAGAAAGTTGATCTTGAAATTGTTAAAAAAGTAGGAAAAAATATTGGATTAGGCCTAAAAAAAAATGACGCTGTTGTTTTATGTCCTTCTGTGCCGCCAGGTACATGTGAAAAAATTCTCTTACCTGTTTTAGAGAAAACTAGTAAATTAAAAGGCGGAAAAGATTTCTTTTTAGTTTACAATCCAGAGAGAATCTATGAAGGAAGAGCTATTGAAGATATTGAAGAAAATTACCCTGCAATAGTGGCAGGATTGGATGAATCTAGTTTAAAATTTGGAAAAGAATTACTCTCTATTATTTCTAAAAAAGGTGTGTTGGAATTATCATCTATTGCTGCTGCAGAGGCTGAAAAAATTTTTGAGGGTGTATATAGAGATGTAAATATTGCACTTGCAAATCAATTAGCTGACTTATCTTCTAAACTTGGATTTAATTATTGGGAAGCAAGAAAAGCTGCTAATTCTCAACCCTTCTGTCATTTACATTATCCTGGAACTGGTGTAGGTGGATTTTGTATTCCTGTTTATCCAAGATTTGTCATTGAATCTGGTGAAAAAATAGGTAAATCTTTGGAATTGTTGAAGTATTCACGAGACATTAATGATTTCATGCCTAAAAAATGTGTCAAAGATGCACTTTCAATGCTTACTAAATATAAAAAATCTAAAAAAGATTTGAAAATTACTATTTTGGGTTTAGGGTTTAGGGGAGACGTAACTGATTCCAGATTGTCACCTACATATGATGTTGCTAAAGAATTCTTACGTTATGGAAAAGTAACTATTCATGATCCATTTATTTTTGAAGATTCAAATCTACCAAAAAATATAACCTTAACTTCCTCATTAACTGAATCTTTAAAAAATGCTGATCTAGTTTTTGTTTCCACTGAACATAAAATGTATCAAAAACTTAAAACTTCTTCATTTTCCGAAACTAAAAAACCTACTTTAATATTTGATGGACGAAACGTATTAGATAGAACAAAAATCCAAAATGCACACATTCGAGTTATTGGAATGCCATTTGATTAGCATCAAATATTTCATAGTTTATTCTTAATAATTTTAATTCTTTACTAAATCCTAATTCTTTTGAATCTAATTCAACACTAAGGTAAGGGATTCCTTTATAATTAATAAACAATTTTGAAATAAACTCTGGTTGATTTAATGATTCTTTTTCAATAATTATGTGTGTTAATTGATTTTCTCTGCCTGCTTTTATGAATTCCTCTAAGGATTTTGATTTTTCATCATACGTTATAATTGGTTTTTCTATTATATCGTTTTTCAAAATTGGAAAATTATTATTTAATATATGAGTGATTTTGATGTATTCAATTCCACTATATTGATTAATTCCATTGCTTTTTTGTGATATTATTTTTGCTAATTCATATTGTTCTTCAGATTCGCTTACATTCAATCCTTTAATCTCTAAATACCCTATTGATGTAACTACAATTCCAATTATCATTATGGTAAATATTAAAGATCTTTTTTTAATTTTCTTTTCAAATAACTGTATTGAATAAACTGTTAGCAGACTAAATACTGGAAATAAAATATACAAATAACGTGTTTCATGAAATTCTCTTGAAAATGCATATAATGAAGGAATTAGCATGAATAAACTATAAAGAATTATTGTAAGTTTTTTATGATCAATATTTTGATATTTTTTTTGACTAATTATTACAAAGAATGCTATAACTATGAATATTATGAATGTGGGTATTGTTATCCAACCACTAAATTTGACTAAATTGATAATCGTGGTAATTGTTGCATCAAGAAAATATAGATTATTCTTTTCATTTATTGGGTATTGAGAAATATTTGAATGGGCTACTGCTCCTGCAGATACATGACTTAGAAAACCATCCTGACCTGTTGTGTCAATCCTAATCACGGTCATAGGTAAAAGTACTAAAATAAAAATCCCTAATGCAAGAAAATATTTTAGAATAAATTTTTTGCCTCTGAATCTAATAAAAAACATAATTGAAAATGGAATTATAATTAACAATCCCTCATATCTAACTAAAGCAAATAATGCTGCAATTCCAAAGCTTAAGTAAACAATTTTCATATTTTTACTAAGAAATAAAAACAATGAAGTAATTCCTAGTAACAGATAACTTGCTTCAGTAATTCCTAAGATGGAATTTATAATTAATCTTGGTTCTAAAGCAAATAATGATGCTCCAATAACCGAATAAAATTTCCCAACAAATCTTCTACATAATAAATAAACTGGAAAAATTGTAATTGTAGATATGACTATTGATACAATTCTTTGAGTTGCCATATAATCAAGAACATTATCTGATGGAATAATATAGAAAAAAATTGATAAAAATGTTGGCCAAGCATTATTAGGAAAGTTAGGTCCATAAGGAAAATGACCAAGTATACTCAAATCATTTGCGTAGAAAAAATACGCTAATCCATCTAATGTTATTGGTAAATTAAATGGAGTATAAATTAGTCTGATAGATATTGCAAGTATTCCAATTATGGATAAAATACATATTGATTTTTTATCAATCAACTTTTCTGTTAAATTATTTTCATTGATCATGTATTTACAATTCATATGTTTTAATTGATTATATACTTTGAAGAAATCCTATTTCCAACTTAGATTTTGTTTTTTGATTCATTTACAAAACATCCATTCCTAATTTAAAATTATTACCTAAAAACTAACCATTAACATTTAATTAATAATTAATATAATTTTTTACATGACACCAAATATCTTGTTTATTACAATTGACTCTTTAAGATCTGATAGATGCTATGGTAAAAATAAATCCTCTATTTTACCATGCATTGAATCTCTTATTGATAAAGGAGTATATTTTTCACAAAATTTTGTTTCGGTTGCACAAACAATGACAAGTTTATCTAGTATTTTCACTAGTGTGTATCCTATTAAATCTAAGAACATTCAATCTAATTTTAATAAAATTTCTACAACATACTTTGATTTTCTTAAAAATAATAATTATTATACATGTTGTTGTGTACCTGATCTTTATTTTCTAAAAGAAATGTCTACTACTTTCGATGATCAGATTGTTTATCCTTATGTTGAGACAACATCTCATATTCACATATCAGATGATCTTGGTAAGAATATTTTGGATAAATTAAATAATTTTGAATCTTCAATTCCTTGGATTTTTTATATTCACTTAATGGATCTTAAGGATCCTAAAGTAGGTTCGTCTAATTTTGATAATTCTAAATATGGGAAATCTTCATACGAAAAAAATTTATCTATAATTGATGTTTGGTTAGGGAAGATTATTAATAAAATTGATTTTTCTAATACCTTAGTAATAGTATCTGCTGATCATGGTAAGTATATTCCTGTTAATGGAAAGGACATCACAGATATTCCTACAATCCAAAAAATAATGAGTAATGGTAAGAAAATTTTACCATTTTTGACACCTTTGGGGGTAAAATGTTTTCATATTTTTCAAAAATTTGCAAAAAAAACTCGAGAAAGAAAACTAAAATCTGTTTATACTGATTATGAAATGAGATCATTTACTAATGAAATTAATTCAAATCTATATGATGAAATTTTAAACACTCCTCTAATAATAACTGGCTGTGGAATTAATTCTTCTAAACCTATATCTGAAATGGTGAGAAGTATAGATATTTTTCCCACAATTATTGAATTGATTGGATTAAAAAATAATATGAGTACTAAAAATGGTAGAAGTTTACTTCCTTTAATTAATGGAGCACAATTTGATGAAATTCCAATTTATTTACAAAGTCCTATTTATCCTACAAAACTAAATGATACTGTTGGAATAAGGACTTCAAAATTTAAATATTTTAGAAATCGGGAAGATCAATCAAAAGATATTCATTTATTTGATCTCCAAAATGATCCTCAAGAAATAACAAATGTAGCACATTTAAATAAAAAAATAATTGACAAGATGGAGTTTTTTTTGAATAATATTTATGATAATTTTTCTGAAATGGAATCACAAGAATTCTCTGATCAAGAATTAAAGAAAATTGAAGATGAATTACACAAATTGGGGTATATGTAAATTTAATTTTTCAAATAATTTGTTTATAAGCATAATTATGTTATAATATACTCAAAAATTGATTTTGAGATTAAAAAATAATAAAACATTATGAATAACCCTATTGTCTACGTTAATGATGTCTAACATTCGTGTGACCTATTCTGGATTATTTTTCTTCATTATCGGAATTATTACAATTTTTACTGGTTTAGCATTCATGTTAATTATAACTAGAAGCTTAACTTCTCAAGAGTATGGTACTTGGAATTTAATTAACGGATTAATCATGTATGCTGCTATTATTCAGCCGGTGACATCATATTGGGTAACTAGAGAAATTGCAAGAGGTGAAAAATCTGGAAAAACAGCAGTTTTTTCAAATGGATTATTTTCATCTGTAGGAATTCTGATTTATCTATTAGTGGCATTTTTCACAAGTAATCAGACTGATGTAAATCAACAAATTCTATTCTTTGGTGTTTTGCTTGTTCCTATTTTATTCCTAAATGGTGTTCTCGGTTCAATAAATATGGGATTTAAACCTCATGCAACAAGTATTGGACAATTTTTCCTAGAAATATCAAAAATTCCTTTAGCTCTGTTTTTTGTATATTTTCTAGATTTTGGTGTATCTGGAATAATACTTGCAGTATTTCTAGGACACATTCCAAGTATATTGTTACTTAGTTATTCTGCAAGAGAAAAAATTGTAGGTACAATAAAAAAAGAATTATTTAAAAAATGGATAAAACTTTCATGGATTTCTCTTTATCCTGGAATTGGTTCATTATTAAGATCCTTAGATATTTTAATTTTTTCAGTAATAACTGGTAGTGTGATAGGCCTTGCATATTATGGAGCCGCTTGGAGTGTTTCAACCTTAGCTGTTCATTCTGGGTCGATTTCTGCAGCAGTATATTCAAAATTATTGGGGGGAGGAAAAGCAGATTACTTAGAAGATAACATTACTCAAATCTTTTATTTTGCAATTCCGTTATCTGCAATTTCTATAACATTTGCAAGACCTGGGCTATTTGCATTAAATCCTATTTATGAAATTGCTGCACCTTTAGTATTGATTATGACAATGCGTGTAATTTTAGATACTTTCAATAAAACATTTGAACAATTTATCACAGGTGTAGAAAAAGTTGATATTAATTCAAAATCAACATTCAAAAATTATGTAAAAAGTAAATTATTTGTTATTCCCACAATTAGACTAATTCAAAATGGCGTCTATATGGTTCTCTTAATAGGAGGATTAATATTTTTAAGTTCTAATGATTTTGAATTTGATTTATTAATTTATTGGGTATTGTTGGGATTTTTTGTTTCTATTCCTACCACAATTTATTTATATATTTTAGTTCATAGAAATTTTCAAATTAAAATTGATTTTAAACGAATAATAAAATATTTATTTATTTGTTTAGTTACTTTTGTTCCAGTATTTCTCTTAGCAGAACAATATTTAGACTATGATGAAAGAATAATTGTTTTTTTACCTAATCTTTTGGTATTCATTGGCTTAGCTATAGGCGGATATCTCTTACTAACTTGTCTTTTAGATCTGAAAACAAAACAATTGTTTAATTCAATTATTACCGAAATTAAGACTAAATTAAAATAATGTTTTTTAGGTGTTAAAAAATCAATATTATTTTTTAATATTTTATTCACGTTCTCTAACAACAGTGACTAATGAAAATAATAGAATTGCTGTAACTATCAGAATCGTACCTAAAATAGTGGCCCCTATTCCTATCAATGAAATGTTTGTAATTATCTGTCTTGATTCCCCAAATATTTGAATAGTCCATACTATGAAAAATAATCCTGTGATAAGAAATGTTAGTCCCGGAATTCCATAAAATTTTAGAGGATGTTCAATTGAAATAAATTTCATAGTACTGAGTATTACTGAAGTTCCATGTGAAACTGGATTATGAGTTGATGTATCTCCATCATACAAAACTTTGATTGGTACTTCAATAATTTTAAATTTTTTTGAATTAGCTTTGATTAAAATTTCTGTTGATACACCCATTCCTTGATCTGATGGAGTGATTTCCTTTAGAACATTTTGATTGTATGCTCTAAATCCACTTTGTGAATCAGTTAACTTTTCATTTAATGATGCATTAGTTAATTTTGTAATTGCTTTAATTCCTATCTTTCTATATTCTGGAATTTCTCTAGTATCTTCATCGTTAAGAAATCTTGAACCAATTACAATATCTGCACTATAATTTTTTATTGGCGTTAAAACTGTCTCAATATCTTCAATTCTATGTTGTCCGTCTGCATCAAATGTAACCAAAACATCTACATTCAATTCCTTGGCTTTAAGAAAAATACTTCTTATTCCAGATCCATACCCCAAATTTTTTTCATGTTTGATTACAATTGCCCCTAATTCTTTTGCTATTTTTCCAGTTAAATCATTTGAACCGTCATCACAAATAATAATCTTATTTGTAATCTTTTTTAATTTTAAAATAATTGAAGCGATATTTTTTTCTTCGTTATATGCAGGAATACCAATTGCTATCTCCAATTTAATCACTAATGCTTATCAAATATTATCCATTGTATTCTATAAGGTTTATTAATTTTATTCTAATAGAAGATATAATTAGACAGTATTTCAAGAATTAACATGATAGTTGAAGAAATAAAAGAAATTTTGAAAAAATATGATTATGGCCAAAACTCTGAAACTACATCTCGAATTGAAGCAATGTTAGAATCAATTCGAGATGATAATCAACTCCACAAACTTGATTATGTTATTGAGTGGTTTAACAAAAAAAGAGAAGAATCAGATATGATTGTAGAAGAAATTGACATTAATGATTTACAGAAATGGAGTGTAGATAAAAAATCTGGAAATATTCGTCATGATTCAAATGGATTTTTTGAGATTATTGGAATTAAAGTTTCTAATACATTTGATCGTGAAGTTGGAAAAAAAGGATGGACCCAACCTATAATTGCAAAAAATCCAGGTGGTATTCTTGGTTTACTAACGAAAAAAATCAACGGCATTCCACATTATCTACTTCAAGCAAAAGCAGAACCCGGAAATATTGGTAAATTACAATTATCTCCAACTCTTCAAGCAACCACAAGTAATCTCCTTAAAGCACATGGTGGGATAAGGCCTCTTTTTGCAGAATATTTTGACAATCCAAAAAATGCAAAGGTAATTTATGCAAAATGGCAATCAGAAGATGGTGGAAGATTTTATTTAAAATCAAATTATAATATGATTGTCGAAGTGGACAAAGATGAAAAATTTGAAATACCTGACTATTTTATTTGGGTGACTCTATATCAAATAAAACAATTATTAAAAATTGAAAACTTTGTTGGTCCCCATATAAGAGGTATCATATCTTATCTATAGAAAAATTGACTCCTATTAGATTTGGAATTATTGGTTGCTCAAGAATAGCCAGACGTTCAGTAATTCCTGCCATCATTAAATCAGAATTTTCAGAATTGGAATTTATCGGTAGCAGATCTACTGAAAAAGCAAAAGAATTTTCAAAAGAATTTAATTGTAAAAAATTTGGTATGTATGAAGACGTAATATCTGATAAAAATGTTGATGCTGTATACATTTCGACTCCTATTGGAACACATGAAGAATGGTCTGTTAAAGCAGCTTTAGAAGGAAAACACATCTATTGTGAAAAATCCTCTACTACATCATTTGAATCTGCAAAAAACATGATTGAATGTTCAAAACAAAATAATGTTAGAATTATGGAGGGGTTTATGTTTAGATTTCATCCTCAACATAAAAAAGTGAAAGAATTGATTGATACAAATAAAATAGGTGATTTAATTTCATTTGATGGGAAATTTGGATTTCCTGCATTTCCTGAAGGAGATATTCGTTATAATAAAGATCTTGGTGGAGGTTTTCTAAATGATTCTGGATGTTATCCAATTGCTGCAAGTAGAATGATCTTTGATAAAGAGCCTGTAAGCGTATCGTGTAATTTATCTATAGATCCAAAAACTGATGTGGATATTAGAGGAACTTCATACTTGGTTTTTGACAATAAAAATACAGCCTCTATAACTTATGGAAATGGAAATTATTATCAGGCTAAATATGATTTATGGGGATCAGAAGGAATTATTTCTTCAGAAAGAGCATATTCAGTTCCCATAAATTTTGAAACCAATATTAAATTACAATTCAGTTCTAATCATGATTGGACTTCAAAAAAAGATGAAAATTATAAAATTACCCCAACAGATCATTTTCTTGAAATGATTAATGAATTCTGTTTAGATATATCTCAAAAACAGAAATCTAAAATTAATTTTGAAAATGAATTAGAAAATCAAGCTAAAGTAATGGAAGCACATAGACTTTCAAATAATAAACAAAGACTTGTAAGTTTAGATGAAATAAATTAGAAAAATCATTTATTTATGGAAGTAAATTGCTTGTCCAGTAGGTAATTTCATAAGAATTCCAGATTTTTTTTCAAAAAATAATTCAATAATGTTTTTTGTATCTTCATATTGATCCCATCCGTAATCATCAAAAATAATTACGCCTCCTGAAACTAATCTAGGATAAAAAAACTCTAAAGTGGCAAGTGTAGGTTTTGAAGAATTAAGGTCTATGTGTAAATAGAAAATTGATTCTGGAGATTCAGGTTTACTATTTAGCGAATCTGGAATATGACCTTTATGATATACTATATTATTTGAAAACTCACTTAGATTTTTTTTAGTCAAATCTATATCTAATTTTTTATATAAATTAACATGCCAAGATTCACTCTCTAAAAGTCCTTCTTCTTTCATATCTTCCCATGCATCATAGAGATGCATAGAGAATTTTGATCTTTCAATTTCATAAGAAATTGTCCTTAAAGCAAAAAATGCAGTATATCCCCATTCAACACCACATTCAACTAATGTATAATTTTCAGTTTTTGCAAATTTTATTGCATGTTTTACTGCATAAGTTATATTCCAATGCCTCCAACTAAGATCATTCATTATTTCCGAAGTTGTTCCTTGAATTTTTTTATCAAACATAAAATTTTTCATAATGAATTCATTTATTTCAAGAAATTTTTTTCCTTCATCATTTAACCACGGAGGTTCATGTATTGTTGTCATTCCCCAACCTGAGAATTTAGGTTTTTCAAAAAAATTCTTTTTTATGAAACTTAAGAATGGCCTCAATGTTGGATGTTTTGAATAAATTTCTTGACCGTATTTTATTAGATTATTTTTTTCCATTACTCATCAAATTTTTTAATACATTTGATAACTTTGTCTTGATATTTTTTTTCAATATTTGGAAATAATGGCAATGCCAAAATTTCATTATATGTTGTTGAACTATTTTTTACATTTGATAATTTACAAAATTCTTTGTATGCACTATACAAATGAATTGGCATCCAATAAACTGTTGTTCTGATCCCTTCTCCCTTTAATTTTTTGTATAATTGATTTCTTGATAATTTGAATGGTTTTCTAACTTTAATTGTATACAAATGATATGAATGATTTTTTGTCTTAACCATATCTGGTAATATTATGCCTGGAATGTTTTGTAATTTGGTATGATAATATAATGCCGCTTTTTTGCGTAATTCATTTATTTTTGTAATTCTTTTGAGTTGTGAAATTCCTAATGCAGCTCGAATTTCATCTAATCTATAATTATATCCAGGCTCAGTTATTTCAAAAACCCAAGGATATCCACTAGAATAACGACTTTTGAGAGATCTTGACATACCATGACTACGTAATTGTCTTAATTTTTCTGCCATTTTCTTTGAATTAGTAATTATCATTCCCCCTTCTGCGGTTGTAATGTTTTTTGTTGGATAAAATGAAAAACACCCAGAATTACCAAATGTTCCAACATGTTTTGAATTATAGAAAGTTCCTATTGCGTGAGCACAATCTTCTATAACTTTTAAATCATTTTCATTAGCAATTTTTAATATTTCATCTAAATTACAAACTTGACCGTATATGTGAACTGGAATTATTGCTTTAGTTTTTTTTGTTATATTTTTTTTTAAATTGGTAATTGACATAAAATAATCATCTTTATTGATATCTACAACTACTGGTTTTGCATTACAAGCTAGTATTGCATTGGCATCAGCAACAAAAGTGAGATCAGGTATAATCACCTCATCATTTTTTTTTATGCCTAATGCCATTAAAGATAAATGTAAAGCAGCAGTACAATTTGATACTGCAATTGCATATTTTGATTTTGTATATTTACAAAAATCTGACTCAAATTTTTCTAATTGAGGACCTAGTGTTAACATAGTTTGCTCTAATGCCTTGCTGACATTTTTTTTATCTTCTTTAGAAATCCATGGAATATATGCTGGAAATTTGATGTTAGGATCATTAAAAATATCTTTTTTCATTCTTTCACACTCTTTTTCTTGTATTTATTCTAATTTTCTCCCCAAAATTGTTTCGTATATTTTTAGAAAATTTTGAGCCATAGACACCGAATTACATTCTTCATGTACAAAATTATATCCTGCCATGCCAAGTTTTTCTCTTAAAATTGAATCATTTAGCAATTTTTCAGTTGCATCTGCTAATTCATTGGGATTTTTGGGTTCCACTAAAATACCGTTTTTCATATCTTGAACAGTATATGGAATTCCATGAGATTTTGTAGAAATTACAGGTTTCTTAAAAGCAAATGATTCTAAAGGAACTAATGGCGATAATTCCCATTGTGATGGGAGTATAAGAAATTCACTTTCTCCATATGCGGATATTACATCCACTCTAGGTGGGTTTTCTATTACAATAATTCGTTCTTTTAGATTAAATTTTTCTATTAAATTGTACATCTCTTTTTGATATCCAAAATCTACACCCATTATAACAAGTTGAATATTATCATTTTTTTTTTCATTAACCACAATATTGAAAGATTTGATCAAAGTTTCAATGCCTTTGCTTATTGAAAATCTTCCAACGAATAGTATAAAATTTGTATCAATATTATATTTAGTTTTAAATTGGATTTTACTTTCCAGTGATTTCAAATTTATTCCATTTCTAATTATTAATGTCTTTGATTTTTTATAAATTGATGAAAAAATATCTTTTTCATATTCATTAGCTGCACATACAGCTGAAGCATACTTTATAATATATTTGATATACCAATCTTGAATTCTATAGAGCAATTTCAAAAATATTCCAGATTCTTTTAAGAAAGGATGAGTTGTTAAACCCCCTTGATCTGACACAATAAGTGGAATGTTAAGATTCTTAGAAGCAAGCCATGCAATTATAGATTGAAAACTTCTTAACCCTATCGTGTGAATGATATCTGGTTTATCATTGATTATCTGTGAGTACATTGAAGGATTTACAAAGAATAATTTTACAGAAAACCATGAATGTGTTCTATTAATTTCAAATTTTTCAAATTTTTCAATCCTAGGTAACTCTTTATTGAATTTGTTTGCACCATTTGAAAAATCTAGATCAGTTGTGTATATAGTCACATCGTGACCTAAACATGATATTTCTCTTGCAATATCTACAGCCAAAAATGCGATACCACCAAACTGCGTAGCAGGAAATGAAGCAGGGCAAATAATAGCAATTTTCACAACTTTTTTTAAATTGTTGAATATTTGAGGGTTACTAGAAATAATTCTGTAAAAAAGAAATTAATTTTTTTATATTTTACATTTTTACTTATTTTTTCCTATATACTTTTCAAATGAAGTAAATTGAAATTTTTTAATAATTTTATCCATTCTAGAAAATGCTTTTTCCAAATTATGATATGTGATGAAATTATCTTTTGTAGATAAAGGGATTTTTTTCATGAATTCAGGTGCAAGCTCCCAAGAATGAATATAAAATGTAGCTGGAATGTTATCTTTTTCATAGGTTTTAATTGCATTTTCAATTATTTTTTGGGGAAGTATTCTAAGATAAAATCCCCCAGCTGCAGGTATTCTTTTGCCTAAAAATTTTGTTGTTAATAATGGAAATTCTATCAACTTTCCATTTGGGTTATCTTTTTCTAATGAATCACTTGAAATTCTATAAGGTTTCTTTGATGCATTGGGCATACCATACATGTTAGTTTTTGCAGGCATGATGCTACTATCATAAATATAATCATTTTTTTCTAATGAATCAATTGCCCATGATGTAGATTCGTTTAATGAAAATGTTGGAGATCTAAAACCTTTTGATTTTCCATTTGTAATTTTTTTAAATATTTTTAATTCCTCATCAAATTTTTCTTTATATCCCTTATCTACTAAATTATTATGATACATTGTATGAAATCCAATCTCATGTCCATTTGAAAGAATCTTATCAATCAATTCAGGTTTAAACTCTAATAATTCTCCAACAACAAAAAATGTAGCTAATGTTTCATTTTTATTCAACCAATTTAATATTTTATCAATTCCATTAATCACGGTAGGTTCTTTTTCTTCATTACCTAGATTTCTCTGAATAAGTTCAGGATGATACCAATCTTCAAAATCAATTCCTAATAAATTCATTTTTTAAAAATTTCCATTTAGAAATCAATATTTGTTCTAGATTTAAAATTTTTAGCATGTTCATCTGTTGTTTCATAGCTTGGACCCACTTGAATAATCTTTTGTACTATTTTACACAGAGCTCGATTTAACAGATCATCTGAAAAACAATAATCTTTGATTGTATATTCTGATATGGTAATATTTTCTAACTGTGCATTTTTTTTAAATATTAAACGTATATCTGAACCATTAAAATTACTATTTGTCAAATCTGCAGCTCCTACATCAGTCGCATATAATTTTGCATTTTCAAAATTGACATTTCTTAAATTTGCAGAATTCAAATATGCAAATGATAGATCAGCTCCTTTTAAATTAGAGTTACTAAGATTACTATTTTTCAGCATTGCATTTTGTAGTTGAATAAATTCTAAATTTTTATTTTCTAAATTAATATTTTGAAAAATTACTCCATTTAATTTAGCATATGTAAGATCAACATTTTCAATAGAAGTATTTGAAAATTTAGAACCATCAAAAATTGCACCCTTAATTTTTACAGAATTTAATTTAGCATTAGAAAAATCTACACCAAATAATTTTGTACCATATAGTGTTGCACCTGACAAGTTTGCACCATTTAATCTTGAACCACTCAGATCTGCTCTTGAAAGATTCACTCCAGTTAAATCTGCATTTTCTAGATTTGCACCTTGAAAATTAACTCCTAACAAATCGGCACCATTTAATTTAGCATTTGAAAAATCACTATTTGCAAAATTTGTTTGAGATAATTTTGAATTAACTAATGATGCATTTCTAAAATTACTATTAATTAAATTAGATTCTGAAAAATCTAAATTATCTAAAATTGCACCCGAGAAATCAGAATTTGGAAGATTTGATGACTTTTTAAGATTATTAATATTTTTTATTTTATCTGTATTTTTTACTAAATTTTCATAATATTTAATATTGGAAAAATCTATATCAATAAGTTTAGCATTAGAAAAATCTACATTTACTATCGTCGTTTTGTCAAATGATGATTTTTCAATTAGAGCATTTTTAACATTTACATCAATAAATATTGAGTTATCTAAATTACTGTTAATTAATTTAGTATTCATTAAATTTGCTCCTTCTAAAAATGCCCCAGACAAATCTGCATTTGTTAAATCAGAACCATATAGATTGGCATTTTTTAAAAATGCATTTGTTAAGATTGCATTTTTTAATTGTGATGAAGCCAAATTAACATATGCTAAATCTGCTCCCGTGAAGTCAGTATTATGCATAAATACATCTCTTAAATTCTGTCCACAAAAATTTGAATATGATGCATCTACATTGATAAATTTTGCTTCTAATAGAATTGTTTTGTATAGTTTTGTATGTCGCATGGATGAATTATTGAGTTCAGCTAATTCTAAATCTGCATCTCTTAGATTGGAGCCATCGAGAATAGCTTCTTCAAGATTTGCTTTAAACAAATTTGCTTCTCTAAGATCAACCCCATACAATTTAGCATTTTTTAAATTTGAATGACTAAGATTTGTTTCCGTTAGATCTGAACCACTTAAATTTGCATTTTCAAAATTTGCATTTTCAAAATTCTTGCCTCTTAAAGATAATCCAGTAAGATCACAATTAGAAAAATTTTTGGTTAATCCATTTTGAGAGTTTTTTTGAATACATCTATCTAATTTTTCATTATTGTCATTCTCTGAATACAAATCAATTGGAAATAATATGATTATAATTATAATTATAAATGAGAATGCTAAAATATATTTCACATTTTTTTAATGCACTTCAACTATAATAATTAACATTTTTCATAATCTCATTGTTTTAATGGTTAATTTTTTTAATCACTCTTCCAGGATTTCCTACTACAACACAATAATCTGGAACATCTTGTGTTACAACACTACCGACTGATATAATTGAATTTTCACCTATTGTTACACCAGCTGTAACTATTGCTCCTGGAAACAAAACTGCTCCAGATTTTATGTTTACTTCTGCTACTTTTCTTGGAAATTCACCATTTTTTAAAAATAAATTTGCTGCTGGATTATTATGAGCATAAACCATTACATTGGAACCAAATGTCACATTATCCTCAATTTTTACTAACTGAGGATATACCAAGTCTAATAATACATAAGGTGAAAAATGACAATTCTTACCAATACTTACACCTCTACTTCTTTGTACTTTTGCAGTAAATCCGGAATGTGGAGATGAATATGCAATAGTATGAAAAATCCAAGATTTGAGAAATTTCATTTTCATTTTCAAGTTTCCAAAAGAGCCTTCTAAACCATAATACTCCATTAACTCTTTTTCATTAACTTTAATTGGATCATCCATCTATATCACTCCTAAATTTATCAAATTTTTAATTCACGCCTATCTGATAAATGCTACTATTAGGTAAAAGGGTTCAAACAATCTGAAGTAATCATAGATTGTTCTCATGACAAATATTAAAAATATGTTATAATGTTTTAATTAATTAATGATCTCAAAAGAAAAATTATCCTATTATATCAATAAATCAAAATCTCTAAAACCTTCAGATTTTGATAAAACGACTAGAGTCGCATTATTAAGTAGTTTTACCATTAATGGATTTGAGGAAACATTACGAGTTAAATCTTATGAAGAAAATATAGGATGTTTTACTTATGTTGCAGGTTATAATCAATATCCTCAAGAAATTTTAAACAAAGATAGTGAATTATATAATTTCAAACCTGACATTACTTTTTTAATCCTTGACACAAGAACAATTTTGGGAGATTTATTTTATTCTCCATATTCAATTTCTTCTGATGAAAGAAAAAAAATAATTGATCAAAAATTTTTAGAAATTACCAATCTTGTTGATAAATTTGTAAGTAAATCAAAATCAAAAATCATTGTAACTAATCTACACATTCCTACATATTCTCCTTATGGATTATATGAAACAAAAATAGAGTATGGATTTCATTTCATGATTAATGATTTTAATACAAAACTCAACAAAAATTTTATGGAGAATAATTCTGTATACATATTTGATTTTAATCAATTTATTTCAAAGTATGGCGAGAATGATATTTTTAATATTAAACAATTTCTATTTGGAGATATTAAGATCGCGTTAGATTTCATTCCATCATTAGTAGATGAATTTTTGGGTTATGTTATTGCATCATTAGGATTATCAAAAAGATGTATTGTACTTGATCTTGATAATACTTTGTGGGGTGGTGTAATTGGTGAAGATGGATTTAACGGAATTCAATTAGGTTCTAATCCTCAAGGAAATGCTTATGTAGAATTTCAAAAATTTTTACTAGCGTTAAATCAAAGAGGTATTTTATTAGCAATAAATAGTAAAAATAATCTTGAAGATGCACTTCAAGTTATAGATGAGCATCCAGACATGGTATTACGAAGAGATAATTTTGCATGTATGAAAATTAATTGGAATGATAAAGTATCTAACATGAAAGAGATCTCTAAAGAATTGAATTTTGGCTTAGATAATTTTGTCTTTTTTGACGACGATCCAGTTAATCGAGAGTTAATGAAATCTAATTTACCTCAAGTTTATACTATTGACTTACCAAAGGATCCATCACAATATTCAACTATTCTTCAAAATATAAAACAATTCAATATTTTTCAATTTACAGAAGAAGATTCTAAAAGAAATCAAATGTATTTGGATCAACAAAAAAGAAAAGAATTTGAAGAGACAATCACAAATCTTGATGATTTTCTCAAACAATTAAATCTAAAAGTATCAATCAAGCCAGCTGATAAATTTACCATTCCTAGAATATCACAGTTAACGATGAAAACAAATCAATTCAATTTAACTACTAAAAGATACAAAGAAGAAGACATACAAAAATTTTCAGAAGATCCCAATTATTTTATCGGTTGTGCACAAGTTGTTGATAAATTTGGTGATAATGGAATTACTTCTGTATATATCATCAACAAAGAAAATAAAAAAGAATGGTACCTTGATACTTTTCTTTTAAGCTGTAGAGTAATGGGAAGAGAAATTGAAAAAGCCATATTTTCATATATTATTTCTAAAGCTAATGAAGAGGGTGTAGAAAAAATTCGTGCAAATTATATACCTACCCAAAAAAATAAACCCATAGAAAACCTTCTTTCCAATTGTGGATTTGAGCATGATCATGATTCATGGATTATTACTCCAAAACATGGCTTCAAATTACCTAATTATATTGTCCTCATTGAAGAATAATGTCTAGACGATTGTATGGTCTTATAGCTAGAGTTATGGATATTGATATTTCCATCATTAATGATAATTCCAGTCCTGAAACAATTCCTAGCTGGGATTCTTTTAATTCATATGTTTTATTAGATGAATTGGAAACAGAATTTAAAACTGAATTTTCTATTGATGAAGTAGTTGAAACAAAAAATGTATCTGATATCAAAAACCACCTTAAACATCATGGAATAGTTTTAGATGATTGACACACCTAATACTTTGACTTTTAAAGAAGTTGAAGTAGGCCATTCTAAAAAATTCACTTTAAAAATTGATTTAAAAATGTTAAATGATTTTGCAGATTTATCTGGTGATTATAATCCACTTCATATGAGTAATGAATATGCTGAGAAAACTCAATTTAAGAAGCCAGTTTGTCATGGAATGTTACTTGCTTCTTTCTTTTCTCGGTTAGTCGGAATGTACATTCCTGGAAAAAATTCATTATATTTTTCTCAAACTTTAAATTTTCGTTCACCTTGTTTTGTTAATGATATTGTTTCTATTCATGGAAAAGTTATAGAAAAACATAATGTAACTAAAATGATTACTATCAAAACTGAAATTCACAATCAAGATAGCGTTTGTATAGTTGATGGAATTGCAAAAGTTATAGTACGAGAATAACGTATTATAAATAATTGCAAAGTATTTTCGGAATAGGTATTGATATAGTAGATATAAATAAATTTAAAAAAAAACCTTTTCACACCAATTCCAGTTTTTACAAAAAACTTTTTTCAGCAAATGAAATCAAATATTGTTTAAAATTTAAAAATCCTTATGAACATTTTGCAGGAAAATTTTCAGTTAAAGAATCTGTCAAAAAAGCTATTTCACCTAAGATCAAATTTCTTGAAATTGAAACATCTCATAATCTTTCAAAACCTATTGTATCATTAACAGGTAAATATGGTAAAAAATTTGTATTAATTAGTTCAATTAGTCATGAAAAAGATCTAGCTGTTTCTTTTGTTATTGTACAACAAATTAAATCTTAAGATAGCAGAGTTTTTTTTGCTTTTTTGCTTAGTTTTACTATCATTGAATTAAAAAATTCACTTCCTCGTCCTCCAGAATTATCTGAAATACTTATTGCATCTGGAAATGTTTTGATTAACTCTAAATCTGATATAATTTTTTTGTCTTCTAATTCTTTTTGACGTTTTTTAATAATATCTCTATTTTTTCTAATTTCTCTTTCAGCATTAATTTTAGCCATAAGAAATCCTTTTGAAATATATGCTAACCATACTAATACATCTGTTAAAAATAATGTAAATTTCATTTTTGCAATTGTTTCTTTTGAATAATGTGTTAAAATACAATACTTTCGATTTCTTTCTAACCAAAAAAATTTTTTTGCACCCCATTGTAGAGTATAGCTTTTCACATGATAAATAATTGATTTTGGAACAAAATATGAAGAAATTCCTAACTGTGCTCCTCTCCATCCGAAATCCACATCATCATGATAAAGAAAAATAAATGAATCTAACAGACCAATTTTTTTAATGGTATTTGCTGATGTAAATAAGCATGTTCCAGCAGCATAACCTATTTTCTCAATTTTGTTCCGTTGATTTTTATCAACTATACCTACATCTCTAGAAAAACCAAATCCAAACAAATGAATCATGTTCCCCGTACTTTGTAAAATCCCTTTTTCATTTAATGAAAGTATTTTTGGTTGATAAATTCCTTCTCCAAACTCATCATGTGCTTTAAATAATTCTTCTAACCATTCTGGTTCTACAATTGTATCTGGATTCATTATGACAATGTATTCACCATTTGCATTTTGAATTCCGATATTATTTCCATCACAATAACCAAGATTAATTTTATTTTCAATTAATTTTACATCCTTGAATTCTTCTTTACATTTTTTATGACTGTTATCGGTTGACACATTATCTACTATGATAATTTCTAAATTTTGATAGTTTGAATTTAGTATTGATCTAATACCATTTATCAATAAATCCCCTGCATTATAATTTACTATTATTATGCTTACCAGTGGTTGATTTTCTTGTGACAATTGCTATTTTTTTATTTTCCTGTGTATAATATTCCTTGTTCTATAAATTATTCTAAAATAGAATTTTTGTACCTTCACCTAACAGAAAAATTCTCTCATTTTCATTATATTGTTCAGTAAATGTGATTGTGGAATTTTTTGAAATTATACTATTTCTTATTTTCAATTTTCCTTTGATAATACAATCAGACATGATTATAGATTCAGCAATATCTACTTCTGAAATTAATGTATTATTTCCAATGCTTATGTTTGGACCAATTTTAGTTTTTGATTCAATTATACAATTTTCTCCAATTATAACTGGTCCTTTAATTTCAACATCTTTTTGAATAATTGAATTTTTTCCTATCATCAATTTACCTTCAATTTTTGCTCCGTCTTCTTTTGTTCCATAAAAATAAGGTTCCATTTTATTTAAAATTGCACCATTTGCATGAATAATATCTTCAGGAGTACCTGTATCTTTCCAATAATCAGTGATCGTATCATAGATTATTTTATATTTATTTTCAAGAAGTATTTGTAATGCGTCGGTTATTTCCAACTCATTTCTCCAAGAGGGTTTTAAATTTTTAATCATTTTAAAAATGACTGGTGTTAGAAAATAAATTCCTGTCACTGCAAAATTTGTTGGTGGATTTTTAGGTTTTTCTATAATTTTTACAATTTGATCATTTTTTATGTCTGCAATACCAAATCTAGATGGGTCATCTACTTCACATAACAGAATCAATGCGTCTGCATCTGATTCTTCAAATTTTTTTGCAAAATTCTGAATATTTTTTTGAATAATATTATCTCCTAAAAATACTATAAATTTTTCATTTCCTATAAAATCTTTACATAGATTAATTGCATGTGCGATACCTCTTGGTTCATCTTGTTCAATGTAAGAAATCTTGACTCCAAATTTTGAACCATCTCCATAATATTCTTTGACTTTATTTGCTCCTAGTCCTCCTATGATGATAGCAATTTCTTTTGCGCCTGTCTCTTTGATAGAATTAATACAATATTCTGACATTGGTTTGTTTGCTATAGGTAACAATTGTTTTGGACCTGTGTGGGTTAATGGTCTTAATCTTGTTCCATGTCCACCATGAAGTAATATTCCTTTCATTCACTAACTTCTTTGAATGGTTTTATTTAGTCTCTACTACTAAAATGGGTTTGAAATCGTATCCCACCATTTTTGGTTTTTTAGGTACCATTCAATAGTTTCTTCAATACCTGCCTCAAAATTATGTTTAGGTCTCCAACCAAGTTTTTTTTTAATTTTTGTAGAGTCCAAACTATATCGAAAATCATGACCTGGTCTATCTTTAACAAATTCCATCAGTTCTGTTGATTTATTCATGATTTTTAAAATTTTTCTAATGATGAAATTATTTGTTACCTCATTTGAACCTGAAATATTGTATGACTCTCCTACCTTTCCTCTATGTAATACTTCTAGTAACGCATCACAATGATCATCTACAAATATCCAATCTCGTATATTTTCCCCTGTCCCATACACAGGAATTTTCTTATTCTCTTTAGCTAACATTATCACTTTTGGAATTAACTTCTCTGGATGTTGTCTTGGTCCAAAATTATTAGTACATCTAGTTATTATTACATCTAAATCATATGTAACATGATATGAATTAACTAGTAGTTCTGCAGAAGCTTTTGATGATGAGTATGGACTAGATGGATTCAATCTAAAATTTTCATCTGCAGAAATTGGCTTCTTTAAGCTTCCAAAAACCTCATCAGTAGAAATCTGAATCAATTTTTTCTTAAATTTTCTTATAGCATCTAAAATTGTATATGTTCCAATAATATTCGAATCTATAAATGGTCTTGGATTTGAAATACTTCTATCTACATGAGACTCTGCAGCAAAATTTATTACAATTTCGTTTTGTGAAACTAATTTATCTATAATTTTTTGATTTTGAATATTATTTTTTACAAAACCATACTTTTTGTTATTATATACATCTTTTAGGTTATTTGAATTTGAACCATACAGCACTGCATCAATATTTGTAATCTTATATTCTGGGTATTTGTTTAGGGTTTTTAATATGAAATTACTTCCGATAAAGCCTAATCCTCCGGTTACAAGAATTTTCATGATTAATTCATTTTTTTAAAGGAAATAATGTTTTCCAATCTATTCTAGCATAATTTTTCACTACAAATTTCTGAATAAAACTTAATTAACTATGTCCAAAAATGATGTATTCAACTGATTTTTATGAAAAAACTAACTGATTATAGTATTGAACTAGAAAATCATCCTACAAAAGATATTGGAACTGAAAATGTAAATGGTTCTCTTTCTGTAATTTGGAGAGATTGGGATGGTTTAGTTGAAAATGAACCAAAAATGGTCTATGTAAGTTCAGTAAATCCAAATCAAGTAAAAGGACCACATATTCATACTAAACGGACTAGTTATTTTACCTGTATTCATGGTAAAGTTATTTTTATAATTAAAGAGCCATCTGGAAATTATTTGGAAATTGAATCATCTGAAGACAATCCTGTAATGATAATTGTTCCAAAAAATATTGCAACTGCTCATGTAAATTTATCTAAAACTATCTCTCGAGTTTTGACTTTGGCTGATATTGCTTGGAAACCAAATGATAATGAAATGATCAACACAACTTTTAATGATTATGATTGGAAAAAATGGAATTTAGACTAAATTGCAAACCTTATCTGAATTTATAATTTTATTTTCAAAAAATTCTAACATTTCTGAAATTCAAACAATGAACCAAAATAATGATTATAGTATAATTTCATTAGATTATGATGGACACAAAATATTACAATCTGAGAATATTGAACATGAAATTTCTGATACTTATCTTGATAGTAAAGATTTACAAACTATCCAAAAACTCTCTTACAAATTTGCAAAATGGTTTGAGGACAAAAAAATTTCCAAAATATTAGAATATGAAGGAATTAATCTTGGACTTTTAATACAAGTAGAATTTAATTATTTTCTAGTTCAATTTATAAAATTTTTTTTTGAAATTTCCAAAATTTCTTCTCAATTTCCACAGGCAACTTTTTTTGTATCTAAATCCTTATACGATTTAACATCTCTTTTTTCCAATAAAGTACACATGATTAATGATAAAGTTGATAATTATGAAAACTTCTATTATGATTCTGTTCATATACCATTACAGCTTGGTAATAAGACTTTTAGAATTAAAATCTCTAAAAACTCTTACAAAAAACTACAAAATGTTTTTGATAAAATTATTAATTTTATGTTCTCACCTAAAGATGTTGATTTTAAAAATTCCAAAAATTCTATACTTCTAGTTGAATTTGACACAATAAGATATCAAAGCATTTTTAAGGAATCTCGTAATTCAAAACTAAATACTGTAGGTTATAGTAGAAGACGACCTGCAATTTGGAACTTAGAATCTTATTCTATAATAAAAAATTCTGGTTGTAAAGTTCTTAGTTCATCTATTCTATTTAATAATGAATTAAAACAAATCATTACTAATGATCATACATCCATAGAATCTATGATTTCTTTATTATTATCACAAGAAAAATTTTTTAAATTTTTTTTTATGATCAATAATAAAACAGTATGGCCAGCATTAAAAGATACTTTCAAAACTTTAATTATAAAAAGATTTCACGAATCTATATTAGAAATTCAACTTGCAAAAAAAATTCTTACGAAATATAATTTTTCTTCAATTCTAGTTTGGTCTGAAATCGGTTCAACTGAACAAATTATGGTGAAATTAGCCAAAAAATTTGGAATTAAAGTAGTTGTTTTACAACATGGTCTATTTTTTGATTCAAATGATGTTGGTGCATTTGATATGAATGAGTCTCAAGGAGTTTTTCCTCATGATGCAGATTATTACATAGTTTGGGGAGATATAGAGAAAAATCATGCCATTAAAGGAGGAATTCCAGAAGAAAAAATACTCCCACTTGGAAGTCCTATTTTTGATAATCTTCCCTCTAATTCAATTTCTTCTGAAGAGTACATACTCTTGGCCACATCTGGACCTGTTCAAGAAAATGCTTTTGATCTTACTGTAAAAACAATTGAAAAAAATCGTCAAGTTATACGTGAAATATGCTCTATAGTAAATAAAATGGGAAAAAAACTAGTAATCAAAATCCACCCATCTCCTGATGAATTTGATCCAACCCAATTAGCTCAATCAATAAACTCTCAGTTTGTTGTTTTTAAAACTGGTGATATTTCTAAATTAATTGCTAATTCTTCTATATTTGTAGTAATTGATGTTTCGACCGTAATGCTTAATGCACAAATGATGAAAAAACCTGTTATTTCTATAATCACTAAAGATAGCGATTATGGTTTTCCTACAATAATTACATCTAATTCCTGTGTTTCCATTAACATAGAGGAGTTTGAAAAAACCCTTAACTCAATTTTAACTGATAAAAAATTATCAAATTCAATTATTAACAAGGGTGAAGAATATTCAAAACAATATGTTTTCAATCAGGGTTGTTCTGCCTTAAAGCTTTTAGACTTTTTAAATTCATTACAATAACTCATTTAATTTATTACAGTTTAAAGAATTATGAGAAAATCATTGACTCAAAGAAAAATCATATGATACTAAAAATTTAAATTTCCTCAATATGTTTAATATTTAGTTATATGTTGTCATAAATTAATTTCTCAATATTCCCATTTTCATCTCTAACTAAACTACCTTTTGCATCAGTTTTGAATAATTCTTTGTTTGCAAATTTATCTACAATTTTATAAAATCCTTCTCTAGTAATTTCCATATCTTCTAGAAAGTCTTGCATATATTTTTCTGGAATTTTTCCTTCAAATTCTTTCACAAGTTTTAATCCTTCTTCTCTAGTAATTTTTCCTGCTCTAATATCTAACGAAGCATGATCCGTTGCTCTTCCGTATCCAAATTTTATCCATTTAAAATAATCATGCATTCCAGTAAATTTGGTATCTAAATTTTCCCAATCTGTATAAGTTCCCTCTTTTGGTTCTGGATTTCTACTAAATCCTAACTTTTCAACAGTTTCAAGAATTTTGTCAATATCATATTTTATGTATTGTCCAAGGAAAATTCCTGTAACTCCCACACGTTTAAGCTCTTCATCTGATGGATAGTTGTATGCTTTAAGATCTTCAATGTCAATACCATGTTCAGTCATTATGGTTGGTTTTATCTTATCAAACCAAAAAACTCCATATTTTTCTAACCATTCTTTATCCATTATCATTCCGCCACCTGGTCCACCATATTCCATTTGAGGATTTTCACCCCAAATTATCAAAGGTACTTGGTATGCCACAGCTACTTGAAATGGTACTGTGAAAATTCCAACATGTTCAGGCCAGTTTACATCACCTAGTTCGATTAATCCAAATTTTTCCATTTTTTTATAAATATGTGGATTTGGAGTAAACTCAATACAATCAACACCGATATTTTTAATATTTTCAATATTTTTTCTTCCTAATGGAATAAGATCCCTTGGATGAAAATTAACTAGTAATGGTTTCAAACCAAATTCATTTACAATAGTATGAACTTGAAAATGAGAATCTTTTCCTCCGCTAATTGGAATTATGCAATCATATTTGCCGTTACCTTTACTTCTATATTTTTCTAGAATTACTGCTAAATCTTTTCTTCTTGAATCCCAATCAATTTTTTCTTTTTTTTCAGGAGCTTTGCAAGCATCACATATACCATTTTCATCAAATATTAACAATGGTTTTGTATCTGGATAAAGACATTTTTTACAATATTTCATTTAATCATGTTTTCATTAAGTCATATATTATAATTGTTTTACTTTAAAAGGCTCTGTCGGGTTATCGAGACCTGAAATATACAGTTACAAAAGCGTTAAGATGTGTTTGGTTTTGCAATCAAGACGTGTACCGGGAAAAATGGGGTGATATACGAGCATTTAAGATCCGTAACTGTATATTGCCAACAATGTTTTTTTAACAATTCCGGCAAAAAATTTTTCCGCTTCCTGTGTTTGTAATAATACATCTTTGTTGCAACTCCCAAAATATCATTTTTAACAAGTGCTGTGATGGTACTTGGATTAATTATCATGTGGGGTTCTTGCAAGATAAGTGATTCCATCTGCTCCTTGGTTGACTGGATACTCCTAAAACCCAAATAAACAACCTTTCCATAAAGATTTGTTTTATATCCGTCTGCATGTGTGAACTCAATATTACTACCGTATAACTTTGCAAGTTTTATCAGGTTTGGGTGTTTGCTATACCCTGTCATTTTGTTTTTAACTCCCATGTGACGTAGGAACAACAGAGCATTTCCCGCTGCATCCAAACTCGGGCAGATGATTTCCTTATCTTTTGGTATGACATCTTTTATGACATCATATATTTTTTGCAATACCAAAAACGAATTAATTTTCATCTGGGATCTATAAAGGCGTGTATCTTGAATGAATATGGTGTCCTCATCAGCACGCTGTAATACCTCACAAAATCCGGACTGAACTAGTTTTTCTAATGTGGGGGGGGGGCATGCAATAATGTTTTCTTGCATTGCACATCCATCCAATTATCATTTTCTGGACCATATTTTCGGGTAAATTCTTTTAGTACATATAAAAAATGTTTTATCTTGACCAGTTCAGAAACGATATTTATCTCACCTTTCATTTTTAGCCCATGTGAATTTTATTCGGTATTAATAAAAGCTTTATTGATTCTGACACTTAATTCTTAGGGTGATTCTGTTTTTGATGTCCCAACTTTTGACATGTAGAAGATCTACACTAAACACCAGATAAGTTGACAGAACTCTAAAAAATTCAGAAATAGAATGAATTTTTATCAATCATGAGATAGTGCTTTTTTGTTTTTCTATCACTTTCAAGATACCTTCATCAAGTGATATTTGAGGTACAAATCCAAGAATTTCTTTTGCTTTCTGAATATTTGGGATTCTTACCATGATTTCATTTCGATTTCTCTTGGATTCTTCAAAAGGTATGAATTTTACATCGCTTTTAGAATTAGCAATTCTGATTATTTTATGTGCTAGTTCTTTAATTGAGATGGGTTCTGTGTTGTTTCCAATATTTATCAGCTGTCCATCTGCTTTATCTAATGCCAAAGAAAAAGCATTTGAAATATCTGTTACATAACAAAATGCTCTAGTCTGTGTCCCATCCCCATGTACAATAATATCTTCATTTTTAATTGCTTTACTTACAAATTCAGGTAACACCCAATCGGTGGCTTGTTGATCTCCATACACATTAAACAACCTAAACATAGTATATTGTAAACCGTAATTTTTTGCATAAGCTTTGATGTATTCTTCTGCAGCAAATTTACTAATTCCATAAGTAGTTATTGGAATAGGTTTATCTTTTTCATCCATGGGAATTTTTACAGGCTCTCCGTATACTTCTGATGATGACGAAAAAATAATTTTCTTAATTTTATTTACTCTACATGCTTCTAAAACATTTTTTGTACCACCCATGTTTGTATCTAAAGTCATCACTGGATTTTCTTCTGTATTGATTACTCCCAATGTTGCTGCAAGATGAATAACAACATCACAATCTTTAATGGAATTAATTACATGCTCTGCATTTTTTATATCTCCTTGGATAAATTTATTATTCAACTTTTCCGATTTTTTAAAATCAAAAATTTTTACATCATGATTTTTACTTAAATTACTGACAATATTAGAACCGATAAATCCATTTCCACCTGTAACAATTATCTTCATAATTAATTTGTCTAAAATCTTAATATAAAAATTGAATGACTAGATTTTTTCCCTTAAATCTAATTCATAGGTATGTTGAATCATTTTGAATCCAAGTTCTTGAAAATATTTTGTATATTTCTTATTTTTGGGACTTATATTTGCCAAGAATCTTCTTTTGGGATTTAAATTCATCAATTCTTTTATTATATTTGAGTATAAAGAATCTTTTTCATTTTTTTTACATAAATGAATTCCAATTTCATTTTGTTTTGATAGATAAATTGAACCTATTTTTTTATCTTCATAAATAATTATATACCATTTTGAATATGGTTTTGATTTAACAAATTTTACATGTTCTTCCCATGTTGGCATTCTTTTATGTGAAATATTTGCAAGTGGTCTTCTTTGTTCAAGTAATTCAAATAAGAACTTATAATCTTCCTTTTTAACTGGTTTCAACATGATTTTTTTTATTGAATTCATGGTGATCACTGATTTAATTTATTAATTATCGAAATAATTTTTGTAACATTTTTTTCAGATAAATTTGGATGAGTTGGAATTGATACGATACTTTTTCCAATATTTTCTGTTATGGGTAATTTTATTTTAGAATTTTTGTACATTGTCATTTCATGTATGGGTTTGTAATGAATTCCTGTTTCAATTCCTGCATCACTCATTTTTTTCATAAATCTCTCTCTATTGTCGACACATATCCAATAGAAATGATATGCACAGTCATTGTTAAAAGGCATCTTTTGTTCAACTTTAGTTTCTTTAAAATATCGAAAAGCAATTTTTTTTCTTTTTTTATTTAAAATATCTAGTTTTTTCAATTGTACAATACCTATGGCAGCTGCAAATTCATTCATGTAAAAGTTCCATCCAAGTTCAGATATGTCATATACCGAGTCATGACGATTTGTAATGCCACACCATCTTCTAACTTTCAAAGTTTCTTCTTCCATTTTTTTTTCAAGTCCATTTAATGTGATAGCTCCTCCTGTAGGCATTGCTAAATTTTTTACTGGATGAAAACTAAAACAAACAGCATCACCATGTGCTCCGATTTTCTTTCCTTTGTAACTTGTCCCAGCTGCATGTGCTGCATCTTCAATTAACTTTAAATTATTTTTTTTACACATTTTTTTAATTTTTTCTAATTCACTTGGGAAACCTGCAAAATGAACAGGTAGAATTACTTTAGTATTGTCATTAATTTTTTCTTCAATCTTTTTTGGATCAATACATAAAGTATTTTTATCTACATCTACAAAAACTGGAATTCCTCCATTGTAAACTACTGCATGAGCTGTAGAAACAAAAGATAATGATGGAATTATGACTTCTTTATTCTTAATATCCATTAATGATAATGCTAAATGTAATGCTGAAGTCCCATTGTTTACCGCTATACATGAACCTGCATTAACGTATTTTCTGAAATTCTCCTCAAATAATTTCACATTTCCACTACCTGAACCTGAAGCCCAAAATTTACTTCGTAGAACCTTGATAATTGAACGTTCTTCGTTTATTCCAAACACTGGATCAAATAACTTAATCATGTTTTTCGTCTATTTTTTGTTTGAATTTGTTATCTCATAAGTGTATTGAATTAATTTGAATCCATTCTTTTTGAAAAATTTGATTGATTCTTTATTTTTAGGATTAATGTTTGCAAGATATCGTAAATTGGGATTCTTTTCTATTAACATTTTTAGTGCACATGAACCAATTCCTCTACCTTGAATTCCTTTTTTGATAAAAATCCCTACTTCGTTTTCAAATGTCAGAGATACTGTTCCTATCTTTTTATCTTCATGAATAATTATATACCATTTTGAATATGGTTTTGATTTAACAAATTTTACATGTTCTTCCCATGTTGGCATACCCTTATGAGAAATGAATATTTTGGATTCTCTTTCACTCAAAAGTTCATATAAGAATCTAATATCAGATAGTGTTATTTTTTTTAATTTTAAGGCTGAAGCCATGATAATAATTATCTCTTATTTTTCAATCTTATAATTTTTTAACATCTAAATAGCCTAATTAAGTGCATTATACAATTGGATTCAGTTGCAATAATTCAAGCTCGAATGTCTTCTACGAGACTTCCTAAAAAAATCCTAATGAAAATTAATGGTGTATCAATCATTGAATCACTATTAAATCAATTATCATATTCAAAATTTTTATCAGGAAAAATTATTGCAACTTCTGACGAAATATCTGAATTACCGTTAATCAAACAACTTGATTTTTTAAAAATTTCTTATTTTAGAGGCAGTCATACAGATGTATTAGATCGATATTATCACTGTGCGAAATATCACAATATTAAGCAAATTGTTCGAATTAGTGGTGATGCCCCTTTTATTGACCCATGTGTTGTTGACAAAACTATAAATTTTTTTAATAATTCAAATTTTGATTACGTTAATAATTTTAATGATAAAAATAGATATCCTGTTGGTTCAGAAGTAGAAATTTTTAGTTTTAAAACACTTGAACGTGCTTGGAAAAATGCTCAAAAACCATCTGAACGCGAACACGTAACCTCATACATTTACAATCACCCTGAAGATTTTAAAATTGGACATCTGGAGTATCCCTGTGATCTTTCGCATCTACATTGGACAGTTGACAGAATAGAGGATTTAGAATTTGTTAGAGCTGTCTATAAGAATATAGATAAAAAACCAATTTTGGTTGAAGATATCTTAGATTTACTGAAAATTAAACCTCATTTATTAGAAATTAACAAAAACATTGATTCTCACGAAGGTTATACAAAATCACTTGAAGCGGATAAAAATTAGTAATTTGAATGATTTAGTTAATTTAACTATGTTCAAAAACTATTTTTTCAATAAAAGTATTTTATCTTCAAATGATTTTAATTTTTATTGATAGTATGACAGAACTAGATAATCCTAATCATGTATTTGTAATAGCTGAAGCTGGTTCTAATTGGAAATGTGGAACTTTTGAAGAAGATCTGCAATGTGCTAAACATCTAATTGAAATTGCTGCAAAAAGCGGAGCTGATGCAGTAAAATTTCAAATTTACAGACCTGAAACTCTATATGCAGAAAATGCTGGTCAAAGTGATTATCTCTCTGAAAAAGGAATGAATCAAGAAATTAATGATATTTTTAAAAATCTTTCTATGCCTTATGAAATGATTCCACAGTTAGCTGATTATTCAAAACAACATGGAATTGAATTCATGTCCACTCCTTTTTCTGTTAAGGATGCTGTTGAAGTAAATCCTTATGTATCAATTCATAAAATTGCATCATATGAAATCAATCATGTTAGACTCTTAGAATTTCTTGCAAAAACTAAAAAACCTATCATAATTTCTACTGGTGCTAGTACGTTTGAAGAGATTGATTTTGCAGTAAATTTGTTGAAAAAAAATGGTAATGAACATATCAAAATTTTGCAATGTACTTCAAAATATCCTTGTCCAATTAAAGCACTCAATCTTTCGGTTATTCCTAAAATTAATTCCCGATATGACTTACCTGTAGGTCTATCTGATCATAGTATTGATCCAATTCTTGCACCTATTATGGCTGTAGCATTTGGAGCGATAATTATTGAAAAACATTTTACGATGGATAGAACTCTACCCGGACCTGATCATCCATTTGCATTAATTCCTAATGAATTGGAAATGATGGTCAAAGCTATAAGGAATGCTGAACTTGCAAAAGGATCTGGGGATAAACAAGTTCTTAATGAAGAATTGGAACTCAAACAATTTGCTACGCGTTCTCTCCAAGCATTAAAACCTATAAAAAAAGGTGAAACTCTTGTAGAAGGAGTTAATTTTGATGTTCTAAGACCCGGAAAACGGTCAAGAGGTATAGAATCTAGATTTTTAGAATCTGTTAATGGAAAAAAATCAAAGATTGATGTTGATACCGGAGATGGGATTACGGATTTTGAGTAATTTGGTATTTTGATAAAAATGAAAGATAAAATTCTTTTTTGGATAGATCAAACCTTAGTTGATTATGGTACTGCAAAATCTCTCCAAGAAAATCATGACTGTGATTTGTTTGCAATTATAGATATCACAGACAGAACAAAATTATTTTTTCAATCTCAAAAATTTGTAAATTTTAAAAAAATTTGGTTTTATCATGACTATTTTAACATTAATTCAAAACCTGATATTGATTATTTGAAATCATTTGAAAAAAAATATGATATTAATTTATGGCTTTTAGCATATAATGAAAGAATATTCTACAAATTCAATGATTACTTCAAATTTACAGAAGAAAATGTTTTATCGATTCTAGAACAAGAGTGCAAATTATATGAAAAGATTATTGATGAAATCAACCCAAATTATGTAATTATGAGTCAACCCCCATTTCATCATAATTATCTATTCTACAAAATCTGTAAAGTGAAAAAAATCAAAATCTTAATCTTAAAACCAGTACGAATTGGTTACAAATGTATAATAGCTAATGATGATGAAATGTTAGATTACAAAATAACTAAAAATATTTCAGTCAATAGAACTTTTGATGAACTACTTGACTATCATACAAATTTTAGTCTTCATAAACAAGGAGTAGAATTTGAAGAAAAATTCCAAAAATCCAAATCAGGATTTTTCAAAGCTGTATTTCAATTTCTTTTTATATCTGATAACAGCAATGTCAAAACCCATTATACATATTATGGAAGAACTAAATTGAGAGTACTTTTCAAATCTATCTTATATCAATTAAAAACAAAATATAGAAAAAATTTTATTAATACAAATTTACCCAAAAAAATTGAACAACACTTACCTTTTGTTTATTTTCCACTCCATATAGAACAAGAGCGTTCACTTTTGTTACTGGCTCCTTATTATACTAATCAAAGTGAAGTGATCAAAAATATTGCTCAATCTTTGCCTGTTGGATACAAACTAGTTTTAAAAGAACACCCAATGATGTTTGCACGTTGTTGGAGATCTATCTCTGATTATAAACAAATCATGGAAATTCCAAACATAATTTTTCTTCATCCTTCTGCAGATCATACACAACTTTTAAAAAACTGCTCATTGGTTGTAACAATTTCTGGAACCAGTAGCTTTGATGCTGCAATTTATCAAAAACCTTCAATTCTTTTCGTTGATACCGCATTCTCTACATTACCATCTGTTTTTAGATTGAAATCTCTTGAAGATCTTCACTCCGTAATTAATCAGGCATTAAACACTCAAGTCCAAGCTTCGGATGTAAATGAATACATAAATTTTATTGAAGACATTTCATTTGATTTTGATTTTGATGGATTTGTTCAACTCTTTGCAGATTATTTCTATTATGGAGGTTCTTTGGTTGATACTGAAATTTCGTTAGATAAGATGGCCAAATTTTTAGAACAACACAAAGAAAAATTTGAGTTATTATCTTCTGAATTTATAAAGAAAATTGAAAATTCTAAAAATTTATGAAATAACTAATTTTTCTGTAGTTAAAATTTGTTTTAATTTTTCTTTTGATAATAGTTCAACTTTATCTGATGAGTATTGTTCTGATAAATTAGATAATTGAAATTCAGGTAATAGTTCATGATCTTGGGTTTGTTTATCGAATATTACATAATCATCATTATTTTCATACGTATTTTTTAATTCATCTTTAATAATCAAAGATTCATGAATTTTTTCACCAGGTCTAATTGAAATTATTTCCGTTTCAGTTTTACTATTTAATAATTCAAGAATTACATCTTTCATATCTCCAACTTTATATGCTTTAATTTTTGGAATAAAAATTTCTCCTCCAACTCCTTTTGAAATTGCTCTAAAAATTAATCCTAAGGCTTCATCCATGGTAATGTTAAATCTTGTCATTTCAGGATCTGTTATAGTAATTTTTTTACCTGATCGAATTTGTTCTACTAATGTTGGAACCAATGATCCCCTACTACCTAACACATTTCCATATCTAACACAACTAAATTTAGTATCATGAAATCCTCTATAATGATTTGCTGATACAAATAATCGCTCCATTAGTAATTTGGTAGCACCATATGTATTCAATGGAGAAACAGCTTTGTCAGTTCCGACGGCAAGAGCTATTTTTACATTATTTTCTAAACAACTGTCAATCAAATTTTGTGTTCCATACACATTTGTTTTTACAGCTTCAAATGGGTTGTATTCTACTACAGGAACATGTTTTAATGCAGCTGCATGAATTACTATATCTACATCTTCTAAAGATCTAGATAATCTTTCTTTGTCTCTAACATCTCCAATAAAAAATCTTAATCGTTTATCTGATAGTTTAGATCTCATCTGAACTTGTTTCCATTCATCTCTACTAAAAATTCGAATTGTATCTACGTCTGTTTTTAGAATTTTATTTACTAATGCTGTTCCTAATGACCCAGTTCCACCAGTAATTAGTACTTTTTTACCATCAAACAAGATATTGGTGTTTTTATTAATTGAGTAAAAAACCTTGCCTTTATAACATGTTTACATTTATTTTTATTAAATGACTATTCCAGAACCAAATATTTTATTTTTAGTTCTTGATTCATTTAGATCAGACAAATGCGTTGGAGAAAATAAAACTGCAATCACTCCAAATATCGACTCATTAATTAAAAATGGAATTTATTTTCAACAAAATATTAGTTCTGCTTTTTCAACTTTGTTATCTACTTCAAGTATTTTGACTGGGCTTTATCCATTCCAGGCTTTAAGAAGTGATCGAAAAAATATGAAACTATTTTCTAATACTACATACATTCAACTTTTAAGAGATTTTGGATATTATACATATGCTGCAATTCCCAATGCACTTGAGTTTTGGGGATTAGCAAAACATTTTGAAGATAAATTTGTACCAAGTTACAAAGAATTAATTTTGTCAACAGGCTTTGGTGAAAAAGTTATTGATCAATTAAATTCTAAAAAAATGAGAGAACCGTGGTTAATGTATGCCCATACAATGGATCTTCATGAATTAGGCGAACTTCCTGAATCATTCAATGATTCTAAATTTGGATTAAATAGATATGATCAAATGCTTTCATCTGTTGATATTTGGATAGGAAAAATTTTACAAGAAATTAATTTAGATCAAACTATAGTTATTCTTACTGGTGATCATGGTTCTGATGAAGCATCTTATACACCATCAATGAAGTTTGTAAATTATGATAAAAAACCTCTCGATTTTGATATTAAAGCACAGAAATTTGTTTCAAATACCTTTTGGTTTAAACCTAATCTATCCCCAAAATTAAAATTTGTTAGAAATATGATTGGAAAATGTCTTCGACTACCCCAAAGCATACTTACAAAAATTCGATTTGTTCAAATAAATCGACAAAAAATCAGCATCCATGAAAAACGAATTTTAATGCATGCAATAGCTGATGTTGAAGAGATTTATGATAATTTAATTCGAGTTCCCCTAGTTTTCTCA
The DNA here is from genome assembly GCF_040878665.1 of Candidatus Nitrosopumilus sp. Taxonomy (GTDB): domain Archaea; phylum Thermoproteota; class Nitrososphaeria; order Nitrososphaerales; family Nitrosopumilaceae; genus Nitrosopumilus. The sequence goes on along the minus strand of NZ_JBBDLU010000003.1, from coordinate 75,119 downwards.
GGTTATAATATTCCAAATGAAATTGTTATACAGAACCAAACACGCCTAATTGATGTTTTTCCAACAATTTGTGATTTGATAGGATTGCCTCCAAGAAAGGATAAGATTCATGGAAGAAGTCTGAAACCCTATTTTGATGGAGAAACCATGGATGAATTACCCGTAAGAATTGAATCTACTCCTAAATGGTTTGCTCCAACAAGTAAAGATCAACTTGGTATCAGAACTTCTGAATACAAATATTTCCGTAATAGAAATGATCCAAAAAAAGATGTATGTTTGTTTGATTTGAAAGTTGATCCTTTCGAAGAAAAAAATATTGCTAAAAAATATTCTCATATAGTTCAACAAATGGAAAATATTTTATCTACACTTGACGATGATTTTGCTTTGCAAGATGATTTTGAAGATATGAATGAAGAAACCAAAGAAAAAATTGAAACTGAATTAAAGAAATTAGGATATATTTAGAAAAAATAATTTATAATTAAATATTTACATAATCCCAATAAGTATTTTGCCAATTCCCATTATGATCTTTTTTCCACATATTACCTCTAAATTTTTCTGCTACACTCCAAAATTCTTCTATTGGAATATCTAAATGATTACATAATTTTTTTACGTATATATCAGCACATTTTCCATCATATTTTTTTACTAACTCTAATCCTTCTTTTCTAGTAATTCTTCCATCTCTAATTGCGTAACATGCATGATCATTTGCATGTCCAAATCCAAATTTTATATTTTTTAACATTTGACTAACTTGTGTTAAATCACTATCGATTTGTGCATACGGAACAAAAGTTCCGATTGTGGTTAGATCAAATTCATCAGAATGTCCCTTAAATCCATATTTTAATGCAAATTCTGCATTGTGGAAAAAAGACCATTCTTTAAGATAGTATTGTATCCAAATTGCTTTATATTCTTTTTCTTCTAAATTTTTTCTATCATAATGATACATGAATAAATCTCTATCTTCAATCTCATCATCATCCAGATATTCTTCCCAGCCTGTTCCAAGTGTGTTTGATTCATTTACTCTTAATGCATTTCCATCTGTCCCTAATCCCGTGAGAGTAACTCCTAAAGTTAAGGCTCCGTTTTCTCCTTGAATTATTAATGGAATGTCAAATTGATCTGCAATAATATATGCAGATGAATAAAGTGCATACTCAGTAATTTTTTGTGGATTTAGATATTTATAAAAATCTCTCCTCATCATTTTTTTCATTATTTTGGGATTGGGACGTAATGAAATAACATCAAAACCTAAATTTTTTAGATTTTCAATATTTTGTTTTCCTAATTCAGTAATTCCATCTGGTTCTCCATTAACTAAAAGACATCGTAAACCTAATCTATCACGTGCAGTAATTGCTTGAAATGTACTATCTTTTCCTCCACTAACTCCTATAATACAATCATAACTTGATCTTGTATTTTTTTTAGCCCATTTTGCAATATCTTGTAATTCTTTTTCTCTTGATCCCCAATTAATATTTTTTTTTTCTTCTTCCCAAAGACATGCACCACATATTCCTTCTTCATTAAAGTAAACTTTTGGTCTAGTGTCTGGTTGTATGCATTTTTTACAAACTCTCAATACATGTAAAATCAGGTAATTCTAATTAAAAGTGTTTAAAAAGATTTTTGAAATTTATGTTTAATCAAGAATAAATAACATTTTTTGAGATTTTAATGTTTTATACAAATCAATTAAATAGAAATTCATGATTAAAGTAAAAACTGATTAATAATGTATTAACCGATTTAAAACATGTCATTATTTTCTACAAATCATATATTTGTAATAGCTGAAATGGCTAATGCTCATGAGGGAGATCTGGAAAAAGCAAAGAAAATTACTTTGGCTGCAGCAAGAGCTGGAGCAAATGCAATAAAATATCAAAAATTCACAGCAAATGAATTAGCGGAACCCAATCATGAATTATATTCACTTTACAAAAAACTAGAAATGTCCAAAAAAGAATGGAGTATTTTAATAAAATTTGCAAAAAAATGTGGTTTAAAGGTTTTTGTAGATATTTTTGGAATTAAAAGTGCCAAATCTTGTTTAAATCTTGGAGTAGATGGATTTAAAATTCATTCAGCTGATTTAATGAATCCTACCCTTCTTAGATTTCTTTCAAAACAAAAAAATCCTATATTACTTTCAACTGCAGGATGTTTTTTAAATGAAATAGATGAGGCAGTTAAGATTCTACAATTTATACCTAAAGAAATTATCCTTATGCATGGATTTCAAGGATATCCAACTAAATTGTCTGATTTGAATTTAAACAAAATTAAAAAATTAAAGGAAAAATATTCATTTAAAATAGGTATTATGGATCATGTCTCTGGCAGCTCTGAATTATCTTCAATCATTCCAATGGTTGGAATTGGAATGGGGGCTACAATTGTTGAAAAACATCTTACATTGAATAGAGATGAAAAGGGTTTAGATTATTTTTCATCATTAAATCCTGATGAATTTAAAAAAATGATATTACATATAAGAAAAGTTGAAAAAACTTTTGGAAAAGAAGAATTTATACTTTCAAAAAATGAATTAATTTATCGATTAACACATAAAAAAAATCCTATCGCAAAAAAATTTTTAAAAAAAGGTACAAAACTAGATGAAAATTTATTCAATTTCAAACGTACAAAAACAAAAGATTCTGTATCTTTATATGATTTCCTTGGAAAGATTACTTCAAAAAATATCTCTAAGGGAAGTACTCTTAGTAAACATATGATAGATAAAAAATCTCATAAAATTGCTGCAGTTATTGCATGTAGAATACATTCGACTCGATTATTTGCAAAACAAATGCAACTTGTAGGTGATAGACCTATTATTGATCATATGATTAATCAACTTAAAACTTCAAAGATGATTACAGATATAGTTCTCGCAATTAGTTCAAGACCTGGAAATGAAGTTTTTGTAGATTATGCTCTTAAAAATGGAATTAAATTTATAATTGGTGATGATACTGATGTCTTAAAACGTTTAATCAACGGTGCAAAATATGTTAATGCTGATATTATATTTCGAATTACACCCGAAAATCCTTATATTTACTGGGAAGGAATAGATGAAATTTTACAAAAGCACGTTTCTGGTAATTATGATTTTTCAACATGTTTTAATGTGCCATTAGGAACTGGATATGAAGTTGTTAACCTGAGTTCCTTTGAAAAATCTCATAAAGAAGGCTCAAAAAAACATCGTAGTGAACTATGTTCATTATACATTAAAGAGAATATAAATAAATTCAAAATATTCCACATTTCCCCTCCCAAGGAATTTCAAAGATCTGAAATAAGATTGACTGTAGATACTCCAGAAGATCTTTATGTTGCAAGGTCAATTTATGACTCTCTTGGAAAAAAACACAAATTAATTTCCTTAAAAACTATCATTAAATTTTTAGATAATAATCCTGAATTGGCAAAAATTAATTCTGGTGTCCCTTTAGATGTAAGTAGAATTTGGATAGATGACGATCCTTTGAAAAAATAAATTTCTCATTTTTTGATTTAGTCAAAATTTAACGACGAAATTCAAAATATTTTTTATTTCTACATATTGTTTTAATACTCTAAATCGTAATACACAATAATAACTAGATTAGTTGGTATATTATGTTAAAAGAAGAATTGGTTGAAGATAAATTAGAATTAATTAAATCTGGCCAAAATTTTTTAGGCATTTTAAATGATATAAAACGAAGACCTGAAGATGCTGCATTTGAATTAGGCATTACATTGGAAGAAATTAATTTAATAATTTCTGGTCAAAAGACTGTTTCACAAGAAATTTTAGAAAAAGCTGTCAAAATTTGGCCAGTAAATGCAAGAGATTTTTACATAATTCGAGATGACTGTCCAACAGGAATTAAAATAATGACAATGAAAGAATCTGAAAAAAGTAGTAGAATTATGGATAGAGCAGGTAAACACTATTACGAATATCGTGATACTGCTATGAGCTCTGTTGCACCATTTCGCCCTGAATGGATAATGGAATTATGTTATGTAGATGATAATAATCCGAACAATCCTTTAGCACAATGGAATAATGGTCATTTTATGCATCAATTTACTTATTTTATTGGCGAAGTCAATTTCTATTATAAAACATTGAATGGAGAAAAAAAAGTAGCGATAATGAATACTGGAGATTCTATGTATATTACTCCATTTGTATCTCATACATTTACTACAAGAAAAGGAGCAAAACAGAATGGATTGATTTTAGCTCTAACTTATGGAAACAAGCTTACTGGTGATATTCAACAAGAACTTTCTGCATTATCTACTAATCTGGGTTCTGAATTTGCTCTAGATTTTTCAAGTAATAAAAAAACTTCATCATCTCTACTGAAATTCCATAGGGAAATTGCAAATATTTCGTTAGAAGAGCTTTCTAGACGTACAAATATTCTTACATCCGATTTAGAAAGTTTTGAAATAGGTGATCACATTCCATTAAATAATGATCTTAAAAAAATTGCAACTGCATTAGAGGTTAACACAAGAGATCTTATGCCAAATGATAAGATAGAAGATAGAGTAATTATAAAGCATCACAATGACGGAAAAAAATGGTATTTTCCTGAACTAACAAAGGCATATAGTTTCATTGATCTTGCTTCAACTGTAACATTACCATACTCTAAAGCATTTGAAGTTGAGGTTTTAGATTCACAAAATAATGATCTTGATCTAAAAGCTGGGCTTCATCAATATATTTACAATATTGGAGATACTCCAGTTAAACTAACTTGGGAATTTGATGGAAAGCAGTTATCCAAAAATATTAACTCAGGAGATTCAGTATATGTAAAACCATTTGTCAGGCATAATTTCAGAGGAAAAGGTAAAATTTTGATTTTACGAATTGGAGGAAAAATTGTTGGTGATTCTCAGCGAGAATTATCATTTGTTGGAAGAGAAAATGCCAAACGAGCAATTGCAGAAACTATGCAATGGTTTGACTCAGAAGGTAAACATTAGAAGCATATTACAAATATTTTAAGATAAAAATGAATAAAAAAAATTTAATTATAGTTATGATTGATGGAGGAAGGTTAGATCGTGCTTTACATTCTCCAATTTTTAATAAATTAAAATCAAAATCTGTATTTTTCTCTCAATCTATTACATATGGACCCCATACAATAGCAGCAATGCATGCAGTGTTTAGTGGTTCATATGGAACTAGAACTGGTACAAATAGTTATTGGTCTACATTCAAATTTAAAAAAGATAAATTCAAAACGATTACAGAATATCTTAAGGAAAATAATTACTATACATATGCCGATGTTATTAATGAACTTGTTGTACCCAAGCAAGGATTTGATAAATACATAGTTCACGATGAAATAAATGATGATTTAACTCAACGTCATAAAGATTTACTACAAAATGTAACTCAGAAATTAAAATCAGACCAAAATTTCTTCCTATATTTACATTATAGTAATATTCATACTGGTATAATGACTCAAGTTCTAAAAAAATATACAAATTTTAGTAAAGAATATTTTGAACATCGAAAACAAAATGAGGAACGATATGATTTGTTATTTCATTCAGCTGAAAATTATTTTGATGAACTTTTTAATAAAATATATGAATTACAATTAGATGAAAATTCAATCATACTTGTAATGTCAGATCACGGTGTTAGTGTGGGTGAAAAATTTGGAGAGCGAGCATATGGAGTATTTTGTTATGATTATACATTAAGATCATTTACATATTTTATGGCAAAAGATTTTGCCCCTAAAGAAATTACCCAACAAGTACGAACAATTGATTTTATGCCTACAATATTGGAATATCTTGGAATCAAATTAAATCCTGAATTTGAACATCTGGATGGTATTTCATTAATACCATTAATCAAGGGAGAAAATATTCAAGAACAATTGGCATATTCTGAAACTGGAAACCCATTGGACAAAAAAGAACCTCCCAAGGAACCAAATACAATGTCAATTCGTTCATCAAAATGGAAATTAATCTATAATCAGCATAACCAAACAAAGGAACTTTATGATTTGGAAAATGATCCAAAAGAAGAAAAAAATCTAATTGGAACTGATTTGCAAATTGAAAAAAGTTTATGGGATGAATTAAAAAATATTCAGAATACTATTTGAACATTATTGATGCTTTTTCTAAATCCTGATTTGTGTCTATTTCACACCATTTTCCAGTAACAATTATTGGTTTAACATTGACTTTAGAATTTACTAATTCTTGAATTATGTCAGTAAGATATCCTTTATGTAGAGAAGGAGCATTTTGGAAAGATCCTTTATGGAATCTTTCAAGATCAAGGAATTTTTTTACAAATATTTTGGAACCTTTAGCTGAAAGTTTCATAATTCCTAAAAATTCACCAATATTATTTTTATTTATAATGTGTTTTCGAATCTCTAAAACTTTATCTCCATCTAATAAAACATTTTCTGCTTCTTCTGTTGTATGTTCTGTTCGATTTTCATAGTTTTTCTCCCAGTTCATATCAACTGCAATTCCAATATCAACATCAGATTCAATAATTTTTGATAATATCGAATAATCAAATATTATATCAGAATATACAATTAATACATCTCCAAAAATGTAATCTCGTGCGGCCATTAGACTACCCAAAATATCATGATGTTGATAGTTGATATCTTCTACATATACTGCATTTGTGAAAGTGAACTTTTCTTTATGAGGTCCAGTAATTATTACAAATTTGTCATATTGAATTTTTTCAAACATCTCTTGTTGATATTCCATTATAGTTTTTTCATTAACTTTAATCAAATATTTTGGGAGATCTTTAGTTTTAATCCCAAGTCTTTTTCCAGTTCCAGCAGCAATTACTATAATGTTCATTTTAACTATTGATTGCTTTCATAAATCTGGTTTTTATTAATGTAGGTTCAATGTCTATTCTTTTACTAACATATTTACTTTTTTCTATTTTAATTAATAGAAGTATGGGACCATTAATTTTTTTTATTTTTATTAAAATTGATTTTAAAGATTTTTCGGAATCTGTTTTAAAAATTTTATAGTTTGTATTTTTAGCAAGCAGATCAATTTTTACTGATGATGAATTTGTTGGTTGACCTCCTGTGGATTCATGAGCATTATTATCAAATATAACATGAACCAAATTTTTTGGTTTTAATGAACTGATTGTTACTAGAGATCCAAGATTCATCAAAATATTCCCATCTCCATCAAAAACATGTACACGTTTTTTTGGTTTTTTTAATGCCAATCCAAGACATATTGATGAAGCAAGTCCCATAGAACCTATCATGTAAAAATTTGACGGTCTATCTAAAACTTCATGCAAATCCCTACTCATAAATCCATTAGCAGATACTGCTATGTCTGATTTTGTAAGTGATCTCACAACAATTTCTACAGCTTTATGTCTAATCAAGAAATTCTCTCCTTACAATTAACGCACAAAATTTGTCTTCTTTAATTTTTTTTAGTGCCCAATCACAACTTTTTCTCCAATTGTTATCTGTAATAATTTTTGATTTCAAACCTAATATTTTTATCAAATCTGGTTGAATCTTTCCAATTTTGGTGTGTTCTGGTGCGTCATCTTCTCTATATCCACGCCAACCAATCAAAAAAATCATTGGAATATTATAAAGTTCTACTAATGATGTAATGGTACTCAAAGAATTTGCAAAACCTGCATTTTGCATAAAAACTAATGATGGACTTTTAGACATACTCATTCCAGCTGAAATTCCAATCGCTTCTTCCTCTCTGGTTGTAATAATTATTTGTTTTTTCCTTAAACCTTGATCTACAAAATACTTTAACGTAGAATCTGGAACTCCCACAAAATTTTGTATTCCGTTTTTATTTAAATAATCAAAAATATTACGTTGTTCTTTTTCCTTCAATTAACATAGCCCATTTTTTTTAAGTTAGTTTTAATCATTTCTTCTTCATTTTTAAGGTCATACATTTTTTGTAATTTAAAAATATCTTCCATAGAAGAAATTTGCCCATTAATTTTTTCAAGACTCTCTGAATTTTTTATTTGTTCTAAAATTTGATTCATTGCTGTGTATGATGCACGTAACGTTTGATTTGCATAAATTACCATACTTATATCATGTTTTTTCAAGTCATTTAATTTTACATTTGGATATGATGTAGGAACAATAACTATTGGAATATTTCCATTCCATGTATCCACAAATTCAAATATTTCATTTGGTGTATTTTGTTTAGAATGAATTAAAATTGCATCTGCTCCTGCTTTTTCATATGCTTTTGCACGTTTTATTGCCTCATTCATTCCTAGATTTGCAATTAATGCTTCAGTTCTAGCTATTATTGTAAAATTAGGATTTTTTTTGGCTTCTTTTGCTGCAATTATTTTTGCAACAAATTCTTTTTCAGAAAGTAGTACTTGTGTACCTCCTTCAAGAAGACTATTCTGTTTTGGAAATACTTTATCTTCAATACTAATTGCAGCGACACCTGCATTCTCATATTTTTTTACAGTATAACTTACATTGCTAGGGCCTCCAAATCCTGTATCACAATCAGCAATTACTGGAATACTACAAGCATCTACCATCGATGTTGCTACATTTAGAAATTCTGTCATTGTCATAATGCTTGCATCAGGTAAAGCACGTGTGGCAGAAATTGCAAAACTACCTGCCCAAATAGCATCAAATCCATGTGTCTCAACAATCTTTGCAGACATAGCATCAAATGCTCCACCCACTTTGACTAAATTACCCGAGTTTAGTTTTTTTCGTAAAATATTAGTTTGAGACATGAATTGTCATTCCTATCCAATGTTTTATTATTAAGGTATACAAAATTTTCACGTAATAATTAATTATATTCTGATTAATTGATGTTATATAAGTGCAAAAGAAACCGCTTGTCTTCTTACATCCTTTATGATAAATCTTGAGCCATGCCATGAATTAGGAGTTTCTTCAAAACAAACTAAACTATTATCTAAATTATATGGTTCAAAAATGAGGCTTGACTCATCCTCGTTTTCACATATGTAAGTTCCACCAGGATCTCCTTTTTGCCATCCTTTGTTGAAATACATTAGTACATTAATTCTAGAATTAGGTGAACCATCAGGATTAGTATATCCATCTATATGTGGTAAACTAAAATCTCCCTTATGAGAATTAATGAATCCAACACGTACCACTTTTTTAAATTCTATCCCTGTAAATTTTGACATGTTTTCTACAAAATCTTCAGTAGCTAAATATCTAAAAAACTTATTCCATGCATAGCTGAATTTGGGATTTTCTTTTTCTAGAAATTGTTTCGGATCCTCTAATTCCATATTTCTAGATGAACGAGAATAATCTTGATAATGCTTCCAAGATTCATCATATTTTGGATATGTTTCATATAGATCTTCATAAAATTCTTTATTGAACACATCTTCAACAAATGCAAATTTGAATGGTTTATTATTTTTGAAAGTTTCACTATTTTTAAAATAATTCTCCCAATTCATTATTCCGTCAAAGTCATCCATACATTTCATGGAAAATTAACTCCGTATTAAAATTATGCTTAGATTAGTTTTGCATTCATTTTGTATAGAAAACCAGTTAGTATGATTTTATATTTTTGTTTAATTATTGGACTTAAAATTTTATATTTCAAGGAAATTTTATAATCCGCATTCACTGAAACTTTGGTTCCAGATTCTTTTTTTTCAAATAAAACATCAATAATTGTCCCTTTAAAAGGTCCAAAAATTATTTCAGAATGTGTTTGTTTACCTCCAATCATTGTATGTTTAGATTTTTGAATTATTTCATGACTAAATAAACTTCTAAAAATTAAAATTTCCTCTGTAATGGTTTCATTGTTAGTTTTTTCTAGAATTTTGACGCTTTTAATTGATGATTCTAAATACTGTGGGTAGTCTTCAAATGAGGTTGCCAGTTCTATCAGTTTATCTGTAGGTGCTGGTAAATTGATTGAAAATTCTATATCTGACATTTAATTTTATTTTTATGACAACCTATAAAATCGTTATTTATAATAAAAATTATATCAATCTGTAATATTTTTAAAATAGATGTCTCAATACTTTATAATCAAGGTTGAGAGTATGTGCATAGAATTCAATGTTTACAATTAAACAACCATCAACTATAGTATTTGGTAATAAATCCGCACAAAATTTTCCATTACCAGAAAATTCATTAGTTATTACTTCTAACGGGGCAAAATCACGTGGATGGTTTGATTATATTGGATTAAAAAATGCAAGTATTTTTGATAATGTTGAATCAAATCCTTCATTTACAACTGTAGAAAAAATCTTAAATGAATTCAAAACAAGTGAATTTTCATCTATAATTGGAATTGGAGGGGGAAGTTCACTTGATGTTGCCAAATTTGTTGCCTTTAAAATGAAAAAAAGAAAATTTTTAATTCCAACCACTTTTGGAAGTGGAAGTGAAGTAACTAGAATATCAGTTTTAAAGATTAATGGAAAAAAACAAAGTTTTCATGATGATGCATTATTTGCTGATGTTGCAATTATAGATTCACATTTTATTCAAAATTCATCTGACAAAGTAATCAAAAATTCTGTTATTGATGCTTGTGCTCAAAGTACAGAAGGTTATGATAGTAAATTAGGAAATATTTATACAAAATTCATGTGCGAGAAAGCGTTTGATCTTTTAGAAAATGGAATTATACATAAAAATTATGAAAATATAGTTTTAGGTTCATTATATGCAGGATTAGGTTTTGGAAACTGTTCTACTACTCTTGGACATGCGCTATCATACGTATTTTCTAATGAAGGAATTCCTCATGGGCATGCATTAGCATTTACCACTACAGTTGCTCACAAATTTAATAATTCAAAGTTTTATACAAGATTCAAACATCTGGTAGAAATATTAAATTTTGATCCTATTCATTTAAATCAACATATGAAAGATGCCGTAAAATTAATTCAAAAAGATAGAAAACATCTTGATAATAATCCAAAGGTTGTTTCAGATGCTGATATTGTAAATTTATTGACATTAATTAACAATCAACAAGTTTTTTGATAGTTATAATCTTTTTTTGATAAAATCAATTGACTTTACTGGAGTAGGATCAGTCCCTGTTAGAATTGCCTTGTAAATTGAACAGTAATCTAAAATGTAAACTAGATTTATCAATTTTGATAAAATGCTTCCCTCAACAGAAGTAATTTCGCTATAGATTATTTTATTTTGATTAAAATACTCTTTAATTATATTCCATCTTTCTTTCGTTTTTGGATGATCATCCTTTCCTTGAATTAGAAATGGTTTAACATTACTCTCTTTTTCCCATGAAACAATCCCATTATGACATGCTTCTAGCACATCTTCAGCAGTTGCATGAATTTTGGCATTTTCTTGTAGCACATTTTTGAATCTAACTGCAGCTGATTGTAATCCAAATGGATAGTATATCATAGGAATACCTGTAATCTCTTTTGCGATATTGATGGCTGGATTATTCTCAGTTAGATTTGTAGAACTAATTTTTTTACCAATTTTTTCTAATTCTGTTATGGATTCCAAAATATCTTCTTGTTTGATTTCAAGTTTTGAGTGCACTACTTTCAACATGGTATACAAGTAAGAAGTAAAAGAAGCTCGAGGAGAGTGATATTTAGTAACAAGTCGGTGTTCAATGTTATTTTTTTTACAATACTCTAACATCTTTCCTCCAGAGGAAAATGCAATGACTTTGCTTTTTAATTTAAAAGCAGAATCTAATACAGTCAAAGTCTCAGCAGTATTCCCTGAAACGCTAACTGCAATGACTAGTGAATTAGAATCCACTGTTGTGGGTAGAAGATATCCCTTTACAACATTGACATGAATCTTTGTTTTTGATAAAACAGATGAAAACATGTCTCCAATAGCACCAGAACCACCCATTCCAGCAAAAACAATATGATCAATATTATCAAAATCTACTGGCTCGTGATGTGATTCAAATGATTTACGTGCAATCTCTGGCCATGAATCATAGATTTTGTACATTCCCTGAGTGTCTATTTTGTCCATTGTTGCAATGTCTAGCAATACGATTCAAGATATCCAAAAACAATATAACAATTTGTAAATCTAAAAGTCCTTTAGAAGTCTAGAGTACATGTTTGCATAGTTGTGTCTGCCTGATGATTTTAGCAATTTCTGATATTCTTTGAATTTATCTGCCTCCGTTCTTCTCCGAACCTGCGAATCATAAAATTCCTCACTAACAGAAGGACCAACAATACTAGGATCGACTTTAAGCTTGTATTCTTTGCCATACCCTCCCCTGCCACGAGAATAAGCACGGGATACCAAAATTCCAGTGTTTTCAAGTTCGACTAGCAAGTCAGATACACGCCTGTACTTTAGCGGGTTATACTCTTTTGATACAATTTCAGTGTATTTTTTAAAGATGTGTGAGGTTGCACTCCACGACTGTTCTTTTACAATGGCAAGTGAGACGATAGCCCCTACAACACATCTCATGTGGTATGACGCATTTGCAACAATCTCATCTATTCTGTCTTTTTGGATTATTTTTTGAGCTTTTTCAACATCGTCTTTTTTTATTGCACCGTCACAAATCTCTCCTGCCACTCGCAGCAAGTCAAGTGCACGTCTTGCATCACCATGGTCTGAGGATGCAAGCTTTGCACAATGATTTTTGAGGGTAGAACCATAGAGTCCAGATATCTCTTTTCTGCAAATACAGAATTTTTCTTTTCAATTTTTTCCTAATCTCTGTGATCTTTTTTCTAGTTAGTTTCACTGGCGACACATATATAAATTTCAGAAAAATAACTGAAACTATCATAGGATCCAAACCCCAAGTCAGCTGAAAATCCAAGGTAAAGAATAAATCGATAGTTCAGTCTTGCGATCTCAAATAGTTAAATTCTATAGATATCTACATACACATACGGAACAAACATCAATTGCAGTATCCAAAGAGTCAAAGGAAAAATGGGAAAAATTCAAAAATCACAAACATGAATCCTTTGAGGCAATGATTAATCGAATTTTAAAATCTCAATTTGAAGAGGATGCTGAACTACTTACTGATGTAGATATTTTAGAAATTGAACAATCCATCAAAGATATCAAAAAGGGTAAATTTAAGACATTAGAACAAATGAAAACAAAATACAGCCTATGATTCATAACTTGGACTAGACTGGACATCAGATAAGGAAACTTAAATAATTCAAGATGATAATTGCATAGTATGTCAGTTAAGATAAAAGATATCAAAACCAAAGTGATCAAAGAAGATGACGGTTTCTATTCTATTGCATGTTCTGCATTAGGAGTTTACAGTACAGGTAAAAATTTACAGGATGCCAAAAAAAACTATCTAAAAGCACTTGAGCTTCATTTGTCTGTATTGAAAGAAAAAGCAACAGAAGCAATTGCAATTTGAAAAAACTTTCTCCAATAAGTGGTAGAGAATTAGTCAAGATCCTTTGTAATCGATTTAATTTCCAACCAATAAGACAAAAGGGAAGCCATGTAACGATTACAAATGGAACTATTCACGTTACTGTACCATTAAAGGAAATTCGTGTAGGACTACTTGGGGTAATTTTGAGAGATTGTAACATATCAAGAGAACAATTCTTGAAAGAAGTTTAATGACCAAATTTGGATCATATCTGTACTATTTTGATTTTCAGAGTCTTTTTTAATTAACATAAATTATTTGACAAAGCATTTTTCCAATTGATTTTTAAAAAGCCTGATTTTAATACGAATAATGGACAATACTGCAATTGATTCTTCTCTAAGAACTGTAGAATGGAAAGACAACAAAGTAATCATGATTGATCAGACCAAGTTACCAAACCAACTAGTCTTTGTAGAATATGATGATTATAATCAAGTAGCAGATGCCATTAGAACTCTGGTTGTAAGAGGGGCTCCAGCTATTGGAGTATCTGGTGCATTTGGATTGGCATTAGCTGTATTGCAAAGTAAATCTGTAACAAAAGATACATTATTACAAGATCTTGAAAAAGCAAGAAAAATTCTATATGATACAAGACCTACTGCTGTAAATCTGAAATGGGGATTGGACAAAATTATGAAAATTGCAAATTCTGGAGATTCAGTTGATCAGATAAGACAGCTAGTAATTAGTGAAGCAAAAAAAATGGCAGAAGAAGATATTGAGATTAACAAAGCAATGGGGAAGAACGGCTCTATACTATTTGATAACAACGATACTATAATGACTCATTGCAATGCAGGAGCTCTAGCTACGGTAGCATACGGAACAGCACTAGGTGTTATCAGAGCAACAAGAGAGAGTGGAAAAAATGTCAAAGTTATAGCTACTGAGACAAGACCAATCCAGCAAGGTTCTAGACTGACAGCATTTGAATTAAAACATGACGGATTTGATGTAAGCCTAATTCCAGATACTGCTGTAGGCTATTCCATGGCAAACGGACTAGTGAATAAAGTTATAGTCGGAGCTGATAGAATTGTAAAGACAGGACATGTCTTTAACAAAATTGGAACTTATCAGGTAGCTACAATGGCAAAACAACATGGAATTCCATTTTATGTTGCAGCACCACTATCTACAATTGACTTGGAAACCAAAGCCGAAGATGTAATCATTGAAATGCGAAAAGGTTCTGAAGTAACTGGAATTGGTGATAAAAAAACAGCACCTGATGATATCAATGTGATAAACCCTGCATTTGATATGACTCCGCCTGAACTAATTTCAGGAATCATTACAGAAAAAGGTGTGGCTACAGCACCATATGACCAATCAATTCCAAAATTATTTCAAGCTAATAATTAGAAAGTTTTTATTGTTTTTCAAACTGCACCATACAATATGAGTACTGTATCTGTGCAGGCAATTGAGGATTCTTTGAAACTATGTATGGATCCCGAAGTTCCTCTAAACATTGTAGAGATGGGATTAATCTATAATATTGATGTCACAGAAAACAATGACGTTAACATCAAAATGACAATGACTACTCAAGGCTGTCCATTACATGAAACTCTAGTTGCAGATGCAACAAGGTATGCCAAAAAAGTTCCTGGAGTAAATAGTGTTAAGATAGACATTGTGTGGGAACCTGCATGGTCAATGGATAAAATGAGTGAAGAGGGAAAAATGAAACTAAAAAGCATGGGTGCTGCAATGAGTACTCCTGCACCAATTAACTATGAAACTGCATTGCCTCAAGGAGTTGGAAAACTAATACAACAAGAAGATGGCTCTATGGTATTGGCAAACGAGCATGATCAGGGATTTATGGTGAACCAGGCAATAGTTGATTTTTGGAAGTCATGTAACGGACAACGCAAAGTAACTGAACTGGTAGAAGTTTTTGCCCAACAGACAGGACTGCAAAGAAACCAAGTTGAAAAAGAAGTCATGCAGTTACTACAGCAACTGCGAGAAGGTGGATTGATTGCAATTGCGGGTCAACCAGACACTCCAAATGTTGAATTTAAAAAATAAATCAAGCTAACAAATACACTAATTATATTTCTCAGACTGACTATTCTCAAATGTTGAAAATTTACTAATCTCTAACAAAGTTTGATTCAGACAACAATTATGGGTTTGATATACGTCCACAATATGGTAAATGTCTATCTGTAATGAAAAAGGGAGACAAGTTTGACTCTAAACAACTTGTAAATGATCACAGAAATGAATTATGCCCAAGGCTAGATTAAATAACATTCTAAAAATAAACTCTACGAAGATTTCTTTATTACATACATTTTGTTTTAGAATTTGTATACTTTTGACTAGAAAAGATTTTGTCCTGAATCTGCCTTTTAGGGAAATAACTCCATCTGATGCAGAACAACCGTTTGCTAATGAATTACAGCCAATTAACCACATTGATCTTTCATATTTAGTAAATTTGAATATTGAAAACAGACACATCTTTGTTTACGAACTTGACGGAAAAGTTCTTGCCTTTATGACATTTTTGAACAGAGAAGATCATTTTCATCTGGATTTAGTTGAGGTAAACCGTTTGCATGATGAATCCAAATGTGTCAAGCCCGGCTTTATGCTAATTACACTTCTTGAAAATCTATCAAGAGGATCAGGGCATTCCAGAATTACTTTGCATTCAATCCAGGACCGTATACACTACTATCAAAATTTGGGATACCAAGTAACTGGGAATCCAATACCTAATCCTGACTATGGGCCCCTCACACCCATGGAAAAAGCACTTTAAATTTGGGTGTCCCCATTTGGGGACAATGTTTAAATGCTTACTATGCTCATACTATAGTATGACAAAAACAAGACGAACAGTCAATTTTAGTATTGAGTTAGACGGTGTACTGGGATTATTGGCTTCATCTTCACAGCAAAACTTGTCAGAGTTTTTAGAATACAGACTAAGAGAGATTCCAGAAGTTAAAAACATGCTGCAAAAAATAAGAACAGTTCCAGAAATGCCACCAATGGTAAAAGGAAAGATCCCAAAACCTGTTCATAATGAATCAGAACTACTGTCTGCCTAGACTGATACAATCTCTTCAATGGACTCATCATCAAGATAATCTGAAATGTTTTCCATGGTATCGATGAATCGTGTTGAATCAATCATGATTTCAAAAGTATTGGAATTGAAACTACGGATGATCCTCGTAAAACAATTGGCAATGCAATGTCAATAATATACATCAAATATTTTCCTGTAGAGAAAATAAAATTTAATGAATATGAAACAAAAACAAGTGCAAATGAAATCATTAAAGCAAAAGTTGCAGATGATCACACTGAAAGAGAAGCAATGAAAAACGATTCAAAAGAAGACAGTATGTTTATCCCACAATCAATGTATCGATAACAACATAAATTACAATTCATACATCTTAAACAATAATATCTCATCTTTCCTTGAAGCACATTTTAGTAACAAGCAGACAAAAAATCATAGATAAACTTACACCCAAAAATTGCATGGTTTTCCTAAAAAATATAGTTTGAGTTTGCACCATCAAAGTTTATTGTAACTCCAGATAGATATTTTATCTTGTTTTCAATTATTGCTTTGACAAAATTTCCAATCTCTTGTGGCTCGCCAAGTCTTTTCATGGGTAATGATTTTTCAAATTCTTGAACATTTTCTATTAATTCTTGTGTCCTATCTGTATTAATTGGACCTGGTGCAATGTTGATGCAACTGATGTTTTTTTGAGCGTACTCCTTGCTTAATACTTTGAAAATCTCTGCAAATGCTGCACGATATGCTGATGATATTATCAATTTTGCATTTGGCTCTTTGATTACACTTGAACTTATCAAAAATATGTATCCACCATCATTAATTTTGATATTTTGTAGAATAGTAACAAACCCCAAGAATAATTGATTGTGGTATAGTTTCCAATCATCTTCTGTTATGGTTGCAAATGGTTTTGGTACAGGACCTCCTGTGTTTAGAACTAGAATGTCTGTTTGATTATGATTCTCTAGAAATTTCCTCACACTATTCAAATCTGATGTATCAATGTCTTTTTTTGATGCTGCAAAAACATCAATCTCTATAGATTTTAGAGCATCTGAGATTGCCTTGCCAATCCCTCGTGAACCGCCAAGAACTATGGCACTAGTCATATATTTTCAAAATAATTCAAGATAATTAAATCTCTTGTAACTGTCTTTTCCCGGTAAATTATTTTTTGTATGCCTTGGAGCGATGTTTTACTCCAAGTGTGAATGACACCATGTTATTACAAAAATTGTGTATGAATCAAACACACATGTGAAAAAAGTCTATTGCAACAACTGATTTAGGCATTGATCTTGATACACACAAAAATTAAATATTTAATTACTATAATACACTATAGTATACTATGGTAGAAACCACAACTATTCAGATCTCTAAAGAGATCAAACGTAAACTTGAGACTCTAAAAAATCACAAACAAGAGACGTATGATGCATTATTAACACGATTTTTACAAATTGTAACTGATGATGATTCTGGTCTGCTTACTGATGATGACCTTCTAGAAATTGAACAATCCATGAAAGACCTCAAAGAAGGAAAATACATTACAAATAAGCAACTCAGAAAAGAACTCGGTCTATGACATGGACTGCTGTTTGGTCCGATATTGCCAAAAAACAACTAAAAAAACTACCCAAAGACGTTCAAACACGCATTTTAGATAAAGTCGATGAAGTTGAATTAGATCCATTTACATACATTTCAAGATTAACTGGAACCAAATTTTTTAAACTCCGAGTTGGTGATTATAGATTAATAATTGACATAATAAATGATAAACTGCTTTTACATATTCTAAAAACAAAAAAACGTTCAAACGTTTACAAAGATTGAAATGGTAAATATTCTTTAATTTTACTTTCAATAGGTATTGTTTTAGCTATTTTAGGAATGAACCTAAGAATATTTTTGCTAAGATTTATTTCGCAAGCCTCAAAAGATTTGAGTTAATTAATTCTTGATCCTAAATCACTACTAATCTGTGATGGGGTTGATGGGAATTTATCTCCTATCCTGTTCCCTGCAATCACGGCTGCTTCTTTTAGAATATTTTCAGTTTCCTCATTTGATGTGCTATCTAATTCAAAGCTTCCACCAAACGAATCTGTCATCATTCCGCCCAAAAGATTTGACATTACTTCAAATTCAGCGCCTGCTTGTGGGATGAACCTACCTAATGCCGGTCCTATTGAACGCATCATGCCAATCACTGGTCCCAATGTAACCATTGCATCTCCCAGTTCATTCATAGTTGATAATCTTAATTGAATTTGTTCAAGTGCAAGTTTAAGATTGCCTAATAATTTCTCATTCTTTCTTAATTCTACAAGCTCGTTTGCAAGTACTCTGCCTGTAGTTTTATCATGCTTTTGTTGTGCAACAATAATTCTACTAAATAATTTTGCATCTTTTTCTTGTAGTTTTTTGTGCATATAGTCAATTTTTGAAAATGTTTGATTGAGTTTTCCAACAGATTGTTGTATTCGTGGTTTAAGTGGAGGTTCTTTTTTAATCATGCCATGAATCTGATCATTTAATCCTGGCTTTTGTGTTTTATTCCAATTATCTTGAAACGTTGGCATGTTCTTTGTATAAAAAAATTTTCTCAAATTATTGCCAGTATACTAAAGTACACCAACTGAATAATATTTTCAATCTGATGGTGATTTTTGATATTTTTAGTTGATTTATCAAGCCTATATGATCAACCGCCATCTTTAAACTCATTATTTTCAAAAATATTTTATTAATTTAATTAGAATGTTTTACTAAAATTTCCTAGTTTTATATTCAAACATATCTATAATTCTGCAAGTTTTTATCATAGGACGCTTATGCTCGAATGTCCGTATGGCACTTTCCTCTTCTATAATGGAAGCTCTGAAAACATTAGAACCTAATACACTAAACTCATCATCGTTTTCATTTTTTGAATTTTTTAAATATGATACAGATGATCTACGAAATGAAAAAATACTTTTAAAGAAAGATTTGATTGAACGATATAAAAAATCTATAAGACAAAAACCAACTATTTCAAGTACACTAAAAAGCGATTTCTATGCATTTACCAAAACTCTAGGTAAACTTCACCTAGCTGATGATCTTGATGATATGCTAGATGACATTAAATGGGAAAAAATTACTGAGATTTGCAATATTCTTCGCAAGATTGAGACAAGTAATGAAAAAAAAATTCGATGGGCATTATTGTTTCTACTTTCTAAAGAAAATGAAATTCTTATTGATGCTCTAAAACTATTACTTGTAAACTTCAAAATACCAAATATTGAAAGACTATTAGAAAAAATAATCAAAACCGAGGTAAATTCTGGACTAGATGTAAAATTTGAAGGTAAAAAACTTGTTATGGGTACTGAACAAAGACTTGCAGAACATTACATTGCAGATGCAATAGAGGAAAAATCTAGAAGATCCCCTGGTGAAATTGAAAAAGAAGTTTTGGAATTACTTGACGAGGGTTCATACTCTAATCAAGAGATTTCTCAAATTATTGATGTTGATGAGGCTGTAGTTTCAAGAGTAATGACAAAATTAAGAAATCAAAATAAACTGGTATTATCGAGTTTTGGAAACAAAGGATTTCGATACTATACTACAAATTGTCAAAATTGTCCCTTTGGAAAGACTCTGTCTTCGTGTAGAAAAGATGCAATATCAGATATTGTAAACACATTCAAAGATGCACATGGCGTAGATCTGACTTCTCAAGACTTTGAAGGAATTGAATCCAATCAAGCTTTACTAAATATTAAAAGGACTGTTATAATGTCTAAAAAATTCACAATGACAAAACTAGAATCAAACATGTATGAAAATTTTGAAAAATTATTCCAAACAGTGGTAAAAAATTCTATAGAGATTAAACATGATAAGCATACAAAATCACGAGAGATTGTAATATCCCCTAACATGTCAAAGTTACCAAAAATCTTCCAAATTGGATTAAAGATAGGTATACAATATGAAATTCAATTAATGAAAAACTTGGTAAACGAAACTAAAAAAGACCAATCTTTTGACATTCTATCAAAAATGATCAAAGACAGTAACAAAATTTTACAATCTATTGGAAACTGAAATCAGAATTTTGTATAATCGCTGATTGGTGATATTAAGACTGGATTGTATGTAGAAATTTGTTATTGTATTAACTTGCAACAACTTTTTTCTGTGCCCATACCTGTTCATTGATAACATGGCATTTACAATCCGCGGATTTTCCTTTACAGTTTTTTTGATGTAGTGGTTTGTTACATTTATGACAGTTTGGATCTCTCCAGCTTGCTTGATTTCCACAACTAGTGCATCTCATTATTTGTTAGACCTTGAACAAATAGTTGTAAACAAAATATTAAACAAAATGATAATTGACTTAAACTATCAGGAAATCAACTGGTTACCATAGTTTAGTTTATACTCATTTTTCTTGTGGTTAAAATTATTTTAGAATAATGATTTTTTTTGACAAGCATGCCTGATGAATCATGTAGATATTGTGGAAATTTGTCCAAACTATGATATCCAAGATTCCACATCTCATTTAGCATCCAGAATGATTTGTGAATTTCTTGCTTCTTCAAAAATACAACATAATATTCCGCCCATTTAATAATAAAAATAAAAAAAATCTTATGTTTTAATTAGTTAAAAAAATCATTATTATTTTTTCTTTTTATCCAAATATTGTCACTTCCGCCATCTGTTTTATCTAATATGATAAAACATGATTAGATTATGATCTAGAATGGATTTTCAATAACTAGTTGTTCTTACATGGTTTAAAAATCAATTACTTTTCTTTGCATGAAGATATATCATTTTCAAGTATGTTTATTACAAAAATTTCTGGTGATTTTTTATGGATTTAGATAAAGTTAGAACAGTAGATACTGATGATGATTATTATGATGATGATTTTGGTGACGATGATGATTATGACTATTCTGATTAGTAATGATTAGAGAATTCTTTGGTTTTATCTGGGATTTAATTACAGGTAACTAACAATTAAATAATTTTTACAAATCAAACTTTTCAAACTTGTATTAAAACCATCAGTACGATTTGATCTAGGAATTTCTACGAATTACTCTTAAACGATTTTTAGATTTTGTGTTCAATGACTAAACTACTGTATGCCTCAATAATTGCGTCTGTAATTATAATGTCTGTTTTTAGTACCAACGCCTTTGCAGAATCAGATTTTAAAAAAATAGAAGGTAAGGAAATACTAAACAATCCAATTTCACAAGATATTCTTGCAAAAATTGAACTCTCAAAAAAACAGTTCCTACAAGCAAAAGAGATTGAAAAGACTAGTAATGCAAAACAACAATTCATTGATAAACAACGAGCCATGGCACAAGATTCCCTAAACCAAGAACTACAAAGAATGGAAAAATCACATGAAGAATTCACGCCTAGAAATGCATTTGCAAAATACGTTTCAAATCTTAACGCAACAAACACAGAGATATTCTGGGATCAGTTTGATTACCTTCATGCAAAAATCTCTCTAGCAAGAGACGCAAGGGATTCTGTCCTCAAACAGGGTGGAACATTCTCTGATGCCATGCAACAATATGTGCTATATGCAAAGATGCCAAAAATTGAAATGCAAAATATTGTGCGAGAACTCAACATAAAACACAATCTTGCACAAGAAGACATTCAAGCAAATTTTGACATTAACGGGAAATTATCTAGATACGAAAACGATATTGAAGCCCCATGTTATGGATGTACTGAGAAAATCTCCAAAGTCAAACTTGATTCAAGTCAATCTGTTCCTATAACAAGAGTTGTACTTGAGCCAAAGTCTACACAGATAACTGATCTTAAAGACTCTCTTTCAGACCTCCAAAACCAATTCTTAAAGTCAAAGAATATCATTGAACAGAAAAAAATGGTATTTGAGATGAATGAAATTATTAAACGCATTCAAGAACTCAAATAACTTTTTTATTTTTTTATTTTATGGCATGCCACAAACAATAAGGTATAGTCAAATAATTTTCTCACATTGAGATATCATGCAAACTGTTGTCCAGCGCAAAACCAGATCAAGACATTCACAAACTCTAACTAGAAGAGAGATCGTCCACTCTCTTCTAGCTAGAGAACAAAAGAATTTTGATGAGGCATTTAGATTCTCAAGTATTACTAATAATTCTTTGAGAAATTTTACTTATCAAATTAAGAGGAGGTGTATTTGATAATAATGAAAACAATATTGGCAATATCTACCATGACAATCTTGGCAATGGGAATGATTGCTCCTGCATTACAAGATTCATATGCATTTCCAACTAAAGCAGACTATTCAGATAAACTCAAGGCAAAGTCCTATGGATTAAAAACACAAGACAAAATGTCATCCCAAAATTCAAAATCCATCAATCATGGTGAGTTTGGATCTATAAAAAAAGAAGAAGTAAAGACATACAAGAAGATTGTTGCAGAATACAATGCAAAACAAATTCTTAAAAATATCTACAAACTAGGATAATTTTTTCTTCTAGCTTGTGCTTATTTTTACTAAGTTTACTTGCTGAGTAAACCTAACTTTCAATTTATTTAGTAAATTACTCTGTATAGAAAATTAATCCGCTTGTCTGAAAAATCATACCAATGATTATTTCATTATGAAATTATATAACGACTCATGCCATTAAGGTATGTTATAGTTTTTGCAATTATTGGAGTAATTCTGCTCCCAGTAATGGAGAATTCTTTTGCAGAAGAAACAATCAAAATAAGTATTCCAAAAAATACGTCTGTTCCAGGATGTGAGATTAAATCACTATGTTACATTCCAGATCCAATATCTGTTAATGTAGGTGATGTGATTCAATGGACAAACCGTGACTCTGTCTCTCATACTGTTTCAAGTGGTTCCCCAAAAACTGGAGCAGATGGAATGCTCTATAGCGGTTTAATGCAACCTGACAAAGTGTTTGCTTTTAGTTTTGATGAATCAGGCTCATTTCCATACTTTTGTACAATTCATCCTTGGATGGAAGGATTGATAATTGTAAATCCTCCTCTTCTCAAATCTGTTAAATCTACTGACATAACAGAGATGAGACTTTCCAAATCAGGTTCTATCATAGTTACCATTCAAACAGATATACCAAAAGCTAGAGTAGCACTTCCCATAGATCTGACTTTTACTGATGAAAACTCTATTCTATTATCTCACATTAATTATGATATTAGAGTCATTCAAGACAATGAAGATGTGTTGTTAATAGAAAATGCTCACTCTGTTGATGGTGCTGTAGAATTACCAGCAAAAATACTGGAATCTGACAACCCTGTTGAAATTATTGTCGGACTAAGAGGAATTTATCTTGCTTCACAACCTGTAAAACCTGTTTACGAAACAATAGAAATTTTAATTTCAGATGAAATGCTTGTTACAAAAGGAGTATCTCCTAAAGCACAAACTCAACGTGGTGTCCATTCACAAGATGTTACATGTCGCCAAGGCTTTGAACTAATCAAGAAAAATTCTGATAGTTCGCCTGCATGTGTGAGTTCTGAATCTATGGAAAAACTACTTGCAAGGGGTTGGGGAAGTCCTTTCAAAATGAAATAGCCTAAATTTCAATTTAATTAGAAATTTTTTACCACTTAGATTTCTTTAATTTCTGTAATTGTTCCTAACACAGAATCCATCTGAATTATGGCTTTTTTCTCTTCCCAACCTAGTGCAACATACCAATCACCTGCATCATCGTGGTATTTTGTCTCTAGTGTTTTGATATCTTCAGGTTTGGCATTGTATTTTTTTGCAATACCTGAAACTGCAAGTGCTATTGCGTCTTTTTCCTTTTCTAGACGTCTCTTCATTAATCCTATTCCTGGACTCATATATCTTCTCTACATTGATTCATCTAATATAGTTAATTCACAAAATTACTCATAATGTTGAATATTTCTAATTGATAGTTTTACAATATTTCAAATAACCCAATTATGTATAGAAATAAAATGAAATTAATCACAAGACTTTCAAATTCAACACTTGCAAAATCTACCACACTTGTTTCATTTGTATCAATTTTAGCAGTAATTGGACCAATCATTGTAGTCTCAGCAGGATTTTGGGATGCAATATCTCACCTACAAAAAGAACCAGAGTTTTTCTGGAGTCCATCTCACATGGTAGTATATTTTGGAGTATCACTAACTAGCTGTGCTGCAATCATGGGTTGCATGCTAATATTTAGAAAATCAATTCACGGTTCTCTAAAAACTGGAGTCAAACTAGTCATTGCTGGTTCTATAATTCAAATCATCTCTGGTTTTGGAGATTCAATATCCCATGATGTTTTTGGCCTTGATGGATTGATCTCATGGTCTCATCAGCCCTTAGAATTTGGATTGGTACTTGCATCATTAGGAGCAGTTTTGATATTAAAGAATAGAGAACACACAAAACTCAAAACATTTCTACCTTTTTCAATTATGGCATTTTTGTTTTTTGCAACTTGGTTAATTTTTAATCTGGTTTTAGTTTTCGGACACACAATCCAATGTATTCAAATCTATGAAATATTTTCTTCAGGCTGTTCTATATTGTAATTTCTTATCTTCATATATGATATAATCATCAATGCAACTGCTCCTACCAATATCATAATACCTGGAGGAAACATTTTTTGAGAATTTGTATTGCCAAATTCTACCTGTAAATTAATTATCTTCCCTGAAATGTTTGTAATTTTTACTGTGTGTAATCCGTTTTCACTAAAATCAAAATACCCAACTGACATTTTCGTCTTAACTTTTTGTTCTTGTATTACATTCTGGTTCACATCTATTATCTGCACAAACACTTCTTCTCCTGAAAATTCTGGCATGTACAACTTGTAATATCCAATACCTGTACCTGAGAAATCTGATTCAACTTCAAAAGAACTTGATTGCTCTAATAGAACTGAATCATGTATTTTTTCAGTCTCATTAAATATAATTGACACCCAAATCATTCCTATGATTATCAATGCTAATGAAATCTTAAATGGTGATATCTTCATTTCATCATGCAGAGTGATTATTTACTTTATAAGATAATCTAAAGGGCTCGGAGGGCTTCGATCCCTCGACCTAGCGGTTCGAAGCCGCTCGCACTATCCAGACTGTGCAACGAGTCCAGAATTGAAATATTGTTATGATTCTATAAACCCTACACCTAAGTTAAACAATTATTCATGAATCAATATTCTAAACCAAATCTAATTTTGTTATAAAATCTATGATGGTTATTTCAAAATAACCTGAATGCTATTTAACAAAGTCTGTATGATTGAACATTGTATAACTTCAAGTTCAGATTTTATTCAAATCACTGTACTACATCTCTATTTATTCAAAAAAGAATTCTGTCAAGTTGATGGCTAATGACTTCAATAATACAAGATCTAAATCGATTAAAAGTGAAAGTGATTAAATGAAACAGACAAAATGTGTTTGGCAGTTCCATGATAAAAGTGATGCACTCAAAGAAGTGTTTGATTATTTTAGATTTTGTACTAATGAAATGATTCGTGTATCAGAACAAAAAAATCTAACATCTAGGGGTGCAATGCATAAAGAATTTTACAAAAACCTAAGAGAAGATTTTATTGCAAAATACATACAATCTTCCACATCAGTAGCAAAAGCAAGATTGAAATTATATCGTACAACAAAAAAGAAAAAACCTGATGCAAAAATTCCATATGTTAAAAGAAATATGATCACTCTTGATAATCAATCATTTAAAATTCAGGATGAAATATTACGAATTCCAATCAAACCACATGAATACATTTTCATAAAATTACATTCTTATGTAATAAAAAAACTTGAAGATACCAAAGTTGGTTCCATCACATTAACTCCAGAGAAACTAATAATCAGTTACTCAAAAGAGGTATTTCAAATCAATCCTAAACATCATGTTGGAATTGATAGAAATTTTGATAATGCTACTTCTTTTGATACTACAGGAAAATTTATGGTGTACAATCTTAAAAAAACAAATCAGATCAAAGCAACATACAAAGTAGTAAAATCAAAATTCAAAAGAAATGATGCTAGAATTAGAAAGAAACTATACTCAAAATATGGTAAAAAAGAGAAAAACAGAGTACATCAATTGATTCATGAAGTATCTAAAAAAATAGTATCACAGAATCAAGGGATTGTTTTAGAAGATCTAAAAGGAATTAGAAAATTATATAGAAAAGGAAATGGTCAAGGTAAAAAAACTCGTGGCAAAATGAACTCCTGGAGTTTCTACGAGTTACAAAGACAAATAGAATACAAGGCATTATGGTCTGGATTACCAGTTCAATATGTCAAAGCAAATGGTACATCATCAAAGTGTTCGGAATGTGGGTCAAAACTAGTGCCCGAAGAGAATCGAATGATGATATGTAATAGTTGCAAAACAATTGTTGATAGAGATATCAACGCTTCAAGAAATATCTTGAATAGAGGTATGAGGTTCGTGCCACACGCAGTACAAAGTGAAGTGATGAAGCAGTTCAAAGATACAGAGCAGATTGTACCGAGTCTAATAGATGGTTTAAAATAAACCATCAATCTGACAGAACCCTGTCTAGATACTTTGAAAGTTTCAAAAAAAGTAATTGGTGTTGAATACGCAATTAGAGATATTGTTCTAGCTGCAAGAAAAGTTGAACAAAAAGGAATGAAAGTTGATTATCTTAACATAGGTGATCCTGTGCAATTTGGTTTTCAACCACCTGATAATGTCAAACAAGCTTTGATTGATGCAATCAACAAAGGTGAAAATTTCTATTCATCATCTGAAGGTATTTTGGAATTAAGGCAAGAAATTGCAAAGAAAGAAAATCTCAAGGGACTCTCAATTGGAGCTGATGACATTCTAATCACAAATGGTGTGTCTGAAGGACTAGACATGGTAATATCATCTATTGTAGAAGAAGGTGACGAAGTACTTTTACCTGGACCGTACTATCCACCATATGCTTCATACGTTAGATTGCATGGCGGCATTCCTGTAGAATTTGCAGTTGATTTGAATAATTCTACTCCTGACATTGATGATATTAAATCTAAAATTACTCCAAAGACTGTCGCTATTTGTCTAATCAGTCCAAATAACCCAACTGGAGTTGTGTTTAATGAAAAAGCACTCAAAGAACTAGTAAACATTGCAAATCAGCACAATCTCTACATCATATGTGATGAAATCTATGATCAAATTATTTTTGATGAAAAATTTGTAGGAATTGGTAAAGTTACAGGTGACTCGCCAGTTATAGTTCTAAATGGATTCTCCAAAGTCCATCTAATGTCTGGCTGGAGAATTGGTTACATTGCGTTTAATCAATCATCAAAACTTGATGCATTACGTGAACATCTTCCAAAATTGGCTAGAGTAAGAATTGCTACTAGTCTTCCTGTACAACATGCAGCTCTGGAATCTTTACGTGGTCCACAAGATTACATTGGCAAGTTTGTATCTGAAATAAAAAAACACAGAGACTTGGTTGTTAAACGACTCAATGAAATGCCTGGTCTTTCTTGTCCAAATCCAAAAGGTGCATTTTATGCATTTCCAAAAATTGAAGACAAAAAATTTGGAACTGATAAAGAATTTGTAACAAAATTACTTGAAACAAAAGGTGTACTTACTGTTCATGGTTCTGGATTTGGTGAGCAATATGGTAGTGGACATTTCAGACTAGTCTATCTTCCTAAGCTAGATGTGTTGGATTCTGCAATGAACAAGATTGAAGAATTTGTCAGTAATTCCAAACTGTAAATTTTTCAGGAACAATCTCTATTATACAGTCAGTATCGTCTAGTAATTCTTTTGCAGATTTATTCTCTAGCGTGTTAAAATATCTGGAGAGAATTTTTTTTGCAATTGTTTTTACTTTGGTATGCTCTAAAATTAGATTGGCGTTACCTTGTGTCATGACTCCGTAAATGTTTGGTGCATTAATTCCTACATCAACACAGCAAGAAACTCGTTTGTTTTTCTTTACATTTTTTGCCTTTTGTGTTTTGGTGTTTGTTCCAATGTAGAATTTTTTAGCACTATACATATACCACACAGGCACGATATGCGGAGTTTTGTTTTTATCAATTGTTGATAATCGTAATATTTTTTGTGCCTTTAGAAATTCATCTCGTTTGTTCATACTTTCTAAATCCTAACACTATCATAAAAATCCCAAAGCCTAGCATTGCAACTGAAACTTTCTCATTTGTAAATTCTGCATTAAACAAAAACTCTTCAACAAAATCAATTCCCCATATGAGTAATTGTTGAATGAGAACTATTCCGCCCATCACACAAAAAAGTACACCAATTGCAGTAAACCAATTTTTACCACGTCTATAGTACTCGTGACTCATGATAAATTATAAAATAAACTTAGATAATTTTGATACCTGGATTCTTTATCTTGTTTCGTATCATGGCATTAAGCAATAATGGTGTTGACATTTCTGCAAGATATGATAATTCTATTGGTCCCAAGTAGATTGATCTTAGTCCCTTTATCTCATCAATCAAGCGATTAACTGCTTGTACTGATTCATCATCATCTCCACAAACAAATATGTCATAATCTAATTCCAGTGTAGGATTGACTAGCTTTTTTTCAGATATTACATGAAATGCTGAAACAAGTTTTGATTTATTTTTCATATGTTTTAAAACAAGTTTGTATGAAAATGGTTTATTTTCTTTAATTGCAACACATTCGAACCCTACATCCGTTTTAGTCATTGGAACAATTGGAGATACGACCACACAAGTGTCTTTGACTTGCGATAATATTCCAGAACACACTGAATCAATATTTTCATATGGGATTGACAAAATCAAGATATCACTTTCTTTTGCAACTGAGACATTATCATTTCCTGAAATTGAACCTTTGATTTCTCCAAACGCTTCTTTTGCAAGATTGGTATATTCTACTGCTGCTTCTGATGCTCTTGCAGCGTCTCTGGATCCAATAATGATATCATTGTTTTGTGACCATCTAAGTGCAAATCCTTTTCCCATTCCACCAGTTCCACCAATAATGCCAACTTTCATGATGTCTCTCTGATAATGTTATTATTATCTCTATTTAAAAAGCGATTAAATTGGGACAGATAATTTTTCTCAGACACGGTCAGGCAAAAAATAATGTTGAACGAGTTTTAGCTGGGCGAACATCAGGTATACCATTAACTGAAATTGGTATTCAACAAGCACAACATACTGCTGAATTACTTGAACACATGAATGTCTCTGCAATTTATTCTAGTCCAATTCAAAGAGCAAAACATACTGCAGAAATTGTTGGAGAACATAATTCCATTGATGTCAAAATTGATGATCGTTTAATTGAACTTGATATGGGAAAATTTACTGGAGTTCCATATGATGAAATTTTTACCAATCATGGTAATGTCTTTATGAAATTCTACAATGGTGAATTAGAAATTGCGCATAATGGTGTAGAAACTTTTTCTGAAGTTAAAAAACGAGTATTGGGAATCGTTGATCATATCATTGAGAATCATCCTGATGAAAATGTTGTACTGGTAACTCATATGGATCCAATCAAAGCAATGCTTTCAACTATAGTTGATCTTTCTCCTACCAATCTCTTTGAGCTAATTATTGCAAATGCATCGCTGAATATCTTTAGAGAAAAAGAACGCAAATTTTCTCTTTCAGGACTTAATGTAATGCATCCATCCCGTTTCGATCAGGGCTGGTAGATAATAATCTTGAAAACCCTTAAATAGAAATTATAGACCACGTCATTCAATCGCTAATGAAGAAATTGGTCGGATTATTCTTAGTATTGGCAGTTACTGTATTGATTCCAGCTATAGACTTAGCATTTGCTGCTGGTGATGAACCTGGAGAGTATCTTGATCGTAGAGTGGTTATTTGGAATTTATTTTATAGATTGATGACTGTTGGATTTACTGTTGGAGCAGTAGTTTCTGGAACTATTATTTGGCAATGCTGGAGATTTAGAGAATCTCATCCTAAAGCAAAACCAACTCCATATGAGGGCACGGACTGGTAAAAATGAGTGGGCACTCTAACTGGCCTGAATGGGTTTACATTGGTGTTGTAGTTGCATTGATGGTTTGGGTAGGTGCAGAAGCATGGGAAGCAGAAAGGCTTGTTGAACATGTTCCAGCAGGTGCGGAAACAATCAAAGTAACTGGCCAACAATGGTTCTGGTCTTTTGAACATGAAGACGGTACAAAAGAAATTGGCGAACTACATGTTGAAGTCGGCAAGGCTTACAAGTTTGAGATAATGTCAAAAGATGTTAATCATTCTTTTAACATTCATGATTATGTTGTATTAATGGATGCAATACCTGGTAGAGTTAACACAGTGTGGTTTGCTCCAACTGAAGCTGGAACTCATGATATTCAATGCAGAGAATATTGCGGATTAATTCACTATAACATGCGTGGAACATTGATTGTGGAGGATCCATCATCTTGATAACGCTTTTATCACAACTTTCAATTGTTTTCAGTGAGGAGATTAACTAATGGTTCTAGAATTACAAAAACCACGTCCAATTTGGCAAATTATGTTCTCAACACATCATACTGATGTAGGTTTATTGTATCTAATTTCATCACTAGCATTTTTGTTCTTGGGTGGAACCTTGGCTCTTGCAATCAGAGCAGAGCTGTTCTTACCAGGTGCACAAATTATTGGCGATGCGATGACCTTTAACAGAATATTCACTGTTCACGGTACAACGTTAATCTTTTTGTTTATCATTCCATTTGCATCTGCAGTTGGTAACTATTACGTTCCAATCATGGTAAGATACAAGGATATGGCATATCCAAAACTTAATGCAATAGCATTCTGGATGATTCCACCTGCAGGAGCACTAATTTGGTTAGGCTTTGCAGATTTTACTTGGTATGCAACACCACCATACTCTATTATCAGTGCACCAGGTCCTGCAGCAGACATGTGGATTTTTGGACTGAAAATTTTGGGTATATCATCAGTGTTAGGCGCAATCAACTTTGTCGTTACCATTCTCAAATGCAAACATCCTGACATGTCAATTGGACAAGTTCCATTATTAGCATGGTCTTTTCTCTCATCATCTTTGATTATTCTTGTTGCAATTCCAACATTTGCCGCAGCACTCTTGATGTTACTCACTGACAGACTAGGTGTAAGTGGATTTTTCAATCCAGCAATGGGTGGAGATCCAATTGCATATGCACACTTGTTTTGGTTTACATTCCATCCTGAAGTGTATGTACTAGTAATTCCTGCCATCGGCATGATGTATGAAATTATTCCAAGATTCTCAAGAAAACCAATTTACAGCTACAACTCTGGAGTCTTTGCATTTGTGTTATTATCGATTGTAGGTTTCTCATCATGGGCTCACCACATGTATGCAACTGGAATGTCATTTACTGAGAAAACAGTATTCATGGTTGGAACTCTTGCAGCAGTACCAGCATCTGCAATGCACGTATTCAACTTTATTGCAACAATG
Organism: Candidatus Nitrosopumilus sp.; assembly: GCF_040878665.1. Classification (GTDB taxonomy): domain Archaea; phylum Thermoproteota; class Nitrososphaeria; order Nitrososphaerales; family Nitrosopumilaceae; genus Nitrosopumilus. Next base: position 42,917 of record NZ_JBBDLU010000003.1, on the reverse strand, counting down.
TGGAATGGTAGAATCAAATTTGCAACCCCTATGATGTGGTCTGTTGGAGGAATTGCCTTGTTCTTCTCTGCAGGTGCAGGCGGTGTAGCAAATGCTGCAATGCCATTAGACTTTACAACACACGACACTTATTGGGTGGTAGGCCACTTTCATCTCTTCGTGATGGGTACAATTGCATTTGGATCAATTGGATTCCTCTACTACATGTTCCCATATGTTACAGGCAGAATGTACAATGAGACGATGGGCAAGATTCACTTTGTAATGTCATTTATTGGAACCGTTCTAGTATTCTTTACACAACACTTACTTGGTTTGTATGGTATGCCAAGAAGAATTTTCGATTACCCACCAATCCCTGAATGGATTGCTATGAACCAAATCGCAACAGTTGGTGCAATGATTATTGGTGTTAGCATGGCAATATTCTTGGCAAACATGATTTACAGTTCAGGAAAAGGAAAACTTGCAAATACTAATGATCCATTCGGTCTTGGTGGCAAGTACTACTACCCATTTGAGGCAAAGAACCCATCACACTAGGAGATATATGAAATGAGTCACGATAATTCCCAAGTTTACAGAACAACTCCAGCTAGAACTGGAAAGATGATGATCATCATGTTGGGTATCTGCATAGTTGGAGGAGTGATCTTCTTTTCAATGTGGGACTATTGGATTTCAGAACCTGCCCCAGTTGTGGCAATGATGGCAGGTGGTGATGATCATGGTGCAGCAGCTGTACACACTGGCGCTACTATCACATCTATTCTTTCATTTATCGAATCACCTGACTTTAGGACTTTGGCATTTAATGCACTGCCAGGGGAACCCGATAACAATCCAACAATCAATATGCAAGTTGGAGACAAAGTTGTCTTTGATGTAGTTAACAACGGAAAATCATTTCATTCCTTTGGTGTAACAGCTGATGATGAAGGATTTGGAGGAATTATTCCCGGCAGTGAAGTTGCAACTGCATCAAATCCACTAAAACCAGGTCAAAGTGGATCATCAGAATTTATTGCAGGTGAAGAAGGAATTTATTACTATATCTGTACTGTTCCAGGTCACAGAGAACAAGGAATGGTTGGTACAATTGTTGTAGGTGATGTTGCAGCACCAGAACCAGTTGTTGAAGCAGCACCAGAACCAGTTGTTGAAGCAGCACCAGAACCAGTTGTTGAAGCAGCACCAGAACCAGTTGAATTTAACGGTGTAATTTCACTTCCAGAAGGATCTGGCGTACCTGGATGTGAGGAAACACATTCATGCTATATTCCATTTAGCGTCTCAGTTTCTGTAGGTGAAGAAATTACTTGGTCAAATGATGACTCTGCAGCTCATACTGTAACAAGTGGATTGCCAGGAGCTCCTGATGGAATCTTTGATAGTAGTTTGTTTATGGCAGGTGGTACTTTCTCTGTAACTCTTGATGAACCTGGTGAATATCCATATTATTGCATGGTTCATCCTTGGATGACTGGTATCATTATAGTAAACTAGAATCGAGAAGTTTTGGCAATTCAATATCTTGCATTAACATCGTTGATTGTTCTGTATTCTCTAATGTTTATTGGAGGATATATTTCAGCTGCTGGACTTGGATTAACTTGTCCTGAGTGGCCATTATGTCCAAATGGTGTAATGCCTTCTGAAGAATATTTTATTGAATGGACTCATAGATTAATTGCAGCAACAACTGGAGTGTTAATAATTGCAACAATGGTTGCCAGTCTAATTAACAAAAATGCTGATTTAAAAATAAAAATTACAAGTTCAATTGCATCTGCATTAGTAGTTACACAAATTACACTTGGCGCACTAGTAATTGATACAAAACTTCATGCAGTACTAGTTGCAATTCACTTGGGAATTGGAATATTGTTATTTGCTATGGTGTTATTGACTGTATTATTTGCATTTAGAATTTCAAAATCTTCTAAACCAATAACTACTTAGATTTTTTAGAAATTCTAGGTACATAGATGTACAACATGACACCTAAAAATACAAAAGCACCTGTTGTAATTGCACCAATGAATACCACTCCAAATGGACTTTGTGTTCCCATGTTAAACGTATAAGTTAGAATTCCATCGGTACCTGGCATGTCATACAAATCAATCTTTACAATATGATTTCCTGTATTTCTCCAAACATAATCAAAATCCCAGTGTCCGCTCTCTACAGATGTGGGAATAATTGCATCTACTTGCTGATCATTATAATACACTCTGATCCCCATAGTGAATCTATCTACTTCTAGATACTCCTCATCAGTGACTCTTAACAAAAATTGGGACGGTTCATCAATTTGTGGAAATTCCGGCGTTGTGGCTACTTGAACTCTATATCCTCCGTAAACTTGCTCAGCAGAATTGAACATAGAATGCGCATATGCTGAATCAAATCCTGAATAAAATGAAAGAACAAAAATGAAGATCAGGAAAAATGATCGCATCTTCATCAAAATATAATTAAGATTCGATGAATATATTGTAAGTTAATTTTATGAGGAAAATCTTCAAAACCTTTAAATCCTTATTGGCAAGAAACTCAATCGTTGACCCTCGTTACAAAATCAATCGATATCAAAACACCTGTAGAGAATGTTTTTACCTACTTTGCAAGACCCGAACACGTTTCTGACCAAATCAAAAACGATACAGTAGGCATGACAGTTGTTCCTATGGATATTAAAGAAGGAATGGGTGTTGGTACAACCTTTAGAATTATCGGTGACTTTAGCGGTAAACGTTTAGAATGGGATTGTGAGACAACTGAATTCATTAAAAATGAGAAGATCAGCGCAAAACAGATTGAAGGTCCATTCAAAAAATGGCAAATCACAAATGAATTCAAAGCACTAGGTAATAACCTCACTAGAGTAACAATGTCAGTAGACTATGAAATGCCATTTGGTCCACTAGGTGCAATCTTGGACAAAGCAAAGTTTGCAAAGTCTGCTGAGAAAGGAATGGAAACTGCTCTATACAACGTTAGAGGATTACTTGAAGGAAATGGTTCAATTCCAGTATACATCACACTAGATGCATACCAAAAACTTTTAGCCGAAAAGAAAAAGATGAATGACGTTCCAGTTTCAACTGCACTTACTGCAATTATTGAAAAGTACAATGAAATTGAAGCTAAAGCACAAAACTAAATTTTCATTTATTTTAAAATCTCAAGATTAATAATAACTCTAGGCTTATCCTGTGTGGTGGGTCTATGGCGCAGCCAGGTAGCGCACCGGACTCTTAATCCGGTTGTCGTGGGTCCGAATCCCACTAGACCCGCTTCTTTAGTAGATCTTTCACATGTGTAAGAGAAGTAAAAAATATCAATCCTATCTGACAAATTTTTGATAAATAATCTAATACTATACGTTGATCTCAGAATATTTTTTTGCTAAAGCAAGTAATTCATCAACACCTAATGGTTTTGAAATTACTTTGATCAATCCATGTTTAATAGCCTCAATATTTTTTGGCTCAAACTCTGAGAATCCTGTAACAATTACAACGTTTGCATCTTTATCTATCCCTTTGATTTGTTTGAATGCTTGATAGCCATCAAGTATAGGCATATCTCCATCCATGATTACCAAAGATGGATTGCATTCTATAAATTTCTCAATTCCTTCTTTACCATTTAGTGCAGTTTGAACATCAAATTCGTGTAATTCTAAAATTTCTTTATAGATTCCAATTAAATCTACATCATCTTCTACTACTAGTACTGTTTTACCCATGCCCAGTGTATTATGCTCATACTTTACTATTAAAGTCTCCGTAAGTTCTAATTATTACAGATGATCAATTAATTATTAATTTTGTCAATGCTTTTTAAGATAAAATGCAGTTATCATTACCTGAAAACGTATATCTGTCAAAACTTATGAAATTAAGAGGATCAAAACATGGCTGAACCTAACTTGATTAATCAACAACTACAAGACAATAAACGCATTTTGATTATTCTCATTGGAGTTTTAATTGGATTTACTGTACTTTACCAACTAAGACCATTTCTTGATGATGAGCAGTTCATGTGGATATCAATTCCTACATACGTAATTGTTCCTGGTGTCTTAACTGCATATGCTGCCATTCTCACAATAAAATTGCGCAAACAAAAACACTTCCAAGCAAAAGCATTTTTTCTTTTTTCCATTGGTGCAGCGTTTTGGTTTATAGCTGAGCAAATTTGGCAAATGTATGATCATATCTGGGAAGGTGAACCATTTCCATCAGAAGCTGACATTTTCTATATGGGTGCATCTCCACTCATGATTGCATTTCTGTTAATTTCACTTCAACCAGTCCTCAAATCAATTAATAAAAAAGTCTGGTTGTTTGCAATCGGCTTATCGTTTTCATTTTTGATACCATCTATTTTAGCAGCATACGATGACATGGAAGGTGAAGAGGCATTTGCAACATCAATTGCTGTTGCATATCCTATATTGGCATCAATTCAAGTTGTTCCTGCTATAGTTGGAATATTATATCTCACAAAAAGAGCTGCGACTTTTTCTTGGATGTTAATTTTATTTGGATTTATTATTTACAATATTTCAGACACGTTTTTCTTATTTGTAGAATTAGATAGCTCGTACTATGATGGACATCCAGTTGACTTGCTGTATGTCTATGGCTATGTCCTGCTAATCTTTGCTTTTCATCTTCGTTTGAATATTGCAAACATACCATCTCCTGAAAATAAGGCAATGTTCTTCTCTGAACGCGTACAATTTGAGACTATTAGTAAATTTGGAATTCCACTCACATTGGCAATTGTATGTATGGTCATTTTGATCTCATTAGTTGATGCTGTATTTGTGGAAGAAGATGAAAATTTGTCTGCTCAAAGTCTTATGCTGGGAGTTGTTGCCATGATGGCAGTTTTTGCAGCTATTGTAATTACAATCAACAAGAATCTTTCACGTCTTGTTAAAGTGAGAACTGATGAACTAATTGAACAAAGAGACAATCTTGAAAGCCTTGTCGAAGAAAAAACTCAAGCAATCCTAAAATCTGAAAGACTTTCTGCAATCGGGGAATTATCAGGACGTCTTGCACACGACTTGAGAAATCCATTATCTGTGATGAAAATGTCTATAGATTTAATCAAACAAACTCCTCAAGAAACAAAACTTTCTGATTCTAATGTGGTTAAACGTATAGATTTGATTGAAAAGAGCATTGATAGAATTTCTCATCAAATTGATGATGTATTAGATTATGTGAGAAACTCTCCACTGAACTTAACAAATGTCTCACTCAAAGAACTAGTTCAAAGTTCAATAGGTAAAATAAGCATTCCAGACGATGTTAAAATCACTGTTTCTGAACAAGATGTCACAGTTGACTGTGACGCAATCAAACTTGATGCTGTATTTATCAATCTAATCATAAATTCAATTCAAGCAATGCACAAGGGAGGGAAAATTGAAATCAAAATATCTGAAAAAGACAACTTGGTAATCATACAATTCATTGATTCTGGAGAAGGAATTTCAGAGGAAAACATGACTAAAATATTCGAGCCTCTTTTTACTACTAAACAAAAGGGTACTGGTTTGGGTTTAGCAAGCTGTAAAAACATTGTCGAACAACATCAAGGAGAAATTAATGTAACTAACAATCCGACAACATTTACAATAATTTTGCCTAAAATACTATCTATTGAAAGTAAACTTCGATCAAAATAAAATTATACTTTTTTTAATAATGTAAATCTCGGTTTATCTGGCTCTATGTCCTCATGCATATTGACATTACTTACAAATCTAACATTATAGTTTTGCCATCTATTTTGCATGTTACGAAATTTTTGGTTTTTATCTATTTGTTTTTCTGTCTCTTCAAACTTTTCACAATTCATAATGTATTTTCCAGCAACTCTATACATCTCTGAAATTCCTTTTTCTAACGTTATGTCGTCTAGATAATTCATTAATCCATGTGTAAATACAAAATCTATTGAAGAATCCCCAAACGGCAATTCCGTAATTGATGCTTTTTTGAAATTTACTACAGATAGTTTCTTTTTTGCAATATCTAAAGCATGACCATTAAGATCAACGCCATAAATCTGAAATGATTCTGAAAACATTCTCAAATCAATTCCTGTCCCACAACCAATCTCTAGAACACTTGTACAACGCAACGAAGTAGCTAAATCTTTTGTAAAATTTGCAAATTCCTCATTGTATTTTTCTTCATTTTCATCTGCATATTTATCCCAAAATTCCTCATTGTAATTCATAGAATTTTTCACTCAAAAGCTGTATTTGATATTAATTGTTTAATGCTGACATTTGCATGGAATGAGTTTTGTATCAAAAGTGCAGTCATGTGGTCCGTCTGATTTTCCCTGCGTGGGAATCTCTTTCATACAATCATCATGGCGTCCTTTTCTGCAAAACCAGCAAATCTCTTGTGTGTCTCCAGTAGAGCATGAGTCCATAATTTCTAGTCCTTTTTGTGGGTAAAAAACTTCTTGTAATCTAGATAAATGTCAACCATGGCAAAAATCTTTCATCTTTGCCCATGACCACATCATTAAATGATTTTTGTAGTGTTTTTGTAATATTTCCCATATTGCCGTTTCCAATCTTTACTTTATCTACATAAGATACTGATTTTACTTCTGCTGCAGTACCTGTCATGAAAATCTCATCAGCTGTATAGAGATCATCTCGCTCTAGATCTCGCTCAATCACAACTCCACCATTTTCTTCAATGATTTGAATAACACTATCTCTAGTGATCCCTTCTAAACCCCCTGCTGAAAGCGGAGGAGTTTGAATTACATCGTCTTTAACAATAAAGATATTTTCTGCACTGCCTTCTGCAATTTTACCATGTAAGTTTAACATTATTGCCTCATCGTATCCATTATCTAATGCCTCCATTCTTGCAAGTGCTGCATTTGCATAGTTTGATGCAGCTTTTGCTTGCATTGGTTGTGATCTTGAATCAATTTTAATCCAACTTGACACTTTACATTTAGCTCCTGAAAACTTACCAGCTTTTGATTCTCCCATCTTCCATTCCCAACATGCTATTGAAACATCTACATTATTTCCAGTTGGAGTTAATCCCATTGTTCCGTAACCATAATACGCCAATGGTCTGATGTATGCTTCTTTTAGTCCACTAGTTTTTACAGTCTTTGTAATTGCTTCTGAAATTGCTTGTTTTGAGAATTGCATCTTCATTGAATATAGTTTTGCAGATTTGAAAAATCTATCAACATGTTCTGGCAATCTAAAAATTGCTGAACCATTTGGTGTGTTATAACATCTGATCCCTTCAAAAATTGATGTCGAATAATGTAATGCATGAGTAAGTACATGAACCTTGGCGTCTTTGAATGGCACCAATTTTCCATTCATCCATATTTTACCAACCTCTTGCATAGGAGACGAAAAAAACTATGCTAATTTAAAGAATTATCTTTTACGCTCAGTTTGGCATCTGAAACTACATATCTGATTAATCACAAGTTCTTGTATGCAATGGATTTTGGGTTTTATAGGAATTGCCTTTTTAGTAATAGGTTTGGTTGGTCAGGCATTTGAAATGAGAAAGATTCGTCTTCACACATTCAAAGATGAGGAATTAGGCTCAGTCAATATTTTCATGAACAAGAACAACTTCAAATGGTATGCAATTATTGGAATTGGCATTGTTTGCTGGTATGCCGCTGAGCGTATCTAAGATCTCTATATAGATCATATCTAAATACTAGAAATTCCAATGTATATTATCGCGTGTTTTGGGTAACGCCGGACTAAATCTAGATAATGGTCCAAGAACAAACCCATGTTGGCGATTTACAGGTGAAAGCCCGTAACGCCATTTTTACACTAAATAAAATTAATCTTTGAAATCTCTTGATGTATTGCTTTGATAGCTTTTCTAATGTTGTCTTGAGTGTCTTCTATTACAATAATTATTCGTGATGTTTCTTCTTGTGCATCCATGTTTAAGATATTTAATCCTGATTCGCCAATCTTTGCACTCGTTCTTGATGCAACTTGTTGAACCCTCCACATTTCATCTCCAATTAATGTGATGACTCCTCTGTTGTATGTAATTGTGGCAAGTGCATCAAATCCTAACAGGTATTTTTCATTTCTTTTTACATATTCTCCATCCAAGAATAAAATTCTGGAAAACTCTATTCCATCTTTTGTAAATGGTGATAAGATTACAAATTCACTGTAATGCTTGTCTTTTTCCAAAGATGTTAGCAATCTCTGAATAGCATTTGTTTCAGTTCTAAAAATAGCACAGTTTTCTTTTCCTGTAACTATCTTTATTGGATGTCCTTTTTGTTCCTCTAGCATTCTCTTTATTGTAGTTATTTTTTCTGGATTTTGCATGTTTGTAATTGTAATTGGTATGTCCACTCCATTTTCTACAATCTCTTTAATTGCAATTGGATCTAGGATCTTCATTCCAAACATTCCAGCTAGCCTTGCTTCATTGTATGATAACTGAACTATTTCTCTCAAGTCTGACTCTATAATTTTGGGATCTGCTGAAACTACTGCACTGTCTTTTTCAAAGTCTATACTAGTTTCATATTTTTTATGAAACAATATTCCAAGGTCTGCAGCTGTTCTATCTGAGCCTCCGCGCTCGTACGTGGTAGTTACACCATCTACTGTTTTTCCAATAAATCCACCAATTGTAACTATGTCATTATTTTCAACTAATTCTGCAGTCTTGTCCATCTTTCCTCTGGATTCAATTGCCAAGAAATTTGTAAACTCGATATTGTTATCAGTGATGATTGGCCAATTCTCAAATCCTATTGCGTCTGCCTTCATACCATTGCTTCTTAGGATATGATTCATTACATGTGACATCAAAACTTCTCCTGAGAATGCCAATGCTTGCGATCTTGTCTCATCTGCAAATTCTTTTTTCTTAAATGCTTCGTCTAATGCTTTTTGAGCTATTTGAAGATGGGAATTGATGACCTTTTCACAATTTTCCTTGTTTTTAGAATCTACCAACTCTAGAATTTTTTGATATGTTGACTTTACAATATCTAGTGATGGTTTTATTCCATTTATTGCATTGTTTCCTTGTTCTAAAACAACATCTGTTAGCGAACGCTTTTTTCCATTAACATTTGTTAATGGTGCTGAAAAAACTGCAATCACTTTGGAATCCTTTTTTAAATCTGTAATTCGTTTAATAATTTTAGAAATGGTCTCGCCATCTGAACCTATTGCACTGCCGCCAAATTTAGCAACTACTAGTTTAGTCATAGTACCTTAACAAAACCAAATGGCCTTCTATTAAGCATTTGATTAATGATTCATGAATTTTTTTATAATGTCTGATGCAATCTTGGCACCATCTGTGTTTTCTGGAGTTCTTTTCTCTTCTAGTTTTTTTACAATTAGTTTATCTAGTTTATTAATATCCTCAAACACAAATCCTTGTTCTTTTGCATTATCTTCTTGCTCAAAGTGACCTTTAATTGGTATGAATATTGCAGGAGTTCCATAAGCATTAGCCTCATCTATGGTTGATTTTCCTGCCAAAGAAATTACCAAATCTGCTGCAAAAATTATTTCATGCAAATTATCAACAAAACCTAAATTTCTAACATTTTCAAATTTTCTATCTACTGCTGGGCCTACTACTAGAACTGTTTCTACATCTTGATTCATTTTTGAAATAACTTCCAGTGCCTTTTCAATTAAAAATATACCTGCACTTGTTCCTCCTATGGAAATAACTATGGTTTTTCTCTCAAATGAAAATCTCTTACGTAGTTCTTCTCTTGTAAATGTTGTTTGTCTTACTATTGGATCAATTCTTTTAATATTCCCTGTATCATCTCCGTTTTTAGGAAAAATCACGATATCACATTTTTGTATGATCTCTTGCATTGATTTATTCATCTTTTTTTCAATAAATGATGCCAGTCCCTTTGTAAAACGAGTCTCAAACACATCTGTAATTAGCACAGTTGGAATCTTCATGCTTTGTGCAACAGTTAGTGACGCAAAGTCTTCATCACTAATTACTAATACTGGATTGTCTTTTTGAATAATTTTCTCTGAGATGTTTTTACAATCTTTATAGTATTGATAATAACTCCACAACCACTTTGCTGGATTCTTTAATGTACCATTTTCAATAATAAAAGATGGAGGATTATATACATCTTGAACTTTGAAATTTATTTTTTTAAGAATTTGTGCAGCACCACTTCCAGTTACAAAATTTGTTGAAATATCTTCAAAATAATTTGCAATTGCAATATCTCTAGTCACATGACCTAATCCGATAGGACTGGAAAAAAAATTAAAAACATCCATGATTTTCTTTGTTTTCTATCAAATTTCTAGATTCTCTCTTGTCTCAAAGTTTAAATGGTTTTTAACAAGGTAGATTTCTGGGCTCATGGTCCAGATCGGTTATGACGTCGCCCTTACACGGCGAAAATCCAGGGTTCAAATCCCTGTGGGCCCATATGAATTTTTTATGTTCTTGTTTTTGGTTCAAGATCATCAAATTGAATCAAAACTCTTCACTTTATCTCAAACCATACATAATAGACATTTTTTGGAATTTCTTGTAGGTTATTTCATTTTTTATGTTGAATACATTCGATTCCCTTAAATTTGATATTTACATTATAATTTCATGAACAAAATACTAATTCCAACTTTACTATTATCTATGATAGCAGTTGTAATGGTTTTTGGTTCTGTAACTTCAGCTTTTGCAGACTCTGATGGCGAAGCAAAGTCACACAAAAGACATTGGGTTATGCCAATTGGGGATTCCGTAGGAACAATAGAGATTTCTGAAGATACCCATATTGATGATGTCAAAGATAAAGCCATATCACAAGAACAAGCAACTCAGGGATATGATGTTGACAAAGCTAAATTAAAAAAAGCAATTAATAATTCTGGCCAATATTTCCTTGTATGGAAACTAGTTGACTATACAGAATCTAACACAAAGATATACTATGTTCTTGATGCAGGAACAGGCGAACAACTAACTGAACCAATCACTAAAGAGAAAGGTTCATGCGGTGACAAAAAATCCTATAGTGAAAAAAACGCATAAGCAAATTTTTAATTAAAAATGACTAAGTTAAATTATCTATTTTATGCAGCAGCTGCAACCACTGCATTTGCAGGAATAATTCATGTTGTTTTAGGAATTTCCTCAAATAATCTCAATAATCAAATATTGTTTGTTGTAGGCGGTGCAGTGCAGATTTTCTGGGTTATACCAATGGTTAGAAAATGGGGAAATGTTTGGTATGGAATAGGACTTGGTGGAACAGTTGTCTTTATTGCAATATGGATGATTACTAGAATTCCAGATAATTTCATTACTGGAAGAGGAGGAAGGATAAGTGATAATGGAATTTTAACTGAAGTATTTCAGATTGCTTTTGTTGGAATTGTAATTGCTATTCTTATTTTGGTAAATAGAAAAACTCATTGATTGAGTTAAACATTATAACCTACAAAATCAAATAGTTGTTATGAATTTTCAACTGTTCTTTTTTGTATTAATTGCTACTTTATCGCTTGGAATGTCTGAGGTATTTTCAGAAGAATTAAACATAACTGAATGGGATATTCCAACTTCAAATTCTTCTCCTCATGATATAGTTGTAGGAAAGGATGGGATTGTCTGGTTTACTGAGATTGCTACAAATAAAATTGGCAAGTTTGATCCAGTAACTGAGACTTTTTCTGAATATCAAATTCCAACTAATTCATCACGTCCACATGGATTAGTAGTAGATGATGTAGGAAATGTGTGGTTTACAGAGGTAGGAGCAGGTAAAATTGGCAAGTTTGATCCAAAAACAGAGAGTTTTGAAGAATTTGAAACTCCAACCCTCAACTCTGGACCTCATACTCCTATCTTTGCAGATTCAATAACACTGTGGTTTACAGAACAACGTGCGTCACAAATTGGAAAGCTTGATGTCAATACAGGAACGATGCAAGAGTTTCCAACAATAACTCCATCTGCAAATCCTTATGGAATAATTACAGATAATAGTGGTAATGCTTGGTTTGCCGAACTACGTGGACATCATATTGGTAAAGTTGATGCAAAGACAGGTAAGGTTTCAGAATATGCACCACCTACTGAAAACAGTGGTCCAAGACGAATTGCAATAGATAGCAATGGAATTTTATGGTTTACACAGTATAATGCAGGAAATATTGCAAAGTTTGATCCTATTACAGAGCAAATGACCGAATATAATACAAGCTCTGAATCCTCAGGACCATATGCGATATGGGTAGATCCGTTTGACAATGTCTGGTTTAGCATGACAGACATTTATCGAATAGGAAAGTTTGATCAAAATACTCAAACATTACATGAATATGATCTTCCCACTCCACAAACTCACATCAAATTCATACACTCTGATAATGATGGAAATATTTGGTTTCCCAATTATAACAACAACAAAATTGGCGTAATCCTTGCTAGTCAAACTGCAATGAAGAGTATTGCATATTTTCCTCCACCACTAAAACAGATTCGTGATGGAGTTCCACCAACAAGTGTAACATGTACCGAAGGATTGGAACTAGTATTGAAACTCTCAAACGGTAATCCTGCATGCATAAAACCTACATCTGTTGAAAAACTTATCGAACGTGGATGGGCGATTCATGTTTTGCCAGATTATGAAAAAAGTGAAAACAACAACTCTGAGATATTTACAATGGGAGACTATGATGTCATAACAGAAAATGTAAATTATTTTGAAAATTCTCAAGGATATATAGCAAAACCTGTTCTAGATGGAGACTATCCAAGTATAATTATGATTCATGAATTTTGGGGCCTAAATGACAACATAAAACAAATGGCTGAAAAATTAGCATCGCATGGTTATGTTGTTTTTGCAGTTGATCTGTATGATGGTAATGTAGGTAAAACTGCCGATGAAGCACGACAACTAAGAAGTTCATTTGAACAATCTCAATGGACTGATAACATGAATACAGCAGTGACATATTTGGAAGAAAATTATTCTTCATTAAGCATTGGCTCAATTGGATGGTGTTTTGGAGGTGGCCAATCACTACATTTGGCACTAAATAATCAAGACATGGATGCTACAGTAATCTATTATGGTCAGTTAATAACAGACACTGAAGAATTATCAAAAATCAATTGGCCCATACTTGGAATATTTGCAGGACTTGATACTGGAATTACACCAGAAACTGTCAAAGAATTTGAAACATCTTTGAATGAAATCGGTGTGGAAAATGATATTACAATATACCCTGATGTGAATCATGCATTTGCAAATCCTTCTGGTGACCGATATGCACCAGATGAAGCAATGAATGCATGGCAAAAAACTATCGAGTTTTTTGAAATGAATCTAAAATAACATAATTACTTTCTAGACTCTAGTTGTTTAATTGTGAATCCTTTCCATACTAGAATCTGTTTTCTTTTTTTCAAAAAATATCTATTTTGCGTCTATTTCTATCCCCGAAACGGCGGTAGAATCCATGTGGCCAAGTATTGTTCCTAGAAACGGTTCAATCTTGTATGACTTTAGTTATACAAAATTTAGATGAATGAGACTAGGCGATAATATTTTTTACAACTTCTTTCTGTAAATACTGTGCATTGTAATGGGATGTGTAAAAAATACACTGTCAAGTGTAACAGTCTTGAAGGAGGAAGATATGAACAAGGTCAAAAACGATGTCCAGAATGTGAAATTTTTATTGAATGGGAAGGTTTGTGGTGTCCATGTTGTGGACGTTTGTTAAGATCAAAACCTCGGGCTAAAAAATTAAAACGCAAATTATCTTTGAGTCGTGTTAGATAGGAAAATTGGAATTTAAGACCAGCAACGATTAGTTACCTGGTGAGAATTCCAATTGTATTGTATTTTTCAAAATAGTATTTAGGGGATACTGATGATTTGTATGAATGATTTGTTCATTAATGTTTTAAGTAAATTTTGTAATTACAAATCATGTCAACAATAATTCAATACAAATATGATAAAAACACTGATCAATCATTTTCTCTAGAACCTAAAGTCAAAAATCCCTCTTCAACTTATGTTTCTGCATTGGATATGGTTGGATTGACATGGATCTTTCAAGATGATGAATTGTTTTAGGTATTGTTTATTTTATAATTTGTATTAGATGGAAATTTTACATTATGCCTATATGCATAAATTTCATTCCCAAAATGATAGATTAATCCATGTGGTTATTCCCTATTGATCAAAACGATACATTTCTTATAGAATGGAATGTACGCTATTCTAATGGTAAATGTAACTATTCGAGAAGCATTTGATAATGATATTCCTATGATTCTTGGATTACTATATGATCTTGGGCGCCCAAAACCACAAACAAATTCTGATGCTGACATCTTTAGAAAACTAGTAAAAAAATACGTTAAAGATTCAGACAAAACAATCTTTGTTGCAGAAATAGATGACACAAAAATTCTTGGCATGGTTAGTGTGATGTTTTTACCACGACTTAATCATCACACTTTGGAAATGTATATTCCAGAACTATCTGTTCTTGAATTATATCAAAATCAAGGAATAGGAAAAAAACTCATCACTTTTTGTATTGCTTTTGCCAAAGAGAACAAATGCCATAGAATTAGATTAGAATCTGGAAATCAACGAATAGCCTCTCATAAATTCTACAAGCATTTGGGATTTGAACAAACTGCTTACTCATTTTCAAAGAATTTAGTTTAAACCAAAAAAATATTTTTAACACAATTAACTAAATGAAATTAGTCAGTCTCTATTATCCTATTTTACAACAACTTTTACTTTGTAAACCTCTTGTAATCCACCAAATGGAGAAAACCAAAACTCCTACTGAAATAAATTTCAATTCCAATCCTTGCATGGGGAACAATGACAACCCTCCAACTGCACCCAAAATCACTGCTAATGGTGCAGTACATGCTGGACATCCTGGAGTAAATGCCGCAAATGCTCCGCCTAATACTGTTGACGAATTTGACTTTACAGAATTCATCATCTTCATTCGTTTCATCTTAAATGCTATCATGGCAAAATTTATTCCTGCCAGTGCTGATATTGTTATTGTTAATCCAACTGATGTGATGATATAATATGGCATTATCTCCATTGTAGTACTTAGGTGTACAGGAAACATTGACATTGTCAAAAAATAATAGATTATTCCCAATCCAACACCGCTAATTATTGCAATAGATGCATATCTTTTTGTTGTTAGTACATTTGAAATTAATTGTAACTTACTTGCCAACTGGTTCCGTTTACACTTTATCATATTTTAACTATCTTTGATCAACTAAAGGTTATTAGCCATAAATGACTCATCACAATCATGACAGAGTTTTCATCTGAAGAAAAAACTATTCTTGTTCAATATGGGATAAAAAAATATGAAAACGAAGCAACTGTAACTGAAAAACTAAAGGCCATCTTATCTGAGAAGGATATTCAGAGAAATATTGATACTCTAATTGGAACTCAACGTGTTAGACGCATTGGACCTGAAATTCTTCAAAACAACGAGAGCCATACTGAACTGCCAGATCTACCAGATAATCTAAAATCTATAATTGATACTCTTTGAATAATTCTTAAATTACTCCTCTTTCTTAATTTTGATGTGAACCCGGTTCTTTTGTTTTCAAGTATTTTGACTTTGACTGTCCTCTTATCGTTTTCTACTGGATCTGTATTTGCATATACTCATTCTGATCAAGTAATGATTGATCGTCCTACACATTCACCACACACTGAAACAATTCCACTAAATGGAAAAATCGCACTTGAAAAAACAACTGTATTTTTCCATTCATCTGCAGATAATAAATTACCATGGGCATATGTTGAAGGTAACATTGCAAATCATGTTGAAGGCTATCCAGTAATAATTCAAATTTTCAAAGATAACGGTGCAGTTCATTTTGCTCAGACAAACGTAGAATCAGATGGTGACTATGAATACAAATTCCGAGTTTTAAATTCACACAACGGTATAATCACTAAAATCTTTGAGGGAGATTATTCTGTTAAAATTTTCAAAGTTGTTTATGTGACTAGCACAAATCTAATTTAGAATCCTCGTAATCCCTGTGGGCGTACAATTTCTGGATGCTGTTTCATCCATGATACCTTCTCTAACATCTCTTGTTTGTCTTGAGGAAAAGTACCTTTCACTGTATATGCATTAGATCCGTGATTTACTCTAAACACAATCTCTTCTTTAGTATTAATCTGATTAATCAAATCGTATAGCTCTTCTAGTGATTCATCATCATTAATTCTAGTAAATTCTCCTTCATACTTGTCGATAAATTCCTGTTTGATTCCATTTTCCAAATAGAGAGTTAAAGCACCAACATAATGAGGTGAACAAGCACTAATCACTTCAGCAGTTCCTTTGATGTGGTCTTTAGAATATTTCTTTCCACCCAATCCCAAAATTACCATGCATGACATTACGTATCCGGCCTCTTTTGCTTTGTTGACTGATTTGATGATTGTTTTTGCAACTGCACCCTTTGTTACTTTTTTTAAAACAATGTCTGAACCACTCTCAATTCCCAAATAAAACATGTTCAGACCTGCCTCATTCATCTTTTTTAGTTCCTCTGATGTTTTCTTTAGAATATTCATAGGCATCGCATAACATGAAACTCTTTCAATGTTTGCAAATTTTTCTCTAATGTATTTTACAATTTTTATCATATACTCTGAATCAAGATTTAATGCATCTCCGTCTGCAAGAAACACTCTTTTTGTATCGGGCAAATAGTTTGCCATCATGTCAATTTCTACTTTGATATCCTCCCATGGTCTTTCAGAATATTCTTTTGATCTATACATATCACAAAAAGAACATTCGTTAAATGAGCAACCTAAAGTAACTTGAAAGATTAATGACCTAGCTTCTGATGGTGGTCTGTATAATGGTGCATCATAGTTTAACATCATTTCTTAGTTCATTGAAATTTGTCTGATTATGTTTTTTATACTTTCTACTATGACTATGTCTCAAAATACCTTTTAGTGGTAAAATAGATGAAAATTGTATAACTTATGGCCAATGATCCTTATGCAAAGAGATTGCTTTGGTTTGTATTTGCGGGTTCACGTGGTGGGTTAAATCGCCTAAAAATTATTTCAAAATTAAAAGAAAGACCGTTTAACACTAATCAATTGGCAAACGAATTAGGTCTTGATTACAAGGCTATACAGCATCACATTAGAGTACTTGAAAAAAATAACATGATAAGCAAAGTTGGAGAAAAATATGCCGTATCCTATTTTATCTCTACTTTCCTTGAAGTCAATATGGAGACATTTGAAGAAATTGAAGGGAAACTGGATAAAAGTAAATAAAAGCTTCAGAGGTGCATTACACTAAATGGAATCAACTTCTCTAGTTTTATCTATTGTATCTATTGCAAATATGGGAATACTCGGAATTCTAATATGCATGTTTGCAAAGATGTATGGAAAAACTCGAGCACAGCTTCCATTAGGCATGATAGTAGTTGCAGCAATGCTCTTCTTGCACAATGTGATTGGCGCATTAGCATATTTTTCCATGGAAGAAATTTTCTCTCATGAAATATTTCCATACATGTTAGGAGTAGGTATTGCAGAACTTGCAGGATTGATAATCTTTTTGAAAATTACTTTGGACTAATCTTAGTTTATTTGTAACAAACAACCATCAAAGATGTGTTGCAAGAATATCTAAAACTAAACAAAAATGTTCTTGTAGCATTTGCAGCATCTATAACTCTCTCTGCAGTAATTGCTCAAATTCTCTCTGATCAAGCACACTATCTTAATACAACATATACTTCAATTGCAGACTATGTGATTTATTTTTCAGTATTTAGTAGTCTATTTTATTTTGATAACAGAAAGAAATATCGTTTAGCTTCTGGAAAAACAGATACCGCAAAACTAAAGTCTGATCTAAAAAAACTAATTATGTCATTAGGTATTGCCGAAATAGTTTACACTGTTCTTAGATGGGTATTACAATACTATTTTCTAACAATAAACTATGATCCGTATCTGGCATCAATTGTATCACAAGGGATATCTACAATTATTTACATGATAGTGCTAAATCTAAGTGTAAAAATAACAAGGTTGTACAAAGATGGGAATTAGTGTTTATGTTGATGGTTCTGGTGGAACTGATAGCGGTTATGGCTATTTTGTAAAAGAAACTGGTGAATCATTTTATGAAAAAAAACCAGAAATTACTAACAATCAGGCTGAATACTTGGCAATCATCTCTGCATTAAACAAGTTTGTTGACTCAGATCAAGAAATTATAATTTACAGTGATTCAAAAAATACTGTAAACCAACTAAATCATGAATTTGCAATAAACAATGAGCATCTAAGAGCATTAGCACAAGAAGCTTGGGGTATTATTGCAAAATTTTCTAATCTCTCTATAGTATGGATTCCTAGAAAAGAGAATTTGGCAGGCAAAATGCTAGGAAGCTAAAACCAAGAGATCAGAAATTTCCAAGAATAACTTATTATACAAAAATCTCAGATTCAACTTAACATGGCAGAGTCTGTGATTTTATCTCCTAAATCAATTGCAGTTATCGGAGCATCTGACAAAAGAGGAAGTGTTGGTGCTACCATTACATCAAATATCATGAATGGTTTCAAAGGAATAGTTTATCCAATTAGTCCTTCAAGGGATACAGTATTTTACAAAAAAGCATACAAGTCTGTTTTAGATGTTCCAAAACCAATTGATCTTGCAGTAATTGTAATTAAAAATACATTGGTTGCAGATGTGTTAGAAGAATGTGGAAAGAAAAAAATTAAAGGAGTTATCATCATCACTGCTGGTTTCAAAGAAGTTGATGAAGAAGGAGCTAGACGCGAACAACAAGTAAAAGATATAGCTAAAAAATACAAAATCCACATCATTGGACCAAATTGCCTTGGTGTCATGAATCTTGATCCAAAGACAATGATGAACTCTACTTTTCTTAAAGTCACACCAAAGTCTGGAAAAATTGCACTAGTATCACAAAGTGGTGCAATATGTGCAGCACTAGTTGAAGATGCCAGTGCTCAAGGAATTGGCTTCTCTGCAGTTGTGAGTCTTGGAAACAAAGCTGTAATGAGTGAAGTTGATATTCTCAAAATTCTTGCAAATCACAAACAAACTGAAGTCATTGTAATGTATCTTGAAGACATGGGTGATGGTCAGGAATTCCTCAAAGTTTGTAAAAATATTACCAAAAATCTCAAAAAACCTGTTCTTGTTCTCAAGTCAGGTCGAAGTCCAGAGGGTGCAAAAGCAGCAATGTCTCATACTGGAGCCTTGATGGGCTCAGATGAAATCTATGATGCTTTGCTCAAACAATCCGGTGCAATTAGAGTTGATACCATGGAGGAACTATTTGATTATGCTACTGCATTTTCAAAACAACCATTACCATCAGCAGGTGATCTTGTAATTGTTTCAAATGCAGGTGGTCCTGCAATCATATCTACTGATGCATGCTCCAAGATGAAAATAAAAATGGCAGACATTACTAGTGTCAGAAAGAAAATTGATGCCGTAATTCCACCTTGGGGTAGCTCTAGAAATCCAGTTGATATTGTAGGCGATGCTGATTTTAATCGATTTCACAATGTGCTAGATCGAGTTTTGGCACATCCTAAAGTCGGCTCTGTAATCTCAATGTGTACACCATCTGGAACTTTGGATTATGATAAACTAGCTGAAGTCATAGTTGCAATGTCAAAGAAATACAAAAAAACAATGCTTGCTAGTTTGATGGGATTAGATGAGGGAATAACTAACAGAGAAATTCTAGCTGAAGGAAATGTTCCTTACTATAACTATGCAGAAGGTGCAATCAGAACTTTATCTGCCATGATTAGATTTTCAAACTGGATAAAATCTCCAAATGGCAAAGTTACAAAATTCACAGTAAACAAAGCAAAAGCAAAAGCAATCTTTGACAAGGTAAAAAAAGAAAAGAGACCAAATCTTTTGGAAGAAGAAGGACAAGAAGTTCTCAAAGCATATGGTTTACCTTTACCTCAAAGTGCACTAGCTAAAAATGAAACAGAAGCAGTGAAAATTGCAAAGAAGATTGGCTATCCTGTTGTAATGAAGATTGCATCTCCACAAATTATTCACAAGTCTGATGCAGGTGGTGTTAAAGTAAACTTGACAAATGATTCTGAAATCAAAGATGCATACAAAACAATTATTCAAAATGCCAAAAAATACAACAGCAAAGCTGAGATCAAGGGAGTATTGATTGTAGAGATGGTCAAAGGTGGTAAAGAACTAATCATAGGCTCAAAACTTGAACCTGGATTTGGTCCAGTAATTATGCTAGGAATGGGAGGAATCTATGTCGAAGTTCTCAAAGATGTTACATTCAAGCTAGCACCTGTAACTGACATGGAAGCAGATGACATGATTGCATCAATTAAGACTCAAAAATTACTTCAAGGAGTTAGAGGTGAAAAACCATCAGACATTGCAAAACTATCTGAATGCATTCAGAGATTGTCTCAACTAGTTTCTGACTTTACAGAGATCAAAGAATTAGACATGAATCCTGTACTTGTAATGGAAAAAGGAAAAGGATGTCGTATTCTAGATGTACGAATAGGTCTCTGATCGCAATCTATTCCTAAAATTCATCTTTCACAAATCTAGAATATTTATACAACTAAATGAATAATGTTGCATGGCTAATGTCTTAAAGACAATTAGAACTGGTAATGATTACATCGAAAGTCTTAGAGGACGTGATCTCAAAATTTACCTCTTTGGTGAACTAATACAAGAACCCGTAGATCATCCAATGATTAGACCCTCAATTAATGCAGTTGCAGAGACATATGATCTTGCTGTACGTGAAGAAGAACTAGCTTCGGCTGATTCGTCACTTACTGGATTGAAAGTTAATCGATTTTTACATATTGCAGAAAGTGCACAAGATTTAGTTTTACAAAATAAAATGCAGAGAAAACTAGGACAAAACACTGGAACATGTTTCCAGAGATGTGTCGGAATGGATGCATTAAATGCATTACACTCTACCACATTTGAGATTGATGAGAAACATGGGACTGAATATCATAAACGATTCTTAGAATTTGTAAAGATGATGCAAAAAGAAAATCTTGTAATTGGTGGTGCCATGACTGATCCTAAGGGAGACAGAAGCAAGGGACCTGCAGAACAAGATGATCCTGATTTGTTTACAAGAATTGTAAAAACAGATGATAAAGGAGTCTATGTTTCAGGTGCTAAAGCACACCAAACCGGATGTATCAACTCACACTGGATAATTTTGATGCCAACAGTTAGACTAACTGAAAATGATAAAAAGTGGGCAATCGTTGGTGCAGTTCCAGCAGATGTAAAAGGAATTACTTACATTTACGGCAGACAGTCTTGTGACACTAGAAGTATGGAAGAAGGTGACATTGATGATGGCAATGCAAAGTTTGGTGGACAAGAAGCTTTGATGATTTTAGACAATGTGTTTATCCCATGGGACAAGGTTTTCATGAACGGAGAATATGAATTTGCATCAATGCTCATAGAGCGTTTTACTTGTTATCATAGACGTAGTTACGTATGCAAAACAGGATTAGGTGATGTACTAATTGGAGCAGCAGCAACAATTGCTGATTACAACGGAGTTCCAAATGTATCTCATATTAAAGACAAAATTATTGAGATGACACATCTTAACGAAACAATTTTTGCTGCGGGAATCGCATCATCTCACCAAGGGCACAAGATGAAATCAGGTGTTTATCTAAATGAAGACATGCTTGCCCAGGTTTGCAAACATAACGTTACACGATTCCCATATGAGATTAGCCGACTAGCGCAAGATATTGCAGGTGGACTAGTAGTAACGTTGCCTTCTGAGAAAGACTTTAGACATCCTGTTGCAGGACCGCTACTCAAAAAATATCTTGTAGGAAGAAAGGGTGCTGATGTTGAAAACAGAATGAGAATTCTTCGATTAATTGAAAACATGACACTTGGCAGAAATGCAGTAGGATATCTTACAGAATCAATGCACGGTGCAGGCTCACCACAAGCACAAAGAATTCAGATGCAAAGACAAATGCAAATAGGTTACAAAAAGAACTTGGCCAAAAACTTGGCAGGAATCACCAATGATGTGGAAGAACCAAAAGAACAATCTGACTACTTTAATCGAGTATTCAAAACTAAAGACTCTGTTCTTTAAACTTGGGAATTATTCTTAATTCTTTTATTTTTTATTTGATAGATTACACTAGCTGGTGCCACAACATACATTCCCAAATTCATCAAGATAACTCCAATTCCATATGACACTACTTCAGAGTCACTATCTGCATATGACATGATGGATAGTGATGATAATAGCGGTGTGATTGCAATCTTTACAATCTCTTTGAATATTGGATTGTCTCTTTCCATATCTGCTACATATGGCGAGAATGAATAGTAGAATTGGTTAAATCCACTCATAAATGATACACCAGAATCAGTACTCATCAGTTGATTGTCCCTTATTTCTCTGAGCATTTGGACCTGTGGTGCCATCTCTGTTCCATAAGTTGCTGTTGCAATGAGGCATCCTCCTTCTTCTGAATCGTTCATCTCTACTTTCTCAGTTACTTGGGTGTTAATGTCCATTTCATTTGGTTCTGATTCTAACTCTACATCTAATTTTGTTTCATTTGATTTTGTTAATTCTTTTTGTTGTTGAGCAATCTCTTGAGGAATTTCTTTAATGTTAACAGATTTTGTATCGACTATTCCTTTTTTTGCTTCTTCTAAACTTTCTTGAATTTCTAAATGGTAATACATTCTACTTTGCTCAATTAGTTTTTGATATCTATCTGAACCCAAATAAAGCCACAAATCATCATTGTATAGATTTCCACACAATCTTGATTCGATTGAATGTTTGTGGTGTTTAAAAAAATCATTTCCAATAAACGTATACAATTGATAATTTTCTTCACACCACTCTATCCCATTTAATGTCAAGCCTGAAGTATCTCTAAACGGAGTTTGTGCGTATGCAAAACTGACTAGAAACAATAATGAAAAAACAAGTAAAAATTTCAATCAGGCATTTTATTTTGTGCTACTTGATAAATGATTCTACTCTTGAAACTAATAATTTCTCAGGATCCTTTTTTAGTAAATTTCACATAATTATACCACCAAGCAAACAGGACGATCTATTGCCTTGTTATTTGGATATGTGAACCTGTTTGCCTGAATATTTGTAAATACATTACTCTTTTTCTTTTTTCTTTGGGTTTTCATCTGATTCTGTTTTATTGTCTTCTATGGCATCTTCAATATCTTCAAACTTATTTTCTATCTCTTTTGATTTTGTCTTATCTTTTATCTCATCTGTATCATCTAATTCATCATCTTCTGTTTTTTCAGTATGCTCTGAATATTCTGAATCCTTTTGAATTTTGTTGATATTTGAAAATTCTTTAACAACATCAGGATCTTCTAAATCTTCAGCAAGTTCTTTCTCGTTTTTCTTCTTTATCATCTGCTTTGCAACCATGACTCCAATCACAACTGCAATTATGATGTAGTTGATTGGCGGTTTTAGTAGCTGTGTTATGTATCCTACTTGTGGAAGCGTATATGCTACTTTTCCAATATATTCTTCTTTTGTAATTGGAAAGTCTGTTCCTGGGATTGATGCAGGATTTGCATCGCCTTTTGTTCTAATTGTTTTAGGATCGTCTTCTAGTATTGATGCAACCCTGTGTACAATTACTCTATTATGATCAGATGGTCGGTTAAACACAATGATGTCTCCTACTTCAATATCCTCAAAAGGCTCGTGCCCTTGAACAATTAAAACGTCATATACTTCTAGAACTGGAATCATGCTTCCACTTGCAACAACATAAAATGGATTTTGTGTTCCAAACGCTACTTGAAGACCTATCCAGATAACTAAAACACCGACACCTACAATTATGATGTCTTTGATTATTCCTTTTGATATAGATTTTTTTGCCAATTACATTTTCGCCTATAGTATCATTGATTAAATTTAACTATCAAATCTTAGTTCCACATTCTTCACAGAACTTGGAACCTGTTTTGTTTACAAATCCACAACTGGAGCATTTTCCTGGTTGTGCTGTCTCTGGTTTTCCTAAAAGAATTGCGTCTCCTATTTTTTTAATATTACTCCATGGTATACTGCCTTCCGTACCATCGTTTTTGGTAATTACTAAGACCATAGATTGTGTTGAATCAATTCCTACTTGTTTTGCAGTTCCAATCTTGTTTGCATTCTCATCAAATACTGTCCTTCCTTCAATTGATGCAACTGAAGTTGCTGGTCCTGGCTGTGTAGTCACTTGTGGATCTTGTTGTACAGGTTCTGTTCTTTGTGGTGCAGACTGTGTAACTTGCGGTGAACTCATTTGAGATTCTAATGGTTTTGCAACTCCGACTTCTCCTGCTTCATTTTGCTTTTTGAACTCTCTATACTCTGCAATTGAAGAATTACATGAATTGCAAATGTATTGACCTTTTTCTGCTAGTATTAGATTCTCTGCAACTTCTTCATTTGGATTTTCAAATTCAATTTTTGGAGGACCTTCAAATTCTTTTTCACAAGTATTGCAAAAATGTTTAGTAATTTTTTGAGCATCTAATCTTCCGATTGGTGCTAAAAACAGATCAGGACCGCCTAAATTCCCCTTCATCTGTTGCTCATCAGTCACTGTAGCCATAACATAGCCACCAGATCCTCTTAATTTTTTAAGTCTAAGTTCTGAACTCATATCTAAATTTTGTCAAAACGTCATTTAAGTATATATCAAAATTAATTTTACAACAAAAAATACGGTGCTAATTCTGGTGAACATTTTTAGGTACGTTGTATGAAATGATGTTAGAATGGGTATTACACAAATTTCAGATGCAAAATCATGGGAAGTCGATGTGATAAACTCTGACATTCCTGTTTTTGTAGACTTTTGGGCTGAATGGTGCGGTCCATGTAGAATGGTAGGTCCAGTGGTTGAAGAACTGGCATCTGACTATGCTGGTAAAGTAAAATTTGTCAAGGTTAATGTTGATGAAGCCAACGAGTTGGCATCAAAATACAATGTATTTAGTATTCCAACCTTGATCCTTCTTAACAAAGGTGAAATTGTTAGCCAACAAGTAGGTGCAGCTTCTAAAGAATCATACAAAAATATGATTGATAGAGCACTAGGGTAAACATCAAACTCGTTTTTCTTCTTTTTTGATCCATAATATTGTACAATTTTTGCAGTATATGTTATATTAATAAAAATTATTGAACACACTGATACTAGGAATTTTTAAATTTCAATTCCATCAATTTAATTTTTACTGTTTTTTAGATTTTTTGAATTTCTGAAATATCTTAAAACCTGTTTTAGATATTTTAATTTGTTTTACTAATTTCAATGAGATCTTCATAGCTTTGAATCCCACAAATACAGGCATCAATACAAGTAGGGTTATCTCAAGCCAATATTTTCTTACAAATTTTCTTGGATTTTTAATCTCAATATATGCTACAACCAATTCCAGAATCAAAAGGATGACAATAATCCAAAAAATAATGTCAATTATGACCTTTATTTCTTCTGTAATTGGGAATAACGGTTCAGAAATTCCTAATGCAGTATGCTCAATATTGATTAATCCAAAAAAGAATATCAGAATTAATGCAAATGTAGAAAAGCTTAATCCTTTCTTGAATGCTGGCGATAAAATGAAACTAGACAAAATACAACAAAATTAACACAATGCTCTTTTTTTAGGTTCCTGAATAATTCTGGTTTATTTACTGGAATAATTTATGAATGCAGTGGAATTAATTTTTAACTTTTTACTTGTTGGAGCTGGTCTTGCAATGCTTTATTTCGGTGCAGAATGGCTAATCAGAGGTTCAATATCAATATCAAATAAGTTCGGTGTAAGTCAACTAGTAATTGGTTTAACTGTTGTAGCATTTGGAACATCTGCGCCAGAACTTGCTGTGAGTGTTTCTTCTGCAATACAAGGTCTATCTGATGTAGCTTTAGGAAACGTGGTTGGCAGTAACATTGTAAACATTGGTGCAATTCTTGGTATTTCTGCGATAATTAGCCCCATTGTTGTTTCAAAGTCAACAATAAAAAAGGAAATTCCAATCATGGTTGGGGTTTCCTTTCTTTTACTTGCAATAATACTAGATGGTAAGATTGATTTTGTTGATGGGGCATTACTGGTTATTGGAATTATAGTTTTTACTGGGTATAGTTATCATAGTTCAAAAAAAGATACTGATATTGAAACGATTCAAACTTCTCAAATATTACATAAAAACATCATTTCTAAGTCCATCGTCTTTATTGCAGCCGGATTATCCCTCTTAACTATAGGATCTTTTCTTACTGTAGATAATGCAGTAATCATAGGAAATAATTTTGGAATATCTGAATTGTTCATGGGATTAACTGTAGTTGCAATAGGTACTTCACTTCCAGAATTAATCACATCAATAGTTGCTGCCAAAAAAGGACATACTGATCTTAGTGTAGGAAACATTGTTGGAAGTAACATCTTCAATATTATGGCAATACTAGGAATCTCTTCTTTGATTTCAGGTATCACTGTTAGTGAACAAGTCCTAATTGATGTTGGAATCATGTTAGCATTTAGTTTGGTATTGATCCCAATCATGCGTAGTGGTTTTACCATTTCAAGAAAGGAAGGAATGTTACTCATTGCAGGCTATGTTGGCTATGTCATATTTTTACTCTACAGACAATAATAGAAAAATTGAAAATACTGATCATTTTAAGAACGGTCTTAACATTTAACCTGAATTAAAATGGATTGAGAATTAGTTTTACCTAAGAATTTTTGTGCATGAAAAATCAATAAAAGCAAAGCATCATCAACAAAATGATCCTAAAGTAATTAATATTCCAAAAATCAAGTGTGGTTATGTCATTTGGTGAAGTAGATACACTCAACATGCTCTTTGACAAACTGCAAAGTTTGTTTGATGAATCTCAAGGATACTATGAATCATTTCTAGATACTAACAACATGTACAAGAAAGGTTTACTCAGTGACAAAGAATTCTTTGAAAAACTAGGTGATTATACTGTAGCATATTCTGCCTTAGAGTTTCTAGCTATCAAAGTAATATTTGAATTAAAAAAATCAGTCAAAAGCGGTTCTGGAAATACACAATCACCTGGTTTGATGCCAGGGATGGGAAATCCTGGAATGATGGCAGGCGGAATGGGTGCACCACCAAGATCTGGTACTGCACAAAATCCAGTAGGTGGAGGACCACCTGGAATTGTTTCTGCAAAAGAAGCATTTGGAGATGTTGGAACCTTACCGTCACCTGATCCATCTTTGATGCCAAGACGAACTGTACAACAAAGTGGAAATGGATGTTCTTCATGTGGAGTAGAACTTAGACCAAATGCAAAGTTTTGTACAAAGTGTGGCTCTAAAGCATAAAATAATAATTAAAAAATAATTTTTCTTACTGTGTTGTACCGCATTCGGGACAGAATTTTGCAGTAGCTGAAATACTTGCACCACATTCAGAACAAAAGTTTCCATCCACTCTTTGTTCTTTGTATGCATTTCCAATATTTGCTGAGCTTTTTACTGCACCCGATGGTTCGTATTTATCATCATCGATCAAAACAGGTTCAAAATCTTGCTCTGTCAAGAATGTCATCATTCTTGGAATTCCATTCCCCTCATTTTTTGGATCTGGAACTGAATCTCCTAACCAAAATGCAAATCTCATTAGAGTTAACTCTGGAGTGGAGAATGCTAGAGTATGCTTTGACATGTAATCTTGTGCAGCTTTTTTTCCGTCAAAGACTTCCATGTTAATTGTATTTTTTATTTATGTATAATAGTTTCTGGAATCACTTTTTTGGTGTCTTGTAGGCACAAAACTAAATTCAATACTTTTACTCTTTTGTATTCCTGACACTCAAATAATTGGTATCTGAATATGAATTTCTGAACCTTTGCTACTTCCATTTGATTCTGCCCAAATTTTTCCATTATGATTTTCTATGATGATCTTAGATAGTGACAAACCTATGCCTGATCCTCCATGTTCTCTAGTTGATGTGGTATCTACTTGGTAATACTTTACAAAAATTTTATCTATGTTTTCTTTTGAAATACCTATCCCATTATCTTTGATAACAATATGAGCAGTGTTTTTAATTCTGTTTGTAATGATGTCTATTTTACCTTCTTGTGTTGGACAAAAATCAATTGCGTTACTCAGTATGTTTATCATTACTTGATTTATTCTTCCTTTATCGCAATTACACCTTAGATTTTTTTCAAGTGATTCTGCAATTGTAATGTTCTTCTTATTAAACTCATCTTGTAATTGTTCTATACTCTCCTTGACAATTAGTGATATGTCATTTATTTCCATGTTAAATTTCAATTGCTTCATCTCTATTCTGTTGATATCTAGAATGTCTGTGACTATGTTTTGCATTTTTAGACAGCTATTTTTTATCCTCAATAATCGTTCCATTTGATTTTCATTCAAGGATCCAAAGTTTTTTGATAAAAGTAAATCCACATATCCGATTATTGGAACAAGTGGTGTTTTTAGCTCATGTGTGATCATAGCTGAAAAATCCTTCTTCATGTTGTCTATTTTGTTTATCTCTGACACCATCATCTTAAAATCCTGTATCAATTCCTTGATTTCATCTGGTCCCTTTACTGTAATGTTTACATCAAAATCTCCTTTGGCAATTTGTTTTGCTGATCTTCTTAAATCGTTGATTGGCGTTGCTAGTCTTTTTGAAAAGAATATTCCTAGAAAAATAGATAAAGCTACTAAAATTGGAAAAATAATCTCTAATACTATCGTACCTTCTTTTGTCACTCTATCTATGTTTGAAGACAATAACAATGATGTGCTCTCTAATGATTTGATATCGTTATCATACTCTAAATTATTGTTCTCTGCGTGATGTTTTAAAGACTCTGTGTATAGTAATTTTTGTTCAGTATACGCATCACTTTCCAAAATTGATATGGCTTGCTCATATAGTCCCTCATCTGTAAGCCTTATCGCATCATTTTCCATGTTGACAAGTTGAATGTTTATTTTGTCTAATTCAGAAAAAATACTGTTATTTGCATTACTGTATGGCTCTTTGATTAATTTATCTAAAATTGGTTCAGTCTGAAGATACCTTGTTTTCCATTTCTCATCCTGAGTAAAAACATAATTCCTTGCTGATTGTGTCAAAATTTCATCATAATATATTATCAATCTATCACTTTCTAAAATGGATGCTTTTGTTTTAAAATCTTCAATTGATTCTGGAACTGCGGTTTTAAGTGAATCTATAATTGTAATAAACTGGTATAGCGAAACTATTCCAATAACCCCAGATATTGCAGTGATTATGAGAAATCCTATAATGAGACTGTGTGAAAATTGCATATATTATTAATTTCATATTCATTGATGACACTATCAATGTAAAATTATGATTTAATTGGTGAATGATAGTGTACTTCTAAAATCATGTATGTGTACAAACAATTATGATATTGTTATAACCACATTTTTTTAGATTTTATATTGTCTGACATATTTTTCAAAATATTTCACAAAAATTATGTCCGAAAACAGAAAAATGGACCGGGAGGGAATTGAACCCTCGACATCCTCGTTGCGAACGAGGCATTATACCACTAAACCACCGGCCCGTAAACTACCTCTTTGCGTTGTTCTTTTATTCATTTTCTCAAAAACTGCCTAAATTCTATCTTCATTATGGAACTACGCTTTAGGTAGTTCTATAGTGAAAGTTGTTGGGTTATTTGTAACAGAAATTTTCCCATTATGTTGTTCGATAATATTTTTACAAATACCTAATCCTAAACCTGTACCTGTTGGTTTTGATGTAAATAATGGTTCAAATACGTGAGGCAAAATATCTCTTGGAATTCCAGAGCCTGAATCAGTAACAGAAATTTTTACCCCAGTATTTGTTTCATCTATTTTAACTGATATTTCTCCATTGTTCTCCATAGCGTACAATGCATTAGTGAATAAATTTACAAAAATTGATTGTAATTTCATATTGTCACATTCTATCACAACATCATTTTGTGGTAGTTTTATTGTTACAGTTTCAGGAAAACTAATACTGGAAACAGATTGATTAAGAATCTGCAACACTGATGATTTAGATACATTCAATTCTTTTGTTCGTGCATATTCTAATACATCATCTATAATATGCGTTATATTTTTGATAGATTTTTTCATTCTATCAAGTACTGTTTGTGTAAATTCATTTTTCTCAACATATTTTACTTCTAACATGTCAAGACTAGATTTGATTACTGTAAGAGGATTTTTCAAGTCGTGAGCTAGTCTTGATGCCATCTGACCGATTGTATAGAGTTTTTCCAATCTTTGTATCTGTCTATTCTCTCGTTTCAGCGTTTGAAATATTGTATAAATTGTTACAACATACACTATTGCATTAATTATAGGTAAAATCAATCCCAAGTTCTCTTTTTGTTTTATTGTTTCATTGGATTTGATTGTGAGTTTTTCTGTTAATGTTTGAGACGCATCAAATAATTCAGCTTCGACTTGTTCTAGTTTGATGATGTATTCACTGGTCATCTTCACACCTGGTTCTTTTAGATTATTAGTAAGAGTTTGTAATTCTAAAAATTTTTTTTCAACAACTAATAAATCTGGCATATCTCTTTCTGGGACTGGTTTTATAGAATCATCTAAAAAAATTCCACCGTATTTTAAAAGTAGAATGTTTTGAGAATATTCATCAAAAATCCTATCAATCTGAATTTTAGATGTGATACCTGCATTATATCTGTCAATTTCATGGAATGTTAGTGCAGCATACATTTCATTTTTACCTGCAATGTTTACATGATTTGTAGAATTTGCTTCTTGAACTTCTATTATGTATAGCGACCCGAAACTAACAGAAATAGTGACAATTTGAGCTACTACTAATAGAGCGATAATCTGTGTTGATCTCACAACAATAATCGATTCTTAACATGCTTTAATCTTATTATTCCAATAACATTTCATTCAAACATGATTATCTTAACGCATAATAGCCTGCAGCGCATAAACTTTCCAGATGACATATGATACTGTAATTGTTGATTCACATGTTATCCTTCCTCAAGGAATGGTGGATAAGAATATCTTAATTGATGAAGGAAAAATTGTAGGATTTACAAATGATACTCCTGCGTGTGACAATAAAATTAATGGCAACGGACTAGTCTCAATACCTGGACCAATTGACACTCATGTTCACTATGGTGTTTATTCTCCAATTAACCAAGCAGCAAAAACTGAATCACATGCTGCAGCAATTGGTGGAATAACTACAATGATGAGAATGCTTCGATTAGGTAATCCATTTTCACAATCATTACAATCTCAACTTGATGCTGCATCTCACAATCATTATATCGATTATACAATACATGCTTCTATTTTTACTCAACAACAAATCAACGAGATGAATTTTTGTATTGAAAAAGGCATCACATCTTTTAAAATTTACATGAATCTTGGGGGAGAAGTCGGTCATGTGTATATGGACATGCCACCTGACTCTACAAGTCTTGTTGCAGCACAAGTAAATGTAACTGATGAGCTAGTCAAACAAACTGTAAAGGCAGCAGCTGAACTTGGTTGTCCTGTTCTAGTTCATGCTGAAGATTATGAATCATGTGGATGTGGAATTAAAACCGCAAAAGAAAAAAATCAAGATGGATTATCTGCATGGTCTTTTAGCCGTTCTCCTGAATTTGAAGCTAAAGCAATTAAAACTGTTTCAAAGTTTGGACGAGATTATGACTGTGTGATTTATTTTGTCCACATTGGCTCTGCCAGAGCACTAGAACAAATTGAAGAAGAGAAAAAACTTGGAACAAAAATTTTTGTCGAGACATGTCCTCACTACCTTACACTCTCTTATGAAAAGCAATCAGGATATCTTGCAAAGGTAATGCCTCCAATTAGAACAGAAGATGATCAAAAGGTAGTTTGGAATGCATTATCTAACAACCATATTGATACAATAGGGACGGATCATGTTGCAAATCAGCTCAAACTAAAGCTTGGCGGTGATAATGTTTGGAGCGCTCTAGCCGGATTTCCAGGCATTGGAACTGTGATTCCTATTCTGCTCAATGATGGAGTTAAGAAAAATAGAATTACTTTGGAGCAGTTTGTTCGATTTACTAGTCAAAATGCTGCTCAAATCTTTGGAATGTATCCACAAAAAGGAACTCTTGAGAAAAATTCTGATGCAGACATTACAATGTTGGATTTGAAAAAAGAGAAAAAAGTCACATCTGATCTGTTTGGAGGATTCTCTGACTATATTGTATACGAGGGAAGAAATCTTACAGGATGGCCTGTTAAAACAATTGTCAGAGGCGAGATTGTTGCTGATAACTTTGAAGTGATTGGAAAACTAGGACATGGCAAACTAGTAGATAGAAAAATTAACCTGTTTTCAAAATAAACTGATTCTTAGATTGGCAAATTTGATTATTTGCGATTACTTTTTATGAGAAAAATATCAAATTGTATTATTGAATTTTCATTTCATGTTTCTATTTATGATGGTTATTACAATTACTTTGAGTCCCACATTTACTAACTCATTTGCTCAAGAGATGACTCCACTTCAACAATGGAAGAAATTTGCTGATCCTGATATGTTAACTTGCAAATCTGGACATTTATTATTACAAAAAAGCAATGGTAACCCTGCATGTGTAATGCCAACTACATATTTGAAATTAGTTGAGAGAGGATATGCCCCTCATAATCAATCAATCATGGACAAAAATCCAGAGATGATGAACAGTCTGATGAATAGCATGGTAACAAATGAGAATCTAATGTATCACTGGCATGAAATGATGCAAAAAAATCCTATAATTATGAAGAGTACAATTAATGATTGGGTTTCTCAAATGAAAAAAAACCCTGAATTATTAAAAAATATGTTAGCTCCAATGACTAGTGATCCTCAATTACGTGAGAAAATGATTCATACAATGAAGAATCATCCTAACATGGAAACTCATCTGAAAATGAATTCACAATGGATGGATTCTATTCATCAACCAATGAATGTAAGCATGAATCATGACTCATCAACATGTGATAGTAAAAATGATTCAATGGATAATCACACTAGCTCAATGAGTTGTGGAATGGATCATGATAACTCAAGCATGGGCCATGATAAAGGTATGAGCCACGGTGACTCTGAGATGGGATGTCCAATGTGTGAGAAAATGCAAGAAAAAATGAGATTGGATAACTGCCCATGGTGTCCTAATTACACTTCACACTCAATGAACTCTCATACTATGTCTAGTTCTGATAAAATGATGGACATGATTCATTATGTGTGGATAAATTCCAAGATGGCTAAAGACATGCATACAATGATGATGGAGGATCCTTCTCACATAGCTATAATGTCTCATCAAATGATGGAACCTATGCTTAATGGAGTAATGGATGATGCTGATTTGAGAGATCAAATGATCGAATTGCTGTTACAGCATAAAGATTTCATGAACTCCATTAGACATGATAATCCTGATGCAGGACACTAATCTAAAGAATATCGAATTTACCCTTGTCTTTGGCTTTGTAAATTACATCAGGCTTTCTCAAGAATATTCCTGACTCTAAAACACCGGCTGTCTGTTTAATTTTTTGACTAAGTGTTTTTGGATCTTTTATTATTCCAAAATCACAATCCAAAATTATGTTTCCATTTTCTGTAAAGAATGGATATCCTCTATCTAGTGTTCGTATGTGTACTTTACCACCTAACTTTTTAATTGAATTAGTAGCTGAACTTCTTGCTAGTGGATGAACTTCTACTGGCACGGTTCTTGTGAAATTTTTTACAAATTTTGTCTTGTCTGCCATCACAACAACTTTCTTTGCAAGACTAAATAGAATATTCTCTCGTAATAATGCGCCACCACCACCTTTGATTACAAATTTTTGTGAATCAACCTGGTCTGCACCATCAAATACCACATCAATGTATTCTACTTGATCAGCATTCACTAGTGGAATTCCTCCTTTCTCTGCAATTAATTTAATTTGTAATGATGTTGGAATGCCTTGAATGTTATAGTTTTTTAGTTTGATTAATTTTGAAAGTGATTTTACAAGTTCTGTTGCAGCTCGTCCACTGCCTAACCCTATAATGTAATTGTCTTTAACAAACTTTAATGCATCATTTGACAATGCCTTTATGGCATCATCATACGTCAATTATTCTACCTCTGCTTGATCAAGCTTTGATAGAACTCGCATGATGTCGCCTTTGATTTTATCTAAATCATCTGCATCTTCATCAAAGTCATCATCTAATGTAGTTAGTTTTTGTACTGTTGGTTCTGGAAGTGCTTTGTGCTCTGTAATTTTTGTAACTTCTTTGTTTATGTCTGGTTTAGTCTCAAATGTAATCTCTGGTTTTTGTGTAACTGATTGAATGATCTCAATTTTGTCCTCCACTTTTGGTTTTGGTTGTATGATTTCTTGCACAATTTCCTCTTTTGGTTTGATTAACTCTGTTTGAACTACTCTTGGTTGTGGCATTGGTTTTATGACTTGTTTTGCTGCTTCAAACATTGGGAACTTTGGTTCTGTTTTTGAAATGTTTGTTAATGTCGTTATCTCAAATGACTGTCTTGATTTTGTAGGAACTTCAATTGATTCTACTTTGTTTTCTTTTGGTTTAGAAAAGTCAAATATGTTTGAGGTTTTTTGTTTTGACTCTTGCTCTACTTTTTGTTCTTTTACTGGTGTTTCAACTTTAGTAATTATCTTTGATGATAATTCGTATAATCTATCATCTAGTTTTGATAATTTCTGATCCATCAATGTAATCAAACCATCACCAATTGGACCCAGGTCTGGGTGATGACTTGCTTGCTCTAATTTTTCCAGTCTAGCTAAAATAACTCCCAACTGATGTTGGTATTTTAGCAATAACTTGTCTTTTTGAATTTTAGAAAATTCTGAGTCTGTTTGGTATAATCTTGAAATAGTTTTAGTTAGAATGTCTTTTTCAATTTTCAATGAATTGATTTGATTTTTGATGTGTGAGCTGGCACCAAGGCTGAGTAATTGATTTTTGTCTCTAGGCATTTTTCGTACAGCAGCTGCTGTAGCAACACCTGCTAATGAACTAAGAATAAGAACAATTTCTTGCATCTATGTATACCATTTAATCCAGGAATACTTTCTGCGTTTAGCCTCTGGAAATCCACAACTTGCACATTGGTGGTGACGTTTGTGAAGTGAGTTTTTACCACATCGTCTACATCTAATGTGAACTTTCTTCTTTGTAAAACCACCCATAGAAGTTGTGCCTCGAGTCATTACAAATCACCTAATGTGCTGGTGGAGGAGATATCATTACGACATTGTCTCCTCTGACTACGATGCTTCCAAGGCTCTTAGAATCGCCTTCAGATGGGATTTCCTCTGAAGAATCGAGTAGCAGGTTCATGTGTTGGTCAAAACCAAGAAGAGTACCTCTAATGGTCTTGTTTCCTTTGAGTTTTATCAATACTACTTGATTGATACTCTCATCCAATACTTTTACTGCCATATCAACGGACATCTATTTCACTTATTGACCATGCTATCAAGGGATTATATTAAATTTCCATTGGTGTAACTAAGAGCTATGCCCAGTAAGGCAAGTTTGACACTTTTTTCCGAGATTTCTGATGATTTCAGATAAAATCATCTCTCCGTGATTTTTTGTAGCTTTTCTTGGATCTCCCCAAATGCCATTTTTCGTAGCTTTGGGAAATGATTGGTTAGCTAATTTGCCAAGTTTTACTATTTCCTGCTTTGTCATTCCATCAGTTGTTATTCCTTTTTTTGCTAATTTCATTTTCACATTTTTTGAAATTGCCAGCATTAGTGATGTCTCTACAAATCCGGCATGATCAAACTCTCTTTGCATAAAATGCCAATATGATAATGGAAATACATGCAGCTTGTTATTTGAGATTTCTTTTAGTTTCACATCTAGATTCTTTATTGGTTTTAAATTTCCATGATGGCCATTAATTATGAAAACTGATTTGATATTATTTGATAATAATGATACACACAAGTCAGTAAGAACAGTACGTAGAGTTGATTCTCTTATACTCAAATTAAAAAATGGTGCATGCTCAAATGAGACTCCGTAGTTGAGTGTAGGTAACAATAGGTATCCATTTTTTTCGGCAATTCTTTTTGCCACCTCAGTTACAATATCAGAGTCAGTTGACACAGGCAAGTGTGGACCGTGTTGTTCAATTGAGCCTACTGGGATCACTGCAGCTTGTTTTTTCTTTGTGATTAATTTTCTAATCTCAGGATCGAATTGAGTTTTGATATTTGCCATCTAATTCACTTTGATTTTATGTGAACTTTTCTCCAACGAACTTCAAGCTTGTTTTCCAAATGCATCTTTATTGCTTTGAGTAATGTATCTGCCTCTAACTTTTGACCATTTGTTTTAATTTTATCCAATGTATCATCTGGGTTTACCTTGAAAGAATCTTGGAAAATAATTGGTCCTTGATCCAAGTTCTCTGTTACATAGTGCGCTGTAACACCAATAATCTTAGTACCTCTCTCATAGGCTTGTGCATAAGCCAAAGCTCCTGGAAATGCAGGTAACAATGATGGATGAATGTTAATTATCCTGTTTGGATATCTCCAAACAAAATTAGGACTAAGTATTCTCATGTATCTTGCAAGTGAGATCAAATCTATGTCGTATTTTTTGCATACTATAATGATTTTCTCTTCTGCTTTTTGTTGATCTTTGTCATCTATTGTAACAAATGGGATCTTTGCTTTTTTTGCTAGTGGTTCTAGCGTTTTTTCTGTACCGATTATAACTGAAATTTTTCCTTTGAGGAATTTCTGACTAGCAAGAATTGTTTGCAGACAAAGTGGTTCTTTTGTTACTAGTACTGCAATATTTTTCTCTGAATTAGTCTCGTGATGTGTACTTACATCCATTTTTTCTTTCTTGGCTAAGCTTTGAATCTCTACATCAAATTTTTTTACATCGACTGTTTTTGAAAAAGATACTTCTAGATACATTCCGAAAAGACCCTTGATTACATTTTGATTCACTTTCTCAATGTTTCCACCTTTAGAGAATGCAAAATTTGTAAACGTAGCTACAATTCCTTCTCTATCCTTACCTACAACTGTAATTCCTACCACTGTTTTTTTCATGACTTGTTTGCTGAAGATTTTCTCATTATTAATCATTAAGTGAAATCATAATGGTGCGGGAGGTGGGATTTGAACCCACGAAATCCTAAGATATAGGGTCCTAAGCCCTACGCCTTTGACCAGGCTGGGCGACTCCCGCAACGGAGTTGCCATTAAACACAAATTTATCTATTATTGCACAGTATTGTGGCGAAATTTTTCGGAACAAATGGAATTCGTGGAGTGTTCTCTGAAGATCTCACATTAGAATTTGTTCATGATATGACTTTGGCAATTGGAACTTATTTTGAAAAAGGACCAATATTGATTGGATATGATGGAAGAGAATCAAGTCCTGTTATTTGTAAAGTTGTAAGTGCTGCTCTTAATTCAATAGGAATTGATTGCAATGTTGCAGGAATTGTTCCTACCCCTTGTCTTGAATTTGCAGTAAAGAGTTTGGGATATTCTGGTGGACTGATGATCACCGCATCTCACAATCCACCACAATACAATGGAATCAAACCTGCTGCAAAAGATGGAGTTGAGATCTCACGCGGAGATGAATTAATCATTGAAGACATCTATATGCAAAAAAGATGGATAACAAATCCTGAGAAATGGGGAATTACAGGAACAGAAGATAGAGCAATTCAAACATATGTGAATGGAATTGTTTCACATGTTGATTCTAAACTAATAGAATCAAAACACTTCAAAGTTGTTTTAGATTTAGGTAATGGTGCACAGGCAGTATCTGCTCCTGATTTTTGTAGGATGCTACAGTGTGAAACATTTCTTGTAAATCAAAATATTGACGGTAAATTTCCAGGACGTGGATCAGAGCCTACACCGCAAAATCTTTCTGAACTATCAAAGATTGTAATAGATAACAATGCAGATGTAGGAATTGCATTTGATGGAGACGGTGATCGAAGTATATTCTGTGATAATAATGGTGGTATACTAACTGGTGACAAGTCTGCACTAATTCTTACACAACACATACTAAAGAAAAATCCAAACTCTCTTGTTGTTACTTGCTTGAATTCAGGATCTAACATTGAAGTGTTGGCTGAGAAATTTAATTCCAAAGTAATTCGTACAAAAGTTGGAAGTGTTGAAGTATCACGCAAAATGGTTCCAACTAATGCACTAATTGGATTTGAAGAAAATGGCGGATTTATGTATGGAAAACATAATCAAGTTAGGGATGGATGTATGACTTTGGCATTAATGCTTGATATGTTGGCAAGTACTGAAAAATCTCTTAGTGAAGAGATTGCTAGTTTACCACCATCATTTACAACAAAGGACAAAGTTTCTTGTCCTTCAAAAAAAGTTCCAGAACTAATTTCTTTATTAAAAACCGAGTTTCCAAACTCTGATACTAGTGATGGAATAAAGATTAACTTTGATCCTAAAAACTGGGTAATGGTTAGACCCAGTGGTACTGAACCAATTGTTAGAATCTATGCCGAAGCTGAAAGTCAGGACAAATTGGATACTTTAATGTCAGAATATGTCGCAAAAGTTAGTTCTATCATTTCCAGATAACACTTTTAAAACCAACCGCATCGATGGATAGAATGGAGAATGAACCCTTAGGGTGACGAAGTATGGGAAAATCATATTATGTTAAATTTGAGACGCCAGAAGACCTCGTCGGTCCAATCTTAGAGGCCGTTAGAGTTGCATCTACTAGCGGTAAAGTCAAGAAAGGAACCAACGAAGCAACCAAGGCAATTGAACGTGGAACTAGTAAATTAATTGTAATCGCTGAAGATGTAGAGCCAGCAGAGGTAGTAGCACATCTTCCAATTCTATGTGAGGAACAAGGCGCAGCATATGCCTTTGTACCAAGTAAACAAGAATTAGGCAAATCATTAGGTATTGATATCACTTCTGCCGCTGCAGCAATTTTGGATGCTGGTGATGCACAACACATTGTAGACCAAGTTGTATCAACCATTGCTAAAATTAAAGGCGGTAAGACCGACCAATGAGTACAGTTGAAGAAGTAGTTCAATCTGAAATTATTCAAATTGTTGGAAGAACCGGCATTGCTGGTGAAGTGATTCAAGTTAGAGTTAAAGTTCTTACTGGAAAAGATAGAGGAAGAATTCTTACCAGAAACGTCAAGGGTTCTGTTAGATTAGGAGAAATTCTAATGCTAAGAGAAACAGAGAGAGAAGCAAAGAAAATTCATTAGGTGTTAAGATGAGTCTTTTAGTTAAACCGTGTAGTTTCTGTGACCGACCTGTTGCAAAAGGATCTGGTACTATGCTTGCTAAAAATGATGGAACTGTTCTATGGTTCTGTTCTGCAAAATGCAAAAAAAATATGCTAGATCTTAAACGTGATCCAAGAAAATTAAAGTGGACCAAGAAATACGTCAAAGGCGGAATTCGTAAAAAGTAGAATTGACTGAAAAATCTTTATTCATTGTAAAACCTGACGCTGTAGCTAGAAATCTAGTTGGCGAAGTAGTATCTCGATTTGAAAGAAAGGGATTCAAGCTTTTGAAACTAAAGATGTTTACATTTACTCAAGCACAAGCTGAAAATTTTTACGGTGTACACAAGGACAAACCATTCTTTGGTGAACTAACATCATTTATCACATCAGGACCTGTAGTTGCTGCAATCATTGAAGGCAATAATGCAATTGCTACTACAAGAATAATGATTGGTGCAACAAAATCATTTGAAGCAGATCCTGGCTCTATTAGAGGGGACTTTGGATTAGGATTCAGTGAAAATATTATTCATGCATCTGATTCACAAGAAAGTTTTGATCACGAATCGAGGGTAGCGTTTGAGTGATCTGGTTTGCAAATACGTCAGCCCATAGTGGCAGTTCTTGGTCACGTAGACTCTGGAAAAACATCTCTTTTAGATAGAATACGTGGTACTGGTGTTCAAGGTAGAGAAGCAGGTGGTATCACACAGCATATTGGTGCAAGTTTTCTTCCAACTGAAACAATCAAAGAAACATGTGGTCCATTATACAAAAAACTTGAACAATCAGAAACACAAGTTCCTGGACTTTTAGTAATTGATACTCCAGGACACGAAGTCTTTACAAATCTTCGTACTAGAGGCGGATCAGCTGCTGATATTGCAATTTTGGTAGTTGATGTTAATCGTGGGTTTCAACCACAGACAAATGAGAGCCTAAAAATTCTTCAGAGCAGAAAAGTACCATTTGTTGTTGCATTAAACAAATGTGATCAAATATCTGGATGGCGAAAATCTGAAACTAAATTCATCTCACAGGCAATTAAAGAACAAGATGCATCAATCCAAACTGATCTTGATCAAAAGATCTACGATGTAGTTGGAACTCTATCTATATTGGGATATCAGTCTGAAGCATTTTATCGAGTAAAGGACTTTAAATCAGAAATTGCGATAGTTCCAATCTCTGCAAGATCTGGTGTGGGAATTCCTGAATTGCTAGGCGTTTTGGTGGGTCTAACTCAGCAATATCTTCAAAAAAGACTCAACCAAGAAGAAAAAGAGCCACGTGGTATAGTACTTGAAGTAAAAGATGAAGTGGGCCTAGGACAGACTGCAAATATTATTCTCATTGATGGAATAATCAAAAAAGAAAACAGCATTGTTGTTGCAAAACGAGATGGTGTGATAGTTACAAAACCCAAAGCTCTACTCTTACCAAAACCGCTTGATGAGATGCGTGACCCTCGAGATAAATTCAAACCAGTATCTCAAGTGCAAGCAGCAGCTGGACTGAAAATTGCATCACCTGATCTTGAAGGCGTTTTACCTGGTAGTACTCTTTATGTTGCATCAAATGACGAAGAGATTGCAAGATTTACCAAACTCATTGAATCTGAAATGAAATCTGTTTTTGTCGATACAGAGACTGACGGTATTGTACTCAAATGTGATACTATAGGCTCACTTGAGGCCATAGTTGAAATGCTTAAACGCTCTCAAGTCCCTGTTGCAAAAGCTGACATTGGTCCTGTAAACAGACGAGATGTAATAGAGGCAAAAGCAATCAAAGAAAAAGACAGACATCTTGGTATTGTTTTGGCATTTAATGTCAAAGTATTACCTGATGCAAAAGATGAATCAGAAGCAAGTCACATCAAAATTTTTGAGGACAAAGTAATTTACAGCCTCATTGATAACTACAATGCATGGGTAGAAGAAGACTCTGCACATGCAGAGGACTCTATGTTTGCAGAACTAACACCAATTGCAAAATTTAGTTTTCTTAAGGGAATGGTTTTCCGAAATAACAATCCTGCAGTATTTGGTGTTCGTGTAGATGTGGGAACTCTAAAACATAAAATTCCATTTATGAATATGTCTGGACGCAAAGTAGGTGAGATACATCAACTACAACTAGATAAAAAAACAGTTACAACTGCAAAAACAGGAGATGAGGTTGCATGTTCTGTCAACAATGTAACAATTGGACGACAAATATTTGAAGAAGAAGTATACTATACATTTCCTCCATCACATGAAGCAAAACTACTTCTCAACAAATTCATGCATAAACTTAGTACTGAAGAACAAGAAGTACTAAATGATATTGTAAGAATCCAGCGAGAAAAAGAACCGATATACGGTTACTAACTTGAATGTT
Source organism: Candidatus Nitrosopumilus sp. (assembly GCF_040878665.1). Lineage (GTDB taxonomy): Archaea > Thermoproteota > Nitrososphaeria > Nitrososphaerales > Nitrosopumilaceae > Nitrosopumilus. Next base: position 831 of record NZ_JBBDLU010000003.1, on the reverse strand, counting down.
TTTTACAAATCATATGAATTCCAGGTGCACCAACTGCTCCCATCATTTTATCTACAATTTGTCCAGATTTGAACATGATAAACGTAGGAATTGATTGCACTGCAAATCTCATCGATATGTTTTGGTTTTGATCCACATTTACTCTTGCAAATTTTACATTGGGGTATTTCTTTGAGAGACTCTCAAAGATTGGATGCATGGATTTACATGGACCGCACCATTCTGCCCAAAAATCTACTAGTGTTGGATTTTCAGCAGATATTACTCTATCAAAATTTGACTCATTCAAGTCAATTATTCCAGGCTCGATTTTAGGCTCGTTTTTTTGTTTTAGCATCTCCTCGAGTTTTTTTTGCATTATTTTTGCAATTTCCGGATCTTCAGACAATACATATCAAAAATTTACTCTACTAAAAAATCTATGTTGAAAAATTAATCTTCTTTTATTTTTGATGTTGTAAAAACTTCAAATCTTCTAGAGTTACAAATAGGACACTGATCAATGTATTTTGTAAAGCTAACAGAAGTATATGCAATTCCACACTCCCCACAAATTCTGAGATTTCTACTTAGTTTGCCCATGTTGATATTCACAAAACATTATGATTAAAACTTAACTTTGTATATTACCAAAATTTCCACCAAGGCTTTGCAGCTGGTTTTACAATCGATTTTTCTATAATCGTACATACTCCATCAATTAATTTTGTTCCTTGTCCACAAATTCCATATTTCTTCTCTTTTTTTGGCTCTTCTGTAATCACTGGTGGTGTAGTTTTTGGCTCTTCTAATCCCACTGCTTGGTAAATAGAATCATACTCTGAGTAATTA
>NZ_JBBDLU010000002.1:164136-197824 GCF_040878665.1 Candidatus Nitrosopumilus sp. | reverse complement strand
CTGCAAAGAAAACACCTGCAAAGAAAACACCTGCAAAGAAAACACCTGCAAAGAAAACACCTGCAACATCTAAAGACGTTAAATCTAAAGGAAAATCCAAAAAAATCAAAGAAGAACCAAGTGATGATATGGGAATTGTTATTGTTGATGATGATATAGAAATTGATCAAGAAAAAGTAAACGAAGAAAGACGTGCATATTTAGAAGAGGCTCGCTCCCAAGAAGCATTTGACTAGGAATCTTTATCAGATTCGATAACATACACTATACATGCGTGCATTGTGTCTGATTACGGTTAAACCTGGTAAAGTAGACTCTGTCGTTGAAATTTTAAAGAAAAAACGTAAAATTCTAAAACAGATAATGATTGTCTCTGGAAGAGCAGATGTTAGTGTTCTTTTGCAAGGAAATATTGACGAAATCAATAATATGGTAATTGATTTCAAAAAAATCAAAGAGATTGTAACTACTGAGACATTGATTGAAGTGGAGGTTAATTTAGGATGGTAAGAGCAATCATTTTAGTAAAATCACCAAAAAAACTCATAGCTGCTAGATTACGTAAGATTACTTCTATAACCGACTCTTTTCCTACCAGCGGACAGTTTGATGCAGTTGCCATAATTGAGGTCAAAGAGCTAGGCCAGATAAAAGAAGTGGCAAATCAAATCCAAAAAATCACTGGCGTGGATAGAACTGAAACCATGATTGAAGTTCAATAAAAAAGGGAATCCCCCCTCTTTGTGAGTAAAATTGTGCTGTATCCAGAAAGACAGCATAGATAAAATTTAATTATTGTGGAAAGAGTTCTTTTTCAAATTTTTTAAGATCTGCCAATAATCCTAAAACATCATCTTTAGTCACTTTAATATCAAATCCCCCATGCTCAATTTTATTTCGCACTTCTCTTAGTGCAGAAGATTTGAAAAAAGATACATTAACCGTTCTCTTTTCATCTGATTGAATTTTCTCAGCAAGTAATTCTACTAGTTGTGCAAAATTGTTTCCTTTTTGTTTTAGAAATTGTTCGATTTCAGGCTTTGTCATTTTTAAATCTATGAGTTTTTTCTTTACAAGATTTTCCTGTGTTGCTAAAAGAGATACTGCCAGTGGCCATTGAAAATCAGAATTGAAATGTTTTCTTACGATGGCATCAATTTCAAGTAACGGCCAAATTTCTACAAAATATCCAATCATCATTTGAAATAATTCAAGTTTAGAGGTAAAATCAACAAGAAACAATCTAGAATAATCGTTTCCATCTAAACCCAGTTTCTCTATTTTCTTACCAACATTGTCTATAAAATCGTCTTCAGGTTCCATTGCCAATGCAAGACTATTTTTAAAATCTGGATCAGTATTTTGAGGAGATGTGTCTAAAAGAGCATTACTGTTGTTTTTAGCTAATTTCGATATTTCAACTCTTCTACCATCAATGAATTTATCAAAAGTCTCACTGTTCATGTTTTTGACAAGATCAATATAGCGAAGAAGAGCTTTTTCATAGGCATCTGTTAAGACATCTGCCTTTGCTCTAATCCCGTCAGTATTCTCATGTGTTTTTAGAACTTTTTCTACTTCTTCATTTACGATTCTAAGAAAAGGATCATTTCCAAAAAGTTCTGACATGTTTTTCGAGAGTAACTACATGAATTAAGATTATCGTTTAGTGTGATAGATTTTGATTTTAATACCCCTATTCATTTCATATATTATGAGTAATCTATCAAATGCAAGTATTGTCATAGTAGTAATTGGAGGAATACTTGGACTTGTATTTTATGTTGTTAGTTCACCAACGATTATGATAGCAATGAATCATCCTGATTCTACACTTTATGGAGGTCAAGATATTCCAATTTCAATATATTCTGAGAATAATCGATTATGGTCACAAGTATGTTTTAGAATAGAAAATCAAGGGCAGGCAATACCTTCAGGCGAGATTCCTGCTAGTAATTTTCAAGTTTCTATAAACACAAATGCCATTTGTGAAGAATGTAACTCATTTACTAATTTCCAAACACTTGGAGCTCAAGAGTCTAAGGCTTATTGTGAAAGAGTGAAGATGCCTTTGAATTCAAAAGAATTAACTTTTGAGATAAATGCAAAATATGATGCAATTATACCGAGAACAGTTGGCAATACCTTTGTTTGTGAGTTAACAGAAGTAGGAGATACAGAGAGCAAATTTGTTTGCAATTAGATATTTTTAAAAATATTTTAACTTCTCTTCTAATATAATAGTTAATTCTTCAATAGATTTTTTTAAAATTTTCTATGTTGTTCTATTTGCTTATATGTGAAACATTAAGTCATTAACACAATCTTTGTATTTTTTCTTTTTATCATTGTAACAATACACAAAAAATAGCGTCATTCACGCCTGAAAACCGCATTAAATCAACGAATTAAAACAATCAACGAATGTGCTAATGTTTTACAATTACAACAACGAATGATCAAAACATAAAGTCAATGGATGTAGTTTAATTTTGACATTACAGATGCTAAAAATAACTTTAAAATAAAATAATTTCTAAATGAAACAATATTGTTTTGCATATTATCAAAATTCACGCCTGATTTTAAAATGATTTTAGTAAAATTTCATGCCTGATTTTATAATAATATTGAAATGATTTCATAATTACGCACAGAATATTGTTTTAAGGGTTATTTTATAATGATTGAATTATAGTAAAATTTTATAAAAATTTTTAAATCACCTAATTTTGAAATAATTTCAAAATAAATTTTATTTCAATATTTCAAAACTAGATGTTATCTTTACTTATCCAGTTTAGTGATAACGGCATTGAATCATTGAATGATCCATCATTGATTCCAGTTAGTTTTTCAACCCATTGTCTCTTTCTGTCTGCATTGATATTGATTTCCTTGACTTTTGGTTTTATCTTTCCAATATCTGAGATTTTATTTTGAATTATTGCCATCTTTAGAGTAGTGTTTCTTTTCTCCAGATATTTTATGAATAACTTTCCATCCTTCTCAAATGTATCCAGATGCTCAATATCCTTGCCATTTAGTTTTCCAAGACCCCTCTTTTTCCATGAATTGAATCGATAAATTCCATTTTGTAACACCTCTACGTCATCTGCCTCATTATCAAATGAAAATTCACCTAGTTTAGTAGAATCTATGTCCAATTTACGCGTAGAACAGATAGAATCTGTAGCAAAAAACACTACATCACGCTCAATTCCATGCTCTTTTACCATGTTGTATAGTTGTGCACGTGTGTATCCCGTGATATGTGAAAAAATTACAGGGATGAAGATATTTCCAGATATCCTGTTAGTATTTGCACCTGTCTTTCCGTATATCGCGTTGAGAATTATCTTTAATGGTAACTGCATTGGATTGTTTTGTTTTTTTAATGTCATTCTTTTTTCATATAAATTTTCAATAAATTCTCGATATGGTAAATGATTTGTTTTTGGAATAAATTGAAAAGAGTCTAGAATCTTGTACCATTTTTTTTCACATGCAAGTAATTCTGGCAATGTAACATATGTCTCAAATTTGCCTGATGGAAAAAGTACAGTTCCATTTGCCTTAAATGGAAATGCTGGAATATATTTTTCATCAGGAATGTCTGCCAATATTCTAAAAAATCCAATCTTTGCATCTTGATGTACTGATTTTCTATGCAACCATTTGCCATTGTTTAGATCAGGAATATTTGAAAATGCGTTAGGGTATGCAGAATTAATATCATATAGATACGCTTTTCCAATAAACCCACGTTTTAGAATCTCAAAGCGACCACCAAAACTTGAACGGTACGCCAAGTCTTGAATTGGATATGGTATGGAGTTGAACTTTGGGATATCAATTCCATGATTGAATAGAACCTTTTCTGCCAAGTATCCTGAGCTAATCCATCTCTTTGGATAAAACAAAAATGCATCATGAAATATTTTCACCCAATGCTGTGAGAGTTCTTTTGTCATGATGCAGTCATCAATACAGTATTGTCTTACTTTGTTTGTGTGCCTTCTATAGTACGTAGGTGAGAACTGGTCTCGTTTATCTTTCATTGCAAGGTATTGCTCGTCTAGTTTTCTGATATTTTTTTGATATGCGTCAACCAGACTGGATTGGTAAAATTGTGCAATGTCAAAAAATATTCGAGAGTGATGACCTTTGGATACGCGTAGCCTCTTTTTTGGGATGTAATCTAGAGTATAATCATTATATGTGAAATGAAGATTTTTAGTAGTTTTGAAGATATTCAGTCTATTTCCTAATAGTTTTAGAATCACCCCTGCATCATACTCTATATTGTAAAAGAAATTCCAAGCATTCTCAAATTTCTTTGAAAAGAGGAAATTAATGACTGAATTAGGCGTAATTTTATCCAAATATCGCCCATCAGAGTCGGCAATTAGGAATATGTCGCCATTCCAAGTCTCAGTGTCTACGCCATGGATGTCATGCAGATAGGTTTGTGCAAGGTCTCTGTTTTGTGTTCGCCCCGTGTATAACTTTGAGAGATCCTTGTAATCAGTTATCCCGATGGAGTCTGCCATATCACATCAGGTATCTTGCTTGGTTTTCCTTGACGTCTCTTGGTTAGTTGTTTGCGAATTTCACCATATGACAAATTTGGATAGTTGTTTCTTATTTGTCTGATATAGTTGTGATATCTTTTCAGTTTTCCAGACCGAGATTGGTTTGGTTCTTTTTTTGATTTGCTTTTCTTTGGAATTTGTTTTTCTAGTCTTGCAAGTTGTTTTTTTATTCTTTCTCGCAGTATCTTTACTTCCTTGTTGTTTGGAAATATTCTCAGAGCAACTAGTCTTTGTTGTAGTTTTTTTATTTTTTCATTCATTAGTATCACCAAAAAATTAGAGGTTCGTCCTGAACCGTCTAATTGGAAAACCATTTTTGGACTCTCCAATCCAAGTAAATAACTTGAATCTGGTATCTTTTTTGATCTTCTTTTCTCTTACTCCTTTGCTCCACTGATTAAACAGTGATGCATTTAGAGATGTATTGGACTTGAGAGGAAGAATCCTGTATTCTAGTCCATTTACTGTTTTTAGTAACACTTGAACGTTTACAGAATATTCCGTGTCAAATGTAACAAGATCAGAGACTTTGATTTCCAAAACATCGGGATTATTCTCATCATGAGATGTATAATCACCCCACTTGATGTATGGAATTGGTTCTGTACTCATTTTCTTTTGCCTCCTTTTTTGAGAGACAGTTTGAGAAATTTCTCTCCGTTTTCTTGTACTAGTTCTACATTCATTGTAGATGAACGTCCTAGATTTGCTAGTGCTGTTTTTGGAATTGCAATCACCTTTGAAAAATTTTGACTGCTAATTTTCCTTGTACCAAAATCAGTAGTTACAGCATTTGAACGACTGATTTTCTTTGTATTTTTTAATGATTTTTGCTTGTTCAATGAATGATTTTGCTTGTTTGCTGTTAGGTAGTTTTAATTAGAAAACTCGATGACCTAACTCTGTGCCTATTTATGCATGAGAGAAAAACAAAACCAGTCAAAAAACTCGATTACCCAAAATTGAGAAGAAAATTCTACTATCCAAGAAATAATTACAGAACAGCGGTAAAAATTATCAAGTATCTTGAGATACACAGATTTCCCACGACAAAAATGATTTCAGATGCCACTGTGAACAATCACCATGATACAAAAATAACTATGGAGTTTCTCAAAAAATTAGGATATGTTGAAGAGTATCGAATTGTTGTAAATTCAGATCATAAATGTATGCATTGCAAAAAATCTTCACAATTTGTAGTTTCTGCTGATTCAATACAATCGTCACTTGAAATATTAGAAAATAACCATCAGGCAATGATTAGAAATAAATCAAAACCAGATTTTAAACGAAAAGACTATTTTCCATATGAAAAAGATCATGTGCTGGGAAGATTAGCTTGGATGGAATGTAAACAATGTCAGAAACATGACGAATCTGCAAATGAAATTCTTTTTAAAATAAGTCAAAATAGATTGTGGACATTAACTAATCGTGGAAAATATATTTTCTTAGTATTGTTTAAGGATGAAAAACTAACAAAAATTATCAGAGACAATTTGGATGTAAAAATCTTTGAATTAATTTATGCATTAAAACAAAGTGCTGAAAAATTATCTGTAAAAAATTTAATTTCAAAACTAAATCGTACAAAACATGATGATGATGAGTCAATATTTGAAATAATACTTTCAGAATGGTATGAAAGTAATTTTGAAAAAGTTATGAATACAAAATATTCTGATTCCTTACACCAACCACTAATAGATTATCAAGAGAAATACAAATGGGAACATATGGGAAAACACATACAAAACACACGTAAAGGCTAACTGTTGATTTTGATACTGGTATGCCGTGAAGAACTTAAATGTCATATTGAAAGTAAGCAAATATGATTGAGATGATTGATGAGTATTTGAGATTAAAAGGAACTAATTCCATACCATGACTTCTATATCATTTACAAATGAAGATGCTAGAAAATTGATGTTAGACCAAGTAGATTTTAAAATGTGTCTGGCCAAACATTTTCTTTTGAAAATTCCCTCACAAGTATCCCTTGACTTTGATATTCAACACACAAAATTAGAGTCAAATGTTGAATCCTTTTTGTTTTTTTCAAATTCAACAATAGAAAACTTGGCTTTTAAAATAAATTTATTTTTTGAACAACCTATCACCTCTAGCAAATATGTGACAAAGACTGTTGAATCTACAAGTTCTCCAATAAAAAATACGGTTGGTGTAAATAGAAGTGGCTTATGGTTTGATGATATTACCATCTATAAATTAAGAAATAAATTAGATTCTTCTGTAGATGAACAAAATAAAGTCATACAAATAATCAACAAATATTTCTCGAATCCTGTTGAACAAACATCACAATTTGATTTTACCAATTCATCGTTATTTTTGTTAAGAGAATTAAGAAATTTCATTGCCCATAATCCAATTATTAATCGTCATGCAGTTAGAGGGACAGAAACAAAAACATCGTTACTATTTCGCATAATCTTCCAAAAATATTCTCCCGAACAGCCCCAAAAAAATGTACCAGAAGTAATTGGAACTAAAATTGCTTTTATTGAAGATAATCCGAATCAATTTTTTAATGAACTATATTCTAAATTAGATCAATTTATTGACGAAATCGTTTCTATTGTCCAATATCCGCATAAGACTTCTTATCACAAGACAATATCAAACTCCGAATTGGAATCTTTATTATCCTAATTTCTTGTAGTGATTTCAATTAAAAAAATTGAGAGTTAAACATCCTCTCCGCATTGCATACAGTATACTATTCCATTAGGATCGGCATCATGCATTTTTTTGGGATGTCTACATTTTGTCTTGTATTCTGATGTGATTAATTCAATCAGTTTTTCAAGAATCTTGTTTTCTTCTTGTTGTACTTCTCTCATCCTTCTTAATAGTCTGGTAAAATTGTCATCTGGAGGCATGGCAATAGTTGATTCATACCCTTTTACCTTCATTTTACCAAGTTTTCTGAGTACATTTGCCAGTTTTAGAATCTTGAATGAATTTTGAGTTTTTGTCATTAATCTTTTATTGATTTCAAGTTTTCAAGGATTTCCAACACGCTTAAGTTCACTATCTTTGAAGAAAATTTGTGAGTTTTAGAGCAAGCGTATTTTCAAGAAATGAACTAGTGATAATCACAGGAATGTCAGTTACCGCTTCATCAATTTTGTATGTTTTTTATTTTATTGGAAGATAAATTTCAATACGCTTAAGTTCATATAAAAATTTAGAATTGTATGTTGGAACATACTTTTTTACAGAGTATTCTGGGAGTTGGAATTATTATTGCAATAATTATAGGCATAATCGTAGCAATAATAATAATTATTATTAAAATTTTAAAGAAACTTCCAATTGGAGATGCAAAACGTAGAGGGCATTTGAAAGATAGATTAGTCAATGGAGAAATAACAAAAGAAGAATATGATAAACTAAAGAAACAACTAGATGAAAGTTGAACCTTACATTCTAAACTTTTACTGTTTTAGATATTCGATAATTTTGTATTCATCAATACACGCAATCAATGTGCACCCTTGAATATTCTTCATTGCTTGTGTTAATCCTATTTGATTTCTCCAAATTTTTTCTGTACCATCTTTTTGTAAAACATCATCTAATATTACCACTTCACAAGCAGTTACTGTTTGAGTGATTGTCCATTTATCCAAAATCTCTTTTGCTTTACCTTTTGCATTGAGTAACATTTGATCATGAATACCTGAAATTAGAATTTGATTAATTCCAATATCTTTAGCCTCACAATAATCAACTCCTGCTTTCAAAATATTTGGAGCTTGTTCTATTACAACGTCTTTGATATTTTCAGCATTATCTTGAATCACATTATTTTGAAATAATGGAATAATTACTCCAAAAATCAAAACTAGTATAACAATTCCAAGCAAACCATACTTGAGACCTAAACCTAGTCCATCTCCAATGTCAGATATAATGCCCATAATCCCATTCTGAATTATCGCGACTTAAGCGTATTGTGGATTATGCCAAAAATTGTGTAGATTAGCAAATGCTTAAGTTCATAAATAATTGAGATAGATTATGGGGTTTTTCAAAAAAACAGATTATGAAAAACATGCCGAAAAATTACACAACAAACTTTCACGAATTATCAAGACGATGGATTCCAGAGAGTTAAAAGACATTTGTCAAAAAGTCATTGGAAAATACCCAAGAGAAGGAACTAGACTTTTTGATTCAGAATATAACTTAATCCAAAAATTTGGATATAAAATTTCTCATACTGATTATATGTTATATTTTTCACATTATCGAATACAAGGAAAATTTTCTGATTTAAAACTTGCAAAATATTTAATCATGCGAGACATTCTAGATAAAAATGATCCAGATTATGAATACCTAAAACAATTTGCTAAATCAGAAGATCAATTAGATTATCAAATCCCCCGTAATAATTTTCCCGCTACCGTCAAGGAAGCAATTAGAAAAATTCAACATAATAGATGTGCCATTCCACATTGTACCAATACTGAATATTTTGAATTTGATCATATCAAGGGTAGAGATGATAATACATTATCAAATTGTCAGATGTTGTGTAAATTTCATCATCAAATGAAAAGTAATGAAGATGCTATCAAGAAACGAATAGAAGAAAATTTGAAAGACGGTGGAACTGTTAGAGATATTCACATTAAATCTAGACCATCTCAAAGAAGAAGTCCATCTAGAAAAACATCAAGAAGAACTCCACATAAATCAAATTCTAGAAGACATAGACGATAAAACTCCAATACGCTTAAGTTCATAAAATAGTTAGAGACAGTATGGGAATATTAGATAAGTTCAGAATAAAAAATGCTAAACGAACTAGCCCTTATGGAATTATGAACAAAGAAATCCCATGTACTGGAGTGTCTTTAGATGATTTAAGCAAACTGGATTCAAAGAAACTTGAAAAAACAGTTAAAAAAAATGTTAAAGAACATACTAAGAATTTAGATAAATTATCTCATGATGATTTGAAAGACACGCGTGAGAAAATCAAAAGAGAGTTAACACCTAGGACACAGATAGCTCCTCAATATAGAACATTATGGGCAGTTAAAAACCAAAAAATTGTGCTTTCTGAACTATCTATTTTGCTTGGTAAAATAGAAGAAGAAATAAAAAAACGAAGAAAAACATCTTAATTTTTTAATTTTCAATATACTTAAGTTCATAATTCTTATAGAAAATGTATGGATGTAAGAACTTGTCCTAAATGTGAAAGAAAAGTTGTAGATAAATTAACTTGTGGACATTGTGGTAATACTTCTTCATCTTCGCATGATTACATTAAAAAAGTTCCACTCCAAAATGTATTCAAAGTAGATGACCAAGGAAATCCATTAAATGACGAATGTGACTTTATTCAACCTGATGATGAATCTGAGAACTTGTTTTTAGATGATAATGAAGATAATGTTGATGAACCTGATACCGATGAATATAATGTTTGATGATTTTCTTATAGGTTTACCTGTAGACAAAGAAAAAATTAGATTCTAAACTCATCACTTTTGCCATTACAAAAGTCAGATAAATTCTGAATCACTATTTTGACTATTGTAATTTCAGCACAATTAGACAACCCATTTTCTTTTTTCATGCCGTTTTTCCTATCATACTCTCTAGTCTTTCTAAAATCAACTTCAAGCATCTCTAAGAACTTTTTGACCAGTTCGGTATCCAATAAAACCATGCCTGATTTATCGTGTTTGATATAGTCAGTTTTCTTGATTTGCAGTTTCTTGTTTTTGGCATTGCCTAGCCTATACACAGTCTTTTCCACAATCCATCGGAATGGCTCAATCAAGTCATAAGTTAGCGATTGGAAAGATTCATGATTTTTGTGATAAAATGAATAGTACGGATCAAGACCAATTCCTACAATCTGTTTGGTAATTTCTCCAGCTAGAACTGTATAGCCGTAATTCAAAAGTGCGTTAATCACATCAGTTGCATTTTGTTTTGTATTTCCTACAAATCCACGCCTTGAATCAAAACCATATTTTTCATCAAAGAAACTAGTATACAGTTTGAAATATTCTCTACTCACATGAGCTTCGACAGTAACCATTTTTCTCAAATCAAGATTTGGAATGATTCTTTGTTGTTCTTTGAGAGTTGAGATGACCTTTGTACAATCTTCATTCAGACTGGATAAAAATCTGATCTGGCTTTCAAACTTGGCATGCAGTAACTGTCTTTGAAGATAGGTTGCTTTGGTATCATCTCGAAACGTATCGTACTGACTCATTCTATTTCTCGAACCAATCCCTGAGACCATAGGGAAATTCATCGATGATACTGCATTTCCATACGAATCAGTCAAAATGATATTTACATTATTTTCAGATAATGACTTTATTGATTCAGTAGAGAGGATGCCTCTTCCAGAAATGACTATTCTTTGATACGGGAATCGAGATGGAAAATAAGATTCTATTTCGTGCTCTTTTTCGTAAAAATGTCTGCCGTTTTTTAAAACTATTTGATTGTCTTTTAAAGTAATTCCAATGCCATAACCCCTTAACAGTTTCACTCGATGTGTTGTTGCATTTTGCATAATGTTGATTATAATTTTGGAATAAAACAAATTTCCAACAAATCATACTGTTTTGAACTTCCTAGATACAGCACAATTTTACTCACAAAGAGGGGGGATTCCCTTTTTATTGAAGTTCAATAACAATGGATTTAAAGAACTTAAAGGTAGACTAGACGTGAACATCAAAAAAGTAGGAAATGTAATTTTAGCTGTTTCAGACATTGACAAATCACTCCACTTTTACCACGAAATCATAGGGCTTCCAATCAAAAATCAGCGAAGATCTTGGGTAGATTTAGGTACATCTGGTGCTTTATTGAGTTTACATCCTGCATCATTAACGGCACAACATATTGGCAGTTCTATTGAAAATGGAATCACAATAGGTTTTCTTGTTGGTGATGTAAAATCCGCAGTTGAGGAATTAAAAGCAAAAGGCGTTACAATTCATCGTGACATAGTTGAAAGAGAGGCAGGCAAAAACGCAGTGATTTTAGATCCTGATGATTATCTTATTTCACTATTCGAGCCAAGCTTTGAAGATAAAGCTCAACAAACAAGTGGATATCAAGGATTTACACCAGCTTAGATTGTCTTTTTGATTAGAGATATTATTTTCTCTAAGCCTTTTTCTTTTCGATTTATTGAAACATAATATGTGACATCATTTTTTTGCAAAATTAGAATTGTAACTTTTTGATGTTGTAAAATTACATACTCTAATTTTCCAACTGTGTCTGCAGTTTCTTTTCTTAGAGACATTAAAGTAGCAATTATGAAGAATTCATTTTTAACTTGTTCTGATTTTAAAAGTGGTTTTAGATTTGGTCTGATTATTCCAGTTAAAGTTCGACCATAAGCATTTACTACTCCTGCATATCTAATACCGTTTGATAATTTTAAAATATTTTGACATTGCTTCCTATATTTTACTACTGTATCTTTCCATTTGTCCGCAGGAGTTTTAACCATAAGAAAACTAATTTTTGAAACTAATAAGGATTCTGAAAAATTACATTTTATGAAACTAAGATCTACTTTGAATTTACGTCTTTTTGTAATTTTTTCTTTAATTCTAGATTTTCTTGTAATAGTTTGTCATTTTGGTTTTGAAGCATTTCTATAGAATTTTGTCTGGTGTATAATGGATGTCCTGGTGGGATCACATTAGAGTTCATTGAGAGTAATCCTGATGCATATTGTTGATACATGTGTTGAAATCCTTGTAATTTTTGATTGATAGTGCTTGCATTTTGTAAAAATTGTTCCTTCATAGGATTTTCATGAATTTTAAACATTGGATTAGTTAATCCGGGTGGCAATCTCGGAAATTGAAAGGTCATGTGAGGGATGTTGGGATTCAAACCATACAGGTCCTGCAAATGTTTTATTGCAAAATTGTCCACAACATTTGTCGATATTTGCCATATTTGTGGCTTGCTTTAGTCATTTGATATACTCTTTAGTTAAATCTGGGGTGTTTTTGCTCAATTTGAGCTGATCGCAGATCCTTATAGATTCCCAATTTTGATCGCTATTACACATGTATGAATCAAAAAAAACATGTCTGAAATGTAAAAAGGACATTCAAGAAAAAGATCTACACAAAATTGTAATTTATGTTGTTAGAGAAAAATTCACCGAACATCATTATGAACATGTAGAATGTCCGGACAACTTTACTGTATAATAGTCCAATTTCTTACCCATTAAATTCAAACACGTTGTAAATTTCACCAGTTACTCTGGAACGATATCTCCATTCATTATTTTTCCATACTAATTGTGTAAATTCCTTCTTGGAATTTGGATGAATTCTTTGATACACATCGTTCCCAATCAAAATCTGATTTGGTTTTGCCATATTTTGAATTTTTGATGCAATATTCATTGCAGGTCCCATTAAATCCACATGAGAGTTTTCTATATCTGCACCATATCTTACTACAATATTTTGTCCATAATCGACACCAATCTTTACCATTAAATCTGGATAGTCATATTGATTTAGAATTGGGTTGATGCCCTTTTGAATTACAGTGAGCATTGATTTTGCACAATCCACCGCATTATCTGCTGCAAGTAAACTATTATTTTCTCCAATAAAGTATCCAATCACTGCATCTCCTACAAATTTTAAAACATATCCTTGATGTTGTCTAATGACTGCTGCCATTTCTTGTGAAAACGAACTTACAATAATTGCAATTTTTTCTTCAGGCATTTCTAATGTCATGGTAGTTGAACCAACTAAATCTACATAGAGTACAGCCATATCTAATTTTGAAAAAACATTTTTTCTCAGAAATTTATCTGAATCATTGATGACTCCTGAATATTCGTAACCTTTTTTGAGTGCTCCCCAAACACGCTTTTGTGTCTCCAAAATCATTGTCTCTGAATCTAGTGTTTGGTTTGGATTTTTACTAAGGAGCATGTCTACGACATTATTATTTTGTCCAGTATCTGTAGTTTCTTTGTTTGTTTTTTCAGTCATATTATTCTCTTATTCTAAGGGAAAATCTATTCCACAACGAGGGCATTTGCCTCTTTTCCCCTTATATCCTTCGTGATAGTATTCGGTAATATCATCATTGCAATATTCACAGTTAATTTTGGATTTATTCATGCCTAAAATAGTGATTTTATCTATTTAGATTTTGATGAAGGTTTAAGGAGAGTAAATAGTTGTTATTTTTTGTGCGATTAGGCTCAAGATCTCAAAATGAGTTCCTTCAACTGTTAAATCAGAAAAATGAATCAATCCAAAAAACATATCTTCCAAAAATGATTGATTTGACAAAAATGATCGATGTGAAAGTTATGATGGGGGATTCTACGATTACAGAACAAAAAACATTTGATCCAAAGCTAGTTACTGATTATTTTCAAAAAATTAATGATTCATTACAAGATTGGGATTTACAAGATGTATCAATATCAAACAATCAAGACATTCGAAGAATTTTTACAAAATTTGAGATACGTGAAGGGAATTATTTATTATCGGGTCATATGTCATTACAATTCCATGTTTTATTATACTACAAACCAATTCAACGCGTAATTGATTGTCAAAAAGAATTAGCAGTGATTGTTGATTCAACAAAAAATAAACAAGAACAGTTAGCAGATAATAGTGATCAAATTGTTCTAAATAAACTAAAAGAAATGGGATACAAAGACTTTGATCATCAAAAATTATTTGAGGTTTTTTATGAAAATGATGAATTTAGAGAAAAAGTTTTTACAGAAATTCAAAAAGACGCAGGTGTTGATTTCCAAGAATTATCTGAAAAAAAGAGTGAGTTGTTTAAAGAATTAGACTCACTTTTACTTGAAACTTATCAAACATCCCCAGTTTTAATTGATGATCCAAGATTAGTTGCAGGTGAAGAGGGGTGTTTATTGGCATTAGATTTAGAATTTGTAAAAAATAATAATCGTGAAGGAGTATTTGATCCGAGAAAAATCCCTGATTCGGTAAAAACAAATATTTTAAAAAGATTAGAAGAACTTGAAATTATAATTAAATCATAAACCAAGGAACCGGAAAATGAGAAACCTTTCTCAAAGGGGAGTTCCGGATTCCCTGATATAATTTGAAACCTATTTTTGAACTATTTAGGCATTCCTCAAAAATTACGCATAAAAGTTGACAAAAAATACAATTTTTGTATAGAAGAAGTCAAATACACCGAATCATTAGCAACATTTCCAATGAATCCATCATATGATGAAATAGTAAAGGCAAATTCATTACGAGGAAATGATATAAAAAAAACCCCTCTAATACATACTCCAACATTCAGTGTGATGACAGGGTCAGATGTATATCTGAAAGCAGAATTTAGACAAAAAACTGGTTCATTTAAAATTCGCGGAGCGTATTTTAAAATTAAATCATTATCTGATGAAGAAAAAAAATATGGAGTTGTTGCAGCTTCTGCAGGTAACCATGCACAAGGTGTAGCATATGCATCATCATTAGAAAAAATTCCATGTACTATCGTAATGCCAAAAAATGCATCTCCTGCAAAAGTCGCGGCAACTAGAGGTTATGGTGCCAATGTGATTTTAGAGGGAATAAACTATGATGAATCATCAGCAAAAGCAAAAGAAATAGCAAAAGAGACCGGTGCAACAATGATACATGCATTTGATGATCCGCAAATAATTGCAGCACAGGGAGTTATCGGATTAGAAATATTAGATGATTTACCAGATGTAGATGAGATCTATGTGCCAATAGGCGGCGGTGGATTAGCTGCAGGTATATTGATTGCGATAAAAGAAAAAAATCCTCAAATCAAAGTAATTGGTGTACAATCAAAATCATTTCCATCCATGTATGACTCAATAAAACAAGGTTCTATCACTTCTAGTGGAGGGGAGAGAACAATAGCTGATGGTATCTCTGTTAAAGTTCCAGGACAATTAACATTTGCAATTATCAAAGAACTGATAGATGAAATAGTTTTAGTAGATGATACTGAAATTACAAAAGCAATGTTCTTACTAATGGAAAGAATGAAATTTGTGGTAGAACCTGCAGGAGCTTCAAGTTTAGCTTATTTAATATCCAAAAAACCTGCCATAGGAAAGAAAGTTGTAGCTGTGTTGGCTGGAGGTAATGTGGACATGTATCTATTGGGGCAAATAGTGGATAAAGGTCTTGCAGCTATGGGCAGATTACTCAAATTATCTATTTTACTACCTGATAGACCAGGTGCATTTAAAGAAATAGTTGATGAGATTACTTTAGCTAATGCAAATATCGTTGAAGTGGTTCATGACAGACTAAGTTCTAATATCAATGCAGGTTCTGCAGGTGTGACATTAAGTCTAGAAACACAAGGGAAAGAACAAACAGAATTACTCATTGATGCGCTAAAAAAGAAGAACATTCAATTCACACTACTTACTTGAATTAGTTGAATTTCTTTTTTGCAAATTTTGAAAGGCCTTCTTTCTTTAATTGGTTGGATTCTTTCATGACTGAATTATGTTGATTTGATTTGTGTTCTTTTAGTTTCTTTTTCAAATCTGGAAATTCATTTGCGAGTATTTTCATTGCGTATATTCCTGCATTACCTGCTTTGTTGATTCCTACTGCAACAACCGGAGAACCTGATGGCATTTCAGTAATGGATAGCAATGAGTCTAATCCTCCAAAAGCAGAAAATTTTGAAGTGTCGGATTTTTTTTGATGTTTATCGTTGTAAACTAGTATTGGCACACCAATTACTGGTATAGTTGTATGAGATGCAATCATTCCAGGTAAATGTGCTGCACCTCCAGCTCCTGCAATGATAATTTTAAAATCCATTTTTTCTGCATGTTTAGCATATTCAGCCAACCTCGAAGGAGTCCTATGTGCAGAAACAATTTGATCTTCATGTTTAATTTTATACTCGTCTAAGATTTCAGCTGCTCCTTGCATGATCCTACTATCTGAACTTGAACCCATAATTATTCCCACAAGAGGTTTTTTTGAATATATCATAATAATAGAAAAAACTAGAGAGTAATTAAGAATTCTATTGTTAATCTATTAAAACATATGAACAAACTAACATTAGATATTTGTAATCCAAAAACATTCTTTTCGTAATGGCAAAAATTCTTGGGATAATTGGTGGAGGTCAATTAGGAATGATGATTACTGAAGCCGCAAAAAAAATGCCTAACGAAATATCTGAAATTATTGTTTTAGATCCTACTGAAAATTGTCCTGCATCTCAGGTAGGAGCAACACAAATTATTGCCGATTTTAAAGATAAAGATGCCATCATTGAATTGGCAAATAGATCCGATATCATTACTTATGAAATTGAATCTGGGGACAGTGATATCTTAAAATCAGTTCAATACAAATCCGAAATTAATCCTTCTCCTGAAACTCTAAAAATCATTCAAGATAAATTCCTGCAAAAATCGTTTTTACATGAAAATAATATAGCTGTTCCTGAATTTATTGAAATAAAAAGTATTGAAGATGTCAAAAAAGGTTTGGAAAAATTTGGAATTCCTGCAATGCTAAAAGCTAGAAGAGATGCGTATGATGGCAGAGGTAATTTCAAAATTAATTCCGAAGATGAAATACAAACCGCATTTAATTATTTTAAAGGACAACCTCTTCTATTAGAAAAGTTTGTTCCATTTAGTATGGAAGTATCAGTTATAGCATCTAGAAACACACATGGAGAAATCAAAACCTATCCATTAGTTGAGAATATTCATAAAGAAAATATTTTGCGAGAAACAATTGCTCCAGCTAGAGTCTCTGAAAATATTGCAAAAAAAGCGGAACAAATAGCAGAAAAAACAATGAATGTTTTAAAAGGTGCAGGAATTTTTGGCATAGAGATGTTTGTCACTCCAAATAACGATGTGGTGATTAATGAAATTGCTCCTAGAGTACATAATTCAGGACATCATACATTACAATCTAGTGAGACATCTCAGTTTGAACAACATTTGAGGGCAATTCTTGGAATGAAATTAGGAAGTACGAGATTGATTTACAATTCTATAATGTATAATATTTTAGGTAGTGATGAATTCACTGGAGAATACACGCCATTAGAAGTGACTGATCCAGGAGTGTTTCTGAAAATGTATGGGAAAAAAATTTCAAAACCCCATCGAAAATTAGGACACCTTAACATAATTGGAAATAATGGGGAGCCCATAGATGAGTTATTAAAAAAATTAGATGCACTAAAATCAAAAACAGTTATCAAAGCATCTAATTAGATTTATTAATTGATAAAAGAGAAATGGAATATGGCTTTAACTCCTGCATTAATCATAACTGGTATTGCTATTGCATTACTGGTAATCTATGCAATTGATGTGGCTGTGGTTGAAATTACTGGCAACGAAGTAGGATTCATTCCATTTGATCATAAAATTCGAGGGATGGGATTAGGTCTTCCTGCAATGGTATTGCCAATTATATCATACTTTATTTCAAGAAAAAAACCTTCAAAAGGTTTAGGCATTATGATAATAATCGCAGGCATTTTGATTATCTTTGGTGGTGCATTTGTTATTGGTAATGCTGATCCAATAGAAGCAGAAGCATCTGGAAGAAATATGGCCTCTGAAGTAGCTCCATTACTGATTGTTGGTGCAATTCAGATAGGATTAGGTATACTTAAAATTAAAAAATCTTAAGCAATTAGCATGGTTACTTGTGCAAAGTGTGCAAACGATGTAAAAAAAGTGTATGACTGTGATCATACTAATTTTGAAGAATACTGTGTTGAGTGCTATACAGAATTACATTACTATTTGACAGAAAGTGAAAAATCATGTTAACCGATAAAGATATTGCAATTTATGCCCTTGGAAAAACAGAAGGCGTTCACTCCATTGCTGAGACACTTGGAAAAGGATTAGATGATGAAAAATATATTGAATCTTGGAACAAAACTATGAAATTGTTAGGTATTGAAATGCCACTAAAGGAACTAGAGAAGATCTACAATGAATTTGCAAAAAAGATGGAAGATCTTGCAAATTCTGAAAATATAAAACCTGAAAAACCTATCACAGAATAGATGAAAGCACTAATTTTAGCTGGCGGTAGAGGTAAAAGACTAAAACCCATTACAGACTATGTCCCAAAACCGCTTGTTCCGATAAAAAACATTCCAATTATTGAATGGCAAATAAAATATCTTAAAAAATTTGGAGTGAATGAAGTGATTGTTTGTACAGGTTACAAGCAAGATATGATTGAAAATTATTTAAATATTAAAAAAATAAATATGAAAATAAGATTTTCAATTGAAGATTCTCCATTGGGTACAGGTGGTGCAATTAAAAAAGCTGGGAAAATGATTCACGATAAATCTTTTTTTGTTCTTAACGGCGACGTTATAACAAATATTGATTTAAAACAATTATCAAAAAAACAAAATTCTATTGCATCTATTGAATTACAAACAAAATTTGGAATTTTAGAAACAAAAGATGATAAAATTATAAAATTCAAAGAAAAGAAAGAAATTTCAGATATATGGATGAATGCAGGAATTTATCATTTGGAAAAAAGCATTCTCAAAGACTTGCCATTAAAAGGTGACATTGAAAAAACAGTTTTTCCAGATTATGCTAAAAAAGGAAAACTCTACATTGAAAAATTTAGAAATGTAAAGTGGTATTCAATAGATTCATTCAAAGATATCGAAACATGTTCATCTGAAATTGAGAAAATAATAAAATAAAATACGAATTTTATGCACCAGTTCTGTGTAATGTAACCATACAATATGCAATTTCTTCAACAAATCGTTCATCGTTACTTATCGATGCATATTTTGTTGCATTACCCCAAAATGCTGATTGTTCATTGATTTTTTCCGAGGGTATTTGTTCGCTCAACGATTCTATTTTTGTTCTGATCTGATAATACTCAGCCTCAATCAAAATTCACCTATTACTAAAACAGATACACTAGAATATCCAAAAGACATTACTCTTTTCATGCGTATTGCGTGTAGTTTGGGATCATTATTGTCAATAGAAGAGGTGATAAAATGCTCAAAAATCATCTCAAATACTAGCACTGACGCTATTTGGGTGCCTGAAACATGGGGAATGGAAAATTTTTCAATGTTGGGAATAGTATCATCTACAACAATAAATCAAAAAATAGGCTCATCGATAATTAACATCTATTCCAGAAGTCCATCCATAATTGCGATGGGCGCAGCAACTGTGGATACATTATCTAAAGGACGATTGGTTTTAGGACTCGGTACAAGTAGTTTACCTATAGTCGAATCATTTCACGGTAATAAGTTTGAAAAGCCACTACAAAGGATGAAAGAATATGTTGAAATTATTAGATTAACGTTATCTGGGCAGCAAGTAAATTATGATGGCAATATTTTCAAATTAAATAATTTTACATTATTAATCAAACCACAAAGAAAAGAAATTCCAATTTATCTTGCTGCAATTAATAAAAAAATGGTTGATTTGGCATGGGAAATTGGAAATGGAGTAATATTTTATCTTAGACCGTTAAATGAAATGAAAAAAACAATATCAAAAATGCAATCAAAGAGAAAAATAGATGTTACATGCCAATTAATTACATGTGTTTCTGATAATTCTGAGGAAGCAATTTTGAGAGCAAAAAAAACTATTGCGTTTTATGTTTCTGTTGGGGATATTTATCGTAAATTTTTATCAGATAATGGATTTCAAAAAGAAACTAGTGAAATTTATGATGAATTTAAAAAATCAGGATTTAAATCAAATCATGATTTAGTTACAGATACAATGTTGCAATCACTTGCAATATCTGGAACTTCAGAAGAATGTAAAAAACAATTAAGTAATTTTATTAGTGCTGGAATTGATCAGCCTATTTTGCAATTTAATCCAATTGGAGCAACAATGAATTCATTTGAGTTATTTAAAAAAACATTTTTGGATGAATGATATGAATAAGGTTGGGATTGTTGGATATGGTATTACTCCTTTTACAAAAGAAGACAAAAAAATTGATTCCATTTTATTGGATTCTGTAAAAGAACTATTCAAAAACAATTCACACATAAATCGCGATTATATTGATGCAGTTTTAGTATCTACAAATGACAATTCAAAATACTTGTCCCCGATTTTGTCTGAAATGACAGGCATTCAACCACAAATAGCACATTCTATTGAAAATCTATGTAATTCAGGCACGAATTCTATTGTTTCTGCATATTCTTACATTGCTTCAGGCTTGGCAGATTTGGTACTGGTGGCAGGTGCTGAACGATATGATAGTCCTGGTAGTGTGTTAGAGTGGGATGCATCTCGTGGAGAATACAAACATCCTATTTTTTGGTCTTCATTTTTTACAAAATCCTATAAACGAAAATACAATTTTTCAGATGAAGATCTAGCAATAGTATCGGTAAAAAATCACAAGCAGGCAAAAGAAAATCCTAATGCAATATCAAATAAAACGTTTACAGTTGAGGATGTAATGAATTCAAAACAACTTACAGATGATATAAGATTATTAGATTGTTCTCAGCCGTGTACTGGAAGCGCATCAATAATTTTAGGGTCTGAGGAAAAAACAAAAAAACTCTCTGAAAAACCAATTTGGATAACAGGCATAGGACAAAAAACAATTTCAGCTGGATTTACAAAAAATACTTCATTTACATCGATGGAATCCACCAAACAAGCTTGTGAAACAGCATTAAAAATGTCAAAGAAAGATATTAAAAATATCGATGTTATAGAATTGCATGATGCGTTTTCTGTCTGTGAACCAATTGCATTAGAATCTCTAAGATTTTCTGATAAAGGAAATGGGATCAATATGATCAAAGAATTACATAATACAAATAATTTTAAAATAAATCCTAGAGGAGGATTAATTGGATGTGGACACCCACTAGGTGCAACAGGAATTGCACAGACAATAGAAATTACACAACAACTTCAATCAAATGCAAGTAAAAGGCAAGTAGATAATGCTAATGTAGGATTAGTTCATAACATGTCAGCAGCAGCAACATCTTCCACAGTATTGGTTTTAGAGAATTGAATTTTGAAACTAAACTAAATGAGGGAATTTTTTGTGTGCCTGAATGCAACGAGTGTAAAAAAATTGTATGGCCTCCCACAGAATTTTGCAATAATTGTTTTGGCAATGTATCTCTAAAAGAAGGGAATTTTGAGGGGAAAATCATTGAATTTTCAAGTAAAAACAACCAGTATTTTTGCATAGTTGAATTTGAAAAAACTGTTAGATTAATTGCAACCATTCCAAAAATCCCTGATATCGGACAATCTGTAAAAATGTCAAAATGTGGAATATCAGAAGGAAATTATTTTTTTGAAGTCAGTTAAATTCAGTATAGATGTATGGTGTTTCTACCGTTTGATCAAATGTCCAAATTGTAGGTAGAGATACAGTATCAATTATTTTTAAGTTGTGTTTTTCAATTAAGGAACTCCATCCGCCATTTTCTAAATTCCCCGATAATTGTCGCTTGATATGAGTTCCTGCAAAGACAATGCAGGTATTGTTTTTCAGCTCTGAATTAGAGTTAATTTTTTCTATGATGCTTGTCGCCAAAATATCCCCTCCCATTTGAGGAAGTCCTCCGATGAAAAAAACTGGCTTGTCTAATTTTAGTTGAGAATAATCAAACTCTAAAGCATCTGCACATTTTGGATAAAAATTTTGGTTTGTGGATTTACAAATAATATCTTGTAACCCTACCAACACATCATCAATTTCAATACTATGAGTTGTTTGTCCTAAAATGGTGCCACAAAATGCTATTCTCCCATCTCCAGAACCAATATCTACTAATTCAGTATATCCTAATTCTTTAGCAATACTAGTCATAACAAATGCAGACATTATCCAAGTAGGGTAAAATGGCTGACAACTTGAACCGTGTTTGATACTGTTTAACCAATACTCGTTGATGTCTCCTTCATACACAGTACATAATGTTCCTTCAATATTTTCTTCATAGTGATTAAGATAGATTGGATTTTTGTGGGCAAAATCATGAAGTAGTTGTAAATGTGACGGAGACAATGGAAATTTTTCTGAAACAAATGATGGGATTATCTCTTGAATGTGTGCATTTCTAGAATAATTCTTTGCAAAACTCTGCTTTACATGAACAAGATTCTTTACAAGTTCATCAAACATAGTTTTTTACACTGGCTGGGTTTGATAAACTCATTGTACGTTTTCATTATCCCTTAATGTTAAAAAAGCAACTTCTTGTTCTATTTTTTTTATCTGATCAATCGTGGTTGTTTGTAATCTTTCTATGCTTTTAATCTCATCTTTAAAAGGATCCATTATTAATCTAAAATCCAAATGTTTCAACATGTTTAGATGGTGATTCCTCCGTTCTAGGAGTTGTTTTATTAATATCTCAGATTCCAATATTAACATTAACTGTATCTTTTTAGATTTTAAAAGGTTAAGATGATCACTATGCTTGTGTAGTATTTTGTTGAGTTATTGTATAATTACCTAGTCTACTAAACAAGAATAGAAAATATATGGTATTGAGATCAAACTTTACTTCATTAACCGTTACGACGCAAAAGAGTAATGTAATGACTAAAAATCAAAAAATAGCAAGAACTCGTAGACAACGAGGTTATCAATGGGAAGACACTATTGTTAAACGATTTAACAGCATAGAAAACTGGAAAGCATTTAGACTAGGATCTCCCAGTATTGCGTTACCTGATGTATTAGCTGTAAATACAGATGCCAGTACAATATTTACAATTGAAGCAAAGTCTGGAACTAGTACATCACTTCCAGTTCCTGCAGACCAAATTGAACGATGTTTGTCATGGATTAAGACATTTGACATATACAAAAAAAGAAATGTCATACTTGCATTCAAGTTTCTCTCAAAGAAAAGAATAGGGGTTGGAGAATACGAAAGTAGAGAATTACGCGAATTCTTCAAAATATGGGATGAATCTATGAAAATTACTGACTGTGTGTGCACTTATGAGGGTAAATTCTTTGCCAAGACGGATGACGGCAGAGAAGAGATATACTTGAAAGAATGTGTAATGCCATTTAAAACAAAACAGCGAACTAGTGCCTAATTTACAAATTTTTCAAATCATTTTTTAAGGATAACGACTCTATAACTGTGATGTCGGAAGACGATACTGAGATAAAAACAACTGAAAAGAATTCAGAATCATTGTTACAAACAATTTCTGATGCAGAAGTTAGTTCAAGAATTAGTTTTGAAGAATTTACTGATGAAAGGATACTGATAAGCCATGATGCATTTGGAAAAAAACAGATGAAAATCAAGATCTTAGAAGTATCTGATGAAACTCCTGTATTGAAATGGAAGTTCGGTGATCGTGTAAAGGTTACAAAAATCTTGGTGACCGTTAAACATCTTACAACACAACAAGTTGAAGAGGCTGAATTTGACATAGAATCTATTGAAAGAGAATTAGCTGAAAAAAGACACTACACATCAACAAATAGATGGATTCCAGTAGAGGATATTAAAAATGGGTATGTGGTAGGTTCAAAACATACTAGGTTGATCAGTGACGCCTCGGCTCTAGATTATATTGTATTTTGATTATAATCACATGTAACATCATTATTTTACTCTGAAAAACATTATAAACAAAAAGAGATTGAAAAATCAATATGAGTTTGAAAGAATTTGATGTGAATGGAACTGATTACAGAATAGTATTAACCGAACAAGTGATCAGCCATGTAAACAATCTCAAAGATCTTTATAATGCCGCATATGAGGATCCTGAAAGTTTTGAAGATGTCAGTGCGGAAATTTCAAGTACAATAAATGAAATTGCGAGTACGATTGAACCGGCAGCCGAAGATAGTGATTTAGATGGAATCATACAAGAGATTATCAAAGCTGTCGACAATAAAGCAGAAGAGATTAAAAAAGAATTAGAAGGAAAACCAGAAAAGAAATCAAAATCAAAAAAATAATCCTATTTTGACCTTAAACTCATAAAAAATTAGTGGATAAATTATATTCTTAATACAGTAATTATGATCATGTCAAAAAGTTGTGAATGTGGTATTTGTGGTCACCATAGTGAATCTGAATGCATTGAGAAAGAATGCAAATGTTGTTTAAATTTTCATGAAAGATCTGGACCTAAAAGAAAATAATCATTAAATCATCTGGCTTTATAGCAACTACATTTTTTGGAAAGATGTCTTGAACAACCAAACAATCTGTGATCTTGGCATCCACATAACATACATTTTTTATCAGTCATAATTTCTCAATCAAATCTCCAACATTGTCCATCATTTTTTGATCATCTAACGCTTCAATTATTTTTAATCTCATATTTTTTAGTCTATAAGTATCATCAGAATACAAAGGTGCCATAGTTTCAATCTCTTTCTCAAAAAAATAGTTTTCTAAATAATGCTTTAACTTGACTTTTACTTTTTTAAAATCAGATAAAGGGATGGCATACTCGTCAATATTATTACAAACAACTTTGATAAATCCATTTATCTTTAGCATCTCTTTCTTAATTTTATCAAGATCTCCGGGGTTATCTTGAATTTCATTAAGAATTTTATATGAATCAAGTATTTGCAAAAGAATATTTTTTAAATGTTCAGTATGTGGGACCATATCAAGTTTTTAGATCCATCTAATCTAAAGTTTAGGAAAAATAGCTTGACTTGTCTAAAAATTACACATTTGCTTTAAATTATCACCGATTAAGTGTAATTACGATGCAAGGTGATGCTTATCTCAAGTGTACTGATCCTCAATGTGGGTTAGAATATCCAATTGAAAGCACCAATGTGCAATGTGAAAAAGGTCATTTGTTAGATGTAAAATACAAGAAAACTCCACCTGTCACATTAAAACAAGTTTTTTACAAAAGACGAGATTTTGAAAGTAGTATTTTTAATGAAAGTGGGGTTTGGAGATTTAGAGAACTACTTAATTTTTGTCAAATTGATACTGAAAATTTTGATGAATGTGCAAAATATCTAGTATCTCTTGATGGAGCAGAAGGGAGACAATCAAAACCATACCACATGTCAAAAGCTGCAGAGTTTATGGGTATTTCAAATGATAAAGTATGGCTACAGCCTGAAGGATACAATCCAAGTGGATCATTCAAAGATAATGGGATGGCTACAGCTGTTACTCATGCAAAGATGGTTGGAGCAAAAAAAATTGTTTGTGCATCCACAGGCAATACATCTGCATCAGCTGGTATGTTTGCAGCAAACGAAGGAATAGATTGCGATGTATACATACCTGCAGGGCAAATAGCTCCTGGAAAACTTAGTCAAGCATATCAATTTGGAGCTCAAATTATAGAAGTTGATGGAAATTTTGATGACGCATTAAAACAATCTCTGGATGACGCACAAAACCATGGTGGATATACTGTTAATTCTATCAATCCATTTAGAATAGAAGGACAAAAAACAATTCCATTTAGAGCATTAGAATATTTGAATTGGGAATCTCCAGATTGGATCGTGTATCCTGGAGGAGCACTTGGAAATACATCTAGTTGTGGAAAGGCTTTGATGGAATTATATGAATGGGGATGGATTAAAAAAATTCCTAGAATTGCAGTTATAAATTCAGAAGGAGCAAGTACATTATCTGATTTGTATAATGGGAAATTTGAAGGTGAAGAACTTCGATGGAATAAAGGTAAACCAAATGTGGAGTTGATATCACGATATTATGATCATTTGGATAATGAAGGATTACGACCAAAAACAAAAGCAACTGCAATTCAAATTGGTAGACCTGCAAACATTTTGAAAGGTTTACGTGCATTAGAATTTACAAACGGTGTTGCTACAACTGTATCTGATTCAGAAATGTTAGATGGTATGTCTGTTGTAGGTCTAAATGGATTTGATTGTGAAATGGCATCAGGCGCATCAGTTGTTGGAATAAAAAAATTAAAGAGTGAAGGAATTATCAAAAATGATGATGTTGTTGTAGGGATTCTTACAGGACGACAAAAAGATGCAATGTTGCCTGTCGAATATCATAACAATCCTGCAAATAAATTTGCAATTCCTCCTAAAAATTAGGTAGTGTTTGGGTTCAAATCTTAAAAACAATTTTTGAATCTTAAGAGTTAAATTCATGTTTTATAGAAACATTACAACCAAAAGATGGTGCAAAAAAACTAGATGATTAACGAGTATAATCCTAATGGATTTTTGAGGAGAATACGATGGTAGAATTATGGATGTCAATTGTAGCGTTAGCTGGCTTGATTGGCTTATCGGCGTTTTTTAGTGGATTAGAAGTATCGTTAGTAGGTACAAGCCAAGCTACTGTGGAACAGCTAGTAAAACAAAAAAAACGAGGGGCAAAAGCACTTCAGAAATTAAAATCAAATCCAGGATGGATGTTGTCTGCAGTAAATCTTGGAAACAATTTAGTAAATGTCGGTTCATCTGCATTAGCTACCGTAATTGCAATTGAATTGTTTGGTGATGAGGGATTAGGAATTGCGATAGGAATAATGACGTTTTTACTTATTATTTTTGGTGAGGTCACTCCAAAAACATATTGTAACGCAAATGCAACCAAAATCGCACTTCGCTCAAGTGGAATTCTAATGATGTTCAGTTATGCTACTTATCCGATTGTTTGGATTTTAGAAAGAATTACACGCATAATGATCAAAATTACAGGAAGTGGCTATTACCCACCAGCGTTAACAGTAAATGAACTCAAAGGCATTATTGATCAGGGACATAGAGATGAAGCAATAGAAACACATGAACGAGATTTAGTTCACAGAGCATTAGAATTTGATGATATAGTAATTAGAGCTGTAATGACCCCTAGAACAAAAATGCAGATGCTTCCTGCAAAAATGTTGTTGTTTGAAGCACTACCAATAATCAATCAAAATTCACATTCAAGGATTCCAATTTATGGTGAAACTCATGATGACATAGTAGGATTTATTCATGTAAGGGATGTCCTTAGAGAGTTTGAGTCAGACAACAAAATGAAAACATTAGAACAGATTGCACGAAAACCAGTATTTGCATCGCAAGAAAAAATGGTTAGTTCATTATTAAAAGAAATGAAAGGTAGAAAAATCCACATGGCCATAGTAATTGATGAGCATAATGGGGTAGAAGGATTAGTCACATTAGAAGATCTTATTGAAGAAATTATTGGGGATATAGAAGATGAAACAGATCTTCCGACGTCAGTTGATCATCAATCAATAGACAAAGATACAATCATAACAAATGGTGAAATCAAAATTGAAAGAATTAATGAGATTTTTAAATCGGAATTGCCTGAAGGCGATGATTATAGTACACTGAACGGGCTATTACATGAGCAATTACAAGATATCCCTCAAGAAGGAGATAAAATAGAAATGGATAACATAAGAATAGTTGTTGAGAAAGTAAGAAAAAACATTCCTGAAAAAATTAGAATAGAGCGAATTAAGAGATAAAATTATTGTTTAGCAAAATACTCTTGTAATTTTTGCTTTTTTTCATTCATATGAAATATAGATTCCGTATGTGTAAAAGAATCTTCATATGACCTTCCAAAAAGCATTGCTTGCATCAACATGTGATTTTCAGGAATCACGATTCCAGTCTGATCATCGGAATACATCATTTGTACGGTATCTCCAATTGAAGTAGTCATGTTTGCATGAATGTGTATCATATTGGTATCTACAAAATGAAATCCCATGTTTTGAGCACAATCTCGAATATCTTTTGTTCCCTTTGCAGTCCATAGTATTGCCACTCCAAATTCATTTGTAAATATTTCATGAATCTCAGATGGTTTTGGTGCCGTGTTTTTAAATCGTATGTCCATTATGTGCAAATGCATTTGTCTTGTAGGTACTTTAATGGCTCGTACATATAGAGGAGCATCTTTGCCAAAATAGAGTTTGACATCATCCCCATGATGAGGCTTCTCAGTCATTTCAATAGTGTCTGAAATCTTTTTTTCAGTTTGCTCAATGTCAGCCCAACGCCTGACAAGAGTCACATCAAATCTTACTATTTGATCACGAAATTTATTTCGTAAAGGCTCCAATATTCTTCCCATTCCAGTTACATTACAGCTTCCTTGCATAACATGATGTTTTCCTAATGCTTGATTGTAATTTACTCTAGAATTAAACAGTAAATCAGATACAGATTCTGAACCCATTGTGGACTCTCCTCCCTGATAAATTGCAGATATGTTTTTTGGTTCATATAGATTTTTCTTGTTTTTATACCCATGACCGCCAGGGGAAGCGTCAATAACTAAATCAGATTTATCTAGTGCAGATTCAATAGAGCCTGAAATTTTATAATCTGCAAAATCTGCCAATTTGTTTTCTGGAACATATACGTCAAAACCCTTTGAGATAGCTTCGCTAACTTTTTCATCTGGAGAATACTTCCCAATACCAACTACACTAATTTCAGGATCGTCTTTTAGAAAAGAAACAATTCTACTTCCAATAGAGCCATAACCATTAACGAAAATTTTCTTCATAAATTCAATGTATTTACCCCATTTATTTATCTCATGCAGGAAACGTTGCTCAAAAAAATAGACTGAAAGGAAAACTTTCATGACGAACTCACATATAATGACAGATCAGGCATTAACAATTATAAAAATTGGATAGAAATTACCTTATTACCAAACTAGCAGATGCCATAGAACAATCAAAAGGCGATGAAGGTAGAAATCAATATTTACTAAAAAGACTAAGACAGAATAAAGAAATCATAAATTCAGATAAACTATATTTGCAGAGAATTTTAGATATTGAAATTTTAGACATAAAATACGAGCAAGTAAAAGAGCAATATGTTTCAAAAGACAAATCAGTATTTCTAAATCCTAACATGGTAAAATGTAAGACTTGTCAAAAAGAAATTAATCTAGAAGAAAAATCATTAAGATACAACAATAACTGGTATCATGGAAATTGTATCACAATAAATGTAGAAAAAAACACAATCGATTCAACTGAATTACAAAACATTGTAAAAAAGAAAGTAGATTTAGTTCAAGTTGGTTTGACTGTCACAATAGTTGGTTTTCTAATACTAAGTGTTTTTTTCATTTTAGGTCCAATCAGTATGATTGCTATGGGCATTGGAGGTGTAATCACATTGTATCATGTTATAGGGGCAACTGGCAAAATGTATTCAAAAAATAAACCAGGAAAACGCGCACCTTCTGTATTTCTAATATTTCTTTTAGGTTCACCTTTCATTATAGGTACAATGATTGCTTATGAGGGTTATACATTATTAGAATCCCCAGTAAGAATAATTTTGTTGTGGGCATTAACAATTTCATTTTGGTCTACAATGCTTTTTGTTCCAATGGCAGTTGTAAGTAAATACAGAGAAGATAATCAAAAAGATGTTAAAACATTTCCAAAAATATCTGTTGTGATTCCAGCATACAATGAAGAAAAAGTAATTGCAAACACAATTGAAGGATTATTGGAAACAAAATATCCAAACAAAGAAATAATTTTTGTGGATGATGGTAGTACAGATTCAACATTAGCAATTGCATCAAGATACAAAGAGAAAATCCATGTTCTTCATAAAGAAAATGGTGGAAAGGCAACTGCATTAAATTATGGAATGGTGTATGCCAAAGGAGAAATTATTGTGATTGTAGATGCAGACACAATTATTGGAAGAAATTCATTAAAAGAGATTGTCAAAGGATTTGAAATTGACAAACATGTGGCTGCTGTAGCAGGCAATATTAGAGTTAGAAACAGAATGAATGTATTAACTAAATGTCAAGCATTAGAATACATCACAGGAATCCAAATAATACGAAGAGCTTTTGATATATTTGGTTCAATAACCATAGTTCCTGGAGCATTAGGTGCTTTTAAAAAATCATTTTTAATAGAAGCCGGAGCATATGGTAAAGACACTATTGTGGAGGATTTTGATCAAACGATAAAATTGTTAAAGGCAGGATTGATCACTCAAGGAAGCAGCAAAGCTACAGCATACACTGAAGCTCCAAATACGCTGAAGGATTTTGTGGCACAGAGAAAACGATGGTATAGAGGAAACATTCAAGTTCTAAAAAGACATTCAGATGCTTTGACAAATCCAAGATTTGGTTATTTACAGAGATTGTCATTACCATACTTGTTCTTAGGAATGGTAGTAACCCCAATAATTGGATTTATTGCAACTGCAAATGCAATACTAGGTATAATACTAGGAGATGGATTATACATTTTACAAATTTCTATGATATTTGTTGTTGTACATTACCTGATGACAGCGTTAGCATTACGAATTGATAAGGAGGATCCGAAATTATTATGGCATGCAATATTCTTAGTATATGGATTCAAGCAAATTATTGACTTTTTACTACTAAAAGCAATTATAGAACAATTGAGAAATAAGAAAGCTACTTGGACAAGTGCAAAAAGAATAGGAGTGTAAATATGAAATCAGGTAAATTCACCATAATAGCAATTATCATATTTTCCATCACATTAATGATTTCAATTGAAAATGCATATGCTGACAAAACTATTGAAGTCGAAATTAAATATACTAATGACGATAGAGTAGACCATAATGAAATAAAATTACTGGTTTATCAAGATTTTAACAATAAACCAATGTTAGAGAAAACATTAGAAAGTAATCCTGACTTTATTACAGTTCCTGAAAATCACAGATACAAAATTGAAGTTTTTGTTAATGGGATGTATGGTGATGTAGGCTATGTTCAGTTAAACAATAATCCTGAAAAACTAATCATAAACATACCACTATCAGGAGGAGTACAGTTTGGAGTCTTTTATAAAAATGGGCAGGTACCAATTAAGGATGCTACTGTAATTATCAAATCTCATGATAATTCAGAATGGCGAAGAGGTACAACTAACGATCAGGGAGAAACGATCAGATATTGGGTTCAATCAACTTCTAAGCAAGGAGATCACTACATTGCAGATGTTTATTTGGGAGAATTATTTTTAAAATCTTATTCTCCAATAAAATTACTTCCAGGAATTGCAACTGATCAAAAAATAGTTACAGCGATTCCAGAGTACGTTGAAAATTTAATTTCAATAAATTTGTATGATGGGTCAAAGTTAATCACATCTACAGACGGAGAATATAATGTAATTTTAAAAAATATTAGAGAAAATAATGAAATTACATCAAAGATAAATTTTAGAGGCGATGCACAATTTTCAAATCTAAAATCAGGAACTTATACAGTAATGATCAAAACAAATAACGAAAATGAGAATAGATTATGGCCTCAAAATAATATTCATGTGATTGGAGATTTAAACAAATTTAATATTTTCAAGTTCACTGAAGAGATTTTAGATGAAGAAAACCCATTTAGAAATTGTAATTGTATATCATTTAGATTAGATGATGTTCAAGATTATTGGCTATCAGAGACACAAATAGAACTGATAAATCTATTTACCGAAAAAAATATTCCATTATCTATTGGAATCATAGGCAATCTTATTGGATCTGATCAAAAAATAGTATCTGTAATTAAAGACAGTTTAGATAAAAATGAAATCGAGATTGTAAATCATAGTTGGAATAATGAAGCACTAACAAATCTGAGCAAGGATATTCAAGAAAAATATGTTGTAGATACAAACAAGAAAATTTTAGAAATTTTTGGCGTTGAATCAACATCGTTAATACCTCCTCAAAATTTGTATAATGAAGATACAGTTGAAATACTAAAGAAGAATGGGTTTTCACATCTGATATCACATATTATTACAAATAATCAGACATATTTTGATGATGGATTTTACATTGTTCCCGCTACAACAGAAACTGGAGTTTTGATTAATGGTATTGATTGGGTATTAAATGAAAAAGAACAGATTACAGAAGAGATCATCCAAAGTTTGAACAAAAGAGGATACGCTATAGTCATGTTACATCCTCAAGAATTTACAATAAAAAATAACGATACTTATGGAGATCCAAACCAAAGTGCATTGTCAGAATTAAGTGAATTATTGGACGAAATTTCTCAATTAGACTCATCATTAGTCAAAATTAGCAATGTAAAAAATTTCCCTCCTGTAATTGAAAATAAAACTACAGTGGACAATAAAACAGATACTCAAATTGATACAGTTACAAATGAAAAAACTATTGACACATGCAAATGTGTATCTTTCAGATTAGATGGAGTTCAAGATTATTGGTTAAATGAAGTTCAAATGGAAATTATGAATACATTTATTGAAAATAGAAAGCCATTGACAGTAGGAATTATAGCCGATGCATTTGGCGAAGATCAAAAAATAACAAATTTTATGAAAGAAAATATTGTAAAAAATGGAAAATATTTGGAAGTGGCTACAAAAGGAATTGGATTGACACCATATAGTAACTATAATAAATCAGAACAAAATGAAAATCTGAAAAATTCAATTGAATTTATAAAAACAACATTAAATGTAACTCCTCATATTTTCCTTCCTCCAAATAATGTTATTAATTCAGATACAATGATGATTTTAAAAGAAAATGGGATTACACATCTTAGTTCAAGTTTAATCAATGAATATGCACCTCCTTTTGAATTGAAAGGAAAAGAAATCTATAGATTTCCCCAAATAACATCTACTGGAAAATTTAATACTGTTGAAAATATCTATGAAGGAAGATCAACACAGCAAATTGTTGATGAAGCAGTTCAGGGAGTAAACAATTATGGATTTGCAGTTATTTCAATTCAGCCGCAAGAATTTTCTACAATAGTAAATTCTACATATACTAATTCTCCAAATCAAAAACAAATTGAAAATTTAGTAACAATAATTTCAATTTTGGAGGGGAAAGGATTCAAAATTGTTCCTATTGGAAAAATTGACTCAAATATCATTGTATTAGTGCCTGAATGGATAAAATCTAATGCAGGATGGTGGGCAGATGGTTCAA
>NZ_JBBDLU010000002.1:31421-164036 GCF_040878665.1 Candidatus Nitrosopumilus sp. | reverse complement strand
TTGATGATAAAACATTTGTGCAAGGAATAGAATATTTAGTAAAAAATGGAATTATCACAGTATCTGAAAAATCCAAAACTACATCAAATGATCAAAAAGTGCCTGAATGGATAAAATCTAATGCAGGATGGTGGGCAGATGGCTCAATTGATGATAAAACATTTGTGCAAGGAATAGAATATTTAGTAAAAAATGGAATTATTGCCTATTAACAACTTTGTAATTCACACTAGATTTCCAGCGTGCTTCTTCTAGTCTGAATTTATTTTCACATTTCAAACAAATGTAATTAGTTGAAATTTCAGGAAAAAAATCTTTACAATTATTACAC
Organism: Candidatus Nitrosopumilus sp.; assembly: GCF_040878665.1. Lineage (GTDB taxonomy): Archaea > Thermoproteota > Nitrososphaeria > Nitrososphaerales > Nitrosopumilaceae > Nitrosopumilus. Next base: position 163,705 of record NZ_JBBDLU010000002.1, on the reverse strand, counting down.
ATGTAATGATTTTTCATAACTCGATAATCTACACCTAGTGCTTTTATTTCCTTTTTACAATTAGGGCAAATATCATTTTGATATGTATTTTCCTCAGTAATATTTCCACAGTCGTAATGTTCAATTAATTTTCCAAGTTTAAAGTCTGAGCTTTTACAATTAGGACAGAAGAATACTTGAGAAGTTCGTATTGAATCACATTGATTACATGCGACTTCTTTTTTAGTATCTAATGAAATTATCTTTCCTTCTTTTTCTAATTTTTTCAAGTATGACTCGATAAAATTATTAGAAAATCCAAGAATTTCGATGATTTTATTTAAGCTGACTTGATTGTTGGTTTGGAAAATGAAATTAATACGTTCAGCTATTTTTGTTTCGTCTATATCTTCCTCCATTGCATCGGATTGCCTAGATTTTTTTGCAAGATATGATTCTTCTTCTTCTAAAATAGTGATAATTTTTTCTACATCATTAAAATGAATTGGTTTTTGGAGATAATGATATGCTCCCAAACCAATCACTTCCTTGATGCTCTCTTCTTCTTTTCCATTAGCAGTTTCAATAATGATTTTTGTAAATGGTTTTATCGATAAAATTTGTGACATTATAGAATTAGCGGTACTGTCAGGCAGATTATAGTCTAAAAAAATCAATGGTGTTATACTTTTCTCAACAAATTGTTTGAAAAGAGAGATTCCTGCACGACCTGTTTCAGCTGTTTTGATATCAGTATATCCTAACTTCCTCATAAATTCTGCTAATAGCATACCAACTGCAGGACTATCTTCAATGATTAGTACTGATTCTTTAGAACCCATTAACATTCACTAGATTAATCTGGAATAAAAATTGTTTATAAAATAAAACAAGTTTTGTTTAGACACAAAGCATGAATTTATTTACCATCTTCAATATTAGATATTTTGATTCTTGGACGTATGTTAGAATATTCAGCACATGTACCGATTGATCCAATATCAGAAACAATAGTTTTTCAAACGAAGGGATAACAAATGAAAATAGATTATATGAAACAGAATTTTGTATATCAATGGATAAAATTAGTACCCATATCATGACAATTAATACAGATAGGAAAACTCACCCTACAAGGTTTTTTAAAGAACACGCGCAGGAGCAATCCTTCATCACACAAATAATTATCACAAAAGACTAAATGTACCAAAAGAAGTTTAGATTCTATTGATTCATGCCCCCTCACTTGCAATTGGTGCAGCAATTGCAGCTGTTGTGATAATAATTGCATTTGTAGGATTTGACAGTATTTCAAATCAAAAAGAGTTAATCCTAGAGCCAACACCGACAATTCAACAAGCAGATTCACCAAAGATTACAATAAACACATTTTTGGACAATGGCTCTCCAGTACTTGGTGATTCAAATGCGCCAATTACATTAATTGAATTTGGGGATTATCAGTGTCACTTTTGTAATGTATTTTTTCATTCAACAGAAGAGGATATTTTGAAAAAATATATTGAAACAGGTAAAGTAAAGATGATTTTCAAAGACTACAACATCATTGGCCCAGATTCAGTCAATGCATCACATGGTGCTCATTGTGCAAGTGACCAGGAATTATTTTGGGAGTATCACGATATTTTGTATTCAAATTGGACTGGAGAAAATAACGGATGGGCATCATCAGAGAATCTTGCAAGATTTGCCCAAGAAATTGGATTAGATATGGACATATGGACAGAGTGTATGATGAATGGGTCACATTCAAAAAGCATTATTGCAAGTAATAATGATGCAAAAAGTTTAGAATTAACTGGAACCCCGGCATTTTTTGTAATTGGACCCGATGGTAAAACTACACGACTTTTTGGAGCTCAACCTTTTGAAACATTTGAAAAAGTTTTTGAGAGTGAACTAGAAAAATAAAAAATGCGATCAATTCATTAGATAATGCGTGGAAATTACAGGAATTTCCTTTATAGTTATTTAGAATTAACCCCATATCCTTATTAATGAAATTCCGGGAGCTAGCTTATGACAGCTGGGATAGATGACATTGCGATATACATTCCTCGATTGTATTTAGATGCGGCGGATTTTGCAGCTAATAGAGGATTAGATCCAGTAAAATTACAAAAAGGATTAGGAGTCTCACAAATGGCAATAGTTGATGCCAACCAAGACCCAGCATGTCTTGCAGCAAATGCATGTCTACGAATTATGCAGAAAAATAAACTATCTCCAGAAGATATTGGTAGATTGTATGTTTCCACGGAATCTGCTTTTGATGAATCAAAAGCTATGAATTCATACGTTATTGGAATGCTAGAGCAAGTTTACGGACAAGGTGCTTTTGAACACTGTGGAGGAGTAGAAACCAAATTTGCTTGTGTAAGTGGTTCATACGCACTATATGACAATACAAATTGGATTAGAGCCGGAGAAGCAGAAGGAAAACATGCATTGGTAGTAGTTTCAGATATTGCAAAATATGATATGGGTTCTAGTGGAGAAATGACGCAAGGTGCAGGAGCAGTAGTTATGCTTCTAAACGATGAACCAAGATTATTGACATTTGATCCTAAAGTAACATCCACATCAATTAAAGACGAATATGATTTTTACAGACCTTTTGGAAAAGAAACTCCAATTGTACACGGACAGTATTCAAACTTGTTGTACATGATTCAAGTAAGAAAGGCATTAGAAGCATATAAGAAAAAAGTAGTATCAACAGGACTAATTAAACTGGAACCAGGGGAGACAATTTTAGATCATATGGATTACATTAACATGCATTTACCATATAGCAACATGGGAAAGAAGGCATTAGCATATTTGGTTAGACATGAATGGAGACAGCTCCCACGCTGGAAAAATATATTGCAAGAGATAGGAGTTGAGGAACCAAAACCAAAAGATCCACGAGGCACAATAGAATCAGTTTTAGGAGATGAGGAATTCATGGCAAAAGATCACGAGTTTACTAAATTATTTACAAAAACTAGAGAATATCAAGAGGTGTACGAATCAAAACTTTCAAGTTCACTGATTGCATCAAGCATGATTGGTAATTTGTATACCGCGTCACTTTATTTAGGATTTAGGAGTAGTTTAGAATTTGAATATCAGAAAGGAATTGAGTTAGATGGAAAAAGAATCGGATTTGGTTCCTATGGCAGTGGAAGTAGTGCAATGGTATTCAGTGGAGTCATTCAACCAGAATACAAAGAAATTGTAAAAAATATGAATTTAGAAGTAGAGATAGGCGAAAGGAAAAGATTGACGTGGGAGGAATACGAAGAATTGCATGAAAATAAACTACTTCCTGAAGAATCGATGGTGCACTCTAAGAAAGAATTTGTTCTAGTGAACGTACAAACAGACAAAGAAACTAGAGGCGAAAGACGCTATATCTATAACGAATAATGCAAGAAGAGTCAAATCCTATAAAGGATTATTTGTTTGAATACATCAAAAATTCACAGACTATTCCTCAATTAATTATTGAAAAAAAATTTGATTTGATTATTGGTGAGATTGTAAAAAATTGTTATGATCAAATTATTACATTAGGAGAAAAAGATGAATCGATAGGGGTATTAGCCACAGGAATTTTACATTATTTACTCACTAATGCTCTAATTACTAGTCAAAGAAAGGTAATGTACAAAGAAGAAGAACTAGATATTGTAATTCCAGATATAAAAACATTAGAAAAAGATCCAAAAAAAACATTACTTATTTGCATACCAAAATCATCCAACATTAATCAAATAAATGAAAAAATTGAAAAATTAGAGAAAATTCAATCTGAAAAAGAAAACATTTGGATTGTTTTATCAGAAAAAATTCAATTAGAGAAAAAATCATTTGTATTAAACAAGGAACATGATTCTTTTACAAAGATAATTTTTGAGATAGGAAAATTCAGTAATATTGGAGGCACAAATAAATTCAAAATTTTACGAGTGTGAGAGTAGATTTGAAAATGATTAAAGATTGAGGAGAAAGCAAGTTGTCATTATCAAAAAAAACATACTATTAGTTATGACAACAATATGATCATATCACATTATGAAAGATGCATTATCTGAATGTATAATCAAAACAAAAAATGTGCATTTTGGAATATGGGGTTTTGTGTCATCAATAGTCATATTTAGTAACATAATGTAAAATAGAAAGACCCAAGTTCCTTTTTTAAATTCAAATAAAGGATATTAGTATAGGACCTAAGGAAAAATTATTTCAAAAGTTGTTTAAGATCCAAGTTTTTTTGAAATACACGATTTAGTGAATCGTCACTCATATTATCGATAAAAGGAATTGAACCTAAAACTTTGACGCCAGTAAGATTTTCTAAATCTCGTTTCAAAATAGATACATCATAACCTTCATCAAAATTATTAATAATTATTCCTTTGATTGGAATTTTATATTTTTCACAAATCTTAATTGTCATCATGGTATGATTTATGGTCCCAACTCTTGTTCTAGTTACAATCAGTGTAGGAATTTTCATATCTTTAATCAAATGTGTGACGTAATAATTTTTCAAAATAGGGGTCATTATGCCCCCCACACCTTCTACAAGAAGCGTATCGTGTAGTTTCGATAATTTTTTAAAACTTGAAAGGATTGTCGAGATTTTTGGTTTTATTTTTAAATTCTTCCATGCAGTATAAGGAGATGCATGAATTGGGAAAAATTGTGGATTAATTAATTCCTCAGGATCAGTTACTTGTGCAGCACGAGATAAAATTTCAACATCTTCAGATTTGAAACCTTTTTTCTGAGCAGTCCCTGCAGCAAAAGGTTTCATAACACCAACATTAATACCCATTTTTCTAAACGAAACTGCCAAACCCGCAGTGATGTACGTTTTTCCAACATCTGTATCAGTTCCTGTGATAAAAAATGAGTTCAACAAATAACAATTGAAATATTTCATAGATTAACACATCGGTTAATTATTAAGATCTTTGAACATACAAAAACAGTTGAAAAGTTCTGTTTGGCACCCGAATACTCAGATGAATGAATGGAATACCTTTGATAAAATTACTAAGGGGAAAGGAGTATGGTTAATCGATTCTAAAGGAAATAAAATGATTGATGCAGTGGCATCAATGTGGTGTAATGTATGGGGACATTCTAATCCTCAGTTGATTAAAGCAATCACAAAACAAAGCAAAAAACTTCAACATTCATCATTATTCAATCTTACACACGAGCCTGCTGAAAAACTAGCAGGTAATCTTGTAAAAATATCTCCTCATATGTACAAGGTGTTTTATTCAGATAATGGTTCATCAGCAATGGAAATTGCTATCAAGATTGCATTGCAGTATTGGAAAAATGTTGGGAATAAAAGAAAAACAGAGATCGCTACATTAGAGAATGGATATCATGGAGACACATTTGGAGCTATGTCAGTAGGATATGTACCAGAATTTTTTGGTAAATTTAAAAAACAACTATTCACAACCATGCAATTTCCAGTTCCAAATCAATATAGAACACCAAAAGGTTTTACATTTTCAGATTATCAAAACTACTGTTTAGAAAAAATTGAAACACAGTTTTCAAAATATGATAACATTGCAGCTTTTGTGATGGAAAGTGGAGCACAAGTAGCAGGCGGAGTAATAATTTACCCAAAAGGATTTCAAAAAAAAATTGATAAATTATGTAAAAAATATGATGTGTTATTAGTTTTAGATGAAATTGCAACAGGGTTTGGAAGATTAGGATCTATGACTCAGTATGAAGAACAAAATTGCATTCCAGATATTGTATCCTATGGAAAAATGTTAACTGGCGGATATCTTACAATGGCTGCAACATTAACCAACAAGAGAATTTATGATTCATTTTTAGGAGAATTCAATGATTGGCAACATTTGTTTCATGGACACACATACACAGGTAATCCTATTGCAGCTGCAGTTGCAAATGAGAATCTTACAATGTATAAAAAAAATAGTTTAATAAAAAGAATTCAAGTTACTTCAAAAGTTTTTGAGGAATTTTATGATAAAATCTATGAAATAGACATTGTTGGAGACATTAGACACAAAGGAATGCTTATGGGAATTGAATTAGTACAGAACCAAAATAAAAAGACTCCAATTAAACCACAAAAATCAATAAATAAAATATTTTTTGAGGAAGGTAAAAAACAAGGAATCTATCTTAGAACACTAGGAAATATAGTCATGCTTGTACCGCCTTTAGCAATAAAAGAAAATGATCTCAGATCCCTTTTAGAAAGAACAATCAATACTATAAAATCGGCAAAATCAAAGGTACATTGAGTGTTAATCTACGACATATTAGATTCGTTGATCAGTCATATAAAACTGGATGTAAGAATATGAAATACCTTCGTCGTTTTTAAATATAATTTTTTACATATTAAAAAATTCACAGATGAGACATTAAAAAATACTGTTCAGAAGATGTGTGAGTTGGAATTTAATTTTTTGGCAGATGTTTTAGTATGATTCTGTTAAATATTTAATTGAATTGACAAATTCTTTCTCAGAAATTGTTTCATCTAAATACCATTTTGTGGTTTGCTTAAACCATGTAGGAATTATGTTTGGATCTGATTTATCAGTCAAATTTAAATCTGCAAATTTTTCAATTGCTTTCAAAAACTCTCTGTCTTTGATTTCCCATCCAATCCATAAATTTGCTTTATTTTTAAACCATTTAGGGATTGAACTAGATTCGTCCACATGTCTTTCTTTTAGGTAATTTGCATTTTCATCTAATTTCTTTTCAATCTCAAAAATCAATATAAGATCTTTTTGTGGATGTTGACTGTTCCATGCAATATTGTCATATAAAATAGGACAGATTTTAGCATTAAGAAAAAGTTTATGATGATCCTTGAAGTTTTCTGAACCGATTAACAAATATTCTTCATAGAAAAAATGGCATAATTTTAAAATGTTCTCTGGTGTTTTGCCTTCAAAATCAGGTTCATGTGCAAATACTGTGGGAATAAATACAGCAGGTAAAATCAGAGTAAGTATCATAAAAAATAGAAATTTCATATTTTTAGTTCTATTTTTCTACTTATTAACACCATGTCAAATTTTTTCAATAATCAGTACCGTTTTGGAATTTTCTATTTGAATGATTAAAAAATCTGTTAGCCTCATTCATGCCTAAAGTGAATCTATTTGTACCTAGAATCATCAATAAATAAAATATTTTGACAGAGATTATCGTTATAAATGGAAAAGTACTAGCATCCAATATGAGTACTCTGAAATTTATCAAAGAGTGTCAAGAAAAAGTGTTTGCAGGGATTGGAATTTCGACAGACGATGCAAAAAAATTATTTGGCATATCAGAAGAAAGCCTGAAAGAATTAGCAAGACATGCAAACGAAATAACTCGTGATTTTAATGGAAATAAAGTAGATGTAGAGCAATTAAACAATATTAAAAAAAATGCTTGTAGTGAGGATTGTTCATTTTGTGGGCAGTCAGCATTTTTTGATACAGGTATAGAGACATATCAACTAGCATCATCAGATGACGTAGTCAAGAAAGCACAAAAAGCAAAAATGGATGGAGCTGAATCATATTGTTTAGTTGCTGCATGGAGAGAGCCATCATCAAAAGATTTTGAAAAGGTATGTAAAATAATTAGTGAAATTAATGACAAGGTTGGAATTAGTGTGGAATGCAGTTTAGGTTTTTTGACATCAGAACAAGCAAAAAAATTAAAAGAACTAAAAGTAAAAAGATACAATCATAATTTAGAAACCGCAAAATCAAAATTTTCTGAAATCTGTACAACTCACACATACGAAGATAGACTAAAGACACTAGGTATTGCAAGAGATGCAGGATTAGAATTATGCACTGGTGGAATTATTGGATTAGGAGAAACCAGAGAACAAAGATTAGAATTAGCATTAGAATTAGGAAGGCTATATCCAGAAGAAGTGACAATCAACATTCTTGTACCGATGCCAGGAACACCTCTTGAATTACAAACAGATCTTCCAAATTCTGAAATTGTACGAATGTTTTCAGTGATTAGATTTTTGTTACCAGAGTCAGTAATCAAAATTTCTGGAGGACGAGAATCAAAATTAAATGACTCAGGCGAGGAACTCTTACAAAGTGGAGCTAATGGAATAATCACTGAGGGATATCTCACTATGGGTGGAAATGCGGCTCAAAAAGATCGTGAATTAATAGAAAGAATTGGCCTCCAAGTATAATCTAAATTTTGTAGATGCAGAACTTGAAAAAATTAAAAAAAATAATCTTTATCGAAAGTTGCGATACGGCAAGATAAAAGAAGGGCACATCATAATCAATCAGAAAAAACTTCTCAACTTATGTTCAAATGATTATCTGGGAATTCCCAATATTCCAATAGATGTTAAACAATTACAATCAAGTTCTAGATTAGTATCTGGAAATGATGAATCGTATAAAAAACTAGAAGGCAAACTTGCAAAACACAAATCACAACAAAACAGTTTGATTTATCCAACTGGATATATGGCAAACCTTGGAGCAATTTCTACAATAGCAAAAAAAGGAGACATCATTCTAAGTGATGAATTAAATCATGCCAGCATAATAGAAGCTTGTAAACTATCAGATGCCAAAATTTCAATCTATAAACATAACAATATGGATGATTTGAATAAAAAATTAAAACAGAAAGGAATTAACAAATTTGTAATATCCGAAGGAGTGTTTAGCATGGATGGAGATTTATCATTATTGAGACAAATTACAGAAATATCTGAAAAAACAAATGCAATTACAGTTATAGATGATGCTCATGGGGATTTTGTAATTGGAAAAGATGGAAAGGGAACTCCAGAACATTTTGGCGTTTCAAAAAAAATTGATTTGTATATAAGTAGTTTAAGTAAAGGGCTTGGATCATTTGGAGGATATATTGCATCACAAAATAATGTAATTGATTTATGCATAAACAAATCAAAATCATTTATCTATACATCAGCACTTCCATCATTTTTAATTGATCACTCTTTAAAAAGAATCGAATCAAACAGAACAAAACAAAAAAGAAAACTAGAGAGAAATGTCACTCATTTATCAAAAGGTCTCAAGCAAGTTGGATATGATATAACATCAACTACACAAATTATTCCAATAATCATAGGCGACGAGAAAAAAGCAATGGCTTTTGGAGAATTTTTGCTGAATAGTGGGATATTTGTTCAGCCAATAAGATATCCTACAGTTCCTAAAAATCAGGCAAGATTGAGAATTTCAGTTACGGCATGGTTAACAGAGAAAGATATTGAAAAAACACTTGAGATTTTTGAAAAAGCGTATAAAAAATTCAATTAACGCATCATATCAAACCCACCAAGTGCAGGTGAACCAATAATTACAGCCAGTGTGACTGCAATACCCAAAACTATTCCAACAATCACAAATCGTTTATTCATAATGAAAATACGCATCATCCTAGTTAAAAATTCACTGTACATTATTGGAAAAAGATATGGAATAATCCTTTAAAGGAAAAATCATAATTTTAAAGCATGGCAGACCCAACTATTCTCATAGCATTTGTTGCAGGTCTGAGTTCATTTATTGCCCCTTGTATTTTGCCCATAATTCCAGCTTTTCTTGCATACATATCTGGAACCACAGTAACAGAGATCGGATCTAAAAACGGAACTATTCTGTCCATTAATAGGTTAAACATTGTATTTAACACCGTGTTTTTTGTTTTAGGATTTTCAATTGTATTTTCCATATTGGGTGTTTTAATCAACAGTATACTATCAAGTGCAGCAAGTGAAATTATAGAAAGTCTCAACATAGTAGGAGGAATAATAATAGTAAGTTTTGGGATATTTTTACTACTATCTACTAAAATCCGTTCATTAAATATGGAAAAAAAATTCTTTCCTAAGAATACAAAATCAAGCTACCCAATGTCATTTGTGTTTGGATTGGCATTTGCTGCTGGATGGACACCATGTGTGGGTCCAATATTGGGAACAATACTAACTTTAGCAGCTACTACGCCATCTATTTCATTTAGTTTGTTACTTGCATATTCATTTGGTTTAGGAATTCCATTTATCTTAATGGGGATATTTTTTTCTAGAGCAACAAGAATTATACGCTCAATGACAAAACATCTAAAGTATTATAATGTAATATTAGGCATATTCATAATTATTTTAGGAGTTCTCGTATTTACGAATCAACTTGCATATATTACAAACTTTCCACTTCTAAATGAATTGGTGTTGTTAGGATGAATATGAATTCAGAAATAAAAACAGCTCTGATATTTGGAATCATCATAGCTGCAGGATTGGCAATATTAGGTACAGTATTCTCTACACTTGATCAACAAATTCAGCCTACAGAAATCACAGATAATATCATAAATACAAAAATTGACAAATCAGGATTCAAAAAAGCTCCAGAATTGATAGGAATAACAGATTATCTAAACACAACGCCTGATGAGTTGAAAAAAGAAATGGAGGGTAAAGTTGTATTGTACGATATTTGGACATATAGTTGTATTAATTGTGTTAGAACATTGCCATACATCACCGCATGGAATGATAAATATGCAGATCAAGGATTGTTAATAGTTGGAATTCATTCACCAGAATTTGAATTTGAGAAAAATTTTGAAAATGTAAAATTAGCAATTGAAAAACATGGAATCAATTATCCAGTGGTGTTAGACAATGACATGAAAACATGGAAAGCATTTGAAAACAAATATTGGCCAAGAAAATACATTGCAGATCATGAAGGGTATCTAAGATATGATCACATAGGAGAAGGGAGATATCAAGAAACAGAAAAAATCATTCAGCAACTTTTAGAAGAAAGATCTAACGCACTAGGAATGCAAGTAACATCAACTACATCATTTGTTGATATAGAAGAGTTTCAACATTCAATGTTTAGGACTCCGGAATTATATTTTGGATATAAATTTGCTCAAAACAGAAATCAGTTAGGAAGTGAAGAAGGATTTCAACCAAACAAAATCATTTCATATTCAGAACCTAAAAACACAGATTTGCATAAATTCTATCCAATAGGAGATTGGAAAAATTATGATGACAGTATGGAATTAGTATCAACAACTGGCTCAGTCAAATTACTATACAATGCAAAAGAAGTAAACATCGTAACAGACAACTATGCAGAATTAGAAATATTACTAGATGGGTCACCACTGCCAATAGAATATGCAGGAAAAGACATCATTAATGGTAACAAATTACAAATCACAGACGCAGGTCTTTACAACATTATCAATAATGAGAATAGTTCAACACACTTGATTGAAATAAAAATAGATGGTAAAGGCTTTCAAATATTCACATTTACCTTTGGATAGGTGTACTCTTTATACTTGTAACTCTAGTGACACCACCAAGAGTGACAAATCTGTTTAAAAGAAAAAATTCAAGATTATTCAGGAAATTAAGAATGATCAGTAACTCTTGGAATAAAACAGAAGGCGAATCAATATCTCAAAGAGTAATGGGAAAAGTAAGACCTGATGAACCATTACGAAATAAAATAGAATTTGCACAAAAAAAATTACAATTTCAAATTACAAAATTAGAAAGTATTAATGAAAAATTACGAGTAAAACATGATGCAATATTTGAAAAAATAGTAGATGCTCAAAAAAACAACAAACCAAGTTACGCTAAAGCATATGCAGGGGAATTAACACAGGTGAGAAAAATGAAAAACATGGTAAGTGGTGCAAAATTATCCATGGTGCAAGTAAAACTTCGATTAGACACAGTTTCAGAATTAGGAGATGTTGTAGTAACACTTAGCCCATGCATGTCAATCATTAAAGGCCTAAGTCCAGCATTGAGTGGAATTATGCCAGATGCAAATGCATCGATGCAAGACTTATCCCAGATACTTGGAGATGTAATGTCAGGCTCTTCAGTTGGAATGGTGGATAGTTTCAGTGTTGGAGCAGAAACAAACGCTGACACATTGGCAATTCTAGAAGAAGCACATAGTGTTATTGCAGGTAGAACAAAATCATCAATACCAGACGTCCCAGAAAGTCTCAAGCGTCAAATTGTTGAAAGAAGAACAGACGTATTCATCTAAAATCAAATTGCAATATTAAAAATCCAGTAACGAATCATATTTTGATTATAAAGAACATTGGTCTTATTCTAAAGAATTAGAATAACTAGGAAGAATATACTGTGAGCTTAAATCAGATACAATAAGCAAGAAAAATAATGAATAAAGCAATCATTATAATATTTCTAATAACATCTGTGCTAGTAACAGGCACTATACAAACTGTCTCAGCAGAATCATATCAAGGTAAAGTAGAATTTGCTTCTTCACTTGAAGAAACACTAGGACATTTTTGGGCATTAGAACAAAATCTTGATGATAATAATGCCGAACTTGCATTGATTCATGCAACACATCCAATTGCAGAATTGTATGATTCAATGAAACCCGTACTCAAAGCATCAGATCCTAGCCTTGATGTCAAAGTTCAAGACACATTGATGAAATTGCAAGATAAGGCAAACACCAAAGTATCAAGAGCGCAAGCTCAGCAAGCAATCGATGATGCAAAAGATGTAGTTGCCATTGCACGTTCAACTGTTGTTGGTGATGAATTAAGTGACGAAACTGCATTCAAAGTAAAATTAATGCAAGTCTTACTTGAAACATCTATAGCTGAATATGGTGAAGCTGTATCTGATGGAGTCATAGGAGAAATGGCAGAATTCCAAGATGGTTCTGCATTTGTATGGAGATCACAACAGATTTTTGCAGAAATAGAATCTGACATTGATCATCATACAGTTGAAGAGATTGAAGAACTATACGTAGATCTTTGGGCAGCATATGATGCAAGAGCAGATCCTTCACAAGTTGAAGTAATAGCTAATGGTATCATTCATGAACTTGGTGAATCTAATGAATCAAAAATAGAATTTGCTTCTTCACTTGAAGAAACACTAGGACATTTTTGGGCATTAGAACAAAATCTTGATGATAATAATGCCGAACTTGCATTGATTCATGCAACACATCCAATTGCAGAATTGTATGATTCAATGAAACCCGTACTCAAAGCATCAGATCCTAGCCTTGATGTCAAAGTTCAAGACACATTGATGAAATTGCAAGATAAGGCAAACACCAAAGTATCAAGAGCGCAAGCTCAGCAAGCAATCGATGATGCAAAAGATGTAGTTGCCATTGCACGTTCAACTGTTGTTGGTGATGAATTAAGTGACGAAACTGCATTCAAAGTAAAATTAATGCAAGTCTTACTTGAAACATCTATAGCTGAATATGGTGAAGCTGTATCTGATGGAGTCATAGGAGAAATGGCAGAATTCCAAGATGGTTCTGCATTTGTATGGAGATCACAACAGATTTTTGCAGAAATAGAATCTGACATTGATCATCATACAGTTGAAGAGATTGAAGAACTATACGTAGATCTTTGGGCAGCATATGATGCAAGAGCAGATCCTTCACAAGTAGAAACACTTGCTGGTGGAATCATTCACGAACTTGATGAGATTTTAGGTGAAGAATCTGAAGAAGTCAATCTACTAGAGTATGTGGAAAACATCCAAGAATTATTAGAACAAACAAAGCAAGAGTATGCAAAGGGAGATATTGATTTAGCATTAAGTCTTACAACCAAAGCATATTTGGATAACTTTGAATTTCTTGAAGGCCCTCTAATTGAGTTGGATCAAAAAGAACTCATGGAAGAAGTTGAAATCATGTTAAGAGAAGAACTTCGAACTATGATTAAAAACGGTGAAGCAAGTTCCAAAGTCAATGCTCAAGTAGATGCAATTCTTGAAAAAATGGATACTATTGCTACAGTTGTTCCAGAATTTGGTACCGTTGCAATAATGATACTATCTATTGCAATCATAAGTGTAATTGCTATCACTGCAAAATCCAGAATCAGTCTAAGAGTTTAGGCTCTTCTTTTCTATTTTTATTTACTAATACTAAACAAGAGTATCTTCAGCCATATTATAAAAAATAAAAATTTCTATCACTTTGATAAAATTGATAGAATTGGCATTGCATCCCATTGATACATTTCATACGTTAGTATTCCAGAGCAAATGTTCTCATATTTTTTAAAAAATTCTTTTGCTTCTTGTTCGGTTGCTTCAAAAACTGCCATTGACGACACTTGATTATCAAATGCACCGGACCACATTATTTTCCCTTGTGACTGCCATTCATCCACAAGAGATGATATTTGTGGAGTAATCATTTCAAGATCAGATGATTTTGTTTCCTTTTGTATGCTGCTTACCAACACCCAAGGCTTTGTTTCTTGACTCATATTTTTGATCAATGTGTTTTTCATATTAAACATGATGATTAATCTAGTTTTTTGTTATAACTTTGTAAAATATAATTTTAGAAAACCATGAATCTAGAATCATATAATATGAAAATGTAATTTCAGACACCTATAATACTTTCATAGTTTTAGTAATGTTGATCTTGCATGTTAGGTCTATCATACCTTTACAAGCCATACAAGATCAAAGTCATTGGAAAAATTGGAATTACAATAGTCTTCATACTGCCCGACCAAGGAAGTATTTCTATTGGCATCTTCTGGTCAACACCAATTTTCCAATGATTTATTTTTTCAACATATCTATTTCACAATATGGTTCACAAAATAGAATCAAAGTTTAGCCAATCACTTTGACTTTTTTTTACTTTTTTGAACTAATATTTTTTTTATTCTAGAAATAGTAGGATAGCTATAGCCGCGTCTTCGATAATTTGCAATCATCATCTTCCAGTTCTTTAATCTCCATTGAGCTTGTTCACTGGTTACAGAATGAACTTCTTTTTGGATGATACTTTTACGTCCAACCTTTAGTGTACCAGCATCTTTTGCAGACCATCTATTTTTTGCAAATTTTAAACCAGAAAGAATTTCATCTACAGGCATTTCTTTGAAATATTCTTTTAGTTTCTTTAATTCCAAATCTGTAGGCATGTTAGAAATTGTTAATTCGATGGTGGGTTTTATCATAATAGATTGAGTTTGTTATGGCTTAAGAAAATCATGCTAAACCAGAATTAACTAAAGCAGGAAAATAGAATACACAATGTATGATTTAACAATTAATTGGAATGTTTGAGTTTTTGCAAATAGTATTAAACATTCCAAATCCAATGATCACTGCAGCAAAAACAATTAAAGGAATCAAAATAAAGAAATTAGTTTTACGACCCACAATATAGCATAATTAAATGATTATAAAATTGTCACAGTTTCATTCAACAGTTATAGTAAATGTGCCTTGAGTTTTCGGATTCTGCAATAATGAAATCATCTCTCTTGGGAGTAGATCAGATGCTTTATCACATTTTATTGCTATGGTCCTAGGACAAATAAAATCACTTTTTCTAAGTACGATATCTTCTTTGTGAGTAAGAATTAGATCAGGATGACCACTTCCTACAATGGTGAATTCGTATGTATCAACAGAAATTGAAAAGGTGACTTTAGAACCAGGATTTCTAAGTTTATCCTTGATTTCTTGAGGCAAGTCATTACAACTAGAAGTGGCACTAACTCCTACAATACAATCTCCTCTTGGAGTTAAAGAAGATTCTTTTGTAATCTCTATAGTTTTTTGATGATTAGATCGTATATTTTCATGTCCTGAAAATTTAATTTCATATCTCACGGCAAAAATGATAGGCTAGACTTAAATTAAACTTTCAAAGCATCGATATCAAATGCTTCCTGCACAACAAGGTTACGACAGAGCAATTACTGTATTTTCACCAGACGGAAGATTGTACCAAGTGGAGTATGCAATTGAAACCGTAAGAAGAGGTACAATTGCAGTAGGAATAAAATGCAAAGACGGCATCATTATTGCAGTAGAAGAAAAACCAAGAAAATTACAAATTTCAAATACTGCTCAAAAAATATTTCAAATAGATGACCATGTAGGAGTAGCTGCAGCAGGATATATTCCGGATGCTAGAAGTCAAGTAGACAATGCACGATTCTTTTCTCAAAGTAACAAAATGATTTATGATGAACCAGTTGAAGTTGAAACGATTGCAAAACACTTAGCTGATCAATGTCAACAATACACACAGTACGCAGGAGTAAGACCATACGGTGTTTCACTTATTCTAGGTGGAGTTGTAAATAATACACCTCAACTATATCTGACTGATCCAAGTGGAACATACATCTCTTATGATGCAATTGCAATAGGTTCAGGTTCTGATCAAGTGACAGACTTTTTAGAGAAAACTTACAACAGTGATCTTTCGTTAGATGAAGCAGCAACATTAGCTGCTGCAGGAATTTATCTTTCAAGTGAAGATAAAGAAGGAACAAGTCATATCAGAATGGCAAGTATGAAAAAAGATACTGGACTCTATGAATTAATTCCAGATGAACAAATTGTAAAATATGCAAAGGACGCCAAAACAAAATATCCACACGAACAAAAATAATTATTCTAACTGCCTGAGAGATTAAATTACATTGAAATTATCCGTTGCAATCCCTGAATCTGCGTTATCAGATGAATCACTCAAAATAGACAAAACACGAAAAATATCAGTGTTAGCAAGAGCTTGCGCAATTTTCAAAATAGATACAATCTATGTGTATCAAGAAGGAAATACAAAATCAGATGGAAATCTTATGATTATGATTCTAAAGTTTTTAGAAACACCACAGTTTTTGAGACGAAGATTATTTCCAAAAATGAATGATTTGAAATTTGCAGGAGTGTTACTACCATTGAAAATTCCAAGTCACATCACACCTGCTAATGCTAAAAAAATTAACCGTGGAGATATAAGAGAAGGCATTGTAGTAAGCTTGAAAGGTAAAAGATTTGTAGATGTTGGGATTAATCAATTAATACCATTTTTTGGTAATACATCAGTTGGAAAAAGAATAACAGTCCAATTCAAAGAAGGATATCCACGATTATCTGTAAAAGAGATCAACAAGAGTGAAGTTCCAGCATATTGGGGGTATTCAGTAAAAGAAAGAGCAAACTTGTATTCACTATTAGACGAATGGAAAGGAAATATCATCATAACATCACGAAAAGGGAAAACTGCTACGAAAGAGCAGATCTCAAAATATACTAAAGTAGATAAACCGATACTAGTAGTATTTGGATCTCCTGAAAAAGGTGTACATGAGATCATTGGAGGTAAGATGAAAAATGTACAAAATGCGAGATCTCTAAACTTTTTTCCAAACCAAGCTACTGAAACAGTTCGTTTAGAAGAAGCAGTGTTAGGAACTTTGGCTGTAATTAACGCATATAATACATCATGATATGCCAGAAAGAAAAAATTTTTTATTATTAGCTGTTGGAATTGGAGTCATTGGGATTGTTATTGGTGCAATAACAATTTGGAATTCTGTATCGGAATTATTCACACCATGATAAATTAGGCACATATGGTTAACCAAAAAATTTAGCAAGGTTAACTATATCTCATATGGTTTAATAGAGGGCAATCTAGATTCGACTTAATCATGGGAGCTCGAAAACGTCACCAACCACGTAGAGGAAGTCTTGCATACTTACCAAGAAGCCGTGCGAGAAGTATGGAGCCAAGAATCAGAGCATGGCCAAAATTAAATTCACAAGAACCAAAAATTTTAGCACATTGTGGATTCAAAGCAGGTTGCGTACAGATTGTGACTATTGATGATCGTGACAAAGTACCAAATGCAGGAAAACAGCTTGTTAGTTTAGGAACAGTACTAGTAACACCACCAGTGTTAATTTTAGGAATACGTGGATATTCAAAAGATCATTATGGAATGCATGCAGAGTTTGACGTATACGCAGAGGACATACCAAAAAATATCGCTAAAGAAATTACAATTAAAAATGTTGCAGGTTCAATTGAAAATGCAGAAAAAAGATTAAAACAGATTAAAGAGATTTTCGCAATAGTTGCAGTCTCACCAAGAGATGCAGGATTAGAGCAAAAGAAGCCATATGTTTTTGAAGCATCTGTTAGTGGTGGAGACATACAAAAACAATTTACTCATGTTAAAGAGTTACTTGGAAAAGAAATCAAAATTGATCAGATTTTTGAAACAGGTGCAAGTGTAGATGTTGCAGCAATTACAAAAGGTCACGGATGGCAAGGTGTAATTACAAGAATGGGAGTAAAAAAGAAACAACATAAATCAAGAAAGACGGTTAGAGAAGTTGGTTCATTAGGTCCAATTTCACCACAAAGCGTCATGTTTACAGTTCCAAGAGCAGGACAGATGGGATTCCATCAAAGAATAGAATACGATAAAAGAATTATGATAATGGGTAACACAGAATCAGATGGAATTAAAATTAATCCAGATGGAGGATACAAACACTTTGGTTTAGTTAAAGGAGATTTCATAATTCTAAAAGGATCAGTTCCAGGAACATACAAACGACTAATCAAAATGAGAAGTCAGATACGAAATGTTCCAGCCAAAGTTATCAAACCAAACATTTTGGAGGTAGTAATATAATGAAAATAACAACTTATTCAACATCTGGAACTAAAGATGGAGAAGTAGAACTTCCAACAATATTCTCAACTCCATATAGAAGAGAGCTAATTCACAAAGCTTTCACTAATTTAACATCTCATAAATTTCAGAGACAGGGAAGAAAACCAACTGCAGGTATGGATGTAGTGGCAGATTCAAACGATCCTCCAACAGGCCAAGGTGTTGCTCGTGTTGCAAGAATGAGTGGTGGTGGAGGAGGAAGACAAGGTCAAGGTGCAGAAGTAGCATCTACTAGAGGTGGAAGACAAGCACACCCACCAATTGTCGACAAAATAATTTACAAAAAATTAAACAAAAAAGAAAACAAATTAGCACTATGTTCTGCAATAGCTGCAACAGCATCAAAAGAATTAGTAGAATTAAGAGGACATAAAATTGAAGGTATCGAGTCATTTCCAATAATAGTATCAAATGATATTGAATCAATCTCTAAGACAAGCGAAATTATCAAAGTGTTAGATTCATTGAAATTATCACAGGACGTCAAAAGACTAAACGCAAGAAAACCTCGTTCCGGACAATCAAGATTGAGAGGTAGAAATAAAAAAGTTGGAAAAAGTGTTTTGTTTGTAACATCAGATTCTTCTAATTTAGTTAAAGCAGTAGGTGCTGTACCAGGTGTAGAAGTAAGAAATGCTAAAGAACTAAGCGTATTAGACTTGGCTCCAGGATCAGACCCAATTAGATTAACAGTATATTCCAAATCAGCAATAGAAGAAATTGGAAAAATAAAATCAACACATCTAGAATTAATGGTGAAAATACAATGAATGTAGATCAAGCAATGAAAATAATCATCAAACCATACATTACCGAAAAGACATTTGCAATGGTAGAAAGTGAAAGCAAGATTTGCTTCATAGTAGAGATATCTGCAAACAAATCAGAAATTTCAGAAGCAGTAAAGACATTATACAAAGAAAATGTCAAAAAAGTAAACACAGCAAGAACAATTTACGGTAAAAAAGCATTTGTGCAGTTTGAAAGTACAGAAAAAGCAAGGGATTTGGCAACAAAGATAGGAATGCTATAATATGGACCATAGAACTCGAAGTACATTAACAAAGGAGAATAGAGATGGTTAAAGAATTTTCATATAGAGGAATCCCACAAGTGGAACTTGATAGTTTATCACTAGAAAAATTATTCACACTGTTCAATTCTAGACAAAGAAGATCATTAACAAGAGGCATTAATGACGGAAAAAGAAAATTAATTGAAGAAATAAAATCTGCAAAAGCAGGTAAAATGAAAAATCCTATCAAAACTCACCTTAGAGATTTGATAGTACTACCATACATGGTAGGAGTCACAGTAAACGTATTCTCTGGAAAGGAATTCCAATCAGTTACAATCACATCGGAGATGATTGGACATTATTTAGGAGAATATGTAATAACAAACAAGAGAGTTTCACACGGTGCCCCAGGTGTAGGTGCATCAAGATCCAGTCTCTACGTGCCATTAAAGTGATTATTATGGGTAGATTCAATTACGCTTTCCAAAACTATGATGCAACAAAACATGTACGTTCATCTTTAAGAGAAAAAGACATTTCACATAAACATGCTCGCGAAGTTGCAGTATCACTAAAGGGCCTATCCATAGAAAAAGCAAGAGATTATTTGCAAGCAGTGATTAACAAAAAAAGAGCAGTGCCATTTAGAAGATATAAAAATCAAGTAGGGCATAAAGCAGACCCAGGTGTCATGTCAGGGCGTTACCCTCAAAAAACAGCAAAAGAATTCATTAAAGTTTTAGATAATTTAGAATCAAATGCAGAATACAAAGGAATGGACCTAGACAGATTACGAATCATTAATGCAACAGTTCACAAAGGGGTAATAGTAAAAAGATTCATTCCAAGAGCTATGGGAAGAGCAACTCCTAAGAACAATGTATTAACACATGTCGAATTGGTGGCAAGGGAGATTTAGAAATGTCAGCAGTAAAAAATGTAATTAAAGACAACTACAACATGATGTTGCTTAAAGATTATCTTAGAGGAGCTATCAAAGACGCAGGTTTTTCACATGCGGAAATTTCAAAAACTCCAGTTGGAACAAGAGTAGCACTACATGTAACAAGACCAGGAATAGTTATCGGTAGAAAAGGATCAGGAATAAGATCATTAACAGATACACTTGCAACAGATTTTGGATTAAAAAATCCACAGATATCAGTAGTTGAAATTGAAAAGCCAGAACTTGCTCCAAGTGTAATGTGTAACAGAATGGCAGCACATCTAGAAAGAGGAACGGCATTTAGAAGAGCAACAATGTGGACATTAAAACAAATAATGGAAGGAGGTGCAATGGGAGTACAAATTACAATTTCAGGTAAATTAAGAGGGGATCGTTCAGCATTTGAAAAACATACTCAAGGAATTTTACCAAGAGCAGGACATCATGCAGAAATCATTGTTGATGAAGACATCGCACATGTACAAACCCCAATGGGATTAATTGGAATTAGAATAAGAATAGCTAGAAAAGAAAAACTCATCCCAGAATTTGAAATGAGAGATGAGAAAGTCAAAAAGAAAGCACAAATTCAAGACAAAAATACCGGAAAGATGAGGGATGAAACTGCAGCAGAAACCAAAGCAAGAACAGAATCAGAACAAATTGCAATTGAAGAGGAAAAAATGAAAGAGCTTGAAACATTAGAAGAAGAAGAGGAGAGACTCAAATGACCAGACTCAGCATGAAGACAATCAGACAGTTAAATGAGAAAGATATTCAAAGTAAAATTCAAGAATCACGAAGTGAACTTGCTAAACTAAGAATTGATGCTTCTAAAGGCACACTTAGAAAAGAAAGTGGCAAACTAAAACCAATTCGTCACGATATTGCACGAATGTTAACAAGAGTAAATGAGATGAAAAATAAAAAATGATCACTGTAAATAACATAACAGCACACGAATTCATAGGATTGGATACTGAGATCATAGAATCAAGCAATCCACAAGTAATAGGATTAAATGGAAGAATTGTTAATGAAACAAAATCCATGTTTACAATAAATACAATAAATGGCTTGAAACAAATTGCAAAATCTACTAATAGTTGGAAATTTTCAATTGAGAGTAAAGACGTAATAGTAAAAGGAACGAGTATTGCAAAAAGACCTTTTGATAGAATTGGAGGTAAAGCATGACTCAAAATATAGGATTAAAAGTTAAGGAACCAAAAAGAGAATGTGAAGACAAACATTGTCCATTCCACGGAGGTCTATCAATTAGAGGAAAGCTATTCGACGGTAAAGTAACAGGAAATAAAGCAAAACAGACAATTACATTACAAAAAGATGCACCAATTTATTTTAGTAAATTCAAAAGATATGCAAGAGGTACAAGTACTATTCATGCACATGTACCAGGTTGTATCGATGTGGAAGAAGGGGATCATGTCTTAACTGCAGAATGCAGACCGATCTCAAAATCAGTATCATATGTAGTTGTGGAGGTTAAAGAATAATGGCAAAACAAGCAGGTAAAGGAGTAGAAGAGTTTCGTCCGTATGTCACCAAAGCAATTCCAGTCGGTGCAAATATTGTATGTGCAGATAATTCAGGTGCAAAAACATTAGAAATAATTAATGTTCCAAGACACCACACAAGATCATCTAGACTTGCATCAGCATCAGTAGGGGACTTTTGTAATGTTGTAGTAAAGAAAGGACCGGCAGAATTAAGAAAACAGGTTTATGGCGCAGTTATCATTAGACAAAAATATGCAGTACGCAGATTAAATGGTGTGAGAGTTTGTTTTGAAGATAATGCAGCAGTATTAATCACTCCTGAAGGAGAAACAAAAGGTACAGACATTAAAGGACCCGTAGCAGCAGAAGCTTCAGAAAAATGGCCAAGAGTAGCTAACTTGGCATCAATGGTGGTATAACAAAATGAAACCAACAAAAATGCGTAACAATTTGATTTATCAAGCAACTTTCCAAACAAAAAGTAAACAAGTTGCAAGTCCATTATCAAAAGAACTTCATAAAAAATATGGCAAAAGAAGCGTCAGAGTAATAGAAGGAGACAGCGTAAAAATCCTAAGAGGGGAATTCAAAGGAGTGGATGGCAAAATATCAAAAATATCTACACAAAAAAATAGTGTTGCAATTGATGGAGTAAAGAAAGAAAAAACAAAAGGAGATAAATTTGATGTATATATTCACACATCAAATCTAATAGTGACTTCACTTAACACTAATGATAAGTGGAGAATTTTAAAACTAGAAGGAAAAGATCCAAGAAAACAACCAAAAACACAAGCAGAAACAGTGAAAGAGGAATCAACTAAACAAGTTCCTAAAGAAACAAAAGTAGAAAAAACCAAAAAAGAGGAAAAGGATGAATAATGGTAAGCATTTCAGGTAGTAAAAAACTCAAACGTCAAATGGCTCCACAGTTTTGGGGAATTGGCAGAAAAGACAGTCGATTTGTAGTTACAGTAAGACCAGGCCCACACAAAAAAAGTTATTCCATACCAACTGCAGTATTTCTAAGAGACATGTTAAAAGTAGTTACAAGCCTTAGAGAAGCAAAATCTGCAATTTATTCAGGCAGTGTAAAAATAGATGGAGTTGTAAGGAAATCACTTCATCATGCAATTGGATTAATGGATGTAGTGGAATTAGAAAACGTTTCAGATGTTTATCGTCTTGTTCCAGCTGAAGACAAGCTTCTCAAACCAATAAAGATCAAAGAATCAGAAAAAACAAAAAAACTTGTAAGAGTGATTAGTAAAACTACAATTAGTAAAGGAAAATTACAAATTGGGTTTCACGACGGACGTTCAACAATTTCTGATAGTAAAATAAACGTTGGAGACACTTGCCTTATACAAATTCCAGAGCAAAAAATTCTTGAAATAATAAAATTAGAGCCAGGATGCCAAGGACTAGTTACACGTGGAAATAATACAGGACGAATTGGTAAAATTGAAACTGTTGAAGAAGGAACATTCATCCTTCCAAAAAGAGTGATTCTTTCATTAGGAGACAAAAAAATCGAGATACCTGCAGACATTATTATGCCGATTGGAAAAGAGGAGCCAGTTATTCAATTAAAGTGATCATATGTCTCAAATAACAGAATCCCCAATGAAGAAAATTTCTTTAGAGAAAGTTGTACTGAATATGGGAGTAGGAAAATCAGGTGATGTGATCACCATTGCAAGAAAAGCACTTGATCAAATCTCAGGAAAAAAATCATCTGCGCGTAATGCAAAAGAAACACAGAGAGATTGGGGAGTTAGAAAAGGAGAGCCAATAGGTGCAGCCGTAACAGTGCGAGGAAAAGATGCAATAGAATTAGCTAAAAGATTATTTGAAGCAAAAGGACACAAAGTTAATGGCAAGTCATTTGATAATTTTGGAAACTATTCATTTGGAATTAAAGAACACATAGACATTCCAGGTGTAAAATATGATCCACAGATAGGAATTTTAGGATTAGGAATTTCAATTACACTTACCAGACCAGGATACGGAGTCAGAACTAGAAGTAAACACAAAGCAAGAGTTGGAAAAAAACATGTTATTAAAAATCAAGAAGCAAAGGATTATCTAGTAAAAGAATTTGGAGTGACAATAACATAATGGCAAAAGATAGATCATATGAAGCCACAGGAAGAAAGAAACATGATTTTGGAAGAGGTTCAAGATGGTGTAAGAGATGTGGAGACTATACCGCAGTTATTCAAAAATACGATTTAATGTTATGCAGACGATGTTTTAGAGAAGTAGCAACATCTTTAGGGTTCAGGAAAAATAAGTGAGATATAATGCCAGCAACTAACGTATTAGCAAATTTGTTTGTAACACTATACAATAATGAAGCAAGAAGAAAGGGAGATTGCATAATTCTTCCAACTTCAAAACTTGGCATAGAGGTTCTAAAGACACTCCAAAAAGATGGATACATTGGAGAGTTTGAACATATTGATGATAAAAGAGGCGGAAAATTCAAAATAAAATTATTAGCAAAAATAACAAAATGTGGGGCAATATCACCAAGAT
The DNA here is from genome assembly GCF_040878665.1 of Candidatus Nitrosopumilus sp. Classification (GTDB taxonomy): domain Archaea; phylum Thermoproteota; class Nitrososphaeria; order Nitrososphaerales; family Nitrosopumilaceae; genus Nitrosopumilus. The sequence goes on along the minus strand of NZ_JBBDLU010000002.1, from coordinate 139,056 downwards.
TCAAAGTAAAAAATGACGAATTCAATAGTTGGGAGCAACAATATTTACCAGCATATGATAGAGGTATGCTTTTAGTTACTACAAATCAAGGTGTGATGTCACATCATGAAGCATCAGAAAAAGGAATTGGAGGATTTTTGATAGGTTATGTCTACTAGTCAAATTGAAAAATTCCAAGATGAAGTAGTAATTCCAGAGGGAGTTACTGTCACTTTGAACAATCACATGTTAAAATTTGTAGGACCGCTAGGCAAGACATTCAAAAACTTTCGTGCCATACCAGTGAACATTGAGATCAAAGATGGTAAAGTATTACTAAAATCAATTGACACAAAAAAAAGAGATTACGCAATTTTACATACTGCTAGATCAATTATCAGAAACATTTGTGAAGGCTTGATTACAGGATATACAATTAAAATGAAAGTAGTTTATGCACATTTTCCAATTACAGTGAAAATAGAAGGAAAGAAAATTCTAATCGAAAACTTTCAAGGGGAACGTTCAGCAAGAATCACACATATTGTTGGAAATACTAAAGTAGTTCCAAAAGGGGAAGATGTCATCCTTACAGGAGAAGTATGGACAGACATTACACAAACTGCAGCTAACATCGAATTAAAAACTAAAGTAAAAGACAAAGATCATAGAGTATTTCTTGATGGTATCTATTCTTTTGAAAAGAAAAAAGGTATAGAAAAGTAAAACCTATTTTCATTCCATGACTCTAGATCCTGAATTTGCAAAACAAACAACAGACTTGATTCAACAAACATTAGAACTATACAAGTCAGCAGGAGCTTCACCTAGAATAGGTGAAACATGGAACTGTGCAAACATTGGGGATTTCTTGTGTGGCTTTTTTGTAGGAGAAATGGTGGGTTCCGCACTTAGTGCGTTTCAAATAGTGCACAAAAGAGAACCAACACCTGACGAACATCTTGAAATCATCGAATTAGTTGAAAATCATTCAAAAGAAATTATAGAATTCTTTGCCAAATTCAATTGATAGTATAATGAATTTCAGTCTAAATTGAATCGTCGCAAAGATTAAATCACTTTTGTCAAGGTACAATCGTGTGCCTCCCTAGCTCAGCGTGGTAGAGCAACCGGCTGTTAACCGGTTGGTCACCAGTTCAAGTCTGGTGGGAGGCGCTTCTTATTTCTAAACTCGAGTTTTGAAATATTACTTTTCTTCAATCTTATATGATAATTCATATCAGATTTTTAATATTTCTAAATTCGAATTTAGAAATATTGATCGGTTGTTAGTAATTGGTTTACACTATTAGACAACATAGATCTAATAGATGATCGCATACATAGAATGATGCAGGAGGTTTACATTGGTCAGAACTAGGAGGGCCAACAGATATTGTGTAGATTGTGGAGCAAGACTTGTGTATTACCCAAGACTGTCTAATCCAAAAGCCCCTAACGAACATAGAGTGTTAGTTTATGCATGTCCAGATTGTACAGAAGACTTTGAAAAACCCAAAATGTTCTCAATTAGACGCAATCAAGTAGAAGATCCATTGGAAACAGTAGAAATAGAGATCACCCAATTACAGAAAAAAACAATAGTTGCAAAATAACAGTAAAAACAATGTCTTACCCAATAAAATCAAGAAGTAATACATGGTTTTTGTTACCAATATTTTTTGGAATAATTGGTGGAGTCATAGCATTTTTTGTTCTGCGTCATGATGATCCAAATAAAGCTAAAAATTGTCTGTATTTGGGGATGGTGTTCATGATAATTGGCATTATTTTCAATATTTTTGTAACAGCATCAATTCCAGGTATCGAATCAGGATTCAACGTAAATATTTGATACGTATTGTTTAACTAGTAAAGATAATTAATATTTCTAAATTCGAATTTAGAAATATTAAAAAATTATCAGCGTAATCATTAGAATTAAAATCATATAGAACTAGCCTAAATTGCATAATATGAATATGTCAAAAATGCGAGATAGTGTTGAAAGATGGGTAATTCACGAAGGACTTTCTTTTGAGGAAGTAAAAAATCCTGAAAGCATATTTCAAATTCTAGTCAAACATGCAGGCAAATACGATGTACCAGTAGACATATTTGAACCAAAAGGACAGCTAGGAATACTAGTAATAGGTTCAAAAGTAGTGATGAAGAATAACCAAATCGAAAGATATCTGAGATTCAGTAGTGAGGAAAAAAACAAGTTTGAAAAAAAAGTTGCAGATTTTTGTTATTCAATACAAGTAATCAGTAAATTGATCACAGAAGATGGTAAACAGAAAATAGGTGTGTATTTGGTATTAGATGATAAGGAAAACATCAATCAACAAACGATGTTAGATGCAATAGATGTAGTTTCTGAAAAACATGATAAAACAGCAAGATTTCTTATGAAGACATTTTAAAAAAATAGATGATTTATCAGTTCTACGCGGACCTTATATCAAAAACTCATCATTGTATAGTATGAAAACAACAAAACTTACAACAAAACTTACAACAAAACTTACAACAAAACTTACAACAAAACTCACAACAACATGCAAACCAAAAGCAGGTTTCATGGAAAGTCAAATTCTCAGATTCAAGGCTTCAAAAAACAAGGTTTTTGTTATGACAGTTATAGCAACCTTGATGGTGTTTGTAAAATGAATATTTGTGATATTTTATTCAAACATACTACAAAGAATTTTGAGATTAATGTCAGTATTAACATCAGAAAACTCAGGCTTGAAAATGCAACAACAAAATTGGAGTTGATTCAGAATTGAATATAATCAAAATGATAGATGAAATTTTGGACACGTATGAGAAAACAGAGGTACAATTACATGAATAATTTATTCAAAGTGATGGGATTAGTATTAGCAGTGCATTTCATTGTAAAGACAATCCAGGGAGAATTGAAACAACAATGAACGTAACAGAATAGTCAATCAGAGGATCGACAACGGGGCATTATTTGGCAATATTTTTTCTAAAAACCCCCCCCCCTTATTTGACATAAAATGTGTGTTCAAATGCACATCCATCCAGTAAAATCAAAACAACAACATAAAAAAATGTGATAAAAACAGTTTTGCAGATTAGTGAAACTACAATAAACGAATCATTTGAGTCAACTAACAACCTCTTTGATCAATTCAGATTATTCACATCAAGTTTATTTTCTCAAATCATGGATGAAATCACAATGCTTTTACAAAATTTAGCAAAATAATCAATTTGGGGATAATACGCCTAGGCGTTAAACCCCCCCTGAAAAATATGTAGTTTAGTCACATTATGAAATTTTCAAAAATGGGTATTTTGGAGGGGGGTATGACACTTGTGCCTAGAGGTGAAAGGCAACACTAATTCCACCAAGCTCTCCCATCTAAACATCCCCAAACTATTATAGTCGTGCGTAAAAGCTCAACCCCTAAAAAAAGGGCCATAAAACATCAAAAATAAACAGTATTGTGATCAGATGATTGGTGAAAGTGTTTAATTTATGATGGATTAGAATACATTATGTCAAATAAAGAATTGATCAAAAAATTCTATATCGCCTTTAAAAATAAGGATATGCAAACCATCAGTCAAGTGTGTGATAAAGCCATAGAATGGAATACATTGAAAGGTATGCCTCATGGCGGGAAATATGTTGGTCTAAAAGCAATTTTTGAGGATTATTTTTCAAATATGTTATCAAATTTTGAGGAATTTCATGCAATTCCTGAGGAATACATTGAATCAAAAAATCATGTAACAGTTATCGGAAAATATCAAGGAATTTCAAAAACAGGTAAGGATTTTGATGTTCCGTTTTCACATGTGTATCACATGCAAGGAAATAAAATCAAACAATTTAGACAATTTACAGATACTAAAATCATACAAGATACGTTGAGTTAACTCTTAAAGTCACAAATACAGCATTAACATGTAATTAGATGAATTAATCCAGAAGTTTAGACGTATTTTTACCATTATAGAGGCGTTTCAACTATATATCAAAATATTTCACAGTAATCATGACAGGACTTGGAATTGTTGTGGTATTTGGTGCAATAATTGCGTCAATGGCTGCAGGGATATACGCCTATACTCAGTATCAAGCAAATTATATCGAATCAGTTGAAGGAGAGATGGTAAAAGTAGGGCCTGTGGAGTATATAATAACATTTGAAGGAACTCATCAAGGAAATAAAGAAAAAATGCCGGAAAACACATTTGTGATGATTGGAATTAATGCAAAAAACATCAGCAGTGATGCAACAATCATTTCAGGAGGACAATTTTACATTGTTGATGAAAAAGAACAAAAGCACGAAGCAGTATTTGGAGAATTTTCGCCAAGTGATTTATTTTTAGAAACATTAGAGCCAAACAAACCAATACAGAGAACAACACAATTTGATATTCCATTTGATGAAGAAAAACAATACAAGATTATCATTAGACCACAAAAAGAACAATCGACTGTAGATACTGCATCTATTTGCATAACAAACTGTTGATCGATATTTTGTAAAAACAAAAAATGTGTCAAATTTTATTATGGTTTGCATAGTAATGTGTGACTTTTACCATATAACACACATGATTTTTGAAAAATACCATGGCAACATCCAAAGCCAAACGAGCCGAAGCAGCTAAAAAAGCAGCAAGAACTCGAAAGAGAAATGCAGCTAAAGCAGCAGACGAGGCATTAAAAGCAGCAGCAAGTCGTAGGAGAAAGGCAGCAGCAACTCGAAGGAAGAATGCAGGTAGTGCAGCTCCAAAGAGAAAGGCAGCTAAACGCAGAGCCGCTCCAAAGAGAAAGGCAGCAGCTAAACGCAGAGCCGCTCCAAAACGAAGAACTGCAGCTAAAAAAGCAGCTCCAAAGAGAAAGGCAGCTAAACGCAGAGCCGCTCCAAAACGAAGAACTGCAGCTAAAAAAGCAGCTCCAAAGAGAAAGGCAGCTAAACGCAGAGCCGCTCCAAAGAGAAAGGCAGCTAAACGTCGTCGTTAAGCTGTCCCGCTATCTTTTTTCTAATTTTTTATATTGATTTAATTATATTTCTAAATTCGAATTTAGAAACATATTAAATTTCTACTCTGACATCTTTAATTCAGGTAAAACAAAAACTTTATGGGGTTTAATTTTTAGAGTTATTCGTTTTTCATTATCTTGCTTGAATGGATAGTGTTCTCTATTCATGTATTGCCGGGTAAGCTTGTCTGCATGTGTGTAATCATAATCTGGAATTATTTCTTGTACAACACCACGAAAAGTAGTCATGTCAAGTGGATTATCTTTTGATACAACAGATACTGCAACGCGAGGATCACGTAAAATATTTTTGTGCTTTATTCTTCCTTCAGCAGTGTTAACCAAAACATATCCATCGTCATAGTTTGCCCAAACAGGAGACACCTGCGGAGAACCATCTTTCATAATTGTTGCAACAAAAACCAGATTTTTTTCTGAAAACAACTTTATTATTTTTTCATCCATTAATTTTCATCTCACAGTATTAGTAACAATACCTTTTGAGGTACAAAGACAGATAGTAATTTTTGAGAATTTTTCACATATTTTGTAACACAGATCAAATTTTTGTTTGATCGCATGAAGTTAGTTTGTGTTGTCATTTTCTGCTCAAAAGACTATTTTGTATTGGATTTTTCAAGAACATTAGTCATTGCTCTATTCATAATCTCCATGACCAAGTATTGTGAGTAGTCTTCAGATTTTTTACCCTTTGATTTGCCAGTTTTTGGTGATAATCCTTTGAGGATTTTTTCAATTTTTGTAGAAGTGTTAGTAATCACTTTGGAATATGTTGAATCAAAGTCTTTAGGAATCTGAAAATCCAATAGTTTAGTTGAGGTGCTATAAAATTTTGTAATAGCGCCACGAGATTCTTCAATTCTTGCAATTTCAATCAATCCAGATTCTTTTAGAATTTCTAAATGATGACGAACAGTAGTTAGTGCTTTTTTGTATCCTGTTTTTTTAAGGGCAGTAGAAATCTGATCAGCAGATAGTGTCTGATGATAAAGAATTTCCACAATTTTAGCTCGTGCAGGGTCGTCAATTGCACGTGCCTGACCAATACTTGTTGTAACGGTACGATTAACTATGATTTGCTTTTCTAGTAGGGTAGACATACAAAACTACGTCTCAAAGCGATCTAAAAGATCCATGTATCATATTTTTTGTCTAATCGCATCAATTTTTGTTTACTTGCATAAATGTGATACCGTTATCAAAAATACAGTAACCAGTACGAGATACATTGTAATGCATTCAATATTATTGATAGCGATATGATAATTATTGTACAAGTAAAAAAATTATTGGAACGGTTTTAAAAAAAATTAAAAAATACAAAAAAAGAAAAATTAGAAAATTATGTCAAAAAATTGCCATCAATACACCACATCATAAATCATAAAAAATGTAATTCGAGTTGAGAGAAGACAGTGTACGTAGATTAAGAATTCAATGAAGAAACAATTGCTTGTTTGATGACTGCCAATTTATCATTGAATACATCGGATACTAAATTCATCATTTCAAAAGTTGATTCGGCAGTACTTTCTTGTCCAGTGTCAGTTAGTTTATTTTTTAGATAGTCAGTAGATTTTGCAACAAATGAATGGTAAACCATTCCAAGTATACAATCAGCTAAATGTACATCCCAATTTTCAGAGTTCACCATATTCACATACGACGGAATTTGATTGATTACAATATCCATTAATGTTTCAATTTCTGTTTTGTCCTCAATTCCCATGATTCATCAATTTAGAGAGAGTTAAAGAGTATTTCTAGTTAATTTCTCGTATGCAGTTATGTATCGTTGAGTCATTTTTTGAATTAATTCAAATGGCATTATAGGAGGAGTGGGTTCACGTCCTGCATCACGGTCATCATCAAATTGTTTTTGATATCCATTAGCGGTTAACCAATCACGGAGTAGTTGCTTGTCATATGCTTCTTGAATTTTTCCAATCTCAAATGAGTCTTTAGGCCACAGTCTATATTCATCAGGACCAATCGAGTCACCTAATGTGATTTTTCCATCTAATAATCCAAATTCTAATTTTAAATCAGCCAAGATAAATCCTGCAGCATCTACGATTTTGACCATTTTTTTGTAGATATCAATTGAAGTTTGCTCCAACCAAACATATTGTTCTTCTGTAACTAAATTCATCTCTAGTGCTTTTGATTTGTTTATTGGAACATCATGTTCAGATTTTGTAGTAGGATCAAATATTGGTTCCAGCAATTTGGCAGCTAGTATAGTATTAGTTCCTTCAGGCAATATGACTTCACCTTTTTTCCATCTGCTAACCAAACTACCATAAAAATAACCTCGAACGACACATTCTATTGGTAACATTTTCATCTTTTTTACTACAATCTCAGTATCAGATGCTCGTTTCACAAAATGATTTGGTACCGATAATTCATTGAACCAAAATTCTGCAAATTTACAAAGAACTTCACCTTTTCGTGGAATATCTTGTTTGAATTTAACATCGAATGCAGAAACCCGGTCTGAAAATTTGAATAAAATACTAGATTCATCCACTTCATAAAGATCCTTTACTTTACCACTTGTAAGAAACTTCAACTAATTATGATTAATTTTGACAGAATTTAACTGCTAGGGCACTGAATTATGATATAATACTCATAAGAGAAGTTTATTTTAATTTCATGTTTTGTTTGTATCTTGTTTATCTTAAATTCAGTCGATTTTGATCTTTTTATAGGCAGCTTTTTCGAGTCTATTCATTATTCCAAGACCTAACCCCTTACGATTTATACCGTGTACAAGGATTACATCTATTTTTTTTACATCAAATTCTCTAAATGTGTTAAACAAGTTAGCAGCTAGCACATCTAACTTATTTCCTAGAAAAACAGTCATGTCTGATTTGTATTTTGTATTGGAAATACTCATTATCCCAACTTTTTTCCCCTGTTTTTGGAATTGCGCCAAAAGATGCAGAGTTTTGTTTTTTACTTTATCTTTTGAACCCTCAATTAGAATTATTTTGGCATTTGGAGAATAATGCCTATATTTCATACCAGGTGAACGATGAATTAATTTTGATTTTCTTTCATGTATAGATGAAGGTAGTGCAATTTTACCAATAAGAGATTGTAATTGTTCTAAGGATATGCCTCCTGGTCTTAACAATGATGGATGTTTTCTAGAAAGATCAATCACTGTGGATTCTATTCCGATTTTTGTTTTACCGCCATCAAGTATCATGTTAATTTTACCACCCAGATCATCAAAGACATGTTTTGCTATGGTGGGGCTTGGCCTTCCAGAAATATTTGCAGAAGGAGCTGCGATAGGCACACCAGTTTCACGAATTAATGCTTGTGCAATTTTGTTTTCAGGCATTCTTATTGCAACTGTGTTGATTCCACCAGTAGTAATTTTTGGAACTATTTTTGATTTTTTCAAAACTAATGTGAGAGGTCCTGGCCAAAATTTGGCAATTAATTTATGTGCAGTGTTTGGGATGTGATCTACTAACATCTTCAGATCTGAAATATCTGAAATGTGAACGATTAACGGGTTATCTGACGGTCTACCTTTTGCAACAAATATTTTTTTGACTGAACGTGAATCTAATGCATTTGCTCCAAGACCATATACTGTTTCTGTTGGAAATGCGACAAGATTTCCAGATTTTATTACTTTAGCAGCCTGTCTTATCTTTGAAAGTTGTGGATTTTTTGGATTAATTTTAAGGATTTCTGTGTGCATTTTTACTTGATTTTTGATTAGTATGCTTGCAGTCATATTAAGAGTATGGATAAACTAAAACATCAGCCTCTGAATGAGCAGAATTGTGTTGATTAAGATATCCAAATAATCTAAATTTTCGAACACGATATTAAATCAGAATTTAATTGAAACAAGTATCGTAAATTCTGAAATCAATACATAGCCTTGAGAGAGATATTCAAAAATACCCACCATTGGATACCCAACATATGAGTAATCTAGATGAATCAATAGGAAAAATACTATTAGAACTTCAAAAAAGTGATCCTGGCACATTCAAAGAACTTATGAGAAAAGCTCAAAAAGAAAATCCTGAACTTTTTGAAGCAGATAGTGATAGAGATAATGAAGAGATTGAAAAATATAATTTAGAAATAGATGAATATAATAAAAAAATCGACGAGAATTAGAACCACATGAGGGGTTTCAAGAACCCATCATTCCAACCATTTTAGGCATTTCACGGTATGCTTTGTTTACAAAAATAGCATTATCGGCACTAACCATTACAAATTCCATAGAGTTTTCAGGGGGAGGTGAAACTATTATTTTTTGTCCAGATTTCAAAGTTCCCAAATCTAGTGTATCTCCCCCTCCAAAATTCACACGAACATTTGTCAATGATTGTGAGCCAGTGTTTTGGATAGTAACACGACCCATAACAAACATGTTTTGTTTGTCCAATATAGGATCAACGAAAATATCATATTCTTGAGTAGATATAGATAATTTCAAAATATCCATGCCAAAAACTATTGTCATGATTACAATTACCATAACACCGACACCGATAATTATTGTATACTGCTTCACAGATTCTCTATAGACTTTCAGATAATTAAGAATGATTATTGTACTTTAACGCCATTCCAAAATGCAATCCTACCTTTGATTTTTTCAGCAGCCTCGTTAGGTTCAGCGTAGTACCAAGCACAATCTTTGTTAGTTTTTCCATTCACAACTACAGAATAATAATTGGCCATTCCCTTCCAACCACAAACAGTAGTCAGTTCAGTTTTTTGGAAATACTCTTGTTTGATTGAATCAAATGGAAAATAATGATTTCCTTCCACTGCCACAGTATCATCACTTTCTGCAATTATAACATCATTCCAGATTGCTTGCATAGCAATAGAATATTTCAAACTATATTTAATTAAACCTGAAATAAATTGAATTTAATTTGTGGCTTTGACTTGTTCGCGTTTAGTAAAATCAGGTTTTATTCCCAACGAATCATAATTTCCAGAAGAACACGTAAAACACATGGAGTCTTTTGGAATTCCAACTGCATTAGCTAAATTATCAGCATCATTATATCCTAAAAAGTCAACACCTATACTTTGTCTAACCATCTCAGTAATCTCATCACTAGTCATAGTTTTCCCATTGGTGAATGTAGCAAGTTCTTCTTGAGAAGGAAAGTCAATTCCAGCATAACACGGATAATTAATTTGAGGATATGTAATTAACATACTAATTTTTTTGGCACCTGCACGACGAAGAGCCTTGATAATAGCTTTGGAACTAGTACCTCTAACCAGACTATCATCAATTACTACAACATGTTTGTCTTTAATTATTTCACTAATCGGAATTATCCAGCGATTTATTTCAACTCTGTCACTTTGATGAGGTTCAATAAAACTTCTCAATGGACCTTTCTTACTATATCTGTCCTTTAGTAAACCTTCATCAAAAGATATGCCAAGTTCTTGTGCATAGCCTAGTGCCGCAGGCCTTGCAGAATCAGGTACAGGAATTACCAAATCAGCATCTTTGATTGGGAATTTCTTTGCCATTAATTGTCCAATTTTTTTCCTTGAAACGTATATGTTATGTCCTTCCATTTTGCTTGAAGGATGTGCAAAGTAAGTAAATTCAAAAGAACAGTGTGCACGAGAAGGATCACTTGAAAATAATTCAGTCTCCAATCCACTTTTACTTAATTTAATTAGTTCTCCAGGAACTACATCTCTTTGAAGTATTGCACCAACTGCAGTAACTGCGGCCGATTCAGAAGTTACAATGTATGTATCATCAGATTCCTTATATCCTAAAACCATAGGACGAAATCCTTTAGGATCACGTGCTGCATAAACAGAATTATCATCAGAAATAAATGTAAAACAATAAGATCCGACCATCTCATTTTTAAGAATAGATAACGCTTTACCCATATCACCATTTTCAGAAATTAATGAAACAAGTCTTTGTGCTGCAACAAGTGTGTCACTCGCGTTTTGAGGAGTAAAAGAACATCCACCAACTAAATTAGATAGTTCTTGAGCATTTGCAATTGTGCCATTATGTGCAATACAGAGATCTTTTACTTTCAATGGCTGTGCATTTTCCAGAGTACTAGTGCCCATTGTAGAGTATCGAACATGTCCAATAACACATGGGGAAGCATATTCTTGAGCAATTTTTTTAAAATCAGATGAAGAGTGTGAAACCAGTCCTACTTTTTTAAACGGAAGTTTGTTTGGAACTGCAAATCCCCAAGCTTCTTGTCCTCTATGTTGTAATGCACGTAAAGCATCAAAGACCATAGGAACGACATTAGTTCCAGATAAACTGTAAATTCCAACAACGCCACAATTTTCTTTAACCATTAAGCATCAAATCCCTTAACGAATTTAACCAAGTTTTTTGCGCTTTATCAACTCTTAGATCTACAACTGTCTTTGCGCCATTTGTAAATTGAATTACATCTCCACCAAATTGACCAATCTCCTTGAATGAGATATGATTTTCTTTAAGAAAAGTTTCAAGTTTTTTTAGATTTTTCTTCTCCAAAGATAAAAGATAGCGAGAATGACTTTCAGAAAATAAAATTCTATCAACATCCATCTTTTCGCCAGGTATTTTATCTAGAGAAACATTACAGCCAATTTGATTTATCATACATATTTCAGATATTGCAATTGCCAATCCTCCTTTTGAACAATCATGTACATCTTTGACCAAATTATTTTTAATGGCATCCAATACCGCAGTCATATTTTTCTTTGAATCTTCGAAAACAACAGAGGGACATTTGCCACCTACAAAATTGTGAATGTATTCAAAGAACTCAGAGCCACCCAACTCATTTTTAGTATCACCTACAATAACTAGGCAATCAGAAGATGAAATCTTTTGAGGAATTGAGGGTTTTTTGTCAATCAGTCCCAACACTCCAATTACAGGAGTAGGTTTTATCGAACCTGCAGGAGTTTCATTGTACAGACTAACCTTTCCTCCAACACATGGGATATCAAAATATTTTGCAAAATCAGTCAAACCTTTCAGAGATTCTAAAAATGTCCAAAAAATTTCAGGGTCTTTTGGGTTTCCAAATTGAAGATGGTCAAGCATGCCAATTGGAGTAGCACCAGTACAAACAACATTTCTGCACGCTTCCTCAAAACATCCGATTGCCCCTTCACGAGGATTGATGTAGCAATGTTTTGGATTTCCATCAATTTTTGCAGAGAGGTATTTTCCATTATCCAATCGTAATACTGATGCATCTCGCCCAGGTTTTACCACAGTTCGAATTCCAACTTCATGATCAAATTGTCCATAAACCCAAAGCTTACTTGCAATGTTTGGAGAAGCAAGTAATTTCATCATAACTTTAGAGTAATCAAGTATAGGTTTGAATTTTTTTTCAGCTTCAATAGTTTTCAGATAGGAAGGTTTTGATGAAGGTAAATCAAGCAAGGTTGCATTTGCTACTACATCAGTAGGAAGATTAGCAAATGTTTTGTTGCCTTTTTTCACATGCATTTGATTATCAAACGTCACGTGACCAATTACAGAGCAGCTAATGTGGAATTTCTTACAAATATCTTTTAATTGTTCAAATTTAGGTTTGCTAGTTATAATCAACATTCTTTCCTGAGATTCAGACACCATGATTTCATCAGGACGCATATCAGATTCACGAGTGTGGACTTTGGCAACATCCATTTCTATACCAATTTCTAATGCATCAGCAGTTTCCGAAATTGCACAAGACAATCCACCACCTCCAAGATCTTTCATTGCATGAATCAATTTTTGATTTCTTGCCTCCAAAACCGCTTCAATGATTAGTTTTTCAATGAAAGGATCAGGAATTTGGACAGCAGAACGATCTTCAGATTCAAGAGAATCAGATGCAAATTGAGAACCGCCAATGCCATCCCTTCCAGTTGAACCCCCGAGCAATATAACCAAGTCATCTTTTGTGGCATGGTTTTTTATCAAATTTTCTTTTTTCCCAAAGCCTATTGCGGCAACATCAACTAGAGCATAGTTTTGATAGCATTCATCAAATTCTACTTCTCCTCCAATAGTTGGAATTCCCAAACAATTCCCATAATCTGCAATTCCAGTTACAGCATTTTTAAAAAGCCATCTTGCATGTATGTCTTTTTCAATATTTCCAAATCGTAATCCATCAAAGATTGCAATAGGTCTAGTACCTGCAGATAATATATCTCGTATTACTCCACCGACACCTGTTGCAGCACCACCATAAGGCTCTACTGCAGATGGATGATTGTGACTTTCAATATGTGCAGTTATAACATATCCGTTACCAACATCTAAAACACCAGAATCATATCCTTTTTCATTAATTACAAGTGGACCTTTCATTGGAAGCATTTTTAGATGTTTTTTAGATGATTTGTATGAACAGTGCTCAGACCATTCAGCAGCTACAATCTGTAATTCAGTCGATGTTGGATCTCTACCAATTTTTGATTTTAATTCAGATAATTCTTGTTCTTCTAAACTCAATTACCCACACCTATTTTTGTCAACAACGATTCAAAGATAAGGGAAGAGGGTTTGTTATCAATTGGATTAATTTCAGATTCTACAGCTCTTTCAGGATGAGGCATCATTCCAACAACATTTCCGTCTTCATTACATACACCAGCAATTCTATCAGATGACCCATTAACAACTTCACTATATCTGAACACGATTTGATTTTTTTCCTTTAAAGTTTTCAGAGTTTCATCATCAGCATAATATCGACCTTCGCCATTTGCGATTGGGATTGGGATTTTTTGATGGAGTTTGAATTGATTAGTGAATGCAGTTTTATTATTTTCAACAACTAAGTTTGTCCATTCACACATAAAATTAAGAGATTGATTTTTGAGTAACACCCCAGGAAGTAACCCAGACTCTACAAGAATTTGAAATCCGTTACATACACCTAAAACAGGAATACCTTTTTCAGCCATTTTTCGTACGTCTTTGATTATTGGACTGTGAGCCGCAATTACACCTGCACGAAGTCTATCGCCATAGGAGAAACCTCCAGGAAGAATAACTGCATCAATATTTTTAGGTAGTCCTTTTTCATGCCAAAAATATTCTGCGTCAAGATTAAAGACATCAGTTAGAACATGATACATGTCACGATCACAATTACTGCCAGGAAAAACTACAACCCCAACTTTCACAATGGTATTAGCATTGAGAGATTATAATACCCTATGATTAATCAGATGGTTTTTACGATCAGAATTTCGGAGATTATTGTTGATTTTCCAGAACATTTGATGTGTGATTTGTACTTGCCAAATCAGATGTGATTATTTCTCAGCATCAAAAACGTCTATTGTAACTTTACTCACCATGGGATTGTATATTCTTAGTTCATCACAAATCTCTTGAACCTTGAATTTGGCAGATTTTTTGTCTTTTTCTTTAATTGTGAATTTTAACATCTTTGCGGCCTTGATTTTAGAAACTATTTTATGAGTTCCTTTTAGAACTAGATCATTTAGAATTGTATCGCCTTCAGGATCACTGATACCAGGTTTATTTTCAATTGTTACGTGAACAATAAAAGAAGCCATTAACAAATCTAAAAATAAAAGTGAGGTTAATCTATCTTCCGAATAATTTTATATTTTTATAGTAATTTTAAAGGCATCTGATTTTAAATTCAATTCACGAATGTGTAAAAAATTATGTGAGAGAAAATAATATTTGACTAGACACGAGTTTAACAATATTTGTAGAATTCAGCACATATCCTTAAGTTATAAAAAAATTGCACAGATTTACGATGAACCATGACAGAAAGTCTAGTCGTGTAGATATTGGAATTTATACCAGAATAATTTACAATAGGATACATGGCAAAAGGCAGAATGAGATATTGGAAAATCACTTCTGATGAATTATCAGGATACACATATGATGAAAAGAATTTGCTAAATTGGGAAATCAAGTGTGTGAGAGAGCCAGAGAATGAGGCTCATTTTATTGGAGTTTTCATGTATCGACATGGAACCGCATATGATTATGAATCAGTTAGAGGGATATGTTATTTCCACAACAATATTGACAGAAAGGAATTACCAACAATCACTAGTTTCTTGCAAGGAAAATTTGGAGGTAAAGATATGGAAAAAGGAGATAGAATATTCCTAAAAGGTTCAAAAGAAATTTTCTCAGCTAAAGATATTGCGTCATTGGCAAAAGAAATGGAATCAAAATTTAACATGAAGGCAATCATTTCTTTAGAATTTGAGGGCATTACTGCAGATGCACTTAAAGCAGCAGGACTTCCAGAATCAAAACTCTTGCCAATTCCAACATAATTGATATAGTTTAAAACACAATGATATCAGATGGCAGAGTTAGAAGATATTGGTAAACATTTAGAGGAATTAAGAAAAAGAATAATTAGAATAGTATTAGTTATTGGAATAGTTACTGCATGTCTTTTATCATTGCATATAGAGCCAATACAGATAGAACAAATTACTTTGTATTATCCAACACTTGATCCACTAAACAATATTTCAGCCCAGATTACAAATTATATGAAAACAAATCTTGTTCCAGAAAACGTACAATTGATTCAAACAGCGCCAGGTCAAGCATTTTTTGCTCAAGTGTACATTGCGGCATTAGTTGGAATAGTGATAGGAATGCCAGTGATCATTATTGAATTAGTGAGTTTTATCAAACCTGCGTTAAAAGAGAACGAGATTAAGATCAGTAGAAGCATTTCTCTTCCAGCATTAGGATTGTTTATTGCAGGATGTGTATTTTCTTACTATTTTGTGATTCCATATATTTTGGAATTTTTATACAGATATGGAGAATCAGCAGGATTAGTAACTTTTCTCAACATCATGGATTTTGTTACATTTGTTTTACAATTTTTATTGGCATTTGGATTTTCATTTCAGCTTCCGATTGTAATGTATGCTGTATCTGCATCAGGAATAATAGACTCAAGCTTTTGGAGAAAGAATATCAGATATGCAATTGTAGTAATTGTAATTTTTGGTGCAGTAATCACCCCTGATGGTAGCGGCATAACAATGTGGTTTGTTTCAATTCCCATGATGGCACTCTATATTGCAGGTATGACGGTAATTGAGCGTAAAGAACGTAAAAAGTCTAACACTTAAATCTCAAATCAAAGAATAGGCAGTATGCAAGGAACTGAGATCATCATCATAGTAATTGTCATAGGAGTATTAATTTTTGGTGCAAAGAAAATTCCAGAGCTTGCAAAGACATTTGGAAAAGCAAAGGGAGAGTTTGAGAAAGGAAAGATTGAAGGAGAACAAGAACTCAAAGAATTCAAAGGCGAAATTGACGAGTCAAACAAGGATAAAAAAATTAAATCAGACTAATTTTCAATAATGTTTACAAAGTCATCTAAAATCTTACTATACTCTTGTTCATAGTCATTTTTTCTAAACATACTAGAAATCAATGATTTTCCTTTGAATTTTAAATCAACGTCAACGATAATTTTTGTAGTGTTTTCAAGTTCAATGAATTGCTGTTTAAAATAACTCCCTTTAATATCACCACCAATTACAAAAACCTCATGAGACACAGGATTCTCAGAGACATGTTTTGCCATAATTAATAATTCTTGTCTACCTAAGTTCAGATATTCTTCTACAACTGAGACATTGTTACGAATTGAACGTACACGTACAGATGGAAAATGTTGTGGAAATAATTTTTGATAGTTTTCAAAATTAGAAAAAACTTCAAATACAAACTCTCGTTTTGCGTTGACTATTCTTTGTAAAGAAAACTTTGGCAAGAGTAATCTAAAATGTACCCCAACGAGGGTATAAATTGTGTTCTATGTCAAATTGATCCAAACATTTTCCAACACCATGATTAACCATATCGTCAATTGATTTTGGTTTGGTATAAAATTCAGTTACTGGAGGCAAAATTATAACCCCAATTCTAGACAGTTTTAACATGTTTTCTAAATGAATTGCAGACAAAGGTGTTTCTCGAACCATCAATACTAACTTTCTAGATTCCTTTATTGTAACACTAGCAGCTCTGGATACAAGAGTATCATCATAACCATTTGCGATTGCAGATAGTGTTTTCATGCTACATGGAGCAACAACCATTCCATCAATTCTGTGAGTGCCACTAGAAACACTTGCTGCCATATTTTTTTCATCAGAAGTATGTGTTGCGAGTGATTTTACATAATCAGAAGTATACTCTGTTTCCATCGAAATACATTTTTCGCCCCATTCAGACATTATCAAATGAGTTTCAACGTTTAGTTTTTTTAGTGTCTCAAGCATTCTAACTCCATAGATTGCGCCAGTACTACCAGTTATTCCAATTACTAGTTTCAACGATTAATCATTAAACGTCAGAGTATTTTATGTATTAGATAGAAAGAGAAAATTAACACTAGATGTTTGTAGAGTCAGTATTATCCGTATTAGATAATTCTTGGGTTGTTTTTTTCCGCTTAAACCACATGAAAATACCTGCAGCAAGCATAACAGGAAGAATAAGCACACCAAGCATTTGAAGTTCAAAGTGATACAGCATGGTTTGTATCAAACACTAATTGAAAAAAGTCTATTGATCAATCGATCTGATTAATCAAAAATTAGCTATATTAGATCCCAACATTTAGGCATAATGTGATTAAAAGTTCGGAGATTAAGAAAATAGTCAACGGTTATTCAGATGTGAAAATCGGCGTTCTTGGTAGTCACTCAGCACTAGAAATAATGGATGGTGCAAAAGATGAAGATTTTCAAACTAGAGTCTTTTGTCAAAAAGGACGAGAGGGACCATACCAAAGATTTGGACGTATTGCGGATGAGATTACAGTTTTAGACAAATTCAAAGATATGGCATCAGCCAAACATCAAAAAGAGTTACGAGATTCTAGTACAATCATTGTTCCTCACAGATCACTTACAGTGTATCTTGGATACAAAACAATTGAAAATTCATTTAAAGTGCCAATTTTTGGAAACAGGAAATTATTCCAAGCAGAAGAAAGAACTGCAAAAAAAGGACAATACTATCTTTTGGAAAAAGCCAGAATAAAATATCCAAAATTATTCAAAGATCCAAAACAAATTAACAAACCATGTATTGTCAAAGTACAAGAAAAAAACAGACCACTTGAAAGAGCATTCTTTACAGTTTCATCATACAAAGATTATGTAGACAAATCAGAAGAAAAAATTAAGCAGGGAGTTATTGCAAGAAAAGATCTTCAAAAAGCAAGTATTGAAGAATTAGCGATTGGAACATATATGAATTTTAATTTCTTTCATACGCCAATTTCAGATCAAGTAGATTTTATTGGAATTGAAAGGAGACTGCAAACAAACATTCATGATTATAATGCACTCCCAGCAAAACAACAATTAGATATTGACGTAGATTTGCAAAATATTGAGGTAGGCCACACTCCAGCAAGTATCCGAGAATCATTGCTTGAAAAGGTAATCAAAATGGGAGACAAATTTGTATCTGCAGTAAAAAAAGAATATGCGCCAGGAATAATAGGACCATTTTCACTACAAAGTGTGATTACAAAAGATTTGGAATTAGTGGTGTATGATGTATCATTAAGAGTTCCAGGAAATCCAATTGTTGCAACAACGAGCCCATATACAAAATATCAATACGGAAAAACATTTGGGGTAGGTCGAAGAATTGCCATTGAAATTAAACGTGCCCAAGAAGAAGGGCGATTAGACGAGATTGTTACATAATTTTAGACATATGTAATATCTGAAAAGAAAATAAGGCGCATACCCCTAACTGCAGAACTCTGAGAGATTCCCTCTCGTGGTCAAGCGTCTAAACGTTTGATTGCCTCTTTTGTTCTGCGGGGCAGCGCAATCTAATCGCCAGATTTTACAACTAACGACATCAATTACTATAAGATAAATTAGTATTTAAGATTTAATGCAATTTATTTCAATAAAAATATAGTAAAAATATAAATTTTATATTAATTAATACTAAACAGAACTATAGTCATAAAATAACAAACTAAACAAAATACAGACAATTGTACAGTAAAAGATACTTGAATTGAGTCTACCAATCAAGATTCAAAATAATGTGAATAAAAAATGAGATTTGTTAGGTTAAAAATATGTAAAAACAAAATTCAATGTTTAATCATACAAGTATTGTAAATTTGCTAAAAGCCAATTAATTTACAAAAATATATTTTCAAGAAAAAACTCCAAATAGTGTTAATTGGTTAGATTGGGAATATACTGAATACCAATCATTCTAATTTTGAATGATTAAAACGGTTTGACATTCAAAATGGATTGCTGATACCAATTAACAGTACAATTCTTTAGTATCTATTCTAATCAATCACATATGGGAAAGACCATTTTCATTAAAGAAATTATCACAATTACTAAAGAACCAATACTTTGTCCTACATGTCAAAAACAAGACAGATTAGAAAAAAACGTTGTGAGAGAAGAAAGATCAGGAGGAAAAACAATTTTGTGTTCAAGATGTGAGGCATTAACAGTTGTAACAAATTATAATCTCAAACAAGTAAAATTGTCATCAATTAGAGACGATACAATTATGCTAAAAGAACCACATCTAATAAGAAAGGTAGCATACTAGTTTTCTGATTTTCCAAGCAATTCCTTAATAACATATCCGCGAACATTGGCAAATTCCCATTCTCGCAGATTAGCATTACGACATTCTTCTTTAATAATCAGTCCTGCCAAACCATTACTCCAAATATGACGTTTTGTATCATAAACTTCAATAATTTTTCCATGTTTTGTGATTTTAATTGCACCATGACACCTCTGAATTACTTGCAAAGCTACTTGTTGGTAGATTTTTTCAAAATTGACCATGGAATGAGATAGATACAATCATATCAAAAACGTTCTGATTTCCATATTGAATAATAATATACATTAGAAATTAAAAGACAAAGTGCTGATGATTAACCAACAAACTAAGCTATAACTGATAGATGATGAGTTTGCCGAATTATGAAGCAATTTTAAAGTCAAATTAGGTGTGTCTTTCAACTACATTTACAGTCATAGACAATGGTGGGGACAACGCATTAGGATTATCGATGCTTTCCCAAACAAATACCTGTATATGATACACTCCAGATTCATGTGGAATCCAAGATTGTGCAGGAGAAAAGGATTGTCTTGGAGACAAAGATCCAGTTAACCAAGAAAGCGAAATCACAATATCGTCATTATTTCTCACTTGTGTAATATATGCAAAATTTTGCTGTGTTTCTTGATTGTTTGAAATATCAGCCATAATCATAATTTGTTCATCAACATAATGAATTTTATTTTCAGAAAATGTTTGCGTTGTAACAGGATCTGCAAATATTGATCCCAATCCAGGGATCAGCACTAATAAAAATATAAGAATTTTCATGATGAATATTAGTAAGAGTGGCATTTAATTTAGATAATGAAAAAACTACCTGAAAAATTTCCAGAATATTTGATTATGTATAAAACCCTATCAGAACAGATTAAAAAAATAAAGAAAAACATAGAACGGTATGAAACAAACGAAATAGAAACAAAAGTCAAGAAATACAAATTAGAAATGAATAAAATTAAAGAAATGTTTCCAGAGAGTTTTTTGGATGAATTTGATTAGTTATTCATGTGAATGGTCATGACCACAACCACATTCATGATCATCATCTTTTAGAGACATTAGTTGTTGTACCATTTCATCACGAATTTTAAGTAAATCACCAATTTGTTGTTTCATAGATTCAGAGCCCCAATTTTCTTGTTGTAATTCTCTTACGACATCGATAATTTCAAGATCCACATTTAGTAAATTATCCATCAATTGTTCTTGTTCATTCACAAAAATCTTCTATCACACTAGAAGAAAAACCATTCTAATCAAATCACATATGTTGTAATTCTATGCTTCCATACTTTCTTTTAATAGATTTTTTCTAACCAAAATGGGAATATTATAAAATGCACCTAGAGCCATAGCATCAGATGCCCTGTAATTTCTTAATACAAGGTCTTTTTTACCAGTAAAATACAAGTTTGCTCGCAGTACTTGACCACTTTCGTAGATTTTTACTTTAACCAGAACTAGTTCATTTTGTTCACAAATTTCTTCAATCATCTTGTAAATAGATGGGGCCGCCTCACCGTCACGATCACCAAAACTGGAGATATGTTTTGCAACTTCACCAGAAAATGCACGCATGTGGAATTCTTTGCCATTGTCAGCCTTTAGAACAACCATTCCCTCTACAGCATAAGGGTCAACGAATCCAACATAATCAATTTTTACAGAGTCATAATCAGGCTCTTGTGCTTGATCAATTTCCATCGTATTACGAATAAACTAGTCATTCAGTGTTTATAAAGATAGCAAACAAGATCATGTTGAAAAAAGAGAATCATTTTGAAACGATCACGCAGTAATACCTGACCCCAAATTATTTAAAATCCCCAACGGTGTTTAGCATAATGTCAACAAATCCAGAACAAGCCGTATCGTATGTACTTAACAAATTAGTCTCAATATACATGCATAATGATTTTCTAACTTTAAATCAAAATACACACACACGAGAAGCTACAAGGATGTTACAACATTATGAAACAGATGACATAATTGTGACTGATGAAAATAATAACCCAGTAGGAATTGTAACAGATGATGACATTCTAAGTAAAGTTAGTGATGCTACAGTATTTGCTGAAAATACAGTATTAAAAGACATTATGAGTACCCCATTAATCACAATTCATGAAAAAGCAACACTACAAGATGCATTACACAAAATGAGAGATTCTCATATTAGAAAACTTCCAGTAGTATCAAAGAAAAACGTGGTGATTGGAATGATCTTTCAAACAACAATTGCAACGGCAATACGAGATGCAACTGCAACCAATCCACGTCATTTAAGCCCTCCAATAAAAGCAATATTAGGAAATTTAGGATTTGTATTACAGTTTGCAGGAGTTTTGTTATTAGTACCAGCAATCGTTGCGACAATTTTAGAAGACACCACTACGGCCACAGGAATTTATCTCACCACGGTTCTTTTACTTGTAACAGGATTTTTTCTAAATTCTTATGGTGAAAAAGCGGCTCTCAACCTTCAACAGGCGTCAATACTAGTATTTTCAAGTCTATTCTTACTAACATTGTTTGGAACTGTTCCTTATCTGTATGTTCAACCAAATGACTCTACAGGAATAGAAATGTTTGCCAATTCGTTTTTCTCAAGTGCTGCAGGATTTACAACCAGCGGAATATCACTTTATGACGAACCAGAAAAACTTTCTCAAAGTTTCACATTTTATCGTAGTTATACACAGCTTGTAGGAGGAATGAGTTTTATCTATTTGGTAATTACAGCGTTTTATCCAGAATCAAAATTACGATCAATGCGTAGCTTTATTTCTGGAAAAACTCTTCATATGAAAGAGCTTTTCTCCACAATTACAATAATTTTTACAGTGTATATTGTCATTGTTGCAGTGTTATTGTATTTATTTGGTGAAAGAAATATTCTAGATAATTTTTCATTAGCAATGAGTACACTTGCGACAGGGGGATTTGTGCCTACATCAACTATTTTAGATGATTTGTTGTGGCAAGAAGAATTGGTTTTGATGGGAGCAATGATATTAGGTGCATTACCATTTACATTCCATTATGCATTTGTAAGAAAAAAATTCCTATCCCCAAAACTTGGAAAAGAAGTTTTAATTTATTTTGCTGTATTAGGTAGCGCAACAATTTTATTCATTACAATCAGCGGACTAGAACCGTTACAAAGTGCATTTTACTCAGTGTCAGCAAGTACCACCGCAGGACTTCAAATGGAAAGTCTTGCAGGACTAAATGGAGGAGCTCATTCTGTTTTGATAATTCTGATGTTGATTGGAGGATGTGGATTTTCAACTGCAGGTGGCTTGAAAATATTCAGAATCATGCATTTGAAAGACTGTAAAGCATTTTTTAGCAAAGCAAGAAGAAAGGGATTATCAAGTACTGCAAAAAAAGATCTCACTGCAACTCTTATCATTATTGCTTTGTTACCCATTATTGCTGCAATAACAGGAGTGCATCTTGCATATGCAGAAGAAGTGTCATATCAAATAGCATTTTTTGAAGCAGTGGGAGTAATTACAACAGGAGGATTATCGGCCGGAGTGATTGATATAGATACAGATCCTGCTACTAAAATAATTTTGTCATTTTTGGCGATATTTGGAAGGTTAGAAGTTATTGCACTAGTATACATTTTTGTTCCTAAACTAAGTTAGGACAGGATTTAATTTTGCAAAAACAAATTCAAAATCATGATTAAAACAGACAAAAATACCAATAAAGGAAAAAAATTAATCATTATAGGATTTGTAACAATAGCAATTATCTTTTTGCTGTATGGAAGATATCAAGATCCAGAGCTTTTAACACCTAGTGCAATTGAATCTATTCAAAGAATTGCGTATGGATTTTACATAATTCTAACAGTGTCATTTGGAGGCATCGCTTTTGGAATGTATAGATATCATAAAGAAAAAGTGGAGAACAAAGGAAAAGATCTATCTTCAATAATCGCGCTTACAACGTGGAATTCAAAATCTCGTAAAATTTTTGTCATTACATTTATCGGTTATGGAATATTTTTTTCACTGGTTTCTGGAACACTAGTATATCAACCTGAAGTTAATTTTTCATATCATTACGGAGCTACAATCCCATCAGGATTTATCGCCCCATGTTGTGATGGACCAGGATATATGCCAAAAATAATCATATACTTAACAGAGCATATAGGATTACAAATAATTCCAATAAATTTGGTGTTGCAAGTTATTGTTTCATACTTGGTAGGATTAAACTCAGCAATTGCTGTGAATGCATACACAATCTCTAAGAAAGGCAGAGGTGCAAGTAGTGTTGGAGCCATTGCAGGACTGTTCATTGCATGTCCAACATGTGCAGGATCATTTTTATCAATATTTATTGGAACCGCAAGTGGAATAGCATTATCAATTGCATTAACACAGTTACAAACATTGTTCATTGCGATTTCAATACCAATATTACTTGTGACACCGTATATCATGGCAAAAAAATTACGAAATACGGATGGAAGTTGTAAAATAAATCCAAACTAGAATTTCTTTACTTCAGGAATTTTATGATTGCCAATATCATAACCATCACGACGTAAAAATTTTAGTGTGAGTTTATAGATTATTTCATCATGATCTACCATATCTAGAATCTCAGTCCACAATACTTTGCCTTTCTCTTCAATGAGTTGTTTAAAATCAGGATTCATTGATTCGGCGATATTGCGACAATGATCAAAGGTTTTCCCATTTTTGTAGGCATTTACACGCCTATCACAGGCATCCACATTTAGATGATCATCGAAATTGTAAATAAACTTAATTTGTATGACTTCAAACAAATACTGGATAAAAAAATAACACACATGGCAATTAAAACAATTCAAGAATATGTCGATTTTTTTATAAATCTAAACATGGGTGAAAATGTCACTCTTTTGAGCTTTGTAAATAATGAAAAAATGGTGTTAAAACAAAAATTAGAATACAAGAATTTAGAAAAAGAGCCAATTAAAAAAGGAATAGAGATTTTAGAAGAAATAGTTAAAGAAATTAACGAATTAGGGCAAAATGTAGTGTTAGAAAAATATCAGACGTAAAGGGTAGGAAAAAATAATGGATAAAAATTCAGAAATTATCAGAATTGAAATCATCAGAATTCTAAATGAAAATGGCAAAACAAGAGGTACGGATCTTGCTAAAAGAGTGATAGAAAAAGTAGGTAATGAAAAAACAGTGTATCGTGAAATTAGTGCACTAGTAGAAGCAGGAGAGATAGAAAAAAAAGTGCACAGTAGAGCACATATAGAATATGAACTGATCAACCTATCTGAATCAGTCAACAATCAACTCAAAGATTTGCACAGTGAGATAGAAATGGTTTATGAAGAAATAGTGAATTTTGATGAAATCATAAAAGAAGAAGGGTTTTCATTTCATCAAAGATTAAGATCAGTCATTCATCAAATACACATAGTGCAATCAACAGATGGAATCATGAAAATGCTTTCATATTATCCAACATTTAAAAAAGACAAAATGTACTCCCAAATTATTAGAAAGATAAATGACTGTTGGGAAGCAATTATGGATAATATAACACATCAACAAGAAGGCAATTTTCTAAATGAAATTCTTGCTAATTTAAGAATGATGCATACAGATTCAAAGAATTTAAACTAGCGATTTTAGTTTTTCTAAAACTAGTTTAAAAATTTCATTATTATCTAGCAAAATATAGGGTAAATCATTTTCTTCACATGCCTGTCCACTTTCAGTATCACGAGTTACAAGAATCATATCATTTTCTTTGGCAAAGCTTATGATAGAATAATCAGTCCTTAATTTATGACCATCAGATCGTAATTTTTTTACACTGTAAGCATCATAGCCTAACTCACGAAGTTTGTCATCCCAGCCATCATCCATTTCATCAATCAAAATTTTCATATTTTTTGTTAATTTTATTTCAATATTAGTGTAAACAGATATCAGTAATCAAGTACTTATTTTCAAAAAAAACTATACAACTATGGATGTAAAAGACGATGATATAACTGAGGAATCAAAGAAAAACCATATTTCATATTACAGATCATTGAATAGGACTATTTCAGAAATTCAAGATGAAAAAAATCAAGAGTCCGAGCCTGCCATCAAAGAACATCTTGAAAATAGAATTGATGCGATGGAGAAAGACAAGAAACGAATCAGGGACATGTTTCCAGACACTAAAAAAGAGGAGTGGGATGGCTACACCAACTGAAAAAAATCACAACAAACATCTAGATTTACTACACGACTATAAAATTTATTTAATAAAATATGTAGAAACATTAGAAAAAATAGACAAACAGTCAGAATTTGCAAAAGAATGGAACAAAAATACAATCAAAGAAAGAAAAGAAGAGATACAAGTAATCGATAAAATATTAAAAAATTTGATTCGATTTTAATGGAGTTTTTCAATCACATCATAAAGAGCATTACAAAAATCATCAATGTGTTCAATAGATACACCATCAAACCAGGCAATTTCTTTATCAATATTATATCCCTCAAAAGCATATTTTGAGTTGAAATTCACATAATCAATCTCAGTGTGGATTAATTTATCAATTTCATCTTGAGTCTTTTTTGACAAGTTATAATCACAGGTCATTAAATCAACTTGAACAAAATAATTTTTATGGACAGGATTGATTTTAGCTTTGATAAACGGTTTATTTTGTTGTTTACAGTCACGATAAAATTTATCGAACTCAAACATTTTAGAATCACCAAAATATTTGTGAGAAGCCATGAGATAAAAATTTGTGATTAAAGATTAGATGTAATTTTTTTGATTTTTGTAATTAATCGAATTTTTGTATTAATTGGCATTTCAGGCTCCATAGTAAAGTAAACAATATTTCTTTTTGTATAAATTACCATTTGAGAAACTTTCTCTCTCTCAACATGAACATATCTTACTTTGCCAAGAGATTTATCGAATTCTTTTCTCATGGCTCGTCTTTGAGCAACTTGTTTACAAAAATGCTCTTCTTCTTTTTGGGTTTTTAGACTTGTTTTTCCTGCTTTCATTATTGCTTCTCTAATCTCACCTTTAGGATCAATGATGGCGGCAAATCTCATTTTAGAATCAAGTTGGATAATTTTTTGAACTATTAGCAAAAGACCTGTTTTCTTAACTGCCATGAGTGAGTAAAAAATATTTACTAAATATAAGCTATGAAACAGTCAAAAAAATAATTCATCAGGATAAATTTAAAGTTCTTTGAAAAAATTCAGATCGTATAAGAGAATTCATCCTCAAAGCATTAGAATTGGAAAAATAGTTAATTCATGAAAAATTCAGGTGTAAACATTACACCAGAAAATAGAGTGCTTTGGATAACAAAATAGGTGTTACTAAACATGATTTTACACCTAAAAAAAGCAAAAAATATGCTTGAAATGAGGAATGTAGACTGAACTACAACATGATAATCTTAAACAATAATTGAACAAAAAGAGGAAGAACAAAATATCAATACAATAACAACGACATCTCCAAATGAACAGGAGGAAATTACAATTAAAATCAGATAGTTATTTTGTTTTTTGTATTGTAGGTTTGTTTGCAGATTTTTTCACTGTAACTTTTGAGACTAATTTCAATTCTTTATCTTTTTTTAAAATTTGATTTTTAAGTATTTGTTGTTTTTCCTTTAGTTTTTGATTTTTAGCTTTAATGTGAATTTCTAATTTCTCTCGTTTTTTCTTTAATGTATCATACATTTTTTCCTCTTTTTTCAATTGTTTGGCCAATTCAGATTGAGATTTTAATTTTGATTTTTCTTCCTCAGTTTTTTTAATAATCAATTCTTTTTCTTTTGTAATAATATCAATGAGATCAAGTCGTTCTTTTTTAGTTTTGATTAAATCCTGTTCTTGGATTTTGATCAATTTTTTTAATTTCTCAGATTCTGTAAACTTTGCTTTTTCTTCTTTGACTTGTGAAACAATATACTCATAATCTTTCTTTGTTTTTTCTAATTCAGATTGTTTTGATATAATTTCGTGCGCAATTTGAGCCTGTACTGAAAGTCTAGATTTCTGATCATTGGCCATTTGTGCTAGCAATTCTTTTTCATTTTGTATTTGTTTTTCAATTTTTTCCTGTTCTAATTGTGCCTGCACAAGTTGCTTTTTTTGTAATAATAGGTCTCTAGAAATTTTAATTTTTTCTGATTCTATTTTTTTGGCAATGAATAATTTTTCTTGTTTTATTTTTACTAGCTCTTCTTTTTGTAAAATAATTTCATTAGAAAGTTTTGTTTGAAGTTGAATTCTATTGCGTTCTTCATTGATCTGAGATTCAAGAGACAGTTTTTCTTGTTTTATTTTTTCATCGTATTCTTGTCTATGAGTGATTAATTGAGAGAGATTTTTACGTTGTAACAAAATCTCATTATTGATTTTTTGTTGTTGTTCAATCTTATTTTGTTCATTTTTGATGTTTTCAGTAATTTCGTCTATCTGAGGTTCAACATTTACATGCCATCCTTTAGACAGAGTGCCTTTAATTTTAACTGGATGTGTTGTAGTTATAATTTCCTTATCAAATTGAGTAGAATTTATTTCATGATTTTCTAAATGTGATTCTTTATTTGTAATTTTGAATTCTTGGTTTGCGATTTTTAATTTTGACTCCAAGTATTGAGAGTCAGAATCATACAAAGTTTTATTGTTTAAAAGAACATCATAGATGTATTGTAATCTGCCAGGTTCCCCAATTCCAGAGTCAATTAGATTTTTAATTTTTGGTAATAGTGTATTTTCCTGTACAGGCTCATCTTCAACAGAAAATGAAGAATGTAATTTTTTTTCAAGATATATTTTATCAGAGTGATATAGAGAACGATTGTTTTTTAAAGATTCTGAAATATGATATAATCTTCCAACATCCCCATCCCCATCAGTAATTAAAGACTCTATTTCAAATAGGGTTTTGGATAGAGATAGATTTTGTAATTAAATCACCTTGTCGATTATTTTTAAATTAATCTACTAAAAATAACTTTATAAAAAAATTCACATATGTATGAATTTTAGATGATTAGATCTGAAAAACACTACAAATTAATGAGATTTTTGATTGGAATTGTCAAAACAAAAAATCAGGCTAAATGAAATGATGTATTGTTGTTCTTGTTATTTATTAATCAGAAAAATCTACTTTGAATATGAAGATGGCGCTTGGTGTAATCATTATCGGAGTAATTATGTTTGTCAGCGGTCTTATTTTGTTTTACACAATAGAATTAGGTCAAACAGAGCCAGTATTAAGACTGATTAAAAATACAGGTACATTTGTCGGGATAAGCGGGATGGGCGTAGGTTTAGCAGGGATTTTACTATATCTGATTAACAGAAATGAACCATCAATGCGCGAATATACAAATGAATGAATTGGATATCACATATTTTGAATTAATAGTAAATTACAAAGATAAATTGATTGAAAAAATTGTTAAATAAATTATAATAATACAACAAAATTAATTTTAATGTGACCGAAAAAATTTGGCTAGGTGAAATTTATTTAAAAAATGAAGGAGGTTATGAAATAATCGTAAAATCATTAAATCATTATAAAAACAGATTAAAAACACTTGATAATAGTCCCGAGCTAAAAAATTCTGGAGCAATGTTTGCATCAATTTTAAATCAACAAGCAATGAAGACAATTCCAAAGATAGATGAAATGATTAAAAAAATTCTCAATTGTTTAAAAGATATTCAAGATGTAAATTTTGTTGATGAGGACATTTCATTTTTAGAAAAAGCACTTACTTGTTATGAATCAGACATTCACAAAGCAGAAGATACAGGTTATGAATATTTTTTAAATTTGGTCGGAAATATGTTACAAGCTAGAAAAGATTTAGGAATAATTAAAATCGCATTATCAAAAATAAATCAATTTTCTGAATAATTTACAAACCTTGCAAATACCAATCTAGATATGGAAGTAGTGTTTTACATTGAATCAATTTTTCTTTTTCGTCTTGAATGTTCTCTATTTTTTGAATTTTTCCTTCTAGATATTCCACTATTAGTTTATTTTTAAAATGGGGTTTTATGGAATTTAAGACTTCAATGAATTCACTAGATGAAACATGTTCAAAATCAGCTAAAATAGAATCAATTTGTTCTTTTAAAGACATGTGATCTTTTGCAAATACCCATTATTATTTTATATAGTTACAAAAGATCATCATCATTCCAAGTCAGACGGAATTTCCCAGTTACTCGGAACATATTTAGTTTTCCTCCTTCTTTAAAATTTAATTTATAAGATTTATGTGACGTATCTTCTATCTCCAGAGAAACATTATTCTTTAGAGTTTGAAAAACAATTGGATTATTTGATGTTTGTTTCCAATCACTGTCATCAAAATCCATGTAAAATTTAGTATACAACAATCCCATAAGTATAATGAAATAGACTTGAATAATAACTAGATGTACATCATGTATTATGAAAGATAGGGACGTATATCTCCATATTACTTGAAATTGAAGGTAAAACTATTTCAAAATCTTTATCTTTCCGAATTATAGATAAAACTTGATGAATTAATTGTTGAATTGTAAGGTGTTCATCTCGATATAGTGTTTTTTTAGGATTTTTTATAGAATCCAAAATAGTAAAACCGTTGTCTGTACGAATCAAGTTTTGTAGAAGAGTATCGACAATTAAAATTTTTTCATCGATTGTTTTATGAGAATAATCAATGTCAAGGCGTTTTATTTCTAATTTCAGATCATGATAGGCAATAGTAGTATTTCTCTCAATTCTACGCTGTAATTTTTGATCATAATTTTCTGTAGCTGTATAAAATTTCATGTTGCCATCCGCCCTAACAAAAATAACTTCTTTTTCCAATAACGAATCACGTGTTTTCTCAAAGGTTGTTTTTGCCATAAATTGAGGAACAATCTTTTTCATCAAGGCATTATGATGTTGATTAGGATTATTTTTAATGAATTCAAACACAACTCGTTCACGCTCAAGTGTTTCCGGATTAGGCTTTGATTGGCTCATCATTAGTAGGTCGACCTATATTAGGTAGGTTAACTAATAAATATTGTTATTCAGACACATCTACAAAGTCAAAAAATGATTGTAAATATTCAAAACGCAGGATGAAAGGAGCAACACCATACACGCTATCACCAATAATTAGACTGTCATAGTCAGACAAAAAAATGTATGTTTGATGACTGATATTGCCATCAGCAAAAATCAATTCCATATTAAGATCAGTATTAATTGTAAACTCTGAGTCAAATGTAATAGTGTTTTGGAAAGTCCAATCTGAAGATGCTTTAAAATATTCTAACAATGTTTCAGGAATGATAATTTCCACATTTCCGTCACCTTCTTCTAATAAAGCATTTACAGAATTAATGACACCGGTATGATTTCGAGTAAGAATAATATGTTTCACATCTTTGTTAGGAAATTCGTTTAATTCTTCAAACACTTTCTTTGTAGAGTCATATGAATTTGGAGTATCAATAACAATTAATCCATCATCACCTTCGATAATGATACTTTGTGTTCCAAGAGAATCAACAATTAACCAAATATGATCATCGAGTGAAAATATTTGAGGATAATTTGAAAGTTGTGTTTCAACAGAGTCACCTAAAGTACCAGCATTATCAAGATTAGTTTTTATTTCAGAAATAGTTTCAGATTTTTCTATTAATTCATCAGATTCATTAATGGGCAAAGAAGTTTCTAGATCTTCTAATTGTATGTCAGATAATGGAAATTCATCAATTTCATTAGAACTGACTGAATAAATGATTTCAGCGATTCCCAAACGTTCCCAAGATATTGCAGTTGAAGGATCAACACAGACATAATCTTGGTGGGTTAACCTATGTATCAAAATCTGACCTTCTCTACAACCAGCTTGAATATCTTCTTGGGCTTCAGATTCAACAGAAGCAAACGAAGTAGGAAAGAGGCTTACAGACATGATCAACATCAAAGGCAAAATTAGCAAGATATTCAGATTCATCAAAAATATGAAGGATTCATGATATTTCCAAATAGAAATTAACATACGTGAATTCAAAGGTTAAGAATAATAGATCAATTTTCAATCCAAATCCAATTCTGATCGCACAAATAATTGACTCTAAAGAGAATTTTGATTATTCATAACTCATTACTTGAAAATACATAATCTGTAACTATTGGATTTAGATCAAATTGTTTTCAAGCTAAAAGAAAGTCTTGAAAAGGATTATGGGGATTACGGTCGAACACAATACATTATTGAAAAGCTACAAAAAAATGTACAATTGCCAAAATCAGATTATTTGTATATTGATAGAATGATAAAGTTGTGTGAACCAGTAATTGAAGCATGTGAAGATAAAAAAATTATCGAGAACAGTTTATCAGAAGATTTGGTAAAATGCCATCATTGCGAGATGCAAATTAAACTAGATTCCAAATCAATTAGAAAAAACAGTTTTTGGTTTCATGACAAATGCTTTGAAAAAATCCCAATAATCAAAACAACACATCAACAAAAAATTGAAAAAATTCCAGACAGAATACAACCAAAGAAAATTGTTAAATCAAAAACATCATACCCTCAAATGATCTTTACTGGAGGATTACTAGTATCATTAGTTGGAACAACATATTTTCTTGTAGGAGAAGTAATAACTGCAATTGTGGGTATTTGTGGAGCATCATTATTTTTTGTAACATTCAAGCCACAAATCAGATCAAAGAAAAAAACAATTGGCATTGTAAAAACAGGCATTCCAGGTTTTGATTTATTTTTATCAGCAGGCTTCAAAAAAAATAGTTCAGTATTAATTTCAGGTCCTCCAGGTAGTGGAAAAACAACATTGGGATTACAATATATTTATTCAGGAGCAAAAGAGTTTGATGAGCCTGGGGTGTACCTATCTTTGGCTCAAAATATTGAGGAAATAAAGAACGACTGTAAATCATTTGGATGGGATATTGAGAAATTAATTCATAATGGAAAAATTTTGATGGCTGATTTAAGACCATTTAAAATTAAAGAAAAATCAATTGAAAGAGATGATTCACTATACAGAGGAGAACAGATTGCATTTGAGCATTTAACAAAATTTATTTTAAATAGCATAAAAAAAATTAATGCAAAACGAGTCGTGATTGATTCAATCTCAATTCTTCAAATGCAATACTCGGATAAATTTTACATGAGACAGGGATTACAAGGGATGCTTCAAGCCTTGGGAAATTTTGGAGTGACAAGTTTACTTCTTTCAGAAGTCTCTGAAAACGACAAAACACCATTGGAAGGTTTTGCAACGTCTGGAATAATTCAATTAGACAATCAAATCATAAACAATGAGATAAAACGAACCATCAAAATTACAAAATTACGTGGAATTGAACACAGCCAACATATTCACACCCTAGAATTAAGAGATGATGGTTTGCATGTTCATGAAGACTAGGATTCATCGTCAGATATAGAATTTAGTTTTTTTCTTACCGCCTCTTCGATTTCTTGTTTGAGCTTGTCTTCTTCTTCAATGAGTTCTTTTTTGAAGCGTTTTTCCCAATAGTTTTTTACCATTATTATTCATATCAGATTTAAACAAGTTGGAAATAAGGGCTTCGACGATTTTGAGGCTAGGAAATTATCTTAAGAGAAATAAAGTGTGCATCATGAAACCACAGAGAAATCATCCATTTGGGTTAAATACAAATTTTGAAATAGATATCACCTAACACACCATGAGGTTTGATGAGAAATCATCAAATTTCATGAATTATAATTTAAAACAAAAGATTGCCAAATACCTGTACAAGAATTGCAATCACACCAATTATCAAAAGCTTGATACCTAGTTTCACACTATAACTAAAAGAAGTAGAAACTTAAGCATATTGATGAATTTAAAAATTAAAAAGTCATCGAGCAGGTCTCTTAAAACTCGGCATAATATTACAATTTGAAGCAGAAGCTAATTGTGATTTTTTATCCAAGAGGGATGGATTGTTGTTTAGATCATCAGTAGAGTCATTTTTAATTTTGTAAATTTTTTTGACAGAGTTTGTACTTTGATTTTGTTTTGCAATTATATTAGTAGGAGAAATTTTTTTTGTTTTCTTGGTATTTTTTGGTTTTTTATCTAATGTGCTTTTTTTGGTCCATTTGATATTTTTAAAATCAGATGATGAAGATTGTTCAATATTATAATCC
Organism: Candidatus Nitrosopumilus sp.; assembly: GCF_040878665.1. Taxonomy (GTDB): domain Archaea; phylum Thermoproteota; class Nitrososphaeria; order Nitrososphaerales; family Nitrosopumilaceae; genus Nitrosopumilus. Next base: position 105,060 of record NZ_JBBDLU010000002.1, on the reverse strand, counting down.
CCTAATGATTTTGCCATGTTGTTCTTAGTGTATAGGATCTTATGTTCTTTTCAACAAACAATAGCCATATTCTTTAAAAAAAATACTAAAATCAAGAAATAATGAATTTTTTACTCTGTGTTACAGTGTTCTAACAAATGAAAGCACTTTCAGGAAGGCACCATTTGAATCGAGATTATATCTCAGGTAAAGATTTCTTTTAAATAACACAGTCTTCATGAACATACTATGGCAGACTATAATGCAATAAAATCCAGTGTTGAAAAAAACGGTGAATTGATGATTCGAATCGATACTGGAGAAAAAATCGAACTGCATAAACACAATGTTACCTTTGAAGACTCGCGAAAAGAGATTGTAATCGATGCAGGTACTGAAACAATTTGGATTCCAGCTGATAAGGTAACATATTACTGGTTACACCGAGAAGGGTTCGAGAAAGAATAATCCTTCTTTTTATTTTTTCAAACCTCCAACAAATCATACTGTTCAACATCATCTAGTCATTGCTGAAATCTATCCCAAATTTACGTATCAGAGAGGATCTTATATTACAACAATAACGTATTTTCACATCTAAATCAGATGGATGTCATTTTTACTCTTTAGTGAATAAAAAGGAAAGGATCCGATCATTAGATTATTTTTCATCATCAGAAGATAGCCAATTATCAAACAAATGAGTCTGTGTAAGTTTACGTATAGAAAAAATGATATCAAGAAACAGTGGTATCATCACCGCAAATCCTATTGTAGAAATTATTACCTTGGCATTTTCTATTTGGAAATCTACAAAACTAATGAATATTGCAACTAAAAGTAAAATCAAACCAATAAAAATAATATCACGCAAAACTCGATGTATTGGTTTATTGATAAGTTGTTTTTCTTTTTGTCCATATCTGATCGTAATCGTATTTGAGATTTTATCGATTATCCCTTCTGTTTTTCCAATTACCAAAAATATTGGATATGCTATAATGAGTGAAGTCAATATCCCAAGAAAAATCGATGGGCTCATAAAGAATGGAACGTCTGGATCTTCTAAAAGCGAAATTATTGACGGTGTAAAATAATTCAACAATGCAAGCAATGATGTGATTATTATAAAATGAACCAATATCGTTGGTCCGTATTTTTTGAAATTATTTTTTTTACTGATCTGAGGAACGGTTTTTTCTTTTAACGAACCAGCCCCTACAAATCTACCTGCAAAGAAAATGTAGTTCAAGAGTTTTTTTGGAATTATTGATCTCTGATCTGCAATCGTAGGTAAAGATCGTAAAAGAAGAGGCATTGCAAGCATAGTAGTAAGAGATACGACTATGGTAACAGGATAAATGGACTCGTTTATGCTTCCACTATCTACGCCTAATTTAGCTATGATAAACGAAAATTCTCCAATAGGAATCATCATAGCGCCAATGGTTGTTGCACTGATGAAGGTGTTACCAGACATGGATGCGGCAAACATGTTTCCAATGAATTTTCCAAATATTGCTACAATTACTATTGGGATTGCAATCCATATCGCATCTGGAATCAATGTGATGTTTACAAGCATTCCAATTGAGACAAAAAATATTACAATGAAAAAATCCTTTAATGGTAACACCTTAGGAATTATCTTTTCAGAGAACTTGGATGATGCAATTATCATTCCCATTAAAAATGCCCCGATTGCACTGCTTAAACCCAAGAAATGCGCAAGAACTGCCAAGCCAAATGTCAGAGCAAGTGCAGTGATAAATGGAGCTTCCTCCATGTTAATTTTTGATACTCGTTCCAATAACTTTGGAACTATCTTTATGCCAATTGCCAAAGTTAGAACAAAAAACAATATGCTTTGAATTATGAGTGATCCTACGTCGGTTATAGCAAAATTATCTCCAGCCGAAGCGTTTCCAAGTAATGTCAAAAGAAGAACCGCTGCAAGATCCTCTATTATTAATATGGTAATTACTGTATCCCATTCTTTTGTATTTACTAGATTAAGATCTCGCAGAAATCTGAGCGATATCGCTGTACTTGTAATTGACAAAATACTTCCTAAGAAAAGTGCTTCAAGATGAGACCAGCCAAGTGCCACTGCAACAATATATCCTAAAAAGAAAACAATCCCGAGCTGAACTGTTCCAATAATAACTCCGCTTAACCCGACACGCCTTAACTTGTTAATACTAAATTCTAATCCTACAACAAAAAGCAAAATTATGATTCCAAATTCTGCTAAAAGATTGACTAATTCTGCATTATCTATTACGCTTAATCCATATGGTCCTACAATTATTCCAACTAAAATAAATCCAATTATGGTTGGAAATCTTATCTTGTGCATCAGCCATGCTCCGATCATACCTCCACCAAAAAGAATTGCAAGGAGGCTTAGGAATTCAGTTGTTCCTGCAGATACCACTATGTTACACGCATTGTTCTACATTAAAAATTTATTTAACAACTTTAGATGGACTCACAAAATGGGGGGGCATTCTATTTTTACTCTCTGTCGATAAATTCAGAAACACCTGGTGGTTCTGGGGCAAGTCCTTTTCGCTTTCTAATATCAGCTACTGCCGGACCTAACATAGATTTTGGAACTTCAGTCCAAGCTTTAAATGATGTGTTCCATGTTGCACGTCCTGCAGTTTGACCTCTCATTGCTTCAGACAAATTAAATGTCTCAGAAGCTGGAAGTTCACCTACAACAATACTTGATGCGCCTTTTTGGGACATGTCAAGTACTTTACCGCGTTTACCAGAAAGAATCGTTGCCACGTTTCCAACCAAATCCGTTGGGACACGCACCTCAATTGCAAGGGTTGGCTCTAAAACAGCAGTACCTGCAGTAAGTAAAGCACCCATACAGGCACGACGTGCAGCAGGTCCTAATTGAGACAAACCTCTATGTGCAGTGTCTTCATGAGGAACAAAGTGAGTAAAGGTGAATTTACAATCCCTCATCTGTTCTTTACAAAGAGGTCCTTCTTTCATTACTTCTTCAAATCCAGAATTGATTGAATCAGTTGATTCTTGAACGAACTGAACACCTTTTGTTCCGTTAATCAAAACATTACCACGTGAGTCAAATTTCATAACTCTCTTAATTGTATCCGTATCCCATCCAGCTTTCTTTAATAATTCTGCAACGACCTTTTTGTCTTTCATATCACTGATTTCACCAGTTCTTAACATATGTGCAATTGCTGGTTCAAGAGGCTCTACTTTCATGAAAAGCTTGTTATGTCTATTAGGAGATTTTGCCATGATTGGATCACATCCACCTTTAACGGTTTCTCTATAATTAATCAAAGGTTCAGAAGTTACAATATCACATTTAGCATCTTGAATTCTATGGGTTGCAACATCCAAGTGTAATACGCCCATACCGGCAACAATTGTTTCGCCACTTTCTTCATCAATTTTTACAATCAAGTTTGGATCTTCAATTGTTAGTTGTCTTAGAATTTCTACTAGCTTGGGTAAATCTTTAGGATGTTTTGGCTCGATTGCAATTTGAACCACAGGTTCTGAAACATAATGTACACCTTCAAACACAGGTATGCCTTTGACTGAAGATAATGTGTTACCTGCTCTGCATTCAGTTAATCCAAGCAATGCAGGAATATTTCCAGCTCCTAATTCTCCTACTTGTTCTCTTTGGTTTCCCATAAAGAAGTTAACAGATTGAACTCTTGCTTCTTTTTTCTCATCTATGATATTGATGGTTTGCCCGTCTTTGATAGTGCCAGAAAATAATCTTCCAATTGCAACAGGACCTGCGGCAGGATCTAATACCATGTTGACGACCATCATAATTGTCGGACCATCATCACTGCATGCTAGTAATGCTTTTCCAATATCTGAATCTAAATCACCTTTCCAAATTTGTGGAATTCTATATTGAACTGCTTGTGCAGGAGCCGGATGATGTTTAACAACCATTCCAAGAACCGCGTCAGCTAGTGGTGCTCGCTCTACAAGATCGGACACTTTTTCATTAGTATAAGCATCAATTACATCTTTGAATGTGATTCCCCTCTCTTTCATAATATCGACATTGATTGCCCATCTGTCTTTTGCAGAGCCAAACGTTACACTGGCATCTTGAATTGAGACTTTCCATTTTTCCTTGAATTCAGGTTCTGCATATGTGTCAATTAGTTGATTAAAATTTGAAACTACTTCTGCCAACTGTGCTTGCATTTTTTCAGGAGTTAGGCGAAGTTCTTTGATGAGTCTATCTACTTTATTGATAAACAAAACTGGTCTTACTCTTTCTTCAAGAGCCATTCTAGTCACAGTCTCAGTTTGAGTCATAATGCCTTCTACTGAATCACATACAACTACGGCACCATCGATTGCTCTAAGGCTTCGAATTACCCTGCCACTAAAATCTACGTGGCCAGGAGTGTCAATCATGTTAATAACATATTCTTGATCTTTTTGAGTGAAAAGCAGTGTTACGTTTGCTTGGTAAATTGTAATTCCTCTTTGTTGTTCTTCTTTATCAAAATCCATTGCAAGTGCTTTTCCAGCAGCTGATGGTGCAATGATTCCAGAATACGCCAAAAGGCTATCACTCATTGTAGTCTTTCCATGATCTACGTGAGCAATAACACCAAAGTTACGGATGTTTGCCTTGTTCTTGATAATCTTCATAACCTCAGCAGTTGACTTGAATTTTGCCATATTCGAAAAACTTTGGATTCAGGTATTAAACCTTAGCCTTCTAAAAGATCAGTAGATCATTTGATTAGAGACATTACGGATATTTTTTTCCGTAACAAAATGACATTCTTTCTTTCTTTTCTTTTTAGCCTCATAGAGTGGTAGCAACTGAGAAAGAAAAGTGCAGTAGATCATTTGAGAAAACTTCTCAGCAGGAACGTCAGGATGTATCACATTGATTCCAAGTTTTTTGAGATTTTTTTCCAATTGTGCAGAGTGTGAATTTTTTGTCTCAAATATTATTACAGTATCTCTTTTTTTAACAGAAAACAATTCCATGTGAGAGAATTGCTCAAGTCTAGAATAATGAACGTCATATCCCAGAATCTCATAAAATTTTGCAGCACAATACATGGCCAAAGGAAAGGTATGCTGATTACCTAAAACAAAAATCCTCTTTGATATTTTTGCTTTTCTAGAAAACAATACAGATTTTTCAAATAGCATAGTATTTGGAATTTTGATATTTTTAACAAGCGAAATACAGGTTAATGCACTCTCCAAAAAAGAGATACTGCCTGCAGTAAAAACACCGCTGTTGGGGGATTTCAGCAAGATTACTCTATCAGAGGCCCTTGCCAATTTACTCTGAGGTTGAGATGTAATTGCGATTGCTTTTTTTGCAATTTTTGCAGTATTGATGTTTGTTATTGTATTTCCAGATACGGATACAAAATAGACGTGCTTTGTTTTTGCCAATTTTTTATTTTGATATAGATCTAGTGGGTCCATTGCTTTTACTAGCCCATCAGAAAAAGATTCTGCAAGCATTGCAGATACTAAAGAATCACCACTGCCAGAGAAGATCATATTTTTTTGTTGATTGAATGATAATGTTTTTTGTTTTTTAAATGATTTTAAAAAGTCTAATTGCAAGTGGATATCTTTTTCATATGCTTCAATAGAATTCATAATTTCAAATATTTTCTGACATATATTAGAAAAACGATTTAATGCAGGTTTTGATATTTATTACGAGAATTTAGAAAAATTGCATGGAGATTTCTGTTGGACATACACCTGATTCAGACGATGCATTCATGTTTTACGGAATGTTTACAGGTAAAATTCCATCACCTGATTTTAAAGTAAATCATGTAATTGAAGATATTGAGAAACTAAATCGTAAAGCAACAAACCCAGAATTAGACGTGACTGCAGTTTCAGTTCATGCATGTGCATACATTCCAGGGTATACAATATTGAGGAGTGGTGGAAGTTTCGGAATAAACTATGGGCCAATAGTAACTGCAAAGAAACAAATGACAATAGAGGAGATAAAGAAATCTAAAATTGCAATACCAGGTAAAATGACATCTGCATTTTTACTATTGCAGTTAATGATTGGGAAATTTGATTATGTTGAAATGAATTTTAGCGAGATTCCAGAAGCCGTTAAATCAGGCAAAGTCGATGTAGGTCTAGTTATTCACGAAACACAGTTATCTTACGAGCAAGAGGGAAATGTCAAAATTTTAGATGTGGGTGAGTGGTGGAATAAAATAACTAATGGATTACCTGTTCCACTTGGAATTAATGTAATGAGAACAGATTTGGGCATGGAAACCATTGTAAAATTTGATAAATATCTACAAGATTCAATTGAGTTTGGGTTGGCAAATTTTGATGATGCATTAGAATATGCAATGCAATATGCCAGAGGAAAAGAACACAGTTTAATTGAAAAATTTGTAAAAATGTATGTAAATCAAGTGACTGTCAATATGGGAGAGTCAGGAGAAGAATCAATCAGAAGATTATTTGAAATGGCAAAAAAGAAAGGGTTGGTGCCAGACTTTGAAATTAATATTGCCAGCAAATAATTATAGTACAAAAAAAATTAACAATTATGGGAGACGGAATTGGGGGGGCAGTAATTTCAATTCTTACAAATAATGCTTTTGAATTGCTAATCAGCCATACAAGAAAAGACAATCAAGAACAATATGGAAAAGTAGAAAAAATCATTATGAGTAAAATTGATGATCCTGAACATCCTCAATATGAAGAAAAAACAAAGGAGGACTTGGAACGTGCATTAAAAGGTAAATTTGTTTCATGCAATGTTCAATATAGAGATAAAAATACAGATGCACTAGTATGCAATGTCTTTGTTCAAAGACCACCTGAAGGATTCTAAAGTTTGTAAAATACCTAATATATGATGAAATACAATTGTGATTTAGAATGGTTCTCGTAGATAAAAAAATTCTAAGTGGAGGATTAGTCATGATTAGTGTGGGAATAATTCTCACGGTTGTCTTTGCAGAACAGCCAACAGGTCAAGCAGGTATGACTGAAGAAGAAATAATTGACTTGATGATAGCAGAGGATGAAAATCAAGCTTATCAGTTATTGTCAGGCGTTTTAATAGGAGTAGGATTTTTGCTAGTTTTGATCAGTTTTGGTGCAAGAAGAAGAAAAGGCAGTGTCAAAAGAGCAGAAAAAAAGCCTGCAGAATAGTATCGTATTAACGGTATAAATCGAATTTCTTTTTACAATTACCACAGAATTTTTGTTTGGTTTTCTTACTTTCTGTACCTAAATCAGCCCCACAACGGTCACATTTGGTTTTAATCATGATTTTAGTTCCAACTTGAATTCAATCAAAGTATCTTGGCTTTGAATGTTGATTATATCATTGATTGTATTTTACAGGGTATAAAAATAACCAAAATAAGTACAGATATTATTAATCAGAAAACAACATAGAATTATCTTGATTCAAGCTGAAATCAGCATATACCCAATGGCCACTAGAACTACTAGTGCTAGTTTTTACATTGCAAAGGCAATAGAATCAATTAAAAAAATAGACAATCTCAGATATGAGATCAATGCAATGGGTACAATTCTAGAATCAGACAACATGGATGTGATTAATTTAGCTGCAAAACAAATGATGGAAACGGTTCACAATTTGGGGATTGCTAGAGTAGAAGTAATAATCAAAATAGATTCAAGAAGAGACAAGCATGTCAAAATGGAAGAAAAACTAGAATCAATTAAAAAACAGATGAGCTAGAATTTTTTTAAAATTCCAAAATGAGTGTTTCTTTGGGCTGGAATACGTCCGATTTCTTTAACCATCGTTGCCAATTCTTCAACAGATGAAGATGTTGCTTTTCCAGCTGCACGGTAAATCTCCTCAGAAAATGCAGTTCCAACTAAATCACTACCCCCATTAGATAATGCAACTTGTGCCAGTTTCTTGCCATATGCAACCCAATAAACAGAAATATTATTCAGAACATTTGCAAGCATCAATCTAGACAATGCAATAATTCTCAAATCATAAACAGATGAACATTCATTGGTTACCAAATGTTCTTGTTCTAACTCAGTATTATCTAGGCTGAATTTTAAAGGAATTAACGTTATGAAACCATTTGTTTTCTTTTGTAATTCACGAATCTTTATAAGGTGATCAATAATATGTTCAGGTTTTTCAATGTGACCATAAAGCATTGTAACATTACTTTTAATATTCATGTTGTGAGCTTCTTCAATTACATCAAGCCATTGTTGTCCAGTACATTTTCCCCTCACAATTTTTTCGCGAATCTCTGGATGAAATAGTTCAGCGCCGCCACCAGGCATGGAATCAAGTCCTGCATCTTTAAGACGAGATAAAACTTCTTTAGTAGAATTCTTTGTTAGTTTAGATAAATAAAAAATCTCGGCTGCGGTTAGCGCTTTAATGTTAAGTTGAGGATGGCTTTTCTTTATGGTTCTCATCATGTCTTCGTAATACTCTAATGGAAGTTTTGGATGGAATCCTCCGACAATATGAACTTCAGTTGCACCCATTTGTTTTGCAATACCAACTCTTGTTTCAATTTCTTGTGGAGTCAATGTATATGCATCATCTGCACCATCTTTACGATAAAACGCGCACATTTGACAACTAGCAGCACACACATTAGTATAGTTCATGTAGTATGAAGCAGCAAAAGTCACAGTATCCCCAACTAGTTTTTTTCTAGCATTATCTGCAACGGCTGCAAGTAAGTGTAGATTATCATAATTCATCAATTCAAGCCCATCATTGTAAGAGAGTTCTTCTCCAGCAATAGCACGATCTAACGCTTGAGAGTCCTTGACTAAATTTTCTAACATACGAGTTTGTTTGCCTATCATGATATATTTCTTATAGTCTCAAGAGATAAGTATACAGTAAGAATACAATCAGTTATGGTATTACCACTAGTTGACGAGCATAAACCAAAATGTTATTTGTGCCATGAGGGATTTGAGAATATTGAAAAATTAAGAGAACATCAAAAAATAACACATGCAGATTTTTTTCAAGATAATCAAATACAGAATAAACGAGAGCCAGCTCCTGGCGATGTTACCGTGTTTTAGATTTTTTTTCTTTAATTGATTTTAAAAGATCTTGAGCAATGTCTTTAGAAATACTTGCCAAGTCATAATGCTTGTCAATAGATAATGCCTTTTTAAAATGCATAATTGCGTCTTGCAATTTACCCATCTCCCCTAATGAAAGCCCCTTATACGCAAGTGCCATCGTACATTTTTTATCAATCTTTAAAGCAGCTTCATAGCATTCAATTGCTTCAAGATATTTTTGGCTTGAATGTAAGGCAGTACCCTTGTTTAATAACGCATCAAGATTGTTAGGAGAAATATCAAGTGCTTTGTCATATGAGCGAATAGCAAGTTTAAATTTTCCCATATTTTGTAACGTTACTCCTTTGTCAATCAGTGCGCCAACATTATCAGGCATTTGCTTTAACACCGAATCATATAATTTTAAGGCATTAGAATAATTACCATCTTCTACATATTCAAATGCCTGAGATAACATATTCTCTATATCTTTATTCACGGTTACGGATAATATTTCGTTAATAATATAGATTGACTTTCAGTGAGCTCTGTTTACATATAATTAACAAGTCATCTATGATGCATTTCTATCTCTTGGTTCAATTTCTAAAGATTTGTTAAAACAATCTATTGCCTCTTCATATCTGCCTAAACTTCTAAGTGCAACACCTTTCAAATTCCAAAGATCCGGATCACTTTGATTCAAAAGTAACGCTTGTTCAAAAAGTCCAAGGGCATCATCAAAGTTTCCTTCACTCATCAAATGGTTTCCCTTTTCAACAAATTCCTTGATTTTCTCCATAAATGATACATCATGATAATGCTATTAAATTTGAAAAGTCAGAATTAAAAATAATGAGAAAAATTAAACAAATTTTCAAGAATTAACCGAAAATTTAAATAAATTTTGTACTATATGCTAGTATGGTTTTAGATAAAACAGATGAAAAAATTCTCAGAAATCTATTAGTTGATGCAAGACAGTCAGCAAGACAACTAGCACTAAATCTTGGAATGTCAACTGTTACCGTATTATCAAGAATAAAAAAAATGGAAAAAGAGAAAATAATTCATGGGTATACTGCAATCATTGACCATGAAAAAATTGGATACACTCTAACTGCAATTATTGAAATTATGGCAAAAAATGATAAAATTGTAGATATTGAAAAAGAGCTGTCAAAGTTTGAAAATGTCTGTGGAGTGTACGATATTACAGGTTCAACAGACACCATAATCATCGCAAAATTCAAAGAGAGAAATGAATTAAGCAAATTTGTAAAGGGTTTAGCATCCATTCCAAATGTAGAAAATACAATAACACATGTAGTTCTAAATACTGCAAAAGAAGATTTCAGATTATCATAGGAATTAAAAAATGAACAAGTTCAGTGTTTTTGTAATTGTATTGATGATGTTAGGTGGTGGACAGATGACAAATGCACAAAATGAAAATCTTGACATGGATCTTAAAGTGACAGATGAAGAAAAAATCATATTGTTTTCAGGATTTGCAGTTGCAGTGATTGGAATATTATTATTTTTAGCAAGAGACATCATATTAAGGAAAAAAACATCATATGATAAAAAAGAATTGGAATCTAAAAAAGACAAAACATTTGAAAAATATCATTCAGATTGGGGAGAGGATTATGAAGAATTAGGACAAAGACAAAACACAGTAGAAGATAAAGAATTTCGTGATGCTGCAATTAATGATGAATTACCAAACTATTATGAAATCATAGGAGTGTCAAAAGATGCATCGGTAGAAGAAATCAGAAATAAGTTTAGAGAATTAGCAAAGAAAACACATCCGGATAAAACAAAAGAGAATTCAGAAGAAAAAATGGCTGAATTAAACAAAGCATATGAAATTCTTTCAGACAAAGAGCGCAGAGAAAAATATGACAAATATCTTAAAGTAGACTAGACAGAATCTAGTTTCACAATAATCATGCTAAGCTCAATGGAATCTGGAGTTTGAACACTATTTATCAGATTAGTGAACATCTCAAGATCAATTATACTGCCATCAGAGTCAATCTGAGATGTGATTTTTAATTCGCCAAATTCAGTATTAGGTCCAAGCATCTTTTTTGTCAACAGTGAAACAATAGAAAGATCTTTAATTATGCCCTTCATTTTGTAGGCAAATTTATCTGAAAAATACACACCGCCACGAGTTGTAGGTTCATTGACAGGAATTGGAGAGTTCGTGATGGAGACAGATGTGAGAGGATATGATTTATCATTTAGACATAATGTAAAGTTTTGAGAATTTTGTCGATGTATTTTCATTATTTGCTCTAACAAATCCTTGTTAAATGACATTGAAAAATAACCAAATCATAATTCTATTGAGTGTTTCTAAATAATCAGGAAAAAGATATGTAATTAGAGGTCAAAGATCATATTTAAAAACAAGAATTTTGATCGATTATTATTGCAGCAGTTTGCAAATACTCTTTCAATGAGAAATGAAATTCTCAATCAAATGGTACAAAATGGATTAGAAGATGATTGTTATGTTGAGATGCTAGATTATACAATTGATTTGTTTGAAAGTCAAGGGCTTGGGAGAGATTATTACGGATATCACAATATCAACCATGAATTAGAAGTCACATATGTTTCACTTTTAGCCAAAGACCAAAAAAAAATTCTATTTACAAATGAAGACATGAAATATCTGTATGTTGCAGCATTGTTTCACGATTTTGATCCTCAAAAAAATGTAGATAAACCACACGAAGAGAGCGTCATAAAATTTATTTCTATGGATAAAAAGCTTAGTCAATTAATTAAAACTGCAAACATTGATTTAGAAATAATCAAGGTATTGATTTTAAGAACAACGTATCCGTGGAGTGGAGAATTAAGAAAAAATGCAGAGATGCAAATCAAACAATGTTTTGAAAAGTCAGATTTGACAAGAAATAACATCCAATATCAACAACACATTATTGAAATGGGATGGTATCTATCAGTAGTAGACAGAATCAGCGGCTATGCATTGGGAGATTTTTCACAAGCAATGATGATGGCAAAAATGAACGCGCATGCATTAGCATGGAAACCATCATTAATCGTAAGAAGTGCAGTTGCATATTTTGAAGAGTTATTAAATAAAGAAGCAGACATGACAAGAGAAGTTTTAAAAGTTCTCTCAAAAGAAATGAGAAAGAATTTTTTTGATACAGTGTTATCATTTATGAGAATAAGACAACAAGAAATTTCAATTCAAGCTGATTGTGCTTATGAAAATCTCAAGTTTATTCCAACAATAGAATCAATGACTACAAGAGAGGATCCAAATTTCATCAAAACACTATATGACATTTTCATGGAATTACCATTGCCACTACAATTTCAAAAAGAAAAATTTGAAGAATCAGTGAAAGACCCACACGTGATTATAAACACGTTAAGACTGAATGATAAAAACGGAGAGATTATTGGATTTTCAAAAGGAGGACCACTTGAAAACTACAAATTGCGAGAAGAAATAAGAGATGAAAATTATGGTTTAGAGAATACAGTATTTTTAGAACCATTAGCATTGAAGATGGGGTATTGGGGGTTAAAAGGAGGCAGTGAAATGCGCCACATGTTCATTATGCAATCACATTCTATGAAATACAAATATTTGACAAGTTTTGCGTTACGAGATGTAATCAGAGCTAGAATAGAGAAGGAAGAGGCAGAATTTGTTACAATGTTTGACCCCGAAAGATGGGATTACTATAGAATTAAAATCTAAATTCTCAATTTATAAAATTCAGAAACCCTTTAGTAACTAAAAATCATCCCAAAAACCGTGTGGATTAAAGGCATCATGGTTCTGATCATTTTGATGATCACAATAAGTATCACTCCGGCATTTGCACTAAGTGAATTAGAAAGAGGATCAATTGTGAATCCAAGATTAGAAAATGCATTTGGAGCACCTATGATAGGAAACATAAACGCAGGCCAACAAGTTCAGATTTCAGCAGACATTACAAATCATCAAGAAAAATCCCAGAATTTCATATATCTTGTTCAGATAAAAAATGAATCAAGGATAGTGGTATCATTGGGGTGGATTAGTGGACAGTTAACACCAGATCAAAAACTTAGTCCATCATTGTCATGGTCACCAAAAGATCCTGGCAAATTTACTGCAGAAATTTTTGTTTGGTCAGGGTTTAAAGACCACAGTGCATTATCCAATAATGTAGAATTGACAATCAATGTAAGTTAAGAAATGGATGAAATAATTTTAGATGAAAATAGTATCAATATTTAAAAAATACGAAGAATTTGTTCCTGAAAATGATCATGATTGCACCCTATACGAAAAAAGTTGTTCTGTAACACAATAATTAAGATCAGAGGTTTGTCTAATAGTAAAAAAAGTTCAACAAGTCTTCGCTAATATAACCTTGAGCCTAATACGTGTATGACAATAGGATATTGTGTAAAGTGCCGAGACAAACGAGAAATCGGAGGCGCTAAACCATACACCATGAAAAATGGCAAACCAGCAATAAAAGGCACATGCCCAAAATGCAGTACTGCCATATTCAGAATTGGCAGCGGATAAAATTCTCACGAGAAGTTTAGTACTGCCATTCACTAGTAAGGCCATTCCATAGGCAGCGCATTGGGGATGGATCTTTTTCTATTTCTTGAGTGATCCTATTTTTCAATACGAAGAAAAAATTCTCCAAAGCATCAACACCACCATCAGAATACAATTCATGTCCAATCTCAGTAATTCTTTTATGCTTTTCAGATATTTCTATAGAGTCAAAGTTTTGAAGACAGAACGTCATTAAATCTATCAATTCTTCTTCCAACATGAAATCCATTACAAATCATGTGTAATAATCAAATTTAGGTATTAAGATTAGAAAAAAGAGATTATTTTAGACGTCTATAGATCTCTTTGAATTCCAAAGACAGGTTATATGATATGTTCAGCAAGTGAGCTAGTTGATTCATTGATGTTTTATCATGGCCAAGTTGCCGTAGAATAGTCAAAGCCTTTTGAGGAGAACTAACAGACAATGAGTTTTGTCCAGACCATGTCTTAAAAGCATCATCCACATCCAAACTGAAATTTAAAACAAACTCCTTCCAATTTGGCATCGATTTTAGCGCTTTTTCAGTTAAAAGCACATGAGATAATTCTCTAAACTCATTTTTCCTATCAACGTACAACATGTCAAGAGCTTTACTAATTTTATTCTCATTGTACTTTGGAGAGTTCAACATATACATTCCAGCTATACTCATGTTATACTATTCTCATACTCAGAGATAAAGCACATAGTTGATTCTCTGAAAATATGTAACAATTTTTTAAAAATAATTAACAAATGTAAAGAATTTAAAAAAATAAAAAAAGGTTTTGATTTTATTGGAATGGATCAATAAATGGACAGTTAACTATATGGTCACTATCCATTGGACGCGCAATACCAATGTCTATCAAGCCAGATTCCTTGTATGCATTCAAATCATCAATGGTTTCAAGCAATTGTGCTTCTGCAGGATCATTCCATCCTGTCATGAAAATTCTCCACATGGGAGAATAGTTTGCATCACCGGGAGCTCCTGCTGCAATTCCAGGTTGGAATCCCATAGGACCAGTACCTTTCAGACCATTTTTGAATTGAAACAAGTCAACTGCTGCTGAATTTGCAATTAATTTTGCAGAGGTTGGTGAACTAACAACACCCATCATGCCTGCAGGATCACTGGGAGTAGCATCTGTTACAATGTAATAGATTGTTCTACCATCTGGACCCCAACCACGATGAGCAATGAAAGTTACAGTCATCTCTTCTGTATCAATATCAAGAACTTGTCCACCACCGTATGGTGTTTCATCAGTCAAAGTTTTGTCCTCTTTGACTAACATCTGACCCTCAGGCCAAACTATTTGTGGCATGTTCAAAACAACACTAACTTCAGTTAATGTAATTTCTTTTTTATCAGCTGCACTCATAATCATTTCTTCAGAATCTAGAATTCGTGGAGTTGCACCATCATTCCATGTTACGTGAACATGCGAAGTTAATGCGCTGTACATTTCTGCTTGTGCAGGCGTACTGGTGAATACTTCATCTTGGAATCCATGAACACCCATTCCTTGAACACCGTTGGTGAACATGTAGGTTTTTGAGAGGGCATCCTGTGGAGCATTCTTCAATAATGGAGCAAGTTCAACTTTCCATCCTTGATTTTTTGTTATGAGATCTGCATGAGTTGGATCACTAGAGTCAGTGATGATAAAATAAACATCACCACCATCATAGTATCCATGATGCAGAGGTATTGTTGCTGGAACATTTGCTCTTGATAATCTAAGTACAGAATCCATATCTGTTTCAGTCTCTTGTTCCATCATAGTTTCTTCCATCATGAGTGAATCTTTTTTCATAGACTCGTCCATTTTCATGACCTTCTCAGGAACTTTTTCGACTGGTGCTGCAGGAGTTGATTTGTTTTTTTCTGCCATCCAAGCAGATTTACCGCCTGGAATTTCAGAACATAACTGTAATCCACAGACATCAGTACTAGAACCATATTGTGACGTTGCAGTGCCTTTGGATTTGATTGCCTCAGCATCTGTAAAGTAATCAGTTGTCAGTCCTGTAGTAAACAGAGGAAGGATTGCAAGAATTGCAATGTATCTTAGACTCTTGTTCATATTAGAAAATACAAATTTTTCTTTAAAAGAATTTGTCCAAATCAGTCAGCCTCTGTTTATTTATTTGGAAAACAATTCAAAAGATATCTAGTGTTTGATAATTGGGATGAAATCTAGATAGTAATTGGAATCTCATTTTTGATGGAAACTCCATCAGCCTTGAATACAGTAAGATGTTTGGAATGTATGATAACATTTACTGATGTACCTACTTCAGAGACATAAGATGAACGCTGAGAACTGTGTATTATCTGACCAGATTTTAGCTTGATTGAGTATAGCACCTCATGACCTCTAAATTCTACAGAATCAATAGTTCCAATACCAAGATCTGTTGGAACTATATCTATATCACTAGGTCGGAGCATGATATGTACATCTTCACCATCAATTACATTATCATTATTTAATGAAAACTCACTTATTTCAGTGATAATTTTTGCAGAGCGAATCTTGCCAGAAATAAAATCAGCATGTCCAACAAACTCTGCTACAAAACGATCGTTTGGATTGTGATATATTTCCATAGGAGTGCCAATCTGGTGTACCTTACCTTTGTTCATTACGACAATTCTGTCTGCAATTGAAAATGCTTCCTCTTGATCATGTGTAACAAATATTGCAGTAACACCTGCATCTTTCAATATACGTTTTAAATCAATTCTAACACGTGAACGTAAATCAGGATCTATATTGGCAAAAGGCTCATCAAGTAAAACTATTGATGGTGACGGAGCTAAGGCTCTTGCTAATGCCACTCTTTGTTGTTGTCCTCCAGATAACTGATGTGGATAACGCTCTTCAAGACCCTCAAGTCCAGTCAAATCAATCATGGCTTTTACTCTCAAATTAGATTCATTTCTATTCATACCAATCAGACCAAAGGCAATGTTCTGTTTAACGTTCATGTGAGGAAACAATGCAAATTCTTGCAATACAATACCGACGTTTCTTTTTTCAGGTGGAACAAATGTTCCATTTCCAGCTACAGAAATACCATTAATTAAAACTACACCGGCATCAGGAGATTCAAACCCTGCAACAAGTCGCAGAGTAGTAGTTTTACCGCAACCACTTGGACCTAAAATTGTGAGGATTTGTCCTCGGTTAACTTCTAAATTTAGATCATCAACTGCAGCAATATTCTCTTTGCCTAAATGTTTGACTACACCATGAATTCCAATAATTTTTAATCCAGATACACCAAAGTATTTTTTGTAAGACATTCAGCTATCTCCTTGCAACCACTTTATCCTGTGAGAGTATAAGAGTTACTGAAATTGCCGAAATTGCTATCAATATCAAGGCAGGTAAAGCAGCGTACGAGAACGATGCGTTTTCTGAACCTGTCCAGACCTGCGTGGCCAGAGTCTTAAACTCTATAGGAGAGAGTAAAAGCGTGGCAGGTAATTCCTTCATAATCGTAAGAATTACCAGTGCGGCACCTGACAACAATCCGGTCTTTATCATGGGTATTGTTACTGTAAACAACGTCCTGCTTGCATTAGATCCAAGAGATTTTGCTGCCTCTTCCATTCTTGGACTTATTTGTAATAGCGAAGTGCGAATTGCACCTATTGACAAAGGAATAAAGAGTATCACGTATGCAAAAACTAGCATACTCATAGACTGATATAATGCTGGAAGGTGTTTTGCGCCAAAAGACACCAGAGATAATGCCACTACTATTCCAGGCATTGCAAATCCAAGATAAGAGATTCTTTCTATAAAACTAGTAGACTTGCTTGGGAATCTGACTGATAACAATGCCATCGGTACTGCAAGTGAAACTATAACCAAAGTGGCCAGAGCAGCTACATATACAGTATTCAGGGTAATTTCCAGTATGTCAGGAAATATTTCTCCTGCTACAACTCCTTGGAAAAACCAATAAAGCAAGACACCTACTGGAATGAAAATTCCTAGAGTTGCAATAGTGCAACAAAAAGCAATAGCAGGTCCCTTCCAGCGTCCCAAAGGCAATATAGCAGGTTGGCGTTTTGCCCCAGGTCCTAAACTATAATATTTTGCTTTACTCCTAATGCGATGTTCAAGATATAATATAACTCCAACAAAAGCCACAAGAAGAAGAGATAGAATTGCAGAAGATACACGGTCAAATGCTAATTGGTATTCAACATAGATTATTCTTGTAAAAGAATCAAATCTCATAAGTGCAGGAGTGCCAAAGTCACTCAAAACATAAAATGCCACAAGTAAAGAGCCAGCTGCAATTGAAGGATAGAGATGAGGCAAAGTAACTCTACGAATCGTAGACAATACTCCATACCCTAGTGATCTTGATACATCTTCAAGAGCAGGATCCATTCCACGTAGACTTGTTCTAGTAGTCAAAAAAACATAAGGGTATGTGAAAATGGTCAGAGCAATGATTGCGCCGGGCCATCCATATATGGATGGAAGTGCATCTATTCCCAAAGGTAGAAGAAGATTGTGAACAACACTTCCTCTTGGAGCAAAAGTTGCAATAAGAGCAAAACTTCCAACAAAACTTGGAATAGCAAGTGGTAGTACAAAAATAACTGACCAAAACTTTTTTGCGGGAAGATCAGTTCTCACAGTCAAAAATGCGCCAACTACTGCAATCACAGCAGATAATGCAGTTACAACAAGTGCAAGAACTGCACTATTTGTAAAAACTTCCAATGTGCGAAAAGAAACAAGAGCATGTATTGCATCAGTACCTGCTTCTGATGCTCGAATTCCCAAATATGCCAATGGGAGCATCATTGCAAAAGCAACAATGATTCCAACTATGATAAAAAGAAAGGGAGCTCTGACATGTTCACGGTTGAACGGCTTAAAATTCAACAAAACCAATTATCATGGATCTCTACAATGCTCTTATATCTTTTAACAAAGTCAATGTACCTTCTAGGTCATCTAACTTGTTCAGATCCACTTCTGGATGATCTATTTGTCCAATTGGTATTTGTGAGCCAGCCACCTGTGCATTCTTTGTCAAAGGATATTCGTATGTGCTTGTTGCATAGTACGTTTGTGCGCTGTCACTTAGCATGTATTGTATGAAACGCTCTGCAAGTGCTTTGTCACTTGTAGTGTCAACTATACCTACGCCTGCAACATTGATCATTGAACCTGCATCTGCCTTTGTATAGTGGTGTGCTACTGGATATGATGGATTTTGACTAGTAAATTTTTGTAAATAATAGTTATTTACAAAGCCAACATGTATCTCTCCACGTCCAAGTGCTTCAACGATAGGGGTGTTGCCAGAATATACTACTGGTTCATTTGCCATTATTCCTTCTAGCCATTGTCTGGCTCTGTCTTCGCCTTCCAAGACTCTAAGTGCAGTAACAAATGACTGAAATGAGCCATTTTGTGGAGACCAGCCTATCTTACCTTTCCATTTTGGTTCTAAGAATCCCCAAATAGAGTCAGGTAGTTCGGATGGAGACACTAGGTCTGTATTGTAATCCACAACTCTTGCTCTTCCAGTAATGCCAATCCATTCACCATCTAGTGAATTAAAATCAGAATCCACCAGACTTAGTACCGATGGAGAGATTTTCAATAGACGGTCTTCTTTGGAAAGAGCTCCAAGAGCGCCTGCATCCTGTGCAAAGTAAATATCTGCAGGACTGTTTTGTCCCTCTTCTAAGATTGCAAGTGCTAGCTCTGCAGTACTGCCATATCTAACTTGAGCGTCAATACCTGTTTCCTGTTCAAATTTTTCAATTATGGGTCCGACTAGTGTTTCGGCTCTTCCAGAATAGATTGTGAGTACAGGAGTTTCTTCAGAAACCATGTTTGGTGCAGATGTTTCTTCAGAAACGGTGTTGGTTGGAACACTAACAAATGCAACTACACCTACTACAATGATTGCAGCAATTACGGCTCCAATTATTGCAAATTTTGAGTTGTTTGCCATACTGATTCGTTATGAGTAGAAAATATCCACATTTAAAAGGATACATTATTCCACATAGTTATTCTACAACTACACAATACAAACATGTTATGAAAGAATTACAATGTAAAACATCAAAACAAAAATTTCAATACTAACCATAAAGACAACGCAATATCATTCAGAAAATATTTAAAATAAAAAAATAAAAAAATGAATTACTGTACGTGAAAGTCAGGACCCCATGAATGGGTTTTTCTAATATCACTTGTATTTTCAGTAACTGCTTTTTTATGCATCTTTGACATACTTTCAGCTACCGGATCATATGGTTGGTAACCAAGGCATTCAAACTCAAATGTATTGGACAGGGAAAATGTTTTGAAGTAATTTTCCTCACCATTTCTTATTGTTTGAACTTCATAGTCTACCACTCTACAATCAGCGTAGTTGAAACCGCGTACAGACTCTTCGCCAAGTATAAGCTGAATGTCTACATTAAACAACTCAAGCATTGGATTTGTCCCAGTTGAACTTGTCATTTCCAGATTATTATCTGCTCTCTTGTACAACATTGGAGTATCCTTAACCATGCCTTGTACTGTAAATGTTGGATTTGAGTTTACAAGCACGTCACCTTGGATAAACATTGGAAAGTCAATTGTCTCAACTCCGTTCATATATGTGAATGTGGCAACTGCCCTAGGACCATTACCAATAGGAAATTCATGTGGAGTGGTTTTGTGTTCCAATAAAGTGTTCTTCCAAGATACTTCTTTGATCATCTTCTCATACATAGTATTTTTTGGAGACAGTCCGGCGCACTCGACATCAATGTCATCAACATGTGCAAATCCACTTTTTCCAGTAAATCCTTCCTCCTTGTCAAATAGAGTGGTAAGCATGTAAGAGTCTATACGACAATCATTAAAGTCAAACTCGCGTAGAACCTTATCTCCAGAAACAAATTGGACAGATGCTTCAAAGTCAGTGTTTATACCATGTTTAATTCCTGAGACCTTGCGTGCATTTTCAATTGCATCATTTAGCAGAGAATGATTGCCGACTACTCCTTCTACCGTAAAGCCAACAGATGTGTTTCGTGTATCTTCCGCATAACCAGATGTCAGATGAAATACTGGAAACTCGATCTTTTCCATACCCTTGTCAAACTCAAATGTTACAAATGTGCGAACATCTTCTTTGAACTTAAATGAAGTCATGCCATAATCGGTTGTCGTAAATGATGTTTTGTATGGAAGTTTGTTTGGTGTTACCAGATCAATACCACTACAAATAAAATCGATGGAATTAACAATGGCAAATCCACTTGATGATGAGATGTATGAATCCTGACCGTCATGAAGTGTGGTTACACGATAGTCAGTGATTTTACAGTCATAATAGTCGAGTTTTTTGATTGAGGTTCCATTTTTAATAAAATCAGCTGTAACGCTGAAATATTTAGAGTTCCAGTCAATGCCGCTATTCTTATTCTGCTTGTGTTTGAAAGTCTCATCTAGAGCTTTATTGAGAAGTGGTGATGGATCAACTGTACCTTGCAGTCTAAATTCTGTGAATGAGTTTTCTGCAAAATCATTAAGCATTACAAATACAGGATATTTGTAAATCTCTACTCCGTCACGAAATGTAAATGTCGTAACAACATTTACATCGTCAGCGTATTTGTATTGGGGTTCAGCAAATGTATTTTGTTGTAATACAGAAAATGAAATGATTGACAATACTGTAATCATACTCAATGCTGTTATTGCGTCTTTGAAATTCATTACAGGAAAATAATTTCAAGGACGTATAAGCCATAACATGATTCTTAACACATAGAACACAAATACAGAAATAAAAAAACTTCAATCAAATATCAAAAAAAGAGATTGCAAAAAAATACAGACAGCAAATTAATCTGATTTGTGTTTATGTTTTACATTTAGAGCATAGACGAAGTATACAACATGAACATATTGTATTCTGATAATCCATACGGGTTTGTTTATCAATGAAAAATATATATTATTTAAAACGCCACATTATTCCACATAGTTATTCTACAACTATACAATACAAACATGTTATGAAAGAATTGTAATGTGTCTTAGACTCTTGTTCATATTAGAAAATACAAATTTTCTTTAAACGAATTTGTCCAAATCAGTCAGTAAGTTCAGAGAATCTATTGCCAACATAATCCCAATTAACTACATTCCACCAGGATTCTACATAATCAAGTCTTTTGTTTTGATGTTTTAGGTAATATGCATGCTCCCAAACATCCAATCCCAATAAAGGATGCTTTTGTAAAGTCCAAGGACTGTCTTGATTAGAGGTTAGGATAATCTCTATTTTGTTAAAGGTTGAATTAAAAACTAACCAGCACCAACCACTACCTTTAATTGATATTGCTTGTTCAGAAAAAACTTTTTTAAAATTCTCAAAGTTGCCATAGTAAACATCCATTGCATCTTCTAATTTCCCTCCAGGAGTACCATCGCTATTTGGAGTCATCGTATCCCAAAACAATTTGTGATTCTCATAACCTCCACCAAAAAAATTAATGTCACCTCTACCCGATTCAGGAATCGATTTTAGATCAGACAAAATAGATGAAATGTATTGAGGATGAGATGCGCCACCAATTGATTCAAGGGATTTGTTTAGACCATCAGTATAAGCTTGATGATGTTTTGTGTGATGAATTTTCATTGTCTGAGTGTCAATGAACGGTTCTAATTCATCATACTTGTAAGGTAATTTAGGAAGTTCATATTGAACCATGAATTAATTGGACATAATCCACATATATTCTTCAAGAACAAAATTAATGTGAAAGAATGATAAATCATAAAGACGGAACAACAACATGAGAAAATTAGGAACTATAGATTTAGAGATTTTACATTTAGCAATTAATGCAAATGGAACATTTAATGAAAATAATTTGGAGAATTCAGAATTAAAAAGATTAGGAGTTGGAAAAATCCTAGACTCTCTTGCCACACTAAAAGATAGAAAAATGATTTCACTAAATGTAGATGGATCATTTTCCATCACTAATATGGCAAGAGAGATTTTATGGAGTGATAACATTCCAAGATGGGCAAAAATACTAAGACTATTACAAATAAAATCATGTAACATTACTCAGATTGTAGATATTCTAAAGATTTCAGAAAATGAATTGGTAGAAGACATTGAAAAATTAAGGAAAAAACAACTCATATTGATGTCGCCGCAAAGACAAGGAGATAAAATAGTCAAAGTTTTTGAGATTCTACCGGAAGGAGTTCAAGAGATAGACAAAACTGAAATCAACGGATTTAACAACATAGATTTTGAAAAAACAGATCATGCAGTAGAAATTCTAAGCATGCTAGATGAAATCATAAAAGAAATACAAGCCTTACAAATAAAGCAAACAAAAAAAGAAGAAATTGTTGAAAAACTATCTAAATTAAAATACAAATTAGAAATTTAATTATTTTGAGCGTATTTTGTCTTGAATCTGAGCTAGGATGAGTTCTGCTTTGTCTTTGTTTTCATAGTTTTCTTTTGTTTCGTCCATAATTTCATCAATCTCATAGCTTTTATCAACCAAAATATTTGCAACATGATCATCTAAGGTACCATTACCAATCAGATAATATGCAAAAACGGTATTCTTTTGTCCTATTCTATGTAACCTGTCTTCTGCTTGTCTATGAATGGCAGGACTCCAATCCAGCTCTGCAAAAATTACATATTTAGCTCTGGTCAAATTTATACCAACATTACCTGCGCGAATACCTGCAATCATTAATTTGGATTCACCCCTTTGGAATTTGTCTATCTGATCCTGTCTTAGTGTGTCAGATTGCCCACCAATAATTGCAACAGGAGAAAATTCTTGAAGACTTTCATTTAATAATTTGTGAATGACCTTGTGATGGCAAAACACAACAACACTTTCTTCAATTTCCATAATATTTTTGACAAAGTTAATCACATGTGGAAGTTTTGCAATACCTGCAATTTGTCGTTCACTTTGAATTGCTCTGTTATAGGATGCAGATTTGGAGAATTCAGAATCAGCGTCTTTTTGTTCTGCTTCAACTTTCTTCCAAATCTTGTCTAGTTCTTCAAGATAAAAATCAGTATCTGCTGCGATTACTTCTTTGTAACGAACTTTGTCTTTTAATTCCTTTAATACATCAGATTTTTTTCTTCGTAGCATTACATGTTTTTGTAACTCATTTCTTAAAGATGCGCGCTTATTTTCCAGAACAATTGCTTTGCCTTTATCATTTACATAACAAAAGTATTCACAAAATTCCTTAAAACTTCCCAATAATCCCGGTTTGATAATATCAATAATAGGCCAAATTTCAGAACCACGATTATAAATTGGAGTACCAGAAAGACCAATTCTATACAAGACCGAGGGTAATGCTGCTAGCTTTTTCACAGCTTTGTATTTTTGCGTTGTTTTAGATCTTAGATTATGCACTTCGTCACAGACTATTGTTTTAATTCCTAATTTGGATAGATCATTATTTCTTTTGAAAAGTAATTCATAATTAATAAGATAAATGTCAGTTACAGGTAATTCTTGAGATTTGCCAGTTCTAATTATAGTAACGCTTGGAGAGTCAGATTCAATGACTCGACCATTTCTACTTTTTTTCTTTAGAAATTTCTGAATTTCTCGTTCCCAATTGTTTAATGTTACAAGTGGGGCAATAACAAGAATTGGGAATGTTTGTTTTTCAGTAGCACAGTAAGATAGTGTTTGTACAGTGTTATGTGTAATCACACCATTAACTACATAATTATGAGTTTCAGGTACAGAAAGATCATACACATATCCTGAATATCTTTTTGTCTCAATTGTTTTGATTGGACACCAGTTGATGGATTCTAAAGATAGTGATTGTAGGTCGCAAGCAAGAGAATGATTGTTTATCTTTTCTAGTTTGTCTATTACAAAATATGCAAGATTTTTGCTCATACCTTGAGTATATTTGTACGGAGTGGAAAGATGCAGTGAACGCAGTGAAATTCCCTTATCTGCAATCTGTTGAACAATTTTCTGTGATGGAATGCCCTCAATGTTTGTATTGTGATGTTTCTTTGCCAATAATTCCAAGGCTTGTTGTTTACGTCGTGTTTGTAGTTTGAATTGAGCAGCAAATTTATCTACAGAATTCCCACCAAAGGTACAAACAAAATAAGGTCGTTTTATTTTTGTCCCATTTGTTGCACTTTTCATAGATATATGAATACGAAGCCAAATACCA
The DNA here is from genome assembly GCF_040878665.1 of Candidatus Nitrosopumilus sp. Taxonomy (GTDB): domain Archaea; phylum Thermoproteota; class Nitrososphaeria; order Nitrososphaerales; family Nitrosopumilaceae; genus Nitrosopumilus. Next base: position 80,090 of record NZ_JBBDLU010000002.1, on the reverse strand, counting down.
AAATGACGCAATATATCACGCATTCCGTATGCAATGGACTTGCTTGCAGTCGAAAATTCACAATGGGTTTTTCCAACATGTCCTTCTGCATCAAAAATTGCCTGAACAAACGCCTTTTGTGTTGTTAATGAGGATTCTAAAATACGTGTAGGAATTATTTTCTCTGCAGATTTTTTGCCCCAATTGTATCCAAATTTTGAAAATAAAGAATGCAAGCGAGTTGTAGCAATTACATATGAAGTAGTAGTTTTTTTAGGATATGGCAAATCAATGTTAAATTTCTTTGCAAGTTCACGCACTCTTTTCAGAATATCTTGATCAGAGTTGTAGAATCGTCCATGAGCATATTTTTTATTCTCAAAATATTCATATCCTTCTGCAAGTTGCCATGCCATCAGTTCGGCCAAATCTACATCAAGATCATGTTTAGATTTATGTAATGTAATAGATGGAACTGCAACTCTATCATCAATATTCAGATTGTTTGCCATCATCCATCCATCAGGAGTAAGAAACCTGTGACGTTTAGTACATTCTAAAACAGAACCATCATCAAGAGTAATTTTTACAACACCTTCATCTATTCTCTGCCTGAAAACTTTGTTTACTTTTTTAGCAATAATTTTTTTTCCATCAAATGTTTGTACTGTAATAGGTTTTGATAGTTTTGCCCAGCACTCATCTTCATGCTGTTCCAATATGACAGAATCTTTCCACAGATTCTCAATCGGAATTTGACCATCAATAACTTCGATCAAGGATGAACCCAACACACACTTGCCAAGGCCCATTTCATCGGCCAGTAATGCATTGCCAGCAGATTTTAACAAAAAATCTAACCCTTCTTTTTGGAAATTTAGAAGTTTGCCTCTAAATTGCTCGCCAGTTTTTGCGCGTTTTAATTTTAATTTAATTGGTGGTAAGACAGGTTTTGGAGCATATGTCTTTACAATCTTCCTTTGCCAGATAGATTTAGAGAGAATTTCTAGAGGATATCTATCCATGATTAATTTTAATTGCTTTACAGTTTCAGTACTATCAGGAATAATTATTTCGTTGATATTTTCGCCATACCATGCTTCAGAAACAAGCCTAGATATCATATTGACTGCACGATCACCAGTTACCTTCCAACTCCAAATTTTAGAATATTTGTCAAGAACATACTCTAGTGTGCCGATGTTTTCCATGGATGTTTCCATAATTTGTCGATAGAAAGTTTTTTTGACTTATGAATCTTCATATTTTTGTCGATCATTAAAAAGAAAATCAAAAATAGACAAGAGTTAAAATATGATGATAGTTTCTACTAAAGGGTAAAATTATTACTTTGAATAGTCATCACAGTTAATAACAATGCATCTCATACACTAAAAATTTCATAGCAACATACGTTTAAAATTCATTAACTTTTAATTAAATTATGGAGTTTATTCAAGACATAGAGCCCAACATAGAAAAACCAATCATAATAGCAGCAATGCAGGATATGGGAAATGTTGGGAGCATTGTAATAAATTTCATCAATGATTCACTTAGAACAAAAACATTCAGAACAGTAAAAACACTTTTTCCAACATATATTATAGATAGAGGAGGATACATTGATCTTCCAGAAGAGCAGTGGGAATACAAATACACCGAGGATCTAATAATTTTTGGAGGAGGTAAAGGACAACCACAAAGTAATGATGAATTAAACATGCTATGCCAAGACGTCATAGAGGTGGCAAAAAAGTATTCTGCAAAATTTATCTATACATTAGGAGGGTTTCACACAAATAGAATTTTTGAAAGAAATCCTAAAACATTCATCACCACAACGTCAAAAGAACTAACAAAACAGATGAAAGGATTAGATGTAGAAACTACGCCTCAAAAATCCATCATTACCGGATTTAATGGGCTCATACTAGGATTTGCAAAGAAAAATGACATACATGGAATAGGAATGTATGGAGAGTTAAACGAGCCAGAGATTCCACAGTATAGATCTGCTATCAGCATCATCAAAACTATTGAAAAATTGACATATCGAAAATTAGGGGACACTAGTCAATTAGAAACAATGGCTCAAGAAATTGAAAGGAAATTCAGAAATTAAATCTAATGAGTGTTCCCAACTTCATGAGGTTCGGTATTCTCATCATGACAATCACAGCTGCACAAATGGGTCTTGTGGTTATTCATACAGTCAATACACTCAAAATGTTTTCTTGTCTCACATGCAGCACAAATCATCTTACCAATACTAAATCATAGGAGAATTTGAATTTTGTCTCTCTAATAACATATTCAGTATACCACTTCACTACGATTAAGCAGATTGGTAGTTAAATCAACATACCCCTGAGGATCAAGTTCCTTGGCAAACCCTTTATCGATGTTTATTAGATAAATTGAATGCAAATGTGCATTTAAAATGTCATCATATTGAATTGGAGGATTCTTGTAATAGCGATCACAAAGATCTTTAATTTTTTGCACATCATCTTTGTTACGAGCATTAGGAGGCAATAGAAAAATTTTAGAGATTGGCAATAAACCAACTGCAGGAGTCGCTAAAGAAAATTTGGAGCAGTATTGACTGTACCTTGCAACTTTGCTCATTATTCTTGCAGCAAAATAATCTATAGTATCCATTGCATGTTCAGGCGGAGTAAAACCGGTTTCGATTTCAATAATAGTATCACCTCCTCCTTTTTTTGCATAAATATCACAAACCAAGATTTCTGAGATATCTTTTTCCACATCAACATCATATCCTCGAGAAATTAAATTACTAGCACAGATTAATTCTAAAATAGAATGATTAATTTTAACTAGATTTTTTTTATACATTCCAATTAATTGTTCTTTAACATGGTTTAGTTTAGAGACATCATTTTTGTGAAGGTTTTTTGAGAGTTTTTCAGTCATCTCAGTAACATCATTTCTGAATTTTTCCAAATCCATGATTCAAAATAAGATTATTTTTGGGGTTTAAGAAGTAGTATGGATTGAAAAATTAACAGGATTTGGAGGTCTCAATCAATAAAACTACTCAACAAAAATTGAAAAAGAGCGAAATTTAATTCATACTTTATCTTAACTGTACAAATCAAAATGTAGCCATGTGTATAGAAACAAAGCCATTATTGTAGGGTTATTTTCATTTTTGATGCTGTTTTCAACGATTCAAACTTCGCAGGCAGAACTTTGGGAATTCATTGTAGAGGTAGAGATGGAAAAAACAGTCAATCCAGGAGATACTGTTGTAGTAACAGGCAGAGTAGTGAATCACGCATATGAGCCTACTCGTGGGGTTGAAGTATTCATAAGAACAGGTGCAGACACAACAAAAGCATTTACAGATCCAGATGGAGTATTCAGAGGGGAATTCAAAGATTTTCAGAGAGTGCCAGGAATATACAAAGTGAATGTAATAGCATCATGGTATGGAATGACAGGAATGTCAAGTACTGAATTTCAAGTAAATGGAGACTATTCTCCAGTGTCAGAATTACAACAAAAATTATCCACAGATGAAGCAAGAAAATATCTGAGTTCAAATGAGAGTGATTTTGTAAAAAATCCAATAGGGCAAACATTGTTCAAATATTATCATAAATTACTGAATGAGTTAATACAGGAACAAAAACAATCTCAAGAACCAGATGAAGAAAAGATATTCTTAGAACAGCAAAGAAGAATATCTGAGAATTTAAGAAATCAAGCAATCGAAGAATACAGAGTAGGTACAGGAACATATGGGGGATTACAATATGAAGATTATATCAAGAGTCTAAAGCCAGAAGTCAGAGAATTAATTATCAATCAATTGAACTTTACAAAAAACAATTTTGAAGAGGCTCAAAGTGTAAGAGACAGCATTATTGCAAATGGTGGCACATATGAAGAAGCAAGAAAAGCATACTTGGAGATAATTTCAATTCCAAGAGAAATACTAGAACAATTCAATCAAAATCAATTAGAAAAAGATCAACCAACCGAAGAATGAACGATTGATCAATTCTACGTGCGCCTTATATTCAAAATAATATAATAAAAATTAATGAAAATAGATATCCCATTGGAATGTCCTGCATGTGGTGGAAAAATGTATTCTATAAGTTATGAATCATCATTTTCAATTCTTAAAAAGAGAAGTTGGCAGGCATGCAAAGAGTGTAGTTTTGAAAGAAACTCAGAAGATTTCAAAAAATCAATTTGCTGTGCATAACAGCATTTCTTATTTTTCTGAACAATTTTTAAACCATATAAAATAAAGAAAAGAAAATGAAAATATTCCATAAAACATCATGTATTACTTGTAAAAAAACAATTTCAGAATTTCAAAGAATGAAAGCAGATATTGAAAAAAGAGATTTTTTCAAAGATCCATTTACAGAGACAGAGCTTCAAAAAATATGCAAAATGACAGGCAAAAAGCCATCTGAACTTCTTAGAAAAAGAGACAAAATGTACAAAGATCTAGATTTGGAGAATAGTAAAAAAACAGAAAACCAGATTGTCAAATTAATGGTAAAATACCCAGGATTAATTTTACGCCCAATCATCATAACAAAAAACAAGGCATTTGTTGGCAAAATAGATATGAAAAAATTAAACTAGCCAGTTTCTTTTTTGAAGATACGAATGGCTTCTAAATGAGAACAGTTAGCTTTTAGACCTTTACCATGATGAAATTTATAGAAATTTTTGAATCCAGGACATTCACAAGTATCAGATGTTACAAAATAAGATTTTTCAGGATCAGATGAAGATTTTATTTGGAACAAGTCATCATCAATTTTTACTACTCCCCCATTTTCAACTAATTTCTTTGCTTTACGAATAGTATTTGCACTCATAAAATACCATAGATAATCAAAGGTTTATCTGTTATTTTTCATATCTTCATACAATCTTTAAATGATATAACTACATACAGAATATAGACGAGAGACTTGCTTTTCTGCCAAAGTAAAGCCTAGAATTCGTTTCACTCTCGTCTACATCATAATAAGAGATTTCTGACTCGACCAATTTTTCCACCATCCAATTCGACTTTAATTCCATGGGGGTGAAAGTTACTGGAAGTGAGAATTCTCTTAACTTTACCATCAGTCAAATTTCCTGTACGTTGATCTTGTTTTTGTACTATCTGAACCATCATGCCAATAGTTATTTGGTTTCTTGAGGGAATCTCATTCAATAACATTTGGCAAAATCGAAAGATTCTAAATCTTTGGGTTATAAAATAAAGTAGTTTTGAAAATTACTCAAAACGATTTTCTAATGTTGTTTGTGATTTTGGAAACAGTCTCTGCAATATACAGGTCTGTCGTCTTTTGGCTTGAATGGTATTTGACAATCATTTCCACAGTCTCCGCATTTTGCGTCAAACATTTCACGTGGTCTATCGTCTCGTCTACCAAATCTAGAGCCTCTGTCGCCACCATATCCGCCAGATCTTCCACCTGATCCTCCAAATCTACCGCCACCAGATCTTGGTGCTGGTTTGTGGTTTTGGAAGCATTCTCTACAATAAACAGGTCTATCGTCTTTTGGTTTGAATGGTACTTGACATTCATTTCCACAGTCTCCGCATGTTGCGGTGTGCATTTCTCTTTCTCTATCAAAGGACATGTCTTTCTAATCCTCGATAAAATTAGACGGTAATTAAACTGTGGGAAAAATATCTATCGTTATAAACTAATTCTATGCCTTGATACTATTGAGCATGAAAAAATACATCGCCACCAGAATTGCAACGATGTTTGGAGTATTATTAGTCACATTATTGATCACAATTGTTCTGGTAGGCTCCAATATGGATACAATTCTAAAACAAGGCATTGTATTTCAAGTAAGATCGGAAATATCAGAAAATCCAGCAATTGCGGAAAGTTTTTCGTCAGTTACAGAATTAGAAGAATTTATTCAATCTCAGATTGACCAACGTATTCAAATTTTAGGATTGGAGGAGCCATGGTATTCTCCACAAAGAATTGGAATTACAATGTACAAGATAATGTTGTTGGATTTTGGACATGCAACATTTCTTACTAGTGATGAAGGCTCATCGGATGTAAAAGACATATTATTTGAAAAACTTCCAAGAACCGTTTTATTATTTACCACAGCAACAGTAATCATATCAATCATAGGCATATTTTTAGGAGCACTGTCTAGCAGTAAAGTAGGATCAGTAACAGATAGAATTACATCAAGTTTTGCAATTATTAGTTCCAGTTTTCCCGTTTGGTGGATAGGGATGTTGATGATATTTTTATTTGCATTCACATACCAAATATTCCCTGCCAGAGCAACACCAGACATTCCATCATCAGACCCAGGATACATTGGTTCGTTGTTATACCATATGGCATTACCTTTAATCACAATAGTAATGATTGGATTTGGTTCATGGGCATATTTAGTAAGAAATTTCATGGTGGGAATAATGCAAGAAGATTTCATCATAGCAAAAAAGACAATAGGCATAAAGCAAAAAAAAATTATCTACACTCATGCATTAAAAAATGCTGCACCACCAATTATTACAATTTTGGCATTGAGTCTATCAGGATCATTGGGAGGGGCAATAATTACAGAAGCAGTGTTTGATTGGCCAGGAATGGGCAGATTATATTTTGAAGCAATTACAGTGATGGATTTGCCGGTAATTATTGGTGCAACATATCTGCTTACAGTATTTTTTTTAATCAGTATATTCATTGCAGATTTGCTTTATGGATACTTTGATCCTAGAGTGAGAACAGGGCAATGAGCAGTATTACACCAGATGACATTAAACGTGAATTTCTCAAAAGCAAGATGGGAATTGCAGGGATTACCATACTTGTGATTCTGATTGCAGTTTCAATTATTGCCATAATTACAATTCCAATTGAAACATTTCAGGAATGGAATAATCCTGGAAATTGGATTTTAAATCCAAAAGTTGCAACCCCAATATGGGTCAATATCTTTAGGACGGAAAAAATACCAGAACATCAGATTTTAGAGAGCCCCAACATCAAAGCAATTTCAGAAAACGAGATATCACTAGCATCACATCAATTTGGATTAAATTTTGATTATGATTATTTCCCAAATGATTTCATCTATGTATTTTCAGCAGAGTATTCAGGTTCACCGTTATTAGAAATGTCAGTAATCAGACCAGACGGGATTAAACTTAATTTGATATCAACATCTCTTCCTTATTCAGACTCAGATACAGTTTATGAAGAAAGAATTTTTTCAACAGATAGGAGCATAAAGAAAAATTTATCATTACAGTCTGAAAAATTTGGATTTCTATTTGAGAGATTATCTGCAGAAGACATTATTTTTTCAAAAAATCAAGCAAATGAACCGTTAAAAGGAAATTATATTTTTTTGATAAACCTCTATGGAGTAAATTCTGAAAATCAAATTTCAGAATCAAAATTAATCATAGGAGGTAAGGCTTTTGGAATCATGGGTACAGATGAATTAAGAAGAGATTTAGCAATAGGACTGCTGTGGGGAACACCACTTGCATTATTTATTGGTCTTGTAGTATCTATTGCGTCAGTAGTGTTAGGATTGGTTTATGGGGTGTATGCAGGATACAAAGGCAGAAAAACAGATGAAATCATGATGAGGTTTAATGATGTAATCTATGCATTGCCAGCATTGCCATTTCTCATAATACTTTCAGTAACAATAAGCAATAGTATATTTTTGATGGTAGGATTTTTGATGATTTTTGGGTGGGTGGGTATAGCCAAGGTATCAAGAAGTATGTCTCTACAAATCAAAACTCGAGGGTATGTTGATGCTGCAAATATGATGGGACAGAAAGATTCCAAAATAATGCTGAAACACATTTTACCACAATTGCTTCCCTATGCTTTTGCAAGTATTGCAATTTCAGTGCCAGCTGCAATTACTACCGAAGCTGGTTTGAGTTTTCTTGGATTGGGAGACCCATCATTTCCAACATGGGGGCAAATATTACATGACGCAAATACGTTTGGGGCAGCTGCAAGAGGATTATGGTGGTGGATTATCCCACCAGGAATAATGATCGCAATAACAGGATTGGCTTTTGTGTTTATTGGAAATGCATTAGATGCAATAATCAATCCAAAACTCAAAAGATAATCACAGAGAAAAACTGCGAATGATATTCAAAGCAGCATCATTTAGCTTTACTGTATATGTTAAAGAATTTGGATCTTCTTTTGTTTCAGCCAAAGTTTCAGTGAATTTTATCTTTTCATCTTCAGTGGCACCTGCCTCATGGGCACACAGATTAAACGCTTTTAGATTTAGATTATTTGCAAGTAAATAAGCAATGAATTTTTTGTAATCTTCGGTATTTGTCCAATTCATGTTTTTTTCCAAACATGTTGCAATCCAAACATCAACAGAATTATGAAAGATTACCTTTTTACGAATTTCATCTAAAGACATTTTTCTTGGTTAGAAATCTGCTCTTTGCATTTTAGAACCACATCTAGGACAAGTGCCTCCTTTGTGTTTGTTATTGCAGACAAGGCAAACATATCTGACACTGCTGGAGCCACCTTGTGAGCCAATACCAAAGAATCCACCACCAGACCCAGAATCACCACCATAATTTCCCATACGACTCATTTGTCGTCGCCTCATAATCATAGGTAGTAAAATAAAAATTGCCATTACCGCACCTATGCTAATAAACCATGGAACACCTAACATTCCTAGCCCAATTTGTAAGCCAATACTAAAAACTAGAGAGGCGCCTAGAAAAATGTAATATCGTTTCAATTGAGGATTCAATATACAAAATGCCTTTGAAAAAGGTTATAAAGTTTTGTCAGTTTTTTCTAGACTTGTTCAATAGTATTTCGTGAATTACAGTATTGAGATTGGAATAGAATTACCATTTCTATCCCATGCAAAAATGGAATCGTCATCATATGGAGATTGTACAATCATTGAAACTAGTCCAAAAAAATTATGCAAGTCAGTTACAGATGGTTCAGCAGACCCACTTGGATGAGAATGAACAATTCCAACATAACTTGTATCAAAAGGAAGAAACGAATGCGGAAATCCAGCAAATGTTGGCCCTGATTCACTAAATGGAGGAATAACCAGTCCGCTTACATCTATCTCTCCATTTTTTGATTTTCCCTTTAAGATCAAAATTCCTTCATTAGGATGTTTCATTTGACAGTAAGATAAGATACTATCACGTACATCTTTTTGAAGAGATACCCTTCGTTCAAATTTTTTGTTTTTAAACAACACACATAATCACCAATTTGAAACTATTTTAATTCTGAGACATCAGTACGGTATATTTTGTACTTGAGAACTGTTGTAATTTATATTCAATATCAGATATCAATCGAGGTATTTTTGAATCGATTTCATCAATTTCATTTTGAAATGTCTTGAATTTGGTTTGAGACTCTTCCAATAATGACGTGTTTTTATCAAGATCATTTTCCAAAGACATTAGATCAGAGGGTTTTAAAGAATTAAGATCATTTTTCATTTTATTGTATTTTTCAAAATATTCTGAAACTTGAGATACAAACCCATCTAGAGCCTCTACTGTTTCAGTAATATTGGAGAATGTTTTATCAATATCTTTTACAGAAATAGAACCAGACGCAATACCTTTTCGAACATTTTCAAGAATTATAATTATTGAATCTTTGTTAGAAGGCACCAATACAGAAAAAGGATTTGCGATAAGAAGAGAGAGAAGATTTTTTTGATCTTTATCTAATGATGATGCATGCTCGTATCTACTCAAAGGGCGAGAAATTTTTGTGAATTGATCATTGATTTCATTTATGATTTTTTGTTTTTGTTGGCCAAACTCATCTAAACTATTTTTTAAATCAAGATATCGCTTATAAGATTCAGAAGAACGCACTTTATCAATAGAGTTTTGAATTGAAGCGATTTCAACCTGAATGGAATGACTATTTTCATCAGCATCTATAGATTTATGAGATTTTTCTTTACGCGAATCAATCAAAGCATTAATTTGATTTAATGTTTCAGATATTTCATCAGATAGGGATTTTGTCGAATTATAGTTTTTTAGTAATTTATAAATTTCAGAATGATTGTTATTCATAACTTCAAGATTGTCTTTTAATTGAGTCGCATATTTTTTTGCAAAAATATGAATTACTCTAGTTTGTCTTCCTAAAACATCCCCTACTTTTTTGAGTATTTGATTTAAAGCCAAATTTAATTTTTCAGCATCATCTAAAGAAGAAACTTTAGGTAACGATGTAACATCTTTTTTGATAACATCAATTACTTGTTTTTTACCTCTAACTACAATTATTGCAAGATGTTTATCAATATCATCGACATTAAGATTATCTTTTTCAAGAACGTTACCAATTTTCATTAATTCGTTAATCAATGGCTCTGTACTGTTTCTTAAATTTTTAATCTCAGTCAAAGTTTTTGATTTTCTTAATTCACCAAGATCAGACAATATTTTAGGGATATTTGAGAGTACGATCTCTTTAGTTTGAGGAACTTCTTCAACAGACACATCGTCTTGTTTTTTTTTACCCCATCCAAAGACCATTTGATATTATTCACTTCGGGGGATTAAAAATGGTTGTACGACTAATTTAAAACCCATCATATTTCAGGAAGTGAATGGTAAAAACTACAAAAAAATCATTTCATACAGGGACAGTTAAAAAAATAATCAAAATTAAGGCATCAAAAGACAAAGTATGGAAAAAAATAAGCAACATAGTAGGATTACCATTATGGCTAGTAGATGTAGAAAAAACAGTATATCTTTCCAAAAAGAAAAAAGGTGTAGGAGCAATTAGGCTAATCACATTCTCAGACGGGAACGAAATTGAAGAGCATGTAGTAGCATGGAGAGATGGAGAGTATTTCACATACATTGCAACTGAGGGATTACCATTAAGAGTATATGTTGCAACAATTTCAATGAAAGTATTAGCAAAAAATCTCATAGAATTGACATGGCAATCATATCTAAACAGTAAGAAGATGTCTGAGACTGAATTCTTGGATTTCATAGTATTTCTAGGATCATTTTATGAGGCATCACTTGAAAATCTAAAAATATTACTTGAAAAACAGCACTAGATTTCAAGTCAAAATGTAAATACTGTGAATTAAGAAAAAAGTCATTGAGTGACATGAGATTTACCATAATAGGGATTGGATTAATTTTTGTAGGGTTGATCATATTAGGAGGATTTGGTCCAAATTATCAAGCAGCCACTCTTGAATCAAATGAATTTGAAACATGTTATGAATATTCAAAAGACTTGCCTCCAGTAGAAATCAATTGCTCATTTAAAATAGTTGATCAGATGTTATTTTTTGGATTAGTGGTTGGATTTATTGGTGGTGGAATTACTGCTTTGATAAAAGGTGTGAGAGGAGACTGGGATAATAAGGTGAATCCAAAAGACATGGTAGGTCCAAGTAGAAATCAAGATGATGATTCAGATAAAGACTGAATTTTGAGGTGATTTTTTAGATTTTAACTTCTCATAATCCTCAGGATTATCCTCTTCTAATCTCTGATAACATACTTCTTCATATGGCATTTTTCTCAGTTTTACTATTACCAAATTTGCATTTAAGCTTGAAGAATAATTTGTACGACACTAGAATTCAGATTCGATAATATGCTTCATCGAAGTTACCATATCACCAATCTCAGTCATACGCTTATCAAATTGTTCATCAGTTAGTTCTTCAGGTTTGTTAAAAGTAATTACCACTTCAGAGAAATCACCATTGGAAATGACACGCATCGGGACAGTCCAAGAAGATTCTTCATCAACATACTGATGATTTAATAGTCCAAGAGACCTATTTTCATTGAATTTTAATTTAGATTTTCCATGGGGGCCAGTAAATGACCACCATCCATCGGATGCGATTTTAGCATCAGGCATCATTTTTGACGGTAATTGTAGTATGGCATCAAAGGCATCACCTGTTTTCTTTTCCACAGTAATAGAAACAGTCCTGGATCTATTCATAGTACAATACACCGATAATGATTAAAAAAGATATAGTAGAAATCACAGGATCCAATCCTCCTAGATCTATTTATTAAGAAATTCTTTGATTTTCTTTAGATTTGTAACGTTTGACTCATGAAACATCATCATTGATTCAGATAGGGATTTTGGTAAAACAGACTTGAGGTTGTTTACAAGGTCGTCTCCGCTAGTAATCATATTGTCAATGAGTTTATCAATATCATTTTTTTCATCAGTCAATGTTATTTGGTAGGGAACTAATCTTAATTATCTTTTTTTATCAATGTCGCAGTAGAACGAACATTTTTGAGTTTTTGAATATTCCATGAAACAATCTCTCGTATTTTTTCAAAGTTTTCTGCTTGTAATTTCACCAACATATCATGGGTTCCAATTGTTTCAAAGACATCTACAACTTGTTCAATTTCCTTTAATTGTTCTAGGATTTCTGTTTCAGCACCCAACTCACAGTTAAGCATCACATATGCATCAGTCATAAAATAAACAACAATCCATGATTATTTAAAGATGGGTGATTATAAGTGAAAGATTACCAAGTTACATGAACCAAATCTTTTAGGTTTCTTCTAGGTTTAGGGAATTTAGTTTGTTCAGGATAACCAATGCACAGAACAGATGAAGGAACTAGATCAGTTCCAATTACATCCATCACTTTTTGCTCATCAAACATTCCTATCCAAATTGAACTCAATCCTAGTGCCTGAGCAGCAAGTTGTGAATATCCTGCAGCTAGAGTTGCATCTTGTATGGCAAATTTCTTTAGTACATAATCTGGAAAATCAAATTTTACTCTTGAAGGATTTTTGCAAAAGACTAGGACAACTGGTGCGTTAACATAAGGTTGCTTATTACATGCTTCAACTAGGAGTTTTTTCTTTTCTGGGCTTTTCACATAAAATATTTCAAATCCTTGATAGTTTCCAGCAGTAGGAGCCGTATCAGCAGCAGCAATAATTTTATCGATTTTTGTAGTCTCTACAGGTTTATCTGAAAATTTTCTTGTCGAACGTCGCTTTGCCATCACAGCAAACAAATCAGTGTCTACAACTTCCGAAGGTCCAGATTTTAAAATAAAATTCAGTAGATTATTTCTAACGTCATCATCAAGTGACTCAGGAATTTCTTGTGGTTCATATCCTAAAGGGTAAATCTTTTCTTCTTTGGGTTTATCCACAGATATGGTACAGAAAATAACCTATTAAAGAATTGCAAACTCAAATATCATTAAAGGCTATTCTGCGTCAAAAGAATCACATCCAGAAGTACAAGGCTTATTCATTACGCCTTCACATGCACCTAATTCGTTATGCATAATTCTATGATGCCCACAGATTTTGCATTTTTCTCTAAAATGAGATATCAATTCTGCAGTTGAAATTCCAGATTCTTTAATTTTTGATCCTATCTGCTCGGTCATATACGATTTGGAGGAGATAGGACTTTAAACATTTGCAGTTCTAGTTTTATCGCATACACACTAGACAAAACATTGTTTCTTTGTACCATAAATTTGACTATCTAATTTCAAAAACAATATTTCACCTGAATTGAATAATCTCATGATTTCCACAAAAAAATGGATGTTCTTCATAATGCCAGCAAGCATCACAGCTGAAGGCATACATATTGCAATACCCTTGTTTGTGTTATTTCTTGGTGGAAATGTTGCAGACGTTGGAATTGTAATTGCAGTGCATTATGGACTTTCTTCATTAGGGTCTATCTTTTGGGGAAAAGTCATTGACAAGTATCACATAAAAAAAAGAATTTTAATCATCTGTTTTTCAGTAATATCTGCATCTAGTTTGACAATGTTTTTTGTATCAGAAATTAGCATGGTCTTTATTCTTTCAGCAATTATGGGATTTTTCATAATTGGAAAAAACCCAGTTACACATCTTTTAGTGATGGAATCAGTTTCAAACAACCAATGGGGAGTTTTGTTTTCAAGAATTTCAATTATTTCAAGTTTTGGTAGTCTCATAGCATTTTTGGTTGGAGTGATATGGGAATCATTTTTCGATCTAAGACCGTATTTTATTTTCTGTGCAATAGTAAGCATCATTGCAGTGATACTAAGCATGGCAGTGGAAAGGAAAAACCTGATTGAGAGAGAGACACTGGTTCATTCAATTCATGGTCTAAAACACATTTTCAGCTATAACAGATATCACTTTCAAATCATATATCCAAAAGTTCCAAAAATTCACGACTTTAAACACATCATTTCAGTTTTCAAAGGTAAAATCACACATGAAATTGGAATCTTGTTGTTTTCAAATTTTTTATTTTATTTTGGAAGTAATACGTACTTTACTGCATTCATTCCATTTTTAAAAAAATATGAATTTACAGATTCTCAAGTTTTTCTAGTATACATGATCCAAACAGTAACATTGCTTGTAATTTTCTTTTTGGTTCCTAAAATGATAGCAAAAATTTCAGAAGAACGGGCCATACAATTAGCTTACATACCAAGAATACTCGGAATTGTAATTGCAGTTACTCTAATCCCACAGATGATGGGGATAGAGCCATTTCTTGCTGCAGTAATATCATCATGTCTAATGGTAGGTGCATTTTCGATATACAGTACTGCAAATTCATTAATCTTATTCAAAGCCATTCCAAGAGGATTTGAAGGAACATACTTAGGAGTACATAGCTTCATGATTGGAATAGGAATATTTTTTGGTTCTTTGACTGCAGGATTTCTTTCTAATGCTATAAACTATTCAATTTCTTTTGGAGTTGCAGCGATATTGATAATACTAGCACTAGTAATGTTTAGATGTTATTTGAAACATCGACTGTCACAGAAGATTATTTGATATCTAAAATTTCTTTATTTTGATTGACGCCCCACGTGATTTTACCCCACATTCTTTCATGAAAATAGTAAATCACAGTTGCAAAAATATTGAATAGTATAGTAATCAAAGATGTATCATACAGGCTATTGGTCAAAATATAACTCAAGGCAAACAACAGTATTGTAGTTGTACCACGATATATGATAGTTTTTGCCAAAGTTCGTTTCTGATTTTCCAATAATCGTCAGAGTAGTGTTTTAGTATATTCATTGTGTTGTCCAGACATATTCTAAACATCCTTTTAAGCAAGTAGTTGAAAAAACAATGCCAAGAAATAGAGTTGTTCAATTATTCTAACATATTTTTTGAGCAAAAATATTATTATTCTGTATAGATTAATTTTAATTCACGGATGTACTATTGAAAAGATTTTATCACATCTATGATTTCCCCTAATAGAATATCATCAGAATTTATAAAAAAAGTTCCAAAAATTGCAATGATTACCAGAGATGACGCACCGATTATCCTTACAACAAGGTCTTTTTTGTTATGTTTTCGCTGTTCTGTTGAGAGTCCATCAAGAACTATTTTAGATATTTTTTTTGTCATATCCTCATCAACCAAAGTGCCATTTTGTTTAATTGCGTCAAGATGGATGTTACTTACAAAAGGGAAATTTCTTGCATTACATTTGGTACAATTGACATTCTTTATTGTGATTTTAAACAAAACAGCAATAAAAAATGCAGAAAAAACTGCAACAATGCTAAGAAAAGGAATCAAATCTCCACGTACAAAAAGATAACCATAAACTAAAACAAAGAATCCAAAAGGCGGCAAAACAAAAACAAAATTCTGTTTTGCTCTTGAGGTTTGAAAACTTCTTTTCTTATGTATCAGTACTTTAAGTGAGCCACAATTGGAGCAGTGTTTTAGTGGACAAACTTTGGTAATATCGCTATACTTTGTTTGACACAATGGACATTTTTGCATCTCTTTCATTATGTAATCACAATGTCGATAAAAACATGCCAAAAAGTAATGGTTTTGAAATTTGTGTCAAAGCCATAGCGCCGGGAAAGTGAACGGTACAAAAAGTTTGACGCCCCCACATGTCAAAAATTAAGATTTGACCGGATGGTATCCGCACCACGGGGATTCAGCTACGTTTTGGGGTCAAATTTGGACGCATATGTGCCTAAAGAGTCTGGTTTTCATTTTCTTCTCCAGTAGAACAACAGTCCCAATGCAACTCCCATTGCAGTTGCCATCCCAACAAGTATTGTTGCAATATCAAATTCAGGGTCAATTCCCAATCCGCCCACTCCAACTTTTTTAGATGCAAGTTTCATTGATTCATCAGTCTCATATGGGTCAGAAAGAGGTACCCAATCGCAGTATTTGGTGTTAAAATTCCAGCCTTCAAACTTCATCTGTGAAAACTCTTCGCACAGTTCTTGGTTGGAGGAGGGCATATAGGGAGACGAGTGGCATTGTTGATCTGTTGAATTGTAATAGATATCCTTTCCATCACATGTACAGATATCAATTCGCGGACAGGTTGGAAGGGGTGCAGGTCCAAGTCTCTGAACAGAAGGATCTTCTTGCCACATACCATCCTTGAAGATCCAGCCGTATGGAACTTCTACCCAATTACAATCAAAGAATACAAAGTTCTTTGCAGGTTTTTCATCAGGATTTTCAATGCATTCCCTTTCTTTTAGCAAATCAGTTCCGAGACGTTCTTCTAACATTTCAGATGATCCACCCATGTATTGGCCAAAGGCTACGGGGAATACAAAGACAAGTGCAAAGATTATCAGAAAACTAGTTTTCATGATATTTTTTCACTGTTATCTCATATTAAAAAGAAAAAATGGGGTGTTGTGCTTAGAGGTAGGAGTCAGCTGCGCTATTGATTTCGGTTATGCTTCCGCTGTGGAATTCATCGGTAAAATCATCTTCATTTAAAGAGACGCCGCCTTTCATGTACTTTGCTAGAACAAAAAGTACTGGCGACTCATGAATCAGGCCATCTTATGGGCGCACAACACACAGATGCGGAAATCAACGATAAATATACCGTGCATCATAACCGTCTGTGACGTACGTATCATCGACCATTTGCATAACTGCATATCCATTATTCGTCGGATCATCAATTCCAGGAATGTCCCATGCTTCTCCAAGGCCGCCATAGTCCTTGTCATCTCCTAGGAAAGCCAAGACCATGTCCCTTGTAGTGCCAAGACCATCCCACTCTTCTTCCAGATCAGTCAGGTTACCACCAATCGAGCTGCTGTCAAGATAGGTGTTTCCCGCACAATCAACTGAAAGTAAGTTCATTGTTGCCTCAGTATCATAATAGATAGAGTTCATGCCGCCTACAATTGTCAGGATCTGCGTGGTACAGGATCCGCCGTGTAATGTGATGTAGTCAGTATCTGCAACTACTATCAGACCAGCTTGGTGACCAGGGTCGGCACTTGCTAGTGGAATAATGCCGTCTTCAATCCAATCCACTGTTTTAGATTCCGCTTTCATATCTGGCATGTGTCTGACATCATCACCAAAGTCAAGATTTGATGTAAGATCGGAAAGATCATACATGATCTGCTTGTCTCCCTGAAGTGTTTTATCCATGAAGGATAATGGCTCAATTGCAATTTCAGTATCTGCGGTTTTGATAAAACCAGATACATTGTCATCTGAAACTACCAAGCTTACCCTGCTGTCTGAATCGCCACTCACATAGCCAGTATAGATTTTGATATGATCTATGGAGACTACAGTTTCAGACCCATCAACCATTTCATAAGCTTTAAAGTTTTCATCCAAAATACTTCTGTCCTCAAATAATCGCAAGTCATACTGGTCTCCCTTGTAATTGATCGAGAGATGGTTTTTGCTTATATCGTTACGAATATTCTCAGGTTCAAAGTTTTTTACTTCAAAAGATTTTATGGATTTTGGTATCTTTGTTTGCTCAATAATAGTTAATGAACCGCTTGCTTGATTTTCATCGACTCCAAATGCATTAAGTTGCATTGGAACAAAGGCCAACACTATCAATACCGAAGATGCCAACACTATTGTTGCTTTTTTGTTATTCATAGTCATTACCATTTCCAATATTGGAATACTCTATTAAGTCGCGCTCAGTACATAGATAGTATGTGATCGCATACTATCGATATAGATAGTATCTATATGCTAAGTGTCAGTCCAGAATTGATACAACATCATTGTATTTTTTATCAAATGTAACATCTAGTTTTTTCTGATATCTGTTACGACGATGAAAGTATTGAGTGATGTTACATCAGCATACACTCAAAGTGTATCAGATAAGGAACAACTGTACAATTAGTAATTATTTTACAAGATCTTGAGCATTTGGGCAACGGTAACTATCTTAATATTCTTAAATTCTTTTATCCTGAGAAGATCATCATCTCCTGAAACGATATAATTCGCATTTCCATCGTATGCTGTATTGATAATCATGTCGTCATCAGGATCATCTGAGACTTTGAACTTTGAAGTTATCATTTTGATATCACTGGAAGATGCAAGTGCAATCAATACATCATTAATTTCATCGTTTGTCATTTTGAACTTAGGTCTACGTATAACACCAGACACTTCGTTGATTATATCACGGGATGTAACTAGAACATATTTCTCGTCATCTATGGCTTTCTTCAAAAGCTGTCTTGGTTTCCCGTTATGAAACATTGCACTGATCAAGACGTTTGTATCAAGCACAATACGATACATCTAAAACATCTCACAGTGCTACT
Organism: Candidatus Nitrosopumilus sp.; assembly: GCF_040878665.1. Classification (GTDB taxonomy): domain Archaea; phylum Thermoproteota; class Nitrososphaeria; order Nitrososphaerales; family Nitrosopumilaceae; genus Nitrosopumilus. The sequence continues at coordinate 61,409 of NZ_JBBDLU010000002.1, read as the reverse complement.
TTTTACGCTTAGCCTTTCGATACTTTTTGACTTTAGCTATTATCTCTTCATCTGATACCTTGATCTTCTTAGAATCCATCTTGTTAAAGATACGATCCCATTCCTTTTGCACGTCAGGAACACGAAGTGTTTTCATTACTATGATGTCTCCCTTGCGCATTACGACAAACCTTGTTTTTGCCTTTAGGTTCATTTCCTTTCTAAATAGTTGTGGGATCACAATTTGACCCTTCTCGCTCATGGTTGTTATTTCAAGTTCTTGTGACATTTTTCTTACCTGTAGTAATATTTTACTTTCTTACCTTATATAGTTTAGCTATCACGGATTTGCACATTATAACGATTCGTCCAACATTATCTCGATTTTCTCTGATTCATTATTGAAATCTATCTGACTGTACACATAGTATCTTTGCTGTCTCATCAAAACGACTTCTTATCCATGTGATCTTGACTGGGTCTAGCTTTGCCATGATGTGGTAACGTCTGCCCCTGCTCCATACAAACCGTGATCTTAATCTCTCAGTTAGGGGATGAACTAATTTCAGGATAATAGACTTTATCTTCTTCCAATGATTACTAGAAATTGTGTGAGTTAATAAAATTATTTAAGAATTCAGCAATTGAAAGGTTTTTTGTTTTTGGAGATTCTGAAAAAGAATCTATGAAAAGAATTAATGAGTATGTTAAAACAAAATTTGGAATGTCATTGTATTTTTTAATTAATACTACGTCTTGTCTACATCTTATATGTTCTAACCCAAACCCATAACCATCTAAGTATCTGTCGAAATTAATGTCCTTTTTTATTGTGTCTGAAAGCATGGTATATTGCATAACCAATAACAAAAGAAAGTACAATTAATGAAATTATCAACATTGATTGTTGTTCATATTCTTTCTTTTCTTTACTAATTTGATGAAATTTGGAAACAGATGTACCAAGTCGTTCTTCTAATTCAGAATCAGATGCACTGGTAGAAACATTTCCAATATATTGTGCAGTAACATCTGGAATTGAAAACATAAATAATAATCCAAAGAAAAACATAGTTAGAAAATAATTCATAAGATATGATATTGAATACCAATTCATAAGCTTTACTAGCACATTTTAAACTCTCTATCTAAATAAGAAATTATACATCAAATATTAGAGTATGATATTATTAATTTCATGATATTTATCATTTACTTCAATTCAGATTGAATGTATTTTACAGTTGAAGTGTATAATTGGAAAATGTTCATTTGAACAAACACCAGAATTGTGCGTTCATTTGAACAAACATTTTTGCATAATTCATCTATTGAGAATTTTTTGATAGTCTTCAGGTTATGCCATTCATAAAATGAATATTTTATGATAGTATGAACGCCGGGAAAGGGATTTGAACCCCTGCACGCTTGCGCGTAGCCATTTTCGAGACGGCCGCCGTACCACTTGGCTATCCCGGCACAGAGGGTAAGATTTGCTCCATAATAAAGCAAATTAGAAAATATCATGAATTGTCAATATCAAATAATTCATCTTGAAACTTCTTTTTTATTTGATCCTTTGTTTTTCCCCATTCTTCATCACTTACAGTATCTGTAAAAATTGAATTAAATCCATCAAAGATGCTAATATTCAGAACGGAAATTATTTCTTGTTTTTCAGATTCGGAAAAAGGAAAGTATGATAATATTTTTGAAACAGAATCATCATGAGAGTAACGAATTTCAAAAATTTTATCTTTTAAATGAGAGGGAAAATTAACAGTCATTCTTAATGTCATGTAATTTCCATATTAAATCGATTTCAAGAGGCCGATCTTTTTGAAAGATAAACACAAAATACCTCCAAATCAACCACATATTCCATGGGATTAAACCTAAAGGAGTTGGTAGTAAGAGAAAAGACCACACTTGAGGCATTTTCAAACAAAGTTATTGCAATAGATGCATACAATGCAATTTACCAGTTTTTAGCAAGTATTAGGGGACCAGATGGATTACAGTTAACAGACGGAGAAGGAAGAATCACCAGTCACCTAAGTGGATTACTATACAGAAATGTCAATTTTCTATCATTGGGAATAAAACCAGTGTATGTTTTTGATGGCAAACCACCATCATTAAAAACTGCAGAAATTGAGCGTAGAAAACAAATCAAAAAAGATGCTACTGTAAAATACGAAAAAGCAGTTGCAGAAGGGAACATGGAAGACGCAAGAAAATTTGCACAGCAAACAACTAGTATGAAAGATGGAATGGTAAAAGAATCAAAACAATTTCTCACATATTTTGGGATTCCATATATTGAAGCACCATCTGAAGGAGAAGCAACTGCAGCTCATTTAACAAACACAGGTCAGGCATTTGCTTCTGCAAGTCAAGATTATGATTCCATATTGTGTGGAGCTAAAAGACTAGTAAGAAATTTTACAAACAGTGGCAGACGCAAGATTCCAAATAGAAATACATACATTGAGGTACTTCCAGAAATCATTGAAACACAAAAAACTCTTGACGCAATTGGAATAACAAGAGAAGAATTAATTGATGTTGGAATTTTAATTGGTACTGATTTTAATCCTAATGGTTTTGAAAGAATCGGACCAAAGACTGCAATGAAATTAATTAAACAATATTCAAGATTAGAAGATATTCCACAAATTCAAGAACAGTTAGAAGCGATAGATTTTCAACAGATAAGAAAAATATTTCTAAATCCAGAAGTTGCAGATGTAGATGAAATTGTGTTTAACGAAGTAGATTATGAAGGAATAACCAACTACCTAGTCAAAGAAAGGAGTTTTTCTGAGGATCGAATTCAATCCACATTGAACAGATTAAAAAAAGCACTTGAAAAAAAGAGCCAGAATCTAGATCAGTGGTTTTAGCTAACAAATTCATCTTTCATACTTCATAGTTTGACTAATTTTATGGTCAAGCAATTCTACAAAGTTCTAAAAAAATTTAATCCACAAAAAGACTGGTGTAAAAGTTAGACCGCAATATGCAAAATGCCTATCGATGCTAAAGGTAGGTCAAAAAATCAATCAAAAAGACTTTGCAGTAGAATTTGGGCACGAATTTACGAGTAAAGACACACAGAAAGCAGGAGAAGATGAGGTTTATCACGCATTCATGCTAGGCAGAAAAATTGAAATTTTGCAAGTGGCATCTACAGTAGAATTAGGATACGGAATACCAGATGAGGATTTTATCAAAATAAAATCAATTGTATATTTTATGAAACAACACAGAGGGAGCAGATTCAAAAAAAAAAGGCAATAAATCAATAAAAGCCAAAATGATTTACACTAAAAACCCCATAACAATATCTTCAGAAAAATATCTCAGTAATGCCAAGAAAATAATGACCCCGAAAAGATTAGATCATCTTCCTGTGATGAATAAGGGAAAAATAAAACAAGTTCTCACACCTGCGCATATAATAGAATATATTACAACATCAGAGCATCAAGGTAATAGGTCCATTGGAATACGAACCATACATAAATTAGAATTTAAAATTGGAAATATTGGCAGTATGCGAATTCCTCACTGTTCTCCTGATGATGATCTTGAGAAGATTCTAAATTCTATGCTAAAAACTGACACTTCTTGTTGTTTAGTTAACCATGGAGATGTTCTTGAAGGCATCGTAACGTTTAGAGATATTCTTGAATTGATCTCAAAACCTTAATTGAACATCAAAATCAGAATCAACCGAATTTTGAAGTGTAAAGACTGTTTTACACATTTTTGATGATGTGATAATCTCTGTTTTTGATTTTATCAAATCCTTTTTGTTACAATGATGATTCTAGAACAATCCCAAAATTACAAAAATAAAAAAGGTATTATCAGGGTATTATCATTGTGAGGGGGCAGAAATCTAATTTTGCATCTGCAAATCATTGACATGTGTGTTTGTTTAGGAGTGTTTTGTGAGCCACTTGCCTACTTGGGGCCACAGCTTTTTGTGTGCGGACTTGCTGATACACAGTCCCACATGGCCGGTTGGAAATTCGAGTGTCTTTTTATCCTTGCTTGATACTACATCTATAATTGTCCTGCTTGACTCTGCAGAGACAAGATCATCGTTTGTTCCGACTATATTCAGTATGGGCATGATGATCTTTTTGAGATCAATTGGGTTTTTGTCAAGCACCATCTTGTTTTGAATCAGGAGGTTGTTCTTGTAGATGTCCTGTATGATTTGCTCAAAGGCCTTGCCAATAATTGGGACGCTGTCATAGAGCCAGGACTCTACTGCAAAAAACTGTACAATCTCCTTTGCTGTACGGGGCTGACTGAAATAAAAGTAGTACTTTAGGCTAGCCTCCAACGGATTCCTCAGAATGAATGCAACGTTGAGAAACGATGATGGAACGTTCCCAAATGTTTTTACAAACTTTTTGACATCAAAATGCTTGATCCAAGACTCGAGGACAGTTGGCTTTTTTCCAAAGTCAGTTGGAGTTGCATGAAGGATCAAGTTTCTTACGTTCTCTGGATGCAATGTAGAGTATATCAGGGAAAGTATTCCTCCCCAGCAATACCCAAACAGGGTTACATCCTTGGAGCCGGAAATCTCTTGCACTTTTTCAATTGCTTTCTCAAGATAGTCGTGCGCATAGCTTTCAAGCGACATGTTTTCGTCGTTGACTGTGGGCATTCTCCAGTCTGTGGCGTATACGTCAAAGCCAAGTTGGTGAAAGTGTCTAATCACGCTTGTCTCGGGAAGCAAATCCAAAATGTAGTGCCTGTTGATCAGTGATCCTACTACAAGAATTGGCGTTTTGAATTTTTTTGGAAACTGTGTCTTGTAGTGGTGTATCTCAAACTTTCCACTCATTGGAACTACCTCCGAAGGGGTCCGGTTGACGCTGTCCCTGACAGGCTCTACTAGAGAATCGTAATTGCCAATCATGGTTTCAATGTACCTGTACATCTTATCATGATGAACAGTTGATGCAAAGTCAGTATAAGATCTGAGCAGTTCGGATAGGGATTCAGAAAAAACAGAATCTTTTATGGCTGTTTGTAATTGGGCATCAAAGGTTTTTCTAAATTCTCCTTGAATCTTTTTGCTTGTTAGTTCCTGCAGGGAAGATGCAGTTTGCACTGCCTTGGAAAACGAGTTGAAAAGTGCAAGACCATACTGGCTTTGGAAACCAAATGCGTTTGCTGCAAAACATGCGAACTTGGAAAACGGATCATTATAACTTATCTGATCTTTCAATTATGATGTTTTTAAAAACTGACATATATTGATGTTCTTCAGTATTAAAATGATTTCTTTGGATAATCTAATTACATATGGGCAGCCAGATCACAGACTGCAAGAATTGTCAAAGGAATCGTGGCATTCTCTGTCAACCGATAAAGTTGCAGAGATTCTGCAGACTGATCCCAAGCAAGGCTTAGACCTTAATGAGGCTAACAGTAGACTGGAAAGGTTTGGAAACAATACAATTTCTGTAGGAAAGGAAAAGAGTCATGTACTATCGTTTCTTTTGCAGTTTAGGCAGCCGCTGGTCTTGATTCTTGTTGTAGCAGGTTCCATAACTGCAGTACTGCAGGAGTGGATAGATACTAGCGTAATCTTTGGGGTTGTGATAGCTAACGCATTTATCGGCTTTATACAGGAACGCAAGGCAGGTAAGACAATTCAGGCCCTCGCGAGAGTTGTAAAGAGCGAAAACACAGTAATCAGAAACGGGGAAAAGATCAGGTTGTTATCAAACCAGATCGTTCCAGGAGATATAGTACAGCTTCGCTCAGGAGACAAGGTTCCAGCAGACATGCGCCTATACCACATAAAGGATCTAAAGATTGACGAGTCTATCCTTACTGGCGAATCAGTTTCTGTTCGGAAAAATTCTAGCGTTTTTAGTCAGTACACAGATCTTGCGGAGCGCAAAAACATGGCATATGGAGGAACCTTGGTTACGAACGGTTATGGGATAGGGATAATCACACTTACAGGTGACTATACTGAAACCGGAAAGATATCTCAGACAATAACCGAGGCCCAAAAAATTGAGACTCCACTTACCAAGAGAATGTCTCATTTTAGCAAGACTCTTCTCTTTGTAATACTTGGCCTTTCCATTCTGACATTTGTATTTAGAGTGTTGGTCACCCAAACTTCGACAACAGAATCGTTCATGGAAATAGTGGCCTTTTCAGTATCTGTAATCCCTGAGGGACTACCAGCTGCCATGACAATAACTCTTGCAATAGGGGTAGGCTACATGGCAAAGAGAGGATCCATAATACGCAAGCTTTCAGCAATTGAGACTTTGGGTAGCACCACAATAATATGCTCAGACAAGACAGGAACAATCACCGAGAATCAGATGACAGTGTCTGAGATTTATGCTGGCAGAAAATTCTTTGAGTTGTCGGGAACTGGGTTTGAGCCAGTAGGACATATTACATATGAGCAGAGCGATGTAACCCTAAACGAACACGAGGCATTAAGAGAATGTCTTACTGCGGGTCTATTGTGTAATGATTCTGAGTTGGTTCAGAAAGGAAAGAGTTGGGAGGCAAAGGGCGATCCTACAGAAGTTGCATTGATTACATCTGCACACAAGGCAGGCCTAAAACATGCCTTGAAATTGATGTCCAGAATAGATGTGGTTCCCTTCGAGTCTCACCTACAGTTTATGGCAACACTGCATGAGGATTCTGAAAACAGGATAGTTTACGTAAAGGGATCTGTTGAAAAGATTCTTTCGATGTCTTCACACCAGTTAATTGATCACTCCGGTGAGAAACTTTCAGGAAACGACGTTGCAGAACTATCAAAAATTGCAGAAGACATGGCCTCAAAGGGACTGCGGGTGCTTGGTTTTGCCAAAAAGAATACTGTAAAAAACAGCATAACCACCTCCGATGTGGAAAGCGGGCTGGTCTTTCTAGGATTTCAGGCAATGCTGGATCCTCCAAGACCTGAAGTAATCGACGCAATAAGGGAATGCCAGAACGCAGGGATATGTGTTAAAATGATAACAGGTGATAACATGAATACGGCAGTCAGCATAGGGAATCAGATCGGCCTCAATAGGAAAGTACATGGAAAGCAATGCGAGATCATATCAGTAACAGGCAGTCAACTGCAGGGTTACTCTGCTGAGGAACTAATCGAGGTTGCCCACAAGACTGATGTCTTTGCAAGGGTCCTGCCTGAGCAGAAATTCTCTCTAGTCAAGGCACTTCAAGCCAAGGGAAATGTTGTTGCCATGACCGGTGATGGCGTAAACGACGCATCGGCCTTAAAGCAGGCTGATGTGGGAATCGCGATGGGAATTTCTGGTACGGATGTAGCAAAGGAGGCATCTGACATAATTTTAACTGATGATAATTTTGCATCAATCAAGGCAGCAGTAGAGGAGGGAAGACGGATCCTCGACACACTGATCAAGTTCATAGCCTGGACGCTTCCCACAAACTTTGGTGAGGGTATGATTATACTGGCCTCTATCTTTGCCGGTTTCATCATGGCCATTCTTCCAGTGCAGATTTTATGGATCAACATGACTACTGCCTTGGCACTTGGAATGATGCTCATCTTTGAGCCAAAGGAACCAGACGTGATGAAGCGTCCTCCTAGAAAGCCCAACTCGCCAATACTTGCAAGAGGGTTGATAATCCAGATAGCCATAGTCAGCATCTGTATTCTGGTATCTGTTTATGGTCTGTTTGAATGGGCAATAATTGAGGGCAGTAATGTAAATGAGGCAAGAACAATTGCAGTAAACACAATTGTTATGGTAGAGGCGTTTTACTTGTTTAACTGCAGATCTTTGACCAAATCAATTGCTAAGCTTGCTCCATTCTCAAACAAGATGATCTTTGTTGGAGTCGGGATTATGATTCTGTTGCAGGTTGTTTTTACATATGTGCCTTTCATGAACGAGATATTTCAGAGCCAGCCAATCAGCATAGAGTGGTGGTTAAAGATACTTGGAGTGTCCCTTACAACGTTTTTAATAATTGAGGTAAAAAAAATTGTTGGCAACAAGATGAGTAAACATGTATAGTCCAAACATTTTGGTTCTTTTGGTTTTGCATTTGCAGTGTTTCTTTATCTTTTTGTCTCTGGCATCCATTACTTGAGGAATAATTCTTTCATAAAAATATGAAATTTAAGATAAATTTCATTGATGGTATTGAAAAAAATTATTTGTTGAAAATTAATTCAAATTCCATTACACCACTGTCGTAACTATTCTGAATTCCCTTGATTTTGCTTTTGTACAAAAAGAACTTTTTCCATCCTGACTAATCATCTGCTTGTCTGTAGCAGTTTATTGTCATATGGTATTTGAATTCTCTTGTAAACCATACTGGTTGGGATTTATCTCAACGGAGATTTCCTGTGCTGACTTTGGTTTGTACGTTGTATGTTCTATTATGGATCTTCCCTTACGAAAATACTGAATATTTTTATTCTGTACATCAAAATTACTTGAGCCTCTTGTAGGTCTCATGAAATTCCTTGAATATTGTATATGCTATGTTTTGTAGATGTATTACATCTTTGAGATTTTTCTTGCCTCTTGCAAGTTCACGCATTATTGTCATGCATTTTGTATTTTTAACTGAGTTTGGCTCTTCTAAGTTGGTCCATATGTTCAAGCAGTCCTCAAAATCAAGGCAAAACTTCAATATTATTACCTCCCAGTCTTCTGAGCCTCTTGGAACTTTTAGTACTTCTGCCAGTTCCCTGAACTCATTTTGTTTATCTCTGAGAATTCTATCTAGTGTTTCTCTTACTATTTTAGAATCGTATCCAGAAATTAACTTGATTCTATCCATTTCATGAATTTGTAATTAGAACGGTATTTAACATTATAACATAATGATGCTTATAATTGTAAAATAGGTTGAGATCACAGGAAACCCTCCCAAAATAGGCACAAATATCTGGTTTTGTCCAAAATTTTTTCACTATTGACACTGATTCATGCATGGACCTTGATACATACCTTGTTTTCTAAATCTAAATCAAACTTTATCGTTTTATCCGACAAACTCAATTCTATGGGATTCTAAACTCATACAAATATCCCAAGGCGTAATTACTTGGTCTTTATAGATCACGTATGGGTGCTGCATCGAATACATTTTCTTTGAAATTTCTGCCAAATTCATATCTTTAGAAATTTTTACAGATTCCTCAAGTCTGAATGACTCTTCAAATCTCCTTTCTAAGAATTTCACATTTCTAAAAAAAAATCATAATCTTGAGCAATGCTCTGAATTAGTAAACGATCACTGATAAAATAATTTGTGTCTTCCAGTAACAGCTTTCTTGTATTTTTTTCTAGCATTAATTGTATGATTTCTTTCATTGTACTGTTTTTATCAAATGAAACTATCTGTTTTTTGGGTAATTCGGAAATAGTCAAATCCGTAACACAGTTCGCTCCGATCTCTAACAATTTTCTCCCAGATATGGCTGAATATCCTCCCAAATAATTTGGAATTATGGAAAATGCACGCCTAGTCTTCTTCCATGTGGTAAGAAGTTCATTGAGAGTAGTATCTTCAGATAATATTATTAGATTTTTGTTAAAAATTTGTTCAACAGTAGTATCATCAAAAAAATTCGATGATGCATTTTTAAAAAATATTTTTAATTATTTCCTTACCTCCAATTATCCCGATTGGTATTTCTTTATCTTCAGTTACAACAAGAGAATCCGTAAAAGATTCTAAATAATGTATCAACATGCTTGTTGCAACCCAAACCTCGTTTTCTTTTCTAATGCTAACTGCGGGAGTAGAAGTAAATGATAATGGAAGTAGTTCTTTGAGAGTTTTATTAATAATAGACAAAAATGATCATTTACATAGAAATAAATCCATTATTAATAGATAAAAAACAGATACGTACAGATGTGAATATAAATTTTCATTGAGGATGCTTAATCTAATGTCTTTGATCAAGGTTTGATTAATAGAAATCATAAAAGAATACTTAGTCCGATGAAAACAGTTATTGTGATAATCATGTGTTGTTGATCTTTCCTTTTCGTAAAACTTTCTTGGCATGCAATTCAATTTTCGCAAAATGGCAGGACTGTGAACCAGATTTTTTCAAATACCTGGAATGAGTTTTATGAAATTCATAAGAGATTACTATTTTATTTATAAATGAAATTTCATTTTTCAAAGATTACAGTTATTTTGTGATTAATACTGAGCATTTTGCTTTTTGCAGAACACCATTACTTACACTGCCCAGCAATATTTTATCAAAACTGCCCCTACCTGAAGACCCCATAATTACAAGATCAATTTTTTTAGATTTTGTAAATGATATGATGGATTTCACAGTGTTATTTGACTCTATAATTTTGAAATCTACTGATACAGCGTTCTTTTTTGCAATACTGTCTAATTTAGAAAATAAATCTTCTGTTATCTTTTTTGCCTTTTTCATGATGTCTTTATTGATTCGTTTATCGATATACCACCCGCCCAAATTTCCAATGTCAAGACAACTAACTACTTTGATGTGAGAGTTATGTTGTTTAGATAATTCAATTGCCTTATTGAAAGCACGTAGGGAAGAAACTGAACCATCATATGGAACTAGGATATTGTTAAAAACCATTTATTTTACCACCATTGCTGCGCATTTGACTTGCTGTGCTACACTATTTGCAACGCTTCCAAGAATTAATTTATTCAAACCTGTTCTTCCATGTGAACCAATTACAATCAAATCATATTTGTGTGAATTTACATATTTAATGATTGTATTTGATACGGAATTACCTTGAATAATTTTTAAAGAAAGTTTAATTTCTTTTTTCTTGGCAATGGCTTGTAATTTTAAAAATATTTTCTTGAGTACTTTATTTTGTTTTTCCAACAAATCTTTATTCAATTTCATAGAAAATCCTATTGATGGTTGATACATTCCAGTAATCACAGTTAATACTGTGATGTTGCTTTTTGGATCTGCAATATCTAGTGCTTTTCTAAACGCTCTGTCTGAAAAACTTGATGCATCATATGCTACTAGAACTTCTTTAAAACTCATTTAATCTTTTGACTCCTCATACTCTTCATCACTTTCATAATTTTCTTTCAAGTCAAGTTCATGCTGTTCTTCTTTCATTTCCTCCTGTTCTGCATCAATGTTTTCTTTTTCTGATTCATCTTTTTCTGACATGATTTAGTATGACTTGTTTGATATATGAATGATGTTTATGGAAGATTAGCAAACCATAAAGTAAGATGTTTGGCATGTACTCGTTATTGTGAGCTTGGTGAGAACCAAATTGGGTGGATGATCATAACAAAGAGAAAAGATATGCAAAAAGGGACTTAAAACTGAAGCGATAATAAAATCCAAAATTTTGTATTGTCTAAAACTAATACATCGGTTACATAACTTTATTTTCTATCTAGTTTGATGACAAAAATTATTTTTTAATATATTAAAACAAACGATGAATGTCAATTACGATAATCTATTTTACCATTTATAATTATGTAAGAATATAGCATAACTAATGACCGTTATATCAAAAAGACATGTCTGAAATTGAATTAAAAATTGAAGAGATGCCACAAGCTTATGTTGGAAAAGGGGTGGCTGTTGTAGATCCTAAGATAATAGAAGAGAATGATTGGCAACCGGGACAAATTCTAGAACTAACGTCAAAGAAAAAAAGTCATGTCAGATTATGGTCAGGATTTCCAGAAGATTATGGTAGTGATATTATCCGCATAGACGGTTTAACTAGGTATAACATCGGGGCAAGCATAGGAGAAAATCTTTCTGTCAATTCAGTTGAAGGAGTGGATGCAGAACAAATCACACTATCCCCAATTGAAAAAATTCATGCAGATGGATTACAGGAGTACATGTCTTCACTTTACCAAGGACATGTATTTACGACAGGTGATACAGTTATTGTAAATACACAGATGGGAAGTAAAATTCAGCTAGTCATAACCAATACAAAACCATCAAAACCAGTATGTGTGACTGATGATACAATATTCAAGCTAGGTGAAATCACCAAACTAGATGACCCATCCATACCACGAATAACATACGATGATCTTGGAGGATTGAAAAATGAAATCCAAAAGATTCGCGAGATGGTTGAATTACCAATGAGACATCCAGAATTATTTGAAAAAATAGGAATAGATTCCCCAAAAGGAGTTTTGTTATATGGTCCTCCGGGAACTGGAAAAACTCTACTGGCAAAGGCAGTAGCTGGTGAGACAAATTCTCATTTTACTTCGCTTAGCGGTCCTGAGATTATGGCAAAGCATTATGGTGAAAGTGAAGAAAAATTGCGTGATATTTTCAAACAGGCAGAAGAAAACGCTCCCAGTATAATTTTCATAGATGAAATTGACTCTATTGCACCTAAAAGAGAAGAGGTTTCAGGGGAGCTTGAAAAAAGAATTGTCTCTCAACTATTGACTTTGATGGATGGTATGAAAAGCAGGGGAAAAGTAATAGTAATTGCAGCTACTAACAGACCAGACTCTATTGATCCTGCTCTTAGAAGACCAGGTAGATTTGATAGAGAGATAGAAATTGGAATTCCAGATGAGGAAGGAAGACTACAAATTCTAAACATTCACACTCGCGGAATGCCATTGGATAAAAAAGTAGATCTTAAAAAAATATCTAAAACAACTCACGGATTTGTTGGTGCCGATTTGGAAGTACTTTGTAAAGAAGCAGCAATGAGATCACTTAGAAGAATTTTACCTGAAATTAATATACAAGAAGAAAAAGTCTCAAAGGAAATTTTGCAAAAAATTAAGATAACTGGCGAAGATTTTACAGATGCACTAAAAGAAGTAAGACCATCGGCTCTAAGAGAGGTACTGGTTCAAACACCTAATGTCAGCTGGGATGATGTAGGTGGGCTAGATCAATTAAAAGAAACACTACGTGAAGCAATTGAATGGCCTCTAAAGTACAAGGATGCCTTTGAATATGCTCAAATCAAAGCCCCAAAAGGGATATTGCTTTACGGGCCACCTGGAACTGGAAAAACATTGATTGCAAAGGCAGTTGCAACAACTACAGAATCAAACTTTATCAGCATAAAGGGTCCAGAGCTATTATCAAAGTGGGTTGGAGAATCAGAAAAAGGCGTACGGGAGATTTTTAGAAAAGCACGTCAGGCAGCGCCATGTATAATATTTTTTGATGAAGTTGATGCACTTGTTCCAAAAAGAGGCAGCAGTGATTCAGGGTCTCACGTTACAGAGAGCGTGGTGTCACAAATTCTCACAGAAATTGATGGATTGGAAGAATTACACAATGTCTTGATAATTGGTGCCACAAATAGATTGGATATTGTGGATCCTGCCCTTTTAAGACCTGGAAGATTTGATAGAATAATTGAAGTTCCAAATCCAGATGCACATGGCATAGAGATGATATTTAAGATTCACACAAAAAACAAACCACTTGCAAAAGATGTTGATCTGAAAAAACTGACAGATATGGCAAAAGGGTTTAGTGGTGCAGAGATTGAAGAGGTGTGTAATCGTGCAGCACTTTTGGGGGTTAAGAGATTTGTTGAAAACAAAGAAAAAGATGTCAAGTCAATTAAAATAGCTCAAAAAGATTTAGAGCAATCTTTAGATGAAATAAAAAAGACAAAACCATTATGATAAATTTTAAAAATATTTTAGTAGCATGTGATTCATCAGGATTTGCAAACAGATCTTTCAAAAATCTGTTCAAATCTAATCACTCGCATAATCTTCATCATCATGACAGGAAAGTTAGGAATCATTGAAATCCCAACTCCAGAGATAAATCAGCAGATGATAATGGTAGAACAGCTTAATCTATTAGATGGTATTTATGAAAAATTGTTGAAAGACTATGAAAATTGTAATTTAGTGTATCAAACAGTTATGAATAATTTCTTTGCTGGAAAATAAAAATGGAATAATAAATGGATCTATGTAGTTCTAAAGCAATCTGATGGAAAAAATAGTTAAAACATAATCAGAAAAGAGTCTAATTAAGACCTCTTTAGAATGCAGTATTTCATTAAAGTAAAAAGTCTGAAAAAATTAATGTAAATTTTCCAACCCAACCAGCGGTTTTGAAAATATTTCAGTTTAATAACTAGTCAAACTAATTTCAAAAAATGTCTCAAACAGAAGCAAGAAAAACACTCAAAGACGCACCAGTCATGTGGAGAAGAATCAACTCAATAGGCATAATTTTAGACTGTAATTCAACGTATGCCGCAAAATTAGGCTATGCCAAATCAGAGATTATAGGCAAATCAATCTTCGAACATGTACCAAAAGACGCCTGGAAAGACATGAATGACTCACTGAAAATATGGTTTGACACAGGTAAAGTAACAGATAGAAAAATTACATTCAAAAAACAAGACGGTGAAACATTTTCAGGGCTATTGCAGGCAACAAGCTTGTATGACGACAAAGATAATGTACTAGGAAGCAACACAGTGATTTTTGATTTGTCAGAATTAACTGATGAAAAAATAAAAGAATATAAAAATTTTTTCAAAGAATCCAATTCAAAACTAGAGGAAATTAAAGAAAAAGAATATGATCAGTTAGATGAAAATTCAAAATCAGAATACGACGGATTAAAAAAAATGTTTGAGATGCTATCAAATATTAATTTTGATGAGATAAAAAAATAATCATTTAGAAATTTCTTTGATAGATTTTTGAAGTTCATCATATACATTTTGTACTTCAGTGACAGCCGTACCATCTTCCAGAGTACTAACATCACCAATTTTTTCATTACTGGCAATAGCCTTTAGTAATCTACGCATTATTTTTCCACTCCTTGTCTTTGGAAGTTTTGAAACAAAATAGATTTGTTTGGGAATTGCAATCGCACCTATATCAGATCTTATTTTATCAGAAATTTCTTTTTCTAAAACATTAGAATCAGTTACCACACCATGTTTTAAAACAACAAATGCGATTATTACTTCACCTTTGATTTCATCAGGAATTCCACATGCTGCAGATTCAGCAACATCACTATGCGAAACAATACAACTCTCAAGCTCAGCAGTTCCAATACGATGACCTGCAATTTTTAGAACATCATCTGCTCGTCCCAATAACCAGACATACCCATCATCATCTTTTAGTGCATAATCCCCTGGATAGTAACAATTCGCATATTTTGACCAGTAAACTTCTTTGTATTTTTCATCATCACCCCACAATGTCAAAAGCATTCCAGGCCAAGGGTTTTTGATTACAAGATATCCTTTAGTATTTGCTGAAACACTTGTCCCATTTTCATCAACTACATCAAGATTCACGCCTGGAATAGCATGCGTTCCAGAGCCGGGTTTTAGTGCAATTGTCTCCAAGCCAGGAAGAGGAGAAATCAACATTCCCCCGGTTTCAGTTTGCCACCAAGTATCAATGATAGGACATTTTTCTTTTCCAATAGTTTTGAAATACCACTTCCAAACTTCAGGATTTATTGGCTCACCTACGGTACCAAGTAATCTCAATGACGAGAGATCAAATGAGTTAGGAACATCATCACCAAATCTCATAAACATTCTAAGAGCAGTAGGAGTTGTATAGAAAATTGTAATTTTGTATTTTTGTAAAATATCCCACATTCTTGTTGCATTTGGATAATCAGGGGCGCCTTCATACATCACTTGGGTTGCACCATGAAGTAATGGTGCATAGACAACATAACTATGACCTGTTACCCAACCAATATCTGCGGTACAAAAAAAGATATCAGAATCTTTGATATCAAAAGCCCATTTGAAAGTAGAATACAAATGAGTGAGATACCCACCTGTTCCATGCAACACACCTTTTGGTTTTCCAGTAGTTCCAGAAGTATACAAAATGTAGAGCGGGTGAGTACTGTCTAATTTTTCAGCATCAGACACATCAGAAACATCATTCATTAAATCATCCCAAAACTGATCTTTTGGAAACATTTGAATTTCATTTTTTGTTCTTTTAACAACCACAACATGTTCAACAAAATCAAGATCTTGAATTGCATCATCTACCACTTCTTTGAGTTTGACTACGTTTCCCCTTCTATAACCGCCATCAGCAGTTATGATTATTTTAGATTTTGAGTCATCAATTCTATCCTTGACAGATAATGCACTGAAACCGGAAAACACTACAGTGTGAACAGCACCAATTCTAGCACATGCAAGCATTGTAATTGTCAGTTCAGGAATCATTGGCAGATAAATTGTAATTCGATCACCTTTTTTTACTCCAAGTGATTTTAGTACATTTGAGAATTTTTTTACTTGTACAAACATTTCACCATATGTAATAATTCTAGAATCGCCATTTTCGCCCTCCCATAGAATTGCAGGTTTGTTTGCTTTTGTGCTCTGATGTACATCAAGAGTGTTAAAAGATGCATTAATCGTGCCTCCAGGGAACCATTTTGCAAAAGGAGGCTTCCAATCAAGGGTTTTTTGCCAAGGAGTAAACCATGAGAGATTCTTTGCTTGTTCATCCCAAAACGATACAAAATCAGAATTAGCCTTTTCCCTTACACTTGTATCATGATTTCCAAGACCTATGAAATAAATTTCAGGCATCAAAAAGTGTATGAACTTAGATCTTTCTAAGTGTTAAAAAAATAAATTAAAAAAAATTATTGTGCTTCCATTCTTGCAAGCCAATCATTGTCTTTGTCGTCTTTGGAAGTTACTGGTGTCACCTGTTTGGGTGGTTCTGGAAAGGCAAATGTGACTTCAGATTCAGTTGAGTATCGTGGCGTGAATTGAGCCTCAGCTGCTATTGGTTCTGAATGTGTCTCTATTGGTTGTGTGGGGGCTTCTGGAAGTATTGTCTGAACTATTTGTTGCTCAGTAGTCTCCAGAGATGTAGCGGTAGATTCTTGGATTTGTGTTGAAGGGTTAGTTACCTCGTGCATTTCTGATTCAAGGTCAGCAATTCTTCTTTTCACATTTGCAATTTCTGCTGTTTCGTGAGTTACATGCTCAATTACCTCAGTTGTGCATGATTTCACAGTCTCAAATGTGGATTCAGAGATTTCGTTGCTCTTGTATTGTACTTTTGCATCAAATGATAACATTTTTGCAGACTTCATTTGTTCATCTAACTCTGTTAAGCGTGTCTCAAGAATAGCTTTGATTTCACTTTCTGTTTCATCTAATGATGTAAGTTTTGACTTGTATTTTTCATGAATGATTTCTGCATCAGCTTTCATGTCATCATTTTCTGAAACAATATCAATCAATGCCTTTAGACGACGTAGAGTTAATTGTTTTTCACGAATGAGTCTTTGTGAGTCAAGTCGCCATTTTGGAATGAATATAACAATTTCACCTTGGACTACAAGTTGCTCATATTGGATTTGCTGTAATCCCTGAGAACCGCAGTCAATACCAACGGTTTGTATGCTGCCATCAATATCAGTTATTGTTCCTACGACTTTACCCATGAACGTTCCGTACATGTCTTTGACGTTTTTACCGATAATTTCGATATCGTCGTGTGTCATGTGAGATAGTTAAGAGATTTGTATAACCGACAAAGTGTAAGTAATGTTATTAGTTTTAGTAAGATTAAATTCACAAACTAAAATTCCGTATTTTGTAGTAATTTTAAAATTTAGAGGTGAAATAACAGGCTCATGATTCAAAAAGAAGAACTTGAACAAATATTGAATTTTGTAGCAAGTAGATGGACTGAAACCACAAAAGATCCAAACAATAAAGCCATGGAGAATTTGCCAAGTGATTTTTGGATGAATTCAGTTGGAGGAAAAACTGCCAAAAATGGTTTTTGGGTTACGACATTGATGTATACTGAAAATGAAGCAGATGCAGCATCTTTCAAAGAAGTTTTGTTAAGATGGCAAGCTAAAGGTCAAGACAAGAATAGAGACAAAGGTCCCGATCTAATTCAAATTGGAAAAAAGAAATAGACTATTAATAATTGAGAAAAGGCACACTAGTATTGCCAGAATTTTCAGATAAAGAAAGAAAAATTCTATCAGATCATTTTTCAAATACAGAAGGAAATGTATTTGCAATAATTACTCCAAGACAAGTTGATCGTGGTGCATTGATGTCAAGATACAGTAGAACTGACAAAAGCATGAGACGTATTTTTCTTGATGAGTTTTTAAAAAACAAGAACAGAGGAGAGGAATTTTACAATAGAGTACTTTTAGAATATGGAGATGATTCTGTTGCAGAATTAGGAGAAGCGCAAATTGCAATAGAAGGATTGTCAAACATTGCAGTAAAAAAAATTGAAGACAGACGAATAGGATTATCTTATTTAGAAAAATCATCAAGGTATGTTGCATGGAATAAAAAAGAAAATGGGAGATACAGATTTTACAGAGATGATGAGATTTCAAAATCTCGTTTTGCAGACATGTATGAAGAAAGTTGTAATTTTTCATTTGATGTTTATTCAAAAAATATTGAACCGATGATAAACTATGTTAGAGAAAAATATCCAATTGAAAAATACAGTTTCAAAGATTCTACTGATGGAAAAGAAAAATTATTTTCTAAATTAAAAAATGATACAGATGTAAAATCAGCAAACATGATTTACAAAGGTTCAACAAAAGCAAAAGCTCTAGATATTCTAAGAGGATTATTGCCAGCATCAACATTAACAAATGTTGGAATTACAGGAAATGGACGTGCATTCGAGTATCTTTTAACAATTTTAGGCTCATCAGAACTAAAAGAAGAGCAAGATTTAGCCTCAAAAATCAAAAAAGAGCTCGACACAACAATCAAGTCATTTGTTAGAAGAGCAGATGACAAATACGGTAAAGCATTTCAAAAATATCTCAAGGACATTAAAAACACATCTAGGAGAATAACTCTAAGAGAGATTAAACCAAATCCAAAAAAAGGTACAATTACTAAACTTGTAGATTACGAACCAGAAAACTCTGCCATTGATAAAATTATCACTGGTATAATGTATGAGCAATCACCAAGTACATCATATCAAGACATTTTAAAATATGTAAAAAAAATGTCAAAAGAAAACAAAAAGAAAATTATGAATGAATTTGTAAAAATTAGAACTAACAGACGACACAGGCCATCAAGAGCATTTGAAAATATCTATTACACGTTTGACTTGTGTAATAATTTTGGAATGTTTAGAGACTTTCATAGACACAGAGCCTTGACATTAGAAAGACAATTACTTACAACTGATCATGGATATAACATGCCAAATGAAATTAAAATTCTAGGCATAGAGAAAGATTACAAAGAGTGCATGAACAAAACTAAAGAAACATTTGAAAATATGAGAAAGAAATTTCCAGAGCAAGCACAGTATGTGGTCAACTTTGGATACAATTATCCATATTTTATGAAATTCAATCTTAGAGAAGCATGTCATTTAATAGAATTGCGTACAGTGCCTCAAGGTCATGTTGATTATAGAAGAGTCGCACAACAAATGTTCAAACAGATAAACAAAGTACATCCAAATCTAAGTAAAATTATGAAATATGTAGATATGAAAGAATATGACCTAGAAAGATTTGAATCTGAGAAAAGAACAGAAGAAAAGAGAAAAAATCTTAAAAAGTAAACAATATTCTAATATCTGGAGAAACAAAATACAACATGGCAGAAAAAATAATAAAAACACCACAAGAATGGAAAGAACGCCTTACGCCAGATCAATATGAAATTTGCATAAATCACGGAACAGAGCCACCATTTTCTGGAAAATATAACAACATCAAACTTGAAGGTATTTTCAAATGTACTTGTTGTGGGGAAGAACTTTTTTCATCAGATACAAAATTTGATTCAGGTTCAGGTTGGCCTAGTTTTTGGAAGCCAATATCAGAAGATAAAATCGAATATGTTTCAGATACAGATTACGGGATGGTTCGCACAGAAGTTAATTGTAACAAATGTGGGGCACACCTAGGTCACGTATTTGATGATGGCCCAAAACCCACAAACCAAAGATATTGTATTAATTCCATCTCACTGCAACATGAAAAAGACTCAGATGACTGAATTTAGTCATAAAATAAAATCAATGTGATTTTTGTGAAACGATATTCAAAAATTATTAATAAAACACAATTAATGATAAGAAAATCAAGAGGAATAAAATGAGCCACAATAAAACAACAGAAAGGAACGAAATGATTTGAGAATAATATTATGTGGTTTTGGGGTAGTAGGACAAAGTTTAGTTAAATTATTTGATTCTAGAGCAGATGATCTATATGCAAAATATGGACTAAAACCAAGAGTGGTAGGAGTGTTTGACAGTAAAGGAAGTGCAGTAGATCAATCAGGGTTAGATTTTAACAAACTTGTTGAAGTAAAGAAAAAATTTGGCACTGTAAAAAACTATGCAAATACAAAAAATTCAATGGATGGAATAGACATGCTCAAAAATATTGAAGCTGATGTTCTCATTGAAACGACGGCTAGTAATTACAAAGATGCAGAACCAGGGATGACCCACATCATTATGGCTATGAAAAAGGGCATGCATGTAATTTCAGTAAACAAAGGACCATTGGCCCTAGCTTTTCCATCGTTATTGGAACTTGCTACATACAATCAGGTCATGTTCAAATTTAGTGGTACTGTAGGCGGAGGGACGCCAATTCTTGATTATGCTAAAAACAGTCTCAGGGGGGAAAGGATAACATCGTTTGCGGGAATACTAAACGGTACAACAAATTATATTTTAACAAACATGGCAACAGGATTATCGTTTGATGACGCATTAAAAGACGCAAAAGATAAAGGGTATGTAGAGGCTGATGAATCGCTAGACTTGGATGGTTTAGATGCTGCAGCAAAACTAGTCATCCTTGCAAATTGGGTAATGAATATGAAAGTGACACTTCCAGATATCAATTGCGTAGGAATACGAAATGTTACAGTGGAAGATATTAAAAAAGCATCTAAAAACAATTGCGCAATAAAATTAATTGCTTCATGTGACAAGGAACTTGTAGTTGAACCAAAAGAAGTGTCAAACAATGATCCTCTGTGTGTCAATGGAACTCTAAACGCTATTGCATTTACATCAGAGCATTCAGGCACACAAACAATTATTGGAAAAGGTGCAGGAGGCATGGAGACTGCCAGTTCAATTCTAAGAGATTTGTTAGACATCAGACAAGAGATTGCAAGAAATTGAAATCTAATTTAATTTCAAAAAGCGAAACTGTAGCATTATTAAAAGCAGTTTCAGAGAAATGGGGAATTGAATTTCCTAAAATAAAAAATGTTAAAGTACATCAAATTTTAGATGACGCACAAATTATCACAGGTAACGGAATAAAAATATTGAAAATCAACGATGACTATGTTCCATTTTTATCAGAAACCGAAACTTTGAAGAGATTCCCATCAGTTACAGTCGACATGGGCGCAGTCAAATTCATGTGCAAAGGAGCAAATCTAATGAGACCAGGAATAAAATCATTCACAGAATTTGAAAAAGACAAGCTTGTATGCATAGTTGAAGAATCTCAACATAAATTTCTGGCAATTGGAAAAGCACTAGTTGCTAGTACAGAATTAGAAAATATGGAAAAAGGCGAAGTTCTGAAAAACATGCATTACATATCAGATAGATTCTGGGAAACAGGTAAAACAATTTACGATTAAAATATAATTTCTAGAATTAACAGGGATGTTATTTGATAGATTCTGTAAATTCTTCAGTGCCGTCTTTGGTAATTACAAGCACATCTAATCCGTCACCACTTGCTGAATCTCTCAGTGCTGCTGAACGAACTGCGCGTTTTGCTAAATCAATTGCTTCATCTTTAGACATGTTTGGTTTGAATTGAGGATCTAACACACCTAAAGCCATCTCAGCTCCTGTTCCTACTGCGGCATATTCATCAGGTAGTACTGAACCTAAAGGATCAAGTGTGTACATGATTGGTTTGTCAACTACACCACCGACAATTACTTGTGTTAATAACGGAAAGTATCTTCGTTCATACATCATATTTGACATCATTTTAGCAACAGTGTTTGGTGGTACATCTCTTTTTAGATCCATTTTTCTAATTTTTGCAAGAGCTGCAATTTGTAAAGTAAGAATTTGCATGTCTGCGACAAGACCAGCACAAGTTGCGCCAACTTTAGGAGTAATAGAAAATGTTTTCTTTGTAGATTTGCTTACTAGAAAATTTCCAAACGCGATCCTTTTTTCACTAGCTAAAACTATGCCACCATCAAAAGTAATCCCAACAGCGGTTGCTCCTGGCATATACATTGACATAATTCAAATAATTTTGCCGCATAATAAAGGGCTTTCTACATTATACGAGCAACATATGAGCAAAATAATTATACTGAAAATTGCAGTGTATTGCATTGACTACTGCTGAGATTAAAGAGAAGACTCTAAACGACGTTGTGTTTATTGGATTAAGATCAGCATTAGGTGTGATCTTTATACTTCATGGAATATCAAAGTTTGATCCTGGGTTTGCTAATAATTTGCCAAACATGGGTCTTCCTGCAGAGTTACAAATTCCAATTGCGTTAGCTGAATTAGTTCCAGGAATTTTGATAATCATTGGAATTCTCAGTAGATTATCAGCGTCAATGATTTCCATTGTCATGTTAGGAGCAATTTTCCTAGTCAAAGGTGCACAAAGTATAACTGGAAATGGGGGAGTCGAGATTGATTTGATTTTACTTTCATCAGCACTAGTAATTATGATAGTCGGTCCTGGAAGAATATCTCTAGCTCAGATTGTCAAAAAACTACCAAGATGCCTACACTAGGAAGTTCCAAAATTATCCATAATCAGACACATACACTTTGTTGTTTTCTTTAACAAATCAATTCTGGTGAATTCATTTGGAGAATGAATTCGAGAAAACATGTATGTACTTCCAATAGAAATACACGGAGCTTTTAGAATCTCAACAAAAGGATGCATTGGACCAGTTCCAGCATTTGAAACATTCAGAATAGATTTACCAAAAGATTTGTCTGCTGCATTCTTAACATGAGACACAAAAGGATCTGAAGAGTCTGTTCTAGCAGCTGCTTCACCATGAAAAACCTTGATGTTAACATCAGAGAAACCTTTTGATTTTAGATGAGATTTTAATCGTGACACTTGTTTTTTTGGATCCATTTTTGGAATTAATCGGAAATCAATTTTCACCAATGCTTCCCCTGGAAGAACAGTTTTTGCGCCATCACCAGTATATCCAGAAACAAATCCTGCGATATTACAAGTAGCATCTCCAACCAGGGCTCTTTTTGCAGCCATTCCTTTTTTATTACCTACAAAAGATTTGATTCCAAATTCTTTTTTAAATACAGTTTCATCAAATGGTTCTTTTTGAATTATTTTCAAATCACCTCTTGATAAAGGAGTAACCTCTTTGTACCAATCTTTGATGAGAATTTTTCCATCAGAATCTCTTAGTGTTTTGATTGCATCGATTAATCTCCATGCAGGATTTTTTATCAAGACTGCCAAGCTTGAATGAGCATCTCTGATGGATTCTTTGACAGATAATTCGACAAAGAGCAATCCTTTCATCCCTAGACCAATGATAGGTCTGTTTTTAGAATCAACATATCCGAATTCCCATATGACGCCATCACAAGAGAATTTCTTTTTGTATTTTTTCAAATAATCTTCAATGTGAGTACTACCAATTTCTTCTTCGCCTTCAATTACAAATTTGATGTTACATGGTACATCACCAGTTGTCTTAAGGCATGCATCAACAGCTTTGATGCGGGTGATTAACTCACCTTTATCATCAGATGAACCACGTCCAAAAATCTTGTTTCCCTTTCTAATGCCACTAAATGGAGGATCATCCCACAAATCAAATGGCTCAGCAGGTTGCACATCATAATGATTGTAAAACATCAAAGTTTTTGATGGGTTTTGCTTGGATTTTATTTCACCATAAACAATAGGTGCAATATTTTTCTTTAATCGTAAGACTTCGGACTTTATTCCAGATTTTTTCAATAGTTTTTGAACTAACTTGGCACATTCTTCAATACCTTCATTTTTTGCAGAGACACTGGGTTGACGAATCAATAATTGAAGATCGGAGATCAAACTACCCATATTTGCGTCAATGTATTTTATGGAATTCATGCTTGTCATACAATTTTATCAAATGGTTTCATAACGCTAGGAATTTCATTTAAAAGATCCATAGATGTCATGTGTAATCCTAGTTTCTTTTGTGCTGCCTTACCTGCCAAGCCGTTGATGAATGTTGCAGCAGCGGCAGATTCCAAGGCATTGCGATTCTTTGACAATAAACCTGCAACCAAACCAGAGAGAACATCTCCAGTTCCGCCAACAGTCATTGCAGGTATTTTTTTCTCATAAAGATACGTAGTAGTTCCATTAGAAATCACATCCATTGCGCCTTTTAGTAAAACAGTAATTCCAAATTCCTTTGCTTTGTTTTCTACAAGTTTAATTCGTTCATTTTTTGAGTTTGAAGGAGATTCACCAAATAGTCTCTTAAATTCTCCAGCATGTGGAGTCACTACCACGTTTTTGTTTTCCAAAAGAGGAAGGACATCAGGAATCAAAGCACTTGCATCCAAAGACAATCTCACATCTCTATCAAGTAAAGACTTTACAAAATGTAACAGAGAGTTTTTTTCTTGTACTGCAAGTCCCATTCCGATTGTTGCAGATTGTAAATTATGTGGCAGTGCACCAATTAGTTTATTCACAGCCCCCAAAGTTAATTTTTGATCAACTAAAGGTATCACTATCAAATTTGGAGAGATGGCACGTGTTGGAGTAACATTGATTTTTGGAACAGACGTGTATACTAGATCAGTACCACATTTCAATGCGGCAATGGAAGATAATATTGGAGCTCCATGGTAAATGTAGCTGCCACCTACGACTAGGACAATACCATTATCGCCTTTTCGGGATTTGGCTTTGCGTACTGGAATGAATTTTTTAACAATAGACAAAGTGAGGTTTTTTCTTACCATACAATATACTCTAAAAAATAGATGAATAAATCTTGTTTTGAAGATCGAGTAAGGTTTAGGAAGTTTTTTTGACAGATTTTTTGGTAGTTGTTGATTTTTTTATCTTTGGTATTTTCTTATCTATTTCAGGAACAGTTTTTGGCTCTTCTGATGATTTTCTAGAATCTCTATCAAAAAAAGCCTTTCTTGCAAAACATAGATACGTCGTATGTCCTATTCCCATGAAAGAATGTCTAGTTTTTCCTTCTCTAGCCTCTATGGTTCGGATAATGTGTTCAGTAGATTCAATATCAGTAAACTCGTTTTCAACTAATGCCATAGTCAATTTTTCTAATTGGTTCATGGTAGGACAAATAGCAAAGACACATCCACTGCCTTTTAGCATTTGTCTTACTTGAGGTATTACAACCCACGGATCACCCAAATCAATTAATGCTACGTCCATATCTTCCAGAGGCATTTTTTTTGCAATCTTTAAATCCAAATTATGTTGTGTAACATATTTTGAAACACCAGCTTTTCTAATATTCTTTTCAGCAATTTTCATAAAATTCTCATCAACATCAAAAGTGTA
The DNA here is from genome assembly GCF_040878665.1 of Candidatus Nitrosopumilus sp. Classification (GTDB taxonomy): domain Archaea; phylum Thermoproteota; class Nitrososphaeria; order Nitrososphaerales; family Nitrosopumilaceae; genus Nitrosopumilus. Next base: position 35,800 of record NZ_JBBDLU010000002.1, on the reverse strand, counting down.
AACATGTCCACGTGGTTTTACAATGCTTGCAATAAAGGAAGTCAGTGAACCACTGCCAGTTCCAATTTCCAAAATTTTTTGTCCATCACCAATTCCAGCCCTTGTAATGATATAACCAATGTCTTTTGGATACACGATTTGGGTTCCATGTTGAATTTTCATTACATAGTCATACATTGTTGGTTCAAGAAGATAGACATACTTGTCCTTGTTAGTGATTAATTTAGAACCATACTCCTTGCCAATAGCATCAGAGTGTTTTATTACTCCAATATGTGTGTGAAAAGATTCTTTTTTTGAGATTTTTGTTAGCCATTTTTTGGAATTGTTATAGAAGAATAACACTGGAGAATTTTGTTTAATCTTGGCCATGGGTTTTTCCTAAAAATTTTAGATAAGAATCTACTGGTTAAAGTCAAAGTGTTAATTACTTGAACTATTGAAGACTTGTGCTGATGATTATTCCGACGGGTTCTCTCTGATTTCCTCAAAAATGACGAATATTGCCGAATTATGAAGCTTTTTCTATTTTTAAAATCTATCCAAGTGTCACTGTTGAACCATACAGCATATCCAGTATAAGATTTTGATTACAAGGTTTTTTTCGTACTCAAGACACTTACTAGCACATACAGTAATGGAATCAACCCTGCCAGAATGTAAAATGTGTACGGATTTGTTTGTACTAGGCTGTTGTTTGCAATAAAGTCATTTATCCTAGATTCAGACCAGCCAATATTTTGAAAATGTAAACTAAGTTTCTCTTTTGTCATGTTACCATTAAGATATTGAGAAACAGCAGAAATTTTTTCAGGTTGGGATAAAATTGCAGGATATTGTCCATCTGGCATTTCCTTGTCTGTCACAAAAAATCTGATTTTTTCTATTTCTTTTTCATTGTAGCTAACTAGAATGTCATAAAAACCACTTGCCCATTTGGTATTGAGCTTGCCTATGACAGAATATGAGTTATCACGGTTTACAAAACCACTTGTTTTGTAAACAGAGTCATCAGGCCCCAAAATCATCAAATCAATTTTATCACGACGTACTGAATTTTCTATAAATCCGTCAATTTTTATTCCAACATCTTTAGTTTTTAGAGTTAAAACTCCGTTATTTTTCACTTCAATGATTTTTCCCCCAGCAGTAGAAAACACTCTTATCGGTTCCGTTAACTTTGTCTCAGCCATCACTACAGATCCAGAAACGTTAGATTCAGAATAATCAGATGACTCCACTATCAAAGATGATTGGATTGTCTCATATCGTGGATGTCGGCCTTGATTCCACACCTCCAATATTATGTCAGATTCCTTCATGGGTTTATCAAATGTAAATGTTATATCTACTATCATCGATTTATCACGATACGAGGTATCAAGTTGAATATCTTTGAAAATCTTATCTGTATCTACAACTTTTAGCGGAGATCCAATATCAAAAACAACGTATGCGTTACTGTGTTTGATGTCAGAAGTTGTTTTTCGAATATTTGTATACATGCCAAAATGAATTATTCCTTTGCTGGCTTCTACATCATCAAGCGTTGCTTGTAATGTTATTTTTTCACCAGTTGTTGCCCTTAGTGTATTTATCGAACCTGTAAAGTCATAGAAAAGAGAATTTCCCGATTCTGTATCGATAGTGACCTTTGAGATTCTTGGGATTGTAAAACTATTAGAATTTCCAGTTGAGGTTGTTTGTTGTTCTGTTTGTTGTTCTGTTGATTGGTTTATTGTAAGCGATATTGTGGCATATACACTAGTAGCATTTCCGTCATCAGCTTTGAATGTAAATGTGTCAATACCAATATAATTTCTATTTGGCAAATATTTTATTTCTGGTGCAAGTCCAAATAAAGTCCCGTGTGCAGGTGATGAAACTATCACATATGAAAGAGGATCATCTTCAACATCTGTTGCAGTTAATGTGATTGATTGTAGAGTGTTTGATTCCATGGCGATTTGTTGATCATCTGCTACAGGAGGATCATTTACTGACTGTATCGTCATACATGCAGATGCTACATTACTGTCAATTTTACCATCGTTTGCCTTGAACATAACACAGTCTGAACCAAAATAGTTAGTGGTAGGAGTATACGTAAGGTTGCCAATTGTTCCGGATAAAACCCCATGAGTTGGTGGGGACAGTAAAACAAATGTCAGAGGATCATCTTCTACATCTGATGAAATTTTCAAGTATTCGTTCATACCTTGATATGGCGTATCTTCTTGTGTAGTTATGTCAACATCATGTATAATTGGTACATCATTTATTGGATTGATTGTAATTGATATGGTTGATGTATTACTATCAGAAATACCATCATTTACCTTAAATGAAAAATTATCTGTTCCATAGTAATTTTGATTTGGCGTATATGTAACGTTTGGCAGAGTGCCAGAAATCAAGCCGTGTGGTGGGTTATGAACTATTTCATATTCTAATGAATCATTGTCTGGATCTGAGGCTTGTAAAATAACATCAAGTGGAATATCCTCGTCTGTTGTAAGTGATTGCAAAAATGTTGTAGGCTGATCATTTACTGGACCTATAGCCATGTATAATGTGGCAATATTACTGTCTAATTCTCCATCATTCACCATAAATTGAAGACTGTCAGAACCGAAATAATCCAAATCTGGAGTATATGTCATAAATGGTGGATCCCCTGAAAGGGTTCCGTGTGACGGTGGGCTGATAAGAATATAGGTCAGCGGTGAATCTTCGTCATCTGCTGCAACTGGAATTGTATTTACAAACGGAGTATCTTCAGCAGTTGTAAAATTCATAGAATGTGCAACTGGTGAATCATTTACTGGATTGATTGTAATTGAGATTATTTTAGATGTACTATACTCACTTCCATCATAAACTCGAAAAGTAAAACTATCAAGTCCATGTTCATTTTGATCTGGCGTGTATGTAATATTTGGTACATCCCCTGAAAGAATGCCATGAGATGGTTGTGAAACTATTTGATATGTCAGAGAATCATTTTCTACATCAGCGCCAGTTAGCGTAATGTCAATTGGAATGTCTTCATCTGTTTGTATGGATTGAGCATCTGCTACAGGAGGATCATTTACTGGAAGAATTATAGCACAACCAGTAGCCACATTACTGTCAAATTCACCATCATTAAACTTGAATGTCAAACAATCCATTCCATAATAATTCGGATCTGGCGTATAGATTAAATCAGTAAGATCACCTGATAAAGTACCATGAGATAAGGATGACACAATAATCAACGACAGTGAATCATTTTCTACATCTGATTGTTGGTAAGGAATACTGCTTGTGTAAATTGAAGTATCTTCATTTAGTGTTGCATTAACATCATATGCAATTGGAGGATCATTTACTGGATTTATGGTGATAGATATTGTAGATGTAATACTGTCCACAAGACCATCATTTACTTTAAATAAAAAACTGTCAGAGCCATAATGATTTAATTCTGGCGTATAGATCACATTTGGTAACGTACCTGAAATTGTTCCATGCTGTACTGTGTTGATCATAATAAACTCAAGTGCATCTCCCTCCGGATCTGACGCTGTAGCAGTAATTGCCAACTGTGTATCCTCATTTGTTGTAACTGCTTGACTGTTACTTGTTGGGGGATCATTTATGTTTCCTATGTCAATGAGGATAGTGGCCACATTACTGTCCTGACTTCCATCATTTGCCTTGAATGTAAACGAGTCAGTTCCAAAATAATCTGGATTTGGGCTGTATGTCAATAGCGGTGCTGTCCCAGTTAGTATCCCATGGATTGGGGATGATACAACAGAGTATGTCAAAGAGTCATTGTTTGCATCAGTTGCCGTAAGTGTAATTGAGATTGGCGTTTCTTCTGTAGTAGATACTCGCTGTTCATCTGCGATAGGAGGTTCAGGAAAATAAAAAGACCAAATGCGATTGTTGTTTGTATCTGCAACAAATCCCCGCAATCCATCCATTGTAATTTGTTGTGGATACTTGAATTGCTCTGCACCCGTACCAAATGAACCAAAACTTAGAACAAAATTTCCAGAGATATCAAATTGCTGAATTCTATGATTGCCAGTGTCGGATACCAATATTCGATTATAGTTGTCAACAAATATTCCTTGAGGAACACGGAACTGACCATCTCCAGATCCAGATCTTCCAAACTGCGAAACGTATGTACCAGATGAATCAAATTTTTGAATTCTGTTGTTGTTTGTATCTGCAACATAGATGTTTCCTGCAGAATCAAGTGCTATTCCACTTGGTGCTTTGAATTGACCATCATTCTTACCTTGTTGTCCAAATTTTAAGATGAAGTTACCAGATGAATCAAATTTTTGAATTCTGTTGTTGTTTGTATCTGCAACATAGAT
>NZ_JBBDLU010000002.1:0-31321 GCF_040878665.1 Candidatus Nitrosopumilus sp. | reverse complement strand
GTTTCCTGCAGAATCAAGTGCTATTCCAATTGGTGCTTTGAATTGACCATCATCATTACCAACAGATCCAAAACTAAAATCAAAAATAGGTTCAGCATAGATCCATCCAAGATATATTAAAAAAAATACTGAAAACAAAATCAACAGAACATACAGATTATTTGAAATTAATTTATGCAAATGTACCTTAAAAACAGAGGACATACCATGCATTGCTATCAAATATGATTTGAATTTTTTGTATTATAAGTGAGTGGAGATTATCAATCATACACTCTCCTAAATACCAAAAAGTTGTAAAATAGATAGGAAAACCCACAAAAAGTCATAATCTGAGATCAACTTTAACAGCAAATGTCCCAACTAAATTTTGTTAAACAAATAACAAGTATGATAATGAAGTATCTTTAACACTTTTTGTGCCTATAGATTTACAAAAAGTGTATAGTATGTCAGATTACCAATCTTTAACATTTGTGCATTAACAATTAGTGATATCAGGCGCATGTCCTATACACCACCGATTAAAAACCAAACGTGATGCTACAAAAATTAAGATTGTCAAATCTATCCAAAATAGAAAGAGTAAGACTAACCACGGAAATAAACACGTAGAAGATCCTATTCTAACCCACGTAGACTACCCAGAATCTTATTTCACTATGGTCACTGGAGCCTTTGCCTTATGTAAGACAAAGTTTGATGTACTTCCAAAAAATAATTCCTTTGGAAATCCCATTCCTCTGGATCCAATTACAATTTGATCAATCTTGTTTGCAGGATTGTTAGCAAATGTGGTTAAATCAACACCTGAAGAATGACCTCCAATAACAATTCCTTCAAATTTATTTCTGATTCTCAATTTTTTTCAAAAGTGATTTTCTTATTAAAATTGGAATGCTGTAATATGTTGCCAATGCTATTGCATCTGATGCTCTAAAGTTTCTAAACACTAGATCTTTTTTTCCAGTAAAATACAGATTTGCTCTAAAAATATCTCCACCTTCATAGATTTTGACTTTGACTAGGCACATCTCATTTTCCTCACAAATCTGCTCAACCAATTTGTATATGGTCGGCGGTTCCTCACGTTTTCCTTCTAAAAAATTAGAAATGTATCTTGCAACTTCAGATGAAAAACCTGACATTGTAAATTCTACTGTTTCGTCTCTGAATACAACTGCTCCGTTAAGAGAATCAATCACCCCAATCTGATCAATCTTTACCGTTTCATAATCTGGGTCAATCTCATTAATTTTCATGGATATTCCTTCATCACTTTTACTACTTTTTCTTCTTCTTTAATCATTACTTGCTCAAATTCCAATCTGAGATTATCACATTTGAGTTGTTTTTCACTTTCGCTCATTTTAGAAAATCGAATATCTCTTATTTCATTAACAATTGCCGAAATCTTTTCATTTGTTTCATACATTATCTCATCAATCTTTTTCTGAATTTCAGGATTCATATTACAATCTAAATAATAGTTCTTTAGATTAGTGTTATTCTGATTCCTGTTTTTGATAATTATGATAAATTGTTAATTAGACAATATTGTTTTTCAGTCCCGAATAGTTGAATGGTATTTTTTACAGCATGAACAAAATTAGATGCTTTTTGGCTGTTCGTGGTCTTTTTTTACGATTAATTGATCAAAACCTTCCTCCAGGATAGGTATCTCAAGTTCTTTGTTCTGTTTGTAAATTAGCGATAATAGAATTGAATTACGTTGTGCTTTTGTCTTTGTTCGTGTTTTTGTATTGATAAAGTTAGATTTGTATCATCAACCATGATACGTTTCCTTCTTTGAGACAACTCTATGTATTCCAATTCTTTTTCCTACGGTTGTTAAAATATGGTAATGCTCGTCATAATTGAAATTTATCTTTCTATATGTAGTCTTTCCACTTAAAGCAACTCCAATCATCAGTACATATTCTATTTGTTTCATCCATCATCACTTTACTATGTTCTTTAAAAATTTGAATATCTTACAATGAATTTTCATCCGTTTATCATTTAATTTTATCTGTGATTGTATCTCATATCAAAAAATACTTGGCGTCATTTTGTTTAAGTACTTAATTCATTGCTAAATATATTAAATTAATAGATCACGGAAACGCATTATACCATATACCAATGTATACCGCATTGAGTTATCACCCTACGTTTCCGTGTGTTGCATCAAACCGAAGTCTAATGCATACTATAATGTACAAAAATAATATTTAAAGAGATAATACCATTATCACCATTGATTTTTAAAGATAATTGCGGTTTAAATCCAAATCATTTTTAATTTTCATTTGGCACTAATTTGATAATATCCATTTACAGTAAATTTGAAAAACAACACACAATAAAAAATAAATCTAAAAAATTAAAAACAAAATTCCTAAAAACACATCTAACTATTTTTCCTGACGAGGAATGCAAAATTATTCTTAATGATGATATCAAAAAAAGAAAAATTATTGTGATTCAATAAAAATAGAATGCCCCCTATTTAGGTATGAAATTGTGCTTGTTGTAGTAATGAATTAGAACGTGTTATTAATTATGATTTTGATATCAATTCAAGAATATCCTTAAATGTAATTATTCCCTCAAGAGTTTCTCCTATCTTAACTAAACAACAAGAAGTGTCAGTTTTTAACATAGAATTTAGAATTTTGTCAAGATCATCATCAGGAGTACATTGAGGAATTCGCATACTTCCTATATTTCCAATTTCAAATTCTAATTTATGTGCAGTTCGGATTCCTACAGACCTGTTACCTTGACGTTCTTGTGGTATGAGATATTCTATGATATGTGCAGGGGTGAGAACTTGTCTTATTTTTCCATTATTCATTACAGGGAGATGATCCAGTCTCTTTGAAGTCATTATCTTCTTAGCATTGCTAAGATGTTTTTCCGAAGATATTGTGATGGGATTTTTAGTGTAAATCATTTTGGCTTTGATCGATTTGTTGCCTTTAGTTGAAAGTAATTCCAAGATTTTTTTTGCAGTGACAACTCCAATTATTTTGTTATTTTCTACTACTGGTGCCTCACGAGTTCTATAATCTGAAATAATCTTTGCAGCCTTTTGAATTGTATCATTTGAGTCAATATGAGAAACAGAATAAAGGAGAGATTCAACATCCATTTTAGAAATATTTTTGGCATCGAGTAATACTCTAGTATTAGTTGAAAGGGTAGATTTCCCATTAAAATGAAAAACATCGTATGAATTATTTTTTAAAATTTTATCAATTACACTTGAAAGTAAATCTGATGGCTCAACTGTAATGACTTTAGTGATTAGTGACTTTACTTTGGCAGTTTGTATATCTCTTAAATATCCATAAATTTTCTCCGATGTAACAGAATCCATGAATTTGATTTATTTGCAGATTTAATAAAAAGAAGATGCTGATAATCAAATATGAATATGAGATTGTTATTTATTACAGAGATTAATATTGGATATGGATGGTTCGAAATAAAACTCGTAAAACAGATACTGAGGAATTAAAAAAATTACAAAAAAATGAAAAAATACGTAATGATGCAAGACGTAAAGGTCAAAAAAAAGGCGTGAGTATATCAACAGATAAACCAAAATTGAAAACTGAAAAAACTGACAGACCAGCACGAAAAACTACTAAAAAAAGAGTTTCAATTAGATAAATAGACTTTATTTTCACATATGAGAATATCGAATCAGTTTATCTGCCAACGTGATGAGTTATGATCATGGTCATTGCAGGAATGTATATGTTAAACAGTGCAAAATATACAGAAGAAAAAATTAACAAAGCTCTTGAAATATTATACACAGATAGAAAAAATGAATTTCATGAATTATCACAAATATGTCTAGGAAAAAAGAATATACATGGAATGCCTTACTGGAGAGAATTTATTTTGAATTTTTGTTTAGATGTAGAAGATTCTTTTAAAACATGGACAGGTCAAAAACCTCCCTCTGTAACTTCCCCACAAAAAGCTTTGACAATCCTGAGACAAATTGGAAATGGTATGACCTCGATGAATAAATTAACACATATGCTAAACCTTTCATATAATCTCTCAATGGAATTTAAAGAAATTTACAAACGTTTGAAATAGTATATTTTTACATTTTGATGATAGATTATTCAAAACTCATTGATTTGTAAATTCAGACAAGTTTCCCAATCGGTACAAAATTCTATATTTCTAAGGAAAAGTCATGTATGATGTTGTCTTAATCATTTTTCTGAAATACTCTGTATTCTCCAATGATTGAATTACATTTGTGACAAGTATATTGTCCTCTCTCTATCAAAATTAATCCATCGGCAACTACCTCGTTTGGTTGCTCTTCTATTTGTATCTGGGTTGGACCATCAAATTCAGAATTACACTGTTTACAAAAATGTTTTATCATTTTTGCAGTATCTAGTTTTTCAAGTGATGCTAGAAAATGCTTATCCATGTTTGGAACAAGTTTTGATTTATTTACTTGATCATCGTTAAGATCTGCATTAATCCATCCACCTGAACCTGCTAGCTGAATTTCTGTCATCCATTATGATGTCTTAATTGGCACTAAAATACTGTTTGATGATTAAATCTTAGTTTATCTTCCACATGAAAAAAAAGTCAGTCTCCTTCACTATGGAGACTCTGAAATGCATTAACTAGTTTATGTGAGCATTGGGCTCTTCCAGCTAACACCGCGAGATGTCTCTGACTCAATGAACATACTAAGATTACGTTTTTGTTAAAAAACCTGAGCCAAAAATAATTACTTTTAGGTTAAATTTCTAAACGTTCGATCACATCTTTTGTTATTATTTTTCAAAAATCAATTTTGATTTCAAAATCAAACTAGGTGTTTTTAGGTTGTTCATAATCTTTTTTTACAATTAATTCATCAAATCCTTCTTCAATTACTGGTGTTTCTAGTTGTTTGAGTTGTTTGTAAATTACTACTATGGGGAATGGATCACGTCTACTTTTTTGTCTTTTTTCAAGTAATACACTTGAGGTGTTCATTAAAACTCCTCTCACCTTAGCATGGTATTTCTTTGCAAGATCTATGTGTTGTTTTCGTATAGCAACAGTTAGATTTGTATCATCAATTACCACATTTTTTCCTTCTTTGAGACATTCTTCGATGTGTTGGAATTCTTTTTTTCTATCATTATCAAAAAATGATAAAGCCACGCGTTCATGATTAAAATTTGCCTTGAGATAAGTGGTTTTACCACTCAATGCAACCCCAATCATTAAAACATATTCTAGTTTATGGTCATACATTTCAATCATTTTAATAGATGCGGTATTCAGATTTCAATTTATTGTATTATCAATGCCAGTTTTTTGAGTTAGGAACCACAGTACATGTTGCTCTAAAATTACTTTTTTAGATGTAATCATTTCTAAATTTTAGCCTCATTTATTTTTACCAAATGCACCTTGATGATCAGTCAAACAACATGAACATTGTTTTGTGTAGCATTCATCAGTTTTTTCATGTCCACAAGAACCACAATGACAGAAAGTATCATCTCTCATAATTATAGAAAACAAGATTGATAGTTAAATTAGATCAAAATTCTCACATGTGAAAATAGAGTATTTTCAATATATGTTAAAGAATCAAGAGGAAATAGAATTATTTCAAAAGTCATTAGGAAATAATATTTTTCTTATTACATAAATCAATCAATGCCCACCTCCAAAAAATTGGAAAATTTGTCGTCGCTCATATATTGCAACAAAAATCAAAATGATCAGCCCTATAATCAAACTCAAGTCTTCAGAGAAGAATTTTGCTGAAACTTCCCAGATGCCTCTCCAAAACAAAACTAGCCCAATACCAGTAAGTAACAAAAAAATTGTACGTTTAGTGAAAATATTATCTTTCAATTCTATTCTATAGTTATTTTAAAAACGCTACAGCTTTTACAATGTCAGTCTTGCTGATTATTCCAACGATATTACCATGTTTAGATAAAACTCCTGCACCATTGATGTTTTTATCTAAAAGTAATTTTCCTGTTTTTGCCAAATCATCATCATAATTTACAGAAACAATATCTTTACTCATGATATCATTAACTTTTACACTTCCACCAAACCCAGATTCAGAAATGAATCCTTTTCTAGGAAATATCACAGACATCACAGGATCAGTGTTATCAAGAACATCATCATAGTTTCCTTGTTTTAATGCCAATTCAAATAAATCTCGAAACGTAATGATTCCTACAGGTACTTCATCATTATTTCGAAGTATTACACGAGATATCTTTTCGTCAATCATTTTTAGAACCACTTTGTATAGAGGAGTGTCAGAGTATTGCCAGGCATAATACGGAGACATGTACTCTCCAACTATCTTTTCGTCAGGGTGTGTTTTTGTGTAATATCTCACAAGATCAGTCTTTGTTAAGATTCCAACAACTTCATCTCCGGATTTTATGACCAATGAACCAATAGATGTTGTCAGCATTATTTCGGCACATTCTATCATGCTTGTATGTTCATCAACCGAAATTATTTTTTTGAAAATTGTAGACAATGGAATTTCATCTAGTTTTCTTTCAGTGTTATCAGTTAGAAGAAAGACGCCCAAATCTTTTTCAGTAACAATGCCTGTGATTTTGCCATTTTCTGTGACTAAAAGTCGACTTTTTTTTTCATCAATTATTTTTTTTAAGACATCCGCAAGAGTGGATTCGTATTTTATTGTTCTTGGCGTATTTTTATAATCTAAGGCATATTTCATAATTTTACTAACTCAACTAGATATAAAAAACACAAGGCAATTACCACAAATGAAAATGGATAATTGAGTATTTGGAGAATTTTTCAGAGATTATCCTAATTTTTTAATCTCTGTTCTAACTTCTTCTAATTCTGCTTGGAGTTTTTCTTTAGAATTTAATGAAAGTGAATCATCACATAGTTTTTTTAAAATTAAAAATTCTTTATTCTTTAATGAAGAAAGATAACTGTATTCGGTCATAATTTTTCAATGATTTTTTTAAAAATTATTATTTTATGCTTCATTTTTACAACAGCTACAACAAGTCTAAAACTTTTCTTGCAAGTACATCAATATCTACTGTAGGTTCTGCAGATATGAAGAGAATTGTATCCACAAATGGAATAGTCATAGTTACAATATTTTTTCTTCTAGCAGCAGCATATTCGACTGGACCTAAATTTTCATCAAAATCCTGCCTAGTTCTAATTCTCAAGACTGCTTCCATAAACATCTTTTTCCGTTCATATTCATCTTTTAAGGGAGATAACCCAGGTTTGAAATCACCTACAACGAGATTTCCCATATAATCTAGGAATCCTACGAATCTTATCTCAGGTAATTCCAATATAGATTTACATTTTTCCTGATTTGTTTTATTTTTTGAAGACATAGTATCACTTGGTTAACCCATTCCAGCTATTTACAAAGAATGATTTTCGTGTAAAACATATCAATCCAATCATCGAAACACCCAATAATAATATTGTAAACATGCCAAATTCAGGAATAACTTCAGTCCCAATTATTTCAATATTTTTTGTTTTTTCATCAATAATGAATCCAATTACATGATCACTTGGAAATTTCATTAAATCATATCTAGTGTCTATACCATCAACTAAAACTATGAATTTTTCACCATCAGCATAAAGGACATCTTCAGGAACTCGTACCCAAAAATCTGTCTTTTCAGGAACGTCATCCATAAAAATTTCAATAGATTTTCTTTCCTCATTTACATTCATAGAAGACAATGATGGAAAAACAGCATCAGAGTCCATAGCATCAAGACTCCCATGATATCCATAGTAAACATCGTATGATTTATCATCAAAAATAAAAGTGACTTTTTCAGATTCTAATTGAGAAATATCAAGATATTGTGCATATGCTCCCATATCTTCGAAAACATGCTCTGCATAGACATACTCAGAACTATACACAGTTATCAAAAGTGAAAGTAATGTGATTCCAAGAACTTGTTTCATGCGAATGATGAAAAAACCATTAATAAAAACAAGTTAATTGATTGTCAACGTTGATTTTAAATTAAATCACGAAAAATTCCTGTAAATTCATCACTAGGAACTACAGTTACCACTTCCACAAATCCCAAATGTTCAAGATATTGTCGTTTATCATAGTATTTGTAAAGACCTTCTTTTGTAGGATATATTGTAATGGTTTCTCTGGCTCCAGGTTCTAACAAATCTGTTTGAACATCTAATCCTTCAATGTATAATCTATGATGAGTATCACCATTATTGATGACAGTTAAGACGTATGCAAATGAAGTTCTAGTTATTAAATGAGGATTTGGTTCGCCGCCAATACCCACTATCCCTTGAAGTTGAACTATTCCATCAATATCTTCAAAAGCAACAGTCTGTTCAACTTTCTCTTGCCAAAAAATTAAAACATGTCTAACATTTCCTTGACCAATTAAGCCGATCATTCCTGCCAGAGCTCCAACACCCACTACAATTGCAATAATTATCAATGCCTTATCCTTTGAAACCACAAATAAAGTAATATTTTGAGTCCTATTTTTAAATTGCACATGATTGTTAAAGTTGAAAATCATCACAAATTTTTGTTTTTGACCTACAATTCTTAAATGGCTTCAAAAGGTCTACTGATAAGATACTACAGTAATTAAGAGTATCATACTAAAAACAATAGTTTTCCAGGATTGTTGTCCAAATCCAATTGCAGAATTCAGCATTGTAAGATCCATTAGGTGAATTTACCTCCCAGTAATGCTACATCTGTTTGGTCCCAGTTCTAAATCAGGAATGTCAGTTTTAACTAAAGGTATAGAGCCTTTGTTTATCTGAATTATTTTTTGATAGTTCATAGGTCGAGGTACTGTAACACTGACTACTTGTTTTACAAACTCTTCTTTTGACAGAGTTAACACATCGTGTTTTTTTGCCTTTTCTATTGTAGTTGAATAGATTCCATTCTCAGGAATCACAGATATTCCGTGATGTGTTGGAAAAACTATTGTGTCTAAAGGAAGTTTCAATAGCTTGCTATGCAATGAATCATAAAGTTGCTCTGCAAATTCTTCTGCATTATCCCTAAGATCAGGCCTTCCAATACTTTCAATGAACAGGATGTCTCCAGTGAAAACATATTTTTCATTTACCACATATGACAAACTCCCAGGAGTATGACCGGGTGTATGAATTACACGAAGTTTTGATGTGCCAAACGTCACTATTTGTCCATCATCCAAAAAAGCAGATGATCTATCCCACACCTCAAGATTGCTTTCATACATCAAAGCCCCAGATAGAGTTGCCAATTCTTGTGCTGCAGATACATGATCTGCATGTTGATGTGTGTCAATTATTTTAGTAATTTTTACATTCTCTTGTTTTGCAATTTCCAGATATTTTTCTGTTGGATAAAGCGGATCAATTACTATTGACTCATCTTCAGAAATTACAATATATGAGAGGCACCCTTTGCCAATTTTTTCTACTTGAATTACTGTAGGATTTTCTGCAACTTTTACTGCATTGAGTACTTGACTCCATCCTGCAAGACCACCATCAAGAACATTGGATTTGATTCCATTTCTTGCTAATGCAAAGGTTGCAACCATGGCTCTATTTCCATGCGGACAAACTGTTACGATTTCTTTATCTTTGGGAATTTTAGATATATTCTCAGATTTGAATAAATCTTTGAGTGGAATATTCACACTGCCGGGAATTTTAAAATCAGAAAATTCATCAGCGTCTCTAACATCCAATAAAAACAGTTTTGGGTTTTGAAATTTTTTCCAGAGTTCGTCAGGTTTTATCACGGCAGTTGGACTTCCCTCAATTACTTCTTTATTCCAACTTTTCATCCCACCTTGAAGATAGTGTGCATCTAATCCAAATGAACGCATCATCTTTGTAGTTTCTTCAGACATGATTCCATCATCATCGATGAGAACTAGTTTGATATTTTTTGGAATTTTAGGCATTATCGTATCTTTAGTTCTAACATCACAAACAGCGTGCACGGCTCCATTGATGTGTCCTGTCTTGTAAGTTTCTTGTAATCTCAAGTCAAACAACAATAATGATTCTTTTTTTTGGAGTAAATCATATAATTCATCAGAAGTGATTTCAAATTTTTTGACATTGTTTTGATCAATCATATTTAATTTATCCTTAAAGGGTATTTACAATTATGGATTTGATGATTGCATGTGTTTTTCAATTTTTTCTAAAAGTCGTTGTTTTAATGTAGGATCATTAATTGCGTGTTCAAGTAAAATTTTCATTTCTAAATGATGTCTGTCCATTTCATCAATTACTTGTTGGAGTTTCACTATGGGCTCTTTATTTAACAGACATTCCACAAGAACAATTTCAAGAGGATCCAAGATTTGAAGAGGAATACACGAAATATCATCAATGGAATGTTCTGTTTGGAACTATACTTGTAGCAATTGGATGGGTTATTGCATTTTTAGGGCGTAAAATGAGACGCAGTCAAGGTTCTAAATTAGATTAAAACAGTTAATTCAGAATTAACATATTTTTGTTCATCTTACAATGTAAGACAGTGTGTACTCACTGATTATATCAAATTATAATCATTCTTATTCATGCAAACATTACAACAAACCTTCAAAGTTGAAGAAACAGAGAAAAAAGACAGCATACTTGAAATTTTATCAGACAAGTATTGTAGAGCCATCCTTGAATCCATCATGTATACCCCAAAATCAGCAATTGAAATCACTGCTGAGACTCAAATTCCAATGAGTACAGTCTATAGAAGAATGCAAAGTCTTCATGACAACAAACTAGTTGTAACATCAGGAATGATTACAGATGAAGGAAAAAGACTATTTATGTACAAAAGCAAGGTCAAAGGAATTCAAAGTTCATTTAACAATGGTAAGACAGAAGTTGAGTTAATCCTCAACTAGTTTATTTTTCTAATATTCGTGCTCATTAAAATCAGTCCCTAATGAGATGGTAACAATCACAGTGGCTTCCGTGGTTTGTGCTTTAATATTTTGATTAGGTAAAAATTCATGGAATATTTCTTTTAAAAGTTGTTCAGTTAGTAACGACCAGTTCATTCCAAGTCCATGCTGAATAATAAAGTGATGTAATTCTCCTTCAATTCTATGATCTGACTTCATTCCTGATGCTCGCATATAGTCTTCTAATGTTTCAATACATCTTTTCAAATCATATTTGCCTTTGATAAATAACACTGCATCTTTGATTACGGGTTTTATCATGTTGACTATCTCGTTGATCTCTGCCGAACTCATCTCTATTCCCAACGTGTCTAGAATTTTTTTTGGGACTGGAATCATTCCAATCTTATCTGCAAATCTATCCCACTGAATGTACTTTTCTAAAATTTGTCTTGCCATTACATTGTGAGATATGTTGTTATTCATAGCTTCAGTCTCAATCTCTTCGACTAATTTTACAGGTAATCGATATGTTACAGTTCTTGTTTTTTCTTTGTTGTGAATGTAAGGTTTTCTTTGGACGGTAAAGAAACCCATGTGATTGTTATAAAGAACATGACACTTAAATTTTATCAAATTAGACACAAAAGATGTTTTATTTGAAGTGATTTTCAACTGTGAATTTCAAGGAACATAGTTTATGTGTGAAAATCAAGATTGTTTATGGACAAGTTTTGTAAAAAATGTGGAAGGATGAAGAAAAATCCCAAATCTACTCATTGTTCTGATGAATGTCTTTTTGATGAGATTAAAAAAAGTAAATCACTTGATGGAACATCTAAAGGAGTTGAGATATGGTGTGAAGACGCACATCCCTGGACGTGATATTATTTACAATTTCTGACGGGTCATTGATTATTCTTGAAAGGCAATTAATTTTGATGATTTTTTGATTTCTGTAGATTGTTTTGTTTGAAGTTTTTTTAGATTATCATCATCAATCACTACTGCAATTCGTTTTGACATAAACAAACATGTCATTTTATCCTTGCATATCGGCGGTAAAAAATTAAAAAAGATTATTGAACCTTTATTGTTCGTTTTTTCTGAAGTGGTGTTGGTTTTGATTTTGGTAAAATAATTTCCAATACACCATCAGTGAGTTTAGATTCAACTTTTCCTTGGAGTATTTTTTCAGGTAATGGAAGAATTCGATCATAAGATACTTCACTGCGTTCTTTTCTAAGATAGTGCTTTTTCTTTTCTTCAGATTCTTCTTTATGTTCTGCATGAATCTCCATAGCATTATCAGACACATTTAGAACAATGTCTTTTTTTGTAACGCCTGGCACATTCATTTTTACCCGAAACTGTTTGCCCTCATCAATCATATCACATGTAGACTCTTGAATTTTTGGAAAAGATGGAAAATCCATTGTAGGAAAAGAAAAAAATGATTTTTCCAAATCTCTTCTAAAAGTGTCAAAAACCCTGTCAAATTCGGAAAAACTTGGTACTTGGGGCAAAGATGCCAATTTTTTTACAGGTTTTTTTGCCATGGGTAAAAGAGCATGTAGAAGATTATCAATTCAGTGGTAGATTTTCACATGTGAATATCACATTAGAAAATAACCTAGACAGATTAATTTTTGAAAATCCCTGATTTACATAATTCCAAAAATTTTGGATTTTCATTTCTTACCAAATTTTCCCAGCAAAGGAACAAAAACATAATTTGGTTGATTTTTTATTTCTATAATTCCTTTAGAAGTCTTTTGTAGTAAAATTAAGGATTGTGAAGTATTTCCTACAGGAGCAAGTAAAAGCCCATTTTCATTTAATTGTTCAAGTAAAGGCAGAGGAACTTCTGTGCAAGCAGCAGTGATTATTATTCTATCATACGGTGCGGATTTTGGATATCCAATACTACCATCACCTAAAATTACATGAACATTTTCAATTTTTAATTTTTTAAGATTTTCTTTTGCGAATTTTACTAATTCTGGATGTCGTTCAATGGAGTATACGGTGCCAGTTCCTACCAAATATGATAGAATTCCACTTTGCCAACCAGACCCAGTACCAATTTCAAGAATATTTTGTCCATTTTTGACATCTAACCACTCAGTCATTCTAGATACAACACCAGGCTGAGAGATAGTCTGGTTTTTCATTATCGGTAATGGTTCATTGTAATATGCATATGCTAGATCAGA
Organism: Candidatus Nitrosopumilus sp.; assembly: GCF_040878665.1. Classification (GTDB taxonomy): domain Archaea; phylum Thermoproteota; class Nitrososphaeria; order Nitrososphaerales; family Nitrosopumilaceae; genus Nitrosopumilus. The sequence continues at coordinate 18,132 of NZ_JBBDLU010000002.1, read as the reverse complement.
TTTTGGAACAAATTCATGTCTTGGAATATTTCTAAACGCAGTTTCCACATGAACATCGGTTAGAAGTCTTGAATTTCTCAGATAGCAGATCAGATCATTTAATGCTGTTTGATATTTTTTTTCTATTTCCATTTTGATGTCCCCAACTTGTTATGTTATAATCATGATAAGAATTTTAGAATCCTTGAAACTCAGACCATTGTTTTCCTAATTTATCAATTATTTTCCAACCAAGTCTATCGATATTAACATGAGGTTCAGCAACAACTAGTATAATGTATCTTCCAATAGGAAAACTCATCATCACAACCTTTTCTCGTCTTGAAGAAGAGTACTTTACCCTACCTAAATTAGCATCAAAGCCTTCTCTATTTGCTACTCTATGTGCCAATTCCTGAAACATTTGTCTCCTTCTAGAATCATTTTCAAGAAGAATCAGTCCACTCTTAACATCACCTAAAATTAATTCACCGTTACGATCAATCAGACCACAAAATCTAATTTCAGGTTCTAACAAAATATCTTTTATTTTATTTTTAATATCTTCAATTGGAAATTCGGGATCAGACACAGTTAAGATACATCTTCAGGATATTTAAGATAATCAAATCCAAGAGAATGCAATGAGATATTACAATTCCTATAATGTTTGAATGTGAGTTTTATCATAAATTTAATTAAAAAGTCATCAACTAATGTTAAATTAACTCATCAATCAACTACAGATTCATAATTTTGAGAGTTTTTGTTATCAAAGAAGCCCTGTTTCGAATTGTAACATCACTTACTCCAGATTCTATTGAGAATTTCTTTTGACTGAGTTTTTCACCATTCATAATACAAGAGAGATACAACGAAGCAGCAGCTTGACCTACAGGATGTTTTCCGGCAGTGATCTGTTCGGATTCACAGCGTTTCAGTATCTCAAATGCATCTCGCTTGGTTTTTTCTCCCAAATTCAGATTATTTGAAATTTTTGAGATGAACGAAGTTGTATCATATTGATTAAGAGTTAATCCAAGTTTTTTTACAATTGTTCTCAAATCTCTAGAAAGTAGTCTTCTCTCCACATTTCCAGCAACTGCAATATCATCCAAAGTTCTAGGAATATTGTGTTCCCTACATGCAGCGTATAATGAGGCTGAAATCAGGGAAGCCAAGGTTCGTCCTCTAGTTAATTTCGCATGAACTATTTTTCTGTAAATGTACGCTGCAGTTTCAACAACATTGTTTGGTAGTCCCAACTTTGTTTTCATACCATTCATTATAGTGAATGCCTTGCTAAAATTAGCAGTTTGTTTAGATTTACTTCGTTGATCCCATGTACGTAATCTGTTAAAATCATATTTTGTTTTACTAGATAGTGATTTTCCAGTCGAATCTTTATTTGTACCAATTATGGTTGATAGTCCTCTATCATACATTGTTAACGATGTTGCAGGACCAGTTCTTGCCAAATTCATAAAATCTTCTGAGGAATAACCATTATTTTCATACGACATATCAGACATACTGTCCACTAGAATAAGACCGCATCCCCCGCAAATAATTTCTCCACGTTCAGAATCAGTTATTGCAGGATAGGTTTTGCAAGTGTCTAGTTGACACTTTACATCATAATCATTTGAATAATTTACCATATACTGTTAATTATTATTACCATTCGTCAAATAAAAACAAATTGTAATAGGTAATTTTTGAATACAGTTGAAACATTATCAACGTAAAATACCGGAATAATTAAGTAAAATAACTACTAATTGACGTTACACATACACCATATTAAATGTTATATGAAAAATTAATTTAATGAATTAAAAATATAACGCAAGTAAAAAATATTTGAAAAAATATTTATCTATTTTACAATCAACACTGGGACTTTTGTTTTGTGCATAACATAATTTGATGTGCTTCCAAGAAATGCTTCTTTTGCTCCACCCAAACCTCTAGCTCCAATCACAATCAAGTCAAATTTTCCTTTCTGAGCAAAATTAGATATTTCAGAACCAGTGTTACCACCACCAGTTTTGTATTTGAATGTGGCACCAGATTTTTGAGTTTTGTTCATTGCAGGACCTATAGCTTTTACTGCTTTTTTCTGTGCGTCATCTTTCATTTTTTGTGTGTATTTTACTCCTGCTGCTAGAGGTAAATGAAATACATAGAATCCAGTAATTTCAGCATTACATCCCTTTGCAATATCTATTGCAGTATCCAATCCTCTCATCGAGTTTGATGAACCATCTAGAGGTACCAGAATTTTCTGAATTTTTGACATATTTGTTGATTCATGTTATTCAATATAAGAAACAGTGTTGATTTTCAATATTGAAATTATTCATGTTAATTAATCAAAGCAATAACAAAAAAATGTAACAAATGAAATGGCATTTTGAGGAATTTATTTACGGTTCTATTGATGGAGCTGTAACAACTTTTGCAATAGTTGCAGGAGTAGTAGGTGCAGGACTATCACCAGGAATAATTCTAATTTTAGGATTTGCTAATTTATTTGCAGATGGATTTTCAATGGCTGCGGCAAACTATCAATCTTCAAAGGCCAGAAATGAATACATTGAAATGAAAAGGAAGCAAGAAGAGTGGGAAATTGACAATCTTGCAGAACAAGAAAGAGAAGAGATTAGAGAGATTTATGCCAAAAAAGGATTCAAAGAAGAATTACTTGAAGAAGTCGTCAAAGTAATTACTTCAAAGCGAAAGGTTTGGGTAGATACAATGATGAAAGAAGAATTAGGACTGATAGAAGGAGATAAGCGTCCTTTAGATAGTTCATTAAGTACATTTTTTGGATTCAATGTTATTGGATTAATTCCATTAATTCCTTTTATGATCTTGATCACGATAGGAGTTGATTCAAATTATGATGCATTCATGTATTCAACAATTTTAGTAGCATTAGCATTTTTCTTGGTTGGATCTATCAAGGGAAAGATTGTTAAAAAATCAAAAATTAAATCGGGTTTATTTACGTTAATTATTGGTGGAATTGCTGCAGTGTTAGCGTATTCAATTGGATATGCATTAAACTCTATACTGTAAAAATTCAGATAGATTGAATGTTATTTCTGATAGTTTGTGCTGAAATTTTGAGTGAATTTTGTTCAAATTCATCAAGTTCTATTTTTTGTATTTCAATAACGCCATTTTGATTAATTTTTACTGGAACCCCCATGGCAACATCGGATTCGCCGTATTCCCCTTCAAGAACTAAAGATGCTGAAATTGATAATTCTTTTGCATTAGTTATAGAATCGATGACATCATAAGTGTTTTTGGCAATACCAAAGTGTGACCTGCTCTTATGACTTCTCAGTATTTTCCAATAATTTCTAACATCGTTTGTGATAGAATTTTTTTGATTGTCATCAAGCATTGAAAGTAATGGAATTCCATCAACAAAACAATTAGAAAATACAGGTACCATAGAATCCCCATGCTCACCAAGTACCATTGCATCAGTAATTGACGATTGTTGAACAGAGAATTTCTCTGAAATAAAATAGCGAAATCTGCTGGCATCTAGACTAGAAGCTACTCCAATTACTTTGTATCTGGAAAACCCAGTTTCTTTTTGAAAAAAATATGTCAAAACATCAAGAGGATTAGAAATCAATAAAACTATTGCAGAAGGGCAATAATGTTTAATTTTTTCTGCTATTTCTTTTATCATAATTACTTGTGATGTAATATTTTCAGTTCTATCTGTAGTGTATGATTCTACACTAGCTGCAATTACAACAACAGTTGAATCAACTAATTTAGAATAGTCATCAGTTCCACGAATAGAAAATTTCGAGGTTGAAGGAATTGCATTTGCAATATCTAAAGATTCACCAATGGCTTTGTCTTTGTTACGGTTGATTAGTAAAACATCATCCAGCGCATTAGATACACAAAGAAATGCAATAGATGAGCCAACACGACCACTTCCAATAATTGAAATCAAGTCAAGTACAACCAGATTATTTTACAATCAAAACAGGACAACGGGTTTTCTGAGACACACCATTTGCCACACTTCCTAAGAGAACTTTATCAAAACCAGTTCTGCCATGAGATCCAATAACAATTAGATCGTGTTTTCGTGTTTTTGCAAACGTCACAATGTCATTAACTACGGATTTTGAAGTAATAATTTCAGATTTAACAATAACGTTATTTTTTTCAGCAAATAATTCTAGTTTTTCAATATATTTTTTGGTTACCTTACTTTGTTTTTTAATTAATTCTTTATCTGCTCTTGAATCATAATATTTGTGATGCCAGGCATCCCCTTCAAGGCAGGTTAACAAAGTTACTTTAGATTGATATTTTTTTGCCACATCCAATGCCACTTTAAAGGCCCTAGTGGATTGATCGGATAGATCAAATGGCACAAGAATATTTTGAAACATGTCAAAATTCTTCCTTTTTACGAATACTTTCTCTTTGTCGATTATCATTATGTTTTGACAATTCGCCTTCCAATTTTCTGCTCAAATCATCAGCAATTTTTAGAATGTCCCATCCAGAAGCAGTATAAATAAGAGTTTTATTAGAAGTCTTCACAGACGCAGTCGCTTCATAATGGGTTCTTGAACCTTCAGGATTTTGATATTCTACCGTAATTTTTGCCTCAATAATATGAGACAATACCTGCTGGACTTTTTCCAAGGCAGCGCCAAACTTTGAAGAGAGAATCTCATTTGCAGGTTCATCTTTAGATAAACCAACCACGAATAAAGGAACTGGATCAACCATATCAAATGATGTAACCCTGAAGTAAATATATCTCTTAATGATTTTCAGGGTTGACATTTACTGATAAAAGTATTAAAACAGAGAATAAATGAAAATGAGATTAAAAGTGGATGTAAAAAAAATAAATCTGTCAGAGTTAATTACAAAACCGATTACAGTCAGTCCCAATACCACACTCCTGAAAACAAGAGAAACATTGTTAAAAAATAAAGTAAAAAGAGTGATCATAACAGATAAGAAAAAACCCATAGGAGTTATCACTGAAAAGGATATTGCAAAAAAAATTTATGAGTTGGGTTCAAACCCAATCGAGTCTGTAAAAGCAGCAGACTTTACATCTAAAAGATTATTCATTTTGACTAGAAAGAACTCTGTGCAGGAATGTGCAAAAATGATGAAAAAACACAGAATTAGTCTAATCATCATCACAAACAAAGATGGTAATTTAGAAGGAATTGTAACTGAGACAGATCTAGTAAAAGCATTTCTTACAAAAGAATCAACACCATGTAAAGTTGGAAAAATAATGAAACGAGATGTAATTACTGCAGCGCCTAGTGATCCAATATTACATGTTGAGAGTTTATTGTTAAAATATGGGATATCACGAATAGTCGTACAAAGAAATCAAATTCCAGTAGGAATAATTACTTTTAGAGACTTTGTTCCTGCAAAAATACCACAATGGATAGCAGAATCAGCAGATCCTAAAGAGGTCCAAGAATACAAGTACAAAAAGGGTTTAGAGGAAACACATTCAAATCAAATGAGCTATCTATTTCCGTTTCATGCTACAGACATCATGGCAACTAAACCAGTCACAGTAGAAAGGGATGATGATGTAAAAGTTGCCATAACACGCATGATCAAATATGACATAAGTGGATTGCCAGTAGTTAAAAACTCAAAACTAGTTGGAATAATTACAAAATCAGATATTGTAAATACATTGGCAAGTTAATTTATTTTACAATTAATAATGAACATGGAGAATACTGAGCAAGCTTATTTGAAACACTGCCTAGTAAAAATCGAGTAACAGTACCTAGTCCTTTGCTACCAACAATTATCAAATCACATTTTTCATTTTTTGCAACCTTCTCAATTTCAGAGACGATATTTCCTTTTTTCAGCAATATTTTTGCAGTGATTCCTTTTTGTAAAAGTGTCTTATTTGCTTTATCCAGAGTTCTAGTTCCAAACTTTTGAAGAATTTCAAGATATTCTTTACGATCTAAAAAATTGATTGGTAGAGGCTTTTCTATTACATACAATAAAATAATTTTTGAGCCAAAAGCACTAACTAAATCAGGTGCACGTTCTAACGCTTTTTCAGAATATTTGGAACCATCCAAAGGAACAAGGATTTTCTTATAGGAATCAAGATTACTCATTTTACAACTAAAACAGGTTTTTTAGATTTGTGTACAACATAATTTGAAACACTACCCAAGATGAATTCTTTTGCAGGACTTCTTCCTCGTGCGCCAATAACAACCAAATCAATTCTATTTTTAGGATTATTTGCAAATCTTGCAATATCATATCCAGGATCTCCAGCAATAGTCTTTCCAGTTAACTGGATTCCTCTTTTTGCTGCACGTAGTTTTGCTTCATCAAGTAATTTTTTTATTTCAGTCATTGAGTTAAAATCTAAAAACCCAAGAGGATGAAGAGCATATATTCCAGGCACAGATTTCACGGCTAACGCAGTGATTGTTCCATGAGATTGTCTTGCAATATGAATGGCCATATCTAGACCACGGATAGAGTTGTTGGAACCATCCAAAGGAACAAGGATTTTTTTAGTTGTGATTACCATGAGCCAATGTAATTCATTTTGAAGTTTAAAGGCTACAATGATTATCTTGATTGATTTTCAGCGATGATAATTTGGGATTTATCTAATATCATTGAAAAAATCATACAGTTTGTGAATAGCACATTTGTAAAGGACATAATGAGCAAAAATGCATTAACGGTTGAAAAGTCAACAACATTACAAGAAGCTGCACAGCAGATGAAGGAGTCAAACATTGGATGTGTCGTTGTAATGGATAATTCTAAACCAATAGGAATTGTCACTGAGAGGGATTTTGTAACAAAAATAGCGGCCGAAGGAAGGCCATTGTTTACCGAAATATATGAAGTGATGTCGTCGCCATTAATTACAATTGAACCAGGTGAAACAGTATGGGAAGCTTCAGAAACGATGAAAGAGAAAGGAATCCACAAACTACCAGTTAAAGATAATGATAAAATTATCGGCATAGTGACAACTACAGATATTGTGAAAATTGCCAGTGTAGGTTCTGATTCAGAAATGCGAAGAATTTGTGATCAAATTATTTTAAGAATGGAAAAAGAAGTTCCCAAATAGATTAATCTGTTCGATCTCTTAGTTGGTGACAATCACACAGGCATCCTTTATGGCAATGTATTCTCTTACAATCAGAACAGATTTTTTTATTCCAATAAGGAGCGGTGTTCACACTAGTACCTCTGAGTGACCTTAAAAGTTCCTTTTTTGATCTTCAATAAAATTCTCAGTAAAAAAATAGCCCAAGTAACCATTAAGATAAAATACAAAATACTTACGTCAGGGTCTTCAGAAATTACTTGTGAATCAATTTCTTCAGGTTGATCAAACGGTGTAACATATGCAATTCCAAGAAAAACGGGTATTGTTATTAGCACTATAATTGGAATTACCATTGACATTTCTAATTATAGGGACTAGTATTTGCATAAATTTTGGCCACTGAATGAAAATACATATCACGCATATCATCTTCTACGCAAACTGCAAGCAAATTCACAATATCAGTTGCAGTGATTATTCCAATCACATGGTCATCGTCAATAACGGGTAGTTTTCTTATCTTTCTATCATGCATTAAATCTGCTGCAGTTCTTACTGTTTCATTGGAGTTTATTGAAAACAGTGGGGAAGACATTATTTGTTTTACAGGAGAAGTGATCGGATACGCATGTGCAGCCACTTTTACGGCAAAATCTCTTTCAGTAACAATCCCAACAGGAGAGTTGTGTTCCATGACTATAATGGCACCAACTTTTGCATCTTCCATCATCTTGGCAGATTCATTCACAGTCATTGATGCATCTATAGAAATTACAGATTTGGTCATAACATCGGCAATAGTGATAGTTTTTGCGTTATCCATTACAAGTACAATATGTCATATTGGATATATGAGAGTCATCCAGAATATCAATTGTGAAAATCATGTAAGATAATTGAAAATGGATTTAAATTTATAGAATAGATTTTATGATAAATAAATTCAATTGTTATTGTCAACATCAGTAATTACAACTTGACTATTATCTTATAATGACAAAATATCAGAGATGTCAGAATTAAAACGTCACATGGGACTCTTCCACATCACCATGTATGGGGTTGGATTGATACTTGGTGCTGGGATCTATGTGCTAATTGGAGAGGCTACTGCATTTGCAGGGAATTCAGTATGGATTTCTTTTTTGCTTGGAACAATAGTTGCAATGTTTGCAGGACTCAGTTATGCTGAACTTACTGCGTTATTTCCAAAGGCAGCAGCAGAATATACTTTTGTAAAACATGCATTCAAAAATAATTTTCTTGCTTTTATCATAGGATGGCTAACTGCAATAACTTCAATGATTACAGCCGCCACAGTATCTTTAGGATTTGGTGGATATTTTGCACAGTTTATTGATTTGCCAATAACAGTTTCTGCCATTTTGTTAATTGGAGTTTTATCAATTGTGAATTTTATTGGAATAAAAGAGTCTGCATGGGCAAATACAATTTTTGCAATTATTACTGCTGGAGGCTTGATTCTGATAATATTTTTAGGGATGACATTTGAAACCACAGAATCTATCGATTATTTTGAGATGCCTAATGGGACTATAGGAATTGTTCTTGCGTTTGTTTTGATCTTTTTTGCATTTATTGGATTTGAAGACATGGCAAACGTTGCAGAAGAAGTAAAAAAACCGAAAAAAACACTGCCTCGTGCAATCATTCTATCTGTTTTAATTACAGGTATCATCTACATCCTAGTTTCACTGTCTGTTGTTCGCATCATAAACTGGGAAGAGTTAGGACAATCAGCAGCACCTCTAGCAACAGTAGCTGAAAAATCATTAGGTGTTGAAGGCAGTATACTACTATCTGCAATTGCATTATTTGCAACTGCCAGTACAGTTCTCATCACATTGGTAGCAGGATCTAGGATATTGTATGGAATGGCACATAACAAATCACTTCATTTATCGTTAAGTAAGATTCATTCAAAGACAAAAACACCTTGGATAGCAGTTATTGGAATTTTGATCACGTCAGCAGCATTTACAATAATTGGAGACATTGTTATCGTAGCTAACATTACAGTTTTTGCAGTGGTGATAACATTTGCAATGATAAATTTATCTGTGATTGTACTACGATATACCGAACCTACATTGGAAAGAACATTTAGAGTTCCAATTAATATAGGAAAATTTCCAATTCTGCCCCTATTTGGATTTGGAGTTACTGTTTACATGGCAATTCAATTCGAAATGGAAGTTATGCTTGCAGGATTAGGAATAATAGTTGCTGGTGGATTATTTTATATAATTTTTAATAGAAAAAATATCGGTAAAACCAATTAGCATTTAATGTGCATGTGTAATATCAAATTTGGGTTTTTTCGAAGTGATAGATTTTGTTACAGGAATTATTTTATCAGCTAACCGTCTTATTTCACGTTCAGTCTTTTTTGGATATTTTATGTGTAAACATTCATGATATAATGTGTTTACAGTTTCAACCTTGGGTTCTGCTGCCAAGTGGGGATTCAGCCAAATAGTACCACATTCCTTTATGCATTCTGCCCAAACGGCAGTAGGTCGAATATTGTTTTTGTATACATAATTTGCAAAATGTTTTCGGTCATAAACTAATACTGGCTGTATTTTCATGTTCAAAATATTTTCAAAGGCGTTGAGTAGAGTTTGATGCCATTCTTTATCATTGGCAGAAAATTGAAATTTCACATCATAGAATAGTTTAAAGTTACTTTTTTAATTATCTATTAATCTTTGATTTGGAATTTTGTGTTTTCATATATAACAAACAAATGAGACAATCGTTGAAACTATTATTTTGTCAGCCCAAGTAATACGTATTCATTAAATATCGCATTTTTTTAGAAAGAGTATGTCAAACATGAAATGTGTATCATGTGGAATTAGTTTCTTTTCTCCAATGGGATCAGATAAATGTTCCAGATGTGCAGGAAAAGAATCCCAAGGACATGAAGGTCATGATTCCTGTGGTTGTGGACACAGCCATTAACTCCTTTTTTCTATAACTGCATATATTGGACAAATAGAAAATAAAATCATGATTAAAACATCAGAACAGATGAAGAGTCTAGTAGAAGATTTTATAAAAATTACCAATATCAATTATGAAGATCAGACAGAGAAGATCAGAGAGAAAAGCAAGATTATCGAATGGCAATTTCACGTAGGAGCTAACGTGATTGTCAGTAAAAATGCAAACAGAGAAGACAGAATACACATTAATGTAAACATGAGATTTCCACCACAGGATTCAAAATTACTTGTGATGAAAAATCAGGCGTTTTCAAAAGCAGTGATGGAGATTAGTGACATATGTACAATTTGTGGAGTAGGTCATCAATGGATGAAAGAGGGTGAAAACATAATGGGTTTGGCAATATTTTCACATGTTGATGAACAAGTACTAGACAGAATTTCATTTCATAATGCATGGGACAATGTTGCAAGAGTATCAGGCCACATTCAGAAGATACTTCGTTCAAATTTTAGTGGTTTTTCTGCACAAAACAGTACACCTGAGGAAACAATTGACAAGTCAATGTATGGCTAGACTCAAATTATTGCAAAATTTCATAATCGAAATGAACATACACTAGTAAAATCACTAAAAAATGAAATGATTTCTTTTGAACACAGAGTTCTCAGTGAATATAGAATAAAGATTGCAAAAATTGAAACACTTGCAAAATCAATAACGAACCACAAAGAACCGAAAGGAGACGAGGTCAAAGGTGCATCAGAGTTTTTGGATGTAATAATTAATGAAACAGACAAGTTTTATGAAAACAATAGTGAAATTCTGTCAAACAATGGCAAAAGACCTCACGCTCGTTCGCGTTTGGTAGAAACCAAAGAATGGAATTCAAATGTAGAGCGATTCTACGAAAAAAACCCCAAAAGATCTAGAAAATAATCAGAGCAGTTCAGATAATCTTTGAATGTGTGAAACATCGTTTTTTGCTGCAAGATTCAAGGCAAGCTGCATCTCGTTTTTGTATGCCACGATATTTTTTTCATCTTTTTTGATTATTTCACAATCTTGAATGATGGGCAATTTTTTAAAATTCTTGTATTGATCATATGTGAGAATACAAGTATATGATGTAGGATCTTCTTTGAAGGTGTATTTTATTTTGAAAGGCAATGTACTATTAGAAGTATCTAAGATTGTTTCAATTAAAGTATTTACATCAACAGGCTTGAAAATAATTTTTGTTGGGTTTAGTGATTCCAACTCATCATTCATGGATTGAGGAAATCCACCAGTAACAATCAAAACAATGGCAGTGGCGTATTTTTCTCGGATTTTTCTTAATGCATACAATCCATCATATTCAGGCATTTGTAGATCAAGTAAAACTACATCAGGATGAAGGACATCATAAAGTTCCACACATTCCAATCCATTGGAACCAGTACCTATAACATCTATCTTGTGAAATGCTAAAAGATCAGACATGGAAGATACAATATCTTCATTGTCGTCAACTATTATAACAGAAGTCATGATTTCCCATACCCGATCTGATTTGTAAAGATCATAAGATTAAACGATGTCTGTTTTAAAAAGAAATAACAGATCCTTATCAAGAATTCAATTTTTTAAAGGAATTTTTATTTTTTTATTAATGTCTATTCCACAATGAATGCAAAAATAAGACCCATTAGGAGTCCAATAGTGCTCACATTGTGAATCATCCATAACGTCAATAAAATTTCTAATTCATCATCAGCATAGAGTAAAATTCTATACAAAATACGAAAAAAAATCAACACGCGAGACTATTCCTACGAGTGAAACTAACTAAAATATCAAGAATACACCAAAGAATCTATGAACCCTTTGTTTCAGATCAGCACAAGAAGCTATGAGAAAGAAATTCTAATTGTAAGTAAAGCGTTGGAAGATTTAGAAACTGAGTGCAATATGAAAAACGGATATGTAATTGAAAACCCATTTACAAAATTTGGGTGGACCTTCTTTAACATTCAGATTAGCAAGGAGATGGCAGACCATATTGAAAAATCAGGTATGATGCAAGGTGCATTAGGATATAAAATTGGAGAACAGATGACTAATTTCATAGGTCACTATTTAGAAACAAAGGGGAGCTCGGTAAGAATCAAAAAAATAGATTATTGATAATTACTGGTAAAACAGAGAACTTTGAGAGTAATGTATTGGATTATCAGATATTGTTTTTGCATTCACATTTGCTTTGTTTAGCAAATCTTGGAAATTTTAACTTGTGACATACTTCACAGTACAGCTGGTTGGACACGATTGATTGTGATTGTTCTACTATTTCTCCTTTTTATAAAATGTGATAAGCATAAAATGTTATTCAGATTGACGAATGATGACGTTTTCGGCATTAACAAAATTTTTACAAGTCTCACAAAGCCAGTCTGTTCTATTTTCAGATTTTATCCATTTTGGTAGCCGTCGATTATTGCATTGTTTACAAAATAACGACATAGTTCTTTGTATCTGTACCTCTATTTGTACTGACGTAAGTAACCTAATCAATGTAATTCAAAACTCACTAAAAGACATTACATTCAGTAACAAAATCTCCAAGACAGATTGCATCTTAATTAACTAGTATTGGATGAGCAAAACATGTCAGATAAAGCAAATTCACTTCAAACAATTTTAATCGATATTAAAACAGAGTTAACTAATCAGATTTTGTCAGGAAGTAATGATGGAAAAAACATAGATACAGGGAAACTTGCTCTACAATCAAAAATTTTGAGTGATACGGTTATAGAATCAAATTTATCAGATAAAAATAAAAAAATGATGCAAGCGTTTGTCTTAACTCTAATTCAAGACAATACAACTGTAAGAAGCCTTCGATATGAAAAACAAGATCTTGAAAGAGTAATGTCCAATCTAAACGATTCCTAAAAACTCAATCCGTTTAGAAGAGAACAGCTCATAGATATTTTGTATTCAAATATTAAACATAATGAATAAAACTATGATTTTTTTGTTTCAGTTAATAAATTCATCAGTGCCTCACTTGTTACAATTCCAACTACTTTGCGAGAGTCATTTGGATCTACAACTGGAATCATATCAAATGGATGGGAGTTCATTTTTTGAATTACTGTAAACAGATAATCACCAGGTAGTGTTGTGTGAAATTTCCTATACATTACATCAGCAATAGTGGTGTGGTCTCGGGTGTTTTTATGAGATTTGTCTATTTCTTTTTTAGATACAATTCCTATTAAATTATCTTCATTATCAAAAACAAGAAAAGGTTTTTTGGCATCATTTGTTTTAGAAAAGTCCTTAATTGTAATATCAGGTTTTGTTTTAGAAAACGATGTATTGATTACTGCCATAGCTTGAGTGTCCGAAACTACTCTTCTAAAAAATATCGGAACAAGTCCAAGTTCTGAAGTTCCAACTTTCACATGGATTATTTTTTTTAATTTGCGTTGAAGTTCAACACTAGATATGATCATAGTCATAAGCGTACCTAAAACTAAAAGTGAAAATAGTTTCTCATCCATAATGTTTGCTTGCAATAAAGATAACATTAATGCCAAATCAACTGCACCTTTTGACATTACACCATATGCAACAGTTGTTGCAGGTTTCATTTTGGCTATACGTACTGCAATATATGAACTCAAAAACTTCACACCAGTCATGATGCTAATAAAAACTGCAATTATCCACCATTCTAATTCCAAGAATGCAAGACTGAAATGTAATCCAATTCCTGCAAAAAATATTGGAATAAAAATTCCATATCCGATTACGCTGATATTTTTTGAGATTTCATGATATTCCTCTCTATTCATTCTAGAAACTGCGATTCCCAAAAGCAGAGCGCCAATTGCACCATGAATTCCACTTATTTCAGCAAAATAGGCTACAAGTAAAATCATTCCAATAACTACTGCAAAATAAGCCTCTTGAGCATGAAGATGTTTTTTGAGTAGTCTGAAAAAACGAGGTAAGACAAACACAGACGCAAGTCCAGCAATGGCAAAAAAGATCAGCATCTTAGCAAATAACCAAACCATTTCAGTAATTTCTGGAAAATCAGAGCTTGTGTCGATCTGAATAAACACACTAACAAAAATAATTGCAATAAATTCAACAATCGCAGTTACTGTAAAAATTTCAAGACCAATTGTAGATTTTAGTTTTCCAAGTTCACTTAGTACTTTAGCTGTTACACCAAGACTTGACGCTGCAATTACACTTGCAATAGCAAATGATTGTATGAAATCCATATCAATTGCCAATCCAAAAAGACCTGCAACCAAAAAAGGTATTAAAAATGCAACAGCAGAACCTGCAAATATTTTTCCCCTCATCACTTTGAATAATCCAGCAATATCAATCTCTTCAAGACCAATTAGGAAAAACAAAAAGAAAACACCTATCGAAACAAAAAGTTCTATCGCTTCAATAGGATGAACAAGAGCCAAAAACGCAGGACCCACAATTATTCCTGCAAGGACATTTCCAAGAATTGTGGGTTGACCTATCCTATGAAGTAATTCACCTCCAAGTTTTGAGGCAATAACCAAGACAGCTATAAATAAAATTGCTTCAAAAGACATGACTATTTTTTATCCAGTCATTATTAGAATTAATTCCTTTATCCAATCATAGACAATTCCTAAATCAACCACCAGATTCCAATATTAAATTGTATCAAGAAAAAATCCTGATTCAATATTAATGCAAAAACAAGGTAGAATAGATTAAGAAAAACTAGTCAAGTTTGTAAGCAGTAAAAAATCCTGATCATATCATTTCAAACATTCAATTTAGAGAAGATCCGTATCTAGGTCTCTATAACTTCACAGAACCTAATTGAGCAAACTCTTTAAGCGAAATTGACGTAATACCAATAGCGTAGTGGTGTGAGTTTGCACATCTGCAAAGAAGGACTGAATTAACTACTCAGCTACGTGCAATTGTTTGTAGTTCAAAATATTCAGATCTAATATTTTTCTAACGAATCTATTTTTCTATAAACATGAATTACATGTTGTTTCATTAATCATGCTGTTTAGAGGTTTGAATTTATCATTACATGTTACACATGTGTTAAGTAAGATAACACCATTAATGACATTATGATTTCTTTGTTCTTCAATCAATGGTTCTTTCTCAGATTCAATCATATTTGATTTATAAGGAGTTGTTTTGACATTATTTTCAATATTTTTAATTTCTTCATCGATTTTATCAATATCTTCTATTGATAACGATATATTGAATTCGTCATCTTTAGTGATATTTGATTTATTATTTTTCAAAATATTTTTCCATCATCGCTAAAATTTTATTATTGAATACCAGATTTCCTTTAATTCTTTAATCATTACTTGATTCTTGAGAATTTGTTACTTTCTAAATGAGTTTTTTCGTGTTCGCGTACTTTATCAAACGTATACAGAGTTCCTTCCCAATTAAAACTGCAATCTTTACAATTATATTTCATTTAGTTGAATCCTCTGACTTCTTTTCGGATTCTTTGAATGCATTTACATCATCTACTTCGGTTTTACAAGAACCAAATTTCAATTTTTTAATTATTTTTTCGAACATGGTTATAACGCACCTATCATAGATATATACCGGTGTAATTTTTTGATTTCACGCCTGAATTTCTATATATTTTTTTAAAAAATCTAAATTTGAATACCAATATATATATTGGTTATTAATTTCTATATAGATATGGAAAATAAAGAAACAAACCTAACAACTGTAGTCGGTAACGATGACAAAAAAGAAGAGCCAAAGATAGAAGACTCTCCTAAATCAGACAAATAGAATTAACACACTATTTCCCATCTTTTACATGGGTAAACTATAATTTTACTAAACCAAAATTACAAATGATTCATCATCTAACATCATTTTCTCTGTAATTGATTCCTAAAACATACTTGATTGGTTTGAACATTTTGGGCATAGTGTTTGGAGATAATTTACTCTTGTTGATTTTCTGAAGTAGGAATTTACTGTAATCAACTAAAATATTTTCTAATTCATTTAATGGTGCTTTGATTAACTCTTCATAGGATTGGATGATAGAATCTTTGAAGAATTGTTTTAATCGATATTCATATTCTCTTTTGGTTACGTCTGCCAGATTTGACTCTGAAATTGTAATTATCTGTTCTCTGTTTTGTACTCAACAAGAAAATAGGTACATTTATGACTCATTTACTTTCAATTCACAGTAATTCGTTTACACGCCAAGAATTATTGACTGAAAGTTGGCTACGCATGGTTTTTACTTTGAGGACAAACAAAAGTATGAAATTCTACACTGTTCAATCTTTAAGGGTATTCTAAATTCTTTACAAACAAAAAACCATAAATCAACCGCATATTGAACAGTGTAGCCTACTGAACACAGATTATTTACTTTGTACATCGGCTGGCTTGTCAGCGTCTACCTCACTTGACTTTATCCTCTGATCAAAGAACAAACATGCTGTAAGATCGCCTGTAACGTTTATGACAGTACGCGTCATGTCAAGTATTCTGTCAACTCCTAGAAGAATCACGATTCCAATAGCGGGCACGCCAGCTGCAATCAATATGGTGGAAAGTATCACTATTCCAGTACCTGGGGCAGAGGGTGCACCTATAGATGCTGCTAGTGCAGTAAGCGTTATCAGCAGTATCGTGGTTACGCCAAGATCGATGTTGAAGAGTTGGGCAAGAAAGAATACTGCCACTATCTGATATAGTGCAGTTCCATTCATGTTTATTGTGGCCCCAAGAGGAATAACAAACTGGGCTACCTCTGGCTTTACCCTCATCTGCTCCTCGGCAGTCTTGATCGAGAGCGGCATTACTGCAGCAGAACTAGACGTGGAGAATGCAAGCAGTTGGGAGCTCTTCATTAAGGCCAGCATCTGAAGAAGTGGTCTTTTTGTGAACACCTTGATGATTATAATGTACACTAGCATTAACAAAAAGAGCCCTACTACAACGGTGATCATGTATGCTCCGAGTCCTGCAAGAGATGATAGTCCTACCTTTGCTGTGATGTCTGCCATGAGACCAAAGGCTGCAAACGGTGCAAGGCGCATGGCCCATGAAACCACCTTCATGGTTATCTTTTGCACCGACTCAAGAAGGGCCATGATCGGTTGAGAGCTCTTCTCCGGAAGGGAGATCATCGAGATACCGATTATCAGTGCAAATACGATTATGCTTAACATCTCACCCGACATGAATGCCATTAATGGGTTGCTTGGCACAATATCTACAATCCCGCGGGGGATATCGCGTATGCCAAGATCCGCATCCTCCACGGTGTTCACTTCGTCCTCGATACCAAAGCTTTTCTTTATCATGTCACTGTCAACAAAGCTACCTGGGGATATGGCCGAAACTATTAGTATTCCTATTACCAGTGCCACGATGGTGGTTACAACAAAATACACCATCACACCAATTCCAAGAGTCTGGAGCCTCTTCATATCGCCAGCTGATGTAATGCCACGTATTACCGAAGCAAAGATGAGTGGTACTATTATCATCTGTATGATTTTGAGAAATAAGTGAGCGGGAATGGAAAGCCATTCTGTTATTACCTCCATTACTTCCTTCTCGACAAGACCCATCTCGGGCCCTAGAATCGTCCCTACAATCAACCCTAAGAACAACCCTAACAGGACCTGCGCCCACAGCTTTGTCCTTATCAGGGTGGTTATGTATGGGTGCGGATACTCAAACGATCTTATGACCATGTGCTTATGTATACCTTTGTCATAAATAAATGAAAAACGGCAAATTGGATGCTGTCAAATCGGTGGTTGGTTACTCGCAAATTCTATTCATGATCAACAGACAAATTTACAGTATAGTTTATTGTCATATGATATTTGAATTCTCTTGTAAACCATACTGGTTGGGATTTATCTCAACTGATATTTCATGTGCTGATTTTGGTTTGTACGTTGTATGTTCTATTATGGATCTTCCCTTACGAAAATACTGAA
>NZ_JBBDLU010000001.1:182135-198530 GCF_040878665.1 Candidatus Nitrosopumilus sp. | reverse complement strand
TCTATCCATTTCATGAATTTGTAATTAGAACGGTATTTAACATTATAACATAATGGTGCTTATAATTGTAAAATAGGTCGAGATCACAGGAAACCCTCCCAAAATAGGCACAAATATCTGGTTTTGTCCAAACTTTTTTCACCATTGACACTGATTCATGCATGGGACCTTGACACGCACCTCGTTTTCTTTTCTAATACTAACTGCGGGAGTAGAAGTAAATGATAATGGAAGTAGTTCTTTGAGAGTTTTATTAATAATAGACAAAAATGATCATTTACATAGAAATAAATCCATTATTAATAGATAAAAAACAGATACGTACAGATGTGAATATAAATTTTCATTGAGGATGCTTAATCTAATGTCTTTGATCAAGGTTTGATTAATAGAAATCATAAAAGAATACTTAGTCCGATGAAAACAGTTATTGTGATAATCATGTGTTGTTGATCTTTCCTTTTCGTAAAACTTTCTTGGCATGCAATTCAATTTTCGCAAAATGGTAGGACTGTGAACCAGATTTTTTCAAATATCTGGGATGAGTTTTATGAAATTCATAAGAGATTACTATTTTATTTATAAATGAAATTTTACTTTTCAAAGATTATAGTTATTTTGTGATTAATGCTGGGCATTTTGCTTTTTGCAGAACGTCATTACTTACACTGCTCAGCAATATTTTATCAAAACTGCCCCTGCCTGAAGACCCCATAATCACAAGATCAATTTTTTTAGATTTTGTAAATGATAGGATGGATTTCACAGTGTTATTTGATTCTATAATTTTGAAATCTACTGATACAGCGTTCTTTTTTGCAATACTATCTAATTTAGAAAATAAATAAAATAAAAAATTATGGGTGCCTTACTGCAGCATCCATTCTGTCTTTGATTTTTACATCATATTCTATTTGAATTCTATCATCTGCTTTTGCATTACCACAAGCATCCCCTGCAGGAATCAAAAAGTTATCATCTGTGTGGATGTAGCATTTGCCCTCTGAGTTGCTCGCCACTCTTACCTCTTCTGTGACGTATTCTGGAATTAGATTCCAAACGGGCCAAACGGCGGTTGCAAAAAACACTGCAATCAAAGCAAATATGATGACATATAATTTCCTAGGAGAATTACTTTCTTTATTTTCATCCATAGTAAAAAAAATTATCTGTTTGATATAATATTAACTATAAAATCCATATGTGATTATCATCTATGAAAATCACATACTGTTCAATCTTAGGGACATTCCCAATTTTTTATGAACAAAAAACCATAAATCAACCGTATGTTGAACAGTGTAAAATTTCAATGTCAATAAAGTTTCCCTACGATTGTAAGAAAATTGTAGCCTTGCATTAAACATCCTTTAATTCTTCAGTGTGTTTTTTCCCTTCCTCTACAAGGCTTTGGTAATCAGCACCATTATCTTCAATTATCCTGCATGCATAATCAGCCCCCAGATGGTAAGGTATCACAACAAATGTGGCACCAAAAGAATAGAGGTCTTTTGCGTCTTTGGTGGTATTGGCAATAACAATTACAGCTGTCTTATCATCATACTGCTGCATCCTCTTTGTAAGCAGAGTATTAGTATCCATGTCACATATTGTGGAAACCAGTATATTTGTCTGAGAGAGATCAATCTCCCTTAGATCTAGATCTTCCGCATCTTTAAAGAGGTAGGTAATACCTCTTTTCTCCAGATATTCTATTATCCTCGGATCATGATCGACTACAAGTGTACGCATATGTAATCGCTCAAACGTCTGCAAGAACACTGATCCCATTCTTCCGCATCCAAACAACAATACTTCTGGCCCCTCCTGCGTTGCGTTATACTTTCGGATTTTTTTTCTTTCAAACACTCCAATATACTTTGACAGATACTGATACAGCCTGTCTGAGTACAGAATCATGTATGTGGATCCTCCGATTGTTATTATTCCCACGATTGTCACAAGCGACAGTATCTCATCGCTGAGGTGTCCTACCTGTATTCCAAGTGCGACAAAGATTATTGAAAATTCGCTTATCTGGGCCACTGTCAAACCTGCCTTGAATCCCGTTTTTTTCTTGTAGCCCATTAACCCCATCAACATCATCACTATTATCGGATTTCCAACTAGTACAAATACTGAAAATATCATTGCAGGAATTATTATGGGTTCTATATCTTCTGGAACCATCTGAGAGCCCAGCAACACAAAGAACATTACCAGAAAGAAGTCCCTGAGCGGCTTCATCTTTGAACTGATCTCAAACCGATGAGGTGTTACAGAAAACGCGATCCCGGCTATAAGTGCACCTATCTCCATCGATAGCCCAAGATAGTCAAACAGAGCAGCCATTCCCAAACCCCATGACACTGCAAACAGGAACAAAAACTCAGTTGACCGCGAGATGATCCTTGAGATTTTTGGAAATATGTAGAGGCTTGCAAGAATCAAAACCGCTACAAGTACTATGTTTACTGCAATTGAGGTTAAGTCAAATTCTTTCAAGGACAGGTTTTGTGCCATAAACGGGACAAGTATAAGCAAGAGGATCACAAACACGTCCTGGACCAGGAGGAATCCTATTGATATTTTTCCATATAGTTTCTCTGCATCATTCTTGTCTGAGAGAAGCTTCATGATTATTATGGTGCTGCTAAATGTCATCGCAATTGCAATGTATGCTGCAACAATATCTGAAAACCCCAGTAGTTTTGCGATGACAAATCCTATCACGCTGGTAAACACTATCTGGCCAATGCCAGTTATCACGGAGGTCTTTCCCACCTCTTTTATTACCTTCGGGCTCAGACTCATACCAATGATGAAAAGGAGGAAAGCCACACCTATCTTTGCAAAGACATTGATTATCTCAATGGAGTGTATTATGTCAAGGAGGAATGGGCTTACCACTATTCCTGCTACGATGTATCCTATGATCAGGGGCTGTTTTAGTATTCGGAAGATTCCGGACATCATGACAGTAACTGCCAAGATCAACCCAAGCTCTACTAGTATCTCCAACTAATGATGCTGTTACCTTATCGGTTGTTTATGTATGCCGTTTATTCATAAACAACATAACGTAAGTGTTCAAGCTCAAAATATAATTCTAAACTCCATTTTTAGATGATGATTTCCTATTAAAAATTACATAAAATAATGCGCCTGCAGATATTATTGCCAATCCTACCAACATAACTTCCATTTCAAACTGAAACATCATATATCCTAAAATCACTAATCCAAACACTGGCAACACCGGAAACTTGCCAATGTTAATCGGAACCTTGAATCGTCGTTCAATATTTGGTTGCGTATACCTAAGTACAATCAATGATAAAATTACTGCTGCAAAAGTAATTACAACTGCAAAAACCGCGATATTTGCCACAATTACAATATCTCCAATTAAAGAAAAACCCATAGCTACCAGCATGATCCCAATAATTGCCACCCACGGTGTTTTAGTTTTGAAATGAACACTAGCAAAAATGTATGGGAGTGATTTGTCCCTTGCCATTCCAAAAACAATTCTAGAACCAGCTATCAATGTAATCAAAACAGTATTTGTTATGGCAAAAAGTGCAATGCCTGTTAATATTATCTGCCCTTGTGATCCTAATCCTCTTTTTACTACTTCTGCTAATGGTGCAGAAGATAATGAAAGGTCTTCCCAATTAACTACTCGGACTACTGCTAATGAAACCAATACATAAATTAATGAAGATACAATAACTGACAAAATAATTGCCCTCGGAATTGTTTTTTTGGGATTTCGTACCTCTTCTGCAACGTTTGCCATAGCCTCAAATCCAATAAATGCAAAAAAACTTAACACGAATGCAATAATGATTCCTGTAAGTCCAGTTGGACTCTCAAAATAATTGACCGGTTCGGGGGAACTGATGGTAAAACCAATTACAATAACCAAAATTAATCCGGCTGCTTCAACTATTGTAAAAACTATATTTGTCCAAGACGCTTCTTTGATCCCAATAAAATTCACCACAGATAAAATTCCGATTAGTAAAATGGCAGATATTATTATTGGTAGGTTTACAAACTGTGCAAGATATCCTCCAAATCCCAAGGCGACAGTTGCTGCAGTAATCATTGCTGTAATTGCAGTTAGCCACCCCACAATGAAGGCAAAAAAATTATTTTTGAATGCATTTTTTACAAAAATGTACTCTGCAGCAACTTTAGGAAAGATTGATGATAACTCTGCGTAACTAAATCCTGCAAACAATGCTACAATAGAACCTAAAATAAACGAAATCCATACAGAATCTCCTGCAAAACCAGCAGCTTCGCCAATTAGAACATAAATGCCCGCACCAAGTATCAATCCAACACCATACATGGTAAGGTGGAAGAGTCCCATGTGGCGCTTTAGTTCAGACATGGTATTTTGCTAAGATACAGTTATTTTGATTTTGCCTAAAAACATCATAAAAATAACTTCCACACTAAAAGATACCCTCAAATCCATCTTTTCCAAAAAATGATTGAATAAAATGAAATTTAATCTCAGAAAATATGGTCTGGTTCTAGGACCTATATTGTTTTTTCTAATCTTGTTTATGCCTACACCAGAAGGAATGTCAGATGCTGCAAAAGGAGTTTTTGCAATTTCGGTATGGATGATTGTTTGGTGGATTACAGAAGCTATCCCAATTTATGCAACCGCATTACTACCTATGGGATTAATTCCGACACTTGGAATATTACCATTAAAAGATATTGCAGCAGAATACATGCACCCAATTATTGTATTATTATTTGGAATGTTCATGATAGCACTAGCAATTGAAAAATCTGGATTGCATAAAAAAATTGCATTTGAATTAATATCAGTATTTGGATACTCTCCAAAGAAAATTGTGTGGGGATTTATGATTACAACAGCATTAATCTCCACTGTAGTTATGAGCACTACGGTTGTTTTGATATTACTTCCAATTGCAGGAGTACTCCTAGCAGCATTATCTAAAACAAATTATGTTACAACAAAATTCAAAGTAATCTTCATGCTATCAATTGCATATTCATCATCAATTGGCAGTGTAGCAACTTTGATTGGCGCACCACCAAATTTGCTTTATGCGGCAACAGTAATGGAGATGTTTGCACACAAAGTAACGTTTGCAGAATGGTCCATGCTTGGAGTGCCACTTTCAGTCTCAATGTTAGTTCTTTGTGGACTATACATGACCACACAGATAGGAAAAAGCAATTTTGAGACAACATTTGAAATCAAAAGAGCATTACTTTTAGAAAAATCTAAAATTGGAAAAATTACAATGGAGCAAAAAACAGTACTTGCTGTATTATTGGGAGTAATGGTTTTGATGTTTACAATGCCTTTATGGCAGCCTGAGAATTCTTTTATTACAAATTCAGTAATTGCCATTTTAGGTGGGATTTCCCTCTTTATTTTACCAAAAACTCGCTCTGAGAGTTTGATGAATTGGGCAGGGATTGAAAGACTTCCTTATGGGTTATTGTTCTTACTTGGCGGAGGATTTGCGTTATCTTTAGCATTTGTAGATTCGGGATTGGCTAACTGGATTGCTCATGCTCTTGCATTTGTTGGGGATTATCCATTTGAATTGGTAATTCTTGTGTTAGTTGCGATGATCATGTTTCTAACAAATGTCAAATCCAATACTGCAACAGCTGCAATTTTCATTCCAATAGTTGGAACGATGGCCATGCTAAATGACTGGACTCCACTACCTGTTTTGTTTGCAATAACTGTTGCAACCTCATTTGCATTTCTATTACCAATGGGAACGCCACCAAATGCCCTCATCTATGAAAAAGCACAGATTCCAATCAAAGCAATGATAAAACATGGCACGGTTCTCAACATGATGGCAATTGGATTGATTACAACATTTACAATTCTTGTTTCAACAAAAATTCTAATATAAAAAACAATAATTCATAATTATAGAATCAGAATTGGACAAGTTGCATTTCTAAAAACATTTTCAACCGTACTATGATAGTGTTGTTTTTCATAATGAGAAACAAGTTTTGTTTTTGTCATTACTATCAGACCTACATTATGTTTATCTGCAAATTCGAGAATTTTAATTGATGCCAATCCGTTTTTAACAATTTTAGAATCACAAGGAACATCATGTTCTTTTGCCAATTTTTTTAATTTTTGATGTTGTATTTCAACTAGATTACATTCTTTTTCAAACTCTTGTTTGCTCGTTTTTGTCTTAAAAAATCCAAACGTATGTCGTTCTTCCAAACAAGTAAGGATTGTAATCTTTGCACCAATTGATATTGCTAGAGACATTGCTTTTCCAAATGCTTTGTCGCTACCTGAGTTTCCATTATATGGAACTAAGATATGTTCAAAAAGAGTATTCATTTATTTTCGGCATCGATTAATAAAACAGGACAAGACGTATTTTCCACAATCTTTCTTGAAACACTGCCTAATGAAAGCAGTTTTTTGATCCCTTTGAGTTTTCTTCGTTTTGACATGACAATTAGATCCACTTTTTCTTTTTCAACAGTATCTAAAATTATTTCAGATGCATCCCCAATAACTACTTGAATTTTGGATTTGAGGTTGTTTTCTTTACACTGTTGAGCGTATTTTTCCATCATTTTCTCCATGCCTTGCCTCGTTTCCTCATTTACTTCATCAATTTTTTTTAGCAGACTTGTTCGTTCAGATGAAGATAATGCAAATGTTGGGGGGTGTGAAAGTGCTTCAACTATGTGTAAAATAATAATTCGAGATGAGTCTCTAGCTGCATAAAAGGCATGCTTTAATGCCTCATCTTCTGCCGGAGCCCCTCCGTGAGGGACAAGAATTGTATTATACATAATCTGAAAACATCATTTATGTTATTTAAGATATGGGGAGATTCTCAATATTGTCACAATAGATAGTTCCAGGGTTCTTTTCAGTGATTTATCAATACTTATTTTCAGAATCAACAATCATCTTTTGAATTAAATAGTAAGCACATATTCAATTTTGTATGAATAATAAAACAATCATGGTTTGTTTGGATGGTTCAAAAAACTCTCTACGAGGATTAGATAAGGCGATTTTATTTGCAAAACAGTCCAATGCTATGATTCTTGGAGTTCATAGTGATACAAGCTTTAGTGCATTTTCTGCAGTTCGTGCCCCTATACTCCCAGAGAAGAAATGGAAAAAAGAAGCAAAAGCGTTAATGAATATTGCAAAGAAAAAAGTAGAAAAAAATGAAATTAAATTTGAAGGAATTGTTATTGGAGGTCATTCTTCAGGTATTGATTTAACCATATTTGCTAACAATCCTGCAAACAAGATTGACCAAATTGTAATAGGATCCAGAGGAATGGGATTTCCAAAGGAATTGTTTTTTGGAAGTACATCAAACTTTGTCTTACATAAGGCAAAGGCTCCAGTGACCATAGTGAAATAAGCGAATTTTTTTAAAGTTCATATTTTACAGTTTCTTGAATCTTCATAGTCATTTTTCTGGATATAAGATCCGTTTTTCCTAATCAGCCTTTGAGAGTCAATAGTGAGCCCCAATATGATGTAGAGTGTGATTTGTGCAGTAAACTCATTGCATATTTTACTAGAAGAACTAATGGTACATGATTAATGATATATGACTAATTCCAAGAACGAATTTTTTTGATGACTAGTCAATTCTACATCACTTTATCTCTTAACATATATCACCTCCTTCTACATGTGTGGCAAAACGTTACAATCCACCAATATCATATCGTCTTAGAGAGATTCCAATAAAACAGATCATGGTATGGCATGATGCACAGGCAAGAAAGCTAGACCGCGAAGGAATTTCAGAACTTGCACGTTCTATCAAAAACGAAGGATTGCAGAATCCTCCAATGGTGCAAAAGGACGGAAAAAATTCATACTTGCTAATGTCCGGTCAGAGAAGACTTGCGGCACTAAAAAGAATTGGTGCAAAGAAGATACCTGTACTTGTACTTGCCAATTCCACAAAATATGACTTGGATAATGCAAAGGCAGCATCAGTAGTTGAGAATTTACACAGAAACAAGATGAACACAAAGGACATGACTGCAGCCTGTGTGTTTTTGTCTGAATCCGTAGGACAAAGCAAAGCTGCAAAATCACTTGGCATATCTCAGCAGACGCTAAAAAAATATCTTGGATTTGCAGCCGTTCCTGACAAACTAAAACAGTACGTTCCAAAGAAACTATCCCGTGATGATACTACTCGACTTTACCAAAGCATTCCAAATGTACCAAAGGCTGTAAAAATCGCAGAAAAGATTGTTCCACTTGATCAAAGACTGCGCAAAAAATACCTATATCATTTGGCAAAAAGCCCCAAGTCATCGCATCTCAAACTGCTTAAAAAGGCAAAGGCATCATCACTCCAACAAAGAGTTGCATTAGAGTTAAGCAAAGGCAATGCAAGAAAATTGCGCAGCCTGGCTGCAAAAAATGATTTGGAAGTTATTGAAATGGCTGCAAAAATAATGTCAGGCTATTTGAAAAGAAGATAACCCATTGTTGATTCATACTGGTGTACAGTGCCATAATTAGAACAATAGAATTTTATTTATGAAACAGCATCCTTAAATGTTAAAATATTCCAGTATACATATGGATTCAAAGATTGCAATGTTTTCAATACTTGCACTAGCTGCAATATTTGCAATGGCACTTCCAATGGATTCTGTATATGCACAAACATCTGATATTATTCCTGATGGGGAGGATGAAGAATATGAAGGAAAATCATGTCCATCCAAAAATAAAACCGCATCAATTCAAACTGGTTTGAATATTTGAAAAACTCCTAGTTAGTTGTATAGATAATGTTCTTAAAATAATGATGTAGAATCTTACACATCCATAATAATTCAAAAACATATTTTTGTGCAAGTCGATATGTTACGTCTGCCAGATTTGACTCTGAAATTGTAATTATCTGTCTCTGTTTTGTACTCAACAAGAAAATAGGTACATTTATGACTTAATTACTTTCAATTCACAGTAATTGGTTTGCACGCCAAGAAGTTTTCGAGATGGTGGCTTTGGTTGCCAGTCGTGAATACTTCCGCTAGCAACTTCGGTTGCTAGCGACATTATTTCTTCGACCATTTTCTCATCCACTCAAGCAAATCCGTAATTGATTCAATTAGTTCTTGACCTTTTTTGGTCAGTTTGTATTCTACACGAGGCGGAACTTCTGCAAATGTTTTTCGTTCCAATATTCCTTCAGAAACTAGTTCAGATAGTCTTGTAGATAGCGTCTTGCTGCTAATTCCTTTGAGGGATTCTTTGAATTGTTTGTGTCTTACTGGTTTTGTTGTACAACATAGCGGAAAGAGAATTTCAAGTGTCGCCCTTTTTGTGATAAGATCACGAATGGTTGCTGTTTCTTTCAATAGTTTTGTTGCATCATATCCTGCAAATTCACATTTGTTTTGGATTACTGGTATCTTTTTCCCTTTAGTTTCCATAATTACACTAACTGTATTGAATTGTACTTGACAACTTTAATAGTTTATCTAGTAAACCATAACATGGAAAATTCAATTAAAGAAGATATCAAAAAAAGATATTCTCAGATAGTAATGTCCGGTAATGATGACTGTTGTTGCATGCCAGGAGAATGTAAAACCGGGGATTCCCCAGTTGATGCAACAAAATTAATTGGTTATGATCAAAAAGATCTTGAGTCAATTCCCCAAGAAGCAATTTTAGGCGTTGGATGTGGTGCTCCAATTAATCATGCTGAACTAAAGGAAGGTGAAATTGTAGTGGATTTAGGTTCAGGAGCTGGAATTGACATATTCTTGGCTGCAAAAAAAGTTCTAGATTCAGGAAAAGCTATAGGAATTGACATGACAGACCAAATGTTAGAAAAAGCAAGAGAAAATGCAATAAAAGGAAATTATTCCAATGTTGAATTTAAAAAAGGAGATATTGAAGAAAACATTCCATTGAATCACAATTCTGTTGATGTAGTGATTAGTAATTGTGTCATTAACCTGACAACAAACAAAACAAATGCATTCAAAGAAGTCTTTCGAATTTTAAAAAATAATGGAAGAATGGTAATTTCTGATTTGATTACTAATGTGGAACTACCACCAGGAGAAATCAATTCAGACCAATGGTGTGAGTGCATTGACGGTGCATTGACTAAAGAAAACTATCTTTCATGTATTAGACAAGCAGGATTTGCAAAAATTGAAGTTTTAGAAGAACGAGCATACATGGAAGGAGAGAAAATCAATGGCAGAAAGATTTCCAGTATTGTAATCAAGGCAGTAAAGTAACTCTCCAATAAATCATGAAAAAAATTCTTTTTGTTTGCGTCGAGAATGCAGGAAGAAGTCAAATGGCTGAAGCATTTTTTAGAAAATATCTGCCCTCAGGATTTGAAGCAATCAGTGCAGGAACAAAGCCTGCAGTAAAAATAAACCCCACAGTAGTTCAAGCAATGAAAGAGATTGGTATTGATATTGAGAGTAAATCCCCACAAAATATTTCACAGCAAATGATAGATGAGGCTGAAATGACAGTTAACATGGGATGTATGGATAAAGAATCATGCCCCGCATTATTTCTAAAAGATGTGATGGATTGGCAAATACAAGACCCCAAGGGAAAATCAATAGAACAAGTAAGAGAAATTCGTGACCAAATAGAACAAAAAGTGAAAGAGTTCATATCTTCTACGACTAAAGGAGAATCCAATGGTTGAGGATTCAAACATTTATGAAAAAGAATTAGATTTTTTCAGCAAATATCTCTCGATTTGGGTAGCAATTTGCATTATTGCAGGAACCGCAATTGGATATTATTTTCCACAGCTATCTGATTCCATAGCAGAAATAGAATATGCAAACACCTCGATTCCAATTGCGGCAGTGTTACTAACCATGATGTACCCCATCATGCTCAAAATAAAATTCTCAGAGTTGATAAGAGTAAGAAAAAATGCAAAACCCCTATCGTTTACTCTAATAGTTAATTGGGGCATCAAGCCATTTACCATGGCATTAATTGCATGGATTTTCATGCATTTTGTTTTCTCTGATTTTATTTCAGAGACCTTGCAAAATGAATATGTTGTGGGGATGATTATCTTAGGTTTAGCGCCATGTACTGCAATGACTCTTGTTTGGACATATCTTGCTAGAGCAAATCTTAGCTGTGCGCTAATCCAAGTAACCATTAATGATCTGTTAATTTTAGTGTTGTTCGCCCCTACTGGAATGATACTTTTAGGATTAACTGCAGGATTCCCAATACCACTAGATACATTATTTTTTTCAGTCTTGTTATATGTTGCAGCGCCATTGGGTTTGGCTGCAATAACCAGACAAATTATAATTAAGAAAAAAGGTGAGAAATGGCTTGAGAGAAAATTCATAGCAAATGCAGAAAGGATCACACCAATTGGACTTTTGATAACTCTGGTACTGATTTTTATTTTTCAAGGAAACACAATTGTAGAAAATCCCCTACACATAGCATTAATTGCAATACCACTTTTGCTTCAAACATATCTAATTTTTGCAGTAGGTTATTTTGGAACAAAGAAACTTCGAATTCCTTTTTCAGAGGCTGCACCATCTGCATTTATTGGAGCAAGTAACTTTTTTGAGTTGGCAGTAGCAGTTGCAATAATTCTTTTTGGAGTTCATTCAGGAGTTACTCTAGCAGTGGTTGTCGGAGTACTAGTAGAAGTCCCAGTCATGCTATCGCTAGTCAAAATCATGAATGCAAAGAAATCAAAATTTGAGTTTGGTAAAACTACTTGATTACCAGTACAGGAACCTTTGAGCCGTGCACTATTGTATTTGATACACTCCCAAGGAGTATTTGCTTTATTGTACCACGTCCTCGTGCACCAATTACGATAAGATCAAATTTTTCTTTTTGAGCAAAATCAATAATCTCTTTTGCCTCATGCCCAAATACAATTTCCTTTTTGAATTTAATAGAGTTTTTTGTTACTTGGCTTTTTGCAGTATCAAGGAATTTCTCTACTTTTTTTAATTCATTTTGTGTTTGAGGAATGTAGATCATATTTGGATTATCAAAAGCAGTACGCAAAACGTATAGGGCAGTTATTGAAGAACTACACTTTTTTGCAAGAAATATTGCCTTGGCCAATGCTTTAAATGAGTTCTTTGAACCATCCATCGGAACAAGAATCGTTTTGATTTTTTCCATAATATAATATACATAATTGAGACTTAAAAAGTAAATGAGATAGGACATTACATTCTATCAGGAGCTTTAATTCCAAGTAAATCCAAGGATTTCTCCAAGGTAATTTTAAAAGAATTAACCAAACACAAACGAGCATTTTCAAGATCGTCATCACCTAAATCCAAAACCTTTGATTTTTCATAAAACGAATTAAACGCAACTGCCAAATCATGACAGTATCTTGCAATCACTTTTGGAGAGAAATTATTTACAGCATCTCGCACTTGTAAATTAAAAAGTCCAATATTTTTAATCAATTCCAATTCAGATTCTTCTTTTAGTAGAGAAAAATTAACGTTAATAGTAGGTGTACGATTTGATTTTTCTAAAATTCGTGATGCTCGTGCATGGGTGTATTGTATGTATGGGGCAGTGTCACCATCCAAGCTAAGAGATTTTGTTAAATCAAAAGTGATGATTTTATCCAGATCTTGTTTAATCATTTCATATCGTAAAGTACCAACTGAAACATAGTGAGCAATTTTTTCAATTTCAGAGGAGATCATTTCAGGATGCCTTCTTTGAGTCTCTTCCTTGGTTTTTTCTTTCAATATTTCATAGACAGAATCGGCATTAACATACAATCCTTTTCGTCCAGACATTTGAGCTTGTTTTCCATCAGTGTCTAATCCAAGAG
Source organism: Candidatus Nitrosopumilus sp. (assembly GCF_040878665.1). Classification (GTDB taxonomy): domain Archaea; phylum Thermoproteota; class Nitrososphaeria; order Nitrososphaerales; family Nitrosopumilaceae; genus Nitrosopumilus. The sequence goes on along the minus strand of NZ_JBBDLU010000001.1, from coordinate 185,631 downwards.
TTTTAGCAGTCTCAGAACTCAAGGTTACAGACTCATAGCCAAGATGAATGTAAGCATCTGGAACAGATTTGAATTTATCCATTAGCGAAGTGATTATTTTTTGTAATCTTGCTTGTCTTGAATCAATGATTGTGAGAACTTTTTCGCCTGTAAAGTTTTGAGATACAGGATCAGTTGAATTCAATGTAGTTTGCCATAAAATTTTGGAGTCTGGCTGTTCTTTTTCATATTTTACATAGTGAAATGGGTCTTCAATTAATCCCAATTTCCAAGCAGCATAAGGAATGTCTTTAGCAATATACGTTGCAGTTCCATTGCTTCGTACAATTACCTTATCTTCTTCATTATCGTCTCCTCGAATAACCCAACAATCCTTGTTCTTTCCTTCATTTTCAAATTCAATGAGATTCATTTCTTTGAGTTTTTCAAAAATTTTGCTCCATAGACCTGAACGAATTATTTGAGATTCAAAGTTCAGACAGTCATATGTAACTCCCAAATTCCAACAAGTTTCAAGTTGTCCTGCCAGAACCAAACGAGTGATTTTATCAGCAAATTTTGCAGTTTCAGAATTACCATCTTCAAGTTCTTGAAGTATGTTTTTTCGAATGATCTCAAGACTTGGATCAGATTCATATTTTTCAGTGGTTTTAACATAAACGTCATCACCACAATAATGATCAAATTTCTTCCCATTCGGAGGCACTTGATCATATCCAAAATGCTTGAATCCAACAATGATGTCGGCTACTTGAAGTCCAGAATCATCAATGTAATTTAGGACATTTACTTTGTAATTTGCCTTTTTTAAAATTCGTGATATGATATCACCGATTACTATATTTCTGATATGTCCTATGTGGAGTGCCTTGTTAGGATTTACACTAGTATGTTCAACTACAATTGTAGACCCATTACCGACATCAACATCTCCAAACGTGTCAAGATACGATTCAGAGATAATCAATTGGTTTAGTTTTTCCCAATCTGCATAAAAGTTCAGATAACCAGAAGGATGTGGTTCGGATTTTAAGACAAGTGTATGAGTACAATGTTGATATTTTTCAGATAAAATTTCAGCAATTTCTTTAGGGCTTTTTTTAAGTTGCCTAGCAAGTAAAAACGATACATTAGAACTGACATTTCCAAATCCTGGTTTTGCAGGTTCAACAGAGAACACAACACCAGAAATAGAAAGTTCACATAGTATTTTGTTGAGATTGTTTTCTATTTCATCAATTATAGATTTGAATGTCATATTATATCTCAGAGAGTATAGGTGCTAATTTATCTAATGCTTCAAGAACACCATCACCGGCGTTAGCAGATACTACCATAGTAGCGGCAGATTTTACTTGTTCTGAGGCATTTCCCAAGGCAACACTAGTTTTTGCTATTTTAAATAAAGGAATGTCAGTGGCACTATCTCCGATCGCAATTATATCATCACTGGTAAGAGATAGTTTTGCCATGATTTTAGTAAAGCCTGTTCCTTTGTTAATACCAGGAGAATTGATGTGATATGCATATTGGCTATCAGACAATTCTACATCAATGTTATTTTCAGAGAGGATCTTTCTTGCAAGATCCAAATCAAATGTCCTTTCTAAAACAACTTCAGTCATTCTAGGAAAAACATGTTTTTCGTGTACATTGTCAACATGGTTTTGTATTATTTGCAAGGCGTTTTTACATTCTTCAATATTTCCCAATAAGATATGTTCATCAGAATTTAATGTGATGCAACCGCCATTTTCGCCAACGGCTATTTTTGTTGTCCCGCCAAACACAGAAAGAAGAAATCCTTCGACGGATGAACGTCCCGTTACAAAGATTACATTGTGACCCATATCAGTTAAGCGACGTAATGCTTCTAGAGCGTCAAGATGAATTCGCCCTCCGCCATTTTCAGTAATAGTACCATCAATATCTACAGCAAAAGTTCTCTTTTTCACAAGAGTTGTTTTTAGAACCGAATAATATTTGCTACGTATCCAAAGTAATACGGTTTTATTTGAAAGAAATTTTTAAGAGTTGAAGAACATTGGGAATTCCGGAAAAAATCAAGGCCATACAAGACGAGATGGCAAAAACTCAGATTAACAAAGCTACTGAACATCATATAGGATTACTAAAAGCAAAAATTGCAAAACTGAAAAGAGAGCAAGAAGCAGACATTGTAAAAAAATCCGGGATGAAACAGGATGGGTTTGATGTAAGGAGGAGCGGAGATGCAACGGTTGTTTTTATCGGATTGCCTAGTGTTGGAAAATCAACATTGTTGAATAAAATGACTAGCGCAAAATCAGCAGTAGGTGCTTTTCAATTTACCACTCTTACAGTCGTACCAGGAATGATGGAGTATCGAGGAGCCAGAATCCAAGTATTAGATCTGCCAGGAATTATCAAAGGGGCATCAACCGGGAAAGGATTAGGAAAGAGGATTTTGTCAGTTGCAAGAACTGCAGATCTTGTATTACTGATGTTAGACGTATTTCAGCCATATCATGAAGATGTATTAGTGAATGAATTAGGAAATATAGGAATTAGATTAAATCAATTGCCACCCAACATCACAATTGAAAAAGCGTCAATGGGTGGAATCGCAGTTGCGCAACAAGTGAAATTAACAAAAATCACAGAAAAACATCTCAAAGACATCTTACATCTTTATGGAATAGTTAGTGCACGAGTTGTAATAAGAGAAGACCTTACATCAGAGCAATTAGCTGATCACATCGCAGGAAATATCAGTTATTCAAAAGCACTTACAATTTTAAATAAAATTGATTTAGTAGATAAAGAATTTCTTACAGATTTAAAAACAAAAATAAAATCAGACGTTATTGAAGTATCAGCAAATTCAGATATCAATATAGAATTGTTAAAAGAAAAAATCTATGAGAAATTAAAATTCATTAGAATTTACATGCGACCAAAAGGTGGAGAAACCGATTTCAAAGAACCTTTGATTGCAAGAGAAGGAGATACAGTAGAAGACATTTGTAACAAGCTGCATCGTAGGTTAAAGAGAGAATTCAGGTATGGTTTGGTATGGGGTAAAAGTGTAAAATTTGGAGGACAGCGAGTTGGTTTGAACCATATTCTCATAGACGAAGACGTATTGACAATAATCAAAAGTCGAGGGGCATAACTCCCAAAAAAAATACAAAATAGATCAAGAAAAAAATACTGAACAAATAGTTTTGAAGATCATAAATTGGATTAATTGATTTACATCTAAAAAAACTCAAAATTCAAGCGTAAAATTCTATGCGATCACATATGTTAGGTTAAAAATTTACATGTTTAATAAAATTTAGAATTTCAAAAATTATTTTTCAAAAAATACGATCAAATAAAAAAAATAACTGATGAAATTACTTGATAAATAGTAATCAATTTGTGTAAATTTCTTTAGTTTCACCACTGAAAAACAATGAAAATGCCGAATCTTATATGGCTACAAAAAGAAAAGCTGCAACAAAAGCAGCAG
>NZ_JBBDLU010000001.1:35063-182035 GCF_040878665.1 Candidatus Nitrosopumilus sp. | reverse complement strand
CTCCAAAGAGAAAGGCAGCAGCAAAACGCAAAGCCGCTCCAAAGAGAAAAGCAGCTCCAAAGAGAAAGGCAGCAGCAAAACGCAAAGCCGCTCCAAAGAGAAAAGCAGCAGCAAAAAAACGATAAAATCGTTAACAAATTAACAATCGTCTTATAGACGACGAATTGTTTTCATTTTTCTAAACATCATAGTGTTAACTGGTTTTTAGATAAATGCAAAAAAATTAGTGATGATTAATTTTCAATAGTTTTTTAAAATATTGTGAATGTCTTAAAACAACATAATGAAAAAAACAATAGATGTTAAAAAAATTATGAATGAAATTAAACAATAAATTAATCAATAAATAAAAAAGATCATCTATTAAATAAAATTAAGATAATAAATTTTTAAAATATATTATATAAAACAATATCTGAAATGATCAGTACAGATAACTCATTAATTTAATTTGTTCTTCTGTTGAAATAACATTTTTGTTTGTTAAAATTTCCAAAAGATCTTTGAATAGTGCTTTTTGTTCTGAAGACATTCCACCTGATGGACCTTTTTCTCCCGGTGGACCTGGTGGACCACGTGGACCTGCAGGACCTACTGGGCCTTGTCCTCCTTGTGGGCCTGGTTCACCTATAGATCCTATTGGACCTGTAGGACCACGTTCACCTTGTGGGCCTTGAATTCCTTGTGGGCCTTGTGGACCTTTTTCTCCTGAGGGGCCTGTTGTACCACGTTCACCTTGTGGGCCTTGTGGACCTTGTGGACCTTTATCGCCATTTGGACCCATGGAACCAGATAGACCTTTTTCTCCTATTGGACCAGTAGGACCTTTTTCTCCCTTCTCACCTTGTGGACCAGGAACTCCTGTTAGACCCTTAGAACCTGCAGGACCTTGTGGACCTTGTGGACCTTTTTCTCCTATTGGACCTTCAGTACCTCTAGGACCTTTGTCACCGAGTGGACCTGGTGGACCGAGTGGACCTTTGTCACCGAGTGGACCTGTAGGGCCTTTTTCTCCTATTGGACCAGGACCGCCTTGAATTCCTTTTTCTCCTTGTACACCAGATGAACCAGTTGGACCTTTTTCTCCTGTAGGACCTGTAGGACCTGTTAGTCCTTTGTCACCAGTAGTACCAGTAGGACCTTGATCTCCTTTGTCACCAGGAATGCCTCGTAATCCAGTTTGTCCTTTATCGCCAATTGATCCAGTTGGACCTTTTTCTCCTTTGTCACCGAGTGGACCTTTTAATCCAGTTGGACCTTTGTCACCGAGTGGACCTGTAGGGCCTTTTTCTCCTTTGTCACCAGGTGAGCCTGTAACTCCTTTATCTCCTTTATCTCCTTTATCTCCAGTAATTCCTTTGTCGCCAGTTAGTCCTCTATCTCCAGAAATTCCTTTATCACCTTGTTGTCCTTTATCTCCAGTAGAACCTTTGTTACCGAGTGGACCTGTAGGGCCTTCTTGTCCTTTGTCACCAGGTGGGCCTTGAGGACCAGGTGGACCCATAGGGCCTTTGTCACCAGGTGGGCCAGGTGGACCTGTTGGTCCTTTGTCACCATATTGACCTGATAGACTGGAGGTTGTTTTTGATGAACGTCTTGGACTGTCAGAAATTGTTTCAGGTTTTGTTTCAGGTTTTGTTTCAGGTTTTGTTTCATAGGGTGTGGAGGATCTTGCTAAAGAAACATCGAAAACAGAATGTAATGAAGAAAATAAATCCGTTACAACAACCCAAATTTTATCAAGATTTGTAATAGATGAAGGAAGAGGATTTGAAGGAGATCCGATGGTTTCAGAAAACACACCGTCTTTGACTCTAAGATGAAAATTTCCGCGCCACAGTGTAGAAAATTGTTTTGTTCTGATTGCATCTTCAGATGGTTTACTATCAGTAATTGCAATTTGAGCTTCATACACACCTGACTGTTTGAAAGGTGCCTGGCCTTGAATCTCTAATCGTGGTGGAGATGACACAATCGTTTGTGTATAGTTCAAGTATTTCTGTATTTAGATCGCTTAATTCCAATTCAAGTTCAAGATTAGTAGATGTAGGCTCGATTAAGATTGATATTTATCTAGAGAAAACGCCAAAATGAGCTGTGAAAAGACCATTTGGAAAAAAATCAGATGAAAGTAAAGCGACAAAATCAGATGAGATCATTCCTCAAGAGAGAAGTTTAGTAGATGTAGATTACAATCGTAAAAGATTATTTAAAAAAGGAATCAATTTGATGGCAGATGAAAAGCTAGAAGAGGCAGTTGATGTTTTTGAATTGGCATTACGAATTGACCCCAATAATGTTGAAACACTAATGAAATTAGGATATGCCAGATTTCATTTAGAAGATTATGCTGAAGCATTAAGAGTGTATGATAAGATTTTAGATATTGATGTAACAAATCCAGAAGCATGGAATCTCAAAGGTTTAGTGCATTATGAGCAAAAAAATTATTCAAAAGCCCTAGATTCGGTAAACAAAGCAATAGAGTCTGATCCAACATATGCAATGGCATGGTACAATCAAGCGTGTTTCTTATCATTACTAAACCAAGTACCAGAATCATTAGAATCATTGAAGCGTTCTATTGAGATAGATGTTAAAAACGCCAGAAGATCAATTCGTGACAAAGATTTTGTAAATGTTAAAATCGAGGAAGGATTCAAACGAATTCAAGAAGTAGTGGTATTAGAGTCAATCAAACAAGGATACCACACTTTAGGGGCAATTGTATGGACGACATTTCTAGACAGAGTAGATGCAGAGTCATCATTAAGAAAATTGTTAGAGAAAGGCTTAATCATTCAGAATGAAAAACGTGAAGGTCTAAGTAAAATTCCGATATATGATCTTGCAGAAAACATTGCAGAAAAATTAGGTAAAGAAAAGAAAGGATTGTTTGGAATTACCAAAAAAACATTACCAAAGCCAGTTAAAAATTTGAAAGAGTTAAGTCAAGCAATTCAATCGGTCAAAGAAGCAATAGAAGAAGAGAATGTTGAAAAAGTCATAGATGTTTTTGATGTGTTCATAGACCCAACAAAATCAGGAGAACAGATGATAGAAAGTTTCTTTGATGAACATAGAGAAATCAGATTATGGAAAATTAGATTAAAAGACAGAGGTGTAGACTATCTAATTGACAACAAAGAAAAAATGCTAGTTCTATTTGGCAATATAGAAGGCACAGTTACAAAAAAACTCAGAAGTCAAATATCTTAATTATTCAGCAGATAAATCCCAGTAGTTAGCATCTTCTTGCTTTTCAGTAGGTTTTTGGAGGTTTTTCCATTCTTTAAAAGAGCGAACGTATAATTTTGGGTTAGGTAATCCTGCAGATTTTAACGCATAATACGCCAATCCAGAAAGAGTGCCAACACTGCCACAATATGTAATAATTTCAGAATTTCCCACAATACCGCGATTTTCAAACAATCGTTTCATGTCTTCTTTTGAGCGTAAAATTTTATCGCTAGATGCCAAAGTACGGTAGGGAATACTGATAGCACCAGGGATATGCTGTTCAAGAAAATTTAGTCTTTCTCTATTATCAATCAAAATTACATCATCTCTAGATTTGGCACTTTCCAAATACTCAGAAGTTGCAAGAATGTCAGGTTGCAGTTTAAGTGAATGAACTTTGTTTTGAATTTCAGGAACAATAGAATCACTTTCCAATCCAAGAGATTTCCAATTACTAAAAGTGGTTTCAAGCAATGTCACGTCAGAATGTCCAAGATATTCTAAAGTCCAGGCGACTCTTGATGCCAAAGCACCAAAAGTATCATCATACACAACTACAGAAGTCTCATCATCAATTCCCATAGAGTTTACAAGTTTCAAAACTCGGTCTGGGCTATCATCAGATAAAAGATTGGCCAAAGGTAAATTTACGGATGTAGGAATATGATCTCGTTTGTAATCATCTTCTCTCCTAACATCAATTACTCGAACACTTTTATCTTGAATTTCAGAACGCAGAGAATCAACATCAGTAGTTATTTTATCAGACGCTGTCAAGCAGCACATTCACCTTTGCCAGTTTTAGTATGATAGCTAGAATCACTTCCATAATCCAAGTAAAAGTCAGGATCATCTTCTTTTGTAGGAGGAACAATTATTGGTTCCAATATTTTTTTAATGTCAGTGAGTGATTTAACAGCAGAGTCTTCATTACCGTTAACTACTCTATGAATCCAAGATTTCAGAGTATCGCCAGATTTTTTGTGTTCTTTGAATGTTTCAATGATTTTAAGAATTACTGGGATTACTCTTTTTGCAGGAACTCTAAGACATGTTTGTCCCAACATAGTATCGCCGTCAGAACGCCCACCTAGAGACATTTGATAATTAGCATACATGTCTTTCCCAACACGTGCTCCACCACCAAAAAATCCTATAGTTGCAATTCCATGCTGTCCACAAGAATTTGGACACCCACTTATCTTAATTGAAGAATCACTAAGGTCATCATCTTCATCAAACTTTAATTCAAGGAATTTTCTTTGAATTTCTTTTGCAAGTCTGTGAGAATTAGTTAATGCCAAATTACAGGATGTTGTGCCAGAGCACCCAATTGGAGCAGTCATTGTCAAGGCACCTGATTTTGCTAATCCAACCTCAAGTAATCTAGAATACAAGCTGGGTAAATCATCTTCATGAACGTAACGCAAGGCAAGGTTTTGTACAAAACCAGATCTAGCTTTGCCTTCAGAAGAGAAATCACGAATTATAGATGCTAATGCAAAAAGCTGACTAGCAGTAATATCACCAGCTTCAAGAGTAAGAAACACAGAACGGTAATCAGGTTGAGTTTGCTTGACGGTATTTGTTTTAAGCCATCTAGCATATCCATCAGGAATTGTCATGGTGCCACTTTCATCAGAGATTCTAATTGGTCGTCGGATTGGAGTAGTGGAATGATCAACTTCCAGTTGAGTTATTATTGATTGTGTAGCTCTAACAATTGCTCTTTCTTTAAACACCAGATTTTGAAATTTATCCCAACCCATATCGTTAACAAGATATCGCATTCTGTTTCTTGCAAGATTTTTTCGATCACCTAATCTATCAAAAATTCTTATCACTGCAATGGATGTGTAAAGTAAATCTTCTTCAGATGTAAAGTCCTCTAGTTGATGGCCCACATAGGATTTATTTCCCAACCCACCACCAAGGAAAATTTTGAACCCTCGTTGTAAAGTTCCATCAATTTCTCGTGTTTGTGGAATTAATCCAACATCGACCATTCTCACCATACCATGTTTTTCGCAACATGTGAAATTGAATTTGAATTTACGTGGTAAGTTTTGAGCCATAGGATTCCTCAAGAAGAATCTAGCAGTTGCAATAGCATATGGAGTCGCATCAAATTCTTCATCAGGACAAACACCAGACAGAGGACTACACATAACATTTCTGACAGAATTCCCACATGCTTCCCTTGATGTTAGACCAACTTCTGCAAGACCACGAAATATTTCAGAAACATCTTCAAGAATCACCCAGTGAAGTTGGATGTTTTCGCGTGTTGAAAAATGAGCGCTTCCTATAGAGTATTGTTCGCTTAGTTGAGATATTTTTTCAATTTGATCAGGATATATTTCACCAGCAGGGAGTTTGATTCTTACCATTGCATAATCACTAGTCATTCTAGTACCGTATGCGCCATGTTGAAGTCTAAATCGCCTAAAGCTTTCTTCATCATATTTTCCTTGGCGGAATAACTTTACAGTTTTAGCAAAATTATCAGATTCTTCGATTCTAGCCCAATTTATTTTTGGTTTCACAGAATCTGAAGAAGATTGCTTAAGAGTAGATATTGTCAATACACAGAAATTTCTTTTAGTTTGGATATAAATTTTTGATATGTGGATGTTTTAGGTGAGGAGTTTTCCTCAAAGTACATTAATTTCCTACTTTTACGGAATTTGAAAACTAAAATTAGTGTCACCTAATTATATTTAGAAAAAGTTTTGGGAAAGTATTAATTGTTCAGAAAGTGAAGCAGAGCATGCAAGAAGCAACAATTGCGGAACAATCAAACAAAATATTTACTGATGTTCGCGAGGTTGAAATTACACGTGCAATTGCAAACGAGTTTCATGATGTTTTAATTGACAGAGCAGACTCAGATGTAATAATTATCGGTGCAGGTCCTGCAGGATTAACTGCAAGTAGAGAATTATCAAACTTAGGATACAAAGTACTAGTTATTGAACAGAATAACTACCTTGGTGGAGGTTATTGGTTAGGAGGATACATGATGAATCCAGTGACAGTAAGAGAGCCTGCTCAAAAGTTTTGGGATGAACTAGGAATACCATACAAAAAAGTTGCGGACGGATTATACTTAACCCCAGGACCACATGCAGTATCAAAATTAATTGCGGCAGCATGTGATGCAGGAGTAAAATTTCTTCAACTTACTAAATTTGATGATCTAGTATTGAAAAATGGTAGAGTTACTGGAATTGTAGTTAATTGGATGCCAGTGTCAGCTTTACCACGAAATATTACATGTGTAGATCCAGTTGCACTTGAAGCAAAAATAATCATTGATGCCTCAGGTCATGATTCAGTAGCTGTAAAAAGACTAGTTGATAGAGGATTAGCAAAATGGAAAGGAATGGAACCTATGAACGTCAATGATGGAGAAGAACATGTGGTTCATAAAACAGGAGAGGTTTATCCTGGATTAATTGCAGCAGGAATGTCAGTGACTGAAACACATGGTTTAGCAAGAATGGGTCCGACATTTGGTTCAATGTTATATTCTGGAAAGAGAGCAGCTGAAATAACAGTTGAAAAAATCAAAGAGTTAGAAAGATAAGCCATCAAAACATTGTTTTCTTAGTGAAAATTTCCAAAATTATTCTATACGATGAACCCGCAGTTCCCGAAATTCAAATTGAGAAAATAAAGAAATTCATCACAGATACATTTCAGATTGAAACAGAGTTAAGAGGAAATTTTTTTGCATCTGTAGAAAACAAGGTATTAGAAAAAATAGCAACAGTTAGAGTTTTTGATTTAAAAAAACAGTTCAAAAAACACAATCCAACACAAGAAGAATGCCAGATTGAGAAAGAGAACAGAGACATGTCTGGAAAAGACATAATGACACTATATGATGGGTTTGAATTACAGAATATTATTTCAGAAAGCGTTTCGAATATAGATGATATCTTACACATAGTGTTTACAAACAAGCTTACTGTCACATTTGATAGGGATGATTTCAGATATCATGCTAGAGCAATAATCAGTTCAAATCCCACAATAATTTCTACGACAGGAATCATAGAAGCCCCTGCAAAAGCAAGGCAATATTATCTAGATCTATTGACTAATTTTTCAGAAGAAAAAATTGGCGAAATTAAGGAAAAATACAAAGGGGGATTTTTAGAATATCATGATTCAAGATTAAATGAAATTGTTGAAGGGTACATCTTACAAGCCATAATGTACTATAAAACAGGAGAAGCGTTTTGTGAAGATAAAGAATGCAGATTGTTTAACGCGCATTGGCAAAAAGATTTGCTTTATTCACAAATCGAAAGTAAAAAAATATGTGATCGACATTCAGAGATGATAGTCAAATTTAGAAATTAGTTAAAAAGGTGGACACGGCATGTGTGGTCAATAACTTAAATTATTGAAATTAAGACCAATAACATCATGATGGCAGGAGATGCAGGGACATCAGTTCTCGAAACGAGAGAGGCTGAACCAAAAATATCAGACAAAACCAAAACAAAATTTGATGTGGTAATTATTGGAGCAGGTCCATCTGGATACACTGCAGGGATTTATTGTTCCAGAGCAGGATATGACACTTTAATTTTATCAGGATTATTGCCAGGAGGACAGCTGGTTAACACTACAGAAGTTGAAAATTATCCTGGATTTGAAAACGGAATCATGGGCCCAGATTTAATGATTGAAATGAGAAAACAATCTCAAAGAATGGGAACAACGATTGTAGATGACGTAGTAGTTAATGTAGATTTTAGACGAAAACCATTCAAAGTTCTAACAGCATCAGAAGAGTATGAAGGACGTGCGGTGATTATTGCAACAGGCGCAAATCCAAGAAAACTTGGATTGGATGGGGAAGAAACATTTGGAGGCAAAGGGGTATCATATTGTGCAACTTGTGATGGGCCATTCTTCAGAAATCAAGAAATCATTGTAGTAGGTGGAGGAGATTCAGCAATTGAAGAAGCAACATTTCTAACTAAATTTGCAACAAATGTTCATTTGGTACACCGACGAGGAGAATTACGCGCGAGCAAAATCATGCAAGACCGTGCTCTTAGTAATGAAAAAATAAAATTTCATTTTGATTCTGCAGTGACTGAGATAAAAGGAGACAAAAAAATGAGACAGGCAGTTTTAAAGAATTTAAAAACAAATGAAGAAAAAATTCTAGATGCAGAAGCTTTGTTTGTTGCAATAGGACATGAACCAAATACAAAATTATTCGAAGAACAGATCGATTTAGATGCTGATGGATATATTGTACTAAAAAACAAAACACATACCAATATTGAAGGCATTTTTGCAGCAGGAGACGTACATGATAGAAATTATCGTCAAGCAGTTACCGCTGCAGGATTTGGATGTATGGCAGCAATTGATGTGGATAAATATCTTACAGAAAGTGCAGATAAGCAATAATGAAAAATGCTCAATGTAAAAAATGTCTAAAAAAGTTTCATGAGAAAGACATCTATACTATTCAGCAGTTTCAATATAGAAAAATACCAGCATACGATTGGTCAATAAAGTATTTTGAAAAATTAGGAATTACCGAATGGGACTCATTCTGTGAAGAATGTATGTCATTTTACGCTAAAGAATCAGAAAAAAGATCGGATAAATCAAAAATCTAAACTCTATATTGCAAGATAGTAAACTAAGAATGATGAGTCAAGATCCTGAAAATATAAAAAAATCAGTTAAAGAACACAGTGATAAACTTGCAAAATTAGGCAGAGAGTTAGGAGAAATACAATTCAGTTACAAAATTGAAGAAAAACCAACCAAAGAATATTGGCAACAAAGAATTAAAAATTTTAAAAAATATAATGAAAAAGGAGCAGAGTATTACAATCAAGTGTACAATATGATGAATTTAGTAAACAAACAAGAGGCACAATTATTTCTTTTAAGAATAAGTAAATTTCGACATCTAAGTAAAACAGTGATTGAAAACATGGAGAAAGTAAGTGAAAATCCATCAATAGTGAATTCTAAAGATAAACAACAAAGTCAATGGAGCAGAGAGATAAAAAATCAATTAACAGAGCAGAGCAACAAATGCCTACGACATGAGATGGATATGAATTCTACATTTAGAGAATTTTATGAGAAAGAACTTGGAAAAATATTAGAATAATTCAATATGCCAATTCTGACATGTATTTTGCATGTTTAAGTGAATCATCAAATTCTTCTTCAGTCATTATATTCTGTGTTGCATAAACGCTTTTGAATTTTCTACCATCGTCAGCAAAAATTCCCACCACACATGCATTACCTTCAATAGGATATTTTTTCATGCATGCATATACAGCTGCAGATGAAGGACTGATCAAAAGTTGATCTTTTGTAAAAACTTCTTTCACTACGGAGAATGCTTCGTTGTTATCTACAGAAATCCAATCATCAACAACATTTTCTCGTCGTAAAAACAAGTCAGGTTTTGCAGACTCTTCAAAATTTCTCCATCCTTGAATTAAATGATTTTGCTGTGGCTGACATCCTATAATCTTCACATTAGGGTTTTTTTCTTTAAGAAAAGTACCAATGCCAGTAATTGTACCGCCAGTACCAACACCAGTAAAGAAATGTGTCACTTTACCGTCAGTTTGTTTCCAAATTTCGGGTCCTGTTCCAACATAATGTCCTTTGAAATTAGCTTCATTCGCATACTGATTTGGAGAATAGTATGTGTCTGGTCTAGACGAGGCAATAGAGGTAGCAAGTGCAATACTTTGATCAGTGCCAGCCCCAACTTTAGGACATAAATCATCACTTGTTTCAAACACTTTAGCACCAAGGCTTCTAATGATATCTTTAGTTTCGTTACTAGCTTTTTCAGGAATAACTATCTCAACTTTGTAACCAAGAATATTTGCAATTCCAGTCAATGCAATTCCAGTGTTGCCAGAAGTAGGTTCAATGATTATACTTTTTCCTTTTGTTAGAATTCCTTTTTCTTCTCCATCTTTTATCATCCAATATGCAGCTCGATCTTTTACAGAACCAAATGGATTATGGCCTTCTAATTTTGCAAAATATTCAATATCATCATGTGAGAGAGAATTTAATTTTACAAGAGGAGTATTGCCTACACGATTTAGAACATCTGTATCAGTAACAGTAGTCATAATAAGATTATTTCACCTTTTTAATTTGGAAGGTAATTACATCACCGTTTTTAGACATGTCTAATAATTCATGACCGTTTCTTGTGACCCATCTGGAAATATCATCCTCAGCGGCAGGATCATCTGCGGAAACAGTAATTATTTCGCCAACCTGCATTCTTTCAATTTCAATTTTTGTTCTAAACACAGGTTCAGGACAAAATAATCCAGTTGCATCCAATTTTTTTTGACTTGATTCAGACATTGATAACTAATTCATAAAGAGTGATTTGTCATATTAAAATCTATTTTAACTAGTGAAAGCGTATCTATAACAAATTAGCTTTACCTATCAGATTTTTATGATTATTCTAAAAACAGAATGAATTATTTGATGAACACGCACAATATCAGACATTAAACATGGGACAATTTACATGACTATACACATAGTTAACTGTACTATCATGGTAAATTTTTCCAGGGCTAATTTTTGAAAGTTTACTCATCACTATCAAATCTACATTATGGGATTTAGCAAACGATACTATGCACTTTGATGCCAGACTACAATTGGTTATCTTTGATTTGCAATCAATCTCAGATTTTTCAGCAAGTGTTTCTAATTTTACTATCTTTTCTTTCATTATTTTACTACGTTTTTTCATATTATTTTTATCGGATTTAGTTTCAAACCATACAAATGTAGATTCACGTTCTATACATGATAAAATAGTAATTTTCGAAGTAAATTTTTTTGCCAATTGTATTGCTCCATCAAACGCCTTATCACCAGTTTTAGTGCCATCATAAGGAACAAGAATATGTTGAAAAGATAATGCCATATTACTAAAATGATACATAACCAGGTATTAAAATCAACAAGACACTATCTTCCAAATGCGTTTTGAATATCTGAAGACGTTCCAAATCCAACTAGATGAAAATGGGATAATGAGTACAATCTGCATTCTGTTTTATTGAATTTGAAAGGATTGAAGATTAATGCACCATGATCGATAGAACCAAACCTATCGTCTACTTGTCCTGTATGGTGTCTGAACACAATCATTGCCAGATATGAGAAAATATCCAAATAACTGCAAAAATACCATTTAATTTGAAAATCGTAGGCACAAATTAAATGGTCTAAAATGGTACATTAAAAAAAATCAAAAGAAACCAATTCATCTAATATTAACAACTCCCATGTCACACCACAACCTTCCAGTAAAGACATTACGTCAAATAATGAGTCATATCTTAAAGCTTGGAAATATTCATCTTTTGTATGCATTATTTGAAAAAGAACATGACAAGATAATTCAATGGGGGAGAATATTAAAAAAGATTATCTCAACTAGAACTTTATTGAAAGATTATCGAAAAAGATCTTCACATTCTGGGCGAATTAATTTTTCAATACTAGAATTTTCAAATTTAAAAGAGTAATCTCGAATTAATGCAACAGGGCATTTGAGAGATTTTCCCATCACTAATTCTGCTGCAGCAGAAAGCTCATCAGCGACTGCAATTGCAGTGATACGTAAGACTTTTCCAAATGAATCAAGAGTTCCAGCATAATCCAGAATGGGATTCAATCCTGAAATACCAATTGCACAATTAGTTTGACCCATTCTAAAAGGACGACCGAATGTATCTGAAATTATAACGGCCACATTTTTGTTAGATTGTTTCATTATATTGTCACGAATTATTTTTGCAGAAATATCAGAGTTTAGTGGAAGTAATGTAACATAGCCATCTTTGACATTACTTTCATCAACACCAGCATTTGCACAAATGAAGCCATTGTTTGTTTCAACTATCAGAATGCCATTACTCATTCTAACAATTCGTTTAGATTCAGATAAAATTAATTCAATGATTTTAGGATCTTTGTGATATTGTGAACCAATACCTTCAGATAGCAATGAAGAGGTAACAGAAGATAGTTCGACTATACGTCCTTCTTGTTTAGATATGATTTTTTGTGCTATGACGATAATATCGCCATTACGTATTTGATTAGATTTTAAAATAATATCAGATATATCATCAGATGAAGTTATTTCGTGATTAATGTGGATGGGGATTATTTGCAAACACAGTGGCTTGTAAAACGGACTAAAAAATTGTTTATGCAGGAGTGGTGGTTTCTAATTCAAGATCATAGTGCTTGTTTATTATATCCAAAATCTTAGAAAGATCTTTTTCTTCTAAGGTAGTGGTAGCCAAGTCTTTAACTATATCTTGAGCACGATAAGCAATTCCTAAACCACATATATCAAATAATTTTACGTCGTTTGCACCATCAACCACACAAACAATATCTTCTTTCTTCTCACCCCATTCTGCGATTTTTATTTTTGCAGAAAGCGATTTGTCAGAAGTAACACGAATAGATACACCATCAAGTTTCCCATCTTTGAATATTAATTCATTGGAGTAAATGTAATCTAACCCCAATTCTTTTTGTAATCTTTCCATCATCAAAGTAAATCCACCAGATACTGCCATGAGTTTCCATCCAGCTGCTTTTAGTATTCTACACGCTTCCTTTGCGCCAGTCATTATAGGTAATGAGTCAGATACTTCTTGACAAATTTTTTCATCTAAACCTTTTAGTGCTGCTACTCTTGTTTTAAGTCCTTCTTCCCAATTGATTTTTCCCTGAATTCCTTGTCTAGTTATTTCCCAAATTTCATTTTGTTTGTTGATCTTCTCTGCAAGAATAGGCAAATATTCTTCATCATACAAAACACCCTCAACATCAAAAATTATCAGCAATTGATTTCTGATTTGGAAAAAAATCGCTAATTATATTAAAGTTTAAACTTTTTTTCAGATCTAAAAAACGCTAGTAATAAATCACCGAATGTATTGTGTTAATCATGGGCGAATTAGAACATAAATTCGAAGTAGATATCGGAGAAAAAGAAGGAAAACAGAAACTCCCAGATGATGTCAAAGAAGAGCTGAAAACATCAGGCATGATGGACGAAAAAGGGAAATTAAAATTAAAAGGAGTCAGTCCAAAAATGCTAAAAAAAATGAAACAAGAGTTTGTCGCATGCCCAGTTTTAAAAGAAGACATTCAATTTATCCAATGTTTTGTATGTTCAAACTTCCAAAGCAGAGTAATGGGAAAAGTACTTTGTAAAGGAGATCCTTTAAAATAAACTGAAATCAAAATTGTCACGAAAGGCTCATTAGTTAAATTAATTCATCGAATTCTAGTTTGGTTAAAGAAGACGTAGGAATTACTGTTTCAAAAGAAGGGGATTTTAGTGAATGGTATACTCAAGTTGTACTCAAAGCCAAACTTGCAGATTATGCTCCAGTGAAAGGATTGATTGTACTCAGACCAGATGGATATGCTATATGGGAGTCACTAAGAAGCACATTTGATAAAAAATTTGCAAAAAATGGAATCAGAAATGGATTTTTGCCAATACTGATTCCAGAATCACTACTGGGAAAAGAACAGAAACATTTTGCAGGATTTAATCCAGAAGTATTTTGGGTTACACACTCAGGAACAAATGAAATAGGAGATAGGCTTGCATTAAGACCCACATCGGAAACATTAGCATACACATTGTATTCAAAATGGATTCAAAGTTGGAGAGATTTGCCATTAAAAATTAATTTTTGGAATACGGCGCTGAGGGCAGAAATCAAGGCAACAAAACCATTTCTTAGAACTTCAGAATTTTTGTGGCAAGAAGGGCACACAGTACACAGCACAAAAGAAGAAGCTGAAACCGAAGTTATGAAAATTTTAGAAATTTACAAAAATACTGTTGAAGAAGAATTAGCAATTCCTGTAACAACAGGAAAGAAAAGTGAGAAAGAAAAATTTGTAGGTGCAGTGTACACGACCACCATGGAAGCAATCATGCCAGATGGCAAAGCATTGCAAATGGGTACATCTCATTTCTTAGGACAGAATTTTTCAAAACCATTTGAAGTGAAATTTGCAGATAAAGACAACGTAGAGCATTTTGCATGGCAAACATCATGGGGAGTCTCTTGGAGACTGATAGGAGCAATGATCATGGTTCACGGAGACGACAAAGGGCTCGTATTACCACCTAAAGTTGCACCGATACAAGTTGTAATTGTACCAATTTACAAAAATGACGAAGGTAAAGATATCGTATTGCCTAAAGTAGAAAGTATCAAAAATGAACTAGAGTTAAAAGAAATCAGAGTCCATATTGATGACAGAGAAGGATTGTCTCCAGGTTTCAAATTCAATGATTGGGAATTAAAAGGAGTTCCATTAAGAATTGAAATAGGCCCAAAAGATATTGAAAAGAAAAGTATCGTGATTGCAAAAAGATACAATCTTGAGAAAATCAGTCTAAGTTTTACTGAAATTGAAAAAATCCCTACGATTTTGAACGAAATACAAACAGAGATGTTAAAAAATGCTAAAAAACAATCCGAAACAAACACGATAAATATTTCAAACTACAATGAGTTCAAATCAAAAATAGAGAAAGGAGGTTTCTTCAACGCTCCCTGGTGTGGAAAATTAGAATGTGAGGAGAAAATCAAAGAAGAGACAGGGGCAGACATCAGGGTAATTCCATTTGGTTGCGAAGATGAAAATCAAAAATGCATTTATTGCCAAAATCAAAGTAAAATCACACCAATTTTTGCAAGAGGTTATTAAAAAAACACACAAACATAATAATAGAAAAAAATAATTTTCCGGTAATGACTTCAAATCAAGAATTAGAGGCAAACAAATCGCTATTAGAGCAATTTAGAGAGACACGAAGCAGGACATTAGAGATTGTAAAAACTTTAGAAAAAGATGATTTCATTGTACAAACTGCATTTTTTATGAGTCCACCAAAATGGCACATAGGTCATGTGAGTTGGATTTATGAAACAATTATGAGTAAATTAAACAAGAATTATGAGTTTTATTCAAAAGAATTTTCAGAATATTTGAATTCATATTATCAGCAATTTGGGATTCCTCACGATAAAGGATTACGTGGAGTAGTATCAAGACCAACAACAGACGAAATTTTCCAATATTTCAATACAATTAACCAGAGAATTGAAAAATTCATCAAAAATGAAAATCTGAATGAAAACGCAAGAAATATGATCATAATTGGAATTCATCATGAATGCCAACACCAAGAACTACTAGTGTATGATTTGCAGCATTTGCTTGCAGAGCAATATAGACCTGTTAAAAAAAATGAAATTAAAAAACAATCAAAGATTGAACCAAATACAATTCATGTCAAAGGGGGATTATACACTATGGGGTATAATGGAAAAGAGTTTTGTTATGATATTGAATTACCAGAACATGTTGTTTATCTAAACGATTACAAAATAGACGAGTTTCCTGTAACAAATCAACAATATCTGGAATTCATGAAAGACGGTGGGTATGAGAAATACAAGTATTGGCTATCAGATGGATGGGAGAAAGTAAAAGCAAACAAATGGAAATCTCCAATGTATTGGGAAAAAATCAATGACAAGTGGTACGTACGAGATTTTTTAGGAATTAGAGAAATTAATCCAAACGAACCAGTTTGTCATGTTAGTTATTATGAAGCAGATGCATATTGCAAATGGGCAAATAAGAGACTTCCAACTGAAGCAGAATGGGAAAAAGCAGCATGTTGGAATGAAGAAAAACAAGAAAAGACAACATATCCTTGGGGAAACGAAGAGCCTACTGAAGATAAATGCAATTTATTAGAATCACATCATTGGAGCTGCACAGAGATAGGAACATACCCAAATGGACAGAGTCATGTCGGATGCCAACAAATGATAGGAGACGTATGGGAATGGACTGCATCAGAATTTACAGGATATCCTGGATTTAGATCAGGTTTTGAGGAATACAACGACAAATGGTTCACGAATCAAAAAGTTTTGAGAGGGGGATCTTTTGGCACACCAAGAATGTCAATTAGAGGAAGCTATAGGAATTTTTTCAGACTGGATGAACGTTGGCTGTTTTCAGGTTTTAGATGTGCTGAAGATATCTAGTTTTTAGATGCTAACGTTAATGAAAAATATTTTTTATCATCCAACCAAATATGATGAATTTTAAATCCAGTGCTTTCAAGAAGGTTACGAACTTGAGACAAATTAAATTTGTATGAATGTTCAGTGTGAATTAATTCATTTTTTTCTAGATTCAATAAAAGATTGGATTTAGATACAACTACAGATTGAGACGAAAGGGATTTCAAGTACATTTCAATTCGTTGATATTCTTCATTATAAGTAGAATAATGAGAAAAATTGTTCAAATCAAAATTGGCTCCAAGTTCATCATTTATTCTAGAAAGAACGTTGAGATTGAATTGAGCAGTAACCCCTTGTGAGTCATCATATGCAGATTCTAAAATACGTTTATCTTTTACTAAATCCAATCCAATTAAAAAGAGGTCACCTAGTTTCATAGTAGAATTTATTTTTTGTAAAAAGTTTTTGCCATCATTAGGAGAGAAATTACCAAAGCTAGAACCAAGAAAAAGAATCAGATTTTTTTTATCATCATAATTTTCAAGAAACTCTAGTCCACCTTCATAAGTATCAATAATACCAGTAATGTGTAAATTATCATAATCTTTGAGAAGTTGTTCAGAACTTTCTGCCAAAATTTCAGATATATCTATTGGGACATACTCAATAGAATTTTGCAGTGTTGTAAAAATATCAAGAATTAATCTAGTTTTAACAGACGCGCCACTTCCAAGTTCAACTAATCTAAAAGAGTCATCAAGATGTTTCGGTAACTCAATTTGTAAATTCTTCAATATTGCAATTTCAGTTCTAGTAGGATAATATTCAGGCAACATGCAGATTTTTTCAAATAAATCTGATCCTTTTTTATCATAAAAAAATTTAGGCGTAATAAACTTGGAATTTCTATTGAGGCTAGAAGAAATTTCCTCGGCAAATGTTTTCTCTATTTTACTAGCATGGGGTTTAAAATATTGAAGTTTGGAATCTACGACAAATTGTTTATAATTTAGATTCTTTTGAATTGTGTCACTCAAGTATTAAACAAGTCTTTATTTAACATAAATGCGTTGTCCCAAATTTTATGCGTGAATCATATTTCTTGATATACTTCCTTATTCAACAATATTTTGTGAGTGAGGTACTAAGAGTAGAACATCTGAAAAAATATTTTGTAAAAAAAGGAATGTTTGGATCAAAATCAGCAACGGTAAAAGCAGTAGATGATGTATCATTTACACTAAGAAAAGGCGAAGTTTTAGTTTTAGCAGGAGAGTCAGGTTCTGGAAAATCCACGATTGCAAAAATGATTTTAAAATCGATTCAAGCAGATGCTGGAAAAATATTTTTTGAAGAACAAGAAATTAATGATGAAAAAAAGAACTTGGAAAAAATTAGAATGAATTGCCAAATGATTCATCAAGATCCATATGACTCGATAAATCCACGAATGCGGATTGGGGATATAGTGTCAGAACCACTGGAAATACATAAAATTGGAAACAAAGAAGAAAGATCTAGAAGAGTAATAGAAGTATTACAAGAAGTAAAATTAGAACCTGCCAAAGAGATCATTAAAAAGTACCCACACATGTTATCTGGAGGACAAAGACAAAGAGTAGTACTGGCACGAGCACTTGTATTGAAACCAAAAATTATTCTTGCTGATGAACCAGTTTCAATGTTAGATGTTTCAATTAGAGCAGAGATGCTTGAATTAATGCAAGAATTGCAAAAAAAATACGAAATATCATTTATTTACATCACACATGATTTGGCAACAGCCAGATATTTTGGCCAGAGAATGGCAATTTTGTATCTAGGCAAAATTGTAGAGATTGGGTTGATTAATCAAGTTTTAGCAAACCCACGACACCCATATACTCAAGCATTAATTGATGCAATTTTAGAGCCAAATCCTGAAAATCTACACAGGGAGAGAAAAATTAGGATTAATGAACCTAAGAATATTGATGTGTATCAAGGATGTAGGTTTAGAGCCCGTTGCCCTTATGTCATAGAGAAATGTAACAAAGAGCCAGACTTAGAAAAGATCAATGAGGAACATTATTGTGCATGCTATGTAACATTAGATTAGGAAGTTCTCACAGAAGGCATTCGTTTATCTTTGTAAGTTACAACATGTGAAACTCCATTCTTTGGAAATACACCGTAAATCAATTTTGCTTTTTGAATAACAGAATCTTTCAAAGAAACCATAATGAATTGACTCTCTTTAGATCTTTCTTCTAATATTTTAGCAAGTCTTTCAGAGTTAGGAGCATCAAGGTGTGCATCGACCTCATCAAACAAATAGAAAGGAGATGGTTTTAGTTTTTGCAGAGCTAAAACAAATACAATTGCTGCTAAGGTCTTCTCACCACCACTAATTGATGTGGATTCTCTTTTTGGTTTATTTGGAAATTGGATTAAATACGATATTCCTGAATTAAATATATCATCTTCATTTTGTAGTTCTAACCAAGCATTTCCTTCAGTCATTTTATTGAAAATTAAACGAATTTCCTTATCGACTTTATCAAATGCATCCAAAAATGTTTGACGTTTATCTTTTTCAATATCTTCAATGAATTTTACAATAGAATTTCTTTCTGCTTCAAGAGAATTCTTCCTAGTAGACATTGAACGATATCCATAAGATACTTCCAAATAGGTTTCAGGAGCTTTTGCGTTTAATGCATTAAGAGATGCTAATTCGCTAGAAAGTCCTTGTACAATTGATTCGACGTCAAATGTCTCCATATTTTTGTTGAATCCAAATGCAGATAGAATTTGTTGTAATTTGGCTTCATTTTCAATTAAATCATGCAGATCACGATTAAGAGAATCTGATTGACGTTCCAAGATACTGATTTGTTTGGTAAGTTCTTTGTCTTTTTCAGATAAGATTTTTAGTTTGTCATCAAATTCTTTGAGATGCCCAATAGAAGAACCAGAAGTTGAAATCAATTCTTGTTCTCTTTCTCTCAAAGTTACGAGAATTGTACTTTTAGATTCTTTTTGTTTTTCTAATTCTTGAATTTTTGTTTCTAATTCCTGATATTCTAAATGTAGTGAATTTTCTTCATCTTTAAGACGATTAGATTGAGATTGTTCTCGGTTATCTTGAGTTTGAAGCGTTGTAAGTTGTGAAGATTTGTCACGATATTCATTCATGATTGTAGTGTATAATTTTTCAATTTCAGATTTTTTGACATTGATTCTCGATAATTCATTTGCAATTCGATCTTGTTCCCCACTAGCATAATTTTCTTCAACGATGGTGATTCGTTGTTGTAATGATTCAACATGAGAATCAGATGTGCTAACTTCAGATTCAATGACATTATTTCTTGCAGTTAATTTAGAAATTCTTTGTGTTAATTGTTCTTTCATGTTCAAAGCAGATGTGATCCTGGAGTTGAGATTAGAATAATTCTCATTTGTTGAGGTAAGAGAAGTTTTGGATATTGAAAGTCTGTCTTCATATGATTGAATTGAATCTTCCAATTTTTTTAGAGAGAATTTTTTCTTTAACAGGTATTTTTTAATTATACTGATAGATTGGAACAATCCGTCAATGTCACTGCTCATTGAAATGAGTTTTGTGAGTTTTGAGATTTTGGAGTTGATATCAATAACAACTGTGCCACCTTTTGCTTCAAAATATTCTCCATCCAAAGTGACTGATTTGTAGCCTAATTGAGATACATTATAGGCAGATTCCCTATTCTCAGTGAGCACAATATTTCCAAATAGGAATGTTTTGAGAGAAGCGTATACAGGGTCACATGTCACATAATTTGCAAGAATTCCAATGACGCCAGATTCCTTAGGTAACGTAAGTTTGAATTGAGGAATTGCATCTAGAGGAATAATCTTTAGTTTTGGAAGTTTTTTACTTCGAGCAACTTCTGCAATTCCAAGCAGAGTTGCAAAGTCTTTGACTACAATTGCTTTAATCCAATCAGAACTTACTGCCAAAATAGAACGTTCGTATTGTTTATCCCAGGAAATCATTTCATAGACTAATCCTTCAATGCCAAGTTTTTCTGCATCCTCTTTTAGTTTAGCAACAGTGTAATCTTCATGCATGAATCCTTTCACTGTTTTTATTTTTGATTCATATTGGTTTGCTGCTTTACTTGATTTTTCTAAAATTAATCCTAATTCATCCATATCATTATGAATTTTGGACTTTCTAACATGTAATTTTTCAATTCTAGATTTTAATTCAGAGATAGATGCAGTGTGATTGTTCAACATGGATTTTAGTTGAGATTGATAACCAGTTAATTGCTCTACATCTTGTTCTAGTTCTTTAAATTTTGCAGTGTTTGTGTTAATTTTAATTAATGATTCTTCTTTTTCATTTTGAATTTTAGATAGTTTTAGTTTTGCATCATTGAGTTGACTAGTGAGAGATTTTATTTTATTGTCAATTTCAGATTTTCTAGATGCAGCTTCTGACTGCTCAGTTAAAATTTTGTTTCTTTGTGAATCAATTATTTCCAAATCATCGTTGATTTTGTTTTTCTTTAAATTAGTTTCATCAATAGATTCTCTTATTTTTAGGATTTGTATATCAATATCACTTCTTGCTTTATCTATATCATCAAGTTCAGATTTAATTTGAGGTATTCTAGAATTAATTTGTTCTAATCTTTTCTTAGATGCGGATATCGCGCTATTGTCAATTTCATATTGTTCCATTGCTGAGCTGATTTCAACATCCAGTGAAGCTTTTGCCTGACTGTAATCATTAGCTTCTGCCATAAGTTTTGTTTTTTCTGTTTCAAGTGTATTAATCTCAGTTCTCAAAAGAACTCTTTCACTGTCAAAAGCAGTAATTTCGCCTGTTAGGTCAGCAAGAGTAGATTCTTTTGATGTTTTTTGGGCAGAAATAACCTTCATTTTATTTGCCGCAGCTATTGCCTTGTATCGATTTAACTCACGCTCCAAAATATCATGACGGAGTTTTTGATTTCGTTCTTCTTCAAGTTCATCGATTCTTTTTTTGATTTCGCCCATTTTTGCAAGTGCGATTTCCAATCTTCTATCAGCTTCATCTAATTGCTTTACAGATTCTATTTTCTTTTCATCAAAATATGACAAACCAATCAAATCTTCGATTGTTTTTCTTTTTTCTTCAGATGTAAACTCAGAAATTCTAGTAACAGTTCCTTGTTGAACGGCATTGAGTTGGCCTAAACCAGCATTTGCCATATCCAATAAATCTAGGATATTACTTCGATTTGTTTGCTTTTTGTTTAGATAGTATGTGTTCTCTCCGTTTGAATCCATTTCTCTTGTAATTTCTACAGCGTCAGAATCGACTGGAATTTTTCTATCAGAATTATCAAAATGAACGCTTGTTCTTGCTAATTTAGGACCACGTTGATTTCCTTCAATATCATGTATTAAAGATCGCAATTTATCAACTCGCATAATTTTGGGTTTGTTTTCACCCATTGCAAAAATAATTGCATCTAGGATGTTGCTCTTACCTGATCCATTTGGACCAGAGATCGATACCAAACCAGGTTCAAACAGAACTGTTGTGTTTTTGAATCCAAATGATTTGAAACCAAAGATCTCAACTTTTTTAACATGAACCAATAATAATAATTCCTCAACCCGTAGGATAATCGATGGTTAACAAGTTTAGTTGACATAATTGCATAATTTTTCTTGTTGTGTTATGATATTTTTCGTAGCGGTAAACTACAACGTAAAATAATAGAAGATCGCGTTAACATGCCTATCTATAATTAGTGAACATGCATTTTAAATTCATGGTAAAGTTAGGAGTAATTCAAACTGCATCATACACAAATCAAGATGGATTTTACAAGTATCAAAAATTCTAAAGAAACTAGGAAGATATGATGCAGAGCCTACGCCTGTAAGTTTGGAGGCATAATTTGCTATGGCATGGCATTCCGTAAAGTTGCAAATACATTAGCAAAAAAAGGAGCCCAAAGTACTATTCCCCCAGCACATAGTAAAGAAAGGAATTGAACTTGGTAGATAATGTTCAGGTCAGAG
Organism: Candidatus Nitrosopumilus sp.; assembly: GCF_040878665.1. Classification (GTDB taxonomy): domain Archaea; phylum Thermoproteota; class Nitrososphaeria; order Nitrososphaerales; family Nitrosopumilaceae; genus Nitrosopumilus. The sequence continues at coordinate 159,593 of NZ_JBBDLU010000001.1, read as the reverse complement.
CACTCGAGAACAGAATACCAATCATAGCAGCAAATGTAGAAATCACAGATTTGGTGACAGTCTCATCGCAGATTTGCTTGAAAATAACATAGTTACGCCCAAAATCAGTAAATTAAATGAAGAGTGGAATATCCAATGAATTTACGTTAAACAGATATGAAAAAAGCAGAAAGTGCGATTTGTAGATTTGAATCAGTGTAGATAGTTATTCGCCTGCAACAAACTTTTCACATGCAGTTTTTGCTAGAACATCAGAAGTTTGCTCAATAGGATGTTTCATTAAATATGCACTAGCAGGTTTGATTGGACCGCCAATACCTCGATCAAGTGCAATTTTTGCCAAACGAATAGCATCAATTACAATTCCTGCAGAGTTAGCTTTGTCATCTACCTCTAAACGAACTTCCATATTATAAGGAATATTTGCCCATTGCCTACCTTCAATTCTCATAAACATGAGCTTCGTATTGCCTAAGAAGGGGATAAAATCAGAAGGACCAACATAAATTTGATCATCGGCCAATCTTTCTTTGAGTTGACTTTGAACACTTTCAGTTTTAGAAATTTTCTTGGAAACAAGTCTGTCTTGTTCCTTCATGTTAAGAAAGTCAGTATTGCCACCAACATTGATTTGGTATGTTTTTTCAATTTTTGTTCCTCTATCACTACATAATTTAGCTAAAGTTCTATGAACGATAGTTGCGCCAACTTGTCCTTTAATATCATCACCAATGCAAGGGATATTTTTTTCTTCGAATTTCTTTGCCCATTTTTCATCAGATGCAATAAAAGAAGGAATACAGTTTACAAACGCAGTGTTAGTATCAAGACAAATTTGAGCCCAAAACTCTGTTACTTTATCAGAACCAACAGGCAAATAAGATACAATGATTTCAACGCCAGTTTTTTTAAGAATTTGTTTTACTTCATCAGCAATTTGTTCAATAGTTTTAGTACTTGTGATAGGTTTGATTCTATTTTCTACCCATAGTCCGACTCCATCCAATATTGGACTTTCATAGACTCTGGCATCATTTTTTGGCAATTCGTCTTTAGGAATCCAATCAACCATGTTAGGAAATTCGTATATGGCTTCATGAAGAAGTTTACCTACTTTATTTTCACCAACATCAAAACCACAAACAAAATCAATATCATGAATTCCATATCCAGCTAATTTATCATGAATGATTCCAGTAACTTCTTGAGAAGGGTTTTTACGATAATATTCAATTCCTTGGATTAACCCTGAAAAACAATTTCCAATCCCTACTAGACCAACTTTAATTCTACCAGACATTTGAAATTTATTGTTAGGTAGGGAGGTTTAAAGTTTCCCTAGACAGTTAAGAGAATCGTTGTGTCGAAGGCAGAATTTTATACACCTACAACAGTAGACAAAATTATGATACAGCCTGGACGTCCAGTGAAAGACATAGAGATTGATTCAAACACATCAATTGAAAAAATTTTTGAAGAATTGTCACAGTCAGGAGGGTTTGAATCAGTAAATCTAGCAAACGGACTAGAGATTTTGACAGAGATGATTACAGACAAACAATGTCTAAGATTTGTCTCATTTGTAGGAGCAGTTGTATCAACAGGACTAAGAGGTATCATTAGAAATATGATCAAAAACAAATGGTTTGATGTAGCTATAACTACATGTGGGGCATTAGATCATGATATTGCAAGACACTTTTCAAATTACAAAGAAGGTTCTTTTACAATGGATGATATGGAATTAGCAAATCAAAACATCCACAGATTAGGAAACATACTTGTTCCAATGGACAGTTATGGGCCGCTCATTGAAGAAAAAATGCAGACATTTCTAGAAGAAGAATACAAAAGCGGGGTAAAAGAAATGACTACTGCCGAAATTTGTAAGATGATTGGAAAACATTTAGGAGAAGATTCATTTTTGTATTGGGCATACAAAAATGACATCAGCGTAGTAGTTCCAGGCATAATGGACGGTGCTGTAGGAAGTCAAATTTGGTTATTTACTCAAAAACATAATGATTTCAAACTTAACATGATAGGCGACGCCGACTTACTTTCAGGATTAATTTTCAAAGCTGAAAAATCAGGAGCGTTTATGATTGGAGGCGGAATTTCAAAACACCACACATTATGGTGGAATCAATACAGAGAAGGATTAGATTACGCATTTTACATCACTACGGCACAAGAATTTGATGGAAGTCTTAGTGGGGCATTAGTAAGAGAAGCAATATCGTGGGGAAAAGTAACACAGGTCGCAAAACAAGCAACGCTTCATGCAGAAGTTACAACAACATTACCATTCATTTATGCAGCTCTTATTTCCAAGGTACAAACATAGAATAGACAAAAGCTATTATTTGATTAAAATATAAAAAAATACATTGTTTCCTAAAATCAGAATCAGAGAATTAAAACCAATCAATTTAGAAGAAGGATATCTTATTGATGGATTTCCAACAGTTGGCTTTACCAGTGCAATTGCAACTGAATCTATGATTCATACATCGCAATTTGAATTAGCAGGAGTCATAGATTCGGAAAGTTTCCCACCCATCAGCATTGTGAAAAATGGTGAACCTAATTTTCCTACAAGAATTTTTGTGAATAACAATTTAAAAATTGGAATATTTTTGTCATATCTTACATTAGACCAATCATTACACAAAGTAACAGCTAAAACAATGTTAGACTGGTCAAAAAAACACAAAGTTGGATTGATAGTTAGCAGTATTGCAATAAAATCAACGTCAGGAGATGAAGAGGTGATAGGTATCGGAAGTACAGAATCTGCAAGAAACAAAATCAAAGAAGCAGGTTTGAAAGTTTTGGATCATGGAATAATTCCAGGAATTCCAGGAATGTTATTGAATGAGGGAAGTATATCAAAACAAGACGTAGTGGTGATAATTTTTCACACAGACGGAAATGGTCCGGATTTTAAATCAAGTACACATCTTTGTATGGCAATGTCTAAATTAATTCCAGGGGCATCATGTAATATTCAATCATTACAAAAAGAAGCTGAGAAAGCAGAAATAATGATCAAAGAAACACAAGAGGAATCAAAACGTCTTGATTCTATGTATATGTAGAAAAGATAACATGTTTATTTTATTCATAAAATAAAATCAAAGCCAGAATGAATCAGATTCTAGAATTTGGAGTATTAGTGATTATAATTTCAGCATCAGGAGTTATGGCGCCAGGACCACTTTTTACAGCAAACATAGTACATGGGTTACAAGGTGGTGTAAAATCAGGAATCAAAATGGCAATTGGCCATACGATTGTAGAATACCACTGATAATTTTGCTAGGGCTTGGAGTGTTTTCTTTAGAAATATTACCAGAATTTAGAACAATAATTTCATTTTTTGGAGCAATTACGCTTTTTGTGTTTGCAGCTTTACAAATGAAAAAAATATTACAAAATAAAAAAACACAGTCTATAAAACTAATACAAGGTCCATTGATCACAGGTATTGCACTAAGTGCATTGAACCCATTTTTCATCATATGGTGGTTAACTATAGGATTCAAATTGATTTCAGACGCAATGTCAATTTGGGCATTTACCGGAATAGTGATTGTGTTTGGATTACACATATGGATGGATTTTGCATGGTTAGGAGGAACCTCATTTTTTGCTTCAAAAAGTAGACAAATTATTTCTAATAGGAACTACAAAATTCTGATGATAGGATTAAGTTTAGCGCTAATTTATTTTGGGATTACATTCTTAGTAGATATTGTTCCTTAACCACAATCTAAAATTTCTAGAGGGGATTCACATTTATCGTTGAACACATCAATCTTTTCCATAATAATCTCACAAAATTCAGGATCTAAAGATTGTTCATAAGAAGATATATCATTAAGAATTAAAATACGTTCAAACTTACAAGAATCATTAACAAACAAGACAAATAAAATTACAACCAATATTCCAAACATCAGTAAAATTAAATTTCTTAAACTAGTTTTTTGAAATATCAATTTCCATTGTGGAAACATTACGTTGTTTGCCATCCTGAGAAGTTAAAGAATCAGAAGAAATTCTTACATCACTTACTACATAGCCTACAGAATTCATTCGTTTAACTATCATTTGGGATACATCAACAGCTTGAGTGATTCTTTTTCCCCTAGCTTTGATTGTAACTGTAGGTCTTGTTGAAAGCTGAGTTAATGTTGCTGAAACATAAGTCATTATTGGTTTAGTGCCAACAAAAATCACATCACGTTCTTCTGTAGAATGTGGTGAATCAGAAAAATAATTCTTATCAGTATGTTTTGAAGAGGTCGCAGTAACAGGTTCTGGTGTTGGTTCAGGTTCTGGTGTTGGTTCAGGTTCTGGTGTTGGTTCAGGTTCTGGTGTTGGTTCAGGATTAACTCTAGATCCAAATTCAGATAAAATATCTTCTGCGTCTTTTGATTTTTTAGTATCGGCCAATTTTAGATTCCTAGTATAGCAAATTGCTCTCTCGCTTTTATTTAATTTTTCAGGTCTTTCCTTTCAAATAGTCATCAAATAATTTTTCAAGATCGTCATCATTACCACATTTTCGAATTTTCTCGACTAGATCCTGTTCTTCAATTTCATAACAATTTAGAACATCCTGAGAGTCTTTGAAAACCAACATGGCTTTGTTTTTAAAAATACAGTGATAGAGTTTTTCTTTTTCCATTTTTTCAGGTTTTAGGTTCATACCATTTTCATCCACAGATATGGGCCATTCCATAAAATACTCAACAACCATCAATTATTTAGATGAATACACAATATTGTAATAGCCAAAATAGATAAGAAAAGCATTGGAAACAAGAATAGTTTTCCACATAGATTTTGATTATTTTTATGCGCAATGTGAAGAAGCGAGATCACCAGAACTAAAATCAAAACCAGTATGTGTTTGTGTTTTCTCAGATAGAGGAGGAGATAGCGGAGCTATCGCAACTGCAAATTATACAGCAAGAAAATATGGGGTAAAATCAGGAATTCCAATTGCATTTGCAAAAAAAAGACTCGAAGAAAGACGAGATGCAATTTTTTTACCAGTGGACTTTGATTTCTATTCTGAAATATCTGAAAAAGCCATGAAAATAATGAAAAATAATGCAGACATTTTTGAATATGTGGGACGAGATGAAGCATATTTGGATGTGACACAACGTGTTGAAGGAAGCTTTGAAAGAGCTAGTCATCTAGCACAACAAATAAAAAATTCTATAAGAGATAAAATAAAGCTCAGTTGTTCAATAGGAATTTCACCAAATAAATTAATTTCAAAGATAGCATCTGATTTTCAAAAACCAGATGGACTTACAGTTGTTCCGTCAGATAGAGTTGAGATGTTTTTAGAACCGTTAAAAATTAGAGTCATTCCAGGTATTGGAAAAAAAACTGAAGCAAGATTTTCAGAGATGGGTTTAGAAACAATTCAAGATTTAAAAAAATTAGATATTTTTACTTTAAACAAAGAATTCGGTAGAAAAAACGGAGCTTACATCTACAATGCAGCAAGAGGAATAGACAATGAACCAGTCAAAGAAAGAGAGGCCAGCATACAATATAGTAAAATTACAACATTGAAGAAAGATTCAAAAGATTATGAATTTCTATCTGAAAATATTTTGGAATTATGTAAAGAGATTCACGACATAGTTAAAAAAAATAACATAATGTTCAGATCAGTTGGAATACATTTTGTTCAATCAGATTTATCAAATAAATCAAAATCAAAAATGTTAAGAAACCCAACTGAAAGTATAGAAGAATTACAAAAAAATGCAATACAACTACTAAAAGAAGCTTTAGAGAATCAAACAATTACAATCAGAAGACTAGGAGTAAAAGTATCAGAATTATCAGAAATTCAAGGACAGAAAGACATTACATCATATTTTTAGATTGGTTTCAGATTATTGCTCTAATTTTTTGAGACGCCTTGATTCTATAATAATTACAATTAAAATGAAAGCAAATAGCCACGGTAAAAACATTATTTCACCTGCAATTTTGTGATATTCCTCCCATGCCACAGGATCAGTGGTCACTTTTAGAGCATACCAAGATAACGAGAAAATTCGTATTAGATTGACAGTGATAGTTCCAATAATTCCTAAAACAAAATAAATTGATTTTCTAGTTCGTGTGATGTTTAATTTTAACATGAATGCTCCAATCACCAATGAAAAAATAATAATACTGTGAACCCCAGCTGATGGCCAGAACACTTGAAGAGCCATCGAACCATGCTCACCACGTAAAAACATGACATTATCTCTACCGACTGCAGTTCCAAGATCAAGTACTGTGATCAACCAAACGTTTGCTTGAACAAAGTAAGGTACAACATATTGTAATGGACCAAGTGTATCGTATGGAAAAAATGCATCTAATGAAAGAATTATTGCAGTACCAGTTAGAAATATAGGGCCTGCAGGAGCAATTCTAATCCATCTCTTTCCAAAGAAAATACTCAAAGATGCAACAACAAAAATTGCCATTACAATAAAATCCCACATCCAAGTCCACGAATAGATTAACTGCACATCAAACATTTCTGCAGACGCAATAATGTAATCTCGTAGACCATATTCTAACGATAGTAAATACAAAATTGTTGCAAATGCCATTGGAATTACAGTTAATAGTCGTTTCTTGGAAATGACGATTTTTAGTCCAATGAGTTCAGCAACAACAAAAATTAGTGCGAAAAAATAACCTCCCCTACCTTCATTCCAGCTCCATGCGATTGAATCAGGAAATGCTATAATTGCAAAAAGAATTGGGCTAGAAATAATTAAAATTCCAAAAATCAAATTCCAATTCTGCATAATACTGAATCAAAAAAAGGCAAATAAATATCCCAACTTTACATATTTTGAAAAGTCAAATCACAATACAAGTACGTAAAATTAATCTTCAGCATCCTCTATTTCTTCTGCTTCAGGATCTCGTCTACTAGGTCTGATTGGGACATAAATGAACGTCATGATAATTCTTCAAAAGCCTACAAAATACATTTCAAGGTTACAAAAATTTGCCTAAATAGTGATTTCTAATACATTAAGATCAAGAGTTAAGTTTACACTCAATTTTGAGGGATTTGAGGGTTGTAAAATAAGTCAAAACAAGAATCCCAATTGCAACTATTCGGATTGGGATCTCATAATTAGTCAGAAACGCACTTGCAGTTGCACCAACAGAACCAAAAGTAGAGATCACTGCAAATCCAACAGGGCCACAACTACATGCACCTGCAGCAGCACCAATTACAGACCCAACAATCCCCCCACTCATTTTTTGTTTTGATTTTTTGAGAATAGTTATTCGAAATACATTCATTGGTAAAACTAATGCAGACAGTGCAGAAATTATGACAATCAAAACAAATCCAAATTCAGTTCCAGAAGGAAGATGACTAACGACATAAGGTTCTAGAAAAATATATTCAGATAAAATTAACAATCCGAACAACATGGAAATAAAAATAATGATGGCCATTAGAAAATATTTTGTATTTGAAAATACAAATTTTACAGTAGAAGTCATCTAAACCATAGTATCCAGTATTTGTTTAAACACTGAAAATGGTTGTGCACCACCAAGTTGCTCTTGTCCTTCAGAACTTACAATGATGAAGCCAGGAGTGCCACGTACACCGTGTTCTTTTGCTTGTTGAATATTATACTGTACACGTTTTGAGTATTTTCCAGAATCAAGACAACTATCAAACAAATCCATGTCAAGACCCAGATTGAATGCAAATGCTTTTAGTCGTTCAACGTTTGCCCATCCGCCATCAATTTGAGGTTCTTGAGACGTGTAAAGAATGTCATGATACTCCCAATACATTTCTTGATCTTCAGCACAGTATGACGCTTGTGCTGCTTTGGAAGAATCCTTTCCCAAAAATGCTAAATCAACAAAAACAAGATTGACTTTTCCAGTTTCAATGTAATCACGATGTATTGCAGGTTTGGTATTATGAAACCAATTATAGCATTGATGACATTGATAATCACCAAATTCAACAATTGTAACTGGAGCATTTGGATCACCTAGAATTGGAGAGCCCATTGAGGTGGAAACAGTTCCATGAGTTCTACTCATGTCAAGATTAACAGTTTCAGAAGATGAGGATAACGAGGTGGCAATACCAGCAATAATTGCAATAACAATTACCCCAATGAGTACGCCTATTTTATTCATAATTCAAAACAAGGAGAGTTGGTTAAAAAAACTTATTCCAAATTACGCGAGGATTTTCGTTTAAACAAATTTGTAAATTTTGCAATAGCGGTATCAATCGGACATATTTCACAAGCAATGTTCAATGAATGGCTATCAAGGTGTTTTTCAAATTTTTCTCTGGAATTAAAAACAAGATCACATTTTTCACAATAAACTTTCATTACATTGTTTTTGGTGGATTTTCTCACAAATGTTTTTTATAATTATAGCTTATAAAGATCCTGTTGAAAATCAAGACGCATATAAAATCATAGATAAATGTGTGATAGGTTTTTTGTTTTTACAATAGAAAGTCCATAATTTGGATTAAAAGACAACCCCCAAATCAATACAAAAGAGGAATTGATTGGTTAAAAAACGGATCAAATCAGATGAAATTAGTAAAATTTCAACATCAACAAATTTGTCAGGAATTGTATTTTAAAACATAAGTATTTTGGAATACAATTTTCAATAAAAATAGAAATTAAAAGAATAAATTGTTAAATCTTTTGAAAAGATTCAAAGATAATGGATTCTCATGTGAACGTTTAGTTCCGTTTGATATTGTGTGATAAAACCACAATGAGTACATGAAAACATTCCATCTTGAGACGAGTTAGTAGTTTTTTCTATTGTTTTTCCTGAGATAGAGGTGATATTTATCAAATCGTTGTTTGAGATCACAGCAAAATTTTTTCCTTCACCTATAGAAATCAAATATTCTTTGATTGCTAAAATCACAGCATTAGGGTCAATATTGTCACGATCATCCAATGTAGACAAAGTAAATTGTTGATTTTTTAAAGTAGGGATGGCTTCAACTTTATCAGCAACGTAAACAAGTAATTCATTTCTTACGGACAGTATATCTCTACAGTCAATTGTGAGCATGAAGAATCACAATTAAATCAATATTTTAGTTTAACATATGTTTGAAAATGATTATTATGGTTTAATCATATGAATATGATTAGATGCGAGATTCAGAAACATTTGGAGTAGAAAAAGGTCATGGTGAAGAAGTGATTTCATGGTTAAATGAACAAGCAAAAAATCACTCTATGAAACTGGAAGCAAGATTATACGGATATAGTGTTTCAACCGAGAATTTTGGAGATTTTGAAATGTTTTCATGGATAGGAGATGTCCAAAGTGCGAGAAAAATGATCATCAAAGCAAGTAAAAGATTCAAAGTAAAGGTGATAGAGGGAGGATACAGGCCAAAGGAGAAAATAATTAAAATGAAAAAATTTGATTTTGCTAAAGTAAAGAAAGGAGACAAAACAATAGGTCAATTAGAATTTGTATCTTCAAGATTTGGAAACAATCAATGGGAAATTCAAAATGAAGAACGACATTAATTTCAAGGATTTGCTTATCAAATGAAAAAAATAGGAATTATAGGGCTAGGAATGTTAGGAAATGCAATCACACTGCATTTACTAGATTCAGGTTTTGAAGTTACAGTATACAATAGAACAAAAGAGAAGGCATTGCATGTAAAAGCAAAAGGAGCATATGTTGCAGAATCTCCAAAAGAAGTTTCTGAAAAGTCAGAATTGGTGATCATTGTAGTAAAAAATGCAGAGGCAGTAAAACAAGTATCATTTGGACAAAATGGTATCATAGAAGGAAATCATGAAAAACTAATTGTTGCAGACATGAGTACAATTGAACCATCAGAATCAAAGAATATTTCAAAAAAATTTCAAGAACACAACATAATAAAATTAGATATTCCAGTGATGGGAGGTCCAAATGTAGCAATTACGGGAGATTTGGTAATGATGGTGTCAGGAAAGAAAGAAAGTTTTGATCATTGTGAAAAAGTACTAAATACAATCGCAAGTAAAATATTTTTTTTAGGAGAAAGCGGTGTTGCTCATTCTATGAAATTAGCAATGAATCTTCAAATTACAATGCTTGCACTAGCATTATCTGAAAGTATTACTTTTGTAAAAAAATTAAATGCAGATCCAAAAAAATTCCTTGAAATTTTGAATTCTACGTATTTTAAAACTGGAATGAGTGAAAATAAAGCATATAAAATGATTGAAGGAAAATATGACACAACATTCACACTGGCAAATCTAAAAAAAGACATCAGTACCATTACAAATACTGCAAATTCCCTAGGAGTGAAATTACCAATGATTTCCAAAGCCGAAGAAATTTACGAAAATGCAGTCAAGGCAGGATTTGGAGAAATAGATTATACTGGGATCATAGAATATTTGAAAAAAATTAATGAATAGAATGAAATCACGAATAAAATTCAACAAAAATTCTATAAGCTACAAATACAACACTAGAATATGCGATTAAATGATAAAGTTGCCATTGTCACTGGTGCATCAAGTGACATAGGTAAAGGGATAGCAAAAAGATTTGCAGAAGAGGGAGCCAAAGTAATACTAGTTGCAAGAAATTTGGAGCAATTGGAGTTAGCTAGAAAAGAGATTGGAAACGAAGAGTCAACAGCATCAATCTCATGTGATTTAACTAATGAGTCTCAAGTGATGCAATCCATAAATCAAATTATGGACACATATGGCAAAATTGATATTTTAGTTAATAATGCAGGTGCAATCAATGATCCAATACATTTTCATGAAATGCAAGATTCTGAGATTAAAAAATTAATTGATGTAAATTTGTTTGGAGTATTTCATATCACTAAAGCAGTTCTTTCAAAGATGTCTGATGTAAAAAAAGGTGCAATCATAAATATTGGTTCAATTTCAAGTGAAAGGGCAATACCAAGAGTTCATTTGGCAGTGTATTCATCCACCAAAGCTGCAATCGCCATGTTTACAAAATCAATTGCAGTAGAATATGCAAGAAAAAACATCAGATGTAATTGCGTCAATCCGGGGATCATCAATTCAGGAATGATAAAACCATATCTAGACGATCCACAAGCAAGAAAAATTCTTGAAGAAAGGTTGCCACTTGCAAGAGTGGGAGAACCAGAAGATGTTGCAAATGCAGTATTATACTTGGCATCAGATGAAGCAAATTGGGTCACAGGAGCAATTCTAAATGTTGACGGTGGAAAAACATCTTCTGAAGGATGATGTTTTGATTTTAAACTCAGACTAACAAAGTATCTTAAGTGTGTGTTTTTGAATATGCATTATAGCTAAATCCAGCAATCAACATAATAATTCCAGTTATACCAGACCACAAAAGAAACGAAACCAATTCGGATTCATCCATGTTTAATTATTAATCAAAGAACATCTAAAGTTTGGGATCAATAATAATCACATAGATATCTGAAACATCTAAATAGATTTAATGCAAACGGAATTTATGCCTGAAATCATTTGTCAAGACTGTGGAAAACGCCTATTTCATGAAAATGAGATCACATTGAAGATAGAAGAGACAATTCATTCAAAATTCTGTAGAAAGACAGAAGGAGAAACTCATAGTTTCATGCATAGAGATCCATCACATATGCAAACTTTTGATTCAGAGAGGGAAAACGATTCAACAGGTACTCCAATATTAAAAAAATAATTCGTCTAGAATACCTCAAAATTATATCCTAGGAAATTATGATGCAAATCATTGTCAGAAGAATATCATTATGATTTAGTAATAGTGGGGGGAGGACCAGCAGGATCATCTGCTGCTTTTACAGCTGCAAAGAAAGGGGTCAAAGTGGCATTGCTTGAAAAAGAAAATACAATTGCAGAAACAGTTAGGACAAGCGGAGTCACATGGATTCAAAATATTAAAGAGTTTGGAATTCCAGATGATTGTTTTAACCCAATAAAGAATTTCTCTTTTTGTTCTCCAAACAACGAAGTAACTATAAGTGATTCAATTCCAAGAGCCGCAGTTTTAGATGTAAGAAAAACATATCGGTGGTTAGCAAACGAAGCTAAACAAACAGGAGCAGATATTTTTGTTAAGATGAATGTTAACGGCGTACTGAAAAATGAAAAAGGGGACATTGTAGGAGTAAACGCCACAGGACCTAATGGGAGGGCAGTTTTTCATTCAAAAATAGTGATAGATGCAAGTGGATTCACATCGACTGTTTGTAAAGCAATGGGGCATGTAACTCAATGGAAACGATTTGGAGCAGGTGCAGAATACGAAGTGAAAGCAGAACATGTAGATTCCGAAACATGGTGGCTAATGGTAGGACAAAAATATTCACCTGCAGGATATGCGTGGATTTTTCCTTTAGGAAACAACATGGCAAGAATTGGTGTAGGAGTAGGAAAACCAGAATCGAATGTGGATCCTACACAAAGACTCAAAGAATTAATTGAAAATAAAGTTGGCCCAATAAGAAAGTTAGGTGAAATAACACCAATAGAATTCCATTATGGATTGATTCCAAATGATGGGTTGTCAAGAAAAACAGTTTTTAATAATTTAATATTAGTAGGAGATTCAGCAGGACAAGCAAATCCTCTTGTGTTAGAAGGAATAAGATATGCGATAAAATTTGGCAGAGTGGCAGGTAAGATTGCAGCAGATGCAATAAAATCAGGAAAAACAGATAGAGATTCGCTGTATCCATATGAAGAAAATTGGAGAAAAGAGATTGAAACAAAAATTAATTCTGCAAGTAAAGTTCAGAATAGATGGATTGGTTTAACAGATGAAGAATGGGATAAAGAACTAGACACAATTAAAGAACTTAAATCTGAAGAATTTATTGATTTTATAAAAGCGGATTTTGGATTAGCAAGTATGATAAAATTAGCAACACATCATCCAAAATTAGTAGTAAGGCAGTTATTTAGTTTAGTAAAAAGAAAAAACTAATCAAGGCACATTAAAGAAATCAGTCACCACTACATCATGGTATTGTAATTGTGTAACATAAACACCAGAATCAAAGGGACGAGAGATAACTTCAGTGAACAAGCCTGAAGAATTATCCTTTAGAGCAATCTCATCGATCAAGTTACCTTTTTGATCATAAACATCAACAAAAAGATCTTCTCTAAATGCGAGAGTTTTCTGAACAGCTCCTGAGACAAATAATTTATCATCATCATAAACTGCCTCAACTACGGCAATACGTGACCTTACGGGTAGATATCTTTCAATGAGTGTTTTTAATTCATGTAGATTGTCATTAATGACACCAATATCTTTATCCACAAATGCAAATTCGATTTCATTGATGATAGATGCGAATCTAGGATTTTCAGTAAAATTATCACCGCCAAACTTTTTGGCAAACGACTCTAATTCGTCAAATTCACGAGCAAGATCAACCATATTCAAATCAGATTCGCTGTATTTGTAATCAAATTTTTCTTTAATGTGAACAATTTGTGTGGCTTTTGAATCCTTGTACTGTAACATTACAACGTAAAGTCCAGGGTCAGTTGGGGCAATCCACTGAGTAAAGAAGTTCCCTTGTTTAGTATCAGTAAATTCCAGACTACTGTGTGTTGTGCCATCCATATTGTATACTGTAACATAGAGATTTTCACGTCTATCAAAAATAGATTTTTCAGTTGCCCCATTAATTATCCAAATATCTTTTTCAGCATCAAAAGAAATATCATAAATGATGTGAGCATTATTTAACACCAAATGATCACTAAGATAAGTTCCAATTTCAGATATCTTTGATTCAGCATCTACAAAATTTGCAATTTGAATTAACTTATCAGCATCATTCATCTTTTTATTATATTCATCAACATATTCTGAAAATTCAGAATTATAGAATTTTGAAACCATATTAGAAAAAGCATCTAATTTTTTACGAAACTCAATACGTTTGATTTCATCTACAGTATACCCATTTGGAGAACCGCGTGGATCATCAGCATATGCCTGTGAGACCATAGTCCATTCATTAAATAAATCTCGCACTAATGCATCTGCTTGATCAAGATCATTTTTAATCACAAGATCTCGTACGTTATCAATTTTTTCATTAAAGGTTTCAGTGAATTCAATATAATTTGGTAAAAATCTATTTTTTGTTAGACTAAGTTCAACCAAATTTTCAAGAGATTTAGCACGCTGTAAAATATCGCTTGCACGAACTTTGTATGCATCTTTGTTGTAAGAGTCCAAATCAGATTTTATTTTAGGATAGATGTCACTAACCCAAGTTAATAAAACTTCAATTCGGTCAATACGAGTGATAGAAGGGTTACCAGATTCCATTTGTTTGGCAGTGTCCAAAATTTTGAGAGCATTATCAATTAAGAAAAGATTTGAATAATCAGCTTGGAGTTCAGCTTTTTCTTTCATGCTATTATACTGGAATTCTAAAACAGTTAGAGGATTTCTTTTCTCTCTCAATTCTGTCATGGATTGATCAAATTCGGTAACAATTTTTAAAATATCATCAACAGAGGAAGCATTTTCAACTCGTTCTAAAAGTAATTTCCAATCGACTACAATTTCAGAATCCACACCTGCGGCTTGTGAAATTTCAACACTTTTGTTAATTCTGGAAGAAATGTCAATAATCTGAGCCATTTGATGTACTTTAGATTCTGATTCTAAAATATCATCAACAGAGGTAGCCAAAGCCAAATCACGCTCCAATTTGTTCCAATCAGGCATGATCAGATTTGCAAGATCACTATTTTCGTCAGAATCAGACAAAATGAACCTATCAACATTGTCAAGTTCTCGTAAAAGGATAGCTGCTTGATGTAATTTTGAAACACGTTCTGATGAAGCAAGTAATTCTTCTACAGATTCCTTTTCATACAATGAAGGTTTAAGAGATTCCCAATCACTTTGAATTAATCTGTAAAGATCACTATCTTTCCTAGATATAACGTCAAGATACCTAGATTTGGATAAAATGTCAATAAGCTCAGTGAGTTCATCAGAATAAACAGGAGCAGTTCCCCTGGCAAAAATAAATCCAATTTCATTTTTTACGGATTTACTCATGATTGTATCCGATTTTTTCATTAAATTTAACAAAGTATCTTCTAACTCATCAAATGTCGGAGTTCTTTGTGGAACTACTTTTTCAGGATTTACATTAGTTATATCAACAAATGCATCAGTTAACAAATCAATTGCTTTAGTTTTATCACCAATTTCATAATAAAATATTGCAGTAAAAATTAATTCATCAATGGATTTTGCAATATCAAAAGAAATTTCATTTTCATTCAATAGTGTTTGTACAGAATTCAATGATGAAGATACTGCAGGTCGTATTAAAGGATTAATTTCAAATACTAGTTCGTCTACAAAAAATTCATTCCATAAACCAACATAAGTAGATTCTAGTTCAGAGATATTATTTGACGTTTGAACAGATACAGGTGGAGGAATATCAAATAATTTACCGATTAATGTTGCTTGGTCAAAGATTAAATTTTGAGCTAAAGAAATTTTTTCTTCATTTCCAAGTTCAGAAAAAGAGTCAGATGATACAGTGAATGTTGTTGATTTTGCATAATCCCCATAGAATAATTTTATTTCATATTCACCAGAAATCCCACAAATTCTACCTTTTAGTGGAATCACATCGGTTATGAAAACACCGTTGGGTAAGGGCATTAGTTGTTGGATCTGGCACAAATCACCTTGTGGATTAAAAATTTGCATTATCAGGAAAGAGTCATCTAATAAATTTGCAATTTGGCCATAAACAAATAATGGCTCCCCACTGTTATAATTTCCAAAATTTTCAAGAATAGTAATTCTGTCAGGACTTTGTGCAGAGGCATATACAGGCATCAGAAGAAGGGCAAATAGGCTCAAAACCACTAAAATCCGTCCCATAAGGATCAAAAATGAGGCTCATACTACTTAAAACTTGAGTAGCTATGATTAGCAAGGCATCAGAAATATCAAGCCATGGCAGTTAACATGATGTAGCTACCAGATTTGATATTTTGGGTACAATATTGGTATGAGGGATCTGGTAAAACATACAAGTTGAATGGAATTGGACCGGAGTGCATGTTGCACAATCTTTGCAAATCATGCTATTTGGTTTCATACATTGTAAGCACTTTGTATTAGAGTATAATTTTCCACCACAGTTTCTACATGATTCATCAGGCAATTCTATTCAAATTTGATTAAAAAAAATTAGATATAAGATACACGGATAATTCGTTCATATCAATGATCAGTAAGAAGAAGATTATAATTAAAACAGGAAAACGACATAGTATGGATAAGATTAGGAAGACTTTTGATCAGTGGGCTCAAAACGGTAGAGCCGAATTAATGGAGGCAGAACATGAGAAAAATGTTTTAAAATTTTTGAAAACAATCCACTTTGATGAGCCATTTACATTTTTGGATGTAGGATGTGGAAATGGATGGGTGATAAGAAAAATTGTAAAAGAAAAAAAGTGTGAAAAAGCAATAGGGATTGATAAAAGTAAAAAAATGATCATTCATGCTAACAAAAAGAAAAATAGTAAAAAAGAAGCATATATTCATACAGACATAGAATCAATGAAATATAAGAAAAAATTTAATTTTGTATTTTCTATGGAGTCATTGTATTATGTAGATTCGATTGAAGTGGCATTAGAAAAGATATACAAAATGCTAAAACCAGGAGGAAAATTCTTTTGCGGTACTGATTTTTACACAGAAAACAAAGCAACATCTAGATGGGCAAAGATAATGAAAATACAGATGCATCTTCATTCAAAAAAAGAATGGAGACAGTTTTTCAAAAAAACAGGATTCACAGTAAAAACAAGACACATTAAAGATTTGAAAAATAAGAAGAGATGGAAACGAGAATACGGAACTTTATTCATAATAGGCACGAAACCAAAAAAGTAATACTCAAATCTAATAACGAAATACAATAATCATGTGAGCTGGAGCACGACACGCTGCTACGGCAGAGGAAACTCCTCCCTCCATACAGGAAATGTGATCTGGAGATAGATAATCAGAGATGGTTGGCAACGGAACAGAAAAAAATCCAATATGGCGCACAATGATGGCAAAACCTGAGATTTCCATAAAAGGAATGAAAAAGACGACCCACATGGAGCAAAGCCAAACAGAACTAAAGGATCCTGTACTAAGTTCAGGTAGGCTGCAAAGCGAAATATCGTGAAAACAGAAGGAGGGTTACTCCCAGCACACATAATTTTTTAAAATTTTTCAAAAAACATTGATTAATATAATATTTTCATAAAAAATATGAAGTTAGTATGATAAAACGAATTCAATGCCCATATTGTAAGAAACATCTTGCAGGAGGACATTTAAAAAGACATATCAGAACTATTCATAAAAATAAGTCATTAAAACAATGAAACTATTTTAGTCCTTTTTCCAAGACTTCATTTACTATTCGTGAAAAGCTAACAGTGGAAGCAGATTCTTTAATTCGTTTTGCTTGTAGTAAACGTAGTTTTTTTGCAATGTCACTATTCAACATTATAGTAAGTCGTTCTGCCATTACAAAGATTTTGTTTACTACTATTTTCAATGATAAAAAATCAATTATTTACTAAAGAATCAAACATAATAGAATATTTCCATTTATGGAAATGATATATTCAAAAATTAGATTAACTCATAGAACTAACTTGTTCTTTACAAATTTCAGCATTGCATCTACATGTTCCATCACAAAGACATGCTCCTTGCATTGCACAGTCACATTCAGAATGCATTTCAGCAGATGCTGCACAACCACATGCAGCTTCTTCTTGAGTAGAAGGAGCAGGCGGAGAATTCTGTGGATTGTGTTCGTCGTAAACATTACGTGTCTGTTGATAGTTAGTATCATCTTTTAATTGAGCCTCTCCTCTGTTGGTTTGATAGCCGCCAGAAGATGCACTAGTCTGATAACCAACCAATCTACTTGGATCAATTCCTTGTTGGCCTTGTTTCTCATTTTTAAGAGATCTGCTACTAATAAAGAAAAACGCAATTCCTGCCACAGCCGCCATTCCAGCCATACCATAAACTATGAAAATTGGAAAATCGCCAGTAGACGTTGTTGCGTAACCTTCTGGAGGAGTTGGAGTGACACCAATAATCTCAACACCATCTAAAATATCTAAAGCGCCAAATCCGATTGCAGACAAATTAGCTTGATCTGCAGATTGCACAGTTCGTATAACATATTTTTGATCAGAATTAATTTCAGCTTCAAACACTCGTTCAACTTGTCTTCCTTCTCTAATGCTACTCTCACCCATAGTCCAACTAGAGATAACAAATCCGGAAATAGATTTGTCTAGTCCAAATGTTGCAGCGTCAGAAGTAACGCCAGTAGGATCAAATAAAAAGTGCCAGTTGGTCAATGGTTGTTCAGCAATAAAATCAGCGTTAATCATATTTTTACTAAGAATTTCTTCAGCTTCAGTACCAACAACTATACTGTAAAGTAAAGGCTCTTCAACTTTGAATAAACTGATCGGATGATTGATATCTATACCATCAATTTGAATTTCTTGATTTGTAGATAGACCTCTCCATCCTAAATCAACGAGAGTTCTAACTTGATCCTTTGTGATTACATATTCGCTCAAAGTACCACTCAGAATAACTTTGTAATCAACTGAAGAATTGATGTTTCTTCCTTTAAGATGAATATCATATAACACATTAAGATCTGAGATCCTTGCTTGACTACCAGAATCTGCAATATTTTCATTTAATTTCTTCATCAAATTTTGAACCCCTATATTTGATGAATCAGCAGTTCCACTAAGGGTCCATGATTTTGTATGTAATTCATCAAAGAGTTGGCCTCCGTTTGGATATTCAATAAAGATGGTTTTTTGGTAATTCACTTTAAATGGAGAAAAGTTACTATTAGGATTAATTTGAGCATCTAATTGAGCAGCCCAAGCAGGTACACTTGTACCAACTACGATAATGGTTGCAAGTAAAACTGTCATAATTACAGCTCTAGACACGAGTAAAATCCGTAAAATTACCGTAATAAACTTATCCCAATTATCTAGATCGGCATTTTTTGAAAAAGTAATATGGAGTATCAAAAATACTATTTTTAGTTTTAGAGGAATATGATATGATTACAGTCTTAGCAGGTGGAACAGGATCGGTCAAATTAGTAAGAGGACTAGTTGCTCAAGAATCCAAAGTAAATGTAATTAGTAATGTAGGAGACAATTATTGGCTTTACGGACTTTATGTTTGTCCAGATATAGATACCATTGTTTACGGATTAGCAGATTTACTTGACCAAGAAAGAGGATGGGGAATGCAAAAAGACACATTCAATTTTTTGCGTCAAATGGAGGTTTTTGGAGAAGAAACGTGGTTCAGAGTTGGAGATAGAGATGCTGCAACACATTTGATTAGAACAAACATGTTAAAAAATGGAAAAAATCTAAGCGACATTACAAAATGGATGTGTGAGAAATTTGCAGTAACTGCAAACGTTATTCCAGTTACAGACAATAGTATTGAAACAAGAATTACTACAGATAAAGGAGACTTACATTTACAAGAATATTGGGTAAAACATAGAGGAAAAGATCCAGTAGAAGGAATTCAATATATTGGAGCAGACAAAGCTCGACCAAATCCAGAAGCAATTAACGCAATTCATGATGCAGACATGGTAATTTTGGCACCAGGAAATCCACTTACATCAATTGGTCCAATGTTGCAAATTAAAGGGATTAGAAAAGAATTATCCAAGATAAAGAAAAAAGTAGTTGCAATTAGTCCATTAATTGGAGATGATGCAATAAGTGGACCTACAGCAAAATACATGCAGGCTGCAGGAATAGAATCAAATGCTTATGGGCTGGCAAAAATGTATTCAGATGTGTGTTCAAATATGATTATAGATACTAAAGATAGATTGCTAACAAAAAAAATTCAAAGTTTGGACATGAAAGTTTTTGAAACAAAAATCACTATGAAAAATAAATTAGCAGAAGATGCATTAGCAAATTTTATTCTAAAGCAAGTACACGTATAATTTGAAAATTGCAGCAATAATCCCAGTAAAGACTTTCTCTAAAGCAAAAACACGTTTAGATTTATCAGTTCAACAAGTAGAAGAGTTATGCAAAGTGATGTTAGAAGAAATTTTGCACACATTATCAATATCTCCACATATTGAAAAAATAATCATGGTCACTAAAGAAAAAAAAGCAATCGAGATTGGTAAAAAATACAACACAATTACAATCATTGATGAAAAAGAAGAGAGTGTCAACAATGCAGTAGCATTAGCGGACAAATACCTTTTAGAAAATGATTTTCATGCATCAATTGTATTTCCTCAAGACATTCCATTTATCAAAACTCAAGACATTGATTTTATGTTAAACTATAAAACTCATCCAAATTTTGCAATTATTATTCCATCTAGACGATTTGATGGGACAAATGCATTAGTAAGAATGCCAGTGAATTTGATGGAGACGCATTATGATGAAGACAGTTACAAAATTCACATGAATACTGCAAAAGAGCACACACTCAATGTTGCAATGGTTTTTGTAAAAAGAATAATGTGGGATATAGATAACATAGATGATCTCAAGTTTTTACTAGAACAAAATGAAAAGCCAGAGATTAGTGAAAAAATCAGAAAAATACTAGAAACAAACTAGAAGATGAAAATTGTAAAAAATAAAAACATCATTTTAGGTACAAGATCGACAACAAACTTATAAACAATTAATTAGAAAATTTTAAATATTATCATAAAAGGTTTTGAGAGATAAAATGGTTAAAACAGTAAATCCAAAAGACAGATGCCCAAGATGTGGAAAAGGGACACTAGTTACAGATGCCAATACAGGTGAGAATTTTTGTGGCAAATGTGGATTTGTGATTACAGACAAAGTAGAAGAATCAGGACCAGAATGGAGGTCATTCTCAAATGAAGGTGAGAACAAAAGTAGAGCAGGAGTTCCAACATCACTTGCTATGCACGATATGGGTTTGGCCACTGTAATCAATCCACAAAATAGAGATGCAACTGGAAAACCACTTACATCTGCAATGAAAAGTACGATTGAGAGATTAAGAACATGGGATAGTAGAAGTCAAGTACACGAGCCAGTAGATAGAAACTTTAGACAAGCATTTAGTGAACTAGACAGATTAAAAGACAAACTTGCAGTAGGTGATTCAGTAATTGAGAAAGCAGCTTATATTTACAGAAAAGCTCTTGAAAAGGGTCTTGTCAGAGGTCGTTCTATTTCAGCTTTAATTGCATCTGCACTTTATGCAGCGTGTAGAGATACAGAAACTCCAAGAACATTAAAAGATATTGGATTGGCAAGCAACATTAAACGAAAAGATATTGCGAGATGTTATCGTTTATTGTTAAGAGAATTGAATCTGAAAATGCCAGTTGTGGATCCAGTAAAATGTATTTCAAGGATTGCAAGTAAAGCAGGATTGTCTGAAAAAACAAAAAGAAAAGCAACAAAGATTTTACAAACTGCAGAAGAGCAAAAAATCTCAGCAGGTAAAGATCCTATGGGATTAGCTGCTGCTGCGCTTTATGTAGCATGTGTGACAAATGGAGAAAATAAAACGCAGAGAGACGTAGCAGAAGCTGCAGGAGTAACTGAAGTTACAATTAGAAATAGATACAAAGGTTTGAAATTAGCTCTAAATCTTTAAAATTATTTTTTCAAAGTAAAATTTTTAATTTCTTTTAAGAGTTCAAAATCAGACGTAATTAAGTTTTCAGGGTAACAATTAAGCATATGACCGTTTGGGATTGAATAAAAATTCCAGTCCAAGCATTCCGTATCAAACTCATATGGATGTGTATTATCATATTTCCAATCAAACCCATTTTTTATTTTTTCATCGGGATAACCATGTCCTCTAATCAAAGTGATTGTATCATCAATGTAATTCACGGAAATATTTCCATAAAGAGAGTTAGGATACAGATGTAAAACATTGGGATGGTGAGTAATGGATTCAAATTCTTTTTGAGTGACATATTCATTATGAAGTAATATTACGGAATCAAATTTATCTAATAGACTAGGATCTTTATCAATATCAATATCAGTGAGCAGAGGATAGCCAAGGAGAGATAAAATCTTTACAGCATTAGAGGAAGCAGAATAGCCTAAATGTTTAGAATATTCAATTTTTGTAGTCAGACATTCTGTAGAGCATTCATTTCTGAAAAAAGTGTAAAACCCAGGTTCCCAATAAGCACTAGAAGTAAAAATAGGCACTATAACCACAGAGTTTTGGTTTTCAGCATCATACAAAATATCTTCAATGTGTTCAATGTCTGATTTTAATAGAAAATGGATGTCTTTAGGGATCGGAATATTATTTTCAAAATAGAAATCTTTCTCATATGCATACATTATAAAAAATTCGTTATTTCCTGAAAAACGATGTTTCGTGTAATCAGGCAAAGAAACAGAGTTTGCCACTGTGAGAAGGTTTTGTTCAAGTAGATATTCAAGAGAGTTAAGAAACTCGACTTCAGAAATTAAACCATGTACCCAATAATATGCAGTATTCTTAAACCAAAAAGGAATTTTATTTTCAGATATAGAAGAAGGAGTGTTCAGTAAACCATCAAATATCAGCCAATCTACACCATGAGCAAAGTTATCATCACTGATTTTATCTGCAGACCACCACATAGCATTATTTTTAACCCAAAATGGGATTGATTCTTCAGCGTAAATGGTCAATGTACCGCCTAAACAAAATAGCACTGTAAAAAATAATAACAATATCTTCATATCAATTACTCAATTGCACATGCTTGTTTGTCATATAAAATCTGTCAACTAACAACATACAGATAGCAAAAGCACCGGAAACCAAGAATAGAATCTCCAAGGAGGACATCAGAGAATGAGAAAACGCTTCTTCAATTGAAATCACATTAATTTGAGCAATAAAATTAACATATGAAAACACAAAATAGTTGGTGGCCCAGTGAATCAAAAGCGCAGACACAAAACCATATCTCAGATAAACCCATCCCAAAATAATTCCACTAGCTGAAGCTTGCGCAAATTTACCATTACTCCAAGAATCTCCAAAAGCTACATGTGCAAATCCGAAAAGAATTCCTACAAAAACAATCAAAAATATAGCTTTTTTTACATTATGAATGTCTAAAAAAGTAGGATTCCACAAACAACGTATGAAGTAACGTGCAGAGAATTTATCCGAATAAAGAGTAAAGAGAGGAATACCAATCAATACAAACCGAAATCCAAATTCTTCAATTATAGGAGCAAGACTAACATAAAAAAATTGGATTAAATCGTTATCAACTAAAGGAGGAACAATAGTAACATCAAAACCTTCCTGTACAAAATTAATCAGTACAGAAATTAATATTAAAATTGAAAACCATTTTGTAACTCCTAACATGTAATTGAGTCTAGCATCATATTTTCCAAAAGAGATAATCAGTGAAAGTGTTTTTAAAAACCCACGAGATGGACCAAGTATTGCAATGACAAAAAGTACAAGATAAAAAGTCCATAAAACAACAAAAGCATCACCAATGCTTACATCAACAGGATTCAGATACAACCAAGTTCCATTGAAAATATCTAGATGTGTGAGAGGGTATTCATAATTGATATCACCACCTAAATCACTTTCAAAAATAACAAAGATGCCAATTGGGAAAGAAACGAGAAGAAGCCCAAAAATTACAGTAAGTAATGCAGTAAAAGGAATTCCAATTGATTGGAGTAATTTATTTGAATTTTGCAATTCGGTCTAGTGTAATTCTATTGTATCTGCCGCAAATCCTAAATTAATCAAAGTCTCTTTAATTGTGTCTCGATGATCTCCTTGTAAAAAGATGTAACCTTCTTTTGCAGTTCCTCCGCAAGCATATTTGTTTTTGAGATCTTTTGCTACAGTTTCTAAGTTGTTTAATTTAGGATCCAATCCTTCTATCATAGTGCCTTTTTTCTTAAATCGTCTAGTTTCTAATCGAATGATAATTTTTGTGCTATCTTTGGCAAGTTCGCCACAAGCACATAGATCTTCCGGAAGACCACAAGTATTACAAATTACCGCCATTCGTTCGAAATAAATTCAATTATTCACACTATTAAGCCTTGTTTGAATATAACTAAAAAATCAGAAACAATCGTATTTTTTAGATGGGAAATTAAAGATAAACAGTGACAGAAGAACTTACCAAAAAAGCTGCAGATATGCTTCTAAATGGAGCAACATTGCTTAGAGAACCTTGCCCATATTGTACAGGAGTCAGAGTGATGAAAGAAGGATATGCATTATGCATTAATTGTGGACGTGAACCTGGAAAAAAAGAGGTACCAGTAATAGAGACACCAGATAGCACATCATCAACAATTAAAAAAACAATAGAAAAAAAGATGAAGACTCTTTCAACAGAATTAGAAAATGAGACAAATCATGAAAAGCAACAAGAGATTCTAAAAACAATTAATTCGCTGCTAGAAACAATGGGAAAGATCAAAGATGAAAAATAACGATATTTTAGAGAAAAATCCAGGATATACAAATCATGGTCACATACAAACATAAAACAAATCAGTAAATACCAAATGCTTAAGTCGTAAACGATCATACAAAATTTGTGAATAAAGCAAAGTTTTACACATGTAAAAATTGTGGAGCAGAATTCCCATCAACAGAAATTAGACTTTATTGTAAAGTATGCAAATCAAATCTAGATAAAACAGGAAATTTACCTAAACTCTAATTTATAAAACAAATAAGACATGTAGAAATTAAACTCATGTCAACATTCATGAAAGTATCTATCGGAGTAGTAATAACTGCATTCATCATAGTGTTTATGACAATTTAAACAGCAAATGTATTCAGATGAATCAGTAAAACAACATGTAAAGAAAAAGATTGTCTAAAAGATAACAAAAAGACGGTAATTACAAGCCTGAAGAGAATACCTAAAACGATCTATTTTTAGAAAGAGGGGTGAATTTTCTCATAAGAATAAAGTTTTTATGTTAAAATCCGTGACGATGAACTGTAATGAGTAGCAATAAGAAATCAGCACCACTTCCAGCATCAAGTGGAGGCCTCATGAGATTTTTTGAAGATGAGACAAAAGGATTCAAAATAGACCCAAGAATTGTAGTATCCATTCCAATCAGTTTAATTGTAATTTCATGGGCAATTGACATATTTCTAGCTCCGTGAAGAAACAATGGAAAAAGACTTAGACGATGTTTCAAACATACACAAGAGATTTTCCCTTACGTTACTTAATCCAGCATCATATTATTTCTCATTAGTTGCATCTCTCATAATAGCAGCAGTGATTGCACTTACAGTTCATTTTGGGTATTTGAACGAATCACTTGAAGAGTTTTGGTATAGAATTCCAATAATTGTAGGAGTGTTAGCACTAACACAGATTATTGATGTGAGATTTTCAAAGAAAAAAGAGTATTCAAAATCACTTCATTCATCATTGTTTGCAAACATGTTATGGATAGTTACACTCTTGATGGGATTATTGGCAAGTGTGGTTCTAGTTAAAGAAACATCATTATTTTTTGTAACTTTTGGAATGTTCCTTTTTGCAAGTTTCAGAATAGGAATTTACACAACAACGTTGGGAGTAAATTTGAAGAAAGCTTGGATGATATGTTTTGTTCAACCTATAGCAATGTTTCTGGTGTTAGTTCCACAAGAATTATGGGTTTCAATGCTAAGTGATCCTTTGTCTTTAGGATACGGCATATCATTTATGATAATTGCAAGTGTATGGTCAGTTCTAACAGATAGAGCAGGCAGACCAGGTATGGAAAGCACACATAAAACAATTCAAGCATATTTGGCATCACAGGGAAATGATTTCACAGATGCAGAAGAAATTATGGAAAAACGTTCAAATGAATCCAATGTGGCCACATCTCAAATTAGATTCTCAACACAAAATGGAAAAGAGTTCAGAATGGTCTTACCAGAGATACATCCAGGACCATATCATCCAGTTGGAGGAAGCAATATACCATATCTAATTTACAAGAATTTATCATCATCAGCAATGGTAATGCACAGCATATCAAATCATGCGTTAAATCTACCATCAAGAAATGAAGTTGAAAAATATTTAAAAAATTTGGAAAGTAGTGAAATAAGAGATCATGGAATACAATGTACCGAGCCAGTAATAGTTCAGATAAATAAATCAAGAGTCATAGGCTTGCTGTTTGGGAATAATCCATTGTTATTTTTGTCGTTGTCTCCACACGGAATGGAAGATATTCCCAACTACATAAAAACAGAAATTGAGCAGTATGCCAAAAATCGAAATTATATGAAACCAATGATAGTGGATTGCCACAATGCAATGGGTGAAGAAATTTCTAATGAAGATGGAGAAGACATGTTAAAGGCTGCAAAATCCTGCTTAGACACATTAATCACAAAAAATAGTTTCCCAATAGAATTAGGATACGCCAATACCGATGGAATGGATGTATGGACAGAAGATTTGGGGATGGGAGGATTAGGAATTGTGTGTCTTAAGATTAATGGAAAGAAATACTTTCTAGGATGGGCAGATGCAAATAACATGGAAAATGGAGTAAGGGAGAAAATCATAGACATATTTACAAAGAAAGATTACCAATTGCTTGAGATCTGTACATCAGATACCCATTTTGCCCCAGTTAAAGCCAGAAATAGAAACGGGTACTATCAATTAGGACTAATTACAAGTGCAGAAAAACTATCAAAGTGGTTTTTCGAGATTGCAAAAAACGCAGAGGCAGACATTACATCAGCAAAATTTGAAATTTTAGAAAATAAAACAAAAGTCAAAGTTATGGGTCAAAGCATATACGAAGATTATTCAAAAGCACTAGACAATTCATTGCGAATTACAAAAACATTCGTAATAGGATGCGTAATATTATTTTCAACTAGTCTTTTTCTATAGTTTTCATTTGATCTAGATTACCATAAAACTCATCAATAAATGAAGAAAACTGAAAAATAGGCACGATTGGAACGTTATCAATAAAATTAATTTTATCATGATACAAAGTAACAATAACAGGAACAGCAAGCGCCCCAGGAGTTTTTAAAACATATTTTTTAGTTCTCTCAATCTGTTTTTTAACAACAGTGGATAATGCAGAGGCACTATATCGCTTCCAATGTTTGCAATCAATTAAAATGGCAACACCTAATCGGATGCCAATGACATCAATTTCCATTCTAGGTTTAGTCAAAATCATATTTTTAATTACTGCAAAGTTTTTTGATGATAAAATTTCAGCAGTCAATCCCTCAAAATCTCTCCAATCTAAAGCAATTGCAATTTCGTCGATTGGAAATCCTTTTTCAAGTAAAGTTATTGTGATTTTTAATTTATCACCATTTTCAAAATAATACCAGCCATTTTCTTTTTTCCCAATGTCATTTTTAATAAATTCATCTAAAATTATTTGAGAGTCATCTAAATTCATTTTTGTGACAGCAGAAAAATCTTGAACAGACACACCACCAGAAATAATTCCTTGTAAGCCAATTATCATTTTAGGATGAATTTTCAATTGTAATTTTTGAGTCATGTTAGAAATATAGGTTTTAGGAGACAATAACATCAGGTCATTATGATATAGGTTTTATTACATGTTTTAAAAAACAAGATTATGAGAAAAATGCTAGTTGTGATACTAGCTCTTTCAATAGTATCTATAATATACGATGAATCATTTGCAGAAAAAAATACATTCTTTGACTCAGTTAAATTTATTCAATATTTGGATGAGAACACAGCATTAGAAGAAGTAAGAAATGGAAATCTTGATGCATATTATTATACAATTTCTCCAGATAGACTAGATAACAATCAAGCCAAAAAAGGATTACAAGTGTTTGATTCCACAGGAGGAAGTTACAGTATTTTAGTAAACCCTGCCGAATCAGAAAAATTCAACCCATTCTCAGATAAAGACATCAGATTTGCTCTAAATTATTTAGTAGACAGAAAATTGATAGTCAATGAATTGATGGGAGGGTACGGAATTCCAAGCATCTCATACTATAGTCCAACAAACCCAGAATATCTTACAATCATTGAACAGCTAGAGACATTTAATTTCAAATACAATCCTAGCCTTGCAGAGAAAATCATCACAGACACATTAAAAGAAAAAGGAGCCATAAAAACAAATGGCAAATGGGAAATGAACAACATGCCAATAGAGATCATAGTTTTTATCAGAAGTGATGATCCAGTTAGAAAATCAATAGGGGAGATCCTATCAACAGAATTAGAAAAAATTGGATTCACAGTCAAAAAAGATTTTGGAGACCTCAACAAAGCATTTGTTGTGATATATGGTTCAAATCCTGCAGATTTGAAATGGAGCATATACACAGAAGGGTGGAATAGTTCCGCATTTGTCAAATATGATTCCACAGCATTAGGACAAATGTATTCTCCATGGTTTTCATATATGCCTGGATTTAATGACCCAACATATTGGAATTATAGAAATGATAAATTAGATGAATTAACCCAGAAAATTTACACTGGAGATTTTGAAACATCAAAACAAAGAACAGAATTAGTTCAAGAAGCAGTAATGGAAGGCATTAATGAATCAGTTAGAATTTTTCTGGCAAGCAAGATTGACCAGTATGTTGTAAATGAAAAAGTGCATGGCGTAGTAAACGATTTTGGGGCAGGGGTTCCAAGTAGATTTACTCCAATTAATGCAAAAAGTGATCATGACGAATTTGTAATCGGTGTTAAACAAATCTATCAAGGAGCATGGAATCCAGTGATGGGGTTAACTGATACGTACAGTAGACATATTTGGGGAATTATTTCAGATCCTGCAACATTTAAGCACCCATTTACAGGTGAAACATTTCCAGTTAGAGCAAATTGGCAAGTTGAAACCAAAGGGCCAGAGGGAAAAATAGCATTACCGCAAGAAGCAAAGACATGGAATCCGTCATTACAAAAATGGAGTCATGTAGAGGAAAATTCTTTTGCAACAAGTAAAGCGATATTTGATTTTAAATTTAGCAATTGGCATAATGGTGAAAAAATAGACATGAATGATATTTTGTATTCATTGTATTTCACAATAGAATGGGGAACACAACTAGATAAGAATGATAAAACATTTGACACTGAATTTACCCCAAGAGCTGCGCAAAGTATTCAGACAATCAAAGGAGTGAATGTGATAGATGAAGATACTATTGAAGTATACGTAGATTATTGGCATTTTGATGAAGGTGAAATAGCTGAATGGGCATCAATATGGAGCACCACACCGTGGGAAATCACTGCAGCAATGGAGGAAGCCGTAATCGATGGAAAAATGTCATTTTCTAGATCAGGGGCAACAAGTAAAAATGTAAACTGGTTATCATTGATCATTCCAAATGATGCAAATACAATAAAAAATTATTTACAAAAATTCAAAGACAGTAATTACATCCCACAAGCATTAAAAGAAAATAATGAAAAAATAGATCATTACAATAACAGATATGATTCTTCAATAAAATGGATTGAAGATAATAATCACGCAGTAATAAGTAACGGTCCATTTTATCTTGAATCATATTCTCCAGAATCAAGAACAATCAAAGTAAAAGCATTTGATGATGATTCATATCCATTTAAGAAAGGAGAATGGGAGAAATTTGAAAGAATAGATTTTCCGTTGATCAAAAAGATAGATATGGAAAAAACAATACAGAAAGGAGATGAGCTGATTTTGATAATAGAAACTCAAAATTCAGATTCATTATTATATTTCATAACAAATAATCTAAATGAAAAAATAATTACAGACAAAATTGAGATTCAAGGAACAAAGACGACAATCAACATACCATCAGAATATATGAAAGATTTTGAAGTAGGCGCAAACAATATCAAAATATTCGCAATTTCAAATTCAGTACTAAAACCGGATTTTCATGAGATGAGCTTTGTTTTGACTAGCGATAAAATAGAGCTACCCGTAGACACATATGAAAATACTGAATTTTCTAATAAAAAACATGAGTATTGGATTTGGATCATTCCAATAATATTGATCATTGGAATCATAGCATATCTAAAGAAACGAAATCAAAGTAATCCGTAATCTTTTAAAATCAGTTCTATTTGAGATTCATTTTCAAGTTTTGAGTATTCATCCAAAAGATTTTGGTTTAATTCGTAGAACGTGTGCCCCCATTTGAATTTGTCAAGCAATTCCAAACTTTGTTCCTTAAAACCTAAAATGTATAGTGACGCAGACAATGCCTCAACTGTAGTCAATTTGTTTAATTTGGAATAGTTTATTGGATTACCTGCAAGTAATGGAGGTAGTTTTCTTTTAATTCCATCAAATTTTTTAGAAAATGCTTGATCTGCAAGATTCCAAGAGCAATCAATGCCAATTATAGAGTGAATTATTGACTTATCCTTAGGCAATAGTGTTTTTTCAGAGAATGGATCTAATACCAAACCTTTTGCGCTGATTTTTTTGATGTTTTGTGCTAATCCAAATTTTACCATTTTAGCAGCTGTGCATTTTTTAGGATCGTCCTGATAAAACATTAAAACTTGTAATTTCACTTTAATCACAAATTACATTTAGAGTATTTGGAATTTACTCTAATGCCTTGTAGGTTATGGTGTAATAAAATCTAGACACTTGATCATCTTTCATAATCTCAACATTCCAAATTGTATCAGATAAAAATTCAGTTGAAGACTCTGGTAAAATACTAAATTTTTCTAGACGTACATCAGGACCACTATATCTGACATTAAGATTAGTTCCATCAACTTCAACAACATCGTAAATTTGACCTTGTTTTCGTGTAGATTCTCTAACTAGACAATCATCATCAGGACCAATAATACATGCACCGGTAATAGTGCTCACTTTGAGATTAACGTTAGATTCTTCGCCTCGGGTAGGAGTTAGTAATGAACCAGAAATAACTCGTGGTGCAAGATTACCATCAACGGTGGTTTTTCCTTCAGTGATAAGTGAAATCGTTTTCTCAGCAATTCTGCTTTCTTTTTCAATTACAGTGTTTAGTTTCAAAGGTAGTGGTTTTTCTATCACATCAAATTTAATGTGTGCAGTTTCAAAATCAGCATCTACTGTAACTTCGTATGCACCAACAGATGAAACAGATGCAGGGATTACAAATTCGTGTGAAAAGGAACCAGAAGGACTTGGTCTAATGGTGGTTACAGGTCCAGTGTGTTTTCCACAATAAAATGAACCACATGTAATTCCATTTTCTGTTTTCTGAATTACACTTACATCAAATTTTTCCAAATATACTAGCTTGCTAGGTTTTCCTGTAACTACCACAATATCACCAGGATAATATTCAGATTTGTCAGTGTTTAATAGCAAAGACAAGTCAACATTGCTTCCAAATGTAAAATCATTAGCAACACTAAATCTAGATTCAGTTTGCTTGTTCAAATAATTTGCACGTACAATGTATTCACCTTCTTTGAATATAGTAGCAGGCAATTCAAATAGACTTGAGAACCCACCACCTAGAGTTGGATAGACCATTGCTTGATGAATTTGTTTGAATGGAAATGTGCCATCATGAATTTTTATGATTACTCTTTCGGCAATTACTAATCCCTCACTGCCTTGTACACGTGGAATTACATTACCTACTACATTTAATTTCTCACCAGCTTTGTATAATGACTTTTCAGTTGATACAAACAGTGGATTTAGAGATAAAGAGTCATTTTGAGGATCTGCGGAAACTTTAAAGAAAAAATCCATGCTTTTTGATGCAATGGCTACCTTAATTTTGTAAATACCATAATTTGAAATTTTAGTACTTCGGCCATCATCTTCTTTTAAATTAGCAGGTTTTTCAGATACAGGCACATTCCAATCCCATGAAAATCGCTGATTTTGAACAGTTGCACCTGAATCGGCACTAGTACCATCAGGTCTAGTTATAGTGATAGATACTGAATGATCACCAGTTGGAGGAAGAATTCCAGTCAAATGAACGGTTTCACCCAAGCCATATACTTCTTTATCAGTGGAAATGATTGCACCGTCTTTCAAATCAAGAGAATCAACTATTGAAAAAGTGCTTGTTGCAGTATTTGCCAAATATTGAGATTTAACAATATAATTTCCAGGAGTGAAGATATTTTTTGTCACATCAACTTTAACTGAATATTTTCCAGAGGTTTCTGGGATGGCTGAAAAACTATATCCAACAACTATATTGTTATTTTTTGATAAAGAGTCAATTTGAAGAGGAGTGCCATCTTCATGTAAAATTGAGACTTTTACTGAGGAGCCAGTGCCATAACTTGAATTGGAGTAAGGATCTTTTACAAATCCATGAATAGTAATAGTATCACCAAAGTCATAGACATCAGTATCAGTTTGAAGGGTTATTGGATCATCGGATTTAACAAAGTTTTCAGGATCATCTACAACAGGAATAATAATGGTGGCAGTACCAATTGCCTTAGAAACAGTAACTTTGTAATCACCTAAACGATTAGAATTGTTTGGAATGGTAAAAGAATATGTAAACGAACCATCACCCATGATTGTTACTCCATCTTTGATTTTAAATCCAGAATCACTACCAGAAGCGCTTTTGAGTGAAGTTTGCTTTGTTTGTAGGATTTCCAAATCAAGTGTGTTAACAAAAACTTGATTTAATCTGCCACTAATATTCACCTTATCACCCAAACCGTAGGCTTGACTATCAGCCCAAAGGGATATCGGAACATTTTCTTTGATATCTTTTACCACCTCAAAGGAAGCAGATGCAGATTTATCAAAATACTCAGCATCTATTGTATATAGTCCATAGACAGGATTCACAGTTGTAAGAAAGATACTTGTTTGAAAGGCACCATTTTTAGGAAATAGATTTCCATTATAGATAATTTTACCAGTAGAATCTTTTACTGTAAACTTCATACCTTGGAAAGGAATTATTTCAGAAGTAAATCCACTAATTGAGGCGAGTTGTCCTGGAATGTATTGTGATTTATCAGTAAGTACACTAAATTCTTCATCTTGTTCTATTTTTTGTTGGGTTTGTTCTATTCCTACTGAAAAATTAGTATTAGCAGTTGCACCAGCATAATTTACAGATACATCATAAGTTCCTTTGTTGATCCCAAGAACTTGATGCAAACTAAGAGTGGTTTTATAATTCAAGTTTAGATCTGGATATAACGTAATTATTTTATGAAAATTAGGACCAGTAATAGTAAGTATGATTTGTTGAGGTTGAAAGAAAGGTTTTACAACATAGACTTCTTCAGAAACACTTCCAGAGATAACTGCCACATCTCCAAATAGATAAAATGACTTTTCTGAAGATACTGTAACATTAACACCTGGAGTTGTTTTAGTTTCAATTAATTTTCCATTTGAAGAGCCTGCAGTAGATTTTACAAATTTCCAATCATCGACATTGTCAAGATCATAGCCATCATAGATTCGTTGCCATGATGTAAAATCATTTTTAATATCAGACAGAGTTGGAGTTTTATCAATTACAATGCCATTTGCATCTCTAAGTTCTACAGATTCACTTGAATCAGTAAACCAAAGATTTTGATAGGAATATGTTAAAAATTGTCCAGATTTAATAACAGTACCAGAAGGAATTGTCATTGTTTTTTTAAGAACTGTTGTAGATGCAACTTCCCATCCACCTAAATCCACATCAGAATTGGTGGGATTATAGAGCTCAACCCATTCAGAAATAGATGTAGAATCATCACCTGTAGGATTGATATCTACTTCATTAATCACCACATGATCAGCAGTTTGAGCATATGCAGGAACTATTACTCCTGCGAAAAGGATCACAGACAGTAAGATAAACAGATTACGATTCATATGTATTCCTAAATTGATTTACTAGAAGACTCATTTTAGAATGGAATTGAGGAAAAGTTGAGCTTGTTGTTAAAGTTGACCTCAAATTTATGACGTCTGTAGTGAATTTCATGTGTAGTTTACAACATTTTTGTATTTAGAAGATACGTAGGAATCATTCTTGAATATAATCACACTTTGGACATTTTTTATTAAGGATTTTAGAACCACATTCCATGCAGATTCCTTCACCAACGTCATTCTCAATTAGTTGTCTCCTTTTCCCAACATACACTTTGATTCCAAAATACATACCCAATACAATCAAAACAGCATAGATTGGAGCCATGAAGGGCAATAATCCAATCATAAAAAGAAAGAGTCCAACAATCAGAATAATATCTCGTCTTACAAAATTCAATAAAACCAAAGAATAATCTAATTCATAAAAACGTGCCTGAGCTCAGATCGTGAGACAAAATATTACATCATTTACAATCATTACTCTAACTCTTCCTCATTGCTCGGCAACTACAATAGGAATTCGATTTGATAATAAGATAATGGTATGGTGGGATCGGAGAGATTTGAACACTCGACCTCTGCGTCCCAAACGCAGAATCATACCAAGCTAGACCACGATCCCAGTATGCCAAACAAATTGCCCAATTTAAGCTTCACAGATAATCATTTTAAAGGCAGTTAAAAGAGCAAAAACGTGCAAATTGAAGCATACATCAAAGCAGGAAAAATTGCATCTGAAGTAAGAGAAATGGTCAGAGTGAAAGACTGGGTAGGAAAAACAGTCTATGAAATTTGCGAGGAGGTAGAAAACGAGATTAAAAAAAGAGGGGCAAAATGTGCATTTCCAGTAAACGCAAGCATTAATGAAATTGCAGCCCATTATACAGCAGAACCAAATGATCCAATTACAATCAAAGATACAGATTTAGTAAAAATTGACTTGGGTGCACAGATTGATGGGTACATTGCAGACACTGCAGTTACTGTTTGTTATGATGCACAATTTGATGGTCTAGTTCAAGCTGCAGAAGAGGCATTGGGAAATGCAATGTCTATGATAAAAGTAGGAGTCAAAGCAAGTGATATTGGACGGGCTATTGAAACAACAATTAAAAAAATGGGGTTCAAACCAATTGCAAATCTCAGTGGACATTCACTTGATCAATATACAATACACGCAGGTAAATCAATTCCAAATATTTGGTCAATAGGAGGATTTTCACTATCAGAGAATTCAGCTTATGCATGTGAACCATTTGTAACAACAGAACACGGGGGAGGGTTTGTAAGAAATGGACAAATAAAAAATATTTTTGCACTAAACTCACGAAAGAAAACAAAAAATGAAGAGGCAGATAAATTACTAGATTTCATTTGGGAAAACTTCAACATGTTACCATTTGCTCTAAGATGGATTGTAAAAGAATGGGATGAAAAGAAAGGAAAAGAATTACTAGACATTTTAATCAAGAAAAAGGCAATACAAGCATATCCAATTTTAATTGAGATAAATGGTCAGAGAGTAGCTCAAGCAGAACATACATTCATTCCAAAAGAAGACGGAGTAACAATCACAACTAGAGTACAGTAAAAATACAAAATTAGGGAAAAATCATGAGTGAAGAAATAAGACCATGTCCTAAATGCGGAGGATTAATGTTCAAAGAACAAGGTGAGGGAACATCATGGTTTTGCCCAGGATGTAATGTAAAATTTAGAACTAAATAATATAGAATCTATTGATCAACAGATTCGCCAAAGATCTTCTCAATCATTGACAATCCGTCACAGGATACACATTTTGTCGTATTTACAAACAGAATATCACCTTCCTCGAACTTGCGTTTTACCTGCATTCCACATTTTGTACATTGTTCAACAGTATATGCCATAGTGATTTTTTTCTTGGAAAACATTATTGTGGAACTCCTGATGTATTTCCAACTCCAATTACCACCACAGATTGACCTTGTTTGGTGTTCTCTCTAATCATATCATAAACTTGTAAACAAACATCATCTGCAGTATCAGCAATTTCTTTTGTCATCAAAGTAATTGCCTCCTTGACAGATTGTTTAATTACAATTGAAAATATAGGGATGTTATTATTTGTGGCAATTGATTCAATTTGAAATCTCTCAGTACCAATGCCACCAATAGCAGCACCAAAACCATATGCAGTTGATGCAGAGTTTTCACCCTCCATCTTCAATGCAGCGTCAATCATAATTATTGTATCAGGTTTTTCTTTTGAAATAATAATTTCTAATGCATCTGCAGGTCTACCAACGGTAGAACCTGGACCTTCTGCTTTTAGAAGAAACAGTTTTCTGCCTTCAAAACCAATTTCTGAAGAAACAGTTTGAAATGCAATTGGATTCTTTGGATTATTTAACATCATTTTGCCAACAATCATAGGACCTATTCCATCGCCTACTGGTTGTCCTGCTTTAAATGCAGAAATTGCTTCCTTCATCGCTTCTGCTTGCTCCATTATGAAAGGAAGAATCATCTGTAAAGGCAAAATTAAAGGATAGTTGTTTTGTTTTTTTGCAGTCAAAAACATGTGATTGACAATTTTGTGAATCATTTGTAGAGATGATGCAATTTCTAGCAAGGTCTGGGCTTTGGTTAATTCAATATCAGTCATTTCAGGAGATAATGATTTTACTTGTAATCTTGTAAAATCTTCTCTTGATCTTACTATATGATGAACTTTGTCAACAATTCCATGAGGGTCCATGTCAACTGGCATGATTGTAAAATAATCTAAAAATCGATCAATTTTTTTTACAGAGTCATCCTTTGCTTTCAAAGTATTTTTGATGTAATTAATTAATTCAGTTCTTGAGGTATCTCTAAAACTGTCTAGTTTTTTGATGGCTTTTTTGATTTCACTTGAAGTGACAAATAATTGGATACGTTGTCCGTAAAATACAAAAAGTACTATTGGAAGAATCCAAACTAGCATCATAATGGGGTTTGAGTCATCGCTCATTGAAAATAATTGATCAAAAGATGTGAAATTCACTAGGATCAGCATTTATTCAAACCAAATTAAAACATTCGTTCCAAAACCAAGGATAGTGAGTTCAGATTGCAAAAAATGAGTATTTGATGGCTAAATGATGGCGAGTGCTTTTATTATAGTTAAAATACAAAAAAAGCCAAATATGCCACAAACAAAACCAATCGTGAGTGTAGAAAATGTTGTAGCTTCTGCAGATGTAATGCAGAAGATGGATTTGAATGAAATCACTAGAACGTTTCCAGATGTAGAATATCATCCGGATCAATTTCCAGGATTAGTTTTTAGATTAAAGACTCCAAAAACTGCAACATTGATTTTCACTTCAGGTAAAATGGTATGTACCGGTTCCAAATCTGAAGAGATGGCTAGAAAGGCTGTAAAAACAGTAGTACAAAAACTTCGAAAGGGTGGAATCAAGGTAAAAAAAGATGCAGTAGTAACAGTTCAAAATATCGTTGCGTCCATCAATCTAGGTGGAAAAATTCATTTGGAACAAGCAGCAAGAACATTGCCACGGAGTATGTACGAGCCAGAACAATTTCCTGGACTTATTCACAGAATGTTAGATCCAAAAACAGTGATTTTACTATTCTCATCAGGAAAACTCGTGTGTACAGGAGCAAAACACGAACCAGATGTATATAGATCTGTAAACAACCTACATGCATTACTTGAAGAAAAAAAATTAATGATTTATGATTGAAATCATAAATCTATTTTCATTCATTTTTATCTACAAAAATTTAGAGGCTAAAAATAATTTTAAAAATTAATTATTTTATTGGACTACCTAATGGCACATCTTCAGTTACAGTTAACCAGTATGGTTTATCATCAACATCTACAGCTAACAACATTGCATTTGATTCAACACCAGCCATTTTTTTAGGTTCAAGATTTGCAATCACAATAACAATTTTTCCAACAATATCTTCAGGTTGATAATACTGCGCACCGCCAATTATGACATCACGTTGATCATCATTTCCTAAATCAATCCTACCTTTGATAATTTTAGATTTACCTTCGATGGATTCAGTTCCAATAATTTTTGCAACTCGAATATCTAACTTTGCAAAATCGTCATAGGATACATTTGACATAACAGACACTAATTTACCCAGTTAAAATGAATTTCGAATCACTGTAATTCTTTTTTATTTATTCCACTAGTTTCAATTTCATATCTTAGGGCAGCAGGAATTTCCATGTATTTTTTATTAACTAACTCAATTATTTGATCTTCAGGCACATTAACTTTTTTTAATAATTTACCTCGCTGATGAGCATATGCATTTTTCCAAAAACTAGCCCCATCCAAAGTTTCAATTTTTGGCATGTATTTTGTGGATTTCATTTTCTTTTAAATTTTAAGTGACTGTGACGGAAGATTGGTAAACGCCATTGGAACTGGAGTTAATGTTCCGGATTTTAGGCATGTTACCCATCACAGTCTATTTGAAGTAAAACAGGAATCTAATATATTTAATGCGGAATAAATGATTACAACATATGGCTGTAATTCAGGTAGAAATAGAGATCAATGCGTCAATTGACAAAGTATGGGAGGTTATTTCAGACATAGATAATGAACCAAAATTTTGGAAGGGTACAAAAGAAGTCAGAAATATTTCAAAGGAAGGAAATACAATAAACAGAGAAATAACAATTGCCTTTAGAGACCAAAAATGTTTACAGCAAGTAAAAATTCATCCTAAAGAAAAAATCGAGGCCAAGTTCACCAAAGGTATTATCGAGGGTCAAAAAATAGTATCCATTACGGCTAAGGATGAAAAAACCATACTCTCAACATATTGGGATATTAAACTGACAGGTATGATGGGAGTATTTACAGGAGTGATAAAAAATCATATCAAAAGTGGTACAGAGCAAGCTATGCAAAGTATCAAAGAAGAGATAGAGCGATAATACATGGAGATAATTTTTGATTTTTTTAACTATGTGTTAATAGCAATTTTAATCGGAGTTTCAGGAGCGTGGGTATTTCTCATTAAATCAATGACGGACTCGTTCAGATTTTCACCACATCTAGATAAATTTAAAAATATTTCCAAATTAACTCCCAAAGTTTCAATTATTCTTCCAGCAAGAAATGAAGAAGAGTTTCTTGGAAAATGTTTAGAATCATTACTAGACCAAGACTATGAGAATTATGAAGTCATAGTAATAGATGATTCATCTGAGGATTCAACTGGAAAGATAATTTCAGAATTTGCTAAAAAAAATTCTAAGATCATCCATGTATCTGCAAAACCAAAACCTGATGGATGGATGGGTAAAAACTGGGCATGTATGGAAGGGTATAGAAAAGCAACAGGAGATCTTTTGTTATTTACAGATGCAGATACAAGACATTCTAAAAATGTAATATCATTAGCAGTCGCACATTTAATTTCGTTGAATTTAGATGCGTTATCTGTAATTCCAAAAATGTTGACGTTTGATTTCTGGACAAATATATCACTTCCAATGATATCCACATTTTTACACACTAGATTTTCAGCATTAAATGTAAACAACCCTTCAAAGAAAACAGCATATTTCTTTGGGAGTTTTTTCATCATGAAAAAAAAGACATACGAAGAAGTAGGAATGCATGAAGGAGTAAAACAAGAAATCATCGAAGATGGAGCACTAGGTAAAAAAGTAAAAGAATCAGGTTACAAAATGAGAATAGTAAGAGGAGAGCATCTAATAGATGCAGTGTGGGCACGAGATAAGATCACATTATGGAATGCACTTAAGAGATTAATGATTCCATTGTATTTACAAAGTGAAAAAATTGCAATAGGAAGTTTCTTGGCAACATTATTTTTGTTGTTTGTACCTTTTCCAATATTTGCAACATCAGTTTTTTTATCTGTTGAAACTACATCTGCAAAAATACTTTGTGTAACAGCTGCACTTGCATCATTTCTGATTTATGTTGGCGCAATAATAGAAACTAAAATTATGCTGAGATTACGATTAATTTATGCATTATTTGCACCATTGGGAGGATTGATAGTGGTTTTAGGATTTTTTGACGGGTTACTTCAGGCAAAAAAATCATCATCAATTTCATGGAGGGGGAGAAGCTATTCTATGAAAGATCATACCCAGAATTCAATCAGAGTATAGCAATCCTTTTAGATAGAAAATAAAGAATAAAAAACCCATGGACAAGTCAGGAGTATTTGTGGGCGGGGTTATTGGAGCCGCAATAACAATGGTAATTGTCGCAGTATTATTTATCTCACCTCCAGAATCATTAAAATCAGATACAGTAGAAATTAACGAACAAGTAATCAATACAGTTGAAGCATCTTCACTTTATTCAAAAAAGTTATCATTAATTGAGATTTTTGAAAAATCAGAACCAGGTGTAGTAAGAGTAAATGTACAAAGAAGTGAAACCGCCGAAGTAGTTGGAGGAGTAGGTTCAGGATTTGTTTTTGATAAAAAAGGACACATTATTACAAATGCTCATGTCGTAAATGACGCAATCAAAGTTGTAGTGACATTTCTTGACGGAAGATCATACAATGCAGAAATCATAGGGGCAGATGAATATACAGACATTGCAGTAATCAAAGTTAGTGCAGATTTAGCGCTTTTACACCCATTATTCATCGGAGATTCATCAAATCTAAAAGTAGGTGAACAGATAGCCGCAATTGGAAATCCATTTGGATTATCAGGTTCTATGACTTCAGGGATTATTAGTCAACTGGGAAGATTGCTTCCATCAGGTTCAGGATATTCAATCCCAGATGTGATTCAGACAGATGCTGCAATCAATCCAGGCAATTCCGGAGGTCCATTACTTAACATGCGAGGAGAAATTGTTGGCATAAACACAGCAATACAATCAGCCACAGGAGAGTTTACCGGTGTTGGATTTTCAGTACCATCACAAACGATTGCAAAGATTGTTCCAACACTGATTGAAAAAGGGGAATACAAACATCCATGGATTGGAATTTCCGGAAGAGACATAGATCCAGATTTAGCAAAAGTTTTGAATTTAAACGAAGCCGTAGGATTTTTAGTGATTACAGTTGTTGAGGACAGTCCTGCATTTAATGCAGGACTAATTGGAAGTGAGAAAACTACAGAAGTTGACGGAGTTAAATATCCAATCGGAGGAGATATCATTTTATCAGTAGACGGAATTGATGTAAGAAAGATTGATGACATATTGATTCATCTGCAAAGGGCAAAATCAATAGGAGATGAAATGATTTTAGAAGTTTTGCGAGATGGTAGAACTACAGACATCACAATCACACTACAAGAAAGACCAAATACGAATTAATCCAATACAAGCATAAATACTCCCAATCAAGAAATCTTTCTATTGAACAATCTTGTCTTAGACTCTGAGAGTTTAAACAATGTTTTAGAAAACAAACCAATAACACGTCATGAAGTTATTGAAATATATCAAAAATCCATAAAGAATCCCAATGACATTTTATTAGTTGCTCAAAATTTGAGGAAAAAATTTAAAAAAAACTCTGTAACATTTTCAAAAAAAGCATTTTTCAATATCATTAATCTCTGTAAAGATACATGTTCGTATTGCACATACAAGGCAGAGCCAGGCGAAGCAAAACTTTCTTTGATGTCAAAACAACAGACAACAGATCTATTGCAACTTGCAAAGAAATACAGATGTGTTGAAGCACTTTTTGTTACAGGAGAACAACCAGAAAAAAAATATGAAGAAGCAAGAGAATGGCTAAAAAATAATGGATTCAAATCAACCGTAGAATATCTAGTACATGCATCAGAACTTGCATTAGAGCAAGGATTGTTTCCGCACACAAATGCAGGGAACCTGAATTTTGATGAGATGAAGGAATTAAAGAAAACTAATGTTTCAATGGGAGTTATGCTTGAAAATGTTAGTGAACGATTATCAGAGAAGGGAATGCCACATTATTTAGCAGCAAGCAAGAGACCAAAAGCAAGATTAGAAATTTTAGAGAACTCTGGAAAACTAGGAATTCCAATGACAACAGGTATTCTTGTAGGAATTGGAGAAACAATTGAAGAGGTCATAGATTCATTATTTGCAATAAAACAACTAAATCAAAAATATGGAAACATTCAAGAGATAATTTTACAAAACTTTCAACCAAAACCAGATACATTTATGAAAAATGAACCATCAACAGATGAACAATATTTCAAAACAGTAGTGGCATTGTCTAGAATCATCATGCCTAAGATGAACATACAGATTCCACCAAATTTATCACCCAAATCATATCAAAGCTTCTTAACAGTTGGAATAAATGATTGGGGTGGAATCTCACCATTAACTCCAGACTTTGTAAATCCAGAATTTGCTTGGCCTGAAATTAATAATGTGGATGAAAATTCAAAAAAAGCAGGATTTAATTTAAAATGCAGATTTCCAATATATCCAGAATTCTTTTCTTTTATTAGTAAAGAGTTAAGAGATAAGATGGCAGTGATTGAAGACGAGGATGGATACGTAAAAGAGGAATATTGGAGATGACAACTAACATAGATTCTATTTTTAGAAATGCTGATCCAATAATATCAGATATACTAAACAATGCATTATCAGAAAAAGAGATATCTGTAAATGACGGATTAGAACTGTTTAATGCAATTGGAGTGAATTTTCATCTGGTAGGACTAGTTGCAGATGAATTAAGAAAAAGAAGAGTTGGGAATATCGTATCATATGTAGTGAATAGAAATATCAATTTTACAAATGTATGCATAAAACAATGTGGTTTTTGTGCATTCAGTAGAGATTTCAGAGAAGAAGAAGGATACTTTTTACCAACAGAAGAAATCGTCCGAAGAGCAAAAGAAGCATATTATTTGGGAGCAACCGAAGTATGCATTCAAGCAGGACTTCCGCCAGATATGAGGGGGGATTTGTATGAGAGTATTTGCAGAGAGATTAAAAAAGAGATTCCGGATATCCATATTCATGGATTCTCACCTGAAGAAATTCTATACGGTTCTTTAAGATCAAATGTTTCAATAGAAGAATTTTTGAGTAGAATGAAAGAGGCAGGTGTGAACACTCTTCCAGGAACTTCAGCTGAAATTCTTGATCAAAATCTAAGAGACAAGATTTCACCAGGCAGAATAAGTGTAAAAGATTGGGAAAGAGTCATCAAAAGTGCTCATAAAATTGGAATTCGTACAACATCAACTATGATGTTCGGACATGTAGAGACATTAGAAGACAGAGTAAAGCACATTGTAAAACTAAGAGAAATTCAAAAAGAGA
The DNA here is from genome assembly GCF_040878665.1 of Candidatus Nitrosopumilus sp. GTDB lineage: Archaea > Thermoproteota > Nitrososphaeria > Nitrososphaerales > Nitrosopumilaceae > Nitrosopumilus. Next base: position 116,200 of record NZ_JBBDLU010000001.1, on the reverse strand, counting down.
CCAAAGGATTTACGGAATTTGTTCCATTAAATTTCATTCATACTGAAGCTCCAATGTTCAAACATCAATTACATGAAGGAATAAGACATGGAGGTAATGGAAATGATGTATTACTCACACATGCAATTGCTAGAATCATGTTAAATAATTACATCAACAACATACAAATGTCATGGGTAAAAGAAGGCCAAAAAATGTCTCAGCTGCTATTAATGTGGGGAGCAAATGATTTTGGAGGGACATTGATAAATGAAAGCATTTCAACATCTGCAGGTTCGGAACATGGTCAATTACTAAGACCAAAAGAAATTAAAAGAATGGTAAAAGAAATTGGAAGAATTCCAGCTGAGAGAAATACGGAATATGAAATTCTAAAAAAGTTTGATGAGGAAAATGAAATAGAGGATAAACTAGATATGGTTTCAGATAGACAATTTGGATCTTATGCTGAATTAATAAAAATAAATAAATTCAATTATAAAAATCCAAGGAAGCAGTAGATTGACAGCCTTAGACAAGGCATTAAATCATTCAAAAAAAAGTGGAATCGATGAATGTGAAATCGTTGAAATTAAAAAGAAAATCACAACAGTTAGAATCACAGATTCAAATATTGCAGAAGTCAAACAAAATTATGATAAAAGTTACGGAATCAGATTAATTCATGATAAAAAAATATCATCGATTCAAACAACAAATGAACAGAGATTAGAGAAAATAATTAACAACACATTTCAAACATTAACAAAGTTGAAGTCAGGGGAATTTTGGAAAGGGTTACCATACAAAACATCACAAAAAATGCTAAATGGAACATTTGATAAAAATCTTGAGCAAATATCAGGTTCAGAAACAATGGATATCGCTCAAACTATGATTAATTCAGCAAGTAATAGTAAAGTAACAGCGATTACAGGATCACTGAATATAGTATCTGAAGACTTTGAATTAGTGAATTCAAACGGATTAAATTTTAAAGAAAAAGCCACATACATTTCAGGAATAATTAATTCGGAATCAGAATACGGAATACTTTCAGTGTCAGGAATTGGACATAACTGTGGAAGAACATTAACAAATTTTACTCCAGAACAGATAGGAGAAGATGCAAAAACGATGTGTATTGAATCAATAAATCCACAAAAAATTGATTCCGATTCATATTCTATAATTTTTGAACCGTATTCAGTGGGAGAATTATTAGCATTTGTTGTTGCATCTAATTTTAATTTTAAAACATATTCAGAGAGAAAAAGTTGTTTTTCAAATAATTTAGAAAAAGAAATAGCTGTTAAAGAATTAAACTTGATTGATGACCCACACATTCCGGAAGGAATTGGAACAAAATCAGTTGACGATGAAGGAATTGAAACTAGAAAAAATAATCTGATCGAAAAGGGTATTTTTAAAAATACCTTTTCAAATCTTTTTGATAGTTACAAAGAAGGAAGGCAATCTACAGGTAATGCATTACGACAGGGTTCGCCCATTGGGAAAAGTTCAGAGCCAATTCCAATGTCATCTCCACATAATCTCAAAATAAGTTCAGGAGATCAATCTCAAGACGAGATGATTAAAGAAACAAAGCAAGGATTACTAGTAGGAAGATTATGGTACACATACGCAGTAAATCCAATTAAAGGAGATTTTTCATGTACTGCACGAAGTGGCATTAGAATTATCAAAAATGGTGAAATTATATGTCCAGGAAAATCAGTAAGAATAATCCACAACCTGCCAACAATGATGAAAAATATTTCAGCGATTGGTAATAATCAAAGAAAGGTCATTCAGTGGGCATCTCTTCCATCAATTACTCCGTCAATAAAGGCTGAAAATATTTCAGTAAATACAATATGAACCCAAAAACAGGCACAAATTACTTAAAAAAAGCGATTATAAGATAAGCAACATAACCAACACCCAGACAAATCCCCATAGTCCTACTGAGTATTCCAGTTTTCAAAGCAATGAGTAGTGAAGCACTAAAAACCAGCATAACTGCATAATCAACATAAACATCAACTCCAACCATTACACCACCAAGAGCAGCACCAACTCCCATGATCATTAAAATATTGTAGATATTACTTCCTATAATATTTCCAACACCGATATCAGTATGGCCTTTTCTAATTGCTATAATAGATGTAATTAATTCCGGAAGGGAAGTTCCAATTGCTATCACAGTCAAACCAATTATCTTTTCAGATAATCCAAATTCTTTAGCCAAGATTACAGCATTGTCAACTGTGAGAATAGCACCAACATATAGAAGAAGAACGCCTATACCGATTAATCCTGTAGATTTAAGATACAGGTTTTTTGGAGAGTTTTCTTGAACCTCTTCTTTATTTTCTGCTCGTTGTTTAACTACATCTTTGTATGTATAGTATCCAAAGACTCCAAATCCAGAAAGTAATAGTATACCATCATATGAAGAAATTTCACCATCAATAGACAGTATAATCAATAATAAAGAAACCCCCAACATAATCGGAATTTCTTTTCTCAATGAAGATTTACTTACGGCAACAGGAACAAGTATAGCAGCAATACCAATCACCATTCCAATGTTTGCAATATTACTTCCAACAATATTTCCAAGAATAATTGCACTGTGTTCGCCAGCTGCTGCCATACTAGCTGCAAGTTCAGGAGTAGAAGTACCATATGCCACAATAGTCATACCAATTACAAGATTACTGATACGAAATTTTCTTGCAATTGCAACACCACCGCTAACTAACCAGTTACCACCAAAACACAACATAACCAAACCAACTATTGTCAAGATTACATTTATCGTAATTTCCACTAACTGATTTTAGTGAGGGGTTGTTTAAACTAAAAGACACACTATAATTTCACAATTCAAATAATTCACGTTAATGCTAAAAAGCACAATTTAGGCACAAACAGGTGTAAAAAAACCAGCTGAAAAGATCAACAAAGCTCAAGTTAAAGACTAATAAGGTAATGTACCGTACAATACGGTATGATGCGAGCAAGACTAACATATGTGCCACTTGAAGTGGCAGACCAGTTTGAAGATTTTATCATAAAAAGAGATGAAGAAATTCTAGGAGCAGTAAAAGCAAGAACAAGAGATTACAGTACACTATCACTGTTAAAATTATTGTATCAGCTTAGAGGAAATCCAATGACATTTTCAGATCTATATTCAAAATCAAAGATTCGAATGAAAAAATCATTTCTAAATTATTTACATCTGTGTGTAGATTACAACTTTATTAGAAAAGAAGCATCTGGAGCAAACATGATCTATACCATAACAGACAAGGGAAGAATCATGTTGAATCTCTTTATCAATAAAGGTAATTAGACAGAACAAATCGACGTAAACAGTGCAAAAAGAATTTCCAGAAGCTGAAGTTTTTGAAATTAAAAAGATTGAATTAAAGAATCCAATAGTTTTTGCAGGATTTGTAGGTGCAGGTTTAGTAGGTCCTGTTGCAATTAACCATATCATCACAGAATTGGAAATGGAAGAGATTGCAGTTATGAGATCAAAATACATGCCACCATCAACTGTATTCATGCGGGGCAGATTACGTCACCCATTTCGATTTTATGCAAATAAAGAAGGTACAATTTGTACAATAATTTGTGAAATAACATTAAGAATGGATGGACTGTATTCGCTAGTATCATCGATTTTAGATTGGGCAGCACAAAAAGGATCTAAAGAAATTGTAATTTTAGATGGAGTTGCAAGCACAGAACATGACGGTAAAGCATACTGTGCAGCAGAAGAAGATTTGGTAAGAACAATGGCAGATAAAGACATCAGTATGATTCCACAAGGATTCATTACCGGAATCCCAGGAGGCATACTAAATGAGTGCCTAGTTAGAGAGATTCAAGGCATAGCACTATTAGCAAAAGCAAACAAAACAATACCAGATTCAGCAGCAGCAGCCACGTTAATTGAAGCATTAAACAGATTTTACCATATGAAAATAGATACATCAGAACTTCAAAAAGACAAAGATAGGATTAGTTCAGAATTCAGCGAGTTATCTCAAAAATATGCAGAGCATAGAGAAGAGATATCCGGAATGTACATGTGATCGAAACAGTAAGCAAATTCTTTTATTCACAGCATATGCGCATCAAACTATGGCTCTAACCTACAAAAAAGCAGGTGTAGATATTTCTAAAATTAAACAAAGCCAAAAAGAAATTGGAAAATTAATTGCGTCAACACACAAACTACAGAAAAAAGCAAAGATGATGCATGGATTTGGTCACTATGCAGGGATAGTAGAAATTCCAGGAGGAAAACTCTTAGCCACACATACCGATGGAGTTGGAACTAAAGTTGTAATTGCAAATATGATGAAAAAATACAACACAATAGGAATCGATTGCATAGCAATGAATGTTAATGACATAATCTGTATTGGAGCAACACCAATTTCATTTGTAGATTATATTGCAGCAAACAAAAATGATATAACAATATTCAAAAAAATTGTAGAAGGATTAGTAACAGGTGCAAAGAAATCAGCGATGCCAATTGTGGGAGGAGAGACAGCAATAATGCCAGATGTGATAGAAGGGAAAGGATTTGCATTTGATTTAGCAGGAATGGTGGTAGGACTGTTAGAGAAAAAAGAGGTGGTTCTTGGAAATAAAATAAAGGCAGGAGATATCATCATAGGCATAAACAGTTCAGGCATTCATTCAAACGGATACTCGCTTGCGAGAAAAGCACTATTGACAAAATATTCTATCAAAGACAAAGTCAAAGGAGTAGGAATGATAGGAGAAGCACTACTAAAACCAACTGAAATTTATACAAAACCAGTTCTTGAGATCAATCAAAAATGTATAGTCAACGGGTTTGCACATATAACAGGAGGCTCATTTACCAAATTACTGCGTCTCAAAAACATAGGGTATGATATAGATTCACTGCCAAAAATTCCACCAATCATGGGATTGGTAGAAGAACAAGGAGTAACTCCAGAAGAAATGTACAAGACGTTTAACATGGGAGTTGGATTCTGTGTGATTGCGCCAAAAGATCAGGCGACAAGGATAAAATCCATTTTCAAAAAACACAAAATTTCAAGTCAAGAGATAGGACAGATTATTTCCAAGAAAGGGGTTTTTGTAAATTCAAAAAAAATTGCTTAATTTAACAACAACAAAATAATTTTTAACCTAATATCACCTTATATGACTGATTTTTTAAGTTCTGTAAGAGATGGCAGCAGAAGCACATTTTATTGAAACAATTATCGGAGTAGGCATTCTTCTTTTTGCTGCCAAATTAATGGCAGAGGTTTTCCTAAGATTAAAGCTGCCAATCGTACTAGGAGAACTTTTGGCAGGAATGATTGTAGGACCATTTGCGTTAGGAGGATTTTTAGTAGTTGACGGAAAACAACTAGTACACATAAGCGATGAAATTAAAATTCTTGGAGAAATGGGAGCAATTGTAATTCTGTTTATGGCAGGATTAGAAATGACTCCAAAAGAATTTCTCAAAGGAGGAAAAGCATCATTTACTGTTGGGACATTGGGAGTAGTAATTCCATTTTTTGCAGGTCTTGTAGTTTTCCAAATGTTTGGATTTGACGCATTACAATCAATGTTGATTGCAACTGCACTAACTGCCACAAGTATTGCAATTTCAATTCAAGTTCTAAGCGAATTTGGTAAAATAAAAACTCCAGAAGCCAGATTAATTATAGGCGCAGCAGTGGTAGACGATATTTTGGCAATTGCAGTACTATCAGTAGTGTCATCTATTGCAGGTTCAGATGGAGGAGTTAGTGATATTGACATTACAAAAGTCACAATCACGATTTTACAAGTTTTGGCATTCTTTGCAATAATGCTCATAGTTGCAGTAGTAGTAATTCCAAAAATAATCACACCAAGATTATGGAAAGCTAAAGGCAGTGTAGAAGGCATAGCAACAGCGTCGTTTTTTGGTGCAGCGGCACTTGCAGGATCAATTGGATTATCACCGATTGTGGGTGCGTTTGCAGTAGGAATGGCATTATCAACTACCAAAGTGTTTGAGAAAATAGAGAATTACATTGGGAAGGTGGGTTTGATTTTTGCACCATTATTTTTTGCAATTATCGGAGCACAGGTGGATCTTAGAGCAGTAGATTTGAATATTTTGATGTTAAGTGGGGTGGTAATTGTAATTGCGATTGTAACAAAACTATTTGGGTGTGGATTACCTGCAATGTTATTTTTGAAAAATAAACAACAAGGACTGCGTGTAGGTATTGGAATGATTTCAAGAGGAGAGGTAGGATTAATTGTTGCAGGAGTTGGAGTAACAGCTGGAATTCTCACATCAGAGGTATACTCTACAATTGTAATCATGGTAGCAGTAACAACTATCATCACACCAATATGGCTAAAAATGGAATACCGAAAAGAACAGAGAAGTAACGATGCAGCAAATGCTAGTAAGACTGTAACTAAATAATAAACAAAAACAAGCACAAAAACTCCCCAAATTATTTAACGAATTTATGTCTAAATCAAGGTGAATACTCATGAATAAATTAAATTCTGTTTTATCCAAAGCATGTAGTGAGATCACTCAGAATATTCTAACAATTCATGAACCTAGTAAAAAACAAGTAAAAGAAGAAATCATAAAAATTTGTACAAAATATGCATTAGAAAGAATTCCTAAAAATTATGAGATTCTATCAATGGCAAAAGAAGCCGATTTTGATAAATTAAGAAAAGTACTCGTAAGAAAACCAGCCAAAACAGCATCAGGTGTAGCAGTAATAGCATTAATGCCAAAACCATATGCATGTCCACATGGCAGATGCACATATTGTCCTGGAGGAATTGAATTTAATTCTCCGAACAGCTACACAGGAAAAGAACCATCATCTCTAAATGCAATTGAAAATAAATTTGATCCAAAATTACAAATCACATCGAAGATTGAAAAATTAATTGCATTTGGACACGATCCATCAAAAATGGAAATTGTAATTGTAGGAGGAACATTTCTATTTATGCCAAGAGACTATCAAAAAGATTTCATTAAATCATGTTATGATGCACTAAATGGTACAGATTCAAAAGATTTGGAAGAAGCAAAATCCAATAATGAACGTGCGTCAATAAGAAATGTAGGATTTACAATAGAAACAAAACCAGATTATTGTAAAAAAGAACATATAGATTTGATGTTAAGTTATGGAATTACAAGAATAGAGATAGGAGTGCAATCATTACAAGAACGAGTCTATAAAATAGTGAACAGAGGTCATAACTACAATGATGTGATTGAATCATTTCAAATTTCAAAAGATGCAGGATACAAATTAGTTGCACATATGATGCCAGGATTACCCACAATGAAACCAGAAGAAGACATCGGAGATTTTAAAAAATTATTTTCAGATCCTCAATTACGTCCAGACATGTTGAAAATTTACCCATCACTGGTTATTGAGAATACACCATTGTATGAAGAATACAAACAAGGAAAATACACCCCATATTCAGATAAAGATATGATCAATGTTTTAACAGAAGCAAAAAAAGAGATTCCAAAATGGGTCAGGATTATGAGAGTTCAAAGGGAAATAACACCTAATGAAATCATAGCAGGACCAAAATCAGGAAATTTAAGACAGATCGTTCATCAGAATCTAGCAAAACAGGGATTCTCATGCAAATGTATTAGATGTAGAGAGGCAGGGTTAACAGATAAGAAATTTGATAGTAGAGATATAAAATTAAACAGAATTAATTATGATTCATCAGGAGGAAGAGAAGTTTTCTTGTCTTATGAAGACGGTGATGAATCAATTTATGGATTTTTGAGATTAAGAAAACCAAGCAATAAAGCACACAGAGATGAAATTAATCAAGATACATGTATAGTACGAGAAATTCATGTATACGGAAAATCATTGAAACTTGGAGAAAAAGAGGAAGATGAAATCCAACATTCAGGATTAGGAAAAAATTTGATGCGAGAAGCTGAAAAAATATCTAAAGAAGAGTTAGATGCTAAAAAATTGTTAGTGATTAGTGCAGTAGGTACAAGAGAATATTATCAAAAATTAGGGTATTCGTTATATGGGCCATACATGTCCAAGACATTAAACTAGTGAAAAAAATGACAGAGCAAGAAATTATCGGGAAAGGAATTTGGATTGACAAGTTAGCTTCAGAATTACTTGAACGAGAAGAATCTCTTGGACGAAATACAAATCTTTTAAGAGTAGAGAGCGGTCTGGGCGCATCAGGGATTCCACATATTGGAAGTCTAGGGGATGCAGTGAGAGCATACGGGGTAAAACTTGCATTAGAAAATTTAGGATACAAATCAGAATTAATTGCATATTCAGATGATTTAGATGGATTAAGAAAAATTCCAGAAGGGATGCAGGAGTTTGGGTTAGAAGAACACATTGCAAAACCAGTTTCATTAATTCCAGATCCTTATGGATGTCATGACTCATACGGAATGCATATGAGCAGTATTCTACTAGAAGGATTAGACAGAGTTGGAATAAAATATGAATTTAGAAGGGCAATAGATACTTACAAACAAGGATTACTAAAAGAACAAATCCACACAATATTACAAAATAGTGCAAAGATTGGAGAAAAGATTTCAGAACTTGTAGGACAAGAAAAATATCAAAAATATTTACCATATTTTCCAGTGTGTGCAAATTGTAATCGTCTCTACACTGCAGAAGCTTCGGAATACATTACAGATGAAAAGAAAGTAAAGTATACTTGTCACGATACAGAAATTGGCTCAAAAAAGGTCAAAGGCTGTGGGCACATAGGAGAAGCAAACATTGCAAAAGACCTTGGCAAACTAGCATGGAAAGTAGAATTTGCAGCCAGGTGGGCAGCATTTGACATTAGATTTGAAGCATATGGTAAGGATATCATGGATTCAGTTAAAGTAAATGATTGGGTAGCAGATGAAATTTTAGGATTTCCACACCCACATCATGTGAAATATGAGATGTTTTTAGATAAAGGAGGAAAAAAGATTTCAAAATCATTAGGTAATGTTATCACCGCACAAAAATGGTTAGAGTTTGGTAATTCAAAATCAATCCTGTTATTACTATACAAAAGAATAACAGGTGCAAGAGAATTAGGATTTGACGACATTCCAGGATTGATGAGTGAATACAACGAGCTAGAAGATATCTATTTTGGAAGAATCAAAGTAGACAATCAAGCAAAATTGATAAAATCGAAGGGATTGTATGAATATGTAAATCTACTAACACCGCCAAAACAACCAAGCACACATGTAAACTATAGACTAGTAGTAGAACTAGCAAGAATCTTCAAAGAAAATAGAAATGAACGTGTAATGAAGAAACTGTTGGATTACGGAGTAATCAAAAATCCAGAACCAGAAATAGAAAAACTCATAGAACTAGCAGGAAATTATTCGAATGAATTTGATGAGCAAGAAAGAACACAAGTGGATTTAGATGAAACTTCAAAAAATGCATTAAAGATACTTGTAAATGCATTATCAGGAGATGAAGAACTAGAAGATATTCAAAATACAATATATCAAATTGCAAAAACAAATGGAGTAGAACCAAAAGATTTCTTTAAGATATTATATCAAATTATACTTGGAACATCAAGAGGTCCAAAAATAGGGCCATTTATTTCAGATATTGGACGAAAGCAAGTAGCAAAAACACTTTCTGAGTATGTATAATATGGTTCACGGAGAGCACAATAAATCAAAAAATAGTGGAGGTTTTGCATTAATTATTTTAGGTGCATTATTACTATTTCTTGCACCACAAGAAAGTACAGTTTCATCAGGATTAAACATAGTTGCATGGATTGGCGGAATTGCCATTGGAGGTATCGGGTTTTATCTAAAATTCTTCAAATGGCGAAGAAAACAGGATTAGAGAAAGATTCATCTTTTGGAGAAAATTGATGTAGGCATGGGATTTTTCGGTAAAAAGAAAATAGAAGAGCCAAAAATAGAAAAAAATGATGAAAATAATCTAGAGTCTGAACTAGTATCAGAAATAGAAAAACTGCAAATCAACATCAAAGAGAAACAAGAAGAGCTAGACAACATCACACAGCGCGTTAATACTGTAAAAGAAGAATATGATATTACAATTAGCAACATAATGATTGTGAAAAAAGAGCTTAATCAAAAAAAGATGGAATTGGACATAATTCAACGAGAATACAAAGAAACAAGAGAAAGAAGTAAAAAAGCAGAAACGATCAAAGACACAAAAATAATAGATGAATTTAACAAGACAGAGGAAAAATATTCAAAAATAAAACAAGAGTTAGAGGAATTTACAAAAAAACATGAAGAGGTAAAAGAGCAAATAACACAAGAACAGGCTACACTTCATAGAATTAGAAAACAACAAGTGGAGGTTGAAAAAGAATTAGATGAAGCAAATTCAAGACTGTATAATGCAAAAGAAGAATTAGAGAAAAAAGATCAATTTCAGGATACAAGTATTCTAACTCCATCTGAAAAAGAATTCATATCTGGAGAAAATAAAAATCAGAATAACAATGCAGGAATAATTGAAGCTGCAAGTGTAGTGGTAGGCTCACTAAAATCAAAACTTAACATGACACAAAAAGAATTAGATGCTGTTCAATCATTATTAGAAAAAGAAAGAGAAGCACATGAAAAAACAAAAAAAGAATTTGAAAAACTCAAAGCATCTGTTGGGTCTGTAAGTGAAGTATAATTTTTAAAAATCTAGAATTTCAAAAAGAACAACAGGTATTGTTTTGAAATAAAACAGAGTTAATTTTCATAATCATCGCATAAATTCAGCCATTTCTATTGAAAAGAAGAAAAATGCAATTCCACCACCAATAATTGCAATCCATGCAGCAATTTGTTTGATTTTAGACATGTAAACATTATTTTTCAGCGTATTATTGAATCTAATTGAATCCTCAGACATCTATAATTAGACAGAAAACAACTAACAGCAATGGCAAATATCAAAGATATTGGAAAATTCTTTTTATTTATAGTCGGAGGGTTAGTCGCTATAATAGTAGGCTCATTTATGATTAGAGGAACAATGCACATGTGGGACAAACCAGGAAATGAAAAATCAAATGAAAAAAATAAGGACTAAAAAGTAAGTTTCAATTAATAAAACTAAATTGTTACAAGATTCATCAATTAGAAGATCATTAGATCAATACATTCAAAGAAGAATTCAAGAAATCCCAACTGAAATTAAGCAGACATTTCCAGCAATTAAACAAATTTGGAAATGTGAAAACGAATTAGATTTTCTTTATGGATATTATGTTGGAAAAATTGAGGAAGGTGCACTTCATTACTTATTAAAAGCAACTCGAGCATCAGCGGGCGGATATGTAGATACTTTTGAAATAAGAGGAATAATTGAAACCCATAAGAGAGATTTACAAAATACAATAAAGTCTGCAATCAATTAGTGAAGTAAAAATAGTACACCAACTGCATGAAAGTGTATGGTAGGACCAAAAGATGGAGGGTTTGGATTTGATCAGTCAAAAAAATATACTAGTGTAGAAAATCTAGACGAGATTTGCGTACAATGCCAAGCTGGCCAACATAAAAAATGTCTAAAAAAATCAAAACAACAAGAAGTTTGTGAATGCGAACACTGTATGATATATGGTTAAAGAGATACAAAAAAATTCAAAATTATAAAGATTAAAGAGAAGATAACTTGTTTTCCAAGTCTTGAATTTCTTTCTGATATGAATCAGAAATATTCTGTGCAAATTCTTTATGTGCGGAAATAATTACAATCAATGCATCCTTGTATTCCATATGACCTTTCTTTAAGATATCACATGATTCAAGTGAGATGATATGTCCAGTGACAATAGCCGTTGCTCCTTTTTGGTTAAATTTTACAATCCCTCCAAACGCTTCAATGAGCATATATGCTGATTCTGCCTTACACTTGTAGGTAACTCTCCCAGTTTCTGTATTGAATAATTGAGTAATACCACCTGGTTTTCTAGTTACAGTGACTGTCATAAAACAATTGAAAATAATGAGGTATTAATTATTTTAGAAAAATTACGCTGTAGTATCAGGTGATGTTGCCTCTGATGCAAGAAACTTGTCAATCTCGTTTATTCCTAGCTTGTCTCTTCCAAGAAGATCAAACTTTTGTAAAATTGTTTCAAACTTTGTTTCTTCCTGTACTTGTTCATTTACAAACCATTCTAGAAATGCATATGTTGAATGATCTTTTTCTTTCTGTGCAATCTCAACCATGTTGTGAACTGCTTTAGTTACAGATTGTTCATTTTTCAATGCAGTTTTAATTAGTCCTTCAAGTGAAGTGTATGAACTAGTTGGTGCTTTAATTGCAGGAACTGTGGCAACTGCACCTAACGCGTTTAGAAAATGAACTATTTTTAGCATATGAGTTCGTTCTTCATCAGATTGTGCATAAAAGTAATTTGCGGCGCCCTGATACCCCGTTACCTCACACCATGATGCCATTGCAAGATAGCTGTTTGATGCAGATGCCTCGAGAATCACTTGATCGTTTAATGCCTTTTTCATTTTAGGAGATAATTTCATACTTGTAGTATTGAATAGATTTTTTGTATTAAAAAACTTACGGAAATTATGAAGTTTTAAGAGAGACACATACACATGAAAAATTGGTTCTATCATGAATTTCGTTGCCGTATAGACCTGAATATGAATAAATAAATTGGACATCATGAAGATATGTCCCATATCCAGTTATTTCACATTTTTAAAAATCCCAAGTCTGAATAACGGCACCAGTCCTAGTAGATTGTACCAGATGAGACACTCCAATTGCAGTACTTGCAAACAAAATTCCAGGCCCCGCGGTTTTAGAAAATGTGGAAAATCTCAACTCAGTTTTATCAAATATTATATTAAATTGTAGAATATAACCTAAAATAAATACAAAGTCAATTTTAAGATTAAGTTTAATAAGTTAAAATATTTAGTTTTTATAATGTTGTTCGGAGTTTTTGCATCACATAGTCCAGAATCATGTCCAATAAACAATGAAAAAAGTAAAAAAATATTCATGAAACTTAGAACCAACATGGAACATGAAATGAAAAAATACAGCATCAATAAAATTGTGGAATTTTACATGTCAGTTCTAGAACATGAATGGATCATAGTGATTGATGCAACTCATGCACATGACATAGAAAAGCTCTGCATCGATGTAGGGATTTCATCTCTAAGTACTGTCAAAATAGTTCCAATGAATCTATATGATGACACGCTCAAAAAGTTTGAAGCAGAAAAATAAGATTTAGATTATTTTTGATGTAAAAAGCATTCAGATGTATGATCATTTACCATACCAATAGCTTGCATTAAAGCATAGCAAATGGTCGGTCCAACAAAATTAAATCCACGTTTTTTTAGATCTTTGCTTAGTTTTTCAGAAATTTCGGTAGATACAGGTAATTGAGATTGATTTTTAAATTTATTTAGAATGGGGGTATAATTAACAAACCCCCATAGATACTTGTCAAAAGTCCCAAATTCTTTTTGAACCTTGAGAAACTGTTTTGCATTATTTATTGTTGAATTCACTTTGAGAGTGTTTCGAATAATCGATTCATTTTGAAGTAATTTTTCTACTTGTTTTTGAGTATATTTTGAAACTTTTTTGGCATCAAAATTTGAAAATGCCTTTCTATAACCAGCCCTACGTTTGAGAATAGTAGTCCATGACAAGCCAGCTTGGGCACCTTCCAATATCAAAAATTCAAACAATTTTTGATCATCATGTTGAGGAACACCCCATTCTTCATCATGATATGTGATATTAGGTTCATCTTTAGCCCATTGACACCTCTTTTTCATAGTTTGGTTTATGAAATGATTCAAAATAACAGTTACCAAAGAGACGGGACATGAAGTTAAATCCACAATTATTGCAAATTAATAGAAACTTTCTCATTTGTTTTGTCATTTCAGCGTCACTATCAGCAATAGCTGCTCAACTACTTGGAGATTATGAAAATTATTTCAACACAACAATTACTATAATTATTGGATACATTGTGTATTTTACAATTTTTTCGGGATTGTTTTATCTAGACAACAAAGAACGTTACAAATCGATGAAATCAAAATTGATCAGAAAAGAATTACTGTCTTTGATATCATCATTTGGTTTAGGTGAGATAGTGTATCTTGTCATAAGATGGCCCACATTGTATTATTTTCTTGAAATTGGAATAGAACCATACTTGGCATCGTTAATTTCAGAAATTATTGCAACCGCATGTTATATGATATCAGTTACAATATTTCTTAGAAGAACAAAAACTTTTTAGTTATTTTACTAGTTGCGTAACTAAATCAGTAGAGGTTATTATTCCAACAATATTACCATTTTCAGTAACAGTAAGTTTTCGAATTTTTTTACTCGTCATTCTTTCAGCTGCTGCGGAAATGGATTCATTATGATTAATGGTGATTAGAGGCGATGACATTATTTTTTTAGCAGGAGTGTCAAAAGGTAAGTTATTTGCAGCAATTTTTGTTGCAAAATCTCTATCAGTTACAATACCAACAGGATTGTCATTTTCTTTGACAATAATTGCACCAATTCCTCCTTGTTCCATCATCTTGGCAATTTGTAATACGGTCGTAGATGTATTTACAGTGATTAATGTCCTAGTCATAATATCTTGGACACGAATGGAGGAAAAATCATCACGACTCATAACTAATTCACATCAAAACAGAATTTAAAGGATCTTTTAGATATAAGAAAAGAATCCAGTCAAGAATGGACATCATAAATATCATTACAGGGATAAGCATAATCCTGTTAGGAATTACGATGATATTTGTTGGAAATTATTTCAGTAAAAAAATAGGCATTACACACGTAGTAATCTATTTCATGGCATCATTTGTGATTTTTACAGGAATACTAGTTTTTCTATTATATGACAAAACATCAATTTTTTAAAACTATTTAGAAAGAAATTTGTCTTGGCTTGCTGCATGATCTTTTACATTATGTTCTATTAATACAGATTCAACTTTAGTTGTAAAGTCACATAATTTACAAGAATATGTCTTCACAATAATGGTTTTTGCTTTGGATGCAGCACGAGCTACAATAATTGTCAAGATAACTGCAATAATTGTAATGAAGATAGCATAAACAATCATAGGACCTACCTGATCTTGAGTTCCAAATAGTTCTTTGAATAATAATTTGATAGCATCATTCCATGCAAGTGCAGCAACAAGACCAAATGCAGCAGTAATTAATGCAGCAATTTTATCAAGGATTTCTTGTTTGATTGAATTAGATTGTTCGTTTTCACTCAAAATAGATCCACACCAGTTTTTGCTCAGAGATATTAAAAGTTTGAGTTGTCAAGACAACGGAAATATCAATAATCTAAATTTTAGAGAGAATTTTTTTCTTTTTTTCTTGAAATTCTTTATTTGTGATAATTCCTGCTTTTTGTAAATCTCCAAGTTTTTTCAACAGATCTAAATTTTTATGTTTAGAGGTTTTGATATTTTTTCCGGCCTCAAGTCCTGCTTTGATTCCAGATTTTGTTTTCTTTTTTAATCTAGAGCCCAAGATGTTACCCTTGATAGATATTTTTTTACTAATGGCATATCCTTTTTTCTTTGCTTCTTTGATTATCTCCTCAGATTTTTGCCTTGTAACATCATCAATCAATTTGTGATTTTTTGCCATTTGGCCCAATTCACGAGTTTTTTTGTGAACTAAGCGTGTCTGTAATTTTAAATCTTTTATAATTTCACTTTTTGTTTTACGTTTAAATCGTCTTGTATATTCTTCAATTACCAATACAGGAAATGGGCTGTACTCGACATCAAGATAATATTTGATGATAGTGTCATCAGGTAATGTTTGAAGATATTCTTTGATTGATTTTTCTGATTTTAATTCCATGGTTTTAATTCAATGTATA
Source organism: Candidatus Nitrosopumilus sp. (assembly GCF_040878665.1). Classification (GTDB taxonomy): domain Archaea; phylum Thermoproteota; class Nitrososphaeria; order Nitrososphaerales; family Nitrosopumilaceae; genus Nitrosopumilus. The sequence goes on along the minus strand of NZ_JBBDLU010000001.1, from coordinate 100,192 downwards.
CTCTTAAAAAGATTCAAAATTAAAAATTAATTTTGATTTTCGTAATAGAGTTTGATTACTTTGTCAACGATCACATTAGTATCACAATCTTTTTCGGTACTCACAAGTAACAAGTAATCATCACCAAGATAAAATGAAAAGCGTTTAATCGTATCATATTCTGCCAAAGTGTATTTTGTTTTACCAAGCCATTTGGCCATCTCTTTTCTGGATTTCCAATCAAGAGTGGCAAGGGTGACAAGTTCTTTTGATGCACGCTCTGAGAGCAAACTTTCTACTCCATTTCTCATTCCACCTCCAACTTTAACTGACCACTCGTCAAAAACGGTAGCAAATCTAATCTTTGGATCGGAATCTAAAATTTGTGAGCAGAATTTTCCATAATCCATTGATAGTATGAGATAACAGGAATTATTAGAGTTTTAAATGGCGGGCTCGGTCGGATTCGAACCGACGACCTAACGCTCCGCAAGCGTTCGCACTATCCATGCTGTGCAACGAGTCCGAAAAGTTTGGGGGATTTACGCTTAATTTGGATTGCGATTAGTTGGATTCTGCAAAAATATACATTACTTCATCTGATTCATGAAAAGTCCAGGCGGCAGGTAAAGAAATAGATTGAACAGATTTTAGATTATTATTTTCAATCAATGTACCCCATCCAGCTGCATTTTTAGGATCTGGAACATATTTTTGAGATAAAGTTCCAGCAAACACCCAACCGATTTTTTGTTTTAGATTTGACATTAAAGTTATTTTATCTAAAACGCCAGTTGCAAGAAAGGTTCCACCCATTTGTGCTAATCCACCAATGAAAAATACAGGTTGTGAAAGATTCAACAAAGTATAATCAAATGTGACAGCATCAGAACAATGGGGATTAAAATTCAGTATTGAGGTCAATTGATTTTGTAAATCTACAAGCATGTTATCAATTTCAATGCTGTATGAAGTCATGTCCAAAATTTTAGCACAATATGCAATTCTACCATCACCTGAACCAATATCAATTACTTCAGAATATCCCATTTCTTTTGCAAGTAAGACTCCAACATATCCAGACATTATCCAGGTTGGAGAAAAAGGTGCTTTGCTTGAATTATGTTGAATACTATTTAGCCAATATTTGTTGATATCTCCTTCATATACAATACAATCAACTGAACCAATTTTTTTCTCAAATGAATTGTAGTAAATGGGATTTTTGATTGCAAATCTATGTAACAAATCTAAATGATCTTCTTCAATTGGAAATAATTCAGATTTTGATTTTGGAATTAATTCTTGAATTTGGCTATTTCCGACATATACATTAACAAATTCTTTTTTTAGTTCAACCAAATTTTTTGCAATTTCTTTAATCATGAGTAATACCAAATTCATATTGTTCAACAAATTCTTTAGTACTCATATTTTGACGTAATTCTTCAAATAATCTAGCGTCTGACTCTATCTGTTCTTTTGATTTTTCGCCAAAATTTCCAGATTGTAAATTCTTTGTCAATTCCTGAATGGTTACAGATAATTTTTGCAGAATTTTAGGATGGATGGTAGAATCAAATTTTTCAGAGATTAGATTTTCAGATTCGTGAATTTTTTCCAATAACTCTTTAGGCTCAAAACCAGCCTGCTGTTTGAGCATCGTGACCATAGAAGAGACATTCATGACTTGATAGTATGTTTCGACAATTTCGTGAATATTCATATCAGTTTTGTTATTTGCAATATCAATTAGATTTTGAAGTTTTTGAGATTCAGAAACAAACATGGAAAAAACATCATCTGGAGAAGACATATAGAAAATTAAAAGATCAAATTTTTAAAAATGTTAGGATTATGCTTCTTTTTCTGCAGGTTTGGTGTAGACATAATTCATTATCAAACCTGCAATGATTCCGCCCAAAATTGGTGCTGCCCAATATAGCCAGTGGAATTCCCAAAAGCCAGAGATTAATGCAGGACCAAAGGTTCTTGCAGGATTGACGGATGCACCAGTTAGGGGCACTGCAATTAAGTGAATTAGAAATACCATGCCACCGATTGTAAATCCGTGCCATCCAGGAGATGCCTTTTTGTGAACTGCAGTCATAAAGATCACAGTTACCAAGAAGAATGTCAAGATTGCCTCAATTGCAAATCCAGAACCAATACTGTTGTTGATCAAGTCACTTGGGCCACCTTGAGTTCCAAAGTGGACTTTAGCACCAAGTTCAGGCAATATCGCCATAAGTGTTGCAGCAGCTGCAACAGCACCAATTAATTGTGAAATAATATATGCAATTCCATCGACGATTCCAATTTTTTTTGTTATCATCATGGGAATTGTAACTGCAGGATTAATGTGAGCGCCAGATACATGTCCAAATGCATAGACCATCAAAGCAATGGCACCACCATGTCCCAGAGAAATGAACAACACAGATTCAGTTGTCAGTTGTTCACCAAATGCAGAGATTGCAAGGATTACTGAGAGTGGGCCAAAGAATACTAGTGCATAAGTTGCAATTGCTTCTGCAAGATATGCTCTAGGATTAGCCATAAACTAAAAAACCCGCGAATATCCATATAAAACATTCGACCACATTCTTCAAAACAATAGATCTCAAAAAGTAATTAATTACTGAACAATTCTTCAGAAATCATGGTTTCTGAAGGCGATTCTGTTCCAAAATTTGAGGCCAATGATGCAAATGGTAATAAAGTAAAATCAAGTGATTTTAAAGGTAAAAAACATGCCATCTATTTTTACCCAAAAGATTTCACTCCAGGATGCACTACAGAAGCAGATGAATTTTCTAAAGATTATAAAAAATTCCAGAAAGAAGGAATTGAAATAATTGGAGTCAGTCCAGATGACATAGATTCTCATAAAAAATTCTGTGATAAAATGGGAATCAAATATACATTGCTAGCCGATGTTGATAAAAAAATCTCAAACTTGTTTGGAGTTTGGGGTAAGAAAAATTTCATGGGTCGAGAATATATGGGAGTTATGAGAAGTACTTTTCTTGTAAATGAAAAAGGAAAAATTTTTAAAATATATCCAAAAGTAAAACCTGCGGGCCATTCTAAAGAAGTATTGGAAGAATTTCTAAATTTAAAATAAAAAGTAAAAGAAAAGATGGTTGAAAGATTAGAAGCCTTTTGGTAGCGTACCTCTAGACGATTTTGGAGCTTCTGGTTTTTGTTTTGGTTCAAACCCTTTTGGCAAAGTACCTCTGCTTGCTGTAGACCTAGCTTTTGCTTCAGCTACAAGTAATTCGTCAAATGCTTTTTCGTCAGATACTCTTTGTTGTTCTATTCTTTGCAAATAATCTGCCTCATAGTCTGCAAGTTTTTCTTGTCTAGACTTTCCATCATTAGCAACATATGTTGACTGTTGTTGTGGTGGAGCTTGCTGTGCTTGTCCCGTGCCTTTTGGCAAAGTTCCTTTTGCTGGCTTTGGTGGTTCTGGTGTTGGAGTTTGTTGTGCTTGTGCAGCAACGCCTTCAACTGACATATTGATTCCACTAAAACTTCCAAATGTTTTATCAGCAGGATGATATGCTAGTCTTGCTCGTGTTGCATAGTATTGGTTTGACATTGCGGTGTAACCAGTTACTTTTGCTTTTTGATCATTCCAATTTTTGGTTGGAACTTTTCCTACAGGAGCAGTTCGTCTTACATAGTATCTGTTAGGAGCTGGAGAATAGCCTGTTACTTTTGCTCGGTAATCATGGAATGATGTCATTCGAGCATTCGTGTATGCATTCTCTAATGCTGCTTGTATGGTTGCTGGGAGTTGCGATGTTGTTTCAGCTGGTTTTGGTGCATCTGCAGGTTTTGGTGCTTCTGCGGGTTTTGTTTCCATTCCTTTAGGTAGAACACCTTTAGGTTTGGTAGTTGTTGTAGAACTTTCAGATGGTTTTGTTTCAGCTGGTTTAGATTCTGCTGGTTTTACTTCGGCAAGTTTTGTTTCTGCGGGTTTTGGAGCAGGTTTTGATGCTAGCTGTGTTGCTAATTTTGTTAATTTTGCCTCTAATTCAGCAATTTTAGATTCGAGATCTTTTTTTGTACTTGCTTTTTTTGCTGCCATTCCTTACAGTAAATAGTGCATTGTTTATTTACATTTTGATCATCCAAAAATATTATTCAAATTAATTAGTAAAAATAAACAATATTTTGTAAAAATTTGATTGCTTTTCTATTAATCAGGTTCCCAAAAGGGCATCACATACATGCAATTATTGCATCGCCATAATCGTACATGGATTCCGTTATTGGTATCTGCAGCATATGATCCATCTTCCATTTTCATAACAGTTGGAAGATAACTCAATTCATTATTTTCAAGCCATTCATTTTGCTGACAATTAGGACATTGGATTTTTGGAGCCATTACAACATAGAATATGATCAATGATGAATATTACTTTTAAAAATAAGAGTTTCGGTCGTTTTTGTGCCTGTACCTTTACAAAAAGTGTAAAGTAATGTGTCAGATTATTAATTTCTAACATTCATGCATTAACAAATAGTGATGTCATACGTGACAGTTCTAACAATTTACTAACACTGTACACTTTGTATGTGTAAGAACTGTTAACAGATTGTCATGTGTGACACTTTGTGACACTTTATGACAACTGTATTTTTACGCATGACACAATACATTAACAACTGCATTGTCACGCCTGACAACACTGTAAAAAAAGGCATACTGTTAATTGTCACAAAAAGTGTCACAAAAAGTGTTAAACTATTGTGTTCAAAATACAGCATTATCTTACCTGTTATTTGTTTAACAAAATTTAGTTGGGACATTTGTTGTTAAAGTTATACTGATGTATCATTGTGTCAAGTTTCAATCCTTGTTATGATGGATTTGTCTTTTTGACCTATGTGGACGAAAATTAGTTGAAGGCTCTTATCTGTTTCAATCCTTGTTATGATGGATTTGTCTTTTTGACCTATTGGTAAGCCCTCACCTAGTTCAAGTTTACCAAGTTTCAATCCTTGTTATGATGGATTTGTCTTTTTGACCCGTAGACTAGATTTTGTATGTTGGCATTGGATGAAGTTTCAATCCTTGTTATGATGGATTTGTCTTTTTGACTTCTGCTAACTTGAGTTCTGCTGACTTGAGTTATGCGTTTCAATCCTTGTTATGATGGATTTGTCTTTTTGACTTGCTACACTGTATTTTATAAGTCGAATTTACCTAAGTTTCAATCCTTGTTATGATGGATTTGTCTTTTTGACTTGCATTAACTTCATCCATTCCAACTTCCTTCTTTTGGTTTCAATCCTTGTTATGATGGATTTGTCTTTTTGACCAATGCAGATACATTGATTTCAAACTCTGAATACCAGTTTCAATCCTTGTTATGATGGATTTGTCTTTTTGACGAGTAACCTACATCTATTTCTGTTCCGTTTACACGTTTCAATCCTTGTTATGATGGATTTGTCTTTTTGACACGTATTTCTGAATTTCTTTTTTATCGTACAATCCTTGTTTCAATCCTTGTTATGATGGATTTGTCTTTTTGACCTGTCTCAGCCATGCTTAATTCTACTGCCTTCATAGTTTCAATCCTTGTTATGATGGATTTGTCTTTTTGACCAACACGATACAATTTATTTATGTGTAGGATCTTCAAGTTTCAATCCTTGTTATGATGGATTTGTCTTTTTGACAACTTGTTGTGCTGTTAGTTGTGTGTTAAGATCTAGTTTCAATCCTTGTTATGATGGATTTGTCTTTTTGACTCAAAGCGTTTCATTAGTTCAAAACCTCTTTGATGTTTCAATCCTTGTTATGATGGATTTGTCTTTTTGACTTTCTCGGTAAATGCCTTCATTGTGGAACCAATATGTTTCAATCCTTGTTATGATGGATTTGTCTTTTTGACAAACGTCATATAATTTTTCATGACCATGATTTTAGTTTCAATCCTTGTTATGATGGATTTGTCTTTTTGACCTTGATTCAGACGGTGATCTGCCTGAGAACAATTTGTTTCAATCCTTGTTATGATGGATTTGTCTTTTTGACAACAACATCATGGGAAAATTTGTTATCTTCAGAAGTGTTTCAATCCTTGTTATGATGGATTTGTCTTTTTGACGTCACCTTTTTGTGGTCTCCAGATTCCAGAGGTCAGTTTCAATCCTTGTTATGATGGATTTGTCTTTTTGACATATTCTTCTATATTTGCATATATAGGCTATTTGTAGTTTCAATCCTTGTTATGATGGATTTGTCTTTTTGACACAGGGTGATTGAGGCTATCGAGGATGCTGGTATTACAGTTTCAATCCTTGTTATGATGGATTTGTCTTTTTGACATGATGGGTATTTCAGCAGGGTTGAGAGTATCTTGTTTCAATCCTTGTTATGATGGATTTGTCTTTTTGACTTCTTTGCTTGAAATTTTTCCTGTCTCGAACTCCTGTTTCAATCCTTGTTATGATGGATTTGTCTTTTTGACTTTATCATCATGTTTTGATGGTATCAATCCACGATGGTTTCAATCCTTGTTATGATGGATTTGTCTTTTTGACTTGTGTGGTTGTATGTTCCGTTCCAAACATTGCTGTGTTTCAATCCTTGTTATGATGGATTTGTCTTTTTGACGGGAGACATGAAAATAGCCTCAGATGCGACACTTGGTTTCAATCCTTGTTATGATGGATTTGTCTTTTTGACCAGATATAGGATTAGCAAGTTTTCCATTGGCAATTAGTTTCAATCCTTGTTATGATGGATTTGTCTTTTTGACGTTTGTGCTACTCATGCCTGATAACTAAACTCCCGTTTCAATCCTTGTTATGATGGATTTGTCTTTTTGACTTGTAGGGGATAATCATTATGACGAAGGATCTTTTAGTTTCAATCCTTGTTATGATGGATTTGTCTTTTTGACAATTTAATCCATTGGATCAAACATGGCTGCTATTTTGGTTTCAATCCTTGTTATGATGGATTTGTCTTTTTGACCCTTTGCAGAGTTTCTATGCCAGTCACCGTCTAATTGTTTCAATCCTTGTTATGATGGATTTGTCTTTTTGACCAGACGGGAGGCTCTGTGCTAATTGCTACCGAACCGGTTTCAATCCTTGTTATGATGGATTTGTCTTTTTGACCAATGCATGGAGAAGAGGGACACATGTCTACAGATCCGTTTCAATCCTTGTTATGATGGATTTGTCTTTTTGACCACTAGATAGTACCGTCATTTATTGCCTTGTTCATCTTGTTTCAATCCTTGTTATGATGGATTTGTCTTTTTGACATATGTTGTTGTTTGCCATGTTGATTATTCCATCCAGTTTCAATCCTTGTTATGATGGATTTGTCTTTTTGACAACAGGTTTTGTTTCTGGCTCAAAGCCTCTCATGTGTTTCAATCCTTGTTATGATGGATTTGTCTTTTTGACTTTGATGAGTGGGGAAGATATAGCCCATTGAGGGAGTGTTTCAATCCTTGTTATGATGGATTTGTCTTTTTGACCAATGATCCTGGACGATTCTCTCTCTTGGATTAGAAAGTTTCAATCCTTGTTATGATGGATTTGTCTTTTTGACTTCAAAAAAACTCATCAATTCCATGATTGCCAGCATAGTTTCAATCCTTGTTATGATGGATTTGTCTTTTTGACACACGTAATTGCGACTTGCCAGATCCATCGTCCCTTAGTTTCAATCCTTGTTATGATGGATTTGTCTTTTTGACCATAGTTCATCTTGCAAGTTCTCCACCCCTAGCCTGTTTCAATCCTTGTTATGATGGATTTGTCTTTTTGACTCTAATCTGCATCAATGAAACATGCAAGGAAGGAAGTTTCAATCCTTGTTATGATGGATTTGTCTTTTTGACAAGTTTGCTAATACTGTAGTGTGTGGAGCATTTCGTTTCAATCCTTGTTATGATGGATTTGTCTTTTTGACTAAATCATGATACTGTGATTCATCAAATACAAGGGTTTCAATCCTTGTTATGATGGATTTGTCTTTTTGACATCAAAGACAGAACAGGAATGGTTTCATAATATCCTGTTTCAATCCTTGTTATGATGGATTTGTCTTTTTGACACCTGTCTAGTTGTGGATTATGTGCAATGTATTTGTTTCAATCCTTGTTATGATGGATTTGTCTTTTTGACAGTAATTAAAACAGACAAAGTTGTGCCTGTTTTTATTATTTGCATGTCAATAGTTGTCATATTTTAACGGTTTCCAATAATTATCATTCACTATTTAAGGATCCGACAGGACAGATTTTTCTAAAACAACAGTTTAGACAACGATTATCAAAATCAGCATCAGGCATTATTCCCATTTGAATAACTTTTTTTGTGTTCTCTAGTATTTCAAGTGAGTGATTTTTTATTACATCATCAATCACCACAGGAATTTGTTTTCTTTTAGTTTTATTAAAAATCACAACTGCTTTTTTTACAGGTTTTCCAAGATTCTCCTCAATCAGAATGGAAAGCAGACCTAACTGCACTAGCAGAGTTTTGGATATATCGCAAGTATCACTATATTTTCTTTCTATCAAAATTATTTCATCATCAGTTTCAATTGCCTCATCTATCTTTCCAGACAAATCAAGTTTTTCAGAATAAAATTTACTGGCAACAAGTTTTTTGCCTTTATCTGCATATGGAATGTAGTTTAGATTGTTTCTTTCATGTAGTAAGTGCAGTTTTCGTCCTGCGGAAACAGTTCCCCTCTTCTGTTCATATTGATCTAATCCTAAAACGTTGATGAAATATGTAAATTTTGGACAAAAGGCGTATTCTACTACATCAGTCACTGTCAGTGGCATGCTCATAATACCACAGCTGGTTTCTTATCTGATACATACTCTTCATCAAATCCTTTTCCAATGATTTTGATTTTACCAAAACATTGATTGCATGTCAGTATTAGATAGAATGAATCATTTTCATCAACGATTGTCTTGATTGTTTCAATTAGATCCTTTTTGTTTTGTCCAGACAAGCTCCCACAAAACACACTTTTTTGAATTCTTGTAAACCCATGATTTTTTAAAACATGGATAACTGAGCTGCGAGTTGAGTTCGCTGTAATATCATAGACTGCATAATACATGTTCTTTTTCATATGCGTGTCACCAGTTTTTCTATTATTATTTTGCAAAAATCCCATGATGTGGTTTCAATAGTCTTGCGCCCATTTTCAACATATGATGAAATTAGAAATTTTCTTCCTTCTTTTGAGAGAAAAATTCCATTTGTGACATCGTCTTGTTTTTCAAACCAGTTGTCATTGACCATCTTCTTTGTAAATGCTGTAACAATAATTCTGTCAACAACTGGTCGAATGATTTCTATTATATCAAATGAAAGTGTGGGTTTTCCATAAGAGTCAGAGTGATAAAAACCAGCATTTGGATCAAGCCCCGAGAGGATTATTATTTTCTCAACATCAGAATATGCCATTCCATACAGATAGTTTAATGTCGCATTAAACGCATCATGTGCTGGATGTTGACTTCTTTTGGCAGTAGACCATTTTTTAGGCAATATTGAAAAGATTGCCTGAAAATAATTTGCAGCGCATGCACCCTCCAGACCCAAAAATGTTGCCTTGTAACCATTTGTGTATTCTATTGCATCTAGGTTTTTCAGGGAATTATTTATCGTCAAAATAGCAGCCTCTAATTTTACTGGAGGAAGTTTTCGGTTATTTTTTAAATCAAGCAATAATCGTTTCTGCCCACTTAGTTTTTTGGAAAGTATGTTCATGGATATTTCATATCCGATGACAGTGTCTTGATTCAGGTATTGATTGCGCCGTAATTCAGTAGATTTACCGGGACTGCTTGACCACATCCTTGCAATAGGTTTTCCAGACCATGTAGAAATTACCAATTGAATTTGTTTTTCAATACACAAACGCACTGCTTGTGTGCTGATTAGAGAATTTGATGATATGATTATTGCATCTACTTTTTCTGCAGGGATTTCTGATTTTTCTTCTTTATTTTGAATAACAAAAGAATCATGATTTCTCTTTAACGTACTGCCATGTGTCAAAATTTCTATGATCATTTCAAAACAAGCACATCTCCAAATCCCTTGGATATGCTTTTTCCAAGACCACAGTATTCCGGAATAGTTATGTTTGAATCCCAATTGCAGAAAAATCCCGCAAACTTGTTTTTATGCGCAGTGATCGTAATTGATTTGTATTGGACTATTTTAACGGTTATCATATAATCTACAAATATTTTCATTCCTTTTAACATGCTAAGAATATTTCCTACAAGAATTTTTTCTAAAAACTGTCTCTGATCTTTTTTTACAAGCAATGAATATTTTGTATAATTTTCCTTGTTTAGTGCAATCCAGGGTGATGCAAACTTGTATTTGCTTTTGATTTCTTTAGGATAGTAGACCATGTTTTGTAACTCTATGTTAGTAAGTGATATTTTTTGGTCTTGAGTAGTAATGTGATCAAGGTTTGACATTTTGTCAAACACAACGTCTGCAAACTCTCCTAAGCCAATGACTGCAAGTTTTTTATCAATTCTTTTGTACTGAATCAGTGGATAGTGATATGAATTATCGGAGTGATGATGAAATTCAGAGATATTAGTAAACAGATGAGCCAAAAATCCTCTTAGTTGAATAGGAGTCACATTTTGTTCTGAATCAAAATCCAACATTGCACGACATATCTTTATTTTTTTGTCATCCATTTAAGAACCCCATATCTTCATTTATTCAATCACTGCTTACATTTTCTGATATGATCCATTTATCCAATCCCACGTTTTCATCATAGATTGTTTCAAGGTGTTCTTTTTTTGGAAGTAGGATATTTTTTTCTAGCAATTCTTCATCAAAATATTTCCGACCAATTTTGTCAACTGAGCGTGGAAGTGTCGCAGTATACAATCCATATTTTTTAAAATTGTCTTTTAGCTTATTATTCATTAATGCATATTTGTATTCATACCAGTTTTCCAATTTTGGGACAAATACAGAATCACGGTCATCTTCTGCAAAGAGTTCTTTTTTCACAAAAGTCCATACTCCTTCAAAATCTAAATTTTTAACACATGTCTCAAGTTTCACCGTTTTTGCAATATTACGCTTATTTCTTGCAGATATTTCACCATAGTACTGCTCCAAAATAGCATACAACTCTTTTGAATTATGTATGTTTTCTAGTCTTTTCCAAGATTCATCAAATTCTAGTTTGCTGTATGGCAACTCACTACCATCTGTTGGATATATTATGATCTTGGCATTTGGATCTAAGCCTTCACGATTTAATCTTCCCATGACTTGAATGATGTTATCAATGGGAGCAGCTTCCCTATAGATATTTGAAAAACTAATATCCACACCTGCTTCCACTACTTGCGTAGATACCAAAACATAATTTTCTTGTGTATGTAGATTTTTTAAAATATCTATTCTATCTTTTTTTCTAATTCCAGATGAGAGATAAATTTTTGTAGAGTCTTTATGGATTTGTACAATGCTATTGTAAAGATTTACTGCTTTTTTTCTAGTGTTTGCCATGACTAGGGTTTTGTTTATGATTAGTGTTGAAAGATCAAGCGGTTCTATTGCTATCTGTTTTTGTGTTTGATCAAGATAATCATCTAAAAGTTCCTTTGAAATTTTTACTTTGTTTATTTCATTGATTTCATTGGGAATTGTTGCACTAACAAGAATAACTATTGTGCCCATATACTGATTCATTTTTTGAAATATATCTTTAAGATTTGATAAAATAAATTTTGGAATTGTCTGAACTTCATCAATAATGAGTATTGAATTTCTAAATGATGCCATTTTTAATTTTTCTTTTGTAGTGTTAGCGTAAATGGTCATCAGTAATCTCTGGGTAGTAGTTATTACAAACTGCTTGTTAAAAGACTCTATTAGAAAATTCCACTCTCGAATATATCCTTCATTAGTATCTCGTTTTTTTCCTTCAAGAGACTCTGCAAACATATGGTTGTAAATTAAAACATCCCTTGCTTGTTTTTCACTTATTGTGGTTTCAAATTTTCTTTCAAAATCTTCAGTCAATGCTAAAAGTGGTGAAAAATAAAAAACACGCTGAATTGTTTTGTCTTCTTTATATTTGGAAACTATGTCAAGAAATACCTTTGTCTTGCCTATTCCTGTGGGGGCATGAATTACAATTATTTTTTCAGAATAGTCATAGTTATCCATAACCTCTTTTTGGAACCTATTTCTCAATGATCTCATTTTCTCTTGCTGAATCTTATCCAAAGACTGTAAATCGTTTGTTGGTTTGGGTTTTGTTAATGAGGTGGTGTCTATGCTTAAATCAAATTTTGGCACAGACCAGTCATCAAAACTGCCCCTGTCTGCCTGTAACAAGCATGAAAACGCTACAGACATTTCCAAATAATCATCAGGTGTCTTCATAGAGTTTAATCTCAGATCAAACAAAACTGGCCTTGGAAATCTTTCAATGCATGAACTCCAATTCAATTCTGAGAATTCTGGAATATCCAATACTTGAGATGAAAAATTCTTGATGTTTCCTTTCATTATCTCTTGTGATGCTTTGAACTGTGATCCTTGCTTGATCTCGCCCAGACTCTTTCGTATTGTACTATGATGCCCATAAATGAGAATGAGTATTTTATCAATCACATCATAATCCAATCCAATTTTGGATAAAAGATATTTTGCTGCCCATGCAGAAAATACAGAATGCTGTTGTACAAATTTGGTTGATATTTCTTCCTGTATTTTTTTCCTATCATGTATTGCACTAAAAATTTCTTGATACCATGGATTTATTTTACCTATGTCATGTAATAACCCTGAATAATACGCAATTTCCTGATTTCTGAAACTAGTCTCTGCAAAAAGTTCTTTAGATTTTTGTCCAACTGCAATCAAATGTTCTATCAGAAAAGGTTTTGGTTGATCAATTGGATGAGATAAAAATTTAGTACATGCAGACACTATGTTCTCCTATTTTATAAAACTTTGATAGTTTTCTTGAAGAGTCTCTTTCAATTTCATATTCAGAATCATTTGTGGGAATCCAGTGTTTCAATACTCTTCCATCAAACTTTTCATCATCAAAAAAATGATGAATGTGTCGTTCTATCATCAGTGAACCCTTGTTATCAGTAGGACTCATCTTTAATGTAAAATTTGGATTAAATGTTTCTGATTCATCAAGAACAACACATTTCGTCTTTTCATTTTCAGAATCTATGACTTTTGTATCAATTTCTCGTACATCAAAAATTGATGCGGGACAATATGCATGACCTAAATATGGTGAAAAGACAAATTCATTTTTTTTCAAAGCATTTGATAATTTTTCAAAATATTCTTTTTCCGTGTCAACATAAATTGTATATCTTGGATTTTCAACTACTTCTGTTTTAAACGGTTTTGTTTTTGCTTCTTTTATGGAGCGATGGTTGGTAAAGTATGTTATTTTTTTTGGCACTGATTCCAGTTGTATTCCTACCTTAGTTTGTTTAAAAAAATTTAGATATTCATTACTGTAAATATCCCCTAGTTGGTCTGAGCGTTTTATTCCGACCATGGCGCCAAGAATTCCCACTATGGCACTTTTTGATGGTATGTAGTATACAGTTTGATTGGATGTAACTGAAGGATCTCTAAATGCTGCAAAAGCTCCAGACATTCTAAATGAAACGATTTTCAATCCGATAGAATTTTTACGGGAATTCCCTTCGACTTTAATTTGGCTCCAAGACCATCTATATCTTCTGCAATATCTTCAGCTCCTCTTAGTTGAACCATTTCTATCTCAGATTTTCTTTTGGATAATATGTCAATTAGGTTAGAGAAATCAAATGGTGATTTGCCCAATTCTTTTGCCATTCCTTTTAGTTCTTGACTTTCAGTGACCAATTGTGGAAGATCGTTATAGATTTGATTTTTGTAAGATACATCAATGTACAAGATGCTTCGTTGTGGGTATTTTGATCTTGTAATTAGTTTGTTTGTTCCATTCCACAAGCAGTCAGGAATCATATCTATTTTTTCATTGAACTTTTTCATAGTTTCCTTGTTTTCGCTATGTTTTCCAAGATTGTTTGGATTTATAGCTCCCTGTACTTTGATCAATGCAAATTCCACAGAATAGAATTTCCCAAATGTCGAGAATTGCTCGCCAGTTTTCTTTTCTTTTCCTACAAATCTTCCAACTATTGTGGGATTAATAATCTGAACTTTGTTTACACTTCTAGAATTTCCGAACTGTAGTGGGCCAGTAAGTTTTGCAGAGCTTCCTTCATTATCTGAGCCTTTTCTAATTGTAACTAGAGCTCCAAATAATGGAACATCAAATGTTTTATTTAGTAAACCCTCAATCACATCCCCACTTAGAGACCCCACAATTTCCTTTGCCTTTCCGTCAGCTGTTGTTGGAGATCCACTCTCGTCAAAATCTACAAAAAGTGTCTCTCCTTTTACATCTCTTGCATAGTCTCGTATTGTTCTCTTTATTCGAACATCTGTAACCATAATGGTATCATCGGGCATCATCCTTGGCTGATTTTCAAATCCGGGATCGCCGTTTGGATTTTGCCTTGATTCATAATAAAATAAAATCTCCGTCAGAGTCATGCTTTAATCTCCTGAGTGGAGTAATATCCATTAAAAAAGAAATATGAGTAGTCTTTAGATGCGGCTTCATCTGTAATTTCTTCTTTAGGTCGAAGTGCGCTTATTTTCCTAGTCACACCTTCTTTAGAATCATCAGATACTTTGGCAAGCTGAACACCTCGTGATATTCTAGAGTATACAAATCGTAATCTTTCTCGGTCGTATTTTGGATATGTCAAAATATCGCCTAATGAATTGTTTTCATCTTTATTATCTTGTTTAAAATCGACATACAGTCTGGCAATTTGCCCAATTCTCAGTGCATATTCTTCATTAGAATTCAAGTAATTTTGTGTGAAATTGGTATTAATTAAGTATTTTATGCAAAATTCAGATTTGGAAAAGAATTCAATTTGTTCGACATTGTGCTTTATTTTTATCCAATCAAAGATCTTATGTCTTAGTAATTTTGTAAAGTATGTTACAAGGAATTCTTTTTGGATGGTATTTCCAGATAGAAAATTTTTGACCACATACAAGTAAGTGTTCCAGAGGGGATTTTTGTTTGATTTGTCTATGAATATTTCAAATGCCAAAATAGGAATTTTCATTTCATTAATTTTGGAGAACATTTTTGACATTTGTTTCATTGTTAGATTTTCATCAATCAAAAGTTCCTGTTTTGCTTGATTAACTCGCACGCAGATAACTTTGAGATTGACTTGTTCGTTGTGTCCACCTCTTGAAAGTATTTTGTAATTTTCATAAAGTTGTGTTAAAAGTCCTTTTCTTGTATTCTTAAGCTTGTGAGTATCATCGGAAATGTCTACAAATGTCCATTCCAATCCACTAATGTTAAATGTTTTTTCTTTAGGACGAGCAATTTTTTGAAGTGACTCTTTTCCAATTCCCAGATTTTTATAAAAATCTCTTTTTTGTTTGCAGTTAATGGTAAATGCTTTGTCATCATAAGTCAAAAATTTTGTAGTTGTTGTTGGTGTTGATGCATAATCTGACGACACGTTACCAAAATAATCTGAAAACGAATCTAATTCGGACATGGTTTCTTTTTCTATGACTTTGATATCTGAATTATTCGGTAGTACATATATTCTAAAATTAATATTTCCTGATTTTGTCAAACTGCATGGACGAGTTTTTGCATATTCTAGAAACGTTCTAGATATTATTTCAAATGCATCATTATTTACCGTGCCATCTTTGTCAAATAGGCCAGACTCAACATAGGATACAAACAAATTATTATTTTTTAGTAAATAATTAACCGTGTCTATTTTGATCTTGACTTTTGAATTTTGGTTTTGAGTGATTTCCTTGGCAGATACATTAAGAGAATACTCTATCACGTTTGGTTTTTTTCCTATTGTGATAGACAATACACTTTCCAAGTTTTTGTTTGTCTTTACGCTACCATAAGCTTCAAAATATGGATTGGGTTGTGCTGGAGATACTCTTACGTCAGGAAGGTTGAGTTCTTTTTTGTCAATGGTGTTTAGTGGCATCTGGAGCCAATTTTGTAATTGTTCAGTATTTTCCAAATAATTTGAATTATATTCTTCAAGATCTTTATCTAACGTCACGGTTCCATTCTGAAAAAAAATTTTTTTAATTGGTTGTGAACCTCCACGTGGAATGTTTGCAGTTGATTGCTTGTTTATCGAAAATAACTCATATCCGAGCATGACAATATACATAAAAAGAATGATTTAAAGATTAGAGAGACGATATAATTGCATTATTCATGATTGTGTTATTTCTGCAAAATCAAAGAGATTGAAATCATGTTACAAGTGTCATGCTTAAAGTGTACGGTGATGACATTATTTTTATTATCACCCATAACTTTTTTGATTATATTCATTTTTAGAATTGAAACTTTGTCCAAATACTTCTTTTACAACTCAACCAATTACTTCCAATATTTTCTCAGGAGGAATCTGCCCATAACTCTTCTTCAACTCATCAATCGTATTCCATCCGCCAATCTCTGCAATCAATCCAAAATTGTAATCAGTCTTTGATAGCCAATAATGTGCACCAATGTGACGCAAAGCATGATTCGGTCTGCTCTTAAAATATTCTCCCTTTCCAAGATGAGAGTAAACTTGCTTTAGTTGATTAGACATCATAATGTGAAATCTCTGCTTTGACAAAGCAGATTCATAAATTCTACTACTCCCTCTGTCTTTTAGCAAATCAATGCTGGTCTGGGTGTCTGATCTTGTAATATACTTGAGCCACTTGCCTCCCTTGATGTGTCTGGTCTTTGTCTCAAATGCAGTCATGATGTATGTTGTTTTGTAAGATGCGCTTACGTGCTTTGTATAATCAAGACTCATCTGGAACAGTGCGCCAAATCTTGCACATGATTCTATGCCAATCCAGAACCATCTGTACACATCTGAATCAATCCCGAATTGTTCCTTGATGTATTCATCTGCTTTTTTCAACTCTTCTTCTGTCAACCTGATGTCGCTGTACTTTCCATGGTTTGGCACCTTTTGTGACATTATTCCACGTGTACCACGTGGCCAGTTCATGCCATAATATCTGCAAAAATCCCGCACTCCCTGAACTTTACAATACACTACATTTCGAATATCTGAAGGAGCCCTTGCACCACGCTTATCACGCGATGCGTTTCCCTGTCTATACATCTTGGCATACTGGCGCAGAATCATCTCTGTGTTTTTTTCTGATATGATCAGATTCTTTGGCGGTATCTTGCATGTGTTGCAGACAGACTCTAGGGATCCCAATCTTATCCTCCACGAACTTACTGGCAGTCCGCCCTTTCTTGTAGTGAGATCATCAATCCACTCCGATACCAGAGGATCGCTTGCAATGGGATTGGATAAGCTAAATCTGAAAAATTTTGATTCCAGAGATTCCTTTGGAAGTAAGAGTTTGCCTGAAGATGTTTTCTGGATAGCCTGAGATCCTTTCATCTTTCTGATGTATTGGTATATTGTCTCGCGTGAGACTCCCAACGTCTTGGCAGTTTCTGTTACAGATAGCGGGTATGGCCTTGAGCCTTTGCCTGTAATTAGACTATGAATCTCATTTGTAATCTGTTCTTCTGTTGATTTATGTCCATGAATTTTGATGACGGTTCTCATGGAATGCCTCCAAAAAAGAAGGTCATACTGAAATTTTTTTTATGAGTTAAATTGTCAGGATTACGGCATGTGCTGGGTTTCAACACTTGACACTTGGATAGATTTTAAAAATAGAAAATAAAGGATATAATTGAATTAGAAACCTTTTGGTAGCGTACCACGTTTGGGCTTTGGTGGTTCTGGTGTTGGAGTTTGTTGTGCTTGTGCAGCAACGCCTTCAACTGACATATTGATTCCACTAAAACTTCCAAATGTTTTATCAGCAGGATGATATGCTAGTCTTGCTCGTGTTGCATAGTATTGGTTTGACATTGCGGTGTAACCAGTTACTTTTGCTTTTTGATCATTCCAATTTTTGGTTGGAACTTTTCCTACAGGAGCAGTTCGTCTTACATAGTATCTGTTAGGAGCTGGAGAATAGCCTGTTACTTTTGCTCGGTAATCATGGAATGATGTCATTCGAGCATTCGTGTATGCATTCTCTAATGCTGCTTGTATGGTTGCTGGGAGTTGCGATGTTGTTTCAGCTGGTTTTGGTGCATCTGCAGGTTTTGGTGCTTCTGCGGGTTTTGTTTCCATTCCTTTAGGTAGAACACCTTTAGGTTTGGTAGTTGTTGTAGAACTTTCAGATGGTTTTGTTTCAGCTGGTTTAGATTCTGCTGGTTTTACTTCGGCAGGTTTTGTTTCTGCGGGTTTTGGAGCAGGTTTTGATGCTAGCTGAGTAGAAAGTTGATTTAGTCTTGCTTCTAATTCGGCAATCTTGTTTTCAAGATCTTGTTTTGTTTGCTTCTTAGCAGCTGCCATAATTTTGATGCGCAATCTGGGGTTTATGTATATTTGGGTTGATTACCGCAACTAATCTTGATCAAGTTTTATATGCTGAAATCACATACATTGTGACATGGATGACTTTGAGAAAGAATATCCGGAATTTGACTGGAAAAATACACCAGCTTACAAACACCCAGGTGGCAAAGATTGCCCATGTCCAAAGCATGAATACATCAGAGAACAGATCAATTTTACAAGACAGGTAAACCAAAAAGGAAAAGAACCATCAAAAGTTACTCTAAAATTTTGCCCCGATCATTATAGAGTATACATGGAAGAAGTAATTCCTGCAATGCCATTAAAATATAAAATTCTTACAAAAATTGCATTGAAGCTTGGCGCAATTCAGATTGAGCAATTAAAGTATATGGAATCAGAGTTATGCTTCTATTGTAAATTCGGATCTGGAGGCCATGATAGAAAAACAGAACTTCCACCAATGTAAGTTATTCTGAGCTTAGCAAAATCTTAGGTTTATTTGGAGTATCATGATGACATAGATTTCCACATAATGGACATTGTTTTCTATCAAGAAAAATGCACTGACAAATATGAGAATTAAGATAGGACTTTGCAGATTTGTTTGACTCCCCAGTCCCATTACAAAAAGGACATTGAGAACACAATAGTTCTATTGTTCCAGTTCCCTTACAAATCACACATTTGTCATCACTCAATATCAATTTTTAGTGAAATCAGAATTAAAAGAGAGATGTCAAATGATTTTTAATAAAACCCACTTTCGGAGAAATCGAGGTAAGCTTATACTTGATCTGACTTGAGAGTCAACATGGGAATAGAAGATATCCATGATTTCATAGTCGAGCTTGAAAAACATGGTGAGTTAAAGAGAGTCAAAACTGAAGTTGATTCAGATTTAGAAATTGCTGAAATCATGAGACGGGAGATGTACAACAATGGTCCGGCAATTCTTTTTGAAAATGTGAAAGGGTATGATATGCCAGTTTTAGGAAACGCGTTTGGTTCAATGAAGAGATTAGAGATAGGATTGGAAATGACTGACTTTACTGAGATTGGTCAACGCATTGTAGATATGACAAAGATGGACATGCCATCAGGATTACTAAATAAAATTAAAAAACTTCCAGAGTTGACAAAAATGACCGCATCATTTCCCAAAGCAGAAACGAGTGGACCTGTAACTGAAATTACATCTAGTGATGCATCATTTGATGATTTACCAATTCTAAAATCATGGCCAAATGATGCAGGAAGATTCATCACTTTAGGATTAGTTGCGACAAAACATCCAGAGACAGGAGTTAGAAATCTAGGAGTTTACAGAATGCAAATAATTGACAAGACACATGCGTCAATGCATTGGCAAAAACACAAACGAGGAGCTCATCATAGTGATATTTCAAAAGAGAGAGGAGAAAAAATTCCAACTGCAATAATTATTGGGGGTGAACCAGCTACTATTTTTTCATCAATTGCTCCCGTGCCAGAAGGATTAGACAAATACTTGTTTGCAGGAATTACAAGAAAAGAAGGAATCAAAACGGTAAAATGCAAAACAATTGATTTGGATGTTCCTGCAAATGCAGAGATAGTCTTAGAAGGATATGTAGATCCTGCAGATATTAGAGATGAAGGACCATTTGGAGATCATACAGGATACTATACACCAGTTGAACCATATCCGACATTTACATTAACAGGAATAATGCGAAGGAAAAATCCAATTTATGTTACAACAGTAGTTGGAAAACCAATTCTTGAGGACGCATATATTGGAAAAGTTATCGAGCGCTCATTTTTGCCATTGATCCAAATGTTCCATCCAGAAGTAGTAGATTTTAGCATGCCAGCAGCAGGATGGTTTCAAGGATTTGCAATAATATCAATCAAAAAAAGATATCCAGGTCAAGCCAAAAAAGTCATGATGGGGTTATGGGGAATGGGACAGTTATCCCTAACGAAGATGTTTGTGGTAGTAGACGAGGATATCAATGTTCACGATATCAATGATGTGATATGGGCAATTACTACAAGAGCAGATGCTGCAAGAGACACTACAATAATCAACAATACACCTACAGATACACTTGATCCTGCATCACCACTTGTCAATTTAGGTTCTAAAATGGGAATCGACGCAACACAAAAGACAAGAGAAGAAGGATATGAAAGAGAAATTCAACAGCAAGTAAAAGTTGACGAGAAAACCAAGAAACTAGTAGATTCCAAGTGGTCCAGTTACGGTCTATAATACAGCAATAGGATTGTAAAAATTATCTCTCTCTTCTACCTGATAACCAATCTGATGAATAGCATTAATGATTACTTTATCAGTTAATTCAGTAGAGCGAGAACCAGTACATGAAACGACTTCTTCACCAATTAATGTACCACCAAAATCATCAGCACCATATTGTAAAGCAAGTTGAGCCATACCAACACCATTAGTTAACCATGAAGATTGAATGTGAGGAATTAATCCATCAAAGACAAGTCTAGATATTGCAATCATCTTCAAAAGCTGAATTCCACCAGTACCATATTCAACTAATCCTTCTTCGTGCATTTGTGTATTATTTGGCTCAAAATTCCATGGGATAAATGCCATAAAGCCTTTAGTTTTTTCTTGTAGATTTACAATTTTGAAAAAATGTTCAACAATATCATTTTTGTTTTCTACATGACCATACATCATTGTTGCAGATGCAGGCAATCCAATTGAATGTGCTTCATCCATAATTCTAATCCAAACATCACTGGAAATTTTCTTTGGACTGATAATGTCTTTAACAGAATCAGTTAAAATTTCAGCGCCAGCTCCAGGAATTGATTGAAGACCTGCATCTTTTAATCTAGACAATATTTCTTTTGTGGATGATTTTTCAACTCTTGCAATCATATCAATTTCAGATGTAGATAATCCATGAACACCAACAGACGGGAATTTTTTTCGAATCATTCTAAATGCATCTTCATAATATTCAATCTTCAAACTTGGATTATGTCCACCTTGAATCAAGACTTGACGAATCTTAAATAAATCCCATGAAGCTTTAACTCGAGATTCAATTTGATCAAGAGTTAGTGTATAGGAATCATCAGCCCCAGGTGATCGATAAAATGCACAAAACTTGCAATCAGTGATGCAGACATTAGTATAATTCAAAATAATGTTATTTACAAAAGATGCTTTTTTTCCAAATTGTTTTCTTGTCAAATGCCCTGAAACAAGACCCATAAGATGAACATCGTCAGATTCTAACAATCTTAAACAATCTTCAGGTTCAGGTCGTTTGCCGTTAAGAGAGTTTTCTAAAATATCTTTGATGTCACTTTTTTGTATCTGTGCAGTAGTTTGACTCAAGTGTTTTAGTTCCTTAGAATTTCTATTTAATCCTTGATAGAAATATTGAACAAAAAAAGAATCAAACAAAATGAGTCATTTATGCGCAATTTTTGAGAAAATTGAGTTCAATGATTCACGTTATTTTTAAGTAGGGCACAAAAATCAGATCAGATCATGGTATCAGGTAATCAAATCAGACTAAGTAGAATTCTCAGAAAAGGAAGAATGCTTTGCATTCCAATGGATCATGGAATTTCAAACGGACCAATTGAAGGTCTTGAAGATCCAGTTTCCACAATTTACAAATGTGAAGGACACGGTCTCACAAGTGTAATTATCAATAAAGGAATTCTCAAAGCATTACCCAAACCAACCAAGATAGGAATTTTAGTTCATTTTTCAAGTAGTACATCATTATCATTATCACCAAATCGAAAGATGTTAACAGGTACAGTAAAAGAAGCAGTTGCGATGGGAGCTGACGGAGTGTCATTACACATCAACATTGGAGGCAAAGAAGAGCCAGAGATGTTAGAACAACTTGGAATGACTGCAGATCAATGCCACAAGTGGGGAATGCCACTTTTAGCAATGATGTATCCAAGAGGTGAAAACATCAAGAATCCACATGATCCTGAAATTGTCGGACATGTTGCAAGAATTGGTGCAGAGTGTGGTGCAGACATTGTTAAAACGCTATACACAGGAGATATAGATTCCTTTGCAAAAATTGTAAAGAGCACTCCAGTTCCAATTGTTATTGCAGGCGGACCAAAAGCAAAAACAGATTTAGATATTCTTCAAATGACAGAAGATGCAATGACTGCAGGAGCTAAAGGAGTAACATATGGAAGAAATATCTTTGCACATAAGACACCTGAAAAAATGGTTGAAGCACTAGCTGAAATAATTTTCAGAAAAGGAACAGCAAAGGAAGCAATGAAAAAAATTGAGTAAAACCAGAGAATTAATAATTTCACCTAAAGTGTCTCATACACAATTAGCCAAATTTCTGCCTCAGTTAGAAGAAGAGGGAGTTAAGATGGTATATCTCGATCCCAAAAAAATAGGAAGTAAAAAAACAAAACTTAAGACAGTGTTTCCATCAAATTCAGCAAATTATGTAGTTCTTGAAAAAGAAGGAATGAAGGTAAAAGGAAAGAAAGTAGGAAGAAAATTTCAAGTATTATCAAACTCAGATATAGACAACATCCTTACAATTGCAAAAAAAGGATTAGATTTTGTAATAGTCGAAGTAAAAGATTGGAAAATAATTCCATTAGAGAATATTATCGCAAAACTACACAAAATCCACACCAAGATTTTTGCGATTGCTAAAACACCTGAGGAAGTAAGAAAGATGTTTTCAATTCTAGAAGTTGGAGTAGACGGAGTAATCTTCAGTACATCTACAATCAATGAAGTCAGAGAAGTCATGGTATATTTGGGAACAAAGAATTTTGAAATGTCACCTGCCAAAATTACAGAAATAAAAGAAGTGGGTGATGGTGAACGTGTTTGTGTGGATACTGCATCAATGCTTCACAAAGGTGAAGGGATGTTGATTGGAAGCAGATCAAACTTTTTGTTTCTAGTTCATAATGAATCAGTAGGATCATCATTTACATCACCAAGACCATTTAGAGTAAATGCAGGTGCAGTTCATTGTTATACGTTATCACCAGACGGAACAACAAATTATCTCTCAGAAGTAGAAACTGGTTCTGAAGTATTGATTCTTAATTCAAAAGGGAATGCAAGACGAGCAACTGTTGGAAGATCAAAGATTGAGCGCAGACCAATGCTGATGATCAAAGCAGTTGTAGGTGGAGAAACAGGGGGAATAATAGCACAAGACGCAGAAACTATTCGTTTTGTAAAACCAAATGGACAACTAGTATCAGTTACTCATTTAAAAAAAGGAGATATGGTAATGGTACATGCAAAGCCTGCTACAGGCAGACATTTTGGAATGGAAGTTTCAGATGAATATATTTTAGAAAAATGAAATACAAGACTTGTGTATCAATTGCTGAAAAAACACCAGTAATAGTTGTAAAAAGATTGAAAATTGCACTTAAAAAATCAGATTATGTAGAAATAAGATTTGATTTTTTAAAAATAGAGCAAATTCCAGAAACATTAGAAGTAATTAAAAAAGATCTGAATAGAATTGTATGTACATTAAGACCAAAAACAGAAGGAGGAAAGTTTTCTGGAGACGAGAGAGAACGAATCGCAATTCTAAAATTAATTGCAGAATACAATCCATTTCTATTAGATGTTGAATTTAATACATTAAAGAGAAATTCGGCATTAGTAAAATATCTAAAAACTACAAAAATAAAATTACTTGTGTCGTGGCATGATTTTAAAAAAACACCAAATATGTTAGAACTCAAGAAAAAACTTTGTCAGATGAGTAAATTTTCATCTAACGTAAAAATAGTTAGTACTGCAAAGTCAACTAGTGATTCAACGAGAATGTTAGAGTTGTATAGTAAAAAAGGAAAAAATAATTTGATTTCATTTGCAATGGGGGATTTTGGAAGAATTTCTAGAATTTTATGCCTATATTTAGGCAGTCCATATACCTATGTGTCATTAGGAAAGGCAATTGCGCCAGGACAGCTTAGTGTAGATGAAGTTAAAAAAATTACAAATCTAAAAAATACGATCTCAAAAAGTTGAGAGTTTAAATCAATCATATAATTAGAAAAGGAATATGAGTAAATCATTTGCAGTGATTGGAGATCCTATTGATCATTCATTATCACCAAATATTCATAGTGCCGCATTTAGAGAAATGAATTTAGATTCATCGTACATTGCATATAGAATTCCAAAGGGAGAACTAGAAGAAGGAATAGAAGGTTTAAAAAAAATCAAGATTGATGGGTTCAATATCACTATTCCTCACAAAATAGAGATGATGAAATATTTAGACAAGATTGATGAATCATGTAGTTTGATTGGTGCAGTCAACACTGTAACAAACACAAATGGAATTCTAAAAGGATACAATACAGACATGGATGGATTTTTAGAACCATTTAAGAAAAAGAAATTAAACATTGCAAACACCAAAGTTCTTCTTTTAGGAGCAGGAGGGGCAGCTAGAGCCATAGTTGCAGGATTTGCCAAGGAAAAAGCAAGCAGTATAACCATAGCAAATAGAACATTAGAAAATGCAAAAAATCTTTCAGAGTTTGCAAAAAAAATTAGATTAAATGCAAACGCAATAAAGATTGAGGAGGTTAAAGACACCGCAAAAAATTTTGACATTATCGTAAATGCCACGTCAGTAGGTCTAAAAGACGAATCAAGTCCTATTTCCTTAGAAGGGATTAATGAAAAAACAATTGTTTATGACATTGTATACATACCAATTAATACAGATTTTATAAAAAAAGCAAAAGAAAAAAATGCCATCATAATATATGGGTACGAAATGCTTCTAGGTCAAGCAGTAAGAGCATTTGAGATATGGCATGACATGGAAGCACCTTATAGTGCCATGAAAAAAGCATTGTTAGGAGGATTTTGATGGTAAAAGCAACTGCTACTGTCCACGGAGCAATTTCATTGGTTAATGCAATTGCAAACCAAAAAGGTGCAACTTTAGGTATTTCATTAAAAGTGGAGGCAACAATTGAAACCAGTCCAGGTAAAGGAATCACAATTCAATCAGAAAACAAGAGTTTGAGTTCTCGTTTAATTAACAAAACCATTGAAAAAATTGTTTCAAAAAAAGAGTTAGAGGAAAATAAGATCACAGTTTCACTTTATTCAGAAATACCTACAGGGTATGGATTAAAAAGCTCCAGTGCAATTTCATCTGCAATTGCACTAGCATGTGCAAAAATATTCAAGCCAAAATGGACTGATCAACAGATACTTTTGGCAGGAGTAGATGCATCTATTGAATCCAAAGTAAGTATTACAGGAGCTTATGATGATGCATGCTCATGTTATTATGGAGGTTTCAATGTAACAGATAATGCAAAAAGAAGAAGAGTGCATTTTGAAAAAGCACCATTAAATCTAATTGCAGTGATATTTATTCCAAAAAATAGAAAGAGAGGAAATTTGAAAAAACTCAAAATATTATCATCAATATTTGAAAATGCATGGGAGTTAGCAGGAAAAACAAAGTATTGGGAAGCCATGAATATAAACGGATTAGCTACAGCATCAATTCTAAACTCAGATCCAAAAATAATTACAGAGCTAATTGAAAAAGGTGCATTAGGTGCATCAGTATCCGGCAATGGTCCATCAATAGTAGCAATAACAAAAAAAGAAAACGAGTCTGCAATTAAAAAAATATTTTCAACCCTAGAAGGGAACATAATCATTTCAAAAGTTAGTAATAAAAAGGCAGAAGTTTATGAAGTGCAAAGTTGAAAAATCCAAAATAACAGGCCAAGTTATTTGTCCTCCAAACAAAAGCTATACACATAGAGCAATCTTTCTTGCATCACTTGCAGGTAACAACAGTACTGTGAAGAATATGTTATTTTCAGCAGACACCATAGCAACGATTGAAGCATGTAAAAAATTTGGTGCAAATATTGAAGTCAGAGATTCGTCAATTATTGTCAAAAATTCAATAAAAATAGGCATAAAAGTGCCTGAAATCAATACAGAGAATTCAGGTACAACGATAAGAATTGCAGCAGGGATTGCCAGTTTATTTTCTGAAGAAATTATTTTAACAGGAGATTCAAGCCTTCAAAAAAGACCAATGCAACCTCTCTTAGATGCATTGTCAAGTATAGGAGCACAATGCCAATCAACAAATGGGAATCCACCAATCAAAATAAAAGGTAGGATTAGTGGCGGAGATGTAAAAATTCCAGGAAATTTTTCTAGTCAATTTATTTCAGCATTATTAATTTGTGCACCAATGACAGAAAAAGGAATAAATTTAATCATAGAGGAAGAATTAGTATCAAAACCATATCTTGATGCAACAATTGCAACAATGAGAAAATTTGGCGTATCTGTTCAGACATTAATCCCATACAAAAGATACAACATATCACCACAAATCTATAAAGATGCGGTATTTACAATTCCAATTGATTTTTCAAGTCTTGCATTACTTTTGTCAGCTGTTGTTCTTAATGGAGAGAAAGTTACAATAAAAGGTAACATTGGTAATTTACCACAAGGAGATGAAGCGTTCATAGATATTCTAGAACAATTAGGAGTTAAAGTGAATATTAATGACGAAGTAATTGAAATTAAAACTCCTGAAAAACTAAATGGTGGTAAATTTGATTTAAGTAATTCGCCAGATCTTCTTCCTCCGCTTGCAATATTGGCATTAAAATCATCTGCTCCAATTGAAATATTTAATGTTAAACATGCAAGACTCAAAGAGACTGACAGAATTGCAATAATTGCACGGGAGATTGTAAAACTAGGAATTAAAGTTCAAGAAAAAGAAGACGGATTAATTTTAGAATCATCAAATAAAATGACTGGTGCGGAATTAAATTCTGAAGAAGATCACAGACTATTCATGGCATTTTGTATTGCTGGAATGTATGTCGGAGATTGTGTTGTAACAGATCCACAATCAGTAAAAGTGTCATATCCAAATTTTATTGAAGAAATGAAACGTCTTGGAGCAAATATTCAAATCCAGTAAATTTTTCAAAAAAATAGATTAGTGTAAAGGCGCGACCCTGTATAGAGTGAAAAGCATTCTCCTCACCCACAACGCTTTTGCGTAGATAACATGTCATTTTCGCAGGGCCGCGCAAATCATTCGATATAATTTGCACGATTTTGCATATAGGATATATGTAATTGTAATATTTAAGAATATATTATAATTATTTCATAAAATACAGTATTTTTATATAATTTTTAATATCTAATAATGACTCATTTCAAGATTCAAAATGATGAAAAAATATAACAAATTTTAGAATGAGGAATTATAAGCATCAAAATTAGTCGTCAGTAGCAAGATCATCTAAGAGTTTAGAGTATTTCTTGATGAGTTCATCAGTAATTTTCTCATGTTCTGGACTCATACTTAATCATCCTTTCTGAGACATATAAAAACAACTGTTTCATAATAGTTGGTTCAAGGTCACGTCGATGTTTCTTGATCTCACTCAACATTTCCCTTAATTTTGTATTTTCTTCTTCTGGACTAATATCTAATTCATAAGCACCGCCATCATCTGAAGGATTAACCACTGTAAACTCTAATTCAACTGGAGGAGACAGAGCAGTTGGATTACTCAGACTTTCCCAGACAAAAAACGCGACACGATAATCTCCATTTTCTTCTGGAATCCATGAAGTTGATGGACTAAATGACGAGTGAGGATTTATCGTTCCGTTAATCCATGAAAGTGCCACGGTTCTTTTTTGATCATCAATAATTTGTGCAATCCATACAAAGTCTTGTGTATCTTCTTCCTGACTCAAAATATCAGATATTAGCAATACTTGGCGACCTGTTTGTGGAAAATCAAGTGCATTTCCACCCAAATTAGTAATTCTGGGATTGCTGGTAGGAACACGCTCAAGCGGATATCCCAGCAAACCTATCAAGGTAGTCTCCATCATGTGTATTTCAGAGAACTCATGATCTAATGGTAATGTATCATCAGTATACGTAACAATTGCAGTATCTCCCTCTCTAGCATACAAGATATTTGGCGCAGAACGAGTATCGCTAAGAGAAAAGGTTCTCTCAAAGATTCCGGAATTTTTTTCAGTCTCATACAATGTCAGTGTAATGCCTTCAGGAGAACTATCAGAGTACACAAAGACTGAAACTGTTTCAGCATATGATGAAATATTGTTTGAATCAAAATCAGTTAGGATAATCTTTACAGTTCCAGTTCCGTTAATTATTCCAAAGTTGTGCTTGTCCCATTGCAGTTTTGCTTCTGTATAGTCAGGAGAATTTTCAGCAAAAGCCAATGTAAATGGAATCAACACAACAAATATCAAAAAAATCACAAAATACTTCATACCGTATGAAATCTCATCCCATCATTGAAAAGTGCTTCGAACATATCATACCATAGATTCATTTTATTTTTCAGCAAAATCACAGTATAATAGCGAAAAAAGTTTGGACAAAACCAGATATTTGTGCCTATTTTGGAGGGGATTTCCTGTGATCTTGACCTATTTTACAATTATAAGCATCATTTAACATTGATAGTATGTTGCCGGGAAGTTCTATTGGTCAGCGTCTTGTTTTAACTAGTTTTGGAGAAAGTCATGGAAAATCAATTGGTGCAATAGTAGATGGATGTCCAGCAGGATTAGAAATTGATGAAAAAGAAATTCAGATAATGTTAGATCAAAGAAGGCCAGGTCAAAATCTAATTTCAACACAAAGAAAAGAAAAAGACATTGTAGAAATTATTTCAGGAGTATTTAGAGGACATACTACTGGAGCACCAATTACAATGTTGATTTGGAATAGTGATCAAAAATCAAAAGATTATGAAAATTTAAAAACAAAACTTAGACCAGGACATTCAGATTATCCAGCCATGATAAAGTATAATCATTTTAATGATTATCGAGGAGGAGGGAGATTTTCTGGAAGACTAACTGCAACTCATGTAATGGGTGGAGCCATCGCAAGAAAGCTACTCAAAGTGACATTAGGTGTTGAAACAAATTCATACACATCACAAATTGGAAAAATAAAGATGGAAAATGAATTTAATGAAAAAATGATTAGGTCAATATATAAAAACGAAGTAAGATGTCCAGAAAATAAAATTGCAGAAAAAATGAGAGATAGTATTTTAGATGCAAGAAAGAAAGGAGATTCTCTTGGGGGGATAATTGAATCAATAACAACCAATGTTCCTGTAGGATTAGGAGAGCCAATTTTTAGCTCATTAGAATCAGATTTGAGTAAAGCAATTTTTTCAATTCCATCCGTAAAAGGAATTGAATTTGGATCAGGGTTCAGAGGAGCAGAATTGCATGGCTCTGAAAATAATGACCTGTATACAATTAAGAAAGGAAAGATCATAACAAAGACAAATAGATCAGGGGGCATTCTGGGAGGGATTTCAAATGGAATGCCAATCACGATTAGAATTGCATTCAAACCAGCATCATCAATTGCTCAAAAACAGAGCACTGTAGACATTAAGACAAAAAAAGAGACAATACTACAAGTCAAGGGAAGACACGACCCATGTGTAGTACCAAGAGCTCCACCGGTAGTAGATTCACTTGTAGCATTAACGATAGCAGATCATGCACTCCTAGCAGGAGTAATCAAACCAACATTATAAGAAAATGTCAGACATTAATGATCTTCGCAATAGAATGGATGATGTTACACTAAAAATGATTCATCTGTTAAAAGATCGAACCGATATTGCAAAAGAAATAGGAGAAATTAAAAAAAACATTGGTAAAGGGATAACAGATGAAGGGAGAGAAGAAAATCTACGAGAAAAAGTTATCACGTTGTGCAAAGATATAGAGTTAGATGAAACCATAGCTGCAAAATTTTTAAATTTTCTTTTAAATGAATCAATCAAGGTACAATCCAATAACAAACCATCCCATCTTTCTATTTTCCTAAAAGCAAAAGCACTGGAAGAACAAGGTAAAAAAATAATTCATATGGAAGTTGGTGAATTAGATTTTCCACCTCCCAACATTGTAAAAAATGCTTTGGAAGAAGTGTATGACAAAGGATTTCTAAAATATGGTCAAACAAAAGGATTGTCAATATTTAGAGAAGCTATTGCAAAACACATATCTAAAAAATTCAGGGTTGAAGTTACAAAAGATAACATCATAGTTAGTCCAGGAGCCAGATTTTCAATTTATACTGCAATTTCCACACTTCTTGATCCAGGAGACGAAATAATTGTAATAGAACCCGCATGGCCAGCATACAAAGATTGTGCATTAAATGCTGGAATCAAAGTAAGAGTCATCAGCACAACATTGGAAAATAAATGGGAGCCATCACTAGAGCAAATCAAGAAGGCGCTTAATTCAAATACCAAAATGATAGTATTGAATTATCCAAATAATCCAACTGGAAAAATTTTAAATGAAAAATTACAAGACGACATAATGCAATTAGCTCAAAAAAATAATCTTTACGTGTTAAGTGATGAGATTTATTCAGAATATGCAAAAACCAGCTGGAAAAGTGTTCTAAACTATAATTATGAAAAAAGCATAGTTACGCAATCATTTTCAAAATCTCACGCAATGACAGGCTTTAGGATAGGATACGGGGTAGCAAATGTAAAAATCATTGAAAAAATGGCAAAATTACAAGCATTGTGTCTTACAAATGTATCAGAGCCAATTCAATACATAGCCATGAAAGCACTTGAGGCAGACATATCCAAGAATACTAATACAGTACAAAACAGACTAGATGTGTTGGTACAGAAAGCAAATGAATTGGGGCTAGACTTTATAATTCCCGATGGTGCAATGTACATTTTTGCAAGAATTAACCAAGATGGGTTTGATGGAGTGCAATTTGCAAACAGTACACTTGAGAAAGGTTTAGCAGTAGCACCAGGAGAAGGGTTTGGAGACTACAAGAATTTTATCAGACTTTCTGCATGTCAAAATGAAAAAGCCCTAGTTGAGGGAATGAATATACTTGGCAACATCATGAGGGATAATCAATGAAGAAAGTAACTGTTATTGGTGCAGGAGGTCAAATGGGACAATGGTTTGCAAAATATTTCGCAAGCGAGGGTTTTGAAGTAACAGGATATGATACAGAAAATAAAAAAATGGGAAAAGATATCATCTCATCAGAATCACTAGTAGGAGGGATATTAAATGCAGATTATGTTGTTTTGTGCACACCTACAAGAAGAACTCCAGAAATTATAAGACTAATTGCAAAAGAAATGAAACGTGGAACATACTTAATTGAAATTTCATCTGAGAAATCCAAAGTGGTTGCAGCATTATCAAAAATGCCAACAAAAATCAACCCAATTTGCATACATCCCATGTTTGGTCCAGGAGTCAAAACGATCAAGGGTCAAAATATAATATCAGTTCCAATTAAAGATGCAAAGAAAGAATTAACCATGGCAAAAACATTGTTTGATGGTGCAAACTTTGTTACAATTGATGCGGCAGAGCATGATAAAAAAATTGCAGTGATTTTAGGATTAACTCATTTAATGAATTTAGTTTTTGCAAACATAATTTCAAAAGATGAGAAAATGAATTTAACAGAAAAAATGACAGGCACCACCTTTAGAGTTCAAAAAATATTATCAGAAAGTATAATGACAGAATCTCCAGAACTAATTGAGACAATTATTGCAAATCCTGAAATCCGAAGAGTTGCAGAGGAGCTTTGGAAAGATATTGGAAGATTACTCACATCTGTTCAGGAATCAAAGACAGAAGAAGTGATAGAATACATCAAAGAGTGTCAAGAAAGACTAGCCAAGCATACGGACATCAATGAATCTTATAAAAAACTAACAAAAATGGTAAAAACAATTGAAAAATAACAGATATGCGTGCAACAAAGATTGTCACTTCTTTCATTAAAAATAACGACAAATTATTGATTCTAAAAAGAAGTGACAAAGTAAAATCAATGAAAGGATTATGGGCAGGAATTAGTGGAATTATTGAAAACAATGAAGAGCCTTTAGAAAGAGCAAAAATTGAAATTTTTGAAGAGACTGGGATTACAAATGAAAAAATTACATTAATCAAATCGATTGGAGAGATGAGAGTAAATTCACCTCAATACAAAAATCACGAGTGGGAAATATTTCCATTTTTATTCAATGCAACAAACCCTACAATCAAACTTAATTGGGAAAATTCAGATTTTAGATGGATAAACATAGAAGAGTTACAAAACTATGAAACAGTACCTAGTCTTCAAAAGGTATTACTCAGTTTGTTGTAGATTTTTATTTTCTTTTTCGTATTTTTTCTGTTGAGGCAACATCATGTATACACAAGCACCACCACACATAGTACAAGGAACATTGTTACCAGGATGTTGTCCAGTTCTACGGTGAATTTTTGCAGCCTCTTCAGGGTCAATAGATAACGCTAGTTGTTTCTCCCAATCCAACGTACGTCGGGCTTCAGTCATCTCCATATCCCATTTGATAACTTTGTCTCGAATTTTTACTAAATCACCAGCGTGAGCTGCAATTCTATATGCAATCAATCCAGCCTTCACTTCTTCAGCATTAGGTAATGCTAGATGTTCAGAAGGGGTAAGGTAACACAAAAGATCTACACCTTCACTTGCAGAGACAGCTGCACCAATAGCACTAGCAATATGATCGTGTCCAGATGCAACATCTGTAACCAATGGACCTAGAACATAATATGGAACGTCACCAATGAGAGATTTTGCCAATCTTACATTTGCAGCAACTTCATTTAATGGAACATGTCCTGGTCCTTCAACCATCACTTGAATATCATGTTCGTGTGCACGCTTTGTTAATCTAGAAATGTTAATCATTTCTTGAACTTGTAATTCATCATGTGAATCTAAAATTGAGCCTGGCCTTAATGCATCTCCAAGGCTAAATGTCACATCGTATTTTTTGGCAATTTCCATCATGTAATCATAATGAGTAATGTATGGATTTTCTTTATCATGTTTTAACATCCATGCAGCAGTTATTGTTCCACCCTTGCTTACAACTCCACCGTATCTTTGGACTTTGAGAATTCTTTTTGCAATATCTTTTGTAATACCACAATGAATAGTAGTATAATCAACACCATCTTTTGCATTATTTTCAAATGCATTAAGATAATCATCTTCAGTTAAATTCAAAGGATTTTTGTGGAATTCTACACCATAATTATAAGCCTCATAAATTGGAACAGTTCCAAAAGTGATTGGAGCAGACTCCATAAGAGTTCGTCGTATTGTTTTTACATCACCGCCATCACTAAGATCCATGATTGTATCAGCATGATATTTTATTGCAACTTTAGCTTTTTCAATTTCTTCTTCAATGTTTACATTTAATGTAGAAGTTCCAATATTAACATTAACTTTAGTTTTCAAACCTTTACCAATTCCAACATTATGAATTTTTTGCGGTCTGACATTATTACTTGGAATAATTATTGACCCTTTTGCAATTTTAGGAATTAACCATTCAAGTGAAACATCTTCATCTTTAGCAACTTGCTTCATTTCATCAGTTGCCACTCCACGTCTAGCAGAAGTCATTTGTGTTGCCATAACGTATTCTATGGCGTTACCTGATTTAAACAATCGTGAAAATCATAGAAAGTTATGATCGTAAAAAAAATCTTTAACACTATATTAAGAAAGATGATCGACCTTTTATGTTAGAATGCCCTAATAGATCACGTGAGAACAAGTAGAGAATGCAGGCATTGTGGAAGAGAATTTTTTAGCATAAAAGAGGAGTTTTGTTCTTTTGATTGTGTTACTCAAACATCAGCATAATTATTTCATTAATTTTAGTTCATTTTCTAAAATGTCTTTTTCTAATTTTAGTTTAGAAATTCTATCTAAAATTGGAGTAGTAATACGCTCAGAATCTAGAGAATTTGCAAAGTTTTGCTTGAGTTCATAGAGACGTTAAGATAATTCAACTTCAGCATGAATTAGTGAAATATAATTTCGAAGTTTTTGATTTTCAGATTTTACAAAATC
Organism: Candidatus Nitrosopumilus sp.; assembly: GCF_040878665.1. Taxonomy (GTDB): domain Archaea; phylum Thermoproteota; class Nitrososphaeria; order Nitrososphaerales; family Nitrosopumilaceae; genus Nitrosopumilus. The sequence continues at coordinate 65,604 of NZ_JBBDLU010000001.1, read as the reverse complement.
TAATTCAAAGGTAGCTATTATCGTGGCGGACTCCAACTCTCTTCCATGGCATCATCCATGTTTTTTGAAATAAGATATTGCTTTCCACATTTGAAACATTGCCAGAGAAATTTATCATCCTTAACTTTTTGATATTGCATAGGTAACAAACAAGTGGTACACTGTAATATGTCAGGCATAGTGTCATCCACCATAGGAATCTTTGTCATCAATGAAAAGATAGTTCTTCAAGTATAAAACAAATATTACAAAACATCACACACAAAATGGAAATATAGATTAGTACTTTAAAATAAGAAAACATAATGAATCTGCTTTCTATTGGAGGATCTGATCCATCGGCTGGTGCTGGAATTCAAAGTGATGTAAAGTCATTTTCGGAATTTGGTGCATATGGATTAACAGTAATCACTGCAATTACAGGTCAAAATACTTCAAGTTTTGGAATGATTGAACCAGTATCAAAAAAAATGTTGAAAAATCAACTCGAATCAGTATTAACTGATTTTAAAATTGACGGAATAAAAATTGGCATGGTGTTTAATTCAGAGATAATTAAAACACTGTATCAACAATTAAAAAAATTAAAGATTCCAATTGTTGTAGACCCAGTTATCAAATCAACAATAGGCGGAATGTTGATAGAAGATAAAGCAATTGAAGATTTTCAAAAATATATAATTCCACTTGCAACAATTATTACTCCAAATAAATTTGAGGCGGAAATATTATCAAAATCAAAGATCAATTCAAAAAATACAATAGAAAAAATTGCAAAAAATATCCAAAATATGGGAGCAAAAAACGTAGTGATTACAGGGATTGAAGAAAAAAATAACAAAATAATAGATTTTGTTCTAGAAAAAGGTACAAAATATCAAATTTCAGGAGACAAAATCAGCGGCATAAACCATGGAAGTGGCTGTAATTATTCAGCAGCGATAATATTTGCAATTTCAAACAAGAAATCAATCCGTGAATCGGTAAAATTTGCAAAGGAATTTGCATATAACTCAATAAAAAATGCAAAAAAAGTTGGAAATGGAATTAAGATAGTAGATAGTCAGAACAAAGATAAGATAAATTCAGAGTTATCTCAATCAATTAGTGAATTTGTTAAAATCAAAAACATATACAAAAACATTCCTGAATGTCAAACAAATTTTGTATATTCTAAACAAAAACCAAAATCTACAAAAGATGTCTTAGGATTATCAGGAAGAATTGTCAAAGCGGGAAAAGAAGTCATAGTTGCAGGCAATCTAACATATGGAGGATCAAAACATGTTGCCACAGCATTACTTGTGGTAAATAAAAAATTCCCAGAGATTCAGTCTGCAATAAATTTAAAATATGAAAATTCAATAATTTTGAAAATTAAAAAATCAAAGTTTTCAATATCTAGTTATGATAGAATTAATGAACCTATGAATGTTAAAAGCAAGGGAACATCAGTGGGATGGGGAATTGATAGCGCAATTAAAAATTTAAAACTACCTCCAGATATAATTTTTCATAAGGGTGATTTTGGAAAAGAACCTATGATAATAATTTTTGGAGACACACCAAAAAGTATTTTGAAAAAATTATCAAAAATTATAGGATAAAATTCTAGTGTAAAAACATCCTCGAATATAAATAGTCATATCTCAAATAACATTTGTGAAGGCAGTGATTTTAGCAGGTGGACTAGGTACCAGATTACTTCCATTGACAAAAAAGACTCCAAAACCCATGTTACCATTAGGTAAAAAACCAATTTTAGAACATCTAATCAATTGGAATAAAAAAAATGGAGTAAAATCAATTGTTTTGTGTGTGAGTCATCTTCGAAAAACAATTGAAGATTATTTTGAGGATGGAAAAAGATTTGGAGTGAGCATAGAATATGCAATTTCAGATAAACCATTAGCTACTGCAGGTCAATTAAAAACTGCAGAAGAATTCATTGACAACACTTTTGTTTGTATGTATGGCGATTCAATGTTTGATTTCAGTCTTAGAAACATGATAAAACAACACAAAGCAAAAAGAGCATTTGTCACTATGAGTCTAAATGAATACAAAACTAACTTACCCTATGGAGTAATTGATACTTCAAAAACTGGTAAAGTGTTAAGATGGAATGAGAAACCAGAGATAAAGGTAAATGTAAACATGGGTTGTTATGTAATGGAACCAAAGGTGTTTAATTTAATTCCAAAAAATAAACCGTATGGGATGGATGATGTGATTAAACACGCAATAGTCAATAAAAAATTAATCAGCAGCTTCATTACAAAAAAAGGATTTACAGATATTGGAAATAAAGAATCGTATGAAAAAGCATATCAAGAACATATTCAAAAATTGGGAAAGAACAGATAATAGAAATGAATGAACCAGTGATTAGAGAATTAAAAGAAACGGATCTTTGGAATGGATTTCTAAAATCACTAGATTCATTAAAACAAGCAAGCAACATTGAGAAATCCAAAGCCAAGGAGATTTTTGAGAAAATCAACGCCAACCCAGATCACATCATTGCAGTTGCAGAATTAGATGGGAAAATTGTCGGGTCTACAACACTCATCATAGAACCAAAATTCATTCATAATGGAGGCATGGTGGGCCATATTGAAGATGTGGTAGTCAATAAAGAGTTTCAAGATAAAAAAATAGGTGAGAAAATTATGAAGTATCTTATTGAAATTGCAAAAAATCGGGGTTGTTATAAGACGATTCTTGATTGTACAGACGACGTCAAACCATTTTATGAAAAACTAGGTTTCAAACAAGTTGCTAATGAATTAAGATTGGATCATGTTTAGAAAAATTCTTTTTTTGGACGTTTCTGTTTCTCTTTTGTTAAATAAACACCAACAACAATTACAGGAATAGACAACACCATAAACAACAACGGGGCATATTTTACAACATCTGTAATATAGACAGCATCCATTTTATCAATTAGAGAATAAGATACAAACATCCCTAACAACATAACTACTCCACCTGCAGTTATCAATCCACCAATAGGTTTTGAGCCATATTGTCTTGTCATAATAAAAGGAACTGCGGCTAAGATTCCAGCAGGTGCAGCACCAATAGAAATGAATTGAAATATTTTCGGATCAGCATCAAAGGTTATTGAGAATTCTATCTCTTCAGGTACATTAGTCATGAAATTGTAAACAGAAATCATTTCACCAGCAAACATCACAAACAAACCAAGACTTGTTACTGCGAGCCATTTCTCAATTGCCATAAGTTTAACAGATTTCAGTTGATAAATAAACCATTCAAAAAATCAAACTATGCCAACTAAATTAGCTAATTCTTTTCTACACGCTGCACCGAGTTTCTCAGCAGCTTGTTCAGGAGATATATCATTTAAGAAAATCCCATATCCACGTTCTAATCCAGACCAAGATTTTGTTATAGGATAAATTTCAATATGCCAATGAATTTGTCGACTATTTTTCTTTTCAGGAGACAGATGAAAAACCAGATTGTATGAAACGTCTTTGACAGTATTTGTAAGACCACCCAGCGTAGCTCTCAAAATTAATGATAAGTCATTGATTTCTTTTTGAGTAATTTTTGAGAAACTAGTCACGTGTTTTTTTGGAGAAATCCAAAATTCGTATGGATAAGAAGGAGCCCAAGGACAAAAAGCAATGAAGCCCTCAGTTTGAAGAACCTGTCGAGGACCACTAATTTCTTCATTTACAGTCTGACACATTGGACATACACCTTTTTCATTTAAAATCTTGTGAGATGCTTCAGCTTCAGTTTCAATAACTGGTGGAATTGTTGAAAAAGTTAAAAGATGAAGGTGAGGATGAGGATTTGTATTTCCAGCCAACTCTCCATGATCTGCGTAAATTGAAACATATGTTACTCCTTTTTGAGTATAAAGCCATCGTAATCTATCTTGAACTACAACTAAAACATTGGACCATTGTTCAGTATCAATTGTTGCAAATGTATCTTTTTCATTTGGAGACGCAACAACGATGTAATGATATCCATAAGAAGGCTCGCTGTAAAATGGTTTGTCACTGTAAGAATTTTCTGTATCTATTGAAACGATAGGATTTTTACTTTCAAAAACTCGAATTGCCCAACCCTCAACATATGATTCATCTTCATTATCTTGAAGACGTTGTAGCATTCCATCTTTTGCAACAAGTGATAAAACAGAAGGATTGGTCATAGATTCATTGCCAGGTGCAAATGGAGATTTTTTTGGATCAACTATTTTATCGTCTTTTTTTGCGACAATCATGAAACGCTCAGAAACGTAATCTTTGCGCATGTCCCCCATATTGTTAATGGAAGTAAAATGTCTGTTAAAACGTTTACTAAACACAGTGGAAAGCAAATTAAAATTATTTTTAACAAAAAATTTACAAAATTAAGAAAATCTTAAGATCATTAAAAACATATTTTCAAAAATTGAAAATTTTAAAAATAATTTAGATAGCATTTAATTCTGATCGCAGATTTTGTTGCAAGATTTAAAGGAGAGCATCAGATCTGGAGTAACAGGGATTATTTTGAACAATTCTGAGATTCATATGATCTATGTTCTTTTAGATGGAGTAGGAGATCTACCACACCCAGATTTAGACGGGAAGACACCGTTGGAGGCTGCAAATACACCAACATTAGATAAAATTGCTAGTAACGGAGCCATAGGAGAAGTCATTTCAGTTGGAAAAGGAATAGCCCCAGAATCAGATATTGCAGTTTTCAATATGTTAGGATACAAATTCAAACACGCAGATTATGCAGGGAGAGGAGTTATCGAAGCCATAGGAATTGGAATTGATTTTAAAGATGGAGACTTGGCATTAAGAGGAAATTACTCTACACTCAACGATGAAGAAGTAATTGTAGATAGACGTGCAGGTAGGCACATTGAAAAAGATGATGCAAACGGAATTGCTAAAGAGATTGAAGAGAAAATCAAACTATCCATCCCAAATACGTCAGTTGTAGTTGCACCAACAATAGGCCATAGAGTAACAGTCAGAATCAGAACTGAAGGAAGAAAACTATCTTCAAAAATTACCAATACAGATCCAGCATATAGCAACATCGGAGGAATGGGTGTTGCAAAAGCTGTAGGCGACTTTTTAAAAATAGAAAAGTGTCTACCTTTAGAAGATACAGAAGACTCTAAACTTACTGCAAATTTAGTAAACGAATTTTCAGAAAAATCAATAAAAATAATGAAAGAAAGTCAAATTAATAAGAAAAGAAAAGATGAAAAGAAAAAACAACTCAGTTGTATTTTGCTAAGAGATGCTGGAAACAAATATCCAGATGTTATTCCTATTAATGAAAAATACAATATGAATTTTTCATGCATAGTAGACATGCCAGTAGAACTTGGAATTTCAGAGGTTCTTAAAATGAAAGCATTTGAAGCAGGAGGGTTAACAGATTATGAAGAAAAAGCAAAAGTTGCAGCCAAAGCAATGGAAACTCAAAATTCCATTTATGTCCATCTTAAAGGACCAGATGAATTTGGTCATGACGGTGACGCCATAGGTAAAATGAAAAACATTGAAGAAATTGATCAAAGATTTTTCAAGACACTGGTTGAGAATATTGATTCAAACAAAGTTGCAATTATTATTTCTGCAGATCATTCAACTCCTTGTATTAACAAAGGTCATAGTGATGATCCTGTTCCAATTCTAGTATCAGGGGATTTTATAAAAAAAGATGGAACCACAAGAATGACTGAAAAACAAGCAAAGAAAGGCAGCATAGGTTTACTTCAAGGAGCAGAAGTTGTTTCAAAAGCTCTTGAATTAATTAAATCTCAAATCTAGTCAGTTTGTTTGCTTTCTGCATTTCAATTACGTGTTTTCTAATTTTATCAACATCTATTGAATGATACATAGAAGGAGAAGTACCTAATTTCTCCAAAGCCCTACTCAACATTCCAATGCCTATACTTTCTTCATTTTCTTGTTGATGTGCAAATGCAACTGCCACTAAAATAATACCTTGAACAAGTTCTTTTTCTCGTCCATAGCATTGTTTCCATACGCCTTCAAATGCTTCATGACATTCCCAAAATCGTTCATTGTTATAGTAAAAAATACCATCCTCAATTCCTTTGTCTTTAGTGATGTGTTCCTCAACAACATGTCTTACATTATCAACATCGCCAATCAAAGACAATCGTTTAACAAGTGTGTCAAGATCTTCTTTTTCAGCAGCTATGTCAAATTCGATAAATTTAGTTGCAACCCTAGCAAGTCTAACTGAGACATTCATATCAGATACAAGATCTCGGCCCTTACGTGCTAGATCTCTACAATTTTGAGGCAAGTATTTCTCATTTTTAAAATGCAACAAATAACGTTCCACAAGATAAGTCTGAAGGAATTTCTTAAATCTCTTCTGTAATCGCAATCAAGGTTTATATGAAATATCTAGAGATTTTTGATACATGTCCATAATCGAGACACTCACAGACGTAAACAATGACTTCCTATCCAGAAGAGAACTGACATGTAATTTTGCAGGATTAGGGGGTAAACTAAAAAATCTTGAAGCTGTGAATATGATTACAAAAGAATTCAAATTAGATGGTAAAGTTGTAATTCCAATTAGATTGAAAACTCATGTGGGACAATCACACGTTACAGGAGTATTCTATGTTTATGAAGATGAAGTATTAGCTAAAAAACACATCAATCCAACAATTTTCTCAAGACTAGAAAAATCAAAAGCAAAAATTGTAGAAGCAGATGCGGCAACTAAAGAATCTAGTGTAGCTGAAATCCCAGATGAAGAAGTCAAGGAAGAGGAGAAAACAGAATAATGCCCGTAAATAAAAAAGGTAAAAAAGGTTCCAGCCCCAACTTATCATCTTATTACAAAATAGACGGGGACAAAACATCAAGAACTAGAAAAGTGTGTTCTAGATGTGGCAAAGGAACTTTCATGGCACAACATAAAGATAGAAACACCTGTGGAAAATGCGGATTAACAGAATTCAATCAATAAAAATCAGAATAAATTAAAACAATTCATATTAAAAATACAGTGTTAATTTTCAACATCATATACGGATTCAATACAATTGTTTTTTGTGGATCTTACAACTTTTTTCTTCTAATTGTTCAAGTTTTGCAATAAATTGAGGATCCAATTTGATTTTAGAAAGGGATTCTGCAGATAATTTCACAGTATTTGCATCCAAAGAAATATTTGATTTTGGAAGATTTCTATCAGCCCAAAACTTCATGACCTTATCTTCAAGTTTAAAATCGTGAAATCCAGCGGGAAATTTTTTTGTTATGTGATTCAGTAATGTACGATCCTTGAAAACAGCTCGTGGTTCAAACAATCTAGTTTCATCACTATAAACATTTTCAAATAGATTTCCAGAAATTTCATCAGAGAGTAATTCCATCTTTGAAATCTTTCTCATCAAATCTAAAAAATGTAAAAATTCATGGGCTAAAATTGCGTGAATTGTACCTTTAAGTCCATAAGCAATTAAAGGAGCAGAAATTTGAATTACAACTTGAAATTTTTCATCAAACATTACAGGAATCGTTCTTGCAAATAATATACCGAATTCATATGAATTAGGGTGTGGGGACGTAATCACCAGAGAAGGTTCAACATACGCAATAGGATACCGAATTCCAGATGCTTTTTCAATTCTATTGATTCCTGAAATAGTAATTGGAAAACGTTCTATTGTAAGATCATAGACATCATCAGGAATTAGTCCTTTAGAATGAGCATCTTTGAAGCGTATTAGCGGATCCAATATGATTCCTCGATAATTTTGAATGTAAAAAGGTTGATTTGATCAGGAACGGGGTTTTCCGACTTTCTTTTTTTTACGTGTAACCGCTCGTTGATCAGCATGTCTTTGATGTTTACCTTTTTTTCTTATCGGCATACTAATTCTCAATATTTAGCGCTAGTTAATTGTTATCATTATACTTCAATATCATAAAAATCAAATTCTTGACAAACACACGACGTACCAAATATGGTTGAGATGCCGGGGGAAACATCATCGCTTGTGACAAACCTCTTAATTGGCAAACCGCTTTCTGCTTTGAATATCAAAGTAAGCACGTTCTTAGAATTTTTACTGTACTTTATAGTGAAAATTTTCTTTTCAGAACGTTTTCCAGACTTATCATATACCATTACAGAATTCTTTTCCAGTTTTTTTAATTTTTTCAAATTTTTTGAATCTATTTTGGAAGATGTAGTGATTTTTACTTTAACAGTTGAGTAAAATTTGAGAGGAATTTTTGGAGATTTGTGGACAAGTTTAAGATGATTGATTTGTAGCGAATCAAATTTTGCATGAGACAATCTGAGCTTTCTTTTCAAAGGGTTCTGAAGTTTTACAAAAAAAGGTCTTCCACTACCTAAAACAAGACTAGATTTATCCTCGCCACCAACCCATGTAAATTTAGTAGTAGTGCCACCAAATTTTTTAAAAAGAAATTTAGCAATAACACCTTCAACACTTTCAAATTCACACATTCCATGAAAATCACAAGTTCTGCATCCTTTTCCAAGACAGTTATCACATGATTTTTGTTTCTGTGGTAGACCTCTCATTGTTTTAACATATCTGCCAGAAAGAATAATCGCTTTTGAGCGTAATTCACATGATTCATCTTTTAAATTTAATGTGAAAATAAGTTCAGGATCAAGAGGATCAATTACTTTTCGAGTTTTTCTTGCAAAGACTTTTCCCAATTCTTTTGTAATGTCGGTCTTTATGCTATCAATGCCTCTAAGTTTGTAGGTGGATCGTATTGAATCATCCCTATCAATAATAGAAGGTTTGACTATTGCACCCACACTAAATGTATCATACAAATAACTAGATGATGCATCAGTCATTAATTTTAAAAAATGAGTCAAGTTATCAAACAGATTTTTACAAATATAGCATTTTTGTGAAGAACTAAGACTTTTCTTTAGTTTTTTGCCAAGTGTTTTGTTTGATGAGAGACGTAATTGTTTTGAAAATAGTCTACCCAAACAATGATCACACAAATCATATTTTTGGAGAATTTTATGTGCAATAGGAACTATTTGTTGGTAGTTAGACATAGTTGTAAAGAAAATATGTACAGAATTATCCTAATCCCATTTTTCTAAGAGTCCCTTGCATTTGACGACCTTTTGAGGCTTTCATCATGTTTTTAGAATTTTTATAATTTTTGAGTAGTTCTTTGACTTCTCCTTCTGGCCATCCAGATCCTCTAGAAATTCTTTTGATTCTTGATGAATTTAATAAATCAGGATCTGCTTTTTCTTCTTTGGTCATACTCTGAATTATGTATCTCCATTTAGAAACTCGGCCTTCCATTTGATCGACTTGATCATTTTTTACCATGCCAGCAAGTCCAGGCATACTATCAAGAAGCCCTTTCAAAGAACCAACCTTTGTCACTTCTTCTAATTGGTAAAAAAAATCATCCATATTCATTTTTCCACTAGAGATACGTTTCATTCTAACATCATCACCTTCATTTTCTAGTCGTTTTGCTAAATCCAAAATTGCTTGGATGTCACCCATACCAAGCAAACGTCCAACAAAACGAGTAGGGGAGAATTTTTCTAAATCATCTATTCTTTCACCAGTTCCAATGTACATGATTTGTGCACCAGTTGCTGCAGAAGCTGCAAGTGCACCACCGCCTTTTGCAGAACTATCCAGTTTTGTAATTATGACACCTCCAACTGGAATAGTTTTGTGGAAAGCTTCAGCTTGGTTGAAACATTGTTGCCCAATTGTTCCATCAATTACAAGTAAAGCTAAATCAGGATCTGTAACTTTGTTAATTCGGTTCATCTCTTCAAGCAAATCCTTCTCCTCCTTATGGCGACCAGCTGTATCAATTAAAATAACATCTAATGGTTGATTTGCAAAATGCTTTAACCCATTTTTTACAATATCTGGAGAATCTTTGTTGTTTTCTTCACCATATACTTCAACATTTGATTTTTCACACATAGTTCGAAGTTGAACTAATGCTCCAGGTCTATAGGTATCAGCCCCTACAACACCAACTTTGTATCCTTGTCGGGTTAAAAATTTGGCAAGTTTTGATGCAACAGTTGTTTTACCACTACCCTGAATTCCAAGTAAAATGATCTTATTTTGTTTATCAGGTTTGAAATCAAATTCAGATTCATTTCCAAGCAGTTTTGATAGTTCGTCATAAAGAATCTTAATTATGTGATCCTTACGCGAAAGTCCAGGTGGAGGAGTTTCATTAAGAGCACGTTCTTGTAGACGTTTAGTAATTTCAAGGACTAGACGCACATTGACATCAGATTGAATCAATGCTCTTTGAACATCTTTAGATAATTCCTTGATAAGTTCCTCATCAATTCCAGAAGATTTTACAATCTTTTTGATTGCATCACTTAGACTACTCTTAAGACCATCAAGCATTGTAATTCAACTCTGCATCCACTATTTCAAACCTTCCTCTATACCCATCCCAATTTTTTTCAAATTTATTAATTTTAATTGGGTTTGAAAAAAGAGGACAATCAATAACAAATGTTTCAGATTCTCCACCTTCAAAATTTAAGTTGAATCCAAATTTTTCAGATAAATATTTCAAATTATCAAGATCAGATTTAGAAATTACTTTTCCAAGCCATGAATCATCCAATCCATCAGAAGAAACCGTTATCATCATAAAATCAAATTTTGAATTTAGTAAATCATGTAAATATTGTTCTGGGTCAGTATTCCATAGTGGTGTAACTGCAATCAAATCTAATTTAGAGCAAAGAGTGTAAAATTTATCTTTTTGAAAATTACTTTTAATTCCACCATGTACCAATCCTTCAATACCAAATTGATCTTTTGCATTTTGTAACAATGTTTCAAGTGCAAATAATTCTACATCAGTATCATTAGAATCAGCAGAGATTGTTAATTGTGGAATGTGCATAGATTCTGATTGTAATTTTGTCCAACGCATGTTTGGATGATGTAATAAATGGCTTTCATCAGATTGTGGAAAGACACTCAAAAGACAAGTTACTTCATATCCTTGTTTTTGTACTAGATAAATTGCATAAGTACTGTCTTTGCCACCTGAAAAAAGAGAAGCTAATTTCATAATCTAAAAAATATTTAATTCAACAAATTTTTTAAGTGTATTAGAAAAGGACGCTTCAATACTCATAATCGTCATCATAAAGTCAGACGGCTTTTCCGATAATCATCAGCATCCGCACTAGTTTTTAATGCGCATGATTTTAGTTTTATCCATAACAACCCAGTATTCAACATTCTGGCCATTTGCTAACTTACCTTTAACTTCATCATCAATTAAGCTCACATCAATAGTTTCAAATGATTCAGAATCCATTACTTGAATCATATCACCATTAATTGAAATTATTTGGCCAATTTTTTTGTTAATCATTGGAACGTGAATTTGCATGCTAACTGGACCTACATGAGGACGTTTTTGACCATCAAAAATTCCTTCGCCAACAATTCTTGCTTTTGCTGCACCGTGTTTACCTGGTTTTGATGTATCATATTCTACAATTCTACATGGTTCCCCACTAGGTTGATCAGAATGAGGTAACAGAATGTATGAACCAATTTTCAAAGAACCAAGATCAGAAGGTTTACTCATGAAAAACAGTTTTTGGTCGAATATTTAACTTTTCTACTTTAGTTGATCAAGAATTGAAAGACTCATTAAATTAGTCATTGTCAATCCTTTGCGATTCACATCTCGTCTTGTTTGATCACAGTATTTCTTTACACTCTGATGACTCTTTTCACTTGCAACTTCAATAACTACAATGTTTTGAGAGTACGGAAATGTAAATTTTGGAGGGGTTGAACAAAAAGTATCCATGTTTCCTAATCCAGCTATCTCAATTTTATCTCTTTTAAGTAAAATGTTTGCAATTTCCTGTAAATCCTCACCATCATCACCATACTCTAAATAATATATTGAAATGAAATTTGTATTACCATCAACTTCCCGTTGGAACAAATCATCTTGAATATTGAAAACAAAGGATGTCTTTACTTGGTTATTCATTGTAAGATCTTTTGATATTTGCTCACTGTCTCTGAATTTGGCCAAGATGTAATGATTGGTAGAATCAGAAAAATAGGGTTTACTTTCAGTAGAAAATGTTCCTGTAACAAAGAATAGTTTTTCTATATTTTTTGAATGCATCCAAGATTCTTTCAGTTCAACAGAGGTATGATCATGCAAATATGGAGCACAGACATATCCAGAATATACCATTGCAAGTTCAGACAATCAAACTAGAGAATTTTTGTGGCTATTTATGCTTTAGAGATCATGACGATCAGGAATTATAATCATCTACGATAGTTTTTTAATAGTATAGAACTTCGTTTTTTTGTCCCAAGCTAGCTCAGCCTGGTAGAGCTTCCGGCTGTAGTTGTCGGCTTAAGATGGCTGATCGAAAAACAGCATATCAGGCATACAGAAACCGGGCTGTCGAAGGTTCAATTCCTTCGCTTGGGACCACAAATTTTTCATAAAATAAAAATAATTTTAAAAAGAATAAAAAGATAGACTAGTTTAAGAAAACAAAGATGAAATCTTAAATTAAAAAATTTGTTGCCTATGCTGTTTTTTTGACTTGTTGTGCTGCTGGGCCTTTTTGACCTTCGCCGACTACAAACTCGACTTTATCGCCTTCATTGATGAATCCGGTAACATCTGATTTGTGAACAAACAGATCGTCTCCACCTTCTCTTTCGATAAAACCAAAGCCCTTAGTACGGTTAAACCATTTTACGGTACCTTGTTCCATTTGATTTTCAAACAATGTATTCAATATATTAACTAAAGCATTAAAGATGAGCCAACAAAATCAGAAATCTTTTGGAATGTGATTGTTTTCTTTTAGCCATTCTACTTGAGGAAGGGTGAATCTCCAAACAATATCACCATGCTCGGCTTGATTAAAATCCCATGGGGCAATAATTACAATATCATTATCTCGAATCCAAACACGTCTCTTTAGCTTGCCTCTAATTCTACCACGTCGAGTAATATTATCATCACATTTTATCATGACATTTTCTCCACCTAGCATTTTCAAGACACGTCCAAAAAGTTCTCCCTCTTCAGGTAATCGAAGATCTTTAAGTGCACTTTCGTTTTTTACTTGGCGCTTTCCCATGATGCTCATTATCAGCATGAGCATATAACTGGTAGCGTTGCAGGAACTTTTTAGGAAAAAAGTTTAGAATAAGGGTTATTTTTCACGTATAATTCCTACGTCGTGGTTAAATACAAATTTTGTACATTAGATCTATGCTTCAATTAAAAAATACAAAAAATATATTCAAAATAATTCAAAGTAAATGGAACCAATTAGAGGATCCTGTACAAGAATATAGGCAATCAGTAGAATATACAGATTGAAAATAGAGTTTAGAATCTAAGATTCCTTTTTACTCATTTTCTTTTTCCAACTATCATAATCTGAAATGCATTTACTACAAAGGTAAGCTGGATCGCTGAGGAGATTAATGCTAACTTGTAGGTTATCTTTTGATTTACAACTCATACAGAATTTTTCTTTTATTACTTTCTTTTTCTCCATTGGTATGTTGTAATTTTGCCATGAAATATCTGTATCAATTATGAACTTAAGCATGTTGAAATTTAGACCGTGGAATTCAAAAGTCAATTTTCAACCATTTGAAAACATGGTATTCAAATTGTGACTAAGGATTATGTGATGTTTTGTCTAAAGATAATATGGTTTTTCTATAAACAAAATTTTAAAAAATGCTCATTCGCAAGAGATTTTTACCAAACAATCTAAAAAAACATATGAAATTTCAATGCATAGAAGACTGCTCTCAATGCTGTATCGAACGAGAATATTATCCAAGTAAAAAATTTGGCAAAATAGGAGTACTGATACTTCCAGAAGAGAAAGAAAGAATTGAAAAATTAGCAAACATAAACGGATTGAAAATAGAAATTGTACCAAGAATAGGAATTTCAGAAATAAAAAATTCTAGTCCAACAAAAATTTTAGCATATCAATTGATGGGTTCTGAAATTAATGGCAATACATGTCCATTTCTAGATACAGATAGCGGAAATAAATCACCACATGGAGGATTTCCTTGTAAGATTTACAAAGAAAGACCACTAGCATGTATGGCTTATCCATTAATTGAATCAAATCCAATTACACTTGATCAGAAATGTAAATTTTGTAAAGAACATGGAAATGCTGATCAAAATCTGAATTCAGAAGTAGAATCACTTTTAAAAATTAAAGAAAAGATGATACCAAACATGTCAGTTGTTTGGAGATTTGCAACAGGAGTAGGAGATTTGGAAGATAAGAAAATCATAGAATCGGGATGGATTTTAGATGATTAATATTTCCCAGAAATGAGAATTAGCAGCATTACAACCAAAAATTCAAAAAGCACTAGATCTTTGATTAACTATGAGTGAAGATGCATGGTCAAATTTAGACAAAGTTGATCAGAAAATTATTGAGATTCTCAATAACAATGCAAGAACACCATCAAAAGAAATTGCGTCAGTACTAAAAAAAATCAGGTCACGACGTATCAGATAGAACAATTAGAAAAAGAATAGAACGTTTAGAGAAAAGTGGAATCATCAAAGGATACAAAGCAGTATTAACAGATGTGTCAGGCATTAACGAATATCAAGCAGTATTAATGAAATTAAAACCATCAAAATCACTTGAAGCTGTAAAAGATACTATCAAAGATTTCATTATCAAACTAGATAATTATCTACTAGTAGCAAACATGGAAGGAAAATGGAATATGTTAGTAATAGTGCAAGTCAATTCTGAAAAAACAACAACATCACAAAAAATTGTGGAGAAATTCTCCGAGGAATTAATTGATTATAGAATAAATGAAATTGACATTAAAGACGTAAACATTCTGAACATGTCTTTACTATTATTGTAATAAAGAATATTCAGATTCGGCTACAGCAATTGCTTTTTTCAGTTCATCAAGCGTGAAAGGTTTTTGGATAAAAGCAGAAACCCCAGTACTGATTGTGTTGTTAACGCGAGAGGTTGTTTTTTCATCAGCAGTAATAACTACAATTTGTAAATCGATTTTGTCTTGTAATAGTTTTGTAGCTACTACATCACCTTCAAGATCAGGTAATCCCATATCAAGAAGCACCACAGGTTCTTTATTTTCAGAAAATAGTTTTTTGCATCCTTTTACACCGTCTTTTCCATTTTCAAAAATATAAATTTCAGAGTAGCCTAATTTTTCAACATAATTTTTTAATTTCATAGCAATTGCTTTGCTATCATCAATAATTACAATAGGCCTAGTGATTTCAATTGAAGTTTGAATGATAGTTTTAGCTTTTTGATATGCATTTTTTGCTTTATCAAATTCACCTAAACTCAAAAGACATTTGGATGCACAAAGTAGTGCACCTTTAACGTTGTTTGAATTTTTTGCATTAGAATATTTTAAAAATAATTCGCTGGCTTCCCGAATTTCATTATGAGATTCTTTTCCTTGTCTAGTTTTGCATTCGCCTGCCAACATATACAGCAAAGCAGATTTTAGAAGTTCAGATTTTTTTATAGATTCAGCTTGATTTAAAAACAAATTATGTGCAGTGATGAATTGTTTATTTTTTAGATGGGTTAATGCAACTTCGCAACTTGTTTTCGTATCCATTATTAACACTCAATTTTTTTTAGTTATAAAATTTTAGAATAACCAAGATTATGGATTTATCACTGCACGGCCAAGAATTTTTCGTGCTTTAAGATCTTCTAAAGCAGCATTAGCATCATCGAGAGAATATCGTCTAGAAATTACAGGGTTGATTGTGCCTTGTCTAGCAAGATCAAGTAATTCAACCATATCAGCATAATTTCCAGTGTATGCACCTTGAATTATAATGGATTTGAGAGGAATTGTAACAAGGGACAATTCAATAGAACCTCCAAATAATCCAACTAGAACTAAGTTTCCTCGTTTTCGTAAAATGGCAAGATCTAATTTTACAGTAGGAGGGGCATTTACAAAATCTACAACGCTATCTGCGCCTTTGTTGTTACAAATAGCCATTATTTTTTGAGATGTTTCAGGATCTTTGGAGTTAACAGTATAATCAGCTCCCATCTCTTTTGCGGTTTGTAATTTTTGATCATCTAAATCAACACAGATAATTTTAGCATTAGTGATTGCCTTTGCAAGTTGAACGCCCATCAAACCTAGACCACCTGCCCCAACAATTACGATAAACTCTGGAGAGTTTTGATTTGATTTTTTGATTGCATTGTATGCAGTTAATCCAGAACAAGCAAGAGAAGTTGCAGCATCAGGATTTACGCCATCAAGTTTAGCCAAATATTTAGAATTTGGAATTAATGTATAATCAGAATACCCACCATCTTGAAAAACACCCATAGATTTTGGAGTATCGCATAAATTTTCATTTCCTACATTACATGCAGGACAATTACCACAGCCAATCCATGGGAATACTAATACTTCATCGCCTATAGAAACTCCAGAGACATCATTTCCAATGGATTCAACAGTACCAACAATTTCATGACCAGGAATTACAGGATATTTTACTCCTCTATCAGTTACTTTCATGAATTGGCCATCACCAAGATCATAACCGCCTTCCCACAAGTGTAAATCACTGTGACACACACCTACAGATTTTACTTTGACTAGAACTTGAATGCCCTGAGGTGTAGGGGTTTCAGATTCAGATACTACAAGAGGCTCATTAGGACCGGTAATCCGAGCGGATTTCATGATTAATTTTCTTGCATTAACAATATAAGAGTTGACTGGAAATGAGAAAAAAGTAGAGCCATTAGATATTATTGAATAGGTAAAAAATTATCATATGAGTGAATCTCAAACTCCTAACAGTATTTCTCAGGAACCAATTAACATTCTATTTAATCCATCAACAGTTGTCAAAAAAGACGTGTGGGATATTGATCTCATTCATATTTTGAATTTATTAATAAAAATACTTGAAAAAACAGGTAAGAAAGATCTCAAAGTAGCAGGGATGGCTGCACTATCATCATCATTAATCTACAGAATGAAAGTCGAAAGTATTTTTGCATTACAAAGAGCAGCTATGGAGAAAAAACCCATGCATCAACGATCTGATGTAGACATTGAATTAATTGACATTCCGTATAGACATGAATCAACATATCCTGTTTCATTAGATGATTTACTAGGTTTGCTTCAAAATCTCATTGGGACAATTGCAAATCCTCAATCAAGACGAAATAAAAGATTAGAGATAGAACCAATCGAAGCCCCAGATTTTCAAGAGTTTTTCATCTCACTTGAAAGCATTATTGGAAAATATGAAGACTTGATAATGAAAAAAATTGCAAGTGCAGGATTTGGGATACTACAAGAAATAATTGCAGACCTTGATCAAGTTGATTCGATTAGGTGTTTCTTTGCAGCTTTATTTTTAGCACGAGATCAAAGAGTAGATCTTGAACAGATTGAAGATGACATCAAAATAACCATGATAAAAGAAGAGTTAACAAATTGATCAAAAATGAGGAAAAGATTTCTTTAACTAGAATTTAGAGGAAAAATACGCAATTGACAAAAATTGATAATACAGACGAGGCAACTGCAAGAATTGAAGCCGCATTGTATTCAGCAGGCAGGCCACTCAAAATTGAAGACATTATAAGAGCCTCAGGCACAGAATCAAGAACAAAAACATCAGAGTTACTTGAGAGCATTATGAAAAAGACAAAGTCAGCATTCAAAGCATTAGAGATAGTGATTTTACCAGATGGCTCATATGTAATGCAATTAAAACCAGAGTATAGCTCTACAGTTAAAAGATATGCATCAAAACCTGTACTGCCAAATGCAACTCTAAAGACATTATCATACATAGCTTACATGCAGCCAATATCATCAAAACAACTTGTAGAGACAAGAGGTTCTGGAGTGTATGGGCATCTAAAAGAATTACGACAATTAGATTACATCAGTCATCAAAATGTTGGAAGATTAAAAATTTTTACAACGACTGAAAAATTCCAAAAATATTTTGGCATACAAGGAGATGTAGAAGATCTGAAACAAAGATTATTCTCCAAAGTAAGAAAAACAGCTAGTGCAAGACAAACCACCCCAACTCCTCAAATTGCCACAGAAGTAAATTGAGAGAGATTTTAACTCACGGCTAATTTTTTGCGTTTTGTATAAATTAGAGTAATTCAACATCAATTCGTGAGAAAATCAGTAGAGAATTTAGCAACCAGCAAAATAACTGGCGGGAGAAGAATTCCACTTAGAACTAGAAGAAAGTATGAATTAGATAGATATCCAAATGAACCTATCAACGGAGCTCAACTAACTATAACAAGAAGAGTACGTGGAAATAATAATAAAACAGCTTTGAAATCAATTGATTTTGTTAACTTATCAACAGGAGATGCAAAAGTAAAGAAAACAAAAATTATCAAAGTATTAGATAATACTACAAACAACGATTACAAAAGACGAGGTATAATTACAAAAGGAGCAATTCTTGAAACTCAAGAAGGCAAATGTAAAGTTGTTTCAAAACCAGGACAAAACGGAATAGTTAACGCAATTTTACTAAAGGAATAAAATGAAAGATTACGAGCATGTCGTAATCTGGTTGGATTATTTCAACAAGAATTTAAAAAAATCAAAAGGAAGAAGAGTAGGATTAGAGAAATGTGTATTTGATCCTTCATTAAAAGAATTAATGGATGCAACAAAGGATTCGGGATTTGAAATCACAGAGTCAAATGAAAAAGCAAGGTTTCCAAAAAGACCATTTGTCAGGTCAGGATATGTTATTGTACCAAAAGGATCCTCCAAGACAAAAATTCTTAACAAAATTTCTGAAAAATTAGTTACAAGAAGATCAAAGCAATCAAAATAAAATGAAATCTAGCTCTTAGCTAAAGTAAAATTGACAGAAGTCTATGATAAGAGAACAATAATTATAATGTCTAATTGCAGGAGGTAGGCGAAATAATGCACCTAGCCGGTAGTGGCAGAGTAATCATTCAACTATCAAAAGAATTAGTTGAAGGACAAATACTCTGTGACGAAACAGGAACTAGAGTTGCAAAAATAAATGAACTGATAGGTCCAGTAAATAGGCCATATGCATCAGCAACGCCATTAACAAATAACATCAAAAAATACATTGGCAAAAATGTTTTCGTATCAGAACCTTCACCTGCAAATAAACCAAAAAAATTTAGGAGAAAAAAATGATGAACATACTAGAAAAACAAAACTGTCCTGAATGTAAGTCTACACTAGTAGATGACATGCAGAATGGTGAAATAATCTGTTCTGGTTGCGGCGTAGTAGTCGATGATCAGATTGCAGATTTTGGTCCAGAAACAATAAGTTCAAGTTTTGAAGACAAGATGAAGCTCGCAAGAGCAACAGGACAAACAACATATTCCCAACACGATTTGGGAATAACCACGGAGATTTCAATCAGTGCAAAAGACTTTAGCGGAAAAACAATCAATCATGAAGTTGCAAGTCAAATGCACAATCTCAGAAAGTGGCAACAAAGAGTACGAGTTTCCTCACCAAAAGAAAGAAGACTTGCAAATGTATTATCAAAATTAGGTGAAACATGTGAAGGTCTTAATCTTTCAAAGAATGTGTTGGAAACTGCTTCTATGATATATAGAAATCTAGACGGACATATTGAAGTAAAAGGAAAGTCAGTAGTCAGCATCACCACAGCTACAATTTACATGGCTTGCAAACAATGTGATGTCATAAGATCATTAGAAGAAATTTGTCGAGGAATTTGTCCAGTAAAAGATGTCAAGTCAAAAACAAAACTTGCAGCAAGGTACTATAGAACCATGGTAATGGAAATGGGACAAATGCACGCCCCAGTTGTAACCATGAACAAATACATCTCAAAGATAGCAAACATGACACATACAGAGGTTAGAGTTGAAAGACTAGCCTTAGAGATTGCAGAGAAAACCAAAGATAGCAGCATTGCAGATGGAAAGGCTCCAAATGGAATTGCAGCAGCATATCTTTATGTAGCATCTGTACTACTTGGACAAAGCGTCCTACAAAGAGACGTTTCAAGTATTGCAGGAGTCACAGAGGTCACTATCAGAAACAGATGTAAAGAGATTCTAACGTGCCATAAACTCAAAATTACTTTGAGACCATCTCTGGCCAATTAATTTACCCTTCCCCCCTCTTTTCATTTTATTATTAATAATTACGATTAGGATTAGCTAAATTTCGCCGGTATTATATAGAGAAACCAAACAAAATGTAACATGGCAGTATTAGAAATCAAAGATCTTCATGTATCAAGAGAAGGTAAAGAGATTCTCAAAGGAGTTAATTTGAAAACAGGTCCAGGAGAAGTACACGCCATAATGGGACCAAATGGTTCAGGAAAAAGCACATTAGCTTACACATTACTTGCACATCCAAAATATGAAGTCACACAAGGAGATATTTTGTTAGATGGTGAGAGCATTTTAGATTTATCAGCAGACGAGAGAGCAAAAAAAGGATTATTCTTAGGATTTCAATATCCAACTGAAGTTTCAGGAGTAGGATTCTCTCACTTTCTAAGAACTGCATACAATTCTCTAAGCAAAGCCCTTCAAGGAGACGATAGAGAAGTATTCATCACAGTTAGAGAATTTCAAAAATATCTTAAAGAAAATTTGGAAAAAGTTGGATTAAGAGAAGAATTCCTTTCAAGATATCTTAATGAAGGATTTTCAGGTGGAGAAAAGAAACGTGCCGAAGTATTACAGATGGCAGTATTAAAACCAAAGATTTCAATTTTAGATGAACCAGATTCAGGATTAGACATAGATGCAGTTCAAGCAGTTGCACAGGCAATCAGTAAAGTTTCAGGTAAAGATTCAACTGTAATTATAATTACACACTATTCCAGAATTTTAAAATTCTTAGATAAATTAGATTTTGTACACGTATTTGCAAGAGGCCAAGTGTTAAAAACAGGCGATGCATCACTTGCAGACAAACTAGAAGCAGAAGGCTATGAATGGGCTTTAGAACAATCAGCATAAACAAATTTTAGCACAACATATTTTTAAAATAATATTGATTTACAAAGTTCAGGTAGAATTTTCTAAAAAATTTCTAGAAATAGCAGAAGATCAAATCTATATCGGAATAAAATCAAAACCTGTCAACGGAGAAGCAAATAAAGAAATTATTAAAGAAATTGCAAAATATTTCAAAGTATCAACTGCATCAGTTCACATAAAGACAGGTCATAGATCATCAAAAAAAATCATAGAGATATCAGATTAGAAAATAGGGTTTTTGTTTAAATAGGGTTTCAAAAATAAAAAGAACATGTCTGAAGATAACAATCAATATTATTTTAATTTCTCATTTTTCAAAGTTGATCCTAAATGGAGATGGATGGCTGATCTTGCAAAAGAAGAATCGGCAAAAGAAGTGGAAAATGTGATCAACAATTCAGGAATAATGTTTAGAGCATATTCAAATCTAGGATTAAGAGATGATGCAGATTTTTTGTTTTGGTTTGCAGCAAGATCGGTAGAGGAAATCCAAACGGTAATTGAAAAAGTATACAAAACAGTCTTTGGAAAATACATCATTCCATCTAGAACATACTTGTCATGTACACGACCGTCAATTTATGTTCAAGAACAAAAAGCTCATGGATTTGTCACAGGAAATGAACCAAAGAAACATGTAATTGTATATCCATTCACAAAGACAAGAGAGTGGTATTTACTACCAAAAGAAAAACGCCAGGAAATAATGGATGAGCATATAGAAATAAGTAAAAAATACCCACAAGTAATTCTCAACACAACATACTCTTTTGGAATACATGATGAAGACTTTATGCTAGCATTTGAAGTAGACAATATTAGAGATTTCCAAGATCTGATCATGGATTTGAGAGAAACTCAAGTATCATCATATGTCAAAAATGATATTCCAATGATTGTGTGTGTGAAAAAAGATATTGTACCACTGATTTCCAGTTTAGGGTAAATTAGAAAAACAATACTATTCATCTCAGAATCTAAATCTCACAGATGCAAATCTTGGATAAACATAAATGGTTAAATTGTGACTAAAAAAACAGTTTTGAAATACATAAAGATAAACTCAAAATAAAAGGAGATTAAAAATTGAATTATAACAAACTAGGAAAAACAGACATCAAAGTATCGGAATTGGGGTTCGGAGCATGGTCAATTGCACTTGATTGGTGGGGCAAAAAAATAGAAGAAGATGAAGCAAAAAGAATGCTCAAAAAGGCATATGATTTAGGAATCAACTTTTTTGAAACAGGAGACATGTATGGAAAAGGTAAAAGTGAAAAACTAATCGGAGAAGTGTTCAAAGACATGAGAGATGAGGTGGTAATATCTACAAAATATGGTTATGATTTTTCAGAAGTAGAGCAAATTGGACATAGTGAACTTCCACAAAAATTTGACGAAATATTTACTAGAAGAGCATTGAAAGACAGTTTAGAAAGATTACAAACAGATCATCTTGACATGTACGGACTACACAACCCAAAATTAAGACATATCAGAGATGATTCAATTTTCAATGTATTGGATAGTTTTATTGCAGATGAGTCAATCAAAACTTATCAAGTTGCACTAGGTCCTGCAATTGGATGGACACAAGAAGGTCTAGAAGCAATGGATAGACCAAACGTTAGTGCAGTTCAGACAGTCTACAACATCATAGAACAAACTCCAGGAAATGAGCTAATGCGAAAGGCAGAAGAAAAAAATGTCGGAATTTTAGTCAGAGTTCCAGAAGCATCTGGAATTTTAACTGGAAAAGTTAATGCAGACACAAAAATCGACGAGAAAGATCATAGATCAGTAAGAAAAGGAGAATGGATTAAAGCATCATTGGAAAAAGTGGAACAGATTAGACCAATAGCAGAAAGAAACGGATTGACAATCACAGAATTATCCATGAAATTTATCATGTCAAAGAAAGGATTTGCATCAGTATTTCCTACCATAATAAGTGAAGAGGAAATTGTAAATTATGTTGAAATGACAAAAGGCCAATACATTTCAGTATCAGATATGAAAGAGATTGAAGAATTGTATAACACATGGCCCTCTTATGAATTAAAAGCAACACCTCAAGCAAATTAATTTGTAAATGCACACTCCAATTGATTCAGAAAAAACCATTGAGATTATTGAAAGAATGAAACTTGCCAAGATTGGCAGATATAAAAAATGGGAAACAATGATTAAAAAAATTAAAAAAAATCAGATATTGAACCCTGAAGAATTGGAATACTATTCAAACTTGACTAGAATTTATAAAAATTCAAGCATTACAAGTAGAAGCAAGATATACCATACCAAATTATCAGAATTAGATGAAAAACCACCATGTAGTGCGTGTGGAAAAGATTCTACGTTTTATTGCAACATGAATGATCAGTATTTTTGTATAATTCATGTCGCAGGACACGATGAAAACGAACTCTAAGAAACAGTGGAAGGCTCTTCTAAATTAAATGAATGCTCTACAAAATATTCAACACGTGTTTTCTTAAATTCACGAGAACTGAAAAGAATTTTGTATTCATCAACATGGATCTGATCTTGAATGGTTTTTGCCATGTCATTGGCTTCATCATGAGTTTTACAATGAATCATAGAAAACACATTGTAAGGCCAATCAGCATAAGTTGGTCTCTCATAACAATGACTTACTTGAGGAAAAGACCCCAAGACTTCTCCAACTTTAGAAATTCTATCTTCAGGCACTTTCCAAACTATCATTCCATTTGCAGTAAATCCAACTTGTCTATGTCTTAGTATGGCTGCAAATCTTCTCATCACACCAATGTCTTCATAATATTTCATTTTGGTAAATAATTCATTTTCAGACATGCCAAGATTATTTGCAGATTTTACAAAAGGTTCATCAATAATTTCCATATCTTTTTGTAATTCACGTATGAAATTTTTGTCTTCTTCTGTAGGATCAAATTTAATATTTTTAATTTCCTTTTTCAATTCTGTTGGTGCTACATCATGTTTTTTATCATCAACCATGTCTAGTTTAACACCAATCTTAAAAAGTTGAAGAGTTGGAAGCATTCGTACTTTTTTGATGCCTTTTAAAACATTAAATTTTTCAAGTTCATCTTTCAAGTCAGAACCGGGTGGAACTGCCAAAGTAAACCAAAGATTGAATTGATGATCACGTTCATAGTTATGACTCACACCAGGGTGTCGATTAATTTGGTTAGCAACAGATTCTAATTGATCCGATTCAATTTCCATTGCAACAAGAGAGCTAGTATATCCAAGTTTTCTTGTATCAAAGATTGCACTTAGTTGTCGTAAAACCCCAATTTCTTTGAGTTTTTTTAATCGTTCTTTGATATCCTCAGGAGTGGTGTCAAATTTTTTAGCAATTGCATCAAAAGGCCTAGTTACTAGTGGAAAGGTCCATTGAATTTCGTTTAAAAGTTCTTTATCAGAATCATCTATAGTAGGCAATAAATCAATATTAAGCCATTCAATTAAAAATGTAGCTGGTATTTTAGATGTTGATTTTCAATACATAAATAGAAATTGAAATTCCTTTGATCGATGATAGTTGATCTTAATCTTCATGGTAAAAAAATAATCGTCATAGGCGGAGGAAAGGAAGCACAAAAGAGGATCAACTCGTTGTTAAAACAAGATTGCAATATAACAGTAATCAGTGATGCCGTGAATACGCAAATTAACAAATGGGGTAAATTAAAAAAAATTAAATTAAAAAAACAAAAAATCAAAAATACAAAATTTATTTCAGAATTCAAACCAAATATCATCATCACAACAACAGATGATGACAAAATAAATCAGAAAATAATCAATGATGCAAAAAAGAAAAACATCATTGTATATAGTTCAGACAATCCTGAAGATAGCGATTTTTCAAATCCTGCAATAATAGATTTTGAAAATATGGTTCAGATCGCAATTTTTACAGGAGGTAAAAGTCCAGCAATGTCAAAGAAGATCAAAGAGAAATCAGAAAAAATATTCAAGAACATAATCACAAAAGAAGATATCGCTCAAATCAGAATCCAAAAAAGGGCAAGAAATATAGCTAAAGAGATCATACCTTTTCAGAAGGATAGAAAAGAGTGTCTTCGTAGTATCATGACTGATAATGACATTGATCAGTTAATAAAAGACGGTCAGATAAAAAAAGCTGAAAAGCGAGCAATCACAATATTGAGGAATTGGAAATGAATCAAAATATAATCAACGCACGTGTTACTTTTCGTAATTCTCCAATTCATATTCTTGAAAAATTCACAATAAAAGACATAAAAAATGCATATGAACAATTCAAAAATCATTCAGGATTAGATGAATGTGTAATTATTCAAACATGTAACAGAATAGAATTATTTGGAAAGTCAAAAGTGTATGATCTAGATAAAATCAAAAAAACTTGGGCATCGATTACTGGACTTGAGGAAGATGCTTTTGATGAAAATATGGAATTTGTAGAAAACCAAGAAGCGTTTCATCATTTGTTGAAACTAACATCAGGACTAGATTCCATGGTATTAGGAGAAGAACAAATTTTAGGACAAATAAAAAATTCCATTACTTCAGCTAGAGAAGTAAAGGCATCAGGTCAACATCTTAACACATTATTTGATAAGGCGATTAGAGTTGGGACTAGAATTAGAAATTCCAGTGGGATCGGTGCCGGAGGAATTTCAGTAGGTTCTATGGCAGTCAAACTTGCAGAGGAGAACATTGATGAATTAAAAACAAAAAAAGTATTACTAATAGGGACAGGTGAAGTTTCAACACTAATTGCAAAATCATTACAACGACGCGGATATGCTTTTGATGTCACAAGTAGAACGCTAGGAAGATCAGAAACATTTTGTGAAACAATGGGCGGAAATCCGATTAAATTTGAACAAGTTCTTTCAGGATTTGATAATTATGATGTTTTGTTTGTAGCAACAACTGCACCGTATTTTCTTGTAACAAATGAAAGAATAGCAAAAGCAATGAAAAACAAAAGCAACGGCATGATGATTCTAGATTTATCAAATCCTAGAACAGTAGATGAAAAAGTGGCAACCATAGGAGGAGTCAAATTGATGAATCTTGATCAAATTGCAGAAATGGTTGAAAAAAACATGAATGCACGATTAAACAAGGTAAAAACAATTGAAAGTATAATTAATGAAGAAGTATCAATATTAGAAGCCTCGATGAAAAGATTAGATGCAGAACCATTAGTAACAGACGTATTCAAAAACATAGATAATCTAAGAGAAAAAGAATTACAAAAAGCACTTCAAATGCTAGATGAAAGAGACGAGAAAAAGATCAAAATTATTGAAGAATTAACAAAAGCAGTTGTAGAAAGCATCGTATCAATTCCAATGAACAATATCAGAAAAGCATCAGAGCAAGACCAACCAGAGATAATAGAGATAGCCAGCAAGTTATTTGACTATAAAAAACAAAATCAGACAGACTAGGATTATATTTTACCAAAAGAGAGTTTCTACATGTCATTTCCAATTAGACGTTTGCGCAGATTACGAACATCCAGTAAGATGAGAGAACTAGTTCAACAAACTACACTTTCTTCAAAAGATTTCATTTGCCCAGTATTCGTTCAAGAAGATTTGAAGAATAAAGTCAAAGTAGAATCAATGTCAGAAATTGAACGATTGCCATTAAGCGATATAAACGATGAAATAGAGACTATTACTAATTTAGGAATTCCAGCAATCATGCTTTTTGGAATTCCATCGCAAAAAGATGAGGCAGGAAGTTCCGCGTTTGATGATAATGGAATTGTACAAAAAGCAATCACACAGATCAGAGAAAACTTTGGAGATAAAATAGTAATCATGGCAGATGTTTGTTTATGTCAATTTACATCCACAGGACACTGTGGAATTATTAAAGGAAATAAAATCGACAATGATACCAGTCTAAAAACCCTAGCAAATATTGCGGTCAGTCAAGCTAAAGCTGGAGTGGATACAGTATCCCCATCTGCAATGATGGACGGTCAAGTTGCAGCAATACGAAATGCACTTGATGACAAAGGATTCACAGACGTTTCGATAATGTCACATTCAGCTAAACATCGCTCAAATTTTTACTCACCATTTAGAAATGCTGCAGAATGTGCACCAAAATTTGGGGATAGAAAAACATACCAGGTCCCATACACAAATGCCAGAGAGGCAATGATGGAAGTTGAAACTGACATCAATGAAGGAGTAGATATTGTAATGATAAAACCAGCATTGGCCTATTTGGACTTAATCGCAGAAACAAGAAGGAAATTCAATATTCCAGTATCAGCATACAGTGTTTCTGGAGAATATGCATTGGTAAAAGCTGCCTCGCAATTAGGATATGTAAATGAAAAAGATATCACCGAAGAAATTCTATATTCAATTAAAAGAGCAGGAGCAGATATGATAGTTACATATTTTGCAAAATCAGCTTCAAAATTTCTTCAAGAATCATGAGAAACGACGAACGTTTTGAAATTCAAAGAGCATTTGATTTGTTACCACATGTTGTAGGTGCAAGTTGGACTGCAGTGTGGTTTAGAATGAAAGGAATCAAAAAACCCACGCGTGAAGAATTTCGAGAAAAAACCATCGAATATTTACGACTAGTAGAACCAGTTTTTGATTCTTATCCAAAAGATGAGGAATTTGCTGAAATTTGCAAATACATAGAATTTAGAAAAAATGAAGAATATACCAAAATAAAATCAGGCAAGAACAAAGAAATTGAAACTAGATATGATAGATACGTAGATTATGGCTAAAGTTCCTGTTTTAGTTGATTCAGAAAATCCCTTAACACTTTAGTTCTCTTTTTTGCCTCTATTTTTCCAGATGGAGTATTCATGAGAGACTCTAATTTCAATAATTTTTGGAAAAAATGATCAAGGGTCCAAATTTTATCATCAGGGATTCGTGTTTTACAAAAAGGATCATTAAAATTGTAAAAAGGTCTTTTGAGAGAACCACCAGTTGCAAAAACCCTG
The DNA here is from genome assembly GCF_040878665.1 of Candidatus Nitrosopumilus sp. GTDB lineage: Archaea > Thermoproteota > Nitrososphaeria > Nitrososphaerales > Nitrosopumilaceae > Nitrosopumilus. The sequence goes on along the minus strand of NZ_JBBDLU010000001.1, from coordinate 37,418 downwards.
GCAATTCCAATTGCACCTAAAGCATCTAATCTATCGGCATCTTGAAGAATTTTTCCTTCAAGTGTTACTGGAATCTTATTTTGTGAAAAACTATGATCTTTTATAGCATCACAAATAATTGTAATTTCGTCATCTGTATAATCATATTTTTTTAGAATTTGTTTTGATTTTTTTGCACTTTCAATAGATGAGAATTTTGAACGTTTATCAGATTTAGGATAAGACACGATATCATGTAATAATACAGCACTTAAAATCAATTTTTCATTTGCTTTTTCTTTTTTACATATTTTTTGAGCATTCTTGTATACTCTCATGACATGTTCAAAATCATGTGCAGAGTCATTATTCATAATTTTTATGATTTCATTTTTTAATGAATCAAGTACTTTCATTTATAATCTCCATATTTTTGGTTTTACAAATTTTATTTTTCTCTGAGTAATTAACACTGTCCAATTTATAGATGCAAAAATAATTATCACACCAATACCAATACCGTCAATTAGTAAAATTCCAGTTAATCGGTCTTCAAAAATTTCTAAAAATGGAGTCAATACAGCATTACCAAAATAAATCATTATAACATAAGAAATAGTTCTACCAAACCAAAATCCCACATAGATTCCAATACTTTTTGCACGCATTAATCCATAAGCAATAAACAACATGTTACTTGGAAGAGGAGTAGCACCAAACAGAAAAGACGCTATAATGTAACCATATTTTTTTCGATTAAGATAATCTCCAATAATATCAAGATTAGATTTTTGTTCATCTCCAATAAATTTTCTAAACAGACTGCTTATCTTCTTGAGAGTAAATCTACCAATGGTTGCACCGGTTGCACCAACCATTGCAAGCACCACTACATTCAAGCTGGGATCAAGAAGATGAAAGGATGTTAAGATTATCCAACTTGGAGGCATTAAAATCGGTGATGCGTTTACTCCAATTAATACAAGAAAAATTCCAAAATATGAAAATTCTCCAAAAATTTCAAAAATATCTAACATCTTTCAAAGATTAGAACACCTTTTTTATTTCTAAACCCTTGGATTTACATTCAGTCATGAAATAATTCCATTATGATCTAAAAAATTATAAAAATTTCATGTTTTTTTCAAGAATGATCATGTATTGTAATAAATTGGATCAATGATGCAATATCTTTATAAGCAATTTATGCATAATTAAACTATGTCTGATAAGATTTGGAAGTGTTTTAGATGCAATTTGTCTTTCAAAGATGAGAATTTAGCTGAAATGCACAAACAAATTTCAAGACATTCTATAACCAAAGTTAAAGCAATTGTTGCGTAATTTTACAAGCATCATATTTTTAATTAAAATTTAATGCAGAGGGTGGGATTTGAACCCACGAACTCCTGAGAGAAGGGATTTCCTATTTTGAGGATCTTGAGTCCCTCTCGGTTGACCGGGCTTCGATACCTCTGCATTGAGATTTGGTATTGACCGATATTTCTCAATTACTATTATGGCAAATGAAAAAACAGATCTAGTATTTTTGAAATTTGTTAACAAAGCTTATAATCGTGCTAATTGGACCCAAAATTATGGTAGAGTTTATACCAATTTCACAAGCAAAAAAAATGCGAAGTGGGGTTAATGTTAACGCCGAAGTTAAAAGCAAAGGAGAGCCAAGAACTGTAAATCTCAAAAATGGAGGAACTGTGGATGTCTGCGATGCAATCATATCTAACGGTGAAACTGAAGAGGATCAAATGAAACTCACATTGTGGGGCGACGACATCAAAGCAGTAAATGTTGGCGATACAGTAGTCATTACAAATGGATATACTAACGAGTTCAAAGGAGAAGTATCCCTAACCAAAGGTAAGTTTGGTCAGATGGAAATAAATCCTCAATAACCAAACAGAACCTAAACTTTTTTGTTTTCCTTAAATGATTTTATAAATAGATAAAATGAATTTTACATATTTACCAACTAAAAAATTAAAACACTTGATAAAAATAACATAAAGGATTATCAAAAAATCAATTAAAAATAAATTAAAAGATTAAGAGAAACTAAAGAGATGCTGAAAACAGAAACAGAGATTGAAAAATATAGAAAACAAATAGAAGAAATACTAGTAAAATCAGAGTCAATGAATGCCATGAAATACTATCAAGGTGTATTGCGATGTCTAGAATGGATAACCACAGACAAAGACGTCTAAAATTATCAGTATACTCGTTTAGAATACTGGGAATAATTTGAGATTTTAGGAATTATCGTCTAGATTTCTTTTTTGCTGGTTTTCTTTTAGCTGCAGTCTTTTTTGCTGGTTTTCTTTTAGCTGCAGTCTTTTTTGCTGGTTTTCTTTTAGC
>NZ_JBBDLU010000001.1:7418-34963 GCF_040878665.1 Candidatus Nitrosopumilus sp. | reverse complement strand
TGCAGTCTTTTTTGCTAAAAGAGATTTTAATTTAGAAGTTGTACTTTCTAATGAGCTTGCAATAGATTGCTCAGATTTAACTTGTCTTGACAATTGTGCTACAAGTTTTTGAACAGTTTTATGATTTGTGGTCTTAGTTTCCCGTAAAGTAGGTTTTGATTTTGTTTGTTTTTGAATGGTTGAGTTGATCTTGGATTGAATGTTAGAATAATTTGCAATATCATTTGAAATCTTGTCTGCAGTTTTTTGTCTAATCTTAATTTCAGAAACAAGTTCACCAATATGACTATTTAATGAACGTAATCTAGCCTCAGCATTTTGTTTTTCCTCTGGATTATCAGCAAACTCAATTTCTTGCTCAATTTGTTCAATTGCCTCTTTTTCCTTGGCTAATCTTTCTTCAGCCATTGCAATGAGCCTTCCAATACTTTCTAGTTGTGAAGTTTTTTGTGTCAATATAGTTGAAACGTCTTCAGATGTTTCACGTTCAGATTCTATTTTTTTGTCAACAGTTTGTAGGCCAGATAACGAACGTTTTTCGGAAGCGCGGGCAGATTTTAACTGTTCCTCAGTTTTTTGTCTAATTTTGGTTGCGTCTTGTTTCTTTTGTCGTAATTGAACTACTAGTTTTTCTAATGATGCCAATATTCAAACAAAACAAAAGAGTCGGTTAAGTATTAAACATAATCATGATTTGACTTACCAGTAAAGAAAATTAACTTACTTTGATCGCTAAAAGCATTTTTTAAAAAATATTAGTTAAGAGAAATTAGAAGATTTATGGAATTTCATCCAAAAGATTTGCCAATATCAAAAACATATGATCTAAAAAATGAAAAAGACGCATTAAAAGCAGTAGAAGACATGATTAAACTGGGATTTAAAGCAAAAAAAGAAGGATTCAGGGTGTTGATGCCAAAAGAATCAAAGATTGCAAAAAGAATAGGGTATACGATAACCACAGGAGTAACACATGGACTCAGACAAACAAATCAAAACAGAGACATCAAATATTGGACATATCATCATGATGATGAACATTACGCAATTGTGTTTATAGATAGAACGGTTTTAGAGGAATTAGGTTTTTGATTTATCAAGAATTTTGTAAAGTTTGGTTCGCTTTGCCATTACTCCTGCAAGCATAATTCCTATAATACTTCCTCCAATTACATCCATAGGATAATGTTGTAAAACATAAAGTCGGCTTAATGAAATCAATACTGGATATAGGAACATGAGATACGCACCACGTGGAAATCTATTTGATAAGGCATATCCAAGAATTATTGCAAATATCATAGATCGTGCAGCGTGTCCTGAAGGATATGATGCATCATACCCACCCTCACAAAATAATGCAAAAGTATCTTTACTTATAGACACTGGGAACGATACTCCCCCATATTCAAAATCAGGTCTATCACGGTCAACACCGCATTTGATGTAGCCTGTTAACAATGTAGAAATCACAATTAAAATCATCAAAGTGATTCCAACTCTCCTAGTTTTTGGAATAATTAACATCAAAATTCCAAACATTAGCATATTGAATGCATCCCCAGATTCTGTAAGATACTGCATTGTGATGTCTAATGTCGGATTTCCAACACGTTCAGAGAAAAACAAAATAATGTTCTGATCAAAATTTTCAGTAATTCCAAAATAAACAATAGCAGTAATAATCAAGAAGAAAATAGCCAACAATACAAAAGAACGAGACCTAATATCAAAAATCCAATTTTTCAATTAATTAAACCTCAAACACATGTCTTTTAATTTTTGTTAATAGATAAGGTTTGTAAACATCAATCATGTTTTGGAAGTAAAATAGAAATTATTCTGATCGACTCAAAGATTTTAACCAAGTGGAGAATAGACAAATCGTGAAGGTACTCACATTAGATGATTTTGACCTAAAAGGAAAAACCGTTTTTTTGAGAGTAGATATGAATTGCCCAATAGATCCAGAAACATTAGAAATTTCAGGTACAAAAAGAATAGAAGAAGCTATTGAAACACTCCAATCACTAAAAGAATCTAAAGTGGTAGTAGCATCACACCAGGGAAGAGTAGGAAATAACGATTATACTGGAATGGACAAACATGCAAAAGTTTTAGAGAAATTAATGAATAAAAAAATTAAATACGTAGAAGATGTTATTGGAGAAGCTGCACAGAAAGCAATTAAAGATTTGAAAGCTGGAGAAATTCTTCTATTAGATAACCTTAGACTATGTGCAGAAGAAAACTATGAGTTTAAACCAGAAAATGCAGCAAAAACAATTATGGTTTCTAGATTATCAAAATTATTTGATTTGTGTGTGTTAGATTCATTTCCTAGTGCTCACAGATCACACCCATCAATAGTGGGATTTCCACAAGTGTTACCTGCATGTGCAGGTAGAATAGTGGAAAGGGAGGTCAGAAACCTCGATAATATAATGACAGTTGCCAAAGCACCTCACGTAATTGTTCTAGGGGGCTCAAAAGTGCTGGACAGACTTGAGGCAATAAAATTATTGATTCAGAATGGTCGTGCAGATCATGTGCTGTTAACAGGATTAATTGGCAATGTGTTTATGCGCGCACAAGCTAGAATCAAATCACCATTAGGGATTAAAAGAGAAGATGAAGTTGTAGCAAAAGCTCATTCGTTAATAGGAGAATATCCTGATGTTTTTGCAACACCAGTAGACATTGCAATTGACAAGGATGGTGAAAGAGTAGAGATGGATGTAAGGGAGATAGGTAAAGGAGATAAAATTTTTGATTTGGGCCCAAAAACTGTAGAGTATTATTCAAAATTGATTGCAGGTGCAGGAACTGTATTTATCAGCGGACCTGCAGGATTTTTTGAAAAAGAAAATTTTAGTTATGGAACAAAAGCATTGTTAGAAGCAGTTTCAAATTCAATGGCAACAACAATTGTCAGTGGAGGTCATTTAACAACAGCATTAAAAAAACAAGGGTTAGCAGAAAAAATTGATCATATCAGTACAGCAGGTGGTGCATTAGTGTTGTATCTCACAGGAGAAAAACTTCCAATGATTAAGGCACTTGAAGATGCTGCAATAAAATACAGATCTAAATAGAAGAACCACAAGAAGGGTTTGGACAAATTCTTTCTTCAGAAGTTCCTAGATAGATATCAAAATTACATGTGCTACAGTGAAGCTTTTCAAGAGGATCAAATAGTTTCATCCAGATAGTGGTAAAATTTTGGGCAATGTTCCTAGCAAGACCAGAATTACAAATACCCATAAAATAAGACTCAGTATCATCTATTATCCAAGAAGAATCAACATCTCCGTTTGTTTTAATTATTTCAAAAATCTCATCGTTTGTAAATTTAGTATCAACATTATTGAATTTCTCAAAAATTATTTTTCTTATTTGTAGTGCAATTGGAATTGTAGGAGTAAAACTACTCATGCTAGTACAGATTTGCTGCCTCTTCTTTTAATTTATCCACATCTGAGGCATCCTTAAGATTGGCTCCAATGTAGGTATAAAGAGCAGATTTGAGTACTTTGAGGGAAAGCAGGGCACATTTTATTCTGACTGCTTGGAGATGTTCAAGACCTAATTCACTTAAAACATCATGTTTTTCAATAGTTCTTGCTTCATCAATGCTCTTTCCTTTTGTGATTTCTGTCAAGACCGAAGAACACGCCATACAAATTGCACAGCCTCTCCCATGAAATTTGATATCAGTGATTTTATTATCATCAATCTTCATGTCAATGTCAATACTATCTCCACATAATGGGTTTGAATCATGAAAAGTCACATCGTGGTTTTCAATTTGCCCGTAGTTTATTGGATTTCTTGAATAATCAACTATCATTTCATGATAAATGTCTGCATTACTACTCATAACTTGAACACCTTAGCCACAATATTTAATGAATTTACCAGAATATCAATGTCTTGTTTGGTATTGTAAATGTAAAAGCTGGCCCTAGATGTAGCAGCAACATTAAGTCGTTCCATCAACACTTGTGCACAGTGATGACCAGAACGAACTGCAATTCCTTCTTCATCAATAATTTGAGCTACATCATGAGGATGGACATCTGCAAAATTAAACGATATGACACCACCACGTTTTGAGATATCTTTTGTACCATAGATATGAAGTCCCTTAACTGCAGATAATTTTTCTAATGCATATTTTGTTAATTCAATTTCATGTTCCCGTACATTATCCATTCCTATCTTTGTAAGATAATCTATCGCAGCACCAAATCCTATAACATCTGCAATATTTGGAGTGCCCGCTTCAAATTTGTAGGGTAAATCGTTCCAAGTGGTTTCATATTTGTGTACCTCTCTTATCATATCACCACCTCCATGAAATGGGATCATAGTTTCAAGTACAGGTTTTCTAACCCATAAAACACCAATTCCAGTAGGTCCAAGCATTTTATGCCCAGAAAATGCAAAGAAATCACAACCTAGTTTTTCTATATCTACCTTCATGTGAGGAACTGCTTGGGCACCGTCAATTAGTGTAAGAACTCCTGCGGCCTTGCATTTTGAAATGATTGTTTCAGCATCAGTTATAGTTCCAAGAACGTTAGACATTAAGCTAAAAGTTACAAGTTTAACTTTACCAGTTGCAAGTAATTTGTCAAGATCATCTAGAATTAATTCGCCATCGTCATCCATACCAATGTATTCTAACTTAGCATGTTTTTCTTGAGTAAGAAGCTGCCAAGGCACAATATTACTATGATGTTCATATTCGGTAGTAACAATAATGTCACCTTCGTTGATATGAGGTCTACCCCATGCATATGCAACTAAATTAATTGCTTCGGTGGTTCCCCTAACAAAGATAATTTCTTGACGATTTTTTACATTGATGAAATTTGCAACTTTGTCTCGTACTGCTTCATATGCTTCTGTAGATTCCTCGGCTAAAGCATAAACTGCTCTGTGAATGTTTGCATTATGATTTTGATAGTAATCAGTGATAGTATCAATTACTTGATTCGGTTTTTGCGTAGTTGACGCATTGTCAAGATAAACTAATTGTTTGTTATCTCGAACTGTTCTTGTAAGTATTGGAAAATCTTTTCTTAAATTTTCAAATAACGTTTCAGTACTTTGCATGTTTTAAAGCTCCACATAAATTTCGTTGGCATCTATTTTAACATTGTATATTTTAAGCGGAGTTTCTGCAGGAAGATTTTGTGGCACACCATTTACTAAATTAAAAACAGAGAGATGTAATGGACATCTAACACCTTCATCGCTAAGAAATCCAGTTGAAAGATCTGCATCAGCGTGAGTACAAATCAAATCAGTTGCGTGAATTTTACCTTTAAGATTAGCAATTAGTATTTTCTTATCACCATGTACAAAACCAAAAAGTTGTCCTTCTTTTACCTGCTCTTTGTTGCAAGCTTTAATCCAATCAGACAAAATATCACCGATATTTGTAATGTTGTTCTATTTCAGAGTCTTCATTATAACGAGTCTCTTCAATTTCAACAAATTTAGTTAATTCTTCATCAGTATTGATTGTCAATTCTTTATTATCCCATTTAGATTCAATAAGATATGCGATCCAAGCTCTTACTTGGAAAGACATTTTTCTTGAAAGAGGCTCCAAAAATCCCTCAACGATAGTTCTTTCTGCTTCTTCATGGCTAAGACATCTAGTTTTTAGATAGAAGATTTGTTCCTCATCAATTTGTGCAACAGATGCAGAATGTGTAGCCTTTACATCATTAGTAAAAATTTCCAGTCCAGGAATTGCGTCAGATTTTGCATCCTTATCTAAAAGAATTGAACGGCCAGACAAAAATGAGTTTGATTTTACTGCATTTTCTTTGATTCTAATCATTCCCTTGAAAAGAGATTTTGATTTATTTCTAAGAATAGATTTTTCAACTACTCTGCCTTCAGTAGAGGGACTCTCATGATTAACACTAGTTTGAATATCAAATGATTGTTCGTTGTTTCCAAAAATTACTTCAGAATCATTAGATGATGCACCAGTACCATTAAGAAAATATTCAATTTTGTATCTGGATAACATAGAGCCAAACAATCCAGAATACCAATTCACTTTAGCATCCTGAGCCAAATCTGTTCGTCTTGTTGAAAAAGTAACAGCGTGTTGATCCATCATCTGCAAAGTAGTTACATCCAATTGTGCATTTGCTGCAAGAGTGGTATTCATTAATTCAAGATATGCTTGTTGTGTATTAATTTTTGGAGAGTATAATTCCTGAACAATCGTAGCCTTGCTACTTTCATCAGCAAATACAATATTTCTAGAAATTGTAGAATGGCCATCTTCAGAAAGACAAAGTAGAAAATGAATTGGTTTATCTACAATTAGATTTCGTGGAATGTGAACAAAGATACCTGAATTAAATGCGGCGTTGTTTAATGCGGTAAATTTATCATCTTTTGAATTTGATGCCTCTAGTGATTTTTTAACTAATTCAAAATTATTTTTAATGGCATCAGAGATTGATGAGATGATCAATCCTTTGGATTTTAAATCATCAGGAAGATTGATTTTATGAATGTTGGTTCCAATTTGAATTATACATATTTCATTTTCTAATTCAGTTAGTCTCTTTGAAAGAAACCTAGGGATTGTTTCAGTGGTGGAGATAGAAAGAGACACTTTTTCCGGATCCATTTTTTTTGCATCAGTGTATTTGTTGTACAATGGAGAAGTTTCTATTGGTAAACTCTCATAGATAGATAAAGAATTCTTTCGATAATTTTTCAGCCAATCAGGTTCATTTCCAGATGATGAAATTTCATCAAGATGGCTAGTGTTTAGTTTTGAAAGAATTTCTTGAGACATGATTAATCAGAATTTAGTGGTTATCCCACTGAATCGTCCATCTCTAGTTTGATGAGTCTGTTTAGTTCAACAGCATATTCCATTGGTAATTCTTTTGTAAATGGCTCCATGAACCCATTAACAATTAATGACAGTGCTTCTTCTTCACTAAATCCTCTACTCATAAGATAGAAAATCTGCTCATCACCAATTTTTCCAACAGTTGCTTCGTGGGTAATTGTTGCATCTTCTTGATTGATTTCCATGTATGGGTAAGTATCAGTTTTTGAGGTATCATCTAAAAGTAATGCATCACATCTTACAGTAGATTTTACACCAGTTGCACCTTTTGCAACATTTAACATTCCTCTGTAAGTTGAACGTCCATCTAGTCTGCTTACTGATTTTGATGTAACTTTAGAGGTGGTATTAGGTGCAAGATGAACCATTTTTGCGCCAGTGTCTTGATGTTGTCCTTTACCAGCAAAAGCAATAGATAGTGTTTCACCATGTGCTCTCTCACCCATAAGATAAACACCAGGGTATTTCATAGTTAGTTTGCTACCAATGTTTCCATCAATCCATTCAACAGTTGCACCTTCATATGCATAAGCACGTTTAGTTACAAGATTGTAAACATCGTTACTCCAATTTTGGATTGTCGTGTATCTTAATTTTGCATCTTTTAATGCAACTAGTTCAACGACTGCGGAGTGAAGCGATTCTGAAGAATAAACAGGAGCAGTGCATCCTTCAATGTAATGTACTTCTGCCCCTTCATCTACAATGATCAATGTTCTTTCAAACTGACCAATATTTTCTGCATTAATTCTAAAGTATGCTTGAAGAGGCATGTCAACTTTGACACCAGGTGGAACATAGATAAACGAGCCACCACTCCAAACTGCACTATTCAAAGCTGCAAATTTGTTATCCTCTGGAGGAATAATTTTACCAAAATATTTTTTGAATAATTCTGGATGTTCTTTTAGCGCTGCATCAGTATCTAAAAATAAAACACCTTGTTTTGCTAAATCTTCTCTAAGACTATGATACACAACTTCAGATTCATATTGGGCACCAACTCCTGCTAAGAATTTCTTTTCAGCTTCTGGAATACCAAGTTTGTCAAAAGTATTTTTAACATTTTCTGGAACATCATCCCAGTTCTTTTCTACTTTATCAGAGGCTTTTGCATAATAGTAAATATTTTGGAAATCAATAACACTAAGATCTCCACCCCAATTTGGCATTGGTTTTTGCATAAAAATTTCATAAGAACGTAATCTAAAATCAAGCATCCATTGTGGCTCATCTTTCATTTTGCTAATACTGATTACAGTTTCCTTAGACAGACCTTTCTTGCTAAGATGGACATACATTTCTGTAGAATCTTTAAAATCATATTTTGAATAATCCATGTCTAGATTTTCAGTAGTCATGTCAAACATAACCCCGTTATATTATAAATACATGAGGAAAAATAGGCAGAGCTAAATAGCTTGAGCTAAACCTCACAATTTAACTAAACAGGTATGAATGAAAAATTACTTGTGTTAACTGAATTTTGAAATTACTGTTTTGCTGAAGCTGATGATGTTGGAGGAGAGTTTACTGGATCTACAGTAATAGTTACAGAATCAATACTTTCTCTTTCATTGTCATCATAAACTCGTAGTTCAAATGACAAAACTTTGATTTCGTTGTTGGCAACAATTGGACTTGTAAATGATGTTGTTACACTAGTTGAAGAAGATAATGATACTTTTTCTCCAGAAATTTGTGTCCATTTATAGTAAAGATTTTGATTTTCATTATCAAAACTCATGCTTCCGTCAAGAGGTACTTCGACATTTTCATTTACTATCATATCAGGTCCAGCATTCGATACAATATCTAAACTCAATGTATTTGTAATTAGAATATTCATACTATCTGAAGAAAAGTTAGTTCCATCAGTAACAGTACAGGTCATAGTAACTGTAGAATCATGAACTACGCTTGGAATTGTTACGGAAGTGTTAGGATTACTACTTTGTTCAATTTCCACATTAGATGAGGTACTCCAAGAATAACTTAATGAGTCACCATCAGGGTCACTTGCAGTACATTTCAAGTTAGACATTGTGTTTTCATCAACACTCATGTCAGCACCGGCATTAACACGTGGGGCGGAATTATCAGGAGTGACAAACACTACAACTTGATCAGAATTTCTTAATCCTTGAGGGTCGGTTGCAGTAAGTTCAAAAGCTAAACGTTTAGAACTTGAGGCACCTACTTCAGGAGCAGTAAAAGACAAGTTTAGATTTGATTTGTCAAAATTAATAGCACTTCCAAAAATTTGTTTCCATTCAGTTTTAAGAGAATCGCCATCTACGTCAATTGCAGATCCGACAATTGTAACTGTATCTCCTCCTTTCACTCTCTTATCAGGACCAGCAAATACACTTGGTGGAGAATTAACAGATGTGATTGTCACTGCAGCTTGATCAGTATCAGAATTACCATGATTATCAGTTACTGTAAATTCAAACACTAGTGGTTCAGCAGCACGAATAGATGGGGAGAAAAAGTAAACAGACGAAGGAGAGCGTTCATAAAGTTCTATGGATAGTCCAGACTTTTGATTCCAAGCATATCTTAAGTTATCACCATCAGGATCAGTTCCAGTACCCTCTAGTTTTACAAGAACATTTGTAGCAACATGTTGATCATTCCCAGCATCAGCAACAGGAGAACTGTTGGATGGTAATACTTTAACTAATGCAATATCATTTGCCCAGCCACTTCCAGAAGCATAACCTGTCACTTGAAATGACATTAATTCTTCATAGTCGCCTACTTCAGGAGCAGTAAATGTTACTTGATCTCCACTAAATGAACTAAGTTTAACAGAAACTCCAATAAATTGAACCCAAGTATAGCTGATTGGATTATTGTTTAATGCTTTACCAGTAACGCTCAAAACAACAGTATCACCTTCATGTACTGTTTGTATAGGACCAGCTTCAATTGAGAATAAATTATTTCTGAGTTGGTTTGTGTATTTGTAAACATTTACAGTGTCACTTGCAACTCCACCAAATCCATCATCAACAGTAAGTTGGAATGTTATTGGTTCTAATTGCGAATAATCAAGTGCAACTGGTTGAAATGTTAAGTGTTTTTGTGTAGTTGATCTTAATTCAACAGGTTCTCCAGACAATTGTTCCCATTTGTAAGTCAATTTGTCATCATCGGCATCTGAAACTGTAGGAATGATGCTCATGACATGGATGGATTGGATAGCAGGTAAATCACGCCCTGCATCAACATTTGGAACATGATTTACAGAATTTACAATAACCTCAACAATATCAGAACTGGTTGAACCTTGTGGATCAGTTACAAGAAACTCAAATGTTAAAACTTTAATTTCACCATTTTTAACATCAGGAGCCATAAATGTAGGCTCTTCAACGACATTTGATGATAAAACTACAGAGTCACCTTGAATTTGAGTCCAAAGATATGTAAGATTTTCAGTGTCGTCATCATATCCTTCTCCGAGCAAAGTTACAAGTTTATTTTCAACTACATTGACAGATTCGATTTCAGCAAAAGAGCTAGAAATACTTCCAATTAGAAAAACACTCAATACAAGTGGAAGTAACAAGTAATTATTCACAGATCTCATTCCAAAATAGGATATATTAAACATTTGGACTTAGTACTACGATCGTATACGCGTAAGATGAAAAGCACACATCAGGTAGCTCGCATTAAATCATCTAGACAATACTTTTTTCAGAGTATCAAAAGAACCAAGTACTGTGTGTACCTGAGACACAATATTTTTTATATTAAATTTTTTGAGCTCATCAGCAGTGAAAGGACCAATTGCAACAACAGGTATTTTTTCCAGATTTTCTAGCAGTTGTTTTTCTTCATAGTCTTTTGACATTATCTCAAAAAAGCCTCTAACTGAAGATGCACTAGTAAATACTATCCCATCAACATTATTTTGTGAGAATAGTTCTCTAAATTCATTCCATTGTGTTGTATCTCTAAATGCACAAACATCATAAAGATGAATCTCAAACACATCAATTCCAATTTTATTTAAAAGTTCTTTAAGAAACGGAGTAGATGCGCCACTACGAGGGACAATTACTTTTTTTCCAACTGCGTTAATTGATGTAAATTTTTCACCTACTCCTACTGATGAAAAAGTTGCAGGTTGGTAATTGACTTTAATTCCTTCTTCTTCAAGTGCAATAGTAGTTTTTGGACCAACTGACATGACCATAGTATTTGCTACAGCCAACTGTAATTTTTCAAACTTTCCAACACGTTTTGCAGTATCAAATAACAGTTTAACTGCCTTTGAACTCATGAACACTGAATAATCAGGATCATATTTTTTTACAGATTCTAAAAACTCATCAACTATTTTTTCACCTTTACTTACAAGTTCTATTGTAGGCAAAGTGAGTGGAATTGCATTATTTTTTTGGGCTAATTGAATAAATTCGGTTGCATCATCTTTTGATCTAGTAATAGCAATAGTTTTTCCATCAAGCATTATTTCCACCCAATATTTTCTGATAAATCAACTACTTTACCAATAATGATATTAGTTGGAGGGATAATTTTATTATCTTTAATTTTTTTTGCAATATTTGTGACTGTTCCTTTGATCATTTTTTGTTTTGGAGTAGTTCCATTTTGAATTACAGCCACAGGAGTATTTTTATCCATTCCGCCAGAGATAAGTTGTTTACAAATAATATCAATTCGTGACAGTCCCATCATAATTACAATTGTATCAACAGACTTTGCAAGGTTTTTCCATTTGACAATTTCATTTTTCTTTTCTGGATCTTCATGACCGGTAACAAAAACAACAGATGAGGCATATTTTCTATGAGTTAAAGGAATTCCAGCATATGTTGCAGAGCCAATTCCAGAAGTTATTCCAGGAACAATTTCATACTTTATTTTATGTTCTTTAAGAAATTCTGCCTCCTCACCACCACGGCCAAAAATGATTGGGTCGCCTCCCTTTAATCTGACTATATTTTTTTTTAATTTGGCATATTTTACCATTAAATCATTTGTTGTGTTTTGGTGTGTCGTATCATCACCAACAGCACGACCAACATAGATTTTTTCTGCAGACTCTGGAATCATAGAGAGAATTTTCTTGCTTACTAGTCTGTCATATAGAACAACATCTGCTTTTTCTAGCAATTCAACTGCACGTAATGTGATTAATTTATGATCTCCTGGTCCTGCACCAACAAGATACACCTTTCCTGTCATGTCTTATTCCATTCCTCTACTTTTTCTCTCCAATTTAATGCAAGATCATTTACGCCTTTTGCTTGTAATTCTTCTCCAACACTTTTCCCAAGTAATTTAGGATTATTTTTCTTCCCAGTTTTGCTTACATGTAATGATTGTTTACCATCAACAGAAAATGCAAATACAGTTAATTTCATATCAGAACCATTTGATTTTGCATATGCCCCAAGAGGAAATCTACACCCAGAATCCACATAGTCAGATAACGCACGTTCTGCTTCAATTTCCAATCTAGAATCGGCATCTTCAATTTTTTTCAGCATTGAAATTGTTTGAGTATCATCTGCACGGGCAACAATTGCAATTGCACCTTGTCCAGGAGAAGGAGAAAAATCATCTATCGATAAAGTAGAATAAGGCACATCAACATTTAATCGCATAATACCTGCTTGTGCAAGAACTATTGCATCAAAATCTTCACCAGATGTTTTTTTTATTCTAGTTTCAATGTTGCCTCTAATTGGTTTTACTTTAACATCAGATCTTTTTCTTGAAACTTGAACAGCACGACGAAGAGAGCTTGTTCCAATTACAGCGCCTGCTCGAATATTCTCCAGTGAAGAACCGTCTGAAGAGATAAAAACATCATTTACCACTTCACGTTTAGGAATAGATGCAATGATTAAACTGTCATCTAGTTCTGAAGGAACGTCCTTTAGACTATGCACTGCAAAATCTATTTCTTTTTGTGCCACAGCCTTATCAATTTCTTTTTCAAATATTCCTTTTTGATTAATTGTAAATAGCGGTCTAGCATCAGTGTCACCCTTTGTAGTAATTGGTTTTATCTCATATTCACAATCATGATTAACTTTTTTTAATTCCGATATCACCCAATTTGTTTGAGCAATGGATAATTGACTTCCCCTAGCACCTACAATATATTTCAATTTTTCACCGATTTGAATGCCGCATCATATGCATCAAGGGTTTTGTTTAGATCATTTTCAGTATGAGCATCAGATAGAAAAACTACTTCAAATTGCGAAGGAGCTATGAATATGCCTTTTTTTAACAAAGTTCTAAACATTTTTTGGAATTTTCTAGAATCAGCTTTTTTAGATGTTTCATAATTAATTACAGGCTTGTTTGTAAAGAAAATTTGAAACATTGAAGATGTAAAGTTGATTTGATGGGGAATATTCATGTCAGTGGCCATATCATCTAATGCAGTGGTAAACAGTAGATTAAATCTTTCAAGTTTAGAGTAAATCTTGTTTTTTAGTTTGTTAATTGTCTTAATTGAGCTAATCGCAGCACTTACTGAAATTGGATTTCCTGCAAAAGTACTTGCCTGATACACTTTACCTCCAGGAGACAATAGATCCATTATCTCTTTTCTGCCACCTACTGCAGAAATTGTAAACCCATTACTGAGTGCTTTTGCTATTGTTGTGATATCAGGTTTTATTCCAAAATATTCTTGGGCTCCGCCAGGTGCAACTCTAAAACCAGTAACGACTTCGTCAAAAATCAACGGAATATTGTTTTCTTTAGTGATTTTCCGTAAATCAGATAAAAAATTCTTTTCTGGTAAAATTAAACCCATGTTAGCTAAGATTGGTTCTACTATCACTCCAGCAACATCTTTATTTTTTCTAATTATATTTTGTAAATCTTCAATATTGTTATACTCTGCAACCAATGTATTTTTTGAGACTTCATCTAATCCACCATCAGAAACAGAGATACCATTATGTGCAGATCCGGATCCTGCTTTTACCAAAACAGAATCATGTGCACCATGATAACATCCTTCGAATTTTATGATTTTTTTCTTTTTTGTAAATCCACGTGCCAACCTAATTGCAGTCATGGTGGCTTCACCACCAGTATTCATCAATCGGACTTTGTCAGCAGATGGGAAGTTGTGAATGATTAATTTTGAGAGCTCAATTTCTGATTCAGTTGGAGTACAATATAACGTACCTTTGGAAAGTTGATTTACTACAGATTGAATAATTTCTTTTCGTCTGTGTCCTAAGAGTAAAGCACCATATCCATTACAAAAGTCAATGTAACGATTGTTATCTACATCCCAAATGTATGCTCCATCTGCTTTTTTTGTAAAGAAAGGATATGGATCAAAATACCTAACAGGGCTGTTAACACCTGATGGGATTATTTTTTTAGCATTATTAAATAATTTTTTGGATTCAGACATCAGTATAGGGTAATTCTAGCCATTATTATTCGTAAAAGATAGATTTTGAAGAATGTCTAGGCATAAAAATAGAGATCTTGAACTTCACCAATGTCTTCTTATTCACACTAACATACAGTCATACAAGAATTCAATTTTTCAGCATAGTAATCTTCCTTTCGTTACATTTTAGATGAACCGTGTGAGTAGATTCTCGTACAATTTGTTTAATGATCTCTGCTACTTCTTTGGATAATAGAATTTTTGAAAATGAGGGATTATCTTGCTCAGAGAAGTAAGTAGCAGCCATCAGACATATTAAAACAAAGTCAGATAAAACAAATTAGTAACAAGTTTCAATAATCACAGATTGTTTTGTAGTCTATATAGAAAATATCAATCAGACACATTACAAATATCATCACATGAAGGACAAAAAACTATATCAGATGTAAATTTCCCGCGTCGAAGGACTTCGGTATTATTATTGCCACATTTTTTACATTTGATTTTCTCCATAAAAATATAATATCAAAAAGATCTAAAAATGCAATCTAAATGAATTACTAAGATTATGTAGGAATACAAATCATTGGAGTTTAGAAAAAATAGATTAGGAGGTAAATTCTATGATGCAGTTATACAAATTGATAAACGGAATATATTGTAACATAGTTAGATCTCAACATAATTATCAAATTTGCTTATAAATCAGATTTTTAGATCGCCATTCAAATTCACGTATAATAAACAATATTTTTTTAGAGAGATATCTAGGAATTACATCTAAATCACAAATAACAAAAATAACTCCTTCAGAATAAGGGAACAAGAATTCAAACACAGTTTCACGTTCAATAGTTATACAATTTAGAGGACCAACTAATTCATCATAATCCATGCCAAGAGAAGTTTGTAATGTTCTTTGCATGCATAGCATTTCAATTTCAGATTTATTCATTTGCGAGAGAATTCTATCACGAGCAAATTGAGATTCAATAGCTCGACCGTTTTTGTTTAACGATAAAACAGAGTAAATATTTTCTTGGGTTAACAGAATTTCCTTACACAGGCGTGAGATTGCTAGATTTTGATCAAGATTTAAGGACATATACACATTAGAACAATGGAAAACTAAAGATCAGTGATATTAGATTAGATAGAATCCAGAGAACTATGTAGTACCAATTTTATGATTCTAGATTCCTTTGTATCTGGAATTTCTTTCTAAACACAAAGGCCGCAATCATGGTACCAATATATGGTGCAGTCCAATAAAGCCAAAGGTCTTCAAAAGTACCAGATAGTAATGCTGGAGCCAATGCTCGGGCGGGATTCATAGAAGCTCCAGAAATAAAGGCTAAAAATAAAATATCTAATCCCACTATTCCTCCAATGGCAACACCGCTAAATCCTTTCAAACCTTTTGTATATACAACATAAAAAATTACTCCCATCAACATTGCAGAAGTTAAAACCTCAACAGGAAAAATTAAAAATATTGAAAAGTCATAATTAGGCGCATTAGTTCCGAGATTTGCTTTGTCACCAACAAATGTCAAAACAAACAACGACCCTAACAGAGCACCGATAATTTCTGCTGCAAAATAGTATACGATTTGGATTTTTGAAATATGTCCTGTAATGTAATAACCAATAGTCACTGCAGGATTAAAATGAGCTAATGATATTTTTCCAAAAGAGTAAACCCCAATTAGTAATGCAATGAATGGTGCAAGAGCAGCAAATGGAATTCCCAACTGTCCATCAAAAAATTCGGCATCATAAACAATTGAGCCAGTTGCAAAAATCACTAGAATAAAAGTTCCAACTAACTCTACAGTAAAAATTTGCAAATTAGAATAAGTCATTCAATTTATACCTCAAGGGATTCAACAAGATTCAAAACTTTAGATTTTATTTTATCACGAATTATTCTTACTTCTTCAATTGGTTTTTCTTTTGGATCAGGTATATTCCAATCAAGAACATCTTTTACAAATAAAGCAGGACAAGATTCTTTATCCATACATCCCATGTTAACTGTCTTATAGGAATTTGCAATCATTGATGCAGGTAATAGTTTTGGTAGTTGATGAGTCATGTCAATTCCAACTTCTTTCATAACTTGAATTACGATTGGATTAAGTTCGATTGATGGCATAGTACCTGCACTTGAAACAGTAAAGTATTTTGATGTAAATTTTCTGAAAAATGCCTCTGCCATTTGACTCCTTCCAACATTTTCCACGCACACAAAAATGATGTTTTCAGGCATGATTACACATACATAAATAGTAATTTATATAAATTTAGATTGATATGAATGGAGTTAGCCTACTAAAATGCATGTGTGATGAAACACGTTTTGAAATACTAGAGCTTTTACAAAAGAATAAAGAATTATGTGTTAATGATTTTGTTGAAAAACTAAAAAAAGATCAGCCACTAGTATCACACCATCTAAAAACATTGAAAAAATGCGGGATTGTAAAATCTAGAGACGAAGGTAAAAAAGCAATGTATGCAATATCGAACAACCAGTTATCAGAATTAATAGCAAACATAACAAAAACTAGTAAAAAAATTCCAGTTTTATGTTCAGATGATAAATGTTGTTAAAAACTTTGGTTCTTACAATACCCACATCACGGACATAAAGAACTACAGCAAAAATTTTCTGATGTGTTCGGACGGATATTTTATAGAATATAACTTAAAAAAAATAAAGAAAAATAAAAAAAATAGATTTGTTCTACTTGAATCCAGGACCCCAAGAATCTGTAGATCTTAGATCTTTGGTACTTAGTGTGTTAGCAGAGGATGTGGTTTTAAACATTGCATCATATACAGGATTGTTTGGTGTGTAACCCCTGCATTCAAATTGGAAAGTATTCTCTAAGGCAAACGTACCTTTAACATAACTTTCTTCTTTGTTCATCGCAGAACCAACATCATAATTTAGTACACGACAATCAGAGTAATTGAACCCTCTAATACTTTCTTCACCATACAATAATTCTACATCTACATCAAATTCTTCAACATATCTTGATCCTGAAACTTTTTGGATTGATAGATTTTCATCTACCCGTTCATAAAGCATTGGATAATCACCTACAATTCCTTGCAAAGTAAATGTAGGATAGGATTTTCCTAGAACTTTACTTTGATCAAATATTGGAAAATAGATGGTTTCGATACCATCACCATAAGTAAATGTTGCTTGAGCATGTGTACCTGTTCCAACATTGTATGAATGAATTGGTAAAACATTGTACATCATTGAATGTCTTGAAGTATTTCGTTCATCATATACAGAATTATTTGTAGTCATTCCAGCACATGAAAAACCAACTTGCTCAACTAGTGCAAAGCCACTTTTTCCGGTGAATCCCTCTTCTTTGTCAGATTGTGTGACTATATTCATAGAAGATACACGGCAGTCAACGTACTCAAGATCACGTAGAGTTTTTTCAGAATTTACAAATTCAACATGCACATCAAAATCAGAATTGTATGATGTATGACCGGCTGAAATCTTTCTAGCATTGTCAATTTCTTGTCCTAAGAGCGGGAAATAGCCAAGTGTTCGTTCCACAGTAAAACTTGGACCGGCACTGCTAGTTTCAGCAAATCCAGTATCTATTTCAAATCCATGAAATTCAATTCTTTCAGAACCAGTATCAAAATTAAATGTTGCAATGGTTCTAACGTCTTCTGCAAATTTGTGATCTAATGGTACTGTAGCATAATCAGTGAAATTGTTTTGATATTTTGTGATGTTTGAAGTTTTAGTAGTAGATACAAAACCTCCACATGTGAATTCAATTTCATCAATTACAGCAAATCCAGATTTGGATGACATGTAACTTTCATAATCTCCTGCATTCAATGTATAGGTTTTATAGTCATCAATTTGACAATTTTGATATTTCATTGAGTTGATTAAAGTATTATCTCTTAGAAAAGATACATCAACATCAAAATATCGAAAATTAAATTCGAAGCTATTGTTTGTTTTTCCAAGCATGATTCTATATTTGTAAGATTCATCCATAGCTTGATGTAATAACGGTGCATCTCCTACAATCCCTTCTACTTTGAAAGTTGTTCCACGGTTTGAAACAAAATCAGTAGTCATGGAATAAACTGGAAATTCATGAACTTCGACACCGTCTCTAAAAGTAAATGTCATCACAGATTTTACATTTTCAACCATGTTGTATCCTGTCTTTTCTTCTTCAGCAAATGCTTCAAAGTTGGACAGCAGAGTTATGGAAAGCATTGCAATTAGACCAATTGTTGTTGTCAATAGAATGTTTTTTGTTGTCATTGAGTTGAAGTCCAATGTTCAATACTATAAACAAAAACATTGTTTTCTATATTTAGGATATAGAAATATAGTGTGATTGGATAAGACCTAGTTTTCACAGTTTAATAGTAAATCTTTTTCAGAATCAAGATAACATCGATCAGAATCCAATCCACCGTCCATTACGTCAGATCCAGAATTAGCATAAATAACATCAACACCTGACTGTCCTTTTAGAATATCATGCCCAGAATTACCCTTTATTGTGTCATCTCCATCTTCACCTAAAATAACATCATCTCCAGTACCACCAAAAATGCAATCATTACCCAGTCCACCAGAAATGAGATCATTTCCTGCAAGTCCAAATATCAAATCATTTCCATCAGTTCCTGTGATTATGTCATCATTAGGAGTTCCTTTGATCATGTTATAATCAGAGTAAGGTTGTCCACAAGTATTGATTGTAATAGTTTGATAATCACTTGCAGAATACCCTACAGGATCAAATGCAATCCAAATAATTGTGGTTACACCAGGAGAAAAGGCATCAGGAGCATTGTTAAGCATTGCTTTAATTCCACTATCATCAGTAGCGATTGCATTTCCAAAATCAACATCAGTTAGAAAATCATCTGCCTCAACTATTAATGAAATAGGTGCAGTGATTACAGGTTTAGTTTTATCATATGAAAAATCTTCAACTATTTCTATAGTTGAAATATGATCAACAATTACAGGTTTTGTATAAAATGTAGTTTTATATGATTTTACATTATGCTTTGCAGAGTCTACAATTAGTAATTCTCCATTAATTCCAATTGCGATATCAGTGATGATTTTAAATGAATCAGGATAGGGTCCTGCTTGATCAAAAATATTTAGATTTAGATTTGCGTCTTGAGATAAATGTAAAATTCTATTATTTGCAGCATTTACGATAAACATGTCACCAGAAGGATCAATAGTTATTGCTTCAGGAGTAAAAATATAGTTTGAAGAATGAAATTGGAATGCCTCTAGATGGTTACCAGTTGCATCAAATTTTTCTATCTTGCCATTTCCCTTGTCAGTGACATATACATTTCCGTCACCGTCAATGTCGATTCCAGCAACATTTAGAAATTGTCCTTCACTTAATCCACTAGAACCAAAAGAGGAGATAAAATCACCATCTGTTGAGAATTTTTGAATTCTTTGATTTCCAGTATCTACAACATATACAGTTCCGTTATTTACAGCAATTCCGTTTGGAAAGTAAAATTGCCCTTCATATGTTCCTTTTACACCCCATTGTAGAATAAATTCACCATCTGTTGAGAATTTTTGAATTCTATTAAGATCACGATCTGCTACAAAAACAGAATCATCAGATACTGCAATTCCTGATGGATAATGAAATTCGCCAGGTAATTTCCCGCTTTTACCCCACTCAGAAATATACTGACCCGTACTTGAAAATTTTTGAACACGTTTGTTACCTAAATCACTAACATAGACACTACCATCATCACCTACAGCAATGAACTGAGGATGAGAGAAATGACCTGCACCTTTAATTCCAAATGAGCCCCATTCAGAAATATAATCATAATCTCCAAGACCAAAAGAGGTTTGAGCAAAAGAGTTAGCTAATAATATCACAGAAGACACCAAAATTATAAACGATATTTTCACAAGTAATTATAATAAAATTCGAGAAATATGACAAGAGTTAGCTAATGTTGTAATTATTGTCAATTTTATGTCAAAATGGTTTGTTGACTTCACGTGTAAACACATAACTTGCAAGTCCAACCATAGCAAGCACAAACACAAAGAGGATGCCAAGGCTCAAAAGTATTGGTATCCCACCCTCAGAGACACCAGTCATTAATTCTCTAACTAATAGTACTGTGTATGTTACTGGATTTAGTTTTGCAATAATTGCAAGCCAATCAGGCAACAACTCTAACGGAAACAAAGCAGGACTTAACATGAATAATGGCATGCCAAGGAAATTAATGATGCCCCAAAATGTTTCTTGAGACTTTGCAGTAGCTGCCACCGTTACAGAAATTCCAGAGAAGCCCAAGGAAAATAAAATAACAATTGCCATAATAGGTGCAATCATGATAGGATTTGGGAATGAAACACCGATAGCTAACGCAATTCCCAGAATCAAACTAGCTTGTAATGCAGCAATTAAAGAGATTGCAGACATTTTTCCAAGTGCAATTGCAGAACGAGAAATAGGAGAAGACAGTGCTTTATTCATAAAGCCATATCGTCTATCCCATAACGTATTGACACCTCCAAAAATGCTTGTAAAAATTGCAGTCAGAATAATTACACCAGGTGCCATAAATTCAATATATTCACCTTCAAATCCAACAGATTGAATCAATGGTTGTGTACCGGAAAAAGTATTTCCAATAACAATGATCCAAATTGCAGGTTGAATTAACCTGATTAAAACACCACTGCGTGATTTTTTGTATCTTTTTAATTCTCTCCAGAAAATAGTATACGTATCATACATCAAAGTGTTCATGCACGTAACCTCTTCATTTTTGCGTGTTCGCGTTTTCTATTAAATCCAGAATCGTCATCTCTAATTTCATGTCCAGTATACGAAATAAATACATCATCAAGTGTAGGTTGTGTCAAAGATATTGATTGTATTTTGATTCCAAGTTCAGAAGAGATTTGAAAGATTTTTGGAATTACTTCAGTTCCATTAGATGCAAAAAGAGTCAATTTAGAACCATCTTGATTAATCTTTTTTACAAATTCAATTTTTTTAATCTCAGACATAAAAGAATCATGGTTTTCCTCATTATCAAGAACTATTGAAATGACCTCATTTCCCATAGCATTTTTCATATTTTCAGGAGAATCAATTATCTGGATTTGTCCATGATCAATAATTCCAACTCTATCACATAGTTGATCTGCCTCTTCCATGTAATGAGTGGAGACAAAAATAGTCATCTCAAATTCAGTATGTATTTTTTTAATATATTCCCAAATTTTTCTTCTAGTTTGAATATCCAATCCAACTGTAGGCTCATCTAAAAACAATACTTTTGGACGATGCAATAGGCCACCTGCAATATCTAATCGTTTTCGCATACCACCAGAATACGTAACAACAGCTTGATCTTGTTTATCCACAAGTTCAATTAATTCTAAAACTTCATCAATTCTTTTGTTAATTTCATTTTTTGGAATATGATTAAGTTTTGCTTGAAGTAAAAGATTTTCGCGTCCAGTTAGATACTCATCTACTGTGGATTCTTGTTGGACATAACCAATATTTTTTCTAACTTGTTTAGGATTAATAGTAACATCAAACCCTGAAATCAAAGCATGCCCAGAGGTTGGTTTTAATAAACTAGTCAAGATCATCATAGTTGTACTTTTTCCAGCACCATTAGGCCCCAAAAATCCAAAAATCTCACCTTGTTGAACTGAAAATGAAATATCATTTATCGCAACTACGTCACCAAATGATTTTGTAAGAGACTTTGTTTCTATAGAATACAATACATTGATCGCAGTTGACAATTATAAATTGCTTAGTCTAATAGAACGTCATAAAAAATTTAAAGAGTGAAGAAAGAAAGTGACAACATGAAAGGATTATGTCAAAAATGCCACTCGTCAAACATAGAGATCACCATTAAAGAAGGAATCCCAGTGTGTACAGTGTGTTCTAAAAAAGTAGGTTAATTAAAAAATATTTTAAGAGAGAAAATTAAAAGAAATCATTCAAGTTTCTTGAATTCTTCTTTAGTCATTCGCAGAATGACTTTTTCTCCTATTCCCCAAATTTCGGATTTGGAGAGGATCTTAGAATGTACTAAACCATCACTAACTTCTATGGATTCTAATTCATTAGTATCTGAATTTTTGTGTAATCGCTTTACCTTACCTATTTTATGACGGTCAATATCAGTGACTGGAATCCCAATTCTTACAGGAGGTCGACTTAGAAGTAATGTTTCTGCAGAAAATTTGTCAATATAATCTTCAGCCAAGAAATAGTCTCTACGAAATCCCTGATGGATTGTAACGCCGCATACAGTAAGTGTATCTTGATTAATGTGAATATGCTTGACTTTTCCATATTCGATTCCCTCTCTATCTATGACTTTTTTTCCAACGAATGTGTCTGCAGTAGCCATGTTAGTAGGCATTCCTTCAAGTTTTATGGACATGTTATCAGATTTACAGATTTGCTTATCATACCAAATATCAGAAAATTCTATCAATGGGGTTAAATTACTTGACAGGAAAAAAACTACGCATGAAGATAAAAGAAGCACTGTTCAGACCAATACTCATTACTAAAGGTAGAAAGACAGGCAAGGAACATTCAGTTATGCTCAGAGCAGTGAATTATAATGGAAAAATCTATTTTTCAAGACACAGACCAGATGGAGACTGGTTCAAAAATGCAGTGATAAATTCAAAAGTAAAAATAAAATACAATAATGAGACATTTACAGGAATAGCTGAATTAGTTAGAGACGAAGAATTAGATAAAAAAATTTCAGTATTAAAATACCCAGGTGAGGAAAGAGCAAATGAAAAAAGAGTCACCATACAAGTTACGCTAGATTAAGTCATTATGGTTTTTTAAAATTTTCAGTCAAATTATCGTCACTATTAAAAGACATCAGAGTTGTGGGCATAGTTATAAGATATGTAAACTGTTTGGTAAAATTTGAATTTCACTAAACCTTTTATCTTAAACTACAAAATGATAGCAATCACTAAATGGATGTTTCAAGAATATCTAAAAACAAGGAGAAAAAATGAATTCAAAAATAACAATCCCAATAGCAGTCATCATTTCGATAATAGTTACAGCAGGAATAATGATTACTTTAGATTTTGAACAACCATCACAAACAACTCAAGTAACGCCACCCGAAACAGTGTATATAGATAAATCAATATCAAAATATTTTGAAGGAACTAACAACATTAAAAAAATTTCATCACAAGAAGAACTAAAGAACATTCTTGAAACATCATCAATGTTTGATGGAAATTTCTATGATAACAGACTGATACGAAGTATGGCAGGCGAAGGATTTACTGGAGCAACCCCACCAATGGCAATGGATGATGGGGCAGTATTTCAAGAATCGGCTACAGTGTCAAAAGCAGAAACTGGAAGTTCAGACTATTCTACAACAAATGTTCAAGTTGAAAACGTAGATGAACCAGACTATCTCAAAAATGATTCAAAGTATGTATACATTGTATCACATAACACACTTTCAATAATTGATGCATATCCAGCAGAATCTGCAAAAATAATTTTAAAAATTGCGCTGGATATAGAATCACAATACATTGAGAATATGTTCTTAAATGAAGATAGATTAGTGATTTTTTATAATGGACAAAGTAACGATGAAATCATTCCACAGTATGACTTTGCTCCAGTACGTTCGTACGAATCAGTAACTCATGCATTGATTGTGGACGTGGCAAATAAAGAAAACCCAATAATACTCAAAGATTATTCTATTGATGGATACTTTACAGATGCACGAATGATTGGAGATTACGTGTACTTTGTTACAAATAGTAATGTAAACTATCAGTACCCCAGACTACCAATAATCATGGAAGATTCAGTCAGAATTATGACACCTGATGCATTTTACTTTGATAATGCAGAACAATTTTCAAATTTTAACACATTAACTGCAATCGATATTTTTGGAGATAAAATAAATTCTGAAACATTTCTAATGGGTTATTCAGGAGCACTCTACGTATCTGAAAATAATTTTTATTTAACATATCAGCAGAGCATGCCATTTGGGTTTTATGAGCAATCATCACGAGACAGATTTTTTGATGTGATAGTTCCACTATTGCCAGATCACATTCAAGAACAAATCAAGATAATTCAAAAAGATTCATCTATTAATTCGTCAACACAGTGGATGAAAATTTCAGAATTAATGCAAAAATCATACAATGAAATGAACAAAGATGACAAAGAGAAATTATTTGAAAAAATCAAAGAGGCATTAAACGAATATGACGTAAAAATCCAAGAAGAATCAGCAAAGACCATAATTCACAAAATTTCAATTGATAATGACAAGATAGAATATGTTGCAAAAGGTTCAGTTCCAGGCAGATTACTAAACCAATTCTCGATGGATGAGAATAAAGACAGATTCAGAGTTGCAACAACAACAGAATATTACACACAATATCAAGGAATGGTTCGTACAAATTCAGTTTATGTTTTAGATGAGCAATTAAACATAGTTGGAAGTCTGGATAAAATTGCACCAAATGAAAGTATTTTTTCAGCAAGATTCATGGAAGACAGGTTATACTTGGTAACATTCCAACAAATTGATCCATTCTTTGTGATTGACTTGTCTACAGATACTCCAAAAATTCTAGGAGAGTTAAAGATTCCAGGATTTTCAAACTATTTGCACCCATATGATGAAAAACATGTTATAGGAATAGGTAGAGACACAAAGGAAATTGAAGAAGGCAGAGTTCAACAACTTGGAATCAAAATTGCCTTATTCAATGTGGCAGATGTGAATAATCCTAAAGTAACAGATGACATAGTGGTTGGAGATAGTTCAACACAATCAGAAGCATTGTACAATCACAAAGCATTCTTTTTTGACAAAACAAGGGGAATTTTATCAATTCCAATTAATGGAGATTCCCAAAAACTAGACGAGATTGCAAGTGCTAAAAAAATTGCGCCAGATTATAATCGCTGGAGTGGATTTTATGTATTTGGATTAGATAAAACAAATGGAGTCAGTCTCAAAGGGACAATCACTCATTCAGATGGGGATTCACGTTACTATGGAATGTCAAATGCAAGAACATTCTACATAGATGATGTTTTGTATACTGCATCAGAAGAATATCTTAAAATGAATTCCTTTAATAATTTAGAAGAAGTTAATTCAATAAAGCTGGAAAATACAGGCAAGTTTATTGAATACCTCAAATAAAACAACAAATCATACTAAATGTATAATGGTTGAAACTCCTCGTCGATCATATTCAACGCCATTTTCAATTTCACTGAGTGTCACAGTAAAAGATACAACATCACGAGGTTTAGCGTTTTCAGTATGAAGTTTTAGATGAATATCCATCATTTCAAATTCTTGTGTGGGTAAATTATCTTCATCTAAATATGCACCACATGTAGATTCTATTCTAAATCTATCATCTTTAAAATGAAATCCAAGATTTATTTTTCGTCCTTCCCTTCCATTACCCTTTACATTCACATCAATAATTCCAGGATTTGTTTCAGTATAGCCAGATTTGTGATTTACAAAGACACCAATTTCAAGAGGTTTTCCTGCAGTAGCCTCTGCCATTTTTTGTATTCCATCATTCATAACAACATCAATTGCTTTGATAGATTGTGCAACTTTTGCTATCCACTCATTTGTTCGTGTAATGGTAGCATGAATACCTGCACGTCTTCGTTTATCTTCATCCTCAGGCAATTTGTAATAATCAACCCATGCCTCATAATCATGAGAAATATCTTCAATAAAATCAATGCATGTTCGCCTGTAATCATCCACATTATCCGTTCGAAGTGAAGCATCATCTGTTCTCATTCCATCATAATCCATAGGCATTGCCATATTCTGAACAAATCAAAGTTCTAAAAAAACTAATCTTGAGCGAAATTAATGGTTATAATAGGAATTTCTCAAAGAATACATATTGATATTTTCAGAATTGATCAATGATCTTCAAATTCAACTAAAAAAAGATTTGGCACAAATAAGATTTCTTTTAAAGAAGAGTCCTGGAATTGGATATGCCAGAATTGTAGAAATTGGAAAAGAAGTTGGAAAAAAATACAATATTAAACTAATTGTGAATTTTCCAAAAGAAGGCAGAATTGAAGAATTTGAGATGTATGGCAAGAGAGATTTGAGTTTAATTGTGGATTATGACAGGAAAAGATTTCCAATAGATAGAGAAATAATCAAACAAAAAGCATTAGAAATTTTAGGAGACGTCAAAACAGAGGATGCATACATGTATGAAAACAAAGAAGGCGTTAGAATATTTACAGACGATTGGAAAATAGATATTTTACCACATTCAGTTCACATTTGGACAGAATTTGATGACAAAATAACAGCATTTTGTAATTGGTTAATGGAAAATGCGTATCAGATGAAAAAGATATAATGAATTCTAAAAGTCAAGTATTTTCTAATTCTTCAAGTAGTTTTTGAGCTTCAGAATTTTTGGGCTGTAGTTTGACTATACGTCTACAACAATCAATTGCTTTGTCTTTTTGTTGTAAAGCCAAATGAACATTAGTTTTCAGAGTCAAAGTTTCAACATCATTATTGTTTAATTGGAATGCTTTTTCAAAATAAGGCAATGCTTTTTGCACATCATCAACAATAAAGAAAATACTTCCCATGATAAACATAAAGTCAGAATCATTGTGATATTCAGATTCCAAACTCTTTCCAAATGCTACAGCCTTGTCATATTCTCCATCTTTTAATAATTTTTTAAGACGTCGTTTTGGATGCTTGAAAAGACCTACCATTTTTCTTCAAATGGATATCAAATGACAATAATTTGAATGTAGAACATGAAAACTATATCATTAGTTATACCATGCATCAGGCTCAGAACCTTTTGAGCTTGAAGAAGATTGCGGAACTTTCATAATTCCTTCTTTAATCAAGAATTGAATTCCTTGAACAAATGAGTTATCATCAATGGAACCATCTGCCCACCAACCGGCATTATTTTTTACCCAAGATGGAATAGTACTACCAGTATTAGATCCTTGAGAAGTTGGAGGGATTTTCATAATTTTTTCTTTAATCAAGAATTGAATTCCTTGAACAAATGAGTTATCATCAATGGAACCA
>NZ_JBBDLU010000001.1:0-7318 GCF_040878665.1 Candidatus Nitrosopumilus sp. | reverse complement strand
TCTGCCCACCAACCGGCATTATTTTTTACCCAAGATGGAATTTCTTGAACATTTGCAATATCATCTTTAGCAAATATAGTTACAGGTATCTCCACAAAATCAGATGCAGTATTAGGTACAATTCCTTCGGGAGCTAATCCATATACCCAAACAACATATTTTGCTATACCGGGTTTTTCTTTAACAGTAAAATCAAGTATTGCTTGACCAGATGGAGAGTAAAGGAAATTTCTATTATCTTCTTGTGCAATGGATCTTAATGGTTTCAAATTATTATCTACAACAAGAAAGTCGTACTGAACTTGATTTAAAAATTCAGTATCATCATATTTGCTGATAAATTTGATGAGCCATTGAGTTGGACAGCCTTCAACTAAATCTTCAGGTCCATAGAAAACATGGATTTGATAGTCAAAGTTTTTTGTAGGTTTTTTTATTGAAACTTCTTTATCGAAATTAACTTCACATCCTGCATCTATCAAATCTTGGGCAGTTGATGTGTATTGTGCAATTGGGGATTCTTGAACATTTTCTTTATAGTCTAATAATCTAAATTCATATTCTGTTGGAGGTATTCCTTCTGAAACGTGTGTGTAAGTTTTAGCTTGTATGGGAAATGGGAAATCATCTACAATCCAAACCTTACTTGTAATTCCACCAGTTTTCCATCCTATCTGAACAGTTTCCCAAGTACCAGCAGGTACAGTGATTGTTTCAATTGCTTTTGGAACTACCTGTTCTCCTCCAATGTTGCCAATCTTGCCCCATGATGTTGCACGAAATTCCTTTGGGCCTTTGCCTCCAGAACTATCATCAGACGTTGCAAATGCAGACAACCACGCTATTGAAGATTTGAAGGCACCACGGTATTGACCTAATTCTATACTACCACCTGTTGGTTCTGGTGCAATTTTTCCAAGTTCCATTTCTCCAACAATTATTTTATTACCATCAAACACAGCAACTTCAGCTAACCATTTAGTTTCACTTCCAACCTGCTTCTCACCCTTAATCCACATATCCAATTCAAAGTTAGTACATTCCTTGTAATCCACATGGCACATTGAATAAGAAAAGAAATCTCCTTGTTTGAGACCTTCACCGGCATACCATGAACCGTCCTTATCCACACCACCTCCTTGGAATTGGGCAAATGCATGTGGAACAAGTAATGATCCTAAAAAGAATACAGTGATAATTGATAATATTGTTCTGTTCAAACCTAAGAAAAAATGGGAAAACGGATAGTTAAACGTTTTTCAATTATGTAAAAATTGGGAAAGGACAAGCGTTACAGATATTCAAATAAGCAAATATAGAGGCAAATGTACAGAAATTCCAGAAATGTGTGAATGCTCTAAAGTTCATTTGTTCGAGGTAGAGTTCAAACTAGATGGTATGACTGTAGTTCCAACTCATAAAAACTGCGGATTCTCTTTAGATGAGAAACAAGCAGACAAGTTCCAAAAAGAATTAGTAAAGTCTTGGGGCTACGAAGAAGACGAATAGATAAAAAATAAAAAATAGATTTAAAGTTACTATTGAATTACAATTGTTTTACAGCTTCTTTGCAAACACCAGTTGAGCATTTGCAGTCATGACTACAGATACAATGGCCTTGCATTGCACAATCGCATTCATATTCTGGATCGCCACTATCGGCTTCACAGCCACATGCTTGATCTACCATAATAAATCAGTGATTCTACTTATTTTAAAAGGTTAGTACAGATGAGTAGAATACTACACACCTGAGAGAACCTCAAGGAGATCATGACATGATTTTTGAACAAGATCTGAGTGTTGTTCAAGAAGATTTGTATCAGCCTCAACATCAAAAGCAATTTTTAAAATATGCATAAGATCCTGCTCTCGATTCAAAGTATCCTTTATTTTTATAAAATTCTCCTTGTTCACATATCCAAGATAGAAATAGCAATCAGACAACATCGAGTTTTTTACAAAATAATCATGTTTTTGTTGAATTATTTGCGAGTGGTTATTTTTTTCTATCAAATCAGAAAATCCAATCGTAGATTTTAGCATTCGTTCAAGCAATATTGGTGTAGAGCGTTCAATTCCTACTGTCTGATTAACAACTGAAATATGCTTATTGGTTGGATTTTTTTTTAGTTGTCGAAGCGAGTCAAGCATATGAGAAGGGCTAGCACGTTGATGATTGATTGCAGCTATTGCAGTTGCCAAATAGTATGTTGCACATTTTTGCCAACAAGGTGCAAATATATCAGACATTTGAATTGCCGTTTTGGTTTTTTGGCAACAAAATTGAGATTCTATGAGACAATTTTTTGCAAAATCAGAAAACAGCAAAGTGTGATTTTTATCAATTTTAGATAAGAACATACGTAAATCCCATGAATCATCATTAATAATTTGCAATTTATGGTATTGGAGTAATCTACTAGAGTTTGTTTCAGATAGAGATGCATGATGAATCATAACAAAAACATTATCAAAATTTACAATTTTTTCTTGTTCTGATTTTCCATCAAAAACAACAACATCATAATCACATGAATCAAAACAGAGATCAGAAGTTCTACAACCACCTAAACCTATTGGAAAATCAGATAAACCATATTCGTTAATGAATTTTTTAACGTCCATAAAATTGTTAATTACCATTTTTCTATAAAGGAATTAACTCACAAAAATTTACAACTCAAGCAAAGTCAAAACATTTCCTTTAAATTGAGATTTAGTTGATTTTTTAACAAGCTCCTATAGTGTAGTCCGGTTAAGCACGTTGGCTTCTCAAGCCAGCAACTCGGGTTCGAATCCCGATGGGAGCATTATCATTCCGGTTTAAATCCCCCCCAGACTATTCTTTATAGGAATGTCAAAACAGCAGATTTCAGGCAATAAACTAGACAAAATCAGACTATATGATTATGACAGGATTATTTCTCGAACCTTTGCATTAATGCAAAAAGACTTGAGTGAAAACAATTTTAGACTAATGAAAAAATTTGATAGAGTTTTAGTTAATGAGTCACTCTCTGTTGCAAGACGCTCAAAGATACTTGGAACATTGCTTTCGCTTTCAAGAATGCTAAAGAAAGACTGGGATGAGACTAACAAGGAAGACATTGAGGAATTAGTGTATAATTTTAACAAGAAATTCAGCAAAGACGGTCAGGAAACCAACACAACATCAGACCACAAAAAAATTCTAAAGAATTTCTACAGATGGCTAAAGTTTGGCTCAAGGGACCAAAAATCAGTTGGAGATCCTGCAGAAACAATTTGGATTAGAACCAAGAAACCAAGAGAAAATCTTACAGCAGATATGTTAATCACAGATGCTGAAAAAAACTCTCTGCTCAAAGCATGTGGAGGAAATCTTCGAGACTTGGCATTTATCAGTGCATTTTCAGATTTGGGTTGCAGACCTGGTGAAATCTTGAGCCGTCAGATAAAGCATGTAAAGTTTGATGACAAGGGTGCAGTTATTGTAGTTGATGGGAAAACTGGTCCAAGACCTGTCAGAGTAATAGAATGTGTTCCGGATTTGGCAGCATACATTGAAAAACATCCAAACAGTTCTGATCCTGAATCGCCATTGTGGATTACAATGGATGATAGAAGATTTGGAGAATCTTGGTCCTATGCTGCAATGAGAAAGAGATTGCAAAGAATTTGTGATATTGCCAAAATCCACAAAAGAATTTGGCCAAATCTATTTCGTCATACTGGCGCCACTAAAACTGGAATGTATCTTACTGAATCATTGCAAAAGAAAAGATATGGATGGTCATCAGGGTCAAAAATGCCAGGAAGATATGAACACATGATGAATTCTGACGTTGAAGAAGCAATCTTAAAGCATTATGGAATTTCTTCTGCGAAAAGTACAGATTTGGTAAACAAGCCAAAAATTTGTAAAATTTGTGACATTCCAAACTCATATGATTCAAAAATGTGTTCAAAATGCGGAAAACCCCTTGATCTAAAAATAGCGTTAGAAAATGAGGAGAAATTAGAGAAAGAGAGGCAAAGCATCAAAGAAGAGCTAGAGCACCTCAAAGAGAACATGGAAGATATAATTTCAAAGAAAGTGAGTCAATATTCTTCCAAATTCATCAAAGAATTTGAAAAAATGATGGATAAGAGAATAAAACAATCGAATCTGCAGATGGAGAAAAATGATTTGGAATTATTCAGAGAAATTTCTGAGAATAATGAGGAATTTGAGAAAATAAAATCAGTTTACAATAATCAGCAAAACAATCCAACAAGAGAGGGAAAAGATGCCTGAAAGGACAGAGGACTACCAGCCAAAAACAGTAATTTGTAGAGATAAAGGCTATGCAGTTCATCTGCAACAGGTACTCGGTGTTTTGGATTTTGACACAAATTTTGACAACCAGTTTCAAAAATGGAAGTTAATAATGCAGACTAGTGATGAGGTCTTAGAAGCAATTAGACAAGAAATTATTCCATTAAAATCAAAAAACAGGCTGGATTTGATGCCTGACATAGTAATTGATAATATGAATAAGATCTGGAACGGTCAGACATATTTACGAGTGAGAAGGAATCATGATTCTCCCTTACGTGGAAATACAAAAAAACATCGATCAGAAAAATATTCTCGTTGTTGATCATGGCAAAAGATATCGGGTCAACTTCACACTAAGAGATGAACATCTGTATCTTGGAAATCTCAAGAATGATGCCACCTATTTCAAAAATAATTGGGATTTAATTCGATAATTTCGGTTCGCCTCATTCTCCTTCACAATCAATTTTTAATTATTGTCATTTTTATCAATAATTTCACAAGTGTTTGCACTGTTATAATTAGGACACGACTTCAAAGTATTATTCATTTACCAAATTCCTGAATCTTTGTATATGTCCTAATTGATGATCAACTATTCCAAAAATGCTTGAAACTTCTAGATCTTTGCAGGCAATATCTTTATTTTGATAATCTTTGACATGCTGTTGAATTCTTAGCATTGAATTTTCAAATTTTGAAATCATTACACACAGTTCATGTTTTTTAGCTTCTTGGTGTTTTTTCTTGTCTTGAATCTTTTCAAGGTCTTCTTCTTTTATCTTAATTTTCACGCCAAAATTTATGCGGAGTGGACCGTAATAAAGAACATTATTGTACTGGACCGGATGGGACTTGGGTCTGTGAAGTTCTTTTTAATTTCACTAACTTATTCTAAACTAGTATGGTAGTACTTGCAAATAATACTTTCTGAAAAAAAGGTTCGAATATTTTTTTCTGCAAAGTATCACACCATTTCACCATACTTCGTACACCTAACTAGGTGTGCGAAGTGATAGCTTTCTCTGTTACGCAGTATCAAATGCTATCGTTTTTTGTAACAGATTGTATCAAAATTTCACAGAAAAACGCCTGTTACGCAGTATCAAATGCTATGTAGCACTTTTTGATAGCTATGTCGCAATTTCGTGCGCTATCATAGCTAATTCTCAGGCGCTATGATCAAGAGGTTTGATAGCTATGTCTTTTCATAGCTATGAAATTTCATAGCTTTTTGGTGCTTTTTTCATAGCTAGCTATACTTCGTACACCTAAAATGGTGATTTAGGTAATGCGAAGAGATACTAGAATACCATATCATAATCATTTTTTGCGCTGTTGTTTTAATTGCTCTGCAAGTTTTACGTTGTACTTTTTTTTCTTGAAAGGCCAACTGAATACAGATCTATCCCACGTTCTTCATAGATTTCCTTGAATATTTTTACAATTAGTGTTATATCACATGTTACATCTGGATGAGAATCCATAAAATCTTCATGAAATTCGCCTCTTTTGGCAGTAGTAGAGTAATCTGCACCTTGAGACAGTTCCTTTCTGATTGTCTTTCTTAAGATATCTGATAGTGACTGAGGCATTTTCACATTATATGGCAGAGTTTGTTTTTATGTTTTCTAAATAGCACATGCATGATCTTAATACTCATAATTTTGTTTTATTTGCATGATTCAAATGAAAAAAGGACCAGGAGGAAAACCAAGTAAGAACCCAGGGAAACCTTCTGGAGGTGGCAGAGACAACAATCCTCCAAAAAACAAGTAATATCAAAGAGAGATTGACTTTATATTTTTTGAAATTCTGATGAATGCAGTTGTGAATCCCAATAGGTTTGAACTATAAATCAGTTCTACCACAAGCCATGTAACAGAATAATATGCCTATACCATCAGATACGGAAACAAAACATCAGAAGAATTAATCAATAACGGAATAATCCGTAGTATTGTACTATGAACGTTTTAGTGATTTTACTTGTAATAAAGCGAAAAATAAAATGAAAAGAATTTTCATTATATCGGGTTCAATTGGATTTGTGGTGGGATTGTTAATGTTCCATTATGGAGTTATTTTGATAGCCGAATACCATGAATATCGTTCTACTCTGCCTCCTTGTGAATATGATCCAGATGTTTCATGTATTCCCCCAATGCACTATTCCCAATACATGGCATTATTTGGACCTCCAATAACCCTAGTATCTGTACCTATGATTGCCTATGGATTTGTTAAATGGAAATATGGTTATGCGTACATGCCATTCATTGCTTTTCTTTTAGTTGTAACGTGGTTTGCATTTCTCTTCTCACGTGGATCATAGTCTCTCACATCTGATGAAATGGCGAGTCCATACAGGTTTGAGATCATTAGTATAAAATCATGTCTTAAGATATTACAGTAATTCCTAAATGTGTCTAATCAACACAAACTCACATGACAGACAAGAGCACAGATGTAAGAAACTATGCACTAGCTGCATTATGTATATCTGCAATATTTGGAGTGGCATCATTTACTGCACTAAATTATACACAAATGAAAGACTATGACAATAACAGATATCGTTCTGACATACAAGCATATGCAAGATGTGAAGTAGACAAATGGGCAACAGTTTCGGTAGAATCGTACAAAGAAGATTTACAGAATGTTCAGTGTGTATCATTAAATGATGGATTATTCAAAGAACCAATAGTAGAATTAGGGGACATTAGCAAAGGATCTAGAGATGTTTGTGCTTTTGAAGCTCAAAATACAATAAATGCCCCTCCACGATTTGAAATAAGATACAATGGAGATAAAATATTCAAAACTGCATGTGAATCAGGTTGGATTTTAGAATAATCTTTGTGTTCATGTTCGAATCCTAATAGGTTTGAACTGTTGAATCTGTCAAGGTTTGAACATGTATTTAGTTCAAATTAAATTGGAAGCATTATGTGTTTGGGGATATAATTAGGGGCAAAGATTTTGCACTAATTCCTCATTATTTCGTAAAAT